>NZ_JAGQCY010000017.1 GCF_024346455.1 Cyanobium sp. Aljojuca 7A6
TGCGTCACGAACTGGCGCTCAGCCTGCGTGCGGCCGGTGATGTCGTGGCCAGCCTGGCGATGCTGGAAGCGATCGTGGCTGAGTCACCGGAGCACAGGCCGTCCGTGGTGGCGCGGATTGACACCCTCGGAGCGGCGGATGACGCTGTGGGGCTTGAGAAGATCTTCGACGCTGAATTGCGGCTGGGCCTTTCCTGCGCTGATCCGACCCGGCGATTGTTGTCTGCCGAACTCGTTTGCAAGGCACTACCGCACCTGTCCCCGACGACAAGACCCGCGGCCCTGCGCCTCGCGGCGCCCCTGGTGAACAGCGCGGCTGTATCCCTGCCTGCCGCGTCACTCTGGGACGTCTGTCTGGCTGCCGACGTGTCTGGCGCTGCGCGCGACTACCAAGAGGCGGCAACGGCACTCTTGCAGCACGAGAACCTAAGCCTGGATTTATGCCGAGCGATTCTGTCGCATCTGCATCGGGGGGGTGATCCTGATTGGGTCAAGTTGGGCGAGTCGTTAGGCATGAGGCTTGGCCCTGGCGATGCCTGGCTCTACCGTCTGGGCCTGATGGCCCTGACCTGTGGTGCTGAAACAGCGCTGGCCCGCCGAAAGGTCGACCGTGCTCAGGTTTCCAGCACGGCTATCACAGCGACGATCCATGGCCTCCTTCGGCAGGCAGGGCGCCTGCGTCTGGCCGAGCGATACCTGCGCCGTGCACGGCGCGCCTTACCCCTTCATGCTCCGACCCTGAACGCCCACGTATCGGCATTGATCGCCATTGGCAAGGCGAAGGAGGCTCGCGAGGTGCTTGACGAGGCCGCAGCCAGAGCCGAGATTCCCCAGGCAACCTTGCAGGCGATGCGAACCAGCTGCTTGCTGCACATCGGAGAGTTGGAAGAGGCACTTGTGGTCCACGATGGCATTGAAGTTACGGAGATTCGCAGCCGCCAACTGGGTTCAATCAATCATGCACTTTTCGGCCACGGCCATGTTGAGGTGGCCATGGTGCAATCTGCCGAAGTACGGCGTACCTTGCCGCCAAAAGCTGCAGCGCACTTTGGTGTGACCTTTAGCGGCATTCTGCTCACAGAACGCCTCGTGATGGGAGAAGACGGTGCAGCCAAAGACGTCAGGGATTCTGTGTTGGCAGCCGTGCGCTCGATCAGCTCCTGGCGAAGCCGTGGATTTCAAGAAGGCTACGGTCGTGTGCCGCATCAGATGATGCAGTACTGGAACACGCCACAACCACCTGCCGACATCGCTTCGATCATGGCGACATGGGAGGGCACCAAAGGAATTGACTATCAGCGATTTGATCGCCAATCGGCCCGCCATTTTCTCGCCAGTCGATTGGGCAAGGAGTGGGAAACAGCGTTCAGTGCAGCGAACTCGCCAGCAGAGGAGAGCGACTACTTCCGCTTGTGCTGGATCATGCTTGAAGGTGGCATGTATGTCGACGGCGACGACCGTCTAGTGGGCGACGCCTCCGCATTGATCGGTGCACATCGCGGGCTGACCGTGTATGCCGAGCCGCACGGATTCATCAGCAACAACCTTGTTCTCGCCCCACCCCATCACCCGGCCATTGTGTGGGCCGCCGCTGCCGCTCGCAGGGCGTTGGCGGAACGTCACAACGACAGCACTTGGTCAAAGACCGGTCCTGGGTTGCTGAGCAGAGCCGTCGCTTGGTACCTGTCCCGAACCCAGGCGCGCTGCGAAAAGGCAGACCTCACAATCCGTCCAAGATGGGAACTGGGGCGTGAGGTCCAAGTTCACGTCCCATTGCCCTACAAAAGCACGCGACGTTACTGGAATGCAGCCGGAAAGATTGCGGGTTCTGGTGCGGTTCTGCTGGATGTATATCGTAGAAACGTTAGGGGAAACTGAGACTTCTCCTGATCAGCTCATACCGGCAGGAGTGCTCGCACCAGTGCTGCGAAATCGGCGTCAATGTCGTCGCCAAAACGTGGGATGCCAAAGCGTGCCGCGGTGGCGGCTGGGAGTTGGCGCCGTGAGGAGACACGGGGCCGTGTCATCTCCGGGATGATCCGCTCGCAGCCATACAGATCGAGGTACTCCTGATGGTTGTCGAAGCTGCGGCGCCCGACGTAATCAACGAAGGTTTCTGTCGGTGCTCCATTGGCCAGGATTTCCTCGTGACCCTCGGTCTCAATGTGCCAGTAGGTGATCTTATCGGCCAGATCGGCCATCGGCTCAAAGGTGATGGTGGTGCCGTTCACCAGCGCCGAAGCATTGATCGCCAGATCATCAATGATCAAGGCGTGGTCACCAGTGAGGATCAGATCGGTGTGCGGCACGCCCACCGCCAGGGCACCGGCCCGCACCCGCACCGGGGCATAGCTGCGCTCCGGTGTGAATAGCTTCTGACGCGTCTGCCGGCCCATCCACCGCACCGGAACTTCGCGACCGTCGGTGGTGAGGATCAGATCACCGATGGCCAGGGTTTCGACCATCCGTTCGCCATCCGGCGTGGCAATCAAGGTGCCGGCGGCGAAGCAGATGATGATGGAAGTGTCATCGACGGCCGGCCAGGGTTGTCCCGGATCTTGCGGAATGTCTGAGAGAGTGATCCAAAGGCGACCAAAATGTTCTGCGGAAAGTCCTCCTGACGGGTCTTGCCCCCTGTAGGTGTAGGTAATCTGAAAGATATCGCCACTAATGGTGAACTCATCGCCTTCCAACAACACATTGCGATCGCCCCCGCTGACTTTGGTGACAACAGCAGGACTGGGCAGAAAAAATGCACTTCCAGTAACTTCAAGTGGTGGACTGAAAAGCTCACCAAGCCCGAAGTAGGCAAAATCAAATACACCAAGAGTCATGTTGATCCAATTTCTATTTTTTAATGTTAGGATTGATTGTTCAGACTTGTCAACCCCATCCGCGCTTCTAGCTGGCGGCCTCAAAGCGTTGCGTCGCTCTCCATCTGGCGATCGAGCTCACGCCGGCAGGAGCGCTTGCCCCGTGCCGGCCCATCCACCGCACTGCATCGGGTGTCAACGACTGAGCCGGCCACGTCCAGGACTTAAATCACGGCCTGCATCGGATGACGGCTGCCCATGGCGTTGGGGCGGCCGTGCGGTTTCAAGTGGCACCCATTGCCGCCTCGTCCTGCTGTCAGGCCAGCAGATCGTGCAGCACCACGGTTTCGTGATGGGCGCCCATCGGTTCCGCTCCGGCCAGCGCAGAACGAGTCCTCGGGATCCCCCTGGAGCCGTTGCCCGCAGCCCTTGGGCGCTGCCCCATACCGTTCCACAGTGCCAAACGACCTGCGGGATGACGGGTCTGCGGTGCCAGCCCGGCAACGCTCCGGGGCCCCGAAGCGTTGCCGGCTCACGGTAGGACGGGGCTCAGGCCCTGTTAAACGGACTCACTTCGTCTTAGAGTGATGCCTCCCGCTCCCCCGCCATGGCCATCACCGCTCCCGCCATCGACATCGGCATTCCGGCCGAGCAGCGCCAGCAGATCACCGAGGGCCTCGGACGCGTCCTGGCTGACAGCACCGTGTTGTACGCCAAGACCCACGGCTTCCACTGGAACGTCACCGGGCCGATGTTCAATACGCTCCATCTGATGTTCATGGACCAGTACACCGAGCTCTGGACCGCCCTCGACCTGATCGCCGAGCGCATCCGCGCCCTCGGCTTCCCCGCCCCCTACGGCGGCTCCATCTATGCCGGTCTTTCTTCGGTCCCCGAGGCCGAAGGGGTGCCCGCCGCCCTGGCCATGGTGCGCGAGCTGGTGGAGGGTCACGAGGCCGTGGCCCGCACGATCCGCTCGGTGTTCACCATTGCCGATGGGGCCAACGACCAGCCCACCGCCGACCTGCTCACCCAACGGCTCCAGATCCATGAGAAGACCGCCTGGATGCTGCGGAGCCTGCTCGAGGCGTGAGCTCTGCGCCGGTCCAGGCCCGGAGGCGGACTGGAAGGGGTCGGTAGATTGGGGGATCAGCGCCAGGCCCGATGTCCGCACCGTCCGCCCCGCGGGGCCATGCCGCGAAGTTCGTCTTTGTCACCGGCGGGGTGGTCTCCAGCATCGGCAAGGGCATCGTGGCCGCCAGCCTCGGGCGGCTGCTGAAATCGCGCGGCTACAGCGTCTCGATCCTGAAGCTGGATCCCTACCTGAACGTGGATCCGGGCACGATGAGCCCCTACCAGCACGGTGAGGTGTTCGTCACCGAGGACGGCGCCGAGACCGACCTGGACCTGGGCCATTACGAGCGCTTCACCGACACGGCCATGTCGCGCCTCAACAGCGTGACCACCGGCTCGATTTACCAGGCGGTGATCAACAAGGAGCGCCGCGGCGACTACAACGGCGGCACCGTCCAGGTGATCCCCCATATCACCGGCGAGATCCGCGAGCGCATCCACCGGGTGGCGGCCAACAGCGGCGCCGACGTGGTGATCACCGAGATCGGCGGCACGGTGGGCGACATCGAATCGCTGCCGTTCCTGGAGGCGATCCGCGAATTCCGCGGCGACGTCGGCCGCCAAGACCTGGCGTATGTGCACGTCACCCTGCTGCCGTTCATCGGCACCTCCGGCGAACTCAAGACCAAGCCCACCCAGCATTCGGTGAAGGAGCTGCGCTCGATCGGCATCCAGCCCGACGTGCTCGTCTGCCGCAGCGACCGGCCGATCAGCACCGACCTCAAGGCCAAGATCGGCGGCTTCTGCGGTGTGCCGGCCGGCGCCGTGATCCAGGCCCTCGATGCCGACAGCATCTACGCGGTGCCCCTGGCGATGGAGAGCGAGGGCCTTTGCCGCCAGGTGCTCGATGTCCTTTCCCTGGTCGACCACGACAGCGACATGGCCCGCTGGGCCGACCTGGTGGAGAAGCTGCGCCACCCCGGCCCTGCCGTGAAGGTGGCCCTGGTGGGCAAGTACGTGCAGCTCAACGACGCCTACCTCTCGGTGGTGGAGGCCCTGCGCCACGCCTGCCTGGAGCGGGATGCCTCCCTCGATCTCCACTGGGTCTGCGCCGAGCAGATCGAGAGCCAGGGCGCCGACGCCCTGCTGCACGGTATGGATGCGGTGGTGGTGCCAGGCGGCTTCGGCCACCGCGGTGTCGACGGCAAGGTGGCGTCCATCCGCTGGGCCCGCGAGCAGCGGGTGCCGTTCCTGGGGCTCTGCCTCGGCATGCAGTGCGCCGTGATCGAGTGGGCCCGGCACCAGGCCGGCCTGGAGGGGGCCACCAGCGCCGAGCTCGACCGCGCCACCCCGCACCCCGTCATCCACCTGCTGCCCGAACAGCAGGACGTGGTGGATCTGGGCGGCACGATGCGGCTGGGCGTCTACCCCTGCCGGCTGACCGCGGGCACCATGGCCCAGCGCCTCTACGGCGAGGAGGTGGTCTACGAGCGCCATCGGCACCGCTACGAGTTCAACAACGCCTACCGCTCCCTGTTCCTGGAATCGGGCTACGAGATCAGTGGCACCTCCCCCGACGGCCGCCTGGTGGAGCTGATCGAGCTGAAGGACCATCCCTTCTTCACCGCCTGCCAGTTCCACCCGGAGTTCCTGTCCCGCCCCGGCAAGCCCCATCCCCTCTTCCGGGGCCTGATCGAGGCGGCCCAGCAGCGGCGTGGTGAGGTGGCCTCCCGCAACGGCCAGCAGGCCCAGGCCGCTGCCGCTCCCCCGGCGATGACCGTGCAGGCCTGACGCCGGCAGGGAAGTAGCCCGCCAGCCAACGGCTGACCCAGCTTGCTGGCTCGCGCGTGAACTGGGTTGTCAGCGCCCCTGGGCTGATGAAAACGACCCTCGACCTGCCGGACCACCTCGTGCGCCAGGCCAAGCAACGGGCCCTTCAGCAGGGGCGCACCCTCAAGGAGTTCGTGGCTGAGTTCATCCGTCAGGGCCTCCATGGCGGCACGACGGTGTCTGTGCCCTCCGTCAGCGATGGGGTGATGGTTGATTCGGCCGGGCTGCCGGTGTTCCGCTGTGAGCCAGCCAGCGGCCGGCCGCGAATCGATCTGGCCACGGCCCTGCAACTGGAGCAGCAGGGACTCGCGTTGGAGGACCTCCGTCGTGCCGGCCTCTCTTCTTGATGTGAATGTGTGGGTGGCGGCGGCCTTCGCCGCCCATCCAGCCCATCACAGCGCCCAGACGGTGCTGCTTCGGGCCACGCCCGCGGCTCCGGCCCTGATCTGCCGAGCCACCCAGCAGAGCTTTCTGCGGCTGGTCTCCACCCCGGCGATCTTCACGGCCTACCAAGCCGCGGCGATCACGAATCAAGATGCGCTGGCTGCATTGGTGGCCATTCAGGCCCTGCCCAAGGTGGACCTGGTGGACGAGTCGATCGGGATGGAGGGGCTCTGGTGGCGTTTGGCTGGTCTCGCCGTGGCCGCACCGAAACGCTGGATGGAGGCCTACCTGGCGGCCTTCGCCATCAGCACTTCCACCCGGATGGTCACATTGGATCAGGATTTTCGCCAGTTCCTCGGGGCGGGGCTGAATCTGGAACTCCTGCAGGCCGATCGTCATGGCGGCGGTTGAGAGGCCCCCCCGGTGGCAGGCTGAAGGGATCTTCCGGCTTGATCCCGCCCTGCCCGTCCCTGCCCCAGCCCTGCCGGCGCTGCCTGTGGTGGAAACCTTTCACTCCCTGCAGGGGGAGGGTGTCCATGCCGGCCGCAGCGCCTTCTTCATCCGCCTGGCGGGCTGTGATGTGGGCTGCCCCTGGTGCGACACCAAGCACTCCTGGCCGGAGGCGGCCCATCCGCGGCGTCCCCTGGGCGACCTGGTGGCCGAGGCCACCGCTGCCGCCGCCGCTGGTGCGGCCTTTGTGGTGATCACCGGCGGCGAGCCCCTGCAGCAGCCCCTCGACGCCCTCTGCGCCGCCCTGGCTCCAGTGGGTCTGCCGCTGCATCTCGAAACCAGCGGCGTGGGCCCTTTCAGTGGCTGCTTCGACTGGATCACCCTCTCGCCGAAACGCCATCGGCCCCCGGTGGAGGTCCTGCTCCGCCATTGCCACGAACTCAAGGTCGTCGTGCATGAGCCGGCTGACCTTGGCTTCGCCGACGCCATGGCCCGCGCCGCCAGCCTGATCCGGAGAGGCAGCGGCTCGGAAGCGCCTGTGCTGCTGCTGCAGCCCGGCTGGCAGAGCGCCGAGGGCCAGAGTCTGGCGATTGATTATGTGCAGTCCCATCCGGCTTGGCGGCTTGGCCTGCAGCTCCACAAGGGGCTGGGGGTGCGCTGAAGCCTCAGAGGGCCTGGGCCGGCTGCTGCACCTTCTCGGCTTTCCACAGCCGCCAGCGCAGCTGCAGATCCTTGGGGGTGTACACGACGATCGGCCGGCTGGCGTCGTAGGGCACCACGAAGGGCCTGCTGCCCATGGGCACGAACACACTGCGCTTGGCCTGGCCGGGGGGGCAGGCCATCAGGGTGGTCACCATGGGGCCCACATCGCTCACGGTGTAGACGCTGACGCCGAGATCCTTCAGCTTGCTGGCGCGGAAGCGGCCGCGGAAGGCCTGCTGGTTGCAGTCGGCCTTCACTTCCCGGCCGGGGATCAGTTGCACCCGCCAGTCGCTCGGGTGGGGGGAGAGGCGCGGATCGGTGCCGGGCGGCAGCACGCCGGGCAACTGGATCACCCAGCGGGTCTGGCCGGCGGCCGCCGGTGGGTAGGCCTTGAGATCCAGCTGGGGGATGGCCATGGCCGGAGCCCCCCACCCCGCGAGCAGGGACGGCAGGGTGACGATGACGCTGGCGGTGGCCGCCGTGAGGCGGGCGCGGCGCAGGGCGTGGGCCATGGGGATCCTCATGGAATCACGATGGCATCTTCCGCCCCCTCCGGCCGCTTCCACAATGGGGGCATCTTGCGCCCACCGGCCCCATCACGCCCCCCCCACCCACGCCCCCCTCTGCCACGCCCCTCGCCGTCGCCCTGCTCTCGGGCGGTCTCGATTCGGCCACCGCCGCCGCCCTGGCGATCGAGGCGGGCCACAGGGTGATCGGCCTTTCCTTCGATTACGGCCAGCGCCACCGGCGCGAGCTCGCCGCCGCCGCCACGGTGGCCGCCGCCCTGGCCCTCGAGGAACACCACGTGATCGCCGTGAACCTGGCGGCCTGGGGCGGCTCGGCCCTCACCGATCCGGCCATCCCCGTGCCTGAGGAGGGGGTGAGCGACGGGGTGATCCCCAGCACCTACGTGCCCGGCCGCAACACGGTCTTCATCGCCCTGGGGCTCAGCCTGGCCGAAGCCCGTGGTGCCGGCCGCCTGGTGCTCGGGGTCAATGCGGTGGATTACTCCGGCTATCCCGATTGCCGCCCCGATTACCTGGCCGCCTTCCAGAGCCTGGCCGACCTGGCCAGCAAGGCGGGGCGCCAGGGCCATGGGGCCCGCCTCTGGGCGCCGCTGGTGGCCTGGGACAAGACCACCATCGTGCGCGAAGCGCTGCGACTGGGGGTGCCGATCGCGGCCACCTGGAGCTGCTACAGCGGGGCAGACCTCCCCTGCGGCCGCTGCGACAGCTGCCGCATCCGCGATGCCGCCCTGGTCGCTGCCGGCCGGACCGACCTGGCCAGCGCTGCCATCCGCGCTGGAGCCGGCCGTTGAAGAGCGTGCCGCTTCCTTGGCTGGAGCCCCGCTCCCTGGCCCGGGTGCTGGCGGTGAACTTCGGCCAGGACGGGCTGGTGCTGCTCGATGGCGACGGCAGCCGCCTCGGCCGCCGCGGCGTGCTCGGGGTGGATCCGGTGGCCCGGGTGGTCTGCCGGGGCCTTCCGGGCACCCCAGGGGCGGGCGATCCCTTCGCTGCCCTGGCGGACCTGGAGCGCCAGGGGGGGCCGTGGCTGGGCTGGCTCGGCTACGAGGCCGGGGCCTGGGTGGAGCCCGCTGACCACTGGCAGCTCTCCGACATGGCCAGCCTGTGGGCGGCCCGCCATGACCCCCTGATCCACTTTGATCGGGGCGAGCAGCGGCTCTGGCTCGAGGGCCGCGACCCCGCCCGGTTGGCGGCCATGGTCCGCCTGCTGGAGGATCCCGCCACGGTCGCGGCGGTGGCCTTGGCGGTGGCCGCGGCAGAGGCCGAAGCCGGAGAGCGCCCGGCCGACGGGGCCGGCATCGCGCGCGGTGACTGGCATTGGCACACCTCCCCGGAGGACTACGCCGGGAAGGTACGGATCCTGCGCGACTGGATCGCCGCCGGTGATCTGTTTCAGGCCAACCTCACGGCCTGCTGTGAGAGCCTGCGGCCGCAGCAGGCCGATCCCCTGACGCTCTACAGCCGCCTGGTCCGGCACGGGCCGGCCCCCTTCGCGGGCCTGGCGATCGCCGGGGAGGAGGCGGTGATCTCGGCCTCCCCTGAGCGCTTCCTGCGCCTGCACCCGGATGGGCGGGTGGAGACGCGGCCGATCAAGGGCACCCGGCCGCGCCATGGCGACCCCGAGGCCGATGCCGCCAGTGCCGCCGCCCTGATCTGCGACCCCAAGGACCGGGCCGAGAACGTGATGATCGTCGACCTGCTGCGCAACGACCTGGGCCGGGTCTGCGTGCCCGGGTCGGTGCACGTGCCCCAGCTGCTGGGGCTGGAGAGCTACGCCCATGTGCACCACCTCACCTCGGTGGTGATGGGCCAGCTCGCCGCCGGCCGGGGCCTGGTGGACCTGCTGCGGGCCTGCTGGCCGGGGGGGTCGATCACCGGTGCTCCCAAGGTGCGCGCCTGCCGGCGCCTCAACCAGCTCGAGCCGGTGCCGCGGGGCCCCTATTGCGGCTCCCTGTTTCACCTCGGGGCCGATGGCGGCTTCGACAGCAGCATCCTCATCCGCACCCTGTTGCAGAAGGGTCGTCGCCTGCGGCTGCATGCCGGCGGCGGCATCGTCGCCGATTCCGACCCGGCGGGGGAGGCCCGGGAGATGGGCTGGAAGATCGAACCGCTGTTGGAGGCCCTGGCATGAGCGGCGGCGGCCCCACTGGCCCGGACCCCAGGGCCATCGCCTGGATCGATGCGCCGGCGCCGGACGGAACCTGGGGCGACCCGGACCAGCTCAGCCTGCCCCTGAACGACCGGGGCCTGCTGCTGGCCGATGGCCTGTTTGAAACGGTGCTGATCCAGGCCGGGTGCCCCCGGCTGCTGGCGGAGCACCTGGGGCGTTGGCAGGCCGCCGCCGCCAGCCTGGGCCTGGCGGCTCCCCCCGGCGCCGACCGGGTGCTGCCCCTGCTCTCGGAGGCCGTGGCCCGCAGCGGCCTTTGCGGCGATGGCGCCCTGCGTCTCAACTGGAGCCGGGGGAGTGGCGGCGGCCAGAGGGGCCTCGCCCTGCCGGGGCCGGGCGAACCCCAGGGGCGGCATCGCTTCTGGTTGCAGCTGAGCCCCTGGACGCGCGCCAGCACGCCGCTGGCGGTGATCGTCAGCCGCCTGGAGCGGCGCAACTCAGGCAGCCTGGTCAGCCGCTGCAAAACCTTCGCCTACGCCGGCGCCATCCAGGCCCTGCGCGAGGCCAGGGCCGCCGGCGCCGACGACGCCCTGCTGCTCGGGGGCGGCGGTGATCTCTGCTGCGGCACCAGCGCCAACCTCCTGGTGCGGCGGGGGGCTGGGTGGATCACACCGCCCCTGGCCAGCGGCTGCCTGCCGGGGGTGATGCGGGGCCGAGCCCTGGCTCTGGGGTTGGCGTGCGAGGGCCGCTTGGTCCTCGCGGACCTGCTGGCCAGCGAGGGGGCCCTGCTGATCAACAGCCTGGGCTGCCGGCCGATCCGCCGCTGCGAGGGCCGTGATCTGCCCCTGCCGAGCGGGGCCGAGGACCTGTGGGAGCAGTTGCTGGCGTCGTCATAGGTTGGCCGGCGAGCCGATCGATCACCTTGTCCAACGCTGTGGGGGGCCTGGGGTCCCGGAAGCACCTGGCGGGATGGCTGGCCTGTCTGGGCGTGGCCCTGGCCGCCGGTTGCGGTTCCACCTCCAGGGAGGTGGCCGCCCAGAACGCCAAACCGGGCGACCTGTTGGTAAGCGTGGATGGAAGCCAGGTGGAGCTCGTCAGAGCCTTCACGCCAGGGATCGCCAATGGCCTGCACAAGGGCGTTGTGAAGATCACAACAGAGGCCGATGGGGCCAAAGGCAAGATGTATGAAGTCACGGCGATCTGCAGTGTCAAGGGAGAGCCGGGCTGGCAAACCTATGACAACATCTATGGAGATCCGATCAGCGATCTCAACGCCAAAAGAACATACCCAGTTAAGGACCGCTGGCAGTTCCTGTTTCATTTTGATGGTCGAACGGAAAAGACTGGAACGCTTGAACCCAGTGGCTGGGTCTCACGACTGAAAGACAATCTGTGCCGCAAAGGCGATTTTGATGACACCTGATTGTCCTGACGGCCAATCAACCTGAATCCCTCCTCAAGCCTGATAATGATTCCTAATTCGATCCCCTAGGCAGGTCCTGGGTCGCTGATATTCGGTAGCAACAGGCACTTTAGAGCCGCAGGTCATCCTTTTGGATGGAGAGGACACTGCGCCTCGGTTTCTCGATGCCAAAAACACTCTTCTCCGTCGATCTCACCAAGCCGATGGATCAGCAGGACATGCCCGGTCACAACCGTTGGCATCCCGAAATCCCGGCTGTGGCCTCGGTGAATCCTGGTGACGTGTTCCGGATCGAATGCAAGGACTGGACCGATGGCCAGATCAAGAACAACGACGACCCCAAAGACATCGAAGATGTCAATCTGGAGGTTGTCCACGTCCTGAGTGGACCGATCTGGGTCAACGGGGCCCAGCCCGGAGACATTCTTGTGGTCGACATTCTTGATGTCGGTGCCCTGCAGGGGGACGAATGGGGTTTCACAGGCATCTTTGCCAAGGAGAACGGTGGTGGCTTCCTCACCGATCACTATCCCAAGGCCGCCAAGGCGATCTGGGATCTGGAAGGCATCTACACCTCCTCCCGCCACATTCCTGGCGTGCGCTTCGCCGGCATCACCCACCCGGGTCTGATCGGTTGCGCCCCTTCCCAGGAGTTGCTCAATGAGTGGAACCGTCGCGAGACGGAACTGGTGCAGACCGCCCCCGATCGCCGCACCTACGGCGCCGGCCTCTCGGGCAGTGAGCCTGTGCTGGCGGCCCTTCCCAACCCCAACAGCGCCATCCTCGGCACCCTCCCCTCCAGTGAGTTTCAGCGGGTGGCCAACGAAGCGGCCCGTACCGTGCCGCCCCGGGAACACGGCGGCAACTGCGACATCAAGAACCTCACCAAGGGCACGCGGATTTACTTCCCCGTCTATGTCGAAGGCGCCAAGCTCTCGATGGGTGATATCCACTTCTCCCAGGGGGATGGGGAGATCTCCTTCTGCGGCGCCATCGAGATGTCTGGCTATCTTGATCTCCATGTGGAGATCATCAAAGGTGGCATGGCGAAGTATGGGATGGTCAACCCCATGTTCAAAACCAGCCCGGTGGAACCCCACTACAGCGACTACCTGGTCTTTGAAGGCATCTCCGTTGATGAATTCGAAGGCAAGCAGTACTACATGGATGTGCACATCGCCTACCGTCGTGCCTGCCTCAACGCCATCGAGTACCTCAAGAAGTTCGGCTACACCGGCGAACAGGCCTACCTGCTGCTGAGTTGTGCGCCGGTGGAAGGCAGGATCAGCGGCATTGTTGACATCCCCAACGCCTGCTGCACCCTGGCCATTCCCACCTCGATCTTCGATCAGGACATCCTGCCCTGTTGATCAGTCACCGGGAATCGGGGCCTGAGTGTCAGGCCCCTTTTCTTTTGTGACACCGTTTGCTCCCCATCCCTCTTCCCATTTGCTCGATGCCTGTCTACGAATACAGCTGCAGCAATGGCTGCGAGAACTACGAAGTCTGGCGCAGCATTGATGAGCGCCAAAAGGAGACCAACTGCCCGACCTGCACCGCGGAAGGCGTCCGGGTCTTCACGCCTGTGATGTCGCTCAGTGGCCCCCTCAGGCTGAAGCAGGAACAATCCGGACCGCGCCTGGTGCGCAAGGAAACCAAGGAAGTGGCCGGCAAGCAGCGGCTGAAAGAAAGCGGCACCCGTCCCTGGATGCTCAATCGCGGCTGCTGAGGCCCGAGGCCCCCGGCCTCAGACCGTCAGGAATTCCTTGATCACGTCATCGGAGAGCTTGTCGGTCTGGCCACTGGAGACGATGCCGCCGCGCTGCATGGCGTAATAGAAGTCGGATTGGCGCACAAAGTGCAAGTGCTGCTCCACCAGCAACACGCTGATGCCGGTTTCCTTCATGATCCGCTGCACGGCATGCTCGATGTCGAGGATGATGGAGGGTTGAATCCCTTCTGTGGGTTCATCCAGGAGCAACAGCTTGGGCTTGCCCAGCAGGGCGCGGGCGATGGCCAGCTGTTGCTGTTGACCGCCACTGAGGTCGCCCCCTTTGCGCTTGAGGAACTTCTCGAGGATCGGGAACAGATCGAAGATCAGCGGATCGATGTGGCGGTTCTTTTCAAGGCCCCCAGGCAAGGCCTCCATGCCGAGCAGCAGATTTTCCTTGACAGTCACCTGGGGAATGATGTCGCGGCCCTGGGACACGTAGCCGATTCCTGAGCGGGCCCGCTTGTAGGGCGGCTGGTTGGTGAGCTGGCCATCCTGGTAATGGATCGTCCCCGAGCGCTGCTGGAGCAGGCCGATGACGGTCTTGAGGAAGGTGGTTTTGCCGACGCCGTTACGGCCGATCAGGCAGACCATCTTGCCTTCGTCGATGGAAAGATCGACGTTGCGGAGAATATGGCTCTCTCCGTAATAGACATTCAGGTCGGAGACCTGGAGCAGGGGTTGGGAGCTGGTGGGGGACATGGGGTCGGTGGGTGATGGTCAAGAAGCGATTACTGTTCGGGCGGCCCCAGGTAGACCTCGATCACCCGTGGGTCGGATTTCACCTTCTCCAGTGGCCCTTCCGTGAGCACCTGACCCTGGTGCAACACGGTGACGTCGAAACCCAGGTCGCGGATGAACTCCATGTCGTGTTCGATCACCACCACGGTGTGGTCGCCGGCCAGGGACTTGATCAGCTCGGCCGTGCGCAGGGTTTCCTCGTCGGTGAGGCCAGCGACGGGTTCATCCAGAAGCAGCACTTCGGGGGCCTGGGCCACGAGAGAGGCGATCGCCAGCCACTGCTTCTGGCCGTGGGAGAGGGAGCCGGCCTTGACGGTGGCGAAGGGCGTCAGACCCACGTAATTCATGATCCGATGCACTTCATCCTTCGACGACTGGGGCAGGCCGGAGCCCAGCAGGCTGATGGCATTCTTGACAGGCGAAGCGGATAACTCCAGGTTTCGCAGCACGGTGAGATTTTCAAACACCCGAGGCGTCTGAAACTTGCGGCCGATTCCCCCGCGAGAGATCTTCTGCTCGGAGACGCCAAGCAGAGACTTCCCCTTGAAGGACACCGTTCCTTTGGTGGGCCGCACCTTGCCTGTGATCACATCCAGAAAGGTGGTCTTGCCAGCACCGTTGGGGCCGATGATGGACTTCAACTCACCCTTGTAGAGCTTCAGACTGAGGTCTGTAAGGGCATAGAAGCCGTCGAAACTCACGCTGACGTCATTGAGCTCGAGGAGAGGTTCTGACATGGACATCGGAAAGGTGCGAAATCGAAACAGTAGTCACAGCAGAAAAGCCAGGAGGAGTTCCCTGGAGGACTAATCCACGGGAATGGCCTCCTTGTCCAGCTGGGGGTAAGTATTGGACTTTTTGGCGATGCCGAAGGCGGCCAGGAAGGTACGGAAGCCACCTTTGGTGATCCAGCCGTAGATGCCATCCGGCATCAGAACCACCACGAAGATGAACAGGGCCCCCTGCACAAATAGCCAGGCCTCAGGCAGGGCCTCACTCACCAGGCTGCGCAGGTAGTTCACCAGGGTGGCTCCGATGATCGGGCCCACCAGGGTGCCCCGCCCGCCCACGGCGACCCAGATCACCATCTCGATAGAGAAGGAGATCGACATGTACTGGGGCGAGACGATGCCAGTCTGGACTGTATAGAGAGCTCCGGAGATCCCGCACAGGGCCCCTGCCACCAGAAAGACGATGGTTTTGAAGGGAACGGGGTTGAATCCGGCGAAGCGCAGCCGGCTTTCGTCATCCCGGATGGCAATCAGAGCATCACCGAAGCGACCGCTGGTGAAGTAGCGACAGACCAGGAAGGCCAGGGGTAGCAGAAGCACCGTGAGGCGGTAAAACCACACCTGCATGTCGGGCGAACCCACCAGTTGGCCGAACAGCTCGGTCGTGCTGGTTTTTAGACCGTTGGTGCCGTCGAAGAGTTTCTGCTGACCGTTGAAAAAGTGAAAGAAGACCATCAGCGCCGCCTGGGTGATGATCGAGAAATACACCCCCTTGATGCGATTTCTGAAGATCAACCAACCCACCACACCCGCCACGACGGCAGGAATCACCCAGATGGCGATCAGGGTGAAGACAGGCGACCAGAAGGGCTGCCAGAAGAAAGGAAGCTGGGCAACACCGTAGTTCTCAAAGAACTTGGGGATGCCATTGCCCCCCGCCAGGCTCTTGGTGTTGAGCATCAGGTTCATGGCCACCGCGTAGCCCCCCAGTGCAAAGAAGATCCCCTGTCCCAGGCTCAGCAGACCGGTGTAGCCCCAGATCAGGTCGATCGCCAGGGCCGTGATCGAGAGCGCGAAATAGCGGCCGAAGAGGTTGAGACGGAAGTCGTCGAGCGCCGCCGGAAGGATGAACAGGGCGATCGCCAGCAGAATCCAGGGGACGAGTCTTTGGAAAAGTTTCACAGGTAGGGCCTCCTGGTGGGGAGATGGAACGGGAATCTGCAGAGGGTTGGAGGGAGTGGGTCAGGCATCGACCGAGCGACCCTTCTGGGGGAACATGCCGTTGGGGCGGAACTGAAGGAACACGATGATGAAGATGAACACCAGCACCAGCGACATGCTTGTGGTGGCGAAGAACTCGATCACGCCCTTGGCCGCCAATGGCATGTCCGGGAAGATCGTCAGCAAGGTGCCGGAACCGATCACCGACTGGATGATGCCCAGCAGCAGGGAGGCCAGCACCGTGCCCAGCAGATTGCCCACTCCGCCGAGAACGATCACCATGAAGCAGGACACGATGTAGGCCGCCCCAAGGTTCGGGCCTACGGACCCCAGCAGGGTGATGGCACAACCGGCCACCCCGGCCAGTCCGGATCCGATGCCGAAGGTGATGCTGTCAACGCGGTCGGTGGGAATGCCGAGGCAGTTGCTCATCTGGCGGTTCTGGGTGACAGCCCGGATGCGCAGCCCCCAGACGCTTTTGTTGAGAAACCAATAGGTGGCCAGCAGCAACAGGGCCGACAGGAGAATGATGAAGATGCGCAGACCAGGAAGCTCGATGCCGCCGATCGCTCCCCAGCTTCCCTGCAGCCACTTGGGCGCGGTGACATCAATGTTGCGGGGGCCGAACCAGGCCTTGGACAGCGGCCGAATCTGATCGAGCAGGTTAACGGCGATCAGGCCAATGCCGATGGAGATGGCCCAAGCGAGTCCGTTGAGATAGGTGAAGAAGGGCTTCTCTGAGAACTTGGCCCGGAGTACCTTGGATAGGAGAAAACCAACCACGACGCCGACGATGATGCCGAGCATCATCGCGGTTGAGACACTCCGTATCAGCTGGATGAGAATCAGGCTGACCCCCCACGTGGCCAACAGTGTTTCAAGGGGGCGGCCGTAGAGCTGCCTGATCAACGTTCTCTCCAGTAGGACCCCGATCAGTGCCGTCACAATGAAGGCCAGAACCAGTGAGACCGGAAAATACAGTTCGAAAATCACACCACCCATGGGCTTGAAGGCCGACTGCACCACATAGGTCACGTAGGCCCCGAGCATCATGAACTCCCCGTGGGCGAGATTGATGACGCCCATCAAGCCGAAAACGATGGCCAGGCCTGTGGCTGCAAGCAGCAGCACAGAACCGATGCTCAGACCATCGAGTATCTGAGAAAAGAAAAGTTCCAACGGAATGATTGTTGAACGTTAGATCGAACGTTGCCTTGGCAGCGCTCGATCGGGTCGAACGTGGTGGTGCGATGAACCGGAAAGTGGTGGTTCCCGAAGGAACCACCTGTTTTTCATGCAATCACGGATTTTCCGTGATCACATCTTGAACTTGCCGGCGTCAGGACGGTCCTGGGTCCAGTCGCAGGTGAATCCCTTGGTCTCAGGAACGAACTGGTTCCAGGGGATCGGGGGGATGGCCTTGACGCTGTCGTAGAGAATCTTGAATTGGCCGGAGTTCTCAGCCTCGCCGATGAGGACCCGCTCGGAGGTGTGGTGGTTGGGGAACATCTTGATTTCGCCCTGGGGAGCGGCGAAGGTGATCCCGATCATGTCAGTGCGGACCTTGTCGAGATCTTCGAAGGTTCCGGCCTTCTCGACGGCGTTCTTCCAGAGGTAAACCATGTTGTACGCGGATTCGGCCGGGTCACCCGTGACCCGATCGGCGCCATACATGGCCTGGAAGTCGGCGGTGAACTTCTTGGAGGCCGGGGTGTCCAGGCTCATGAAGAAGTTCCAGGCGGCATAGGTGCCGGTGGTGTACTCCGGTCCGATCTGACGAATCTCTTCTTCCGCGATGGAGAAGGACATGATCGGATACTTGGCCGGGTCGATACCCGAAGCCTTGAACTGCTTGAACAGGGCGACGTTGGAGTCCCCGTTCAGGGTGTTGATGATGATCCCACCATCCGGGAATGCCTTCTTGATCTTGGCGATGATCGGAGCCACCTCGGTGTTGCCGAGAGGGATGTAATCCTCGCCGACGGTCTCACCGCCGAGGGCTTTCATCTGCTCCTTGATGATGGTGTTGGCTGTACGTGGATACACGTAGTCGGAACCGACCAGATAGACCTTCTTGCCCAGCTTGTCGCCGAACTTGTCCATCAGCCACTGCACCGCAGGCTCGGCCTGCTGGTTCGGAACAGCACCGGTGTAGAAGATGTTCCTGGAGCACTCCTGACCCTCGTACTGAATCGGGTAGAAGAGCATGTGGTTCTTCGACTCGAAGACCGGCAGCATCGCTTTGCGGCTGGCCGAGGTCCAGCCGCCGAAGACCACGGCAACCTTGTCGGAGTCGATCAGCTTCTGGGCTTTTTCGGCAAACGTGGGCCAGTCGGAGGCGCCGTCTTCGATGACAGGGACGATCTTGTACGACTTGTCGCCGACTTTGACACCGCCGGCATCATTGATCTCCTTGATCGCCATTTCCTCGACTTCTTTCAAAGTCGTTTCGGAAATGGCCATGGTGCCACTGAGGGAATGAAGGATGCCAACCTTCACTTCACCATCAAAATCGCCGCCTGCCCCGGACTCGCCGCCACAGGAGACGAGGGTGACGCTCACAGCAGTTACGGCGAGAGCAGCTGTCAGTCGCCTTGAAAGATGCAGAGACATTGAAGCCTGTTCAAGATGAATTGTAGTCGCCGTAACCGACGGCAAAAGGAAAGGTAAAGAAGGACGCGATTACCCCCGGTATCCAATGAGACAGAAACTGACCGAGGGCCTGCCGGAGTGAGGATTTGCACGTGCTTTTCCTGTCGATAGGTAGCCTTGCCTATAGCTCTGGTGATGAAAGGGTGAGAATCGCCGTTCTGAACTTTGTGGACCGGGGGGTGGGGGTCAGGAAGTGGCGGTTGCGGGCAGCTGCCGCAGCAGGAAGCTTTCGACACGATCCAGCCCTTCGCCGCTGCGCAGATTCGTGAAGCACCAGGGGCGACCACCGCGCATGCGTTCGGTGTCTGCTTGCATCACCGAGAGGCTGGCGCCCACCATGGGAGCCAGGTCGATCTTGTTGATCACGAGCAGGTCGGAGCGGGTGATGCCAGGCCCTCCCTTGCGAGGGATCTTGTCGCCGGCGGCCACGTCGATCACGTAGATGCAGAGATCCACCAGCTCCGGGCTGAAGCTGGCCGCCAGGTTGTCGCCACCGCTTTCCACCAGCACCAGATCCAGGTCCGGGAAGGCCTCCTCCAACTCCTGCACCGCGGCCCGATTGATCGAACAGTCCTCACGGATGGCGGTGTGGGGGCAGCCCCCGGTCTCGACCCCCCGGATCCGCTCGGGGGCCAGGGAGCCGGCCTTGGTCAGAAACTGGGCATCCTCCTGGGTGTAGATGTCGTTCGTGACGACGGCGAGCTGCAACCGTTCCCGCAGGCGGCGGCAGAGGGCATCCACCAGGGCCGTCTTTCCCGATCCCACCGGCCCTGCGACCCCGACCCTCAGCTTGCTGCCCATCGCCCCATCCCAGGATGGGTGCCATCCTGGCGCCAGCGCCGATGGCCGCGGTGAGTGATGAACCGATCCCCAGGCTGATCCGCCGCTTTGAGCGTCTGGATGGGCGCCTCGTCGCCACGGTGACGGGGACTGGTGTTGTGGTCTGCCTTGGCTTCATTGAGCTGCTGCGCAGTCCGCTGCAACAGCTGTCCAGGCTCACGGTCGAGTTGCTGGCGGTGCGGACGCTGCTTTTCTTGGGCCCATTGCTGGTCAGCCTGCTGCTGTTGCTTCGGGACGGTCCGCGGCTGCTGGGGGAACGGCGTTCCCCCGGCTCCTGGGGGCCCGAGCTGCTGGCCAGTGGGCTGCTGAGCATCGTGCTGCTGCTCTATTACATGGCCGCTGTGATCCTCACGGCCAGCCTCACCCTCAACCAGGGCGATGTGGTGGCGGAAGTGGGCTTCCTGGTTGGCCAGCTGGAGCCGGCCCGCTTCGCCGCCACCCTGGCCAGGGCGGGCCTCTATGGCGCGATCACCGCCGCCATCTGCCTGCAGCAGGGGAGGCGCTCTTCGGCCGGCGCCATGGCGATGGCCTCCCGCCTGTCCCGCTCATTCCTGCTGGGCCTGGGGATGCTGTTCTGCATTGACCTGCTCTGGACGATCGTCGTCGATCCCCTGCGGCTGGGAGGGAGCTGACCTTGACACCGACCGCAGCGCAGCGCCGTCCTGGCCTCCAGAGCCTGGTTTTCCTGGCGGGGGCGGTGGGATTGCTGGGGCTGTTCGTGGTGGGCATCGCCCGCTCCAACAGTTGGTTGGCGCCAAGCGTGCGGCTGCAGTTCCGCACCCTCGATGCCGCCGGCCTGCAGACGGGCATGGCGGTGCGGATCTCGGGGTTCGCCGTGGGCCAGGTGCGCCGCATCCTGCTTCAGCCTGATGCCCAGGTGCTGGTGGAACTGGAGCTGCGGGATCCTTACCGCTCCATGGTGGGGCGCCGCAGCCGGGCGGAGCTGGCCCAGGTCGGGCTGCTGGGCGACAGCTACATCGCCATCACGCCCGATCCGGCGGCGGTGGGTCAGCCGCCGATCGGCGATGGCGAGACGCTCGTGTTCACCAGTCGTCCGGATCTCGAGGACCTGCTCGCTGAGGTTGCCAGCAGCCGCATCCCCCTCCAGCGGGCCCTCAGCAGCGGCCTCAACCTGGCGGAGACTCGCCTGCCCCGCAGCCTCGATCAGCTGGACCAGACCCTGGCTGCCACCCGTCGTCTGGCGACGCGGCTGGAGGCCGACACCCAGCGCAGCAGCAGCGAGCTGAACCGCACCCTGGGAGCCACCCGCGCCCTGGCGGAACGCCTGGAGAGCCGCGCCGACGGCACTGCCGCTGATCTTTCGGCCCTGATCCGGCGCCTGGAGAGCACCGAAACCCAGACGCGGCCGCTGCTGCTCCAGACCCTGCGGGAGCTGACCACCATGGCCGCCGCCACCAACCGCCTCGTGAAGACCCTCAACGAGAGCTGGCTGTTCAAGCTGATTGAGCAGCCTGGGGATCTGTTGCGCGACCACTTGCGCTGAGCCGTTCACCCCACCAGCCGGTTGGCCTGGCGCAGCAGCTCGGGCGGGAAGGTCACCCCGATGGCCCGGGCCGTACGGCGATTCAGCAGCAGGAGCTTCTCTGTCACCGGTTCGAAGGGCAGATCGGCCGGCGAGCGGCCGCGCAACACCTTGACCGCCAGATCCCCGGCCAGGGCCCCATCGGCTTCCGGATCCCAGCCCACCACCCCCAGGCAACCCGGTGTGGCGATGTCGGAGGGATCAACGGAATAGACCGGCAGGCGGTGGCGCAGACCCGCCGCCGCCAGGGCGGGGAAGCCGACGCTCGTGGCGTAGTCGCCCACCCGCACCAGGGCCCCCACCCGCCGGGTGGCCAGGGCGTCAGCCGCACGGGTCACCTCCCCCGGTCCGGACACCGGCTCGATCTCGACCGCGATCGACCGCTGGCTGGCTTCCCGGCGCAGCAGCTCCGCTTCGAAGCTGGCATTGGCCTCGGAGGGGTTGAACAGGAGCCCGACGCTGGACAGGCCGGGGCTGATCCGGCGGGCGAGGTCGAGCTGCTCGGCGAGGGGACTGGTGCTCACGGTGCCCACCACGTTGGGCCGATGGTTGGTGTAGCTGGTGCCGGCCCCCGCCCCCCAGGGATTGGAGCAGTACATGAACACGACCGGCACCCGGGCGGGGGCGACGGCCAGGATCGCCGTCAGGGGCGGGGTGCCGATGGCCACCAGCATGTCGACCCCGTCTTCCAGCAGCGCGATCACCTGGGCGCGGCTGGTGGCCATGCTGCCCTCGGCG
This sequence comes from Cyanobium sp. Aljojuca 7A6, assembly GCF_024346455.1. Taxonomy (GTDB): domain Bacteria; phylum Cyanobacteriota; class Cyanobacteriia; order PCC-6307; family Cyanobiaceae; genus Cyanobium. The sequence goes on from NZ_JAGQCY010000017.1 coordinate 21,544, forward strand.
AAGCGGTTCAGCAGGGTCAGGCTGGCCGGCGGCCGGAAACCGCCCCCGGCCAGGGCCCGCACGAACCCGCGGCGGGCGGCCTCGGGGGCCGCACCCCGGACGTACTGCAGCAGCCCGAGGCGGGGCGGGCCCGGAGGCCGTGAGCGGCGGGCGCATCCGGCAGCCAGCAAGGCCCCGCCCGCCGCGCCACCGCCCAGCAGGAGCAGGGCCCGCCGCCGGCTGGTCTTGCCTGCACTGGCCATCAGCTGCGGAACAACCGCGAGTAGAGCTCCCCATGGCCAAGCTGGGCCAGGCCCGCTCCCACGCCCCCGTTCCAGAGGGTCTCGGGGTCGGCGTCCACGAGTTCCCCAGCCCGCGAGGCGATGGCGGCCGCCAGGGCCAGCTGCAACCGCTGGGATTCGGTGGGGCCCAGGGGCACCAGTCGCACGGCGGCGCTGAGCTGGGTGGCGATCCAGCCGTAGAGGTAGGCCTCCACCACCTCCTGGGGGGCGATCTCCAGGGCCAGCCCCGCCCAGGCCCAGGCGGCTGGCCAGGCCAGCCGCGGCGTGCGTCCATGCGGCAGGGGCAGGCCCAGGTCCGCCAGCAGCTGCAGCAGGGAGCGGCCCATCTGGCGTTGCTGGGCCCTCACCTCGGCCGCCTCCCGCTGGGCCAGCAGCCAGCCGTCCAGTTCCAGCAGCTCCTGCCAGGCAGGCCCGTCCGGTGCCTCACGCCAGCGGGCCAGGGCGTCCATCAACCGGCCCAGGCTGGCCGCCTCGATCGTCAGGGCGCCGCGGTCCAGCTCCGCCTCCAGCCAGCGGCGCACGCTGGCGGCGTCCCGCAGCTGGCCCGTCTGAACCAGCACCTCCAGGCCCTCGGAATAGCTGAAGGCCCCCACCGGCAGGGCCGGGCTGACGAGTTGGAAGAGGCGCAGCCGGTTGAGGCTCATGGCTGCGGCGCCGGAATCCCGGCGGCGTGGGTGTGGTCATGCCCATGGTCGTGGGCGCCGCCATAGGCGCCGGCCTCCGGCAGGAAGGGCTCCAGCCGCCGCTCCAGATGCAGGTCCGCCAGCTGGCGCAGCAGATCCGCCAGCACTGGATCGTCCAGGAGCCGGAGGCCGTCCTGCCCCACCTGAAGGGCCACGTGGCGATTGCCGAGGTGATAAGCGGCCCGCAGCAGGGCCAGGGGATGGCCTGAGCGCACCAGCAGCAGGGGCTCGGCGGCGGCCTCCACCTGCACCCTGGGCGTGCCGTCGGGGCCTGAGAGCCATTCGCCCGGTTCCAGGGCCGCGCCTCGGGGCAGCTGCAGCAGCAGGTCATGGCCGCAACGGCTGCGGCGATGGCCCCGCAGCCGGGTGCGTTCATCGGCGCTCAGTTCGAGCTGCAGTGGCGCGGCGGCGGCATCGCCCCTGGCGACCTGGCCCGGAGCCACCCGGCCGGTGAGCAGCAGTGGCTCCGGTTCCCTCTCGGCCATGGGCTGGGACGTCGCGGCGTTTCACCCCCAGAGTGTGCCCGTTCGAGTCGGGATCCGCAGGCCCATGGGCAACACAGCCAGCGACTGGTGCGGCACCGCCACTCTTCGGTTTGCCCGGGGGCCCCAGGGCACGCGACACCAGGGGAGTACCACCTCGCCGCTCAAGGTGCAGCGCTCCTTCCAGCAGGCCGATGGCCGCTGCGAGCTGCCGATCCTGCACACGGCGGGTGGCCTGGTGGGCGGCGACCGACTCAGCATCGCCGCCACCCTGAAGGCCGGCAGCCGGGCCCTGCTCACGAGCGTGGCGGCCCAGAAGGTGTATGGCTCGATCGGTCGCTCGCGTCGGGCGCCGGCCGGCAGCTGGGTCAGCCAGGACCTGGCGTTCGCCGTGGAGGCGGGAGCCGACCTGGAGTGGTTGCCCCAGGAGCTGGTGCTGTATGCGGGGGGGTTGTTCGAGCAGCGCACCCGGGTGACGTTGGCCCCGGGGGCCGGCTGGCTGGGGGGTGAGGTGGTGCGCCTGGGCCGGACGGCGGCTGGGGAGGACCTGGGAGAGGGGCGCTGGCGTTCCCTGCTGGAGATCCGCCGTCTTGGGGCGACCGCCGCCGAAGCTGACCGCTGGGAGCTGGTGGATCGGATCGAGCTGGGGGGCTCCAGCTTGAAGGGCTCCCACGGCATGGACGGCGTGCCGGTGTTCGGGTCGCTGGTGTGGGCCGCGCCCGAGCCGTTGGCTGGCGAGGCCATGGTTCAGCTGCTGGAGGACTGCCGCAGGGATCGCCAGGGGCTGAGCGGGAGCATGGCCTGCGGAGCCCTCGACCAGGGCCTGGTGGCCCGCTATCGGGGCGCCTCAAGCGGCGATGCCCGTTGCTGGTTCACCCGGGTGTGGGCACGGCTGCGCGCTGTCCAGGGGCTGGGCGCCCCCCAGATCCCGCGGGTGTGGCCCTTCCAGGAGCAGCCGCTGGGCTGAGACCGGAGAAAGGTGCGGCAGGAACCTTGGCCGTTCCCGTCCCTGACAGGATGAACCGGTTGCCGCCGGGCCCATGCACCTGACCCCTCAGGAGAAAGACAAGCTCCTGATCGTCACCGCCGCCTTGTTGGCCGAACGCCGAATGAACAGGGGGCTGCAGCTCAACTACCCCGAAGCCGTGGCCTGGCTGAGTTTCCAGGTGCTGGAAGGTGCCCGGGACGGCCGTTCGGTGGCCGAGCTGATGCGGGACGGCACCACCTGGCTGACCCGGGAGCAGGTGATGGAGGGTGTGCCCGAGCTGATCGTTGAAGTTCAGATCGAGGCGATGTTTCCCGACGGCACCAAGCTCGTCACCCTCCATGCACCGATCCGCTGACCCCACCCCACCCCCACCCCACCATGGCCCCCCTGATCCCCGGCGAGCTGATCCCCGAACCGGGGACCCTTGTGCTCAACGCCGGTCGCCCCGTCACCAGCCTTTCGGTGTCCAACAGCGGCGACCGCCCTGTGCAGGTGGGCTCCCACTTCCATTTCCATGAGGCCAACGACGCCCTCCACTTCGATCGCGAGGCGGCCCGGGGCCTGCGGCTCGACATCCCGGCCGGTACCGCCATTCGCTTTGAGCCCGGCGACACCCGCCAGGTGGATCTGGTGCCCTACGTCGGCGAGCGACGTGTGTTCGGCTTCAACGGTCTGGTCAACGGCCCCCTCGACTGAACTCCCATGCCCTATCGCATCGACCGCCGCGCCTACGCCGAGACCTACGGCCCCACCACCGGTGACCGGCTGCGGCTGGCGGACACCGACCTGATCCTGGAGGTGGAGAGCGACTGCACCACCTACGGCGATGAGGTGAAGTTCGGCGGCGGCAAGGTGATCCGCGACGGCATGGGCCAGGCCCAGACCCCACGCTCCGAAGGGGCCGTGGACACGGTGATCACCAATGCCCTGATCCTCGACTGGTGGGGCATCGTCAAGGCCGACATCGGCCTGCGGGACGGCCGCATCTGTGCCATCGGCAAGGCGGGCAACCCCGACATCACCGATGGGGTCACGATCGTGGTGGGGCCTGGCACCGAGGCCATTGCCGGAGAGGGCCACATCGTCACCGCCGGAGCGATCGACACCCACATCCACTTCATCTGTCCCCAGCAGATCGAAACCGCCCTGGCCAGTGGCGTCACCACCCTGCTGGGCGGCGGCACCGGCCCGGCCACCGGCACCAATGCCACCACCTGCACCCCCGGCGCCTTCCACCTGGCGCGGATGCTGCAGGCCGCCGAGGGGCTGCCGATCAACATCGGTTTCTATGGCAAGGGCAACGCCAGCACCCCCGCCGCCCTCGAGGAGCAGATCCGGGCGGGCGCCTGCGGCCTGAAGCTGCACGAAGACTGGGGCACCACCCCGGCCGCCATCGACTGCTGCCTCACGGTGGCCGACCGCTTCGATGTGCAGGTCTGCATCCACTCCGACACCCTCAACGAGGCGGGGTTCGTGGAGGACACGATCCGGGCCATCGGCGGCCGCACCATCCACACCTTCCACACCGAGGGCGCCGGCGGCGGCCATGCCCCCGACATCATCCGCATCTGCGGCGAGCCCAACGTGCTGCCCAGTTCCACCAACCCCACCCGCCCTTACACCGTCAACACCCTCGAGGAGCACCTCGACATGCTGATGGTGTGCCACCACCTCGATCCCCGCATCCCGGAGGACGTGGCCTTCGCCGAATCCCGCATCCGCCGCGAGACGATCGCCGCCGAGGACATCCTCCACGACCTGGGCGCCTTCAGCATCATCGCCAGTGATTCCCAGGCCATGGGCCGGGTGGGGGAGGTGATCACCCGCACCTTCCAGACCGCCCACAAGATGAAGGTGCAGCGGGGCTTCCTGTCCGAGGACGCCACAGGCCCCCGCGGCAACCGCAACGACAATCACCGTCTGAAGCGCTACATCGCCAAGGTGACGATCAACCCGGCCATCGCCCACGGTCTCGACAGCCAGGTGGGATCGGTGGAGGTGGGCAAGCTGGCGGATCTGGTGCTCTGGAAGCCGGGGTTCTTCGGCGTCAAGCCGGAGCTGGTGATCAAGGGGGGCTCGATCGTCTGGGCCCAGATGGGCGATGCCAACGCCTCCATCCCCACGCCAGGTCCTGTGCATGGCCGGCCGATGTTCGCGGCCTACGGCGGATCGCTGGCCGGCAGCTGCCTCAACTTCGTCAGCCAGGCCGCGCTTGAGGCCGACCTGCCCAGCAGCCTCGGGCTGAAGCGGGCCTGCGTGCCGGTGGTCCAGACCCGGGGCATCGGCAAGGCCCAGATGCGCAACAACACCGCCCTGCCCAAGGTGGAGGTGGACCCCCAGACCTACGAGGTCTTCGCCGACGGGGAACTGCTCACCTGCGAGCCGGCGGAGGTGTTGCCGATGGCCCAGCGCTACTTCCTGCTGTAACGCCGCCGCCGGAACGACCTCCAGAAGCTGAGCAGGCGCATCAGGAGGGTGCGGCTGCTGGTGCGGCCCTGGGCGCCGGCGGCGAAGGCGATCGCCATCAGCAGGGACGAACCGATCAGGCGCAGGCCATCACGAACGGCCGCCCAGACCAGGGGTGTCAGGGGGGTCGCCTGCTGGATGGTGGCGGGCATGGCCGCCTCGGCCTGGCGGAGGGCGGCCAGCAGGTCCTGGCGCAGCTGGGGCATCGGCTTGGCCAGGTCGGCCGCGGAGAGGGCGGGCCCATTGGCCTGCGTCAGTTGCCGCTGCAGGCTGAGGGCATCAGGGGCTGAGCGGATCAGGGCCGCGAAGCTGCTGAACTGACCGCTGAGCCGGCGCCGCTGCTCGGCCTGCAGGGCGGTGCGGTCGCTGAACTGACGCACGGTGATGGAGAGCTGCAGGGGGATGAGCAGCAGATACAGAACGGTGATCAGCACCGCCCAGCGCCTCAGCTGTTGGCGGAGCTGGAAGAGCTCGAGGCGTTCCGGCTCCACGTGGGCCGCCAGGTGCACAAACGCGAATCCCACGATGGGAAACCCGGAATTGGCGATCACCAGTTCGATGAAGCGTTGTTGCCAGTCGCGTTGCAGCACCTGAACCGGAAGAGCGCTGGCCACCACGGCCAGCACGAAGAGGCCGAACAAGGCCAGGGCCGTGGCGAGCAGGATGGAGGCCAGCGATGAAACCGGGCCCATTGGGGCCCTCGTCTCAAGCCCCGGATCCGTTGCGGTCACAGGGGGAGGCGACGGGACCGATGGGGCTCAGGCGGGAACGCAGCCGCCGGCTCCAGCCGAAGGCCGCCATGGCCCCGAGCAGGGGCAGGGGACCGGGAACGTTCGACGTGGTGGGTGGTTCCTGGGGGAGGGCTCGTACCACCAGCCCACTGAGCAGGGCCTCAGTGGAACTGGTGCCACCGCCTCCGCCGGTGCCGGTGATCGTGAGGATCTGATTGGCCTGGACGATGAAGGGATTGGAGAAGGCGTAGGTGGTGTTGATCTGTTTGTCGAACAGGGTTTCGTTGGACACCACCGGGCTGTTGGGGTCGGCCCAGGTGAGCAGGGGATTGCCCGGGGCCACCCGCAGGCTGCCGTAGCGATAGCTGAGCAGTTCCACCTGCTGGTCGAAGAACAGCTCGATGGAGTCCTGGTTGGCCACGCCCGAGTCGTTTCCGGGACTGCTGAGTCCGCAGTTGGTGCTTGCCCCGCCGGCTTTGTAGATGCAGAGGCCGTCGGCGGTCGCACTCACGGGCTTGGCGTCGCCGTTGGGCTGCAGAGCGTTCTGAAAAACCAGGTTGAGGGAGCGGCCGTCGGCGCTGGCGGTGAAGGTCTTCTTCGGTGAGGCCAGCGGACCGGAGGGCGTGGCGGTGGTGCTGCCGAGGTTGAAGCTGAAGGTGGTGCCGATGGCCTGCGCCGGTTCCGAGGCCAACACCAAGCCGGCCGTGAGGAGTGAGCCAAGCAGGAACCAGGTGGACGCTGGGGAGAGCGTGACGGCAGCACCCACAGAACCCGGCTCGCTCCTGCTCACGGCACTGATTTCGGTAGGTATACCTACCTTAGGCCCATCAAGCTGGGTTGGGCCATCCGGCTCTCGCCTCAGGACAGCGCCAGGGCCCGCTCCTCCTCGATGGCCCAGTCCTCCTGGTTGGGATCCCGGCGCGTGCTGCGTCGCTCCACCGACAGCACCGGCACGTCCTTCAGGGGGGTGGCGAAGGCCACGCCGAAGGTGAGGGCAAAGTGGGCCCGGGTGAGCCAGCGCAACTGGGCCTGCATCCGCAACTGGCCAAAGCCGGGATGGGCGCGCAGATCCATCAGCAGCCATTGCCCGATTTCAAGGGACTGCTCTTTGGAGGCGACCAGGCACATGCCACCCACACCCACATCGGCGACGTCGGCGAGGAACCAGCGGCCGGTGGGCTGGCGATCGTCGTCCAGGCGCCGGAGGGCGATGGTGCGGCAGCTCTCGATCGCGTGACGGGCGTAGGCCCGCTTGTCTCGGCGGGCGCCAGCCCTTTCCTTGTCACGCAGCAGGACGCCTGACGCGCTTGAGGCTCTAGAGGACTGGGACCCGGACTTATTCGTTAACATCGGCGTTGCTCCTGCCCTTGGGTTCATCCTGAACCCTCTGTGTCGCAGTGAGATCAATGCTTAATCGAATGCTATCGTATGTAGCGATAGGAGGGGGACGCGGATCGGGCCTGCAGGATGCTCGGCGATGGCTGGCGGAGCCCACCAGCCGATAGCGCCCCGAGTTTTCGTAACAACGGCAACGGGTGGCCACCCCGGCGGCACTGCAGGATCCAACCGCGCGGATGGGTCTGGAATGTTCAGTCAGTACAAGCCGAACCAGGGATACGACGAGTACTTCACGTCCACCGACCAGCCCCGGGCCACCCTCAAGCCGCTGCTCTCGTCCCTGGGCCAGATGGGACTGGATCAGTTGAACCGCAACCACGTGGCGGCCGGCATGCTGCTGAAGCGGCTGGGGGCCACGTTCCGCCTCAACGACTCCGGCAGCAAGGGTGTGGAGCGGATCCTCCCCTTCGATCCCCTCCCCCGCCTGATCGGGGCCCAGGAATGGGAGCGCCTGGAGCGTGGCCTGATCCAGCGCCTGGAGGCGATCGACCGCTTCCTGGCCGATGTTTATGGCGACCAGAAGATCCTGGCCGACGGCGTGGTGCCCAGGGGCGACGTGGAAAGTTCCCAGGGTTGGCGGCCCCAGATGCAGGGCTTCCAGCCTCCCCTCGGGCGCTGGTGCCACATCTCAGGCCTCGATCTGGTGCGCGATGGCGACGGCACCTGGCGGGTGCTGGAGGACAACCTGCGCTGCCCGTCAGGGGTGGCCTACTTCCTCGAGAACCGGCGGGTGATGAAGCGCATGTTCCCGAGCCTGTTCGCCGGGCGCACGGTGCAGCCCATCGATGACTACCCCTCCCACCTCCTGCAGACCCTGCGGGAACTGGCCCCCTGGACCGACACCCCCAAGGTGGTGCTGCTCACCCCCGGGGTGTTCAACAGCGCCTACTTCGAGCACAGCTATCTCGCCCAGCAGATGGGGATTCAGCTGGTGGAGGGGCGCGATCTGGTCTGCGAAGGGGACCGGGTCTGGATGCGCAGCACCGCCGGTCTTGAGGCGGTTGACGTGATCTACCGCCGCATCGATGACGACTTCCTCGATCCGGCCGTGTTCCGCAGCGACTCCCTGCTGGGCGTGAGGGGCCTGATGGGGGCCTACGCCGCGGGCCGGGTGGCCATTGCCAACGCCCCTGGTACCGGCGTGGCCGACGACAAGCTCATCTATGCCTATGTGGGCGAGATGATCCGCTACTACCTGGATGAGGAGCCCATCATCGAGAACGTGCCCACCTACATCTGTTCGCGGCCCGACGATCAGGCCTATGTGCTGGAGCACCTTGGGGAGCTGGTGGTGAAGGCGGTGGCGGAAGCCGGCGGGTACGGCATGCTCATCGGCCCCCATGCCAGCCAGGCGGAGATCGATGAGTTCGCCGTCAAGATCCAGGCCAACCCCCGCAACTACATCGCCCAGCCGACCCTGGAACTCTCGACCGTGCCCTCCCTGAGTGAAGGGGAGCTCTACCCCTGCCACGTGGACCTGCGGCCCTACGTGCTGCGTGGCAAGGAGGCGTGGGTGAGCCCCGGCGGCCTCACCCGCGTGGCCCTGCGCCGGGGCTCCCTGGTGGTCAATTCCTCCCAGGGTGGCGGCTGCAAGGACACCTGGATCGTGGATGAAGCCCCATGCTGAGCCGCGTTGCCGACTCGCTCTACTGGATCAATCGCAACGTCGAACGGGCCGAGAACATCTCCCGTTTCGTGGAGGTGAGCGAGGCCATGGCCCTCGACTGCCCCCCCGGCAGCGCCGAACCCTGGCTCCCCCTGATTGAGGCCAGCGGCGACCGCAAGCTCTTCGATGAGCTGTGCCCGGTGGTCACCCCCGAGGCCGTGATCCATTTCCTGGTGCGGGAGGCCGACAACCCGAGCAGTGTTCTCAACTGCATCGGCAACGCCCGGGAGAACGCCCGGCAGATCCGTGAAGTGATCACCACGGAGATGTGGGAGCAGATCAACGACATCTACTGGACGTTGCAGGAAGAGCACTTCTGGGAGCAACCACCCCAGGAGCAGTTGCGGGAGATCCGCCGCGCCTGCCAGCTTTTTTACGGGATCACCGACGCCACCCTCAGCCGCGATCTCTCCTGGCAGTTCAGTCGCCTGGGGAGGTTGCTGGAGCGGGCCGACAAGACCACCCGGATCCTGGACGTCAAGTATTTCCTGCTGCTCCCCTCGCCCGAGGAGGTGGGCGGGGTGCTTGATGAGCTGCAGTGGATTTCCCTGCTGCGCTCGGCGGGGGCCTACCAGATGTTCCGGCAGTCGAGCCAGCAGGCCATTGAACCCAAGGCCGTGGCCGCCTTTCTGCTGCTGGATCCGATCTTTCCCCGCTCGGTGCGTTACTGCCTGGAGAGGATCAGCGACACGCTGCGGATCATCCGCGGCAGCTCGGTGCCCCAGCCCGCCGACGACCTCGAGTGCCTGATCGGGCTCACCCTGGCCCACTGGAGTTTCACCAGGATCGACGAACTCGTCGCCACCGGACTGCACGAAGCGATCGACAACTTCCAGTCGGACCTCAACCGCCTTCACGAGTTGATCGAAGCGCGCTACTTCATCGCCCCCACGAGCAGCGCCTCAACTCAGGAGGCGGCATGCGAGTCCGCCTGACCCACACCTTCAACTACCGCTACAGCGCTCCGGTCTTCCTGGGCCCCCACCGTTTCTGCCTGAAGCCCCGGGGCCATGGCTTCCAGCGCCTGCTCGATTTCCACCTGGCCATCAGCCCGGAACCGACCCTGCTTTTCCCGCTGGTGGCCGCCAGCGGCGATGAGATCCTGCGGGCCCGCTTCGAGGGCAGCACCGAGAACTTCCGGGTGCAGGCGATCAGCGATGTGGAAACCCAGCCGCCCCCGACCCTGGCCACCTGCCTGGAGGACCAGGAGCCCCTGCTCCCCTACCCAGCGGGCCATCTCAACGGCGATCTGCTGGGCTCCCTGGAGGGGTGGCTGCCCAACGGCCAGCACGACCCGGCCGCGGTGGATCTGGCCCAGGAAGCGTTGATGGGCAGCGATCAGAGGGGGCTGATGTTCCTCGACCAACTGGTGGAGATCATCAAGGACCGGGTCAAGTACACCCAGCGGCACGTGGGCCCGGCCTGGCCGGCGGGCCGCACCCTCAAGGAGCGGGTCGGCTCCTGCCGCGACCTGGCGATGCTGATGATCGAGACCTGCCGCTGTGCCGGCCTGCCGTCCCGGTTCGTGAGCGGCTACCACCTGGTGGAGCCTCCCCCGAAGCAGTATGACCTGCATGCCTGGGCGGAGGTCTACCTGCCTGGAGCGGGCTGGCGGGGCTTCGACCCCAGTGGCACCGGGAGCATCGACGACCGCTACATCACCCTGGCCACCTCCTCCAAACCCACCCTCACGGCGGCGGTGAACGGCAGCTTCTCGGGCCCTGAGGGGGTGGAAAGCGAGCTGGACTGGACCATCGAGGCGGAGTTGCTGGAGCCTGCTCCCGTGGGCGCTTCCTGGCACGGGGTGCTGCAGCGCTGAAGCGAAGCCACTCTTAAGGAGCGCTCGCCTGTATCCGATGGTGCAGCGGCAGCGGTACTCCCCAGGCCAGGACAGGTCCCACCTCGCCAATCACGGCATCTCCCCATGGCAAGCTCCACTCCCGCCCCCTGCCCACCCAAGGGGCAGGCCCTTCTGGAGGCGATGCGCCGCCATCTGTTCTCCAGCCAGGCCAAGTCCGCCTCCCTCGCCACCACCCACGACCACTACGTCTGCCTGTCGCTGGCGGTGAGGGACATCCTGCTGACCAGCTGGGTGGACACCGTGGACACCTACACCAGCCAGCACGTGCGCACCGCCACGTACATGTCGGCGGAATTCCTGCTGGGCCCCCACCTGGAGAACAATCTGGTCAGCCTCGGGCTGCGGGAAGAGGCCAGGGCCGCCTGCGAAGCCCTCGGCCTCACCCTGGAGGAGATGCTGGCGGAGGAGCCGGAACCGGGCCTGGGCAACGGTGGCCTGGGCCGGCTGGCGGCCTGTTTCCAGGAGTCGATGGCCACCCTGGAACTGCCGGCCATCGGCTACGGCATCCGCTACGAGTTCGGCATCTTCCGCCAGCAGATCGGCCCCAACGGCCAGATGGAGAGCACCGACCCCTGGCTGGCTCGCGGCAACCCCTGGGAGGTGATCCGGCCGGAGTGGAGCTATCCGGTTCTGATCGGGGGCCAGACCGTGATCGGCGTGGCCTATGACACCCCGATCCTGGGCTATGGCGTGCACACCGCCAACACCCTGCGGCTGTGGTCGGCCCAGGCGCCGGACGCCTTCGACTTCGCCTCCTTCAATGCCGGCGACTACACCCGGGCCGTGTTGCACAAGGTGCAGTCGGAAACGCTTTCCAAGGTGCTCTATCCCAACGATGAGCTGGAGCAGGGCAAGCGGCTGCGGCTCAGCCAGCAGATTTTCTTCGTCTCCTGCTCCCTGCAGGACATGTTCCGCATCCTCTGCAGCCAGGGGATTCCGGTCACGGAATTCCACCGCAAGTTCGCGGTGCAGCTCAATGACACCCACCCGGCGATCGCTGTGGCGGAGCTGATGCGGCTGCTGATCGATGAGCATGGGATCGACTGGGACACCGCCTGGAGCATCACCACCGCCACGATCAGCTACACGAACCACACCCTGCTGCCGGAGGCCCTGGAGGCCTGGGGGCTGGAACTGTTCCAGCAGCTGCTGCCCCGCCAGCTGCAGATCATCTTCGAGATCAATGCCCGCTTCCTGCGCACCCTGCGCATCCGATTCCCCGGCCAGCCCGACCTGCTGGAGCGGCTGTCACTGATCGAGGAAGGCCCGCACCGCAAGGTGCGCATGGCCCACCTGGCGGTGGTGGGCAGCCACACGGTCAACGGGGTTGCAGAGCTGCACAGCCGCCTGCTGAAGGAGAACCTGTTCGCCGAATTCGCCCAGGTCTGGCCGGAGCGCTTCACCAACATCACCAACGGCGTCACGCCGCGGCGCTGGCTGGCGGTGGCCAACCCGCCCCTGGCCGCCCTGCTCAACGACGCCATCGGTACCGACTGGTGCCGGCACCTCGACGAGCTCGAGAAGCTGGAGCCCCTGGCCACCGATGCCGGCTTCCTGGAGCGCTGGCAAGGGGTGCGCGAGCAGGCCAAGGAGCGCCTGGCTGCCACGATCCGCCAGGACACCGGCGTTCTGGTGGATCCCTCCTCCCTGTTCGACGTCCAGGTGAAGCGCATCCACGAGTACAAGCGCCAGCACATGGCGGCCCTGCAGGTGGTGGAGCGCTATCTGCGGCTGCGGGCCGGGGAGGATCTGCCGCCGCGCACGGTGATCTTCGGTGGCAAGGCGGCCCCCGGCTACGCCATGGCCAAGCTGATCATCCGCCTGATCGTGGGCATGGCGGAGATCATCAACATCGACCCGGCGATGGACGGCCGCCTGCGGGTGATCTTCCTGCCCAACTTCAGCGTCAAGCTCGGTCAGAAGATCTATCCGGCGGTCGATCTCTCCGAGCAGATCTCCACCGCCGGCATGGAGGCCTCCGGCACGGGCAACATGAAGATGTCCCTCAATGGCGCGCTCACGATCGGCACCCTCGATGGGGCCAACATCGAGATCCGTGACCGGGTCGGTGACGACAACTTCTTCCTGTTCGGCCACACCGCCGAGCAGCTGGCGGCGATCAACCGCAATGGCTATCACCCGATGCCCTGGCTGGAGAACGACGCCCTGGCCAAGGAGGCCATCGACCTGATCGGCTCGGGCCACTTCAGCGAAGGCGACCGCGACCTGTTCCATCCGCTGCTGGCCAACCTCTGCAGCAGCGATCCCTTCCGGGTGATGGCCGACCTGGGCGACTACCGCCGCGCCCAGAACGAGGTCGACAGCGCCTGGTCTGACGCAGGACGGTGGAGCATGATGTCGGTGCTGAACACCGCCCGCTGCGGATTCTTCAGCAGCGACCGGTCGATCCAGGAGTACGCCGAACGCATCTGGAAGGTGGTCCCGGTTCCCGTCAACTCCTGCAGCGTGATTCCCAACGCGTCAACATGACCCTTTGGCAACCCGCATGAGCTGGTCCTCATGAGCTGGATGGAGAGGGTGGCCGAGGCGGCCGAGTTCCGCCTGCGCGCCGCCGGCATCCAACTCACCCTCGGCGGCGAGCCCACCCTGGTGCCCCTCGAACCGGAAGGGCCGGAATGGAGCGTCACCGCCGACGGCCCCACCAAGCTGCCCATCGCCCGGGCCTTCGCCCTTGATCTGCAGCAGCGGATCTGGCGCGGCAGCACGCTTCTCTACTGCCCGGGCAAGCGCTACGACGGTGAGGTCAATCCCCGCTGGGCCCTGCGCCTGTTCCTGGGCAACGACGGCACGGCGCCGGTCCGCTGGCCTGGCCTCTGCCAGCCCGGCCTGGAGGGTTCACCGCTGAGGGCCAGCGAGGGGCCGGCCTGGCTGGAGCGCCTGGGCGGGCTCCTGGGCCTCACCCTCCAGCCCGTGCTGCTGCGGGATCCCCTCGACCCCGACCGGCGGGCCTGGGCCGCTCCCTTGAGTGTGGCTCCCGTCGAGACGGGGGCCGAGGCGGCGCCGGTGGAATGGAAGGTGGCGCCCTGGCCCCTGGCGGAAAGTCTGCGGGAACTCACCGGCGCCCCCGGTCCAGCGGGTCTGCGTCTGCCCCTGGAGCACCTTCCCGAGGACGTGCCCCGCCAGGTGCTGACCCTGGAGATCGACCCCGACGGCTGGGAACTGTTCCTGCCCCCCCTGGAGCGCGAACCGCTGCGCCTGTTGCTGCAGGCGGTGGCCGACAGCCTGGGCGACCTGGCCGCACCGAGGCTCAGCGGCGTGCTGCCCGTCGATGCCGGCGAGCGCTGGCAGGTGCTGGGCCTGACGGCCGATCCGGGTGTGCTGGAGATCAACCTGCCCATCTGCCACAACTGGCTGGAGTACCACCAGTGGCTGCAGCGGCTGGAGGAGGTCGGTGCCCGCGTCGGCCTGCGCAGCTGGAAGGACCTGGGCGATGGCCGCCAGGAGGGCACCGGCGGCGGCAATCACCTGCTCTGGGGCGGCCCCGATCTGGCCCACCACCCGTTCTTCTCCCGGCCGGCCTGGCTCACGGGGATCCTGCGCTACTGGCAACGGCACCCGTCGCTGGCCTACCTGTTCTGCGGCCCCGGAGTGGGCCCCTCCTCCCAGTCGCCACGACCGGACGAGGCGATCGGCGAATGCTTCGATCTCGAGCTGGCCTACCGCGCCATCGAGCAGGCGGAGGGCCAGCCCTCGGGCGAACCCTTCGGGGATGTCCGGGGCCTGATCGGCGAAACGCTGCGCCATCTCCACGCCGACCGCAGCGGCAACAACCACCGCAGCGAGATCAGCTTCGACAAGTTCTGGAACCCCGGTGCCCCGGCCGGTTGCCTGGGACTGGTGGAATTCCGGGCCCTCGAAAGCCTGCCCAGCATGGCCTGGAGCAGCACCATCGCCCTGCTCTGGACGGCCCTGGCGGCCCACCTGCTGGAGCCTCGCCACCGTCCCACCCAGCTGCACGACTGGGGTTCTTCCCTGCACGACCGCCAGCTGCTGCCCAGCCAGCTCTGGGCCGACCTCGAGGCCATCCTGACCGACCTGGCGGCCGATGGCCTGGCTCTGGATCCGGCCCCGTTCCGGGCCATCTGGGAGTGGCGCTTCCCGCCCCTGCTGCTCTGGCAGGGGGAGGCCGGCTCCGCCGACGCGGCTCCGGCCCTGGAACTGCGTCCGGCCCCCGAGCCCTGGCCCCTGATCTGCGACACCCCCGTGCAGGGGGGCTTCACCAGCCGGTTCATCGACGGTTCCCTGCGCCGCTTCGAGGTGGTGGCCAACCCGATGTTCCGCCGCGACTGCCAGCTGCTGGTGAACGGTCGGCCCCTGCCCCTGGAGCCCGCCGGCGAGGGGGCGCCCCAGGTGCTGGCGGTGCGCTTTCGCTTCCAGCGGCTCTACCCCTGCCTGCATCCAGCGATCGAGCCGCACATGCCGCTGGAGCTTGTGCTGCGCACACCTGGCGGGGATGTCGGTTTCCGTTTGCATCCCGAGGGCCACCGCTTAGAACCCTGCCCGGTGCCGGTGCCCGGACCGGTTCCTGGCGCGCCCGCCTGGCAGGGGCGCCAGTGCCCCACCGATCACACCATCGACCTGAGGATTGACTGAACGGCTAGGCGAGGAGCACAAATACGCTAGAACGACTGCTGGGGCAGGCGATCTGCAAGCTCCAATTCTTCTCCTTCTTTCACTTTCCTGGCAGACGAAAGCCACATTTCCAGTCCAATCTTCAGGAGAGCTGCAGTTATCACGAATCTCTTCGGGGGGGAAGGAGATTTTCCTTCCCCATCCTGGTCAGCACCGAAAACAATGCCTAACATCCCTGGTGAATGGAAGCATCAGTGCCATCGTTCTGGTTCAGCACCCCGTCAGAACAGGGGCTGATTCCTTGTGTCGACAGCGTCGGCGACGCCCTGCGTTTTGCCGCTGATCTGGGCAGTGATGATCTTGTCGTCCTGGATCTTGCCAGTGGCCAGTACATCGATTGCAACCGTTCTGCCCACGAACGGCTCGGCTACGACCGGGACCACTTCCTCACACTGAATCCAGCTGCGATTCAGGCGGATGGTGACCTGGCCGAGGATCTGATGCGGGATCAACTGCGGGTGATGCGGCAGCAGCCCAGGGGCAGTTTCGCCACGCGCCACCGGGCCCGTTCCGGCACCAGTCGGAATGTGTCCGTGAGCTATCAGGTGCTGGAGTTGCGTGGTCGCCTGGTGGCCCTTGTCAGCCACCGCGACCGCACCGACCTGGACACGGCCCTGCGGGAGAGCTCCAGGCTGGGCTCACTGCTGCAGGAAGCCGAGCGACTCACCCATGTGGGCAGCTGGGAGTTGAACCACCGAACCGGAGGACTGCTCTGGTCGAAGGAGGCCTACAACATCTTCAACACCGCCCCGGAGCTGACGGTGCCGTCCTACGAGGTGTTCCTGCGGACGGTGCATCCGGAGGACCGTTCCCTTGTGGATGCCACCTTCCAGGATTCCTTCCGTTCGGGCAGGCCCTACCGGATCGAGCACCGCCTGCTGCTCGACCATGGTCTGCTCAAGGTGGTGCTGGAGCGGGGCTGCACGAGATCCAGCAGCGACTGGAGCGCATCGCCTTCGTTGATCCCCTCACCAGGCTGCCCAACAAGGCCGCCGCTGTGCGCCAGCTGGCCCGCCTGCTGCGTACCTCCGGCAAGGAGCACAGCATCGCCCTGATCAACCTCGACCTCGACAATTTCCAGTCGATCAACAACAGCCTGGGCCATGAGATCGGCAACCAGGTGCTCCAGGCCAGCGGCACCTGCCTGCGTCACCTGATGCGGCCGGACGACTGGCTGGCCAGGGTCGGCAGTGATGAATTCATCCTGTTGCGACCCATGGCCATGGCGGACCGGGGCCAGGCCCTGCAGTGGGCGGAGGACATCCGCCGCACCCTTGGCAACACCCCCGGGATGGATACCGGCCTGGCGGTCCAGCCCAGTGCTTCGCTGGGGGTGGCCCTGGCCCCGGATCACGGCCAGGACCCCGATACCCTGCTGCGCTGTGCCAACACGGCCTTGATGGAGGCCAAACAGCACGGCAAGAACCAGCTGCGCGTCTACTCCCCGGAGATCAGCCTGCAGCTGCGCGAACGCCTTGAGCTCGAACTGAGTCTGGCCCGGGCCATCGATCGGGAGCAGCTGCGGCTCATCTACCAGCCCCAGATCGATCGCAGCGGCAGCCGCATCGCCGGGGCCGAGGCCCTGTTGCGCTGGCGGGATCAGAGCGGTCGGACGGTGTCCCCGAACGTCTTCATTCCGCTGGCAGAGAGGACCGGCCAGATCCACACCATCGGCCTCTGGGTGATCGAGGAGGCCTGCCGGCAACTGCACACGTGGCATCGCCAGGGGCTGCGGCTGGGGAAGCTGGCGATCAACATCTCAGCCCTGCAGCTGGGGGCTGAACACCCTTCCCTCTCCGAGCTCCTGGCCGGGGCCCTGCAGAGCTACGACCTGGCCCCGGAAAACCTCGAACTGGAGATCACCGAAACGGCCCTGCTCAACGATCCAGGCCGTGCCGGCGAACAGCTGCGTCAGCTCGCCGACAGCGGCTTCAGCCTCGCCATCGACGACTTCGGCACGGGCTACTCCTCCCTGGCCATGCTCCACTCCCTGCCCCTCGACAAGCTCAAGATCGACCGTTTCTTCGTCGACCGCCTCGGCAATGACGACGCCGACCTGGCCATCGTCAAGGCCACGATCGTGATGGCCAAGGAGCTGGGCCTGATGACCCTGGCCGAAGGGGTGGAAACCCGCGAACAACTCCGAATGCTCCAGAATCTCGGCTGCGACCAGTTCCAGGGGCACCTGCTGGGCAGGCCCATGGGCGCCGACGCCTTCGGCTCTCTGCTGAGGGGCACGGCCGCAGCCTGAAGCAGGCGGTTACCAGCTCACCCCATGGAGCTTGGGCAAGGGCGCGGTCTTGGAGGTCACGGCGAACAGCCGTGGGATGCGGTGGCTGTTGTAGACGCGGAATTCGCGCACCACGCTGGCGCCTTCCTCGCGCACGGCCTGGTTAAGCACCAGGGAGCCATCGGGATCGGAGACGGAACGGTGGAACGTGCCGGGAGGAATGCGCAGAATGTCGCCGCCGCAGTCGAGACGAACGATGTGATACGGATAATTCCAGCCCAGATTGACCAGGAAGAAGGTGCGGCCGCCGTGCATGGCCAGCAGGTTGTCCTCCTGATGGGGATGGAGATAGAACTGCCAGCTGCCGGACTCCTGGCAATCCGGTGGGCTGACCGCCGGACCCGAGTGGACCACCAGATCCCGCTTGTTCGAGGTGGGCACGGTGATGTCGAAGAAGCGCACCGACGGGGTGTCGCGGAACTTCTCGTAGGGGATCAGCTCGAACATCGGAGCAGGACGGGGTCCTTGGCTGGACCCGGTGGGCGGGCGGCCCTGCAGCTCGTCTCTCGACGGGACGGTGGCGGTCATTGGGAGCGACTTCGTCAGAAGCCTCTGCGGTCTCTTCAGTGAACCTAATCCTGGCGGGGTCCCACGGTGAGATCGGCTACGAAAGCCCTCGGGCTTTGGGCCAGTTCCGGTGGTGGAGACGCTTGCTTGAATGGTCGTCAGAAGACGATCGCGCTGCAGGACAACGTCCCATGGCCACCCCGGAGAGCCTGCTGAAGCTGGTGTTGGGTGGCGTCACCCTGAGTGCCGCCGTTGCCGTCGCCCCCTGCTCCGCCCTGGCCCAGAACCGTCAGCCGGCGGGCCGGCCCACCGTGTCCGTGCCGGCCTTCAAGAACACCGTGACCCAGCCCACCTGGTGGTGGCAGGGTCCGGTGGCTGATGACCTGGCCGCCGCCCTGGCCAACGAACTCCAGGGCACCGGCACGCTGCAGGTGGTGGAGCGGCGGCAGCTGAAGGACGTCCTGTCCGAACAGGAGCTGGCCGAGCTGGGGATCGTCAAGCGAGGACCGGATGCCGCCAGCAAGGGGCAGATGCGCGGCGCGCGCTACATCGTGCTTGGCACGGTCACCTCCTACGAAACCAACGTGGAGCAGAAGCAATCGGGCAGCAGCTTCGGTCTGCTCGGCTTCGGCAAGCGCAACCAGGAGGTGGAGACCAAGGACTATGTGGCGATCGACATCCGCGTCGTGGACAGCAGCACCGGCGAGGTGATCGGTTCGCGCACCGTGGAAGGTCGGGCCAGCAACACGGCCAGCGCCAGCTCCAGCGGAGTCAATCTGCTGCCGGCGGCCGGCCTGGCCCTCTGGATGGCGCCCAACATGGGCCGCACCGGCCAGGCCCTTACCGGAGCGGCCGGCACGCTCAACTTCGGCAGCAACCAGTCTCAGGCCCAGCGGACCCCGGCCGGCAAGGCGATCCGGGCCGCCCTGATCGACGCCTCCGAGTACGTCAGTTGTGTGCTGGTGCCCCAGGGCGACTGCCTGGCGCGCTTCGAGCAGCAGGACCAGCAGCGCCGCCAGCGCACCAGGGGCGTGCTGCAACTCGATTGAGCCCCGGATCAAGGCCCCCGGCTGCTTAGGCTGATCCCACTCAGGGGCGGGGCCATGGGCCGCCACGACCACTGTTTCGGCTTTGAGGCCGACTTCGTCGGCGATCTGCGTTGCATCCCCATGGCCGTGCGGCGCAAGCTCGACCTGGTGGGCGTCAAGCTGAAGCTGAGCCACTGGGGCGACCTCAGCGACCAGGAACGGCAGCGGCTGCTGGCCTGGCCGGACGACCCCGACGCCCTGGCGGAGCTGGACCACTGGCTCGGCCAGCGCACCGCCGGTATGGCCGCCGGAGCTGCCGGCCGACTCGAGCCCGCCTGCGGCGCCCCATGGCAGCAGGGTGAGGCTCCCCCCGAGGTGCTGCTCACCTCCTGCCAGCAGTTGGGGCTGAGGCTGCCTGCCAACACCTGGGGGGAGCTCGATGAGCTGCAACGCTTTGCTCTGGTGAAGCTCAGCCATCCGGGCCACGAGCACCGCAACCTGCCGCGGGCTTTCGCCGAGTTCGGCCTGTTGGCGTGAGCGGCCTGCGGGCCTGCCTGCTCAGTGGCGGCGCCAGCCGCCGCATGGGCACGGACAAGGCCCTGCTGCCCCATCCCGCCGGGGGCACCTGGCTGGAGTTCCACCTGGCCCAGCTGGCGGCCTTGCCGCTGCCGATCACCCTGGTCAGTCATCACCGGGCCCACCACGCCCTGGTCCAGTCCCTGCGGGACGGGCTGGGAGAGGCGATCACCGTCCTGGAGGAGCCGCCACCGCGGGAAGGGCCGCTGCTGGCCCTCGACCGGTTGATGCAGCACCACCCCCGCCAGGACCTGCTGCTCTGCCCGGTGGACATGCCCTGGCTGGAGACCGCCGCCCTCCAGGCCCTGGTGGCTGCCGCTATCTCTTCAGGCTCCGCGGCCATCCACCTGGCCCACGACGGCCGGCGGCTGCAGCCGCTGCTGGGGGTCTACCCGGCCCACGCCAGCCGCTGCCAGGGGCTGCGTGCCTTCACGGCGGCGGGCGGCCGGCGGCTGCAGGATTGGCTGGCCGGAGAAGAGGTGGTGGCGGTGCTGCTGCCGCCGACGGGCCTGCGCAATGCCAACAGACCCGACGACACCACCGGCCTGTGGCCCTAGCTTTCCTGCCATGGCGGAGCGTCCCCTGGATCTGCATGGCCGGCCCCTGGGGGTGCTGCGGCTGTCGCTCACGGCCCGCTGCAACCTGGCCTGCCCCTACTGCTGCCCCGATGTCGAGGACGCGCCCGACCTGCTGACCCTGCCGGAACGGCTGGCCCTGGTGGAGACCACCGTGGGCCTGGGGGTGCATACCTTGCGCCTCACCGGCGGCGAGCCCCTGCTGCACCGGCAGCTGGAGGCGCTGATCGCGGCCCTGCAGCCGCTGCGGCGGCGTGACCCCAACGATCCCCGCGGCGTCTTGCGGGAGATCGCCCTCACCAGCAACGGCGTGCTGCTCAGTGCCGAGCGGGCCCGGCAGCTGAAGGCGGCGGGCCTCGACCGGATCACCCTCAGCCTCGATGGCACCGACGGGGCCAGCGTGGCCCGCATGGCCGGCCTGGGGGGGGCGGCCGCCGGTGGTGCTGTGCTGGAGAAGGTGCTGGCGGCGATCCGGCACGCCAGAGAGGCCGGCTTCGATCCGGCCCGCGGCGCGCTGAAGCTGAACGCGGTGATCACCCGCACCGGCAATGCCGACCAGCTGCTGCCCCTGGCGGCCCTGGCCCGGCAGCAGGGGCTGGAGCTGCGCCTGATCGAATTCATGGACGTGGGTAATCGCAACGGCTGGGCGCCGGAGCAGGTGCTGCCGGCGGCCGAGATGGTGGCCGGCATCGGGGCGGCCTGGCCGCTGGAGCCGGTGGGGCGCGCACCCCACGGCACCGCCGGCCGCTGGCGCTACCAGGATGGGGGCGGCCTCCTGGCGGTGGTGGCCTCGATCACGGCGCCCTTCTGCGGCGACTGCAACCGGCTGCGGATCACCGCCGACGGGGTGGCCTACAGCTGCCTGTTCGCTGCCACCGGCACCGACCTGAAACCCTGGCTGCGGCCCCGGCCCGAGTCGGCCCGGCTGCAGGAGGCGCTGGAAAGTTTGTGGCGGGCCCGGCGCGACCGCTGGAGCGAGGAGCGCCAGGAAGCGGCCGACCAGCGGCCGGCACCAGCGGAGATGGCCTACCTGGGGGGCTGAGCGGCTCCGGGCGCTGAAGCCAGCGCCCCCCGCACCAGCACCGGCACCCGCTTGAAGGCCGGTGTGCCGCAGCGGGGGTCGATGATGGCCTTCATGATCACGTTCACCTCCGGGTAGAACATCAGCGCCGCCCCCTCGCGGATCTCGCCGGGAATGATCTCGACGCCCTCCAGGGTGCCCGCCTCCCCCTGCACCGTCACCCGCTGATGGGCCGCCAGACCGCAGCGCCGCAGGTCGGCGCGGTTCATCAGGATCGTGTGGCGGTGGGGCATGCCCCGGTAGCTGTCGCCGGCCTTGTAGACGACGGTGTTGTGCTGGCCGTAGCTGCGGGCCGTGATCAGGGCCAGCACCAGGCCGGTTTCCCCGGGCCCGAGGCCGCCGAAGTGCTCCGCCTCCGGCAGCGACAGTTCCGGCAGGGGGGTGGGCGCCATCCGGGCCCGGCCGCTGGGGGTGGGGAAGGTCGGGGTGTCGAACAGGCGCCCCTCGACGCTGAACTCCTGCCGGGTGGCGTCGATGCGGGCGATCGGGCCGTAGCCGGGCACGGTGCGGCCGATCAGTTCCCGCACGTAGGACGGATCCTGCAGCCGCCCCCAGTCGATCGGATCGCTGCCCATCCGCCGCCGGGCCAGTTCGGCCAGGAACGCCACCTCGCTGATCAGGTCGGCGCCGCGCAGGTGGGTGGAGCCAGGCTCGTTGAGGCGCACGTAGTTGTTGCCCGATTCGGTGGTGGTGCGGTGCGGCGTCTCGAATCGGTTGAACACTGGCAGCACCAGGGTCTGGCGGGCGGCCAGGCCGTGGAAATGGCCCTGGTTGGGCTTGGTGGCCAGATACAGGATCGTGTCGATGCGGCCCAGGGCGCGTTTGGCCTCGCCGCTGTCGGGGTTGGCGCCCCAGAGGTTGCCCCCCAGGCACAGCAGGCTGTCGATCCGGCCGGCATCGGCCGCCGCGATCAGGGCGCGGGTGTCGTAGCCGGGCACCCGGCTCAGGGGCCGGCCCAGCAGCTGCTCGAGGGCCTGCTGCATCTCCGAGCGCAGCTTGACGGTGACCCCCATCGAGCCGAAGCCCTGCACGTTGGAGTGGCCCCGGATCGGCATGGTGCCGGCCCCCGGACGGCCCACGTTGCCGCTGAGCAGGGCGGTGTTGGCGATCGCCTGCACGTTGTCGATGCCGTTGGCGTGGTGGGTGATGCCCATCGCCCAGGCGAACACCACCCCCCGGGCGCGGGCGATCACGGTGGCGCTGTGCTCCAGTTCCTGGCGGCTGAGGCCGCAGGTGTTGGTGATCGCCTCCCAGGAGGTGCTCTCCAGCTGCGCCAGCAGCGCCTCCCAGCCCTCGGCATGGGCAGCCAGAAAGTCGCGCTTGACGGCGCCGGCCTCCAGCAGGGCCTTCTGCAGCCCCAGGAACACGGCCGTGTCGCTGCCGGGCACCGGCTGCAGGAACAGCGAGGCGATCTCCGAGCCCGCCAGCATCGAGCGGATCGGGAAGGCGGGGGAGCCGAACTTCAGCAGCCCCACCTCGATCACCGGGTTGATCACGATCACCGTGCCGCCCCGCTGGCGGAGCTTGATCAGCTCGTTCATCAGCCGTGGGTGGTTGGCCGGGGCGTTGGAGCCCACCAGCACCACACAATCCGCCTGCTGCAGGCTCTCCAGGCTCACCATCGAGGTGCCGGAGCCGAAGATGGCATTGAGCCCCACGGTGGAGGGGGCGTGGCAGAGGTCGGAGCAGTCGGCCAGGTTGTTGGAGCCCATGGCCCGCAGCAGCAGCTGCAGCAGGTAGGCCGCCTCGTTGGAGGAGCGCCCCGAGCTGTAGGAGGCCACCCGCTCCGGCGGGCGCCGGAAGGCGGCCTCGGCGATGGCGAACACGTCGTCCCAGCCGATGCGCTCGTAGTGGCTGCGGCCGTCGCGCAGCAGCAGGGGGTGGCTGAGGCGGCCGAGGCGGTCGGCCTCCATCGAGCAGAGCTGCTGGAGGTCCACCAGGCTGCGGCGGCCGAACACCCCCTCGCTCACCGCCGGCTGCAGCTCGGCCATGATCGCCTCGACGCTCTTGAGGCAGCGCTGCAGCGGCTCCCCCAGCTCGTCGACGAAGCCTCCGTGCTGGCCGCCGGTGCCCCAGGCGCAGGAGAGGCAGGCGCTCTTGTGGTTGAGGGTCTGCCAGAGCTTCGGGCCCCGGGGGGTCAGGGTGGCGCGGGCCCAGCCCTCGATCAGGGGCCAGCCGCCGCCCTGGCCGGGGGTGGCCGGCTCTGGACGGGGTGCAGCTTCGGGGGCTCCAGATTCCACGATCCCTCGTGTGCCAAGGCGTTAACCCTAGGCAGAGGCTTCGGCGGCGCCAGACAGCAGCGCATCCAGCCGGCCCTGGCGCTCCAGGGCAAACAGGTCGTCGCAGCCGCCGACATGGGCGTCGTCGATGAAGGTCTGGGGCACCGAGCGGCGACCATCGCTGCCCCGGGCCACCATCGCGTCGCGGGCGTCCTCGTCGCCATCGATGACGTATTCCTCGTAGACCACGCCCTTGCGGTCGAGCAGCTGCTTGGCCCGGATGCAGAACGGGCAGAAGCGCCAGGTGTAGATCTCGACCTTGGCCATGGAGGGGACGGTATGCGGCTGTTGAATGTGATTCTGACGACCCGCACGCCCTCTCGTCTGTCGGAGCTGCCACGCCATGCAAGCTGAGCTGCCCGGCGGCCTGACGCCCTACCAACGCACGCCCTCCTTCGACGCCGAGACCGTGCCGGCGGGTCTGCGGGCGCAGCACAGCACCAAAGCGGGGGTGTGGGCCCGGGTCGTTGTGCTGGAGGGTTCGCTGCCGTTCCGGTTTCTTGAGCCCCATGAGGAGCTGGTGCTGCTGACGCCCGAACGGCTCGGCATCGTGGCTCCCACCCAGTTGCACCAGGCTGAGCCCGGCCCCGGGGTGCGGTTCTACGTCGAGTTCCACCGGGCCGAAGTTCCGCTCAGGTCTGTTCCGTCCCCACCGCCTGGCGTGGCCTGATGCCGTACTGGCGGCGTACCTCCTCCAGGGGCAGGGGGAAGTCGTCCCAGGGATCCCAGTCGCTGATCAGGTCGCGGCTGACGCCGAGGCCGTGCTCCAGGCCGCGGAAGATCACCTCCGGATCGGCTTGGCCGGTTTCCGCCGCCGTCACCGGGGTGGCGCCGATGCCCAGCTGGAACTGGGCCAGGGCGAACAGGATCGTGAAGAAGGGGTCGTTGCGGCCGAAGCCGGCCTGGAAGCCGAGCACGCCGCATTCCTCGCTGGCGCTGGTGCCGTAGCCGCCGAGCACGTGGCAGCAGTCGTGGCGCACCACCGGTGGGGGCGGACCGCCCAGTTCGCCGGGAACGCTGAAGCCGTTGGCCTCAATGAAGGCCAGGTAGGCGCGGCCCAGGCTGCCCTCGGGCAGTTCCGCCAGGCCGCGGTAGCGGCTGGCGAGGGCGGGATCCTCCCGTTTCAGCAGCGAGCGGGCGATCTGCAGGGCGCCGGCGGGGCCTTCATCGCGCAGGTAGGCCGCGGCGGCCCCCCTCTGGAAGCCCCGCCGGGCGATGTCGAGGCGCACCAGGTTGAACTGGTGCTCGAGCACATGGCGGAACGCCTGCACTGGGGCCTCGTCGATCCCCAGCGTCCGGGCCGTGGCCTCGAGCCTGGCCAGGCGGGCCTCGCCCGGCGCGTCCTCGAGCAGGGCCAGCACGGTCATGCCGCGCAGGATCCGCTGGCGCCACTCGCTTTCGGGCACCGCCGCCGCCAGCTGCTCCGCCGTGAGGGGCTCCAGCGAATCGAGGGGGATGGGCAGGTGGAGCAGGTGATCACGGATGGCCGTGATCGTGCGCAGGGCGATCGGGCTGGGCGGCCCGCCCTCGGCGGCGATCGCCAGCAGGCTGCCCAGGCCGGCCCGGCCGATGGCCTCGCGGCGTTCCGGGGGCGGCTGAGCGGAGAGGAGGGGGTTCATGGCAGAAACGGCGGCAACGTGCTGGGGTGATCCTCGCCGCAGTTCGCCGTCCATAGGGCCGATCGGTGACGGGCAGCCGGCCCGTGTCGGCCTCCCCCGGGTGCCTGACAAGCACCACCGACGGATTCAGCATGGCGACAGGGCCATCCCAGCAGACTCCCATCGCGGCAGCGTCCTCGCCATGAACGATCCCTCCTCCAACGGGCCAGGCCTCAGCCGGCGTGAGGCCCTGCAGGCCGGCGCCCTTTCCGCCCTCGGTCTGCTGGCGGCGGGAGCGGGGCCCGCCGCAGCGGCGGAGCCGGCCGCCGCCGTTGTTGGCCAGGGCGCCCAGAAGGGCCTCGGCGACAAGCTGGCGCCGGACCATGGCGTGCGCGTCACCGATCGACCCAAGGATTACGTCACACCCAAGGGGCTCAAGGTTGACCGCGAGATCATCAATTTCAGCGACATCCCTTTCCAGCTCAATGGCTACACTTTGGGCCGGCACATCGTGGTGATGCCCCAGAAGATGGGCGGCGGTGTGAACCTGATTGACCTCGGCAGCGGCCGGGCGCTGGCCTCGCTGTGGTACTGGAACTACGGGGATTACAACCCCATCAGCCACCACATCCAGGCTTTTCCAAGCTCCAATCCTTACCAGGAGTTCGAGTTCATCAACAGCTGCCAGGGCGGTATGAATTCGCTCATCTATGGCATGCCGACGGCGGTGACGGATCCGCCGCCTGGTTTCAACATGTACCGGGTTCGCTACAACGGCGATGTCCTGGAGCTGGAGGAAAATATCGCCGAGACCACGGGACTGGGTCTGGGTGTTCACACCACCATCCGTCCCTCCGATGCCAAGAGTTACTGCATCTCCGATGGCCAGAAGGACATCTTCGCCTGGTTTGATCGTGCCTCCACCCGCGTGCTGCAGGCGTTCCGTTACGACTGGCAGGGCAACTCCCCGGAGCTGGCGGACTGCTGGACCGGTGGCGGCACCCTGCTGATCAGCCGTATCAAGCCAGACCCTACGACCGGACTGTTTGATCTGCGTGGCACCAAGGGCCTCAAGATCAACTGGGAAATGGTGCCGATGGGTGAGCTGTTCGTCCCCGAGGGTCAGATCCCCGGCCCCAACGTGCGGGCCCTCACGGGTGCCGATGCCTTCGTCTGGCACCCCGATGGCCGCTACGGTGCGGAGATCATCCGCATGCTCGGCGGCTGCGTTGTCCACGACAGCCAAAACGGCATGGTCCCCGTGGCCTATTGCGCCTTCCCCAGTCAGTCGCCCGACACCTACACGGTGGAGCAGGTGGATAGGGACACCTGGAAAGTAGTGATCGATCGGGTGTACTCCCCGGGTCATGAACTTGGCTTCTCACCGGATGGCAACAACCTTGTGATGATGAACAACGGGCTGGAGAACAGCGTCGGGATTTTTGACAGCTCCGATCCCGACCCCAGCCAGTGGCGCAAGATCCGGCAGATCATCGATCCCACCTGGGGCAAGCGCTATCCCAGCCCCTTCCACATGGCTTTTACACCCGACAGCAAGAAGATGTACGTGGTGGTGCTGAACCCGGCCCCGGGCCGCAGCGGCATCATGGTGGTGGATACGGCCACCTGGACGCCGATCAAGGAGCTGCAGAACATCACCCAGGACATGCAGTCCTGCACGGTCACGCCTGACGGCCAATTCCTGCTGGTGGCCGTCGGTGGCTTCCAGCGTTACGCCTCCGGCATCTTCGTGCTCGACACGGCCAAGGATGAGCCGGTGGGTTTCATCCCCAATCCAGGTGGCCACCACGACCTCACCTTGGTGCCCACCAGCGTGGAGCAACTGCGCTTCTCCCGCTCCTGTGCGATGTGAGCCGGCGTTTCCGCGCCCAGCTTCGGCTGATCGCCAGCAATGTCACGCGCCGGTCCCTGCGGACGGGCCTGCTGGCTGGGGCCGTGGGCCTGGCCACGGGCCTCAGTTTTCTCACCGTGGTGCTGTTGGGGTCCCTGCAGCAGTCGCTGGAGGGCAGCTTTTCCAGGCTGGGCGCCGATCTGCTGGTGGTGCGGCAGGGAGCGACAGTGAACCTTACCCAGGCGCTCCTGGCCGTTGAGCCCGAGGCGCCTCCCCTGAGTTCCGCCATCCTGGAGCGGGCCGCGGCGATCGAGGGCCCGATCCGGATCAATCCCCAACGGGCCGTGCGCGGCAGCGGACGGTTGGCCCTGGAGGCGGGGCTGCCCTCCCCCACGGATCTGCCGCTCTACGGCATCGACCCCCAACGGGACAGCACGGTGATCCCCTGGCTGGAGAGCAGCCGGGGGATCGACTTTCAGGACGGCCAGGTGATCCTCGGCTCCCGCCGCCGCGGCCGCCTGGGGGATCGCCTGTCCCTGCTGGGCCAGACCTTCCGGATCCACGGCCGCCTCGCCTCCACCGGCATCCCCTCCCATGAACAGGGCCTGTTCTTCACTCTGGACGATCTGGAGCGGCTTGTGCCCAGTGACAGCCCGGCCACGCTCGGGGTGAACGGGCTGCTGGTGCAGGCGCCGCAGGGGATGGCGATCGAACAGCTGCGCTTCAGCCTGCTGGCCCGTCTGGAGGATGTGCAGGTGGTGGGTGGCCGCACCCTGTTCGCCATGGTGCGACAGGCCGGTGCCTCAATGGCGACCCTGCTGGTCCTGCTCAGCGCCATCCTGCTGCTCTGTTTCGCCCTGCTGCTGACGCTCATGTACGCCGGCATCGCCTCCGAACGCCGCCGGGAGCTTGGGCTGCTGCTCAGCCTGGGGGCCCTCCCCAGCGAGGTGCTGGGGCTGATGGTGGGAGAGGCGAGCCTGGTCTGCGGCGGCGGTGGCGGTCTCGGCCTGGTGGTTGCTGCCCTGGTCGGCCCGCCCGTCCATGCGCTGCTGGGGGATCGGTTGGCGGCCAGCGGCATGGCGTTCCCCTGGCCCGCCCTGGCGCCCCAGGCTGAGCTGGCAGCCGGGCTGTGGCTGCTGGTCACGGGCATCGGTGCCCTGGCGGCGGCCCTGGCGATGCTGCCCGTGCTGCGCCTCGATGCCCTCGTGCTGGTGCAGGGCGATGACTGAGCCCCTGCTGCGGGCCGAAGGGTTGCAGCGCTGGTTCGGTAATGCCGGGGTGCGTCAGGCCAGCCTGCAGCTGGCGGCGGGCGAGCGGGTGGCGATCCTGGGCCGCTCGGGATCGGGCAAGTCGACCCTGCTGGCCATGCTGGCGGGCCTCAGCCGGCCGGACGCGGGCAGGATCGAACTGCGGATCGGCGTTGGGGGCGCTGGCCCCATCGATCTCTGGAGCCTGCCTGCGGCTGAGCGCTGTCGCCTGCGGCGGGGGCCGGTGGGGTTTGTGAGTCAGTTCACCAGCCTGCTGCCCACCCTCTCGACCCTGGAGAACCTGCTGCTTCCGGGCGAGCTGGAGGGCCGCCGCAGCGCCACCGAACTGTTGGCCGATGCGGAGCACTGGCTGGAGGCCGTCGGGTTGAGCCATCTCCGGGACAGGCGGCCGGGCCAGCTCTCTGGGGGTGAGATCCGGCGCGCCATCCTGGCCCGTGCCCTGGTGAACCGGCCCAACCTGCTGCTCGCTGACGAACCCACCAGCAACCTCGATGGCTGCAGTGAGACAGAGATCGTGGCCCTGCTGGAATCCCTCTGCGCCAGCAGCGGCGCAGCCCTGCTGATGGTGACCCACAGCGAGGCCCTGGCCCGGCGCTGCGACCGCTGGCTCGAGCTGGAGGCCGGCACCCTGCGGGATCCCGCCGCCGCGGCCGAGCCGCCCTTGCCGTCCGGCTTGGGTGGGACCGCCGAGGCCCATCCCACGCGCCGCCGCCTGCTGGCCGGGGCCCTGGCGGGCGGGATGTCCCTGGTGGGGGGCACGGTGTTCTGGCAATGGCGCCAGCAGCAGCAGCGCACCGCCAGGATCCGCCGCGACCGGCTGCAGCGACTGGCCTTCAGTGGCCTTTCCTCTGAACTCGTTGCGGTGGAACGAACAGGACCTGAGCGTTATCTGGGCACGCTCGCCGTCGAGAATCTCGAGGTCAGCCAGTCGCTGTACCTGCTGCCCCTCGACGTGCAGCTCTACATCCAGCAGGGCTCACGCTGGAATCCCTTTCCGGCCCACTGGAGTGACAGCCAACGCCAGGTGCTGGCGGTGGAGGGCTTGCGGCCGTTGCACTTCGAATTTTCCGACCCCCCCTCGAGCCACACCGAACTGGTGCCTGGATACATGCATGTCCGCATCGACGTGACCTATGCCGTTGCCGATCGCCCTGACCCCGAGCTGATGCCGGTGGAGCGGCGCGATTCGTTCTTTGTCCATCTCCTCCCGCCGCTGCCGGACGCCGAGAAGGTCGCCCGCAACGGTTTCCCCGGCGAGCCGCCCCTCTATATCCCGATGCCGCCACATTGAGGCCGATGCCACCGCACTGGGGCGTTCAGGCCAGCTCGAACCGGTCCAGGTCCATCACCTTGCTCCAGGCCGCCACGAAGGCGGCCACGAAGCGCTCGCCGGCATCGGCGGAGCCGTACACCTCGGCGATCGCCCGCAACTGGGCGTTGGAGCCGAAGATCAGGTCGACGCGGGTGGCGGTCCAACGCAGATCGCCCGTGTGGCGATCGCGGCCTTCGAAGCTGTCTTCGGCCTCCGAGGTCGCCGTCCAGCTGGTGCCCATGTCGAGCAGGTTGACGAAGAAGTCGTTGCTAAGGGTCTCGGGGCGGCCGGTGAACACCCCATGCCGTGACTTGCCGTAGTTCGCATCCAGCACCCGCAGGCCCCCCACCAGCGCCGCCATCTCCGGGGCGGTGAGGGTGAGCAGCTGGGCCTTGTCGATGAGCAGCTCCTCGGCGGAGGCCGGCAGGCCCGGCCGCAGGTAGTTGCGGAAGCCGTCGGCCTTCGGTTCGAGCACGGCGAAGGAGGCCACATCCGTCTGCTGCTGGGAGGCATCCATGCGCCCGGGGGTGAAGGGCACCGTCACCGCGTGGCCGCCCCGGCGGGCCGCTTCCTCCACGGCGGCGCAGCCGCCCAGCACGATCAGATCGGCCAGGGAGATGCGCTTGCCGTCGTGGCGGGAGCCGTTGAACTCCTGGCGGATCGCCGCGTAGGCCTCCAGGGCCCGGGCCAGCTTGGCGGGCTGGTTCACCTCCCAGTCCTTCTGGGGGGCCAGCGCCAGCCGGCCGCCGTTGGCACCGCCGCGCTTGTCGGAGCCGCGGAAGCTGGCGGCCGCGGCCCAGGCGGTGGCCACCAGCTGGGAGATGGGCAGGCCCGTCTCCAGGATCCGCCCCTTGAGGGCGGCGATGTCGTCAGCGTCCACCAGGGGATGGTCGACGGGCGGAATCGGGTCCTGCCAGAGCATCACCTCCTCCGGCGCCAGGCTGCCCAGGTAGCGGGAGCGGGGCCCCATGTCCCGGTGGACGAGCTTGAACCAGGCGCGACGGAAGGCCTCCCCCAGCTGGTCGGGGTTGGCATGGAACCGGCGGGAGATCTCCAGGTAGGCCGGATCGACCCGCAGGGACAGATCGGTGGTGGCCATCATCGGCGCGTGGCGCTTGGACGGGTCGTGGGCATCGGGCACGGTGTCCGCCGCCGCCGGATCGGTGGGTCGCCACTGCCAGGCGCCGGCCGGGCTTTTCTCCAGCGCCCATTCATAACCGAACAGGTTGTCGAAATAGCCGCTGTCCCACTGCACGGGGTTGGCGGTCCAGGCGCCCTCCAGGCCACTGGTGGTGGTGTCGTCCCCCTTGCCGCTGCCGAAGCGGTTGTGCCAGCCCAGGCCCTGCTCCGCGATGGTGGCGGCCTCGGGCTCCGGCCCCACCAGGTCAGGGTCGCCAGCGCCGTGGCACTTGCCGAAGGTGTGGCCCCCGGCGATCAGGGCGACGGTCTCCTCGTCGTCCATCGCCATGCGGGCGAAGGTCTCACGGATGTCCCGGGCGGCGGCGAGGGGATCGGGCTTGCCGTTGGGCCCCTCCGGGTTCACATAGATCAGCCCCATCTGCACCGCGCCCAGCGGGTCCTCCAGCTCACGGTCGCCGCTGTAGCGCCGGTCGCCGAGCCATTCGGTCTCCGGGCCCCAGTCGATGTCGATCGGCGGCTCCCAGACGTCTTCGCGGCCCCCGGCGAAGCCCAGGGTGGGGAGGCCCATCGATTCGATGGCGCAGTTGCCCGCGAAGATGATCAGGTCGGCCCAGGAGAGGGCGCTGCCGTACCTCTGCTTGATCGGCCAGAGCAACCGCCGCGCCTTGTCGAGGTTGCCGTTGTCGGGCCAGCTGTTGAGGGGGGCGAAGCGCTGGGTGCCGGCGCCGGCGCCGCCGCGGCCGTCATGGATGCGGTAGGTGCCGGCGCTGTGCCAGGCCATGCGCACGAAGAAGGGACCGTAGTGGCCGTAGTCGGCCGGCCACCAGTCCTGGGAGCTGGTCATCAGCGCGAACAGGTCCTGCCGCAGGGCCTCCAGGTCGATCGTGCCGAAGGCCGCGGCGTAGTCGAAGCCGCTGCCCATCGGATCGGCCTGGGGCGCGTGCTGATGCAGCACGGCCAGGTTCAGCTGCCGCGGCCACCA
The DNA here is from genome assembly GCF_024346455.1 of Cyanobium sp. Aljojuca 7A6. Lineage (GTDB taxonomy): Bacteria > Cyanobacteriota > Cyanobacteriia > PCC-6307 > Cyanobiaceae > Cyanobium. The sequence continues at coordinate 53,241 of NZ_JAGQCY010000017.1, forward strand.
GTCCCGGTTGGAGCGGGCCCCGGCGGTGCTGCCCCGGAGCTTGCCGTGCAGGAAGGGGCACTGGCCGCCGGCGTCGGCGCCGGCCTCGGGGGAGAGTCCTTCCATCCGCTGCTGCCGCGTTTTTATCAAATGTAGGGGTGGGATGGAGATCAAGTCAGACTGAGGCCAGCCCGTGCCAGCTGGCGCCCCCCATGACCACCCCCGCCCGTGCCGCCGCCGGACCGACGACCGGGTTTCTGGAGGAATCCCCGGGCAACCGCTCCTGCATGCGGTTGATGTGTCTGCTGGCCCTGGTGGCGTCGATCGCTTTCGCCGCGGTCACGATGATGCGCAGCGCGCCGCTGGTGACCAGGGATTCGGGGGGTCGGGAGTCGATCTCCTATCCGCCCAGGGATGACACCGGGATGGTCATCAGCTTCGCCTTCCTGCTGGCCGCCTTCGCCCCCAAAGTGGTGCAGAAGTTCGCTGAGCAGCACCTTGGGGAGCTGAAGAGCTCCCGCCTGCGCGAACGGCTGCTCGGTTTGGGCCCCTCCGCTGGGCCGTTGGCTGCCACTGCCACCCCAACGGAGGATCCCCGCCTGCGTCAGCTCCTGGAGGAGGTGGAGCGCCTGCGTGCCGAGATCGAGCGCAGCCGCACCCCGATTCAGGTGAGCGCGGCCACCCCCGTGGCCCCGCCGGCGGCCCTGACCCCCCTGGAGCGGATCCGCCTGAGCGGAAGCCTCTGATGCCCACCATCACCGCCCGCCAGGACGCGGGACTCAGCCCCAGCCCCGCCGCCGCCGATGCCGATTCCTATGTGGCCGCCGGCGCCCGCATCGCCGTGGCCTGGGTGCGGCCGGCCCCCGGTACGGACCTGGCGATCGTGCGGCTGGCGGGGCCCTACACCTGTCCGGGCGCCACGGTGCCGCTGCCGGATGGCGAGCAGCGCTATCTCAACCCCGAGCGTTTCAACATTCCTGATGAGGCCTGGCTGGGTGTTTCAGCCGAGGGTCCGCTTCCCCCCGAGGTGGCCCAGCTCAATCACCACTACGAGGGCTGCCGGCTCCAGGCCTACCCCGACCCCCGCACCGGCGGCGCACCGATCACGATCGGCTGGGGCAGCACCTTCTATCAGGACGGTTCCCCGATCCGGCTGGGGGACGTGATCACCCAGGCGCAGGCCGACGCGCTTTACGAACACAACTGCCGCGAGAAGTTCTGGACGGTGCTCGTGGCCACGATTCCCTTCTGGGCGGAGATGGGGGATCGGCAGCGGGCCGCCCTGTGCAGCTTCGCTTACAACAACGGCGCCCATTTCCATGGCGATGGGTACCACGACACGCTGGATCGCCACCTGCGGGATCGCCGCTGGGGGGCCGTGCCCGGTGCACTGATGCTGTACCGCAATCCCGGTGAGACGGTGGAGGTGGGGCTGGGCCGCCGCCGCCGGGCCGAGGGGCTCGTGTGGAGCGGAATGCAGCCCGCCGTCGCCTGCGCCCAGGCGGAGCGGGAGATTCGCACTCCTGCCGATTGCGAAGCCTGGGAGCAGCATCTGAAGCGGGAGGCTGACGGTTCGGCTGCCCCTGCCGCCAGATCCACAACGGCGCCAGCCAAGGGGGCCAGCCTCCTGCCCGGTTTGGTGGGTCCCCAGAAGACCCCCCAGGACTTCGGCTTCAGTGGCTCCGACAGCCATGTGGTCGTCAACGACGCCAATCAGACAGCCAAGGCCTTCGATGCGGAGGGCCGGTTGCTCTGGGAGATCCCGGCGCTGGCCCGCGGCCAGGGGCGGGAGAACCAGTGGCAGGACACCTCCACCGACACACCGCCGGGGGTCTATCGCATCGCCCAGAAGGTCTACCGGGACTACGAGCAGGATCCCAGCCCCACCTACTCCGCCGACCGCCGCAGCTATGGCTGGTACAGCTTCGATCTGGAGGATCTGGAGATGCAGGAACGGCGGTTTGGCCGGTCCGGGATCATGGTGCACGGTGGCGGCACCGCCTGCGGCTGGCCCGGGGCCTGGGCGCCGTATCAGCCCCTGCATTCCACCCTCGGCTGCGTACGCCTCCACAACCAGGATCTGCGCGACAAGCTGCTGCCGCTGGTGGAACAGGGCACGGTCTACGTGTCGGTGTACCAGGAGGCCTGAACGGGAGTCCACCCCTACCCTGACCGTCAACGCCACTGCCCTGGCATGCCCACTCCCTTCGCCCTGCTGCTCCTGGCGCTCCTGAACGCCACACCGGGACTGGCTGCAGCGCAATCACAGAGTGGGGAACTCAGCCCACGGGAAGCGTTCATTGTGATGGTGGGGGTGGGCTCCGGGTACATGAGCGCCCTCTGCAACCTGGAGAAGGACGGCTTCATCTCCACCGCCACCCGCGCCAAGCTGGCCCAGGCGCAACTCGACATCATCGGCGGCGATCCCTCCACGAAGGACGATCTGGAGGGCGTGCTCGCCGGTATGAAGGGGGTGGAAGAGGACAAGGACCTGTGCCCCAGCCAGGTGCTGCCGCCGCGACGGAAATGACTACCGACGGGGGACGCTGATGGAGCCGCGCGACCGCCTGGACAGGGTGGTGCCGGGCCTCGCGCAACTGCTGGGCTACCAGCGCAGCTGGCTGCGGCCCGATCTGCTGGCGGGCGTCACCGTGGCCGCCTACCTGGTGCCCCAGTGCATGGCCTACGCCGAAGTGGCCGGGCTGGCGCCGGTGGCGGGTCTGTGGGCGATCCTGCCTCCCCTGCTTCTCTATGCCCTGCTGGGGTCCTCGCCCCAGCTCTCGGTGGGGCCCGAATCCACCACAGCCGTGATGACGGCGGCTGCGGTCGGGCCGCTGGTGGCGGGCAATCCGCTCGCCTACGCTGGTTATTGCAGCCTCCTGGCCCTGCTGGTGGGACTGGTCTGCTGCGCCGGAGCCTGGGCCAAGCTCGGATTTCTGGCCGATCTGCTCTCCCGGCCGATCCTGGTGGGCTACCTGGGCGGGGTGGCGCTGATCATGATCGGCGGCCAGCTGGGCCGGGTCAGCGGCATGACGCTTCAGGCCGATTCCAGCCCCGCCCAGCTGCTGGAACTGCTGGGCCGCCTGGGGGAGATCCACCGTCCCACGCTGCTGTTGGCTCTGGGAGTGCTGGTGTTTCTCCTGCTGGTGCAGCGCCGCTTCCCCCGGGCCCCGGCTCCCCTGCTGGCGGTGCTCTTGGCCATGGCGGTGGTGGCGGTGGGACACCTGGATCAGCGCGGCGTGGCCGTGATCGGCGCCATCCCAGCCGGGCTGCCCCAGCCGGCGCTGCCGCCCTGGGTCTCACCAGACCAGCTGCGCTATCTGCTGACGGCGGCCGTGGGCATCGCCCTGGTGGGCTACTCCGACAACGTGCTCACGGCCCGGGCCTTCGCCGCCCGGGGCGGCTACCGCATCGACGCCAACCAGGAGCTGCTGGCCCTCGGCAGCATCAACCTGGGCAATGGCTTGATGCAGGGCTTTCCGGTGAGCAGCAGTGGCAGCCGCACGGCCATCGGCGATTCCCTCGGCAGCCGCTCCCAGCTGTTCTCCCTGGTGGCCCTGGGGGTGGTGCTGGCCGTGCTGCTGTGGCTGCGGCCGGTGCTGGCCCTGTTCCCCACGGCGGCCCTTGGGGCGATCGTGATCTATGCCGCCCTGCGCCTGATCGACATCCCGGAGTTCCTGCGGCTGCAGCGCTTCCGCCCCAGCGAATTCCGGCTTGCCCTGATCACCCTGGTGGGGGTGTTGGCCACTGACCTGCTGCTCGGCGTGGCGCTGGCGGTGGGGCTGTCGGTGATCGATCTGTTCGCCCGGCTGGTGCGGCCCCACGACGCCGTGATGGGGATCGTGCCCCGGCTGGCGGGCCTGCACGACGTGCGCGACTGGGAGGGGGCGCGCACGATTCCCGGCCTGGTGCTGTTCCGGTTCGACGCCCCCCTCTGCTTTGCCAACGCGGAGCACTTCCGCCAGCGGGTGCTGGCAACGATCACCGCCGAGACCCAGCCGGTGGCCTGGTTCGTCCTCAATGCCGAAGCCATCGTTGAGATCGACATCACGGCGGCTGACGTGCTTGAGGAACTGCAGCGGGAACTGACCGCTCGCGGCATCACCTTCGGCCTGGTGCGGGTCAAGCAGGACCTCTACGTCCAGCTGGAGCGCGCCGGCCTGGTGGAGCGGATCGGGGCGCGCCTGTTCTTCCCCACCCTGCCCACGGCGATTGCGGCCTTCCAGGCCCGGGCGACGCCGGTGCCCAGCGCATGACCATCGCCCCCGAGCGCCACCAGCTGGTCCTGGCGGGGGGCGGCCACAGCCATGTGCTGGTGCTGCGGCGCTGGCTGATGCGCCCGCGCCACCGGCCGTTGCGCACCCGTCTCACCCTGGTGAGCCGCCACGGCACCGCCCTCTATTCGGGCCTGCTCCCGGCCGTGGTGGCTGGGCTGGAGCCCCTGGAGGCCGCCGCCATCGACCTGCGCCGCCTCTGCAGCCTGGCCGGCGTCGCTTTTGTGCAGGCGGAGATCACCGGGCTGGATCCGGCGGCCCGGGAGCTCCACCTGGCGGGGCGCCCCCCCCTGCGCTTCGACCGGCTCAGCCTCGATCTGGGCGCCGTGACCGCCACGCCGGGGGCGGCGATGGCCGTCAAGCCGTTGGAGCCCTTCCTGGCCTGGGCGGAGCGGCGCGCCGCCGGCGAGCCCCTGGTGATCCGTGGCGGTGGGGCCGCTGCCGTGGAGCTGGCCCTGGCCTTCCGGGCCCGGGGCCTGGCCTGCCGTCTGCTGCTGCAGGGGGAGGTCCTGCACCTGGGCTCGGCCGCGGCGAACCGGGCCGGTGAACGGCTGCTGGCCCAGGCCGCCATCCCGATCCAGCGGCGGGCGCCGCCTGGGGCCCCGGCCGATCTGGCCTGCACCGGCAGCCGCGCCCCCGCCTGGCTGGCGGCCGCCGGCCTGCCGGTGGACCCGGCGAGCGGCCGGGTGCTGACCCACCCCAGCCTGCAGGTGATCGGCCATCCGGAGCTGTTCGCCGCGGGTGACTGCGGCCTGATCGCCACCGATCCCCGGCCCCCCTCGGGGGTGTGGGCCGTGCGGGCGGCGCCGGTGCTGGCGTACAACCTCGGCCGCAGCCTGGGTGAGCCCCCCACGCCACTGCGGCCCTGGCGGCCCCAGGCGCGGGCCCTGCAGCTGCTCGGCGACGGCGGCTGGCAGGCCGCTGGCCCCAGGGCCCTGGCCCTGTTCGGTCCGCTGGTCCTGGGGCCTTCGGGGTGGATCTGGCGTTGGAAGCAGCGCATCGATCGGGCCTTCATGGCCCGCTTCGCCACGCTCCAGCCGATGGCCGCCGCCGCCATGGCCTGCCGCGGCTGCGCCGCCAAGCTGGGGGCCGCCCCCCTGAGCGCCGCCCTGGCCAGGCTCGACCCTGGCGGCCAGTCAGCGCCGGTGGAGGACGCGGCCCGGGTGGGCACCGGCGTCGATGGGGCCCTGCTGCTGCAGAGCGTCGATGGCTTCCCGGCCCTGGTGGACGACCCCTGGCTGAACGGCCGGCTCACCACCCTGCATGCCTGCAGCGACCTCTGGGCCAGCGGTGCGACGGTGGCGAGCGTGCAGGCCCTGGTCACGGTGCCCGAGGCGGCCGCCGCCATTCAGGAGGAACTTCTCCTGCAGACCCTGGCGGGGGTGCACTCGGTGCTGGAGCCCCTCGGGGCCGCTCTGATCGGTGGTCACACCCTGGAGGGCCGGGATGGGGCGGGGCTGGCCCTGGCCCTGACCGTGAACGGCTGGGTGGCGCCGGCGGCGTCCTGGGGCAAGGGGCCACTGCGCCCTGGCGACGCCCTGCTGCTGAGCCGGCCCCTGGGCACCGGCGTGCTGTTCGCCGCTGCCATGGCCGGTGCTGGCGCCCCCGAGTGGATGGAGGCGGTGCTCGTGGCGATGCAGCGCAGCCAGGCGGCTCTGGTGCCGCTGCTGGTCGCCCACGGTTGCGGGGCCTGCACCGACGTGACCGGATTCGGCCTGCTGGGCCATCTCGGCGAGATGCTGGACGCCTCGGGTGCGGAGCTGGCGGTGGAGCTCGCCGCCGCCGCCATCCCCGCCTATGGCGGCGCCCTGGAACTGCTGGAGCGGGGTTTTGCCAGCAGCCTGGCCCCTGCCAACGCCGCCGCCCTGGCCCTGCTGGAGGGGCCGGTGCGGCTGGTGGGGGCGGAGGGCGGTGGGCTGGCGGAGCTGCTGATCGATCCCCAGACCTGTGGTCCCCTGCTGGCGGCGCTGCCGGCGCAGCGGGCGCCCGCCGCCCTGGCCGCCCTGCATCAGGGCGGCTTCCCTGAGGCTTGCCTGATCGGTCGGGTCAGCGGGAGGGAGGCTGCTGCAGCGTCACCAGGCCCTGGCTGATCAGCTGGCGGGCAGCCTCCGGAGCCGCCAGGCCGCCGAGATCCACCGCCGAACAGGCATGGCCGTCGAGGCCGTGGTCGTAGCAGCGGTCGTAATAGTCGAGCATCTGCCGGCAGGCGGCGGCCCAGTGGCCTTGCTCGATCGCCTCGAGGGCCAGCGCGGTGCGCTGGGGACCCAGCCGCTTGGCGATCCGCCGGGTGGCCTCCGCCAGGGCGAGGGGGTCCTGGGCGCCGTAGATCTCCACCAGGTTGGCCACCCGCTCCTGGAGGGGTCGCTCCACCGCCAGCACCGGCGCGGCCTGCATCTGGCGCCACAGGCCGGCGGGAATGCGGCAGCGACCCACCATGGCGCTCTCGGCCTCCAGCCAGATCTGGTCCGCCCCGGCCAGGGGGGCCAGGGCGGCGGCCAGCTCGTTCTCGTAGTGCTCTGAGCTGGGCTGCTCCGGCAGCCCGAGCCCGCCGAAGCTGCTGCCGCGGTGGTGGGCCAGCCCCTCCAGATCCACCACCCCTGCCCCCCGCTCCCGCAGGGCCAGCAGCAGGTCGGTCTTGCCGCTGCCGGTGCGGCCCCCCAGCAGCCGCACCGGCCAGGGCTGCTCGAACAGCTCCAGCACCCAGCGCCGGTAGCTCTTGTAGCCGCCCTCCAGCAGCAGCACCGGCAGCTCCAGCTGCTGGGCCAGCCAGGCGACGCTGGCCGAGCGCATCCCGCCGCGCCAGCAGTGCAGCCGCAGGGGCGCCCCGGCCGAGCGCTCGCTCGAGGCCACCAGTTCGGCGGCCAGGGCCTCCATTCGCGGCCCCACCAGGGCCAGACCCCTCAGCACGGCGGCCTGGCGGCCCTGCTGCTTGTAGAGGGTGCCCACCTCGGCCCGCTCGGCATCGCTGAACAGGGGCAGATTGGTGGCCCCGGGGATGTGGCCCTGGCGGAATTCAGCCGGCGTGCGCACGTCGAGCAGCGTGCCGCCGCTCAGCAGGAAGTCTTCGATGGGAACGCAGGCCGCCATGGTGCTGACCCAGGCAAGAGGCGGTGCAGGTTGGCTTCCACCCGATCGCCATAGTGGAGCAAGGGCCGCCAGCGTTTCCCATCCCCGATGAGCATGTTCCGGATCCGCACCACCGCCACCGCCGCCCTGATGGGGGTGTCGCTGGCGTTGCTGCCCCTGCTGGCGCCCGCCCCCGCCCCGCTTCCCGGCCTGCTGGCTCCGGCGGCGGCCCAGCAGAGCCAGAAGGTGCTGCGCATCGGCGCCATCCCCGACCAGAAGCCCGAGATGCTCAACCGGCTCTACCCGCTGGTGGCCAATGAACTCAGCCGTCAGCTGGGGGTGAAGGTGGTCTACGTGCCGGTGGTGGATTACGCCGCCGCCGTCACCGCCTTCCGCACCGGTGGCCTGGATCTGGTCTGGTTCGGCAGTCTCACCGGGGTGCAGGCGCGCCTGCAGAAGCCCGGTGCCCTGGTGATCGCCCAGCGCGACATCGACGCGTCGTTCCAGAGCGTCTTCATCGCCAACACCAGCAGCGGCCTCAAGCCGATCAGCAGCGTCAAGGGGCTGGCGGAGCTGAAGGGCAAGCGTTTCACCTTCGGCTCGGAGAGCTCCACCTCCGGCCGCCTGATGCCCCAGTTCTACCTGAATCAGGCCGGGGTCAAGCTGAGCGACTTCGCCGGCGGCGCCCCCGGTTTCAGCAGCAGCCATGACGCCACGATCGCCCTGGTGCAGAGCGGCGCCTACCAGGCCGGCGCTGTCAGCGAAGAGGTCTGGCGCAGCAGCCTCAGCGACGGCAAGGTCAACCGCGCCAAGGTGGTGCAGATCTGGAAAACCCCCGGCTATCCCAACTACCACTGGATCGCCCAGCCCGACCTCGACAAGCGCTTCGGCAAGGGCTTCACCGCCAGGATGAGGACGGCGATCCTCAGCTGGCGCGCCACCAATCCCCGCCAGAAGGAGGTCCTGGCGTTGTTCGGCGCCCAGCGGTTCATCCCCGCCAATGCGGCGGCCTACAGCCCCATCGAGAAGGTGGGCCGCCAGATCGGCAAGATCCGCTGAGCCCGCCCGGACGCTGGCACCGCAGCGGGACCAGGGCCGTCGGGCTGGCCCTCGGCCTGGCCTCCCTGCTGGTGGCGCCTGGGCCCTCGGCCGCCAGCACCTGTGTGCCCGCCGGCGCCTGGGTGGAGCCCACATCCCCGGCTCCCCGCAGTGTGGCGGCGGGCGACCTGCTCGATCGCCTGGCCCGGCGTCCGGTGGTGCTGCTGGGGGAACGTCACGACAGCGCCGCCCACCACCGCTGGCAGCTGGCCACGCTCCAGGCGCTGCAGGAGCGCAGCCCCGACCTGAGCCTCGGCCTGGAGATGGTGCCGCGCCGGCTGCAGCCGGTGCTCGACCGCTGGGTGGCCGGGGACCTGAAAGAGCGTGCCTTCCTCGAAGCCCTCGACTGGCCGGCGATCTGGGGCTACGACGCCGATCTCTACCTGCCGATCCTGCGCTTCGCCCGCGACCGGCGCCTGCCACTGCTCGCCCTGAATGTGGACCGGCTGTTGGTGCGGCGGGTGCGGGCCGAGGGGTTTGCGGCGGTGCCCGCCAGAGAGCGGGAGGGGGTGGGGCGTCCGGCGCCGGCCAGCGCGGCCTACCGGACCCAGCTGCACCGGCTCTGGCAGCACCATCCCTTCGTTCCCACCAGCGGCCAGCGGCGGCCGGGTCTGGAGGATCCCTCCTTCGTCCGCTTCGTGGAGAGCCAGCTGCTGTGGGACCGGGCCATGGCCGAGGCCATCGCCGACCGCCGCCGTCGCCATCCCGGCGCCCCGGTGGTGGCCTTGATCGGCAACGGCCACCTGGCCGGAGGCCACGGCGTGCCCCATCAGCTCCGGGCCCTCGGTCTGGCGCAGGCGGCCTGGCTGTTGCCCTGGGATGGGGGGCTTGACTGCGCCGTCCTGCAACCGGGGCTGGCCACCGCGGTGTTCGGGGTGGTGTCGCGGCCGCCGGCGGGCCTGCGGCTGGGGGTGTATCTGGAAACCCACAGCGGCCGGGTGGAGATCCGCCAGGTGGCGCCTGGGTCGCTGGCGGAGCGCTCCGGCCTGCGGGTCGGCGATCGGATCACGGCGATCGACGGCCAGCCCGTCAGCAGCGCCCGCCAGGTGATCGAGCGGCTGGCCGCCCATCCGGCGGCCCGGCCCCTCGGCCTCACCCTGCGGCGGGAGGGGCGGCTGCTGCCGCTGCAGCTGGCCCTGCCCTAGGAGCCTGCTGAAATAGCCGCCAATCCGACTCCAGCCACAACGTTTTTGTCTGTGACGGCCATGGACAGCCCTGATCGGCAGTGGGGTTCAACTCTTCGGGTGGATTTTCTTGGCCCTTGTGCCG
>NZ_JAGQCY010000018.1 GCF_024346455.1 Cyanobium sp. Aljojuca 7A6
GATGGCACCTTCCGGGTGCAGGTGCCCTTCCGCGACGGCCAGCAGCTCTATCCGATCGAGGCCGTGGCCGCCGATGGGGAGCAGAAGCGCAGCATCACCATGGAGTTCCGCCGCTCGACGCCGGAAGACAACAGCAACCCCGCCAGCCAGGCCGTGGCTGAGTGGTTCTGATGGACGGCACCGCCAGCTCCAACCGCGGCCTGCTCAAGCTGGTCGTGGCGCTGACTCCCATGGCCGGCACCATCCTCTTCCCGCTGGTGGTGCCGATCCTGATGCTGCGGGTCAGCATCGCCTCCGGGGTGATCGCCGCCGTGGTGATCGGCACGCTCTGGTTCGCCGCCATGCTCCGCACCTCGGAGATGCCCGGCCACCACTGAGTCGCCCCCGCGGCGCCCCCAAGACGTCCGCCACCGGGAAGGCTGAAGCAGCGGAATCTCCCGCGCCTTCCAGCCCATGGCCCCTGCTTTCCGCCTCCGTGCCTTCCGGCGTGCCCCCGGGGCTCTCGTCGGCCTGGCGTTCCCCGTGCTCCTCGGGGGCTGCGGCCCCGCACCCGCCGCCCTGAGCGGTGGATCACCCCAGGCCCTGCCCCTGCCAGCGGGCATCCGGGTGGCCTTCAACCACCGCGGCGACAGCCGCTACCGCAGCCCGATCAGCGGTCAGTGGCGCCAGGGGGATGACCTGGAGGCGCTGCTGCTCGAAAGCATCCGCGAGGCCCGCCAGGAGATCCTGGTGGCGGTGCAGGAGCTCTCCCTGCCGGCGCTGGCCGAAGCCCTGGCGGAACGGCACCGCCAGGGCGTGCGGGTGCGGGTGGTGCTCGAGAACCTCTACAGCGCCCCCTGGAGCCAGCAGCACCCGGTGGACCTGCCGCCCCACCAGCGCCAGCGCCAGCAGCAGCTGGCGGCCCTCGGCCAGGGGGACGCCGTTGCCGTGCTGCAGCGGGCCGGCGTGCCGGTGCTCGATGACACCGCCGACGGCAGCCGCGGCAGCGGCCTGATGCACCACAAGTTCCTGGTGGTCGATGGCCGGGTGGTTGTGACCGGATCGGCCAACTTCAGCCCCTCCTGCGTCCATGGCGATGCGGGCGCGCCCAGCACCCGCGGCAACGTCAACCATCTGCTGCGCTTCGACAGCCCCGCCCTGGCCGGGGTGTTCGCCGCCGAATTCGCCCGGCTCTGGGGCGATGGCCCCGGCGGCCAACCGGACAGCCGCTTCGGCATCGCCAAGCAAGCTGGCGGCGCCCAGGTGGTCGACGTGGCCGGCACGCCGGTGGAGGTGCTCTTCTCCCCCCACCGCCGCCGCGATCCCAACCACGGCCTGGCCTGGCTGGAGAGCAAGCTGGCCAGCACCAACAGGCGCCTCGATCTGGCCCTGTTCGTCTTCTCCGGCCAGAACCTGGCCGACCGGCTGCAGGAGCTGCATGGCCGGGGCGTGAAGATCCGCCTGCTGGCCGATCCAGGCTTCGCCAACCGGGCCTTCAGCGAAACCCTCGACATGCTCGGCGTGACCCTGCCCGACCACAACTGCAAGATCGAGGCGGGCAACCGGCCCTGGAGCCAGGCCCTGGAAGGCGTCGGCACGCCCCAGCTGGCCCGGGGCGACAAGATGCACCACAAATTCGCCGTGCTCGATGGCCGTGCGGTGATCAGCGGCAGCTTCAACTGGAGCCCCAGTGCCGCATTCCAAAATGATGAAACCCTGCTGCTGATCCGCTCCCCGTTGCTGGCGCGCCACTTCGAAGCGGAAGTCGACCGCCTCTGGCGCGGGGCCGAACTGGGCATCAGCGGCCGGCTGGCCCGTCGCATGGAGCAGCGGCGGCGCAGTTGCGGCAGCGGAACGCAGAGGGCTGCCGAATCCGCCCCCGCGGTGACGACTACGATTCCGTAACGCTTAGCACACGATCCATGGACCCGGTGTCCACTTCCGCCGCCACTCCAGGCTCCACCACCAGCTCCCGCCAGGTCACCCCACGCCTGGATGCCATCAACCTGATGCTGCGGGACCTGCACACCCGCCACGACGAAATCCGCCACCGGGCCGCCTTCCGGGGCTGCACCAGCGAGCTGCTGACCGTTCAGCAGGAACTGGTCGACTATCTGCTCAGGATGAAGAACTCCCTCCAGGGGGCGGAAACCCCCAACTCCGAAGAAGGCCTCAACTACAACTCCTTCACCTGAACAGCCCCTCTGGAGATGCCTCCGCCCGGGTGGTGGTGGTGGGGGCAGGTCCGGCCGGAGCCAGCCTGGCCCTGCTGCTGGCCCGCCGCGGCCTCCAGGTCGACCTGATCGAGGCCACGCTCCGTGGCAGCCGGCCCTTTCGCGGCGAGGGGCTGATGCCCAGCGGTCTGGAGGCCCTGGCCGCCATGGGCCTGGAGCCGCTGCCAGTGGCGGTGGCCCAACGCCCCCTGACGGCCTGGAGCTTCTTCCTTGACGGCCAGCTCCTGTTCGAGGCGCCCGAGCCGATGGGCAGTCCCGTCCCCTGCACCCTGATCGACCAGGACTCCCTGCTGCAGGAGCTGCTGAGCCAGGCGGGCCGCCAGCCTGGCTTCCGCTGCCGTGACGGCCAGGCCGTCACCGACCTGCTGCTGCACAACGGCCGCGTCGCCGGGGTGCGTCTGGCGGACGGCACCGGCCTGGAGGCCGCCCTGGTGGTGGCCTGTGATGGCCGAGAGTCGCCGCTGCGCCGCAAGGCAGAGCTGGCGCTGCAGAGCGCCCCGAGCCCCCTCGACGTGCTCTGGTTCCGGCTCGAGGCCCCGGCGGCCGAGGCCCTCGTGGGTTGGCTGGCCGGCCGCTTCGTGACCGTGGTGGGCGCCGCCGGCAGCTATGCCCTGTTCCCCTCCGCCCGCGGCGGCGTTCAGCTCGGCTGGGCGATCGAGCCGGGTCGAACCGCCCAGGCCCCCACCCCGACCAGCCCCGAGGCCTGGCTGAAGCTCTGGGCCAGGGACGCCCCCGAGCCCCTGGCCCAGCGGCTGCGGGCCCTGGCGGGATCGGCCGTGCAGGGGCCGGTGCGGCTGCCGGTGCGGGTGGGGCTCTGCCCGTGCTGGCAACGGCCCGGCCTGCTGCTGCTCGGCGATGCCGCCCACCCGATGAGCCCACTGCGGGCCCAGGGGATCAACATGGCCCTGCGCGATGCCCTGGTGGCCGACCGGCACCTGGGACCCGCCCTGCTGGCGGGTGGACCTGCGGCCATCGAGGCGGCCACAGCGGCGATCACCGCCGCGCGGCTGCCGGAGATCCGGCGGATTCAGCAGCTGCAGGAGCAGGAGGCCCGCCGGGCCGATCTGCTGCGGCGGCGGCATCGGCTGCGGGGTCTGCTGGCCCGTACCGCCCGCTGGAGCGGCCCCCTGCTGGAGCGGCGCTGGCGAGCCACGCAGCAGGAGTTGCGCCACGGCAGCGAAGCGATCGGCACGGACCCCTGAACGGCGGCCATGATTGGGGGACCTCCCCGCCAGCCATGGACCGGACCGTTTCCGTCACCCACCCCGGCCCACGCCTCCAGGGCCTGTCCCTGCCACACCTGGCCCTGCTGGCGAGCCTGCCGTTCCTGGGGGCCTCACCGCTGCGGGCCGCGTCGGAGCTGCCCCCCTTTCCGCCCTCCGCCGACTTCCGCTCCCTGCAGCTGATCACCCTGGCCTGCAGCCGCGAGAACACGGCCGAACCGTGCGACAAGGCCCGCAGCCTGGCCAACCCCTTGCTCGACCACCCGCGTCTGCCCGCCAGTTGCAAGGACACGCTCTGGACCATCCGTCAGCGGTCAGTGGTGGCCGCCAGCAACAGCTTCGAGCGCCGCGAACCGATCGACCGGGCCGCCCGCAGCCTCACGGCGGTGTGCCGCCAGCAGTTGCCGACCCCAAAGCCGGCGGCTGGCGGCCCCCCCCGACCCCAGGGAGGTCTGAACCTGATCAATCCCAATCAAAACTGAAGCCCTGACCGCTCAGCAGGCGCTGCAGCTCTTCGCTGAGGGCTGGGGGCTCCCGGCCCCCGGTGCCTTGATCAACGCCAGCAACTGGGTCGACGTGTCGCGCATGAAGGCCAGGCTCATCGGGGTGACGACGACGGCCTTGTCAGCCAGTTGGCAGAGGGGGTTGCGATCGCCGCTGGCCTCACAGCTGCTTGAGAGCCCCAGCAGGGCATTGGTGAGCTTGCCCCGCAGGCAGGACTCCACCCCCGCTCCGGCCAGCACTGCTTCGGCGGCGGCGTGGGTGCGGGTCACGGCTTCGGCATAGGGGGGGGCCTTCGGGGCCCCCATGGCCGCCGCCCGTGCGGAAGAGAGATCCAGCGCCGTCGCGCTGACCAGGAAGACCCCGGCGACAGCGGCACCTGCCAGGCTCAAGGTGGCGGGAAGCGACAGGGACGCCATGGGGGAATGATTGTGTTTCCAAAGACTAGCCAGACCTGTCAGCGCTACCTGCCAAGACAGGCCGCAAGGAGCAACGGAAGTAGTTTGGACGTCCCCAAGTCCCAGGACGCCGGCCATGGCGAAGACGACCGAGCTGCGTCAGGTGGCGCTGGAGCGCCCCTTCGACGACCAGAAGCCCGGCACCTCCGGTCTGCGCAAGAGCACCCGCCAGTTCCAGACGCCCCATTACCTGGAGAGCTTCATCGAGGCCTCCCTGCGGGTCGTGCCCGGGGTCGAGGGAGGCACCCTGGTGGTCGGGGGTGACGGCCGCTTCGGCAACATCCCGGCCATCAACGTCATCGCCCGCATGGCGGCGGCCCATGGGGTCAGCCGCCTGATCACCACCACCGCCGGCATCCTTTCCACACCGGCCGCCTCCCATCTGATTCGCAGCCGCGGCGGCGTGGCGGGGATCATCCTCTCGGCCAGCCACAACCCCGGCGGGCCGGACGGGGACTTCGGCGTCAAGATCAACGGCGCCAACGGCGGACCGGCACCGGAATCGGTCACCGAGGCCATCCACGGGGCCACCCTCAGCCTGGAGGGCTATCGGATCCTCGATGCCGAGCCCCTGAACCTGGACGCCCCCGGGACGACCACCATCGGTGCCATGGCCGTAGAGGTGATCGACGGGGTCGACGACTATGTGGCGTTGATGCAGAAGCTGTTCGACTTCGACCGCATCGCCGCCCTGCTGCGGGGCGACTTCCGCGTCGCCTTCGATGCCATGCATGCCGTCACCGGTCCCTATGCCAGCCGCTTGTTTGAGGGGCTGCTGGGGGCTCCGGCCGGCACGGTGCGCCATGGCCTGCCCCTGGCCGACTTCGGCGGCGGCCACCCCGACCCCAACCTCACCTACGCCCACGAGCTGGCCGACCTGCTGCTGGCCGGCAGCGCCTACGACTTCGGCGCCGCCTGCGACGGCGACGGCGACCGCAACATGATCCTGGGCCGGGATTGCTTCGTGAATCCCAGCGACAGCCTGGCCGTGCTCACCGCCAACGCCACCCTGGCCCCCGGCTATGGGGATGGCCTGGCCGGTGTGGCCCGCTCAATGCCCACCAGTGCTGCCGCCGACGTGGTGGCCAGCGCCCTGGACATCCCCTGCTTCGAGACCCCCACGGGCTGGAAGTTCTTCGGCAACCTGCTCGATGCCGGGCGGATCACCCTCTGCGGCGAGGAGAGCTTCGGCACCGGCAGCAACCACATCCGCGAGAAGGACGGCCTCTGGGCCGTGCTGTTCTGGCTGCAGATCCTGGCGGTGCGCGGCTGCTCGGTGGCCGAGGTGATGGCGGGCCACTGGAGCCGCTTCGGCCGCCACTACTACTCTCGCCACGACTACGAAGCCGTGGCCAGTGAGGCCGCCCATGGCCTCTACGACCGGGTCTCCGGGATGCTCGCCACCCTGCCGGGCCAGGCCTTCGCCGGCCGCACGATCCGGGCCGCCGACGATTTCGGCTACATCGACCCGGAGGATGGCTCGATCAGCAAGGGCCAGGGCCTGCGGGTGCTGCTCGACGACGGCAGCCGGGTGGTGCTGCGCCTCTCGGGCACCGGCACCAAAGGCGCCACGCTGCGGGTGTACCTGGAGAGCTACGTCCCCCCCAGTGGCGACCTCGGCCTGAACCCCCAGCTGGCCCTGGGGGATCTGATCGCCGCCATCGACGCGCTGGCCGAGATCAAGGTGCGCACCGGGATGGAGCGGCCCACCGTGATCACCTGAGTAGCCAGGCACCATGAGGCCCCCTGGCGCCACCCTCCCCTGGCTGGCAGCGGCCTGGGGTGCTGCCTCGGGCCCTCTGCTGGCCCAGGACATGCCGATGCTGCCTGTTCAGCAGCCACAGGTGCTGGAGGCCACCCGCTTCGCCACCACCACCACGGTCAACCTGCAGATCAATGGCGTCCTGGGGGCTCTCCAATACAGCGGCAGCGAGGTGGACAGCGTCAGCAACACCGCGGCGGGGGGGCCGCTGCTGAACGGCGTCAGCTTCAACCACGACCTGCGTCTGACGGTCGACACGAGCTTCACAGGCCAGGACCTGTTCCGGATTCGCCTGCGCAGCGGCAACTTTGCCCCCTCCGGCTTCTTCTCCAACCCGCCCACCCCCCTGAGCCGGCTGGATGTGGCCTTCCAGGAACCGGCCTGCGGCGTCGGGGAGGAGGGGTGCTCAGGTGGGCGGGTCAACATCAACAGGGCCTACCTGCAGCTGCCGCTCAGCCCGGAGATCCGCGTCAGCTTCGGTCCCCGGATCATGCAGCTCGACATGCTCCCTGTCTGGCCGAGCGTCTACAACGCCTCCCCGATCCTGGATCTGTTCCAGTACGCCGGATCGCCGGGCACCTACAGCAAGCGCCTGGGGGGCGGCTTCGGACTCTGGTGGCAGCCCACCGGCGGGCTCCAGGGGCTGAGCCTGGGCTACGCCTACGTGGCCGGCCGAGCGGGGGGATCACAGCAGGGAGGCGGACTGTTCTCCGGGTCCTCCTCCCAGACCAGCACCCTCCAGCTGGCCCTGAGCCGCCCCCAGTGGAACATCACCGGGGCCTACAGCGTGAGCGGCCCCCAGGTGAGGCTCCGGGGCACCCCCCTGGCCAGCCAGCTGGCGGCCGGCGCCAGCGACGGCAGCCTCGGGTCCTGGTCGCTGGCGGGTTACTGGCAGCCCCGCCGCTCCGGCTGGCTGCCCTCGATCAGCGCCGGCTGGGGAGAGGACAGGTTCCGTTTCGGCAGCCCGGCGGTAGCGGGCCTCTCGGGGGTGCGCAGCCGCTCCTGGTACACCGGCCTGGTCTGGAGCGATGTGCTGGGGGCGGGCAACAGCCTGGGGTTCGCCGCCGGCTCCCCGGCCCAAGTGATCGCGATCCAGACGCCCAGCCAGAGCGGGATCGACGACAAGGGGTTGGCCTTCGAACTCTTCTACCGGATCCAGGTCAGCGATGAGCTCTCGGTGACGCCGGCGCTCTTCTGGCTGAGCCGGCCGCGTGGGGCCCTCGGCGGGAGCACGGACCTGTCCCAGGCCCTGCTTTTTCCTGCCGCTTCGGGGGACACCAGCCTTGGGGTGTGGGCCGGACTGATCCGAACGACGCTGCGCTTCTGAACAGCTGCGGGATCAGCTGAGCCAGTTGAGAAAGCGCTGAATCACCACGGCGTTGCTGATGTCCACAAAGAAGCCCGACACCAGCGGCACCACGATGAAGGCCCGGCGGGCTGGACCGTACTTCTGAGCCACCGCCGACATGTTGGCCATCGCCGTGGGGGTAGCCCCAAGGGAAAAGCCCGCAAAACCAGCACAGATCACGGCCGCTTCGTAATCACTTCCCATGGCCCGGAACACCACAACCATGACGTACAGAAAGGCGATCGTGAACTGGGCAGCGAGGATGGCAATGATCGGACCCGCCAAAGTGGCGATCGTCCACAATTGCAGGCTCATCAGGGACATCGTCAGGAAGATGCCCAGGGAGATGTCTGAGACAATCGCCAGCGATCGGGGCGCGGCCAGAAAACCGATCGGCAACAGGCGCGGCACGGTGTTGGTCAGCAGGATCGCCGCGAATAGACAGCAGACAAACAGAGGCAGTTTGCCGCCGCTGGCTTCAACGGCTTTGAACAGCAGTTCACCAAGGCCCAGGCTCATGTTCAGCCAGAAGAGCGTTCGCAGCAGACTGAAATAAGTCACAGACTCCCAGGCGGCAGGCTTGACGGACGCCCCCGGCTCACCAGAACCGTCTTCAAACGGAACGATCTTGTCGGGCTTTAATCGGTTGCCACGGATGAGAATCCGGGCGATCGGGCCTCCCATCAAAGAGGCCAGCACCAGGCCGAAAGTGGCACAGGCGATGCCGATTTCCTTGGCATTTTCGATGCCGTAAACATTGACGAACGTTGGCGCCCAGGCGATCGCCGTGCCATGGCCGCCGAGCATGGACACCGAACCGCCCAGCAACCCCACCAGGGGGTTGAAGCCCAGCAGCGTGGCCATACCCACACCGGTGAGGTTCTGAAGGATGATGAAGACAACGGTGCTGACCACGAGGATCAGCAGAGTCCAGCCGCCCGAGAGCAGCATCTTGATGTCAGCCGTGAGACCGATCGCCGCGAAGAAGTAAAGCAGCAGAAAATCTCGCGCCTGCAGGTTGAATCCGATCTCCAGGCCTGTGAAACCATGGATCAGAGCCAATAGAATGCAAACGAGCAACCCACTGGTGACCGGCTCTGGAATATTGAACTCCCGCAGGAAAGCCACCTTTCGATTCAGCCAGCGACCGATGGCCAGCACCACGATGGCGATGTTGAAGGTCGCGAAACTTTCAAACTGCATGGGGAATCAGTCACAACCCTGAACAGAGATGCGATAACTGAATCCAAGGGCGGCTGGCGTGGTGGAAGACCCGACCCGGAAATTCATCAGCCTGGTGCGCTTGCCTGGAACGGCTTGGAAAGGCCCGAACATCCGGCCCGTTCCAGGTTCAAACGTCGGTGTTTCGTTGATGACCTGCAGGTTGCTGCCGTCGGTGAACACCATGAATCCGGACACCGGGAAGCTGGCACGCTCGCTGGAGGCCGACGTGAAGAAGAAGCGATAGCGGCGAAACTCACGATCAACGATGAAGTCGGTGTTCCAGTTCGTCCGACCCACGAGCCGGTCCGGGCCGATGCGCTTGGACACCACCGGATTGCCTCCGCCCCCGAGCGGCATCAGGAAGCGGCAGCTGGCCTGCGCCGCAGGCACACCTGCAGCCGCCGTCGCGGCAAGGGTCAGGAGGATCGGAGTGATCACACGCATCACAGTCATGGGCGGAGCCAAAGAGATCAGCAACGGCCAGCATGACAGCCGGATGACAACACCTCGCACCGTCGGCTTCGGGAGCGTGTGCGGTTTAGTCCTAGGCATCACCTGCTGGGGTGAGAACGGCAGGATCCTGCTGCTGGAGTTCTGCATGGAACCAGATGGCGATCATGCCAGCCAGAGGGATCGAAAGAAACACCCCCAACAGGCCAGCTACCCGCTGACCGATGAACAGCGCCAGGAACAGAATCACCGGATTGAGCGCCATCGCCTTGCCCATCACCCTGGGATGGACGATGTTGTCCTGAATCTGACCGAGAACCAGCGAAGCGATCAAGGCCCGCAAGCCGATGTCTACCCCCTGGGAGGAGAAGACCATCACTGAGATCAAAATGATGCCTAGGGTGGCACCGATGCCTGGGATCACATCGAGGACCCCCACGATCACCGCCAGAATCAAGCTGTACTTCACGCCCAGCAATGGAAAGACCACGGCCGTTGAGATGGTGAGAAACATCATCAGCAGCAGCTGACCGCGAATGAATCCCACCACACTCTGCAGAAAGACCGCAGCAAACCGATCACGGTGGGGCTCTGGAATCAGCCGCAGAAAACCATTCCAGAGCTTCCCGCCATCGATCAGCATGTAGAGACTGATCACCGCACCAAAAATTGCTGTAAAGACGCCGGAAAATAGACTCCGCATCAAGCCCAGTCCGGTGAGCAATCCTTCCTGTAGCAACGTGGTGATTCGGTCAAATCCATAGTTCGCAAGGTATTTATGCAGGGGCGTCAGATCCTGCTGTTTCAAGGTGCCTTGCAGATCCTGCAACAGACCCTGGCCCTGATTCAACACCTGCAGGCCAATGCCAGTGACAAAGCCAATCAGGAGAATCAGGGCGGCGAAGGAAACGGCGACGATCGCCCATCCCCGCGGCAAGTAACGGTTCAGCCATGTCACCGGGACGTTGAGCAGCGACGCCACGATCGCGGCCGCCGTAAACATCGCAATCGTGCCTGAAAAGTAATTGAAGATCACCACCGTGACGCCGATGCAGGCCACCAGGAGCAGATAACGCACGAGATTGGTGGTGCTGATCATGGCGGCAAGAGGCCCATGCTGAAGCTGATTGTAGGTATCCAGGGCCTGCTCCCTTGCAGCTGCTTTGGTTCAGCTGTTTCCCTCTGCTCTGGAGGCGAACAGATTGAGACCCAGCCGCTCCGAGAGGAAGCGAGCCGTGAGTTGGCCGCGCACACTGTTGCCCGCTTCATCCAGGGGCGGTGAATAGGTGGCCAGGCCCCCTTTCCCCGGGGCCACCGTGATCATGCCGCCGGCTACCCCGCTCTTCCCCGGCAGGCCGGTGGCATACAGCCAGTCACCGGAGGTTTCGTACAACCCGGCGGTGACCATCACCGCCAAGACGTGCTGGCAGTGGATGGCGGCGATCACCTTCTCGCCCGTGACCGGCTGACGCCCCCCGTTGGCCAGGGTGGCGGCCATCACGGCCAGGTCGGCGGCCGTGACGCTGAGGGAACACTGGCGGGTGTAGAGCTCGGTGGCCTCATCGGGATCCCACCAGATGCGGTCATGGTCGCTGAGCAGGGTGGCCAGACCGACGTTGCGCCGATTGGTGGCCAACTCCGATTCAAAGACCTGTTCGTCGATCTCCAGGCGCCGGCCGGCGAAACGGGAGAAACCGTCCTGAATGAAGGCCCACTTCTGCTCGCTGCTGGCCCCTGGCGCCAGGCTGGTGGCGGCGATCGCGCCAGCATTCACCATCGGATTGGAGAGGCCCTCGCCGCTGCGCTCCACCGCCAGCACCGAATTGAACGGCAGGCCGGTGCTGTTGACGCCGAGCTTCTCGCGGGCCGCCTCCTCACCGATGGCCTGGCAGATCAACGCGAACAGGAACGGCTTGGAAATGCTCTGGATGCTGAACGACTCCCGGGCCTCGCCCGCTTCGAACAAGGCGCCACCGCAACTCGACACGCAGAGACCGAAATGCCCGGGTACCGCCGCCGCCAGGGCTGGGATGTAGTCGGCCACCTGCCCATCGAGAACAGGGGCGAAGCGGCGATGGGCCTCGGCCACCAGATCCTGCACCACCTCGGCGGTGGGCAGGTGGCCGTTGGATACCCATTCGGAGACGGACCACATAGCGTAAGAGGGCTCAGGTTGGCGATGGCTGCTCCCAGGGGAAGCTGGGCAGGCGATGCAGCGCCTCCCGCTGGGCATCGCTCCAGGTCTCGATCATGGCGGCAAGCTCTGGAGCGTCCGCCCCAAAGGTCAACTGGTGAGCAATCGAAAGGGCGTTCGTGGGAATGATGGCCAACTCAAACGGCGGTCCCACGCTGAGATTGGAGCGCTGGGTGAGCACCTCCGAAATCAGGCAGAGCCGGGCGGCATCCTCCAGGGACAGGTTGGTATGACCGACGTTATCGAGGGGGGGTTTGCCATATTTCGTTTCACCGATCTGTAGGTAGGGGGTTTCGCGGGTGGCCATGATGGCGTTGCCCTGCGAATAGACCAGATACAAACCGTGGGCCTCCCCGGCGATCTGGCCGCCCAGGATGAATGAGGCCCCCGCACTGGCCCCCGCCTGCTGCAGGGCAGCCCCATTCTCCTGCTGCACCGCCACACTCACCCGGCCAACGTAGGCGGCCGCTTCGAACAGGAAATCACAGGAGCGCAGATCCCTTACCCCCGCGCCAAAGGCCTCGGTGGGGCGATCGAGATCGCGGCGGATCCAGCTGACCACAGCCTGGGTGGTGGCCAGATTTCCGGCCGCCAGGAGCACGAAAAGCCGATCCGATGACGGCTGAAAGGCATGCATCTTACTGTAGCTTGAAATATAATCAACTCCCGCATTCGTGCGTGAATCAGAGACCATAACCAGGCCCTTCTCCAACCAGTAGCCGATGCAATACGTCACCGAGAAAGGCAGCAGTTACGGAAGGTTGATTCTAGCTCACACCCACGAACAATCACCGAGGAAGTGATCACGGTCACTTCCCCCCACTGACGCTTCTGGTGGCCCAGCCCTCAAGGGGCGGAAGGGGGCGGAACGGCCGGTGCGATGGGATCGCTGACATTGGCGCAGAGATCCAGGACGATCTGCTGGGCCACCGAACGCCCCTCAGGAACCGCCCAGGGTTCCCAGGCCCCGTTGATCAACCAGGCCTGGCGCAGGCTGCTGCAATGCACCGCCACGGCCGTCGCCTGCGCCCGGATCGGTCCGACCTCCACCGGGGTGGGCTGAACCAAGCTGACCCGAACCCCACCGGGATGGAGCTTCCAGCCGCCCCAGTCGACGAGGGTGTTGCCATAGAACTTCCAGCGGACCGCTTCGGCAGGCTTCGGCGGCAGGGGCGAAGGGGGCGATGTGGGGACCGGAGCCTTCAGCGCCGGCGGACTGGCCGGAGCCGGGGGCTTGGCAGCAGAAGAGGGCTTGGGGGCAGCGGAGGGCTTGGGGGCAGGCTTGGCCGTGGTTGTTGCAGCAGGCGACGGCGGCAGCTTCAGCCAGGCGCCGACCCTCAGCTGGTCAGGCTTCACGCCTGGGTTGGCCTTCTGCAGCTCCGCCACGGTGGTGCGGTGGCGGCCCGCCAGGACGGCCAGGGTGTCGCCCGTGCGCACCTGCACCAGGCCCTTTGCGGCGGGCAGCTTCAGCGACTGGCCGATCTGCAGTTCCTCGGGCCGGGTGATCTTGTTGAGTCGCATCAACTCCTGCACAGTCACCCCATAGCGGGCGGCCAAGGCCTCAAGCGTGTCCCCCTGGACGACCCGCACACTGCGGACAGGCGGGACCGCCTGGGCGAACGCCTCGGGGATAAAGCCGAACCCAGCGAAGCAAAAAGCAAGGGCGATCAGAAACCCTTTCAAGGCCACGACCTTTCGACTCACGATCGCCACCGCTCTCTGTACAACGAAACTACCAGAGGTGCGCGCCAAGCCGGGCCCGACGATCGCCAGCCAGACGGACGCGATGTATCAAAGAAGCGTTACATCAACACGTTACAAAGTTGCTTCATAACGAGGCGGCCAACGAGCGGCATCTCTGCAGAACTGCCTTGGCTTCCTTGTCCTCGGGAGGATCAGAAACTCCGGCAGAGGATGACGCCGCCGGAGTGATCCTCTGGCGATGCAGCCCCGGCCTTGTGCGCTCACGGGGCGCGAACCGATCGATCAGGGAGGCCAGCGCCAACGTCCCATCGATCAGCACCAGCACGGCCCAGAAGAGCAGCAGCAGCGCCTCCGCCAGAACCGTCCTGGTCTGGGGCGGAGTCGGCAGCATGGTCTCCGGTTCCTTCAGGGCAGGGGCCACGGGTACGGGTTCCGGAGAGGCGACGGCTTCCGGAGTGGCCACAGTGATCGGATCAGCCGTGTGTTGACGCGGCTGGAACAACAGGGCGGTGGGCGGCTCGGTGGGCAGGGGCCAGGGCTGGCGCGACGGCCGCCGACCCCTGGTCTTCGCCTGCTGCTCTCGCAGCCGTTCGGCAAGCGTCGGCAGCATGGTGATCTCTCCACAACCCCTTTGGGAGATCCTCACGGCCTGGCCCAGCGACCGCAATGCCGAACCCAGCCCAGCGCCTGTTTCGTTACATCGCCTAGACGGGGGGTTGGTCCTGGGCAACGATCAGATCCGCCTGGTCGGCCTCGGACTCCCCGAACCAGCGGGCCTCCAGGGCCTTCACCACCACGTAGAAGGGAGGCACCACCCCCAACGAGAGCACCGTGGCCACCAGCAGGCCACCAAAGATCACGGTCCCCAGCGACTGTTGGCTGTTGGCCCCTGCGGTGGTGGCCACCACCAGGGGCAAGAAGCCGGCCAGGGCGGCGATGGCCGTCATCAGGATTGGCCTCAGCCGCGACTCTGCCGAAGCGATGGCGGCCTCGGCTGCCGTCAGGCCCTCCTTCATGTGCTGCTCGGCCACCTCGACGATCAGGATGCCGTTCTTGGCCGCCAGCCCGATCAGGGTCACCAATCCCACCTGGGCGTAGATGTTGAGATCGATCGAGCGCAGGGCCAGGAACGCCAGGGCTCCGAGCATGGCCAGGGGAACGGTCATCAGAATGATCACCGGGGTCACATAGCTCTCGTACTGGGCCGAGAGCACCAGGTAAACCACAAGGATCCCCAGGCCAAACACCAGCACGCTGGCATTGCCAGCGGAGAGCTGCAGGGCAGCCAGACCGGTGAAGGCATAGCCGATGTTGTTGAACTCCTGGGCATGGAAGAGCTCCTGAATCTTGATCAGTGCCTGGCCGGAACTCGTTCCGATCGCCTCGGCCCCCTGGATCAGGATGGTGCGGTAGAGGTTGAAATGGCTGATCACCGGAGGCGCGCTGGTGAGTTCCGCGCTGGCGAATTCCGACACCTGAACCAGCTTGTTGTCCTTGCTGCGCACGTAGTAACTGAGCACATCCTCCAGGGAGCTGCGGTTCTCGGATGCCGCCTGCACGTAGATGTTCCTGACCTGGCCACTCTCATAGGTGAGGCCCGAATAGTTGCTGCCCGCCAGCACGGCGATGGTCTGCATCGCCTGCTGGAAGTCGACGTTGAGGGCCCCGAGGATCGAGCGGTCGATCTTCAGCCCGAAGGCCGGGGCGCTGGGGATGAACTGGGTGTAGAGAGTGGAGAAACCGCCACTGGCCGTACCCGCCTGGATCAGTTGCTTGGCCTGATCATTGAGCTCGTTGAAGCTGAAGGCCCCGTTGCTGAGGTCGTTGAACTGGAAATAGAAGCCACCCTGGGCGGAGAAGCCCGGGATCGCCGGCGGCTGGGCCGCCACCGCCATGCCGGAACTGATCTGGCTGAGCTTGGCGTTGAGCCGGTTGACGATCGCCGGCGCCTTCTGGTCGGCGCCGCTGCGCTCCTCGAGCGGCTTGAAGCCGAAGAAGAACACCCCCTGATCAGGACTGGCGCCGTTGAAGCCGTAGCCGCTCACCACCGAACCGGCGATGATCTCCTCTTCCGCATTCAGCACCTTGGCCACCTCCAGGGCGGTGCCCTGGGTCTGGCTGAGGGAGGCACCGTTCTGGAGCTGGAAGATGCCCATCCCGTAGCCCTGGTCCTCCTCAGGGATGAAGGCGGAGGGGAGGGCACTGAAGGCGAACAGGGTCAGGGCGATGCCGCCGCCCAGACCCACCAGGATCCAGCGGCGCCGGGCGATCAGGGCCCCCACCATCGCGGCGTAGCCGCGCTCCAGGCGGGAGAAGAAGGCATTGAAGCGGTTGAAGATCCAGACCAGATTGGCGCCGGCCAGCACACCGGCCACGACGCCCAACACGTACGTGAGGTTGCCGAAGGAGGCGGCGCTGAAACGGCCGAAGGCCAGGCCCACCACCACGCCACCGATGATGCCCACCAGCCGGCCCGGAGGCGCCGACTTCTGGCTCCTCAGCAGCAGGGCCGAGAGCATCGGCGAAAAGGTGAGGGCGTTGAAGGCGGAGATGGCGATCGAGAAGGCGATGGTGAGGGCGAACTGCTTGTAGATGATGCCGATGCCCCCGGGGTAAAAGGCCACGGGCACGAACACCGCCATCAGCACCAGGGCGGTGGCCACCAGGGCACCGAACAATTCACCCATGCATTCCATGGCGGCCTGGCGGGGGCGCATGCCCTTCTCCAGGTTCTTCTCCACCGCCTCGATCACCACGATGGCGTCATCCACCACCAGGCCCGTGGCCAGCACCAGGCCCAGCAGGGTGAGCTGGTTGATCGAGAAACCGAAGATCTTGATGAAGGCGAAGGTGCCGATCAGGGAGATCGGAATCGCCAGGCTGGGCACCACCGTGGCCCGCCAGTCCTGCAGGAACAGGAACAGGATCAGCAGCACCAGCACGATGGCCAGGCCAAGGGCATCAATCACCCCCTCCACGGCCGATTCGATGAACTGGCCGATGTTGTAGATCTCGAACACCTTGACCCCCGGGGGGACGGTCTGGGTGAACTGGTTCATCACCTGCACCACCTGGTTCGAGACGTCGAGGGCATTGCTCTCGGGGGTCTGGAAGACCGCCACCGTGATCGACGGGTGGCCTTCAATGCTGACGGCCTGCTGGGCGTAGGTGTTGGTGCCGTAGGTGGCTTCGCCGACATCCTTGAGCCGCAGCAGGTTGCCGGCAGGCGTGCGACCGACGATCAGGTTGTTGAGCTCCTCGACGGACACCAGATTGCCGTTGTTCTCCACCAGGATCGGGTAGGCGAACTTCTGGTTGCCCCCAGCAGGCGGTCCCCCCACCAGGCCACCGATCGCCACGCTGTTCTGGCTGCTCACCGCATTGACCACCTGATCGGCGGTGAGGTTATTGGCGGTCAGCTTGTTGGCATCAACGAACAACCAGAAGGCAGGATTACTGCCGCCGAGCAAGTTGACGGTGGCCACACCGGGCACCCGTTCCAGCTGAAAATAAAGGTTCTGATAGATCAGACCATTGAGATAGGAAGCATCGAACTGGCCTTCCGTCGACGTGACCTGATAGGCCAGCAGGATCGACGGGGTGCTCTGCATCACCGAAACCCCGGTGGCCTGCACCTGCTGGGGTAACTGGGGCATCGCCAGGGAGACGCGGTTCTGCACGTTCACCTGGTCGATGTTGATGTCAGTCCCTTCGTTGAAGAAGACCTGAATCGTGCTCGTCCCAGACATGTTGCTGGTCGAGGATATGTAATTGGCCCCGGGAACCCCGTTGATCTGCTGCTCGATCGGGTTGGTCACCGCCTGCTCGGTGACCAGGGAATTGGCGCCTCCGTAGTTGGAGGTCACCTGGATCAGGGGTGGGGCGATGTTGGGGAGGTTTTCGATCGACAGGGTGGGGATGGCGATCAGACCCACCAGCACGATCAGGATGCTGCAGACGGTGGTCAGGACCGGCCGCTTGATGAAGTTATCGGAGAACGACATCTGGGCTCAGCTCGCCGATGGGGCAGCGGCCCGCCGCACCGGCATGCCGGAGCGCAGCAGGGCCGTGTTGCTCACCACCACCTCATCCCCCTTGGCCAGGCCGGAGAGCACCGGATAGGCGTTGTTCTGCAACTTGCCGAGCGTCACCGCCGTCTGAACCACCACGGGCGTGGTGCCGGGAAGTTTCTCCAGCTGTTGCTTCTGGGCTGGCAACAGCTGATCGGAGGCCTTGATCTGGGGCAGGATCGTGGCGAGGGGCAGCACCTTGTAAACGAAGGGTTGCTGGGCCTGCATCATCACCGCCTCGACCGGTACCGCCAGCTGGTTGCTGATGCCGGTGATGATGCGATTGCGCACGTACTGGCCAGTTTTGAGGATCCCGGTGAGATTGGGGAACTCCGCCTTCACCAGCACCGTGTTGGGCTGGGTGGAAGAGCCCTGCTCGGTGGCGGTGGCGAAGTAGGGGGAGACGAAAACCACCTGGCCCACGCCCTTCACCGGTGGATTGCCCTGGCTCTCCACCTGAACCGGCTGGCCAATCTTCACCTGGCTGGACTGGGTGGCCGGCACGTCCATCAGGGTCCAGAGGGAGCTGTTGTTGACGATTCCCGTGATCGCCTGGCCCTGGCGCACGTAATCGCCGAGTTTGACCGAGTCGAGGTTGCCGATTTCCCCGTCGATGGGGGCGGTGACGAACTTGTAGCCGAGGGTGGCGGCGCTGGAGCGGGCCTGGTCCCGGCTCTGGATCGCCTGGGTGATGTAGGCATCTCGATCCTTGGTCGAGACGGCCCCCTGCTCATTGAGGAAGACGTAGCGCTCGGCGTTGACGCGATCCTTGATGGCCTCGGCCCGATCCGCATCAAGCGTGGCCGATTCCTGCACGTTGTCGAGAACGAGGATGGGCTGACCCGCCTTCACCCGCTGGCCCTCCCTGGCCAGGATGCGGACCACCCGGCCATCCGACTGGGGCCGCATCACCACATTGGAGGTGGACTCGATGACGCTGATCGTCTCGATGCCCGGGGCGAAGCGGAACTCCCCCACGATCACGGTCTGCACCACCAGCGGCTGGCGGGCCTCGGGCTTAACAGAGCCGCAGGCCACCAGCAGCAGCGCCAAGGGAAGGAGAGGGGGGAAAGCCTGCCAGCGCACAGAACCGGTCCATACCTCTGCAACGTACCGGAAAAGCCCCGATCACCCCACTGGTCCGGCTCGCCTTGCGGCCCCTCAGGCGCGGGGACCGGGCCCACCACGGCGGCCATGGCGCCGGTGGTAATCGGGCTCCGGGTTGGATTCCTGCAACTGGCGCACCGCCTCCACCGCCATGCCGGCCACCACTCCGAAGCCTCCGAGCACCACCGTGCTCCAGAACAGGGCCTCAGGGGTGATCCGCAGGGGGGTATTGGCCACAATGGCGCGCAGAAAATGGGCGATCGCCAGCCCCCCCAGACCCGTGATCATCCCTGCAAAGAGCACCCGCCGGCCACTCAGGGGTGGGCAGGGGGCCGGCATCAGGACGCCTCGCCCGCCGGGGCCTCAGCCATCGCTGGAGGCGAAGCGCCTGTGAGCTGTTTCACCACGACGTAGAACACCGGCACCACGAACAGGGACAACACGGTGGCCACGGCCAGGCCTCCGAACACCACCGTACCCAGGGACGCCTGGCTACGGGCGCCGGCACCACTGGCAAACACCAGGGGCAGGAAGCCGAACAGCGAGGAGATGGCGGTCATCAGGATCGGCCGGAAGCGGGACAGGGCCGAGGCCCGCGCCGCCTCCAGGGCACTGGCACCCTCCTCCATGCGCTGGTTGGCGAGATCAACGATCAGGATGCCGTTTTTGGCCGCCAGGCCGATCAGCATCACCAACCCCACCTGGGCGTAGATGTTGAGCACTTCACCTCTCAGCGCCAGGAAGGCCAGGGCGCCGAGCATGGCCGTCGGCACGGTCATCAGGATGATCAAGGGATCGCTGTAGCTCTCGTACTGGGCTGAAAGCACCAGATACACCGCGAGAATCCCGAGAGCGAAGATCACGATCGCCAGGGCTCCCGCGCTCACCTCCTCCCGGGAGATGCCGGTCCAGTCGTAGCCGACGCCCGTGGTGGAGAGGTTGTTGAAGAGATCCTGGATGTCCTTGATCGCCTGGCCGGAGCTGCGCCCGGCCAGGGCGGACCCCTCCACCTTGATGGAGCGGAACAGGTTGAAACGGGGGATCACCGACGGGCCGGTGACGGACTCCACCTGGATGAACTCCGACAGCGGGATCTGATCACCGCTGGCGTTGGGCACATACAGGGATTTCAGCTGCTCAGGATTGGTGCGGTAGCGCTCATCGGCCTGCACGAAGATGCGGCGCACCCTGCCGGCATCAAAGGTGTCGTTGACATAGAACGAACCGATGTTGAAGCTGAAGGTCTGCATCGCCGTGCCGTAGTCCACCCCCAGGGCGGCCATGCGGTCGCGGTCGACGAGAATCTGCAGCTGGGGGGCTTCAGGAGAGAACTGGGTGAACACCCGGTCGAAGAGGCCGCTCTGATTGGCCTGGCCGACCAGCCGGGTGGCCGCCGCGAAGAAATCCGCGGGTGTGAGGGAGCCACCGCTGCGGTTGAGCATCTGCATCTCGAAACCCGCGCCCGTGCCGTAGCCGGGAATGGCGGGGGGTTCAACCACAATGATCCGGGCCTCTTCGATCACCGAAAACTTGCGGTTGAGGCGCTGGGTGATCGCCGCCACCGACTGCGCATCGGACGTGCGCTCGTCCCAGTTGCGGGTGCCGAAGAAGAACAGGCCCCGGTTGGGAGCATTGCCATCGAGACTGGCGCCGCTGAACACCGCCGCCGAGGTGATGTCCTTCTCACTGCGCAGGATTTCGGCCACCCGCTGATTGATGCGGCGGGTGTTCTCCAGAGAAGCGCCGTCGGGGGCCTGGACGAAGCCGATGGCATAGCCCTGATCCTCCACGGGCACGAAACCCGTCGGGATCGAGGTGAAGGCGAAGGCGGTGAGCGCGATACCCCCGGCCAGCAGGGCCATGATCAGACGACGCCTGCCCAGCACCCAGCCCAGCCCGGCTTGGTAGCGCTGCTCCACACCGGCATAGAGGACGTTGAAGCGGCGGAAGAGGAAAGGAGCCCCCCAACCCAGCACCCCGCCGATCAGGGTGTAGATCAGCACCTCCAGTTGGCTGTTGACCCCCGCCAGCAACAGGGCCGAGACGGCGCCACCGATCGCGAAGGGCAGCCGCAGCGGCAGGCCCGTGAGCAGAAGCAGGCCAAAGCCGACCCCCGTGGCCAGCGCCAGCATGCCCAGGGCCACCAGGGTGCCGCCGCCGCTGGCGAGCAGGCCATACACGAAGCCGATGAACACCCCGGAGATGGCATAGGTGCGGCGGCTGGGGGGCTCACTCTCCCGGGCCAGCAACAGGGCCGAGAGCATCGGCGAGAAGGTGAGGGCGTTGAAGGTGGAGATCAGGATCGAGAAGATGATCGTGGCAGCGAACTGCTTGTAGATCGTTCCGGTGGCCCCGGGAAAGAACAGCACCGGAACAAACACCGCGAACAGCACCAGGGTGGTGGCAATCACCGCGCCGAACAACTCATCCATGGTGGCTTTGGCACTCTGGAGAGCACTGAGCCCCGAGGCCTTCTTGGTCGAGGTGTCTTCGATGATGGTGATGGCGTCGTCCACCACCAGTCCTGCGGCCAGCACCAGACCGAAGAGGGTGAGCTGGTTGAGGGTGAAGCCGAAAGCCTTCACGAACAGGAACGTGCCCACCAGGGCCACCGGGATGGCGATGGCCGGCACCAGGGTGGCCTTCCAATTCTGCAAGAACAGGAAAAGGATCAGCACCACCAGCACCACCGCTTCCCGCAGGGCGGTGGTGACGCCGTCGATCGAAGCCTCGACGAATTCGGTGTTGTCGTAGATCTTCTGGATCGTCATGCCCACCGGCATGGTCTCGGTGAATTCCTTGATCACCTCCTCCACGCCACTGGAGACATCAAGAGCATTGCTGCCGGTGAGCTGGTAGATCGCCATGCCCACCGATGGGACACCGCGCAGGTCGGAGGCTTCGATGTCGAAGGATTCGCCCCCCAGCGTCACCCGTCCCACGTCGCTCAGGCGCACCAGGCCACCTTC
This sequence comes from Cyanobium sp. Aljojuca 7A6, assembly GCF_024346455.1. Lineage (GTDB taxonomy): Bacteria > Cyanobacteriota > Cyanobacteriia > PCC-6307 > Cyanobiaceae > Cyanobium. Next base: position 21,224 of record NZ_JAGQCY010000018.1, read on the forward strand.
AGCAGTGGAGCGCAGGATCATCGCCCCGAATTCCTCGGTGGTCCGCAACCGTCCCTGCAGCTGCACGGTCAGGGTGAACTTCTGGCCCTCTGGGGAGGGAGCTCCGCCAATCCGTCCAACGGGGACCAGACGGTTCTGGCTGCGCAGGGCCTGCACCACGTCGGCGGCCGAGAGCTTGTTGGCCGCCAGGCGATCCGGGTCGAGCCAGAGTCGGAAGGCCAGCTGGCGGTTACCGAAGTAGGTGAGTTCACCGACACCCGGAACCCGCCGGACAGCATCGGTGAGGTTCTGATCCAGCAGGCCACTGATGGTCTCAAGGCTGAATTGCTGTTTTGGATCTTCGCTGGTGAAGTTGTAAACGAGCAGAATGGAGTTGGAGGCCTTGTTCACCGTGATGCCGGATTGGCGCACCTCCTCAGGCAGGCTCGGCTGGGCCAGGGAGACCCGGTTCTGAACGTTCACCTGGTTGATGTCGCCGTCGCTGCCGCTGGCAAAGGTGACGGAGATGGCGCTGGAGCCATCGGCCGCACTGTTGGAGGTGATGAACTCCATGTTCTGCACCCCGTTGATCTGCTGCTCAAGCACACTTGTCACGCCCTGCTCGACGCTGACAGCGTCGGCCCCCACATACCGGGAGGTGACCCTCACCGTCGGCGGCGCGATGTCCGGTAAGTTCTCGATCGGCAACAGCGGGATCGCAATCAGACCGGAGATCACGATCAACAGGCTGCACACCGTTGTGAGCACCGGCCTGAGGATGAACGTGTTCGAAGGAGACATCAGGCAGGACTCAGTTGACCTTGACGGGCGCGCCGTTACGGAGATTGATCAGGTTGGTGGTGATCACGCGAGCCCCGGCCTGGAGTCCCTTGAGCACCGGATAGCGGTTGTTCTGCAAGGGGCCCAGCTGTACGGGGGTCTGCAGAGCGAAGCTGGTGCCGGCCGGCAGCTTGCGTGCCACGGTCAGATCCGTGCGGCCGGGACGCCGCTCCAGATCCGCCAGGCTGCCCACCTCGTAGACGAAGCTCTGACCGGAGATCTGGGTGACGGCGGCGAAGGGCACCGATAACTCCTGGCGGCTGTCGAGCACCAGCCGGGTGCGGGTGCGCAGGCCGGTGCGCAGCAGCCCCGCCGGATTGGCGAACTCCGCTTTGGCCAGCAGCGACTGGGTACCGGCCACCACGCCGGGATCAAGGGAGCCGATGACGCTCTGGGCCATCGGCTTGTTGGTGGAGGGATCCATGAGGATCACCGTCTGCCCCAGCCGCAGCCGATCGGAGAAGACAGCCGGCACATCCACCCGGGCCATCAGGCGGTCATTGCGGATGATCGAGGTGAAGGCAGCATTGGCTGAAATCACGTCCCCCTGCTTCACCTGCAGGTCGCCGACGATGCCGGAGATCGGCGCCTTCAGATCGAGAAAGGCCAGATCTGCCCGTCGGGCTACCAGATTCTGCTGGGAGGCGATGTATCGCTGGCGGAAACTGTCGCGTTCGAAGGCGCTGGCCGCCCCCTGACGCACGAGGTATTCATAGCGCTCGTAGTTCAGTTTGTTGGTCTGCACCTCGGCCTCAAGGCGGGCCACGTCCGCCCTGACCTGGGTCTGATCAAGCACCAGCAGAATCTGGCCGGCGGTGACCTTGTCGCCTTGGCGCACCAACAGGCGCTGGATGCGGCCGCCGGCCTGGGCCGCCAAGCGCACCTCCTCGATAGCTTCGAGGGTGCTGACGGTGTCAACGTTGTCGGTGAAGGGCGCCAGGGTGGCCGCTTCGGAGCGCACCGACAGCGGAGGCCTGGCGGCGGGAGGCTCTGCCTGGCAGGCCGACAGCAAAGTCAGGGCCAGCAGAGGGCCGCTCAGCAGACCTGCCCCAACAGCCTTGGATGAACGGCAACGCTTGGGGAAAAGGCGATGGATTGCGCTCTGTCGCAGCCCTGATGAAGTTATGCGCACCGAACCTTCAACGCGAACCCTTTAGCCCGGCGAATGCTAAGGCATGGAAGAAGAATTCTGGGGCTGAACCCTGGGGGATTTCGAGCCCAGATTGGCTGACCACTTCAATACCACACCAGAGGCCCTGAAAGCGCCTCATCCGTATCAATCATGCATTGAGACCGTGCCTGAGCCTGCATCATCTGTGGCAGGCCATCCCCTTCGGAATGATTCAAAAGCGAGACGCCGCCATGCCAATCGGGAGATTGCTATATCACGATAACACCATAAAAGCCAAGTCCCTGTCTTGTTCTGATCAAGGCGATGGGCCGTCCAAGGCCTGGGTTCGCGGAGCCCCTCTGCCATGGAACCCAAAGGAACATCAATCACAGCCCAATCAGCACGCCTTTGCCATCGGCTGAGATACCACGACACTCGTCATGAGCAAGCGAAAAGCGACGATCGAGGAGAGTGACACCGCCTCTGTTCGGATAAATCAGGAGTCAACAGGGCCTGATCGATGAGTTCATGGATCAGATCAACTGGGAGCGATTGATCTGCCAATGGGCGTCAAGACCAATCTCTCCGCATGGGAGGCCCCAGCGGCGTGCGAAGAGAAACGAGACTGGATCGTTGTCATCAAATGACCTTACGCGATGTCCCATCGCCTGCTCCGCATCTTGCTCCATACCACAATGTTGATTTCTGACATCCGTGGAGACGTCCTGAAGTTGCAAGGGGAATTGATCGCCATGATCGATGAATGAGGACCTAGGCATGAGGACTTGAACATCGAACGTGCAGGCGGAAGCCACTGTGAGGCTTGAGCGAACTTTGAAGCTCTGAACACTGATGCCGTGAAAGGCGTATCGTTGCTGTGACGAGCGGGGCAGGGGACGCCGATGGGCTGGAGGAGCAAGCTGGTCCTGCCGGCCGCCACCGGACAGACCTTGGTGGACAGATCATTGGCTGAACCCCTTCCAGTGGCTCGATGACGGACCTGAAATCGTTAAGTCGAACACTCTGCACCTGGATCGTTTCACCCATCCTCAGGGCAGCCTTAGCGATTGCCGTCGGGATCTATACCTCTTCCCGAAGGGTGATGAAGACCGTGGGCGACAGTCTGCTCACCCTCACACCACTTGGAGCCTTTGTGGCCATCAGCTCTAACAAGCCAGGCTCGTCCGACGGATTCCCCAGAACTCGAGCGGCCCAACCTGCTGGAACACCCCGAGAGATTGAACTGGGAAACATTGTGTTTCCAGTCGGAACCTGTCGGCCCCCTGGTCCCCCACATCCTCACAGGTCAACCGTTCATCCATCCATGGGACTGGGGATGTGTTGTGGCCAACCAGCTTATTGTCTGACCGCCCCCGCAGCATCGCCGATGATGGCGGGGGCAATCCTCCGTTCAAAAAAACCAGATTGGCCAGGAAAAAGGATGTAAGCTTGAAAGGATAGCTGATGGAGTCTGCAAGATAGGCCGTTTAGCCTTGCGCTCCATTCAGTTCTAATCCCTGTCATTTCCACACACCGACTCTCCAGGCATGACAACGCCAAGCGCCGCCATTCATCAAGCGGATCCGCAAAGCACCGCACAGGCGCCCCCCTGGCACAGCCTTGATCTTTCTGCGGTGCTGGCTCGCGTTGCTGTCGATCCAGGACAGGGTTTGAGCGATGCTCAGGTCAGAAAGCAACAGGAGCGCTTCGGGAAGAATGAACTGAAAGCCAAGCAGGGTCGCTCTCCGCTTTGGATGTTTCTGATTCAGTTCAAGAATCCACTGCTTTACATTCTGCTCATTGCTGGTGTCGTCAAGGCCTTCATGGGCTCCTTGATTGAGGCAGGCGTGATCTCCGGTGTCGCCGTTCTGAATGCGCTGATCGCTTTTGCACAGGAATCAAAGGCGGAGTCTGCGATCAAGGCATTGGCCTCATCGGTCACCACCGAGGCCATGGTGCGTCGCAATGGGGAGATGCAGAAACTTCCTTCATCGGAACTCGTGCCAGGGGATCTAGTGCTTCTCGCCTCTGGCGACAAAGTGCCCGCCGACATTCGCCTCGTCTCGAGCCGCAGCCTGCAGGTCAATGAGTCCGGCCTCACGGGAGAGTCCGTTGCCGTGGAGAAAGATGCCGAGGCCAACGCACTGGATCCCGATGTTCCCCTCGGCGATCGAATCAACATGGCCTATGCCGGCAGCTTCATCACCTTCGGGCAGGCTGAAGGCGTCGTCGTCGAAACCGGGCAGGGCACCGAAACTGGCCGGATATCAACATTGATGGATGAAAGCAGCGCCCTGACCACACCGCTCACGCGAAAATTTGAACGATTCAGCAATCTGCTTCTGAGGGCGATTTTAGGGATTGCCATCTTTACCTTCATTGTTGGTCTGGCTTGGGGCAATACCCCATTCGATATGTTTCAGGCTGCCGTCGCCCTTGCTGTCAGTGCCATCCCGGAGGGTCTTCCCGCCGTGGTCACCATCACGCTGGCCATCGGGGTCTCGCGGATGGCGGAACGGCACGCCATCGTCAGGAATCTACCGGCCGTGGAAACCCTCGGCAGTGCCACCATCATCTGTTCCGACAAGACAGGAACCCTTACCGAAAACGAAATGACCGTGCAAGCGATATACGCAGGTGGTCAGCGTTATCAGTTTATCGGTGATGGTTATACCCCAAAGGGGGATCTTCTGGATGCAGAGGATGAACCAATAGAGATCACCCAGCTGCCGGTGGCAGTTCGGGACTGCTTGCTCGCCGGCGTGCTCTGCAACGATTCGGAACTGGCCCATGAAAACAAGATCTGGAGCATCGTGGGTGATCCCACCGAAGGTGCCCTGCTGGTCTCAGGTCGCAAGGTCGGCCTCGAGCGCTCCCAGCTCGCCGAAACCCATCCCCGCCTCGACAGCATCCCGTTCGAATCCGAGTATCAATACATGGCAACCCTGAATCAAATGCCGAACGATGCCGGTGGGCTGATCTGGATGAAGGGGTCCGTCGAATCTTTGCTCAAGCGCAGCGATGCATTCCTTGATTCCCAGGGACGTGCTCATCCGATCAATAAGGAAAGGCTCCAACTGCAGGCCGATCGCATGGCCTCCAAGGGTCTGCGCGTCCTGGCCTTTGCCCAGAAGCCACATACGAACACCACCATCGATCACGACGATCTGGCCTCGGGCCTGGTGTTCCTCGGTCTTCAGGGAATGATCGATCCGCCACGCTCCGAGGCCATCCAATCGATTCGGGCCTTCCACAGCGCGGGCGTCGATGTGAAAATGATCACCGGTGATCACAAGGTCACCGCTGAAGCGATTGCCGATCGCATGAAGCTCAGCCGACAGGAGACGATCACGGCCTTCAGCGGACAAGAGCTCTCGGACCTGGACAAGAACGACTTCGTCAATGCCGCCCTGGAGGGAAGCGTCTTTGCCAGGGTCGTTCCAGAGCAGAAGCTTCGCCTGGTTCAGGCCCTGCAATCCCGCGGTCACATCGTCGCCATGACCGGCGATGGCGTGAATGATGCGCCTGCCTTGAAGCAGGCGGACATCGGCATCGCCATGGGGATCACCGGCACGGAAGTGGCGAAGGAGGCTGCGGATATGGTCCTCACCGACGACAACTTCGCTTCGATCGAAGCGGCCGTGGAGGAAGGCAGAAATGTGTTCCAGAACCTGATGAAGGCGCTGGCTTTCCTGTTGCCGGTCAACGGTGGTCTGGCGGCCAGCGTGTTTCTGAGCGTGATGGTTGGCCGGGGTCAGTCCCTGCCGATTCTGCCGCTTCAGGTGCTCTGGATCAACATGATCATTTCGATCACGATGACGATTCCCATCGCCTTTGAGCCCAAGCCCTACGACCTGATGGAGCGCCCGCCCCGCTCTCCCCAGCAGCCCCTGCTGTCGCGGCCGCTGCTGGTACGGATCGCCCTGATTTCCACCCTCAATCTGATCTTCATCTTCAGCGTCTTCGCCTGGATCCGAGATTCCAGTGGCGATCTCTCCCTCGCCCGCACGATGGCCATCCAGACGCTGGTCACGGGCCTGGTGATCTACCTGTTCAGCCTCAGTCAGTTCTGGTCCTCACTGGTGGCACGGCTGCAGGGACGCAAGGTGGTTCTGGGGAACGTCTCACGCATCGGCTTCGGCATCGTTGCCGCCTTTCTGCTGCAAGTGATGTTCAGTCAGTGGCGCGTGATGAATCTCCTGTTTGAGACCACGCCGATGACCGCCAACCAATGGCTTGCTTGCTTCGGCCTGGCAACGCCGATGCTCTTGGTGGCTCTTCTCGCCAACCGTTGGCCTGTCAACTGGGTCCCCCCCCAGCGCACCGTCTCCGGAGCTGGATGAACTGCCTGCAGCAGGCGCTGGCCCCTCAGAGCAGGCCCCGACAACGCACGAACAACTGCACCATTGTCCAGGATCCCAGGGTCACCTTGATGGCAATCAGCACGTTCAGCAGGGGGATCCAGCCTCCGCTTTCCACCGTTCCGAAGTGGCCGCTCACCAGCCTGGATGAACCAACGGGGTCAGGGTGATCAATCACCACCACCTCGCCACCGGGGTGGCCCTGGCGGCAAGCAAGGGACCAAGCAAAGAAGGGAAGCTCCGATCAGGGGAAGGGGATTCAAGGGTCAATCCCTAGCCCCGCCCCGGAAACCACAACTAGAATAACCAAGATCTCCCGAGGTACTGCGTGGCGTTTGGCCGTCCGATGCCACAGCTGCTCCTCAGCGATGACGAAGTGCGGCGACTGCTGGGCATCGCCAACTCTCGCTCGCTGCCGGATTTGATCGTGCAGCCCATCCGATCGTCTTGGCCTTCGGGCGGGGACGAAAGTAATACACTACGGCCCCAAGCCATTCTTAACCACGAATGACCGAGCTCATTGTAATTTTTGCAGCGGCGGCTTTCGGCGGCTTACTGGCGTCTTTGCTAAAGCAACCCGTTATTCTCGGGTATCTGCTTGCGGGTGTGATTGTTGGGCCTTTTGAGCTCGGTCTGATCAGTAATTACGAGGAAGTTGAAACGATCGCAGAATTGGGCGTTACGTTTCTACTCTTCACCATCGGAGTTGAGTTCTCCTTTGCTGAACTCAATAAGGTCAAAAAGATCGCCTTGGGTGGTGGCGGGCTGCAACTGGTCCTAACGATTTCCTTAACGGCTTTGGTGGCCGTGGTGGCGGGCTGGGTAACCACTGTTCCTCAGGGTATTTTTCTCGGCGAGTTGGTGTCACTCTCGTCCACTGCCGTGGTGATCAAAGCCTTGGCAGAGCAGGATGAAATGGCCACGGCCCACGGACAGGTGATGTTGGGCATTTTGATTGTCCAAGATCTTGCCCTTGGCTTGATGCTTGCAATCTTGCCGGCGCTGAATAGTCCGATTGAGGAGCTTGGATTTGCGATCGGGATCGCCTTGTTGAAGCTCGCACTGTTTGCCCTAGGGGCGTTCGTGGTGGGGAAATGGCTCATCCCTCCTTACCTGCAATTACTGGCCAAGACCGAAAGCCACGAACTTTTTCTATTAGGGGTCGTGACGCTTTGCCTGGGGATTGCACTGCTCACAGGAAAGATTGGGCTGTCAACTGAAATGGGCGCTTTTGTGGCGGGACTAATGATTTCAGAGGTCGAGTATTCCGACCAAACCCTCGATTACGTTGAACCGATCCGAGACATTTGTGCAGCTGCATTTTTTGCAGCGATTGGAGTGTTGATTGATCCGGTTTTCCTCTGGAACAACCTGCCGCTGATCCTGGGACTGGTTACCCTTGTGTTGATCGGCAAGTCGTTGTTAATTACGCCCCTGGTTGTCCTGTTTCGCTATCCCCTGAATACAGCTATCATCGCTGGCTTAGGGTTGGCTCAGATTGGTGAATTTTCCTTTGTACTGGCAGGCCAAGGCAGCAAATTTGGCTTGATTTCGGAGAATGTTTACTCGCTGATACTAGGGACAACTGCCGTTACTTTGATCGTTACGCCCTTCGTGCTGCAATGGCTGCCTGCTCTGTTAGCCAGAGCCGAGTCTCTACCCTGGTTTGCCCAGGCTGATGGCCCCCAAGAAGTCTCAGAAGATTCACTATCGCTAAAGGATCATATTGTGGTTTGCGGTTATGGAAGAGTTGGCAGCAACATTGTGAAGCTGTTACGTGAACGCGACTATCCGGTACTAGTGATTGAACAATCCGAGCAGTATGTCCAAAAGCTAAGGGATGAAAAAATCCCATACATCTTTGGCAATGCAGCCAGTGCCCTCGTTCTGGAAAAAGCTGGGGTCAATCAGGCCAAAGGCATGGCGATCGCCCTGCCTGATCCCATGAGTATACGTTTGTGCCTGAAGAGATCCCTGGTGCTCAACCCCGAACTGGATCTGGTGGTTCGTGCCAGTTCAGAGAAAGACATTGAACCCCTGTATCAAATGGGTGCGAAAGAAGTCGTCCAACCAGAGTTTGAAGCGAGTTTAGAACTTTCAACCCATCTTTTTTCTGGTCTGGGTCTTCCCTTGGCAGCCATTCAACAAAACATTCAGCAAATTCGCGATTGTCACTACTCAACCCTGCGTCCTGATCAATCCAAGGATCAGATCTTCAGAGAGATCAAGGAGGCGACACGAACAATGAAAACCAAATTCTATTCCCTTCCTTCGAATTCTGTCTTGATGGGTAGATCTCTAGAGAAAAGCCGCCTTCGGTCTTTGACCGGGGTTATTCTGATGGCGATTACCCGAGCAAGCGGTGAAAAAATTGACTACCCAGAGGCTGATACCCTACTTGAGGATGGAGATAGTTATTTGTTGGTAGGTGATGGCGATGAGTTGGCCGCATTTAAACAGCTCGCCACAGGATCGATTTCCCAACTGCCAGAGGATACTGATTCTTCCATCTGGGTCCTTGTTGAAGAAGACAGTATAGTTGCTGGGAAAACCCTGGCTCAACTTGAGTTCCAGAAGCAGTTCGGAGCCTTCGTTCAGGCAATTCGTCGCAAAGGAAAATATCTGCGCTTCCCCAATGGCAACACTGTGATCCACGCCGGCGACAAGTTACTGTTGTTCGGCGAACTGACGTTTCTTGCTGACCTTGGTCGAAAGATCGCAACCAAGACAGGCATCGATACGATCATCGCCGATTGAGGAGTTAGATGCTTTATTGGCATCCGGCCCCAGTGGCAAGCTCACAGCATCAGTGCTATGGGACCCGAAGGTTCGTTTGGCCTTTGATCTCCGATACGGTGCAGATCCGAGGGGCCCGAGCAGGAGCAGATCCGTTGGCAGCCAGCCCTGCCAAGACGCCAGGGCCATCGCCAGCGTCGTGACCACCACCGACAGGATCAAGGGGCGCGCCAGCCGCGGGACCAGGGCCGCCTGGAACGGCAGCAGCAGCCAGGCGATCGTCAGGAGCGAATCACTCGGTTCCCAGGACGCCAGGGAACGGGGGGGCATCCATAGTCCTCAGTCGCCACCGCCGGGAAACACCACACGACCGCCGAGAAAGGGGTGCGAAACCCACTACGGGCAGCAACGAGCACCAAGAAGGAGATCACCCCGGTGCCCATTCCATCGATTCCCATCAGCTTGAGGAAAAGGTTACGGCGAAGCAGCAGACCCACCAGGCCCGTGAACACGGTGAGCAGCATCAAGGATGGCCATGGATTCTCAGACATTCCGGAAGATCAGTCATCTATCGGGGCCTTCTTCCGCACCGAGCAGCGCGCCTCACGGCCAGCTTCTCTCCATCACACCCTTGCCCCACCGACATGGGATGGATGACGCGCCGCCCGCTCCCGAGACTGGGAGAGCATCGCCTGGTCGCTGGACGGCTATGGGCAGGCTTCTCCGGAAGGTTGGATCGCCTCGATCAGCGCCAGCTGGGGCCACGACCGGTTCGCGTTCACCAGCCATGCGGTTGCGGGGCTTTCCGGCGTGCGTACCACCCCCTGGTACTTGGTTCCAAACTGAAGGGACATCCTCGGCCACGGCAACAGCCACGCGATGGCGGTGAGGACTCCGGCCTCGCCTCAGAACTGGCCACTCGGATCCGTCTGCGCGATAGCTTCAGCCTCAGCGTGGGGGCCGCGCTGCTTCGCGCCACCCTTGGCTTCTGATCGTGTGGAGTAGGCTCCCTGCTAACAGGTTCGTTTCCACCCAGGTCACCGAAGATGAACGTTGTGGATGGAGCGATTGAGGTGCAGTCTTTCCTCACGGTGACCCTGGGGATTCTCGTTCTTTTCCTCGGTAAGGATCTCAACAGTCGCTTCCGCTTCCTGCGGGATTTCACCATTCCGGAGCCCGTTAGTGGCGGCCTGCTGGTGGCGCTGCTGATCACCCTGCTGCATATCGCCTTTGGCTTTGAGATCAACTTCGGTATGCGGGCCCGTGATGTGCTGCTCGTCTACTTCTTCACCACTGTGGGCATGAATGCGAGCTTCGCCGACCTGCGCCGTGGTGGCCGCTCCCTGGTGGTGCTGCTGGTGCTGAGCATCGTGCTGATGGTGGCGCAGAACCTGCTGGGAATCGGCCTGGCCCGTTGGAGTGGATTGCCGGCCGCCACCGGACTGCTGGTGGGCACGGTGTCGTTGATCGGCGGCCACGGCACCACAATCGCCTGGGCACCGAAGTTCGCCTCCGGACACGGCGTGGCCAACGCCCTGGAGATCGGCATAGCGGCCGCCACCTTCGGCCTGATCATCGCCAGTGCCACTGGAGGACCGATCGCCCAGTACCTGATCCGCCGCCACCGTCTGGCAACCCCCGGCTCCGAGGAGTCGCCCGTGCAGGCAAACCCGAGGGGAGGCGGGGAGGTGATGGGTTCCCTCGATTTTCTCGGAGCGGTGCTGGCGATCAACATCTGCATCATCCTCGGCTCGATTCTGCAGAAGCTGATGCGCGACCTCGGGCTGTTTCTGCCATTGTTCGTGCCCTGCCTGATCATGGGCATCTTGCTCAGCAACCTGCTTCCAAGGCCAGGGCCGAAGGCAGGGTTCCGCTGGCCCTCCCGCACCCCGGCCCTGGCCCTGATCGCCGAGATCTCGCTCGGGGCGTTCCTGGCGATGTCCCTGATGGCCTTGCAGTTCTGGACGCTGGTGGATCTGGCAGGGCCCCTGCTGCTGATCCTGATCGCCCAGTTCCTGCTGGCCCTGGTGATCAATCTTTTCCTGGTGTTTCCGCTGCTCGGTGGCACCTACGACGCCGCCGTGATCGCCGCAGGCTTCGGCGGCATCTCGCTGGGCTCCACCCCCACCGCCATGGCCAACATGACGGCGGTCACCCAACGCTTCGGGCCTTCGTACAAGGCCTTCATCGTGTTGCCGCTGGTGTCGGCGTTCCTCATCGATCTGTTCAACGCCGTGCTGATCCCCTTCTTTCTGCGCCGCCTCTGAGCCTGCCGCCGCTCTCCAGCCACGGGACGATCACGCAGATCTTCGATTCGTTCTCAGATGTTGGCCCGCCCAGCCCCCATCCCCATCACCTTGAGGAAAAGCTGCGCCGCAGCAGCAGGGCCTCCATCACCCAAAAGCCAAACCTGCCTAGGACGCCTTGGCTTGTGACCAGCCAATCGGCGCGCCAATCTCAGACCATGACGGGGAAGGTACGGCAGCGTCTCCCCTGCCTACGTTGCTGTGGGTGGGTCCATCGGTCCTATGCCTTCCCCTGGATCGCAAGGCTGGTGGGCATCAGTTCACGCTTTCATTCACGGGTGACGTGAGTCGGGGCACGCAACGGTGAATGATCTGTTCAGCCATCAAGGCGAGCAAGCCAGGCGCAGGATCGCCCCGCTGGCCGAGCGCCTGCGGCCGCGCAGCCTCGACGACTTCGTTGGTCAGGCGGCAATCCTGGGTCCGGGGCGGCTGCTGCGCCGTGCCATCGCCGCCGACCGGGTCGGCAACCTGATCCTGCACGGCCCCCCCGGCACCGGCAAGACGACCCTGGCGCGGATCATCGCCGGCAGCACCCGGGCCCACTTCAGCAGCCTCAACGCCGTGCTGGCCGGGGTGAAGGATCTGCGTGCCGAGGTGGACGCCGCCAAGTTGCGCCTCGAGCACCACGGTCTGCGCACGATCCTGTTCATCGACGAGGTGCATCGGTTCAACAGTGCCCAGCAGGATGCCCTGCTCCCCTGGGTCGAGAACGGCACCGTGACCCTGATCGGCGCCACCACCGAAAACCCCTACTTCGAAGTCAACAAGGCCCTGGTCAGCCGCTCCCGTCTGTTCCGTCTTCAACCCCTGGAACCGGACGATCTGCGCCTGCTGCTGGCGCGAGCCCTGGCCGATCCCGAACACGGCTTCGGCCAACGCTCCGTCGAGCTCTCCGAACCAGCGGGCGCCCACCTGCTCGACGTGGCGGGGGGCGATGCCCGCAGCCTGCTCAACGCCCTCGAACTGGCAGTGGAAACCACTGAAGCCGACGCCGACGGCGTGATTCGCATCGACCTGGCCATTGCCGAGGAATCGATCCAGCAGCGGGCGGTGCTCTACGACAAGCAGGGCGATGCCCACTTCGACACGATCAGCGCCTTCATCAAGTCGATCCGGGGCTCCGACCCCGATGCGGCCCTGTTCTGGCTGGCGCGGATGGTGGAAGCCGGCGAGAACCCTCGCTTCATCCTGCGGCGCCTGCTGATCTCCGCCGGCGAGGACATCGGCCTGGCCGATCCCCAGGCGATGGTGGTGGTGGAAGCCTGCGCCGCCGCCTTCGACCGGGTGGGCCTGCCGGAGGGGCTCTATCCCCTGGCCCATGCCGCCCTCTATCTGGCCGGAACCGAAAAGAGCAACAGCAGCCTGGGCTTCTTCGATGCGGTCAAGGCGGTGCGCGAAGCCCGCCGCCAGCAGGTGCCCGCCCATCTGCGCGACGCCAACCGGGACGGCCAGGCCTTCGGCGATGGGGTGGGCTACCGCTATCCCCACGCCTATGCCGACCACTGGGTCGCCCAGCAGTACCTGCCCCAGGCCCTGCAGGGGGAGGTGTTCTGGCAGCCCGGATCCCTGGGCTGGGAAGGGGGGCTGCGCAAACGGCTGCAGCAGCGCCGGGCCGCCCAGTTGGCCGCCGCGGCCGAAACAGCGGCCGACGACCGGGGCGACCTGCTCAGCAGCAGCCCGGACGACCCGCTGCTGAACCGCTGGCTGCAACGCCAGGCCGGAGCGGAGGGGGAGCGGCTCGACCGGCTGCGCCAGCGCTTCTGGCAGGACGCCGCCATCGGGCGCCTCGACCGGGTGCTGGTGGTCGAAGCCCACTCCCTGCTCTGGGCCCTCGATCCGCTCGAAGCTGCCAGCGAGGGGGAAGTGGTGCTGACCACGCCGAGCGCGGCGGTGCGCGATCGCCTGCAGGCCCAGCTGCAGCTGCTGGATCAGTTGCGGCGACCTCGCTTGCTGGCCGTGGCCAGCGACGCCCCCGAGGAGCTTCAGACGCAACTGGCCGGTCCGCCCCAGGGGGAGGGTCGTTTTGAGTGGATCGCCGCGCGCCAGCCCTGGCGCCACAGTTCCGCAGCGCAACGGCTGGCCTGGCTGGAGCAGCTCACGGCCCTGGCGGCCCCGGGAGCCCGGGCCCGCCTGCTGTTCACCCATCCCCTGCTGGGACCGGCGGGCAGCCTGCGGGCCCACCTGCTCAGCCGCGCCGCAGGCGACGTGCCGGCCGTTCTTGAGCGCGCGGCTACCAGGGAACAGGAGTGGCTGGCGGGCGACGCCGAGCTGGCCGATCGGGTGCAGGAGGGGCTGGAAGCCCTCGGCTGGCATGTGCAGCGCCGCTTCTGGGAGGAGGGGCTCGACCTTCCCCTGAGCGAGGCCCTGCTGGAGCGCTGGTTCGGCGCTGAGGCCAGCTACCGGAAGCATCTGGCGGCAGCGCTTCCGGCCGCTGGCCGCAAGAGCCTCGAAGCCCTGTTCCGGGAGCGACGGGGTACCACCTTGCCCCAGCCCCTTGGGCACACCCTGCTGCTGGCCCAGTGGAGCGCTGAGCCATGAAAAAACCCCGGCATTGCCGGGGCTGGAAAGGATGGGAGAGATCTCCCCGATCGATCACCAGAGGCCGCGAACCGGCTGATCCATCATTGGCGCAGGGGCGGGGCCGGGGGTGTCCCGAACCATGGCGACGGGGTCGGCCATCTGGTTGGCCTGGATGCAGGCGGGCAGGAAGACGTACCAGGACAGCAGCGAGGTGCACTGGGCGGTGCCGGGCTGGCAACGACCCTCGGCACAGATGTTCTGGGAACCGGTATAGGTGTTGCAGAAATCAGCCAGACGGAAGTCGGTGGGCAGGGCCTTCATGATGCCTGCCGAGGAGATCGAACCGTCCTTGGAATCGGAGATGATCGCCGACCGCAGAGCCTGTACAGCATAGGTATTCATGCTGTAGTAAGGGAAGTAGCTGCTGGTCGCGTTCTTGAGGAACTTGACACCGGCGTCCGAGTAAAGGAAGCGCGAGACCCCGACGAGGTTGACGGCATAGGTCTTGGTCATGCCCGACTTGACTTCGTCGGACGTCCAGCCGGAGCGGGCGAGACCGCCTTCCAGGCCACGGTCGGTGATGTCGCCGGAACCCAGAAAGGTGTCGAAGGCTTTCTGGTGGGTGGACCACACGGCGCCGCCGGTGTTCCAACGCACAGGCAGGTCGTTGTCCACGGCCGCGGACGCGGGCAGCACGGAGGCGGAAAGAGCCGTTCCCACAAAGAGAGCGGTGAGAGTTCGCTTGAACACGGGAGGCGATGTTGACTTCAATATCAACCTAGCCATCAAGGGTCGTTTTGCGTACTTCTCGTGTCCAGTTTCTTTGCCTCTCCACACACAACGGGCAAATTCGTGCGGACTTGGGTGGCCAGCAAGGGGCGAAACGGGGCTCTGAGGGGCAGTACCACTAGGCTACACGGGTCTTCCTCGTTCTCAAGGTTCGACCCATGGCCCTGCAGGTGGGAGATCCAGCCCCCGATTTCACCCTCCCCGATCAGACAGGTGAGGCGGTGTCCCTCTCCGCACTGAAGGGGCAGCGTGTTGTGATTTATTTTTACCCCAAGGACGACACTCCTGGTTGCACGAAGGAAGCCTGCAATTTCAGGGACCGCTGGGGTGCCTTCGAAACCCACGCCATCAAGGTGCTGGGAATCAGCAAGGACGGGGCTGCCAGCCATGGCAAGTTCGTCGCCAAATACGACCTGCCCTTCACCCTGCTCACCGATGCCGAGCCCTGCCCTGTGGCTGAGTCGTACGGCAGCTATGGGCTCAAGAAGTTCATGGGCAAGGAGTACATGGGCATGATGCGGCACACCTTCGTGATCGATGCCGAGGGCAAGTTGGAACGCCTTTATCTCAAGGTGAAGGCCGAAACCATGGCGGATCAGATTCTTGAGGATCTGGGCCTGGTCTGACGGACCCCGATCGGCGGAGCGGGACGCAGGGCCACAAGGGCCTCCAGGCAGAGCTCGGGACGGTGCAGAAGACCCTCCTCCCCCAGCCCGGACGACCTGCGCAGGAGCGGCCACAGGATCGGCCCATCCCCACCGGTGAGCACGATCCGGCACTTGTCATCCAGCGCCCGGGCCTGGCGTCCGGCCTCCAGCACCGCGGCGGCCAGGCCTTCGGCCACCCCAAGTCGCATCGCCGCGTCGGTGGCCCGGGGCCAGGGCTCCCCGCCAACGGCACTCGCCAGGCCCCCCTCCAGGGAAGGCAAGGCCTGGGTGGCAGCGCCCATGGCCCTCAGTTGCAGGGCCGCACCCGCCATCAGCCGGCCACCGACGAAACGGCCGCAGCCGTCCACCCGGGTGAGGCTCAGCACGGTGCCGGCATCGGCCACCAGCACCGGGCCGCCTGCAAGCCGGGCCGCCCACCAACCCGCCAGGGCTCGATCGATGCCCAGCCAGGGGGGGGCCTCAGCCAGCGGCACATCGTCCAGAGCCAGGCGGGTCTCGGCCGGGAGACCGGCCCAGGGTGGGACTGGTCCCACCGCAGCCCAGACCAGGGGAAGGTCCACCGCCACCGTCAGGGGTGACGTCGGTGGGGGCAGGTGCTGGAACCGCTGGAGCTGGTCGGCACCGCTTTCGCCGGTCTCGGACAGAGCCCAGTGCCAGCGGCTGTTGCCGATCAGCAGCCAGCGAAGCTGGCGATCCGACACCTCAGATGCCCTCGCCCATCAGCCCTGGCATGTGGATGCCGCACTCCTGCTGCAGCCCGCCGAAACGGGTGGCTCGGCCATTGGTGGTGCCATCGTCGGGGCCGCTGGTGTGCCAGTCGCCCACCGTGGAATAGCCCTGCTCGAAGAGCGGGTGCTGGGGCAGATCGTGTGCCTGCATGTAGTAATAGATGTCGCGGCGGCTCCAGGCGAGCAGCGGCCGCAGCGACCAGCGCTCCCGCACCGGATCCAGACAGTGCATCGCTCCCCGGTGATCCGTCTGGCCGGCCCGCACACCGCTGGCCCAGCAGTGCACCTCCAGCCGTTGCAGCCCCCGGTCGAGGGGTTCGACCTTGCGCAATCGGTTGTAGGTGAGCATGTCGTCGCGATTCTCCGTTTCCCACAGCCGGCCGTGTAGAGCCTCCATCCGGGCCGGGCTGAGATCGGCCTGCAGCACATGCAGATCGATCTTGAGGCGGTCGCAGAGCTCGTTCGCGTAGCGATAGGTCTCGGGGGGCAGGTAGCCGGTGTCGACCCAGAGCACGGGGATCGCTGGCCAGGCTCCGGAGCCGTCAAGCGCACTCACCATGTGCAGCATCACCGCCGACTGGATGCCAAAACTGGTGGTGACGGCGAAGTGACCGGCGAACGCCTCCTGGGCCCAGCGCATCCGGCCGATGGCATCCAGGGGCTCCAGTTCGGAGCGGGCGGCACCGAGGTCGATGGCGGATCCATGGCGATCGCGGGGCAGGGCCTGGTGGGCCGTATCCAGACCCGCCGGGCTGCCCTCGGGGCTGATGGACGCCGTGAGGGGGAAGGACACCATCCTTCCATCATCGCCTTTCAGGGATCAGGGGATTGTGGTTAGGGTGACGGGATGCAAGGGCAACGGCAAAAGGCCCAGAACGTCGTCATCATCGGGGGTGGCTTCGGAGGCCTGTACACGGCGCTGGCGCTGGCTCAGCAAAAGAACCATCCCCCTGTCCTGCTGATTGAGCCCAACGACCGGTTCCTGTTTCTGCCACTGCTTTACGAGTTGCTGAGCGGCGAACTACGTGCCTGGGAAATTGCCCCGCGCTTTGACGGCCTGCTGGCGGGCCGTGGCGTGGCCTGGCTGCAGGACCGGGTGGAGCGGATCGATGCCGACCGCCAGCAGCTGCACACGGCGGCGGGCCGCACCCTCTCCTATGGCCGCCTGGTGATCGCCACAGGGGCCCAGAGCAACACTTTCGCGGTGCCGGGGGCCGACCGCCACAGCCTGGGCTTCCGCAGCCTGGCCGATGTGGAGCGGCTCCAGTGCCTGGTGGCTGACCTGAAAAGCCAGCGGAAGCCCCTGCAGCGCATCGCCGTGGTGGGGGCAGGGCCGACCGGGGTGGAGCTGGCCTGCAAGCTCGCCGACATGGCCGAGGGCAGCGCTGTGATCGAGCTGATCGAGCAGGGGCCGCAGTTGCTGCCCCAGTCCAGGGCCTTCAACCGCGAACAGGCTGCCCTTGCCCTCCGGCGCCGTGACGTGCGGTTGCGGACCCGTACCCGCGTGCAGGCGGTCGAGGCCGAAGCGATCACGCTCCAGTGCCACCCGGACGGGGACAGCACCGCCCACAGCGAGACCCTCGCCGTTCGGGCGGTGGTCTGGACCGCCGGGCTGAGCTTCGCTGCGCCCCGGATCGACCCCGCTCCCGCCTGCGACAGCCGCGGCCGCCTGCTCTGCGGCCCCGATCTGTGCCTCCAGGACCATAGGGATCTGTTCGTGGCGGGAGATATTGCCGCCCCTGTGGATCCTGACGGAACGGCCGGTGAGGTCCCCGACGGCGCCACTCCGGCCACGGCCCAGGTGGCCTTTCAGCAAGCTTCGGTGCTGGCCACCAACCTGATCCGCTCCCTCCGGGGAGAACCCCTGGAGCCCTTTCAGTGGAATGACCTGGGCGAAATGATGAGTCTGGGCGTCGGCGAAGCCAGCCTGACCGCCGCCGGTTTCACCCTGGCCGGCCCTGCCGCCTACCAGCTGCGCCGCCTGGCCTACCTGGCCCGCCTGCCGGGCCGGCCCCACCAGCTGCGGGTGGCCGCCGGCTGGCTGGCCGACTGGAAGCCATGACGGCCATGACGGTGTCGCCGTCGACCTGGCCCCGTCCCCGGGGCCTGCTGCTGGATGCCATGGGCACCTTGATCGGCCTGCGCCGCTCGGTGGGCCATACCTATGCCGCCGTGGCGGCTGAGCACGGCCTGCGTGTCGCCGCTGACGCCATCGACCAGGCCTTCCCTGGGGTCCTGCGTCAGGCCCCTGCCCTGGCCTTCCCCGGCCTCGACGGCGACAGCCTGCTTCAGGCAGAGCGCCACTGGTGGGGGCAGCGCATCGACGCCGTCCTGGAGGCGGCCGGCGCAGCGGAGGTCCCGGCGGAGCTGCATGACGCCCTGTTCGATCGCTTCGCCGATCCTTCGCTGTGGCACGTCTTTGCCGATGTCCCCGCCGTTCTGCGCCGCTGGCACGGGGCGGGCCTGCGTCTGGCCGTGGTCAGCAATTTCGATCGACGGCTGCAGCCGCTGCTGGAGGGCCTGGGCCTGGCAGATCTGTTCGAGGCGGTGGTGGTCTCCAGCAGCGCCGGAGCCGCCAAGCCGTCGCCGGTGCCCTTCCAGGTCGCCCTGGAGTCACTCGCTCTGACGCCCTCCCAGGTGTGGCATGTGGGCGACAGCCCGGAGGATGGGGCCGGCGCCAGGGCCGCCGGTGTGCGCTGCCTGCTGGTGCGGCGTCCTTGAGGCAAGGGGTGCTGGCCGGTAAAACAGTGGGTCTGCGGCCCGCGGAGCGGCGTCGGCTGGAGCAGATCTGCCACCGCCGCCACCCGGGCGATGCGGTGGCGGATCTGCTCACCCTGCAGCGCCTGGCGGCCGAGGGCCGCGACCTGGACTTGCCCCTCACCCTGGTGGTGGATGGGCGCGGCCTCTGCCGTCTGCTCTGGGTGGGGGAGCTGGACCATTCGGCGCGCCTGCTGGAGAAACTTCCCGGCCCCTCCAGGCGTCAGGGGCACAACCTGCGTCTGCTCACCAGCGCAGGGGCAGGACGCCAGGCGCACCTGCAGCCCTCAGCCCAGGAGGCCGTGGTGGGCATGGACGTGGCACCTGACCTGTGGCTGCGCTTCGGCCAGCAACCGGACGTCGGCGGACGCTGGCCGGCGGCGATCCACACCCCGGCCTGCAGCGGTGACCGCGCCTGGGACTGCGTCCTGGAAGGGGATCTGGCCGAACTCTGTGACCTGGACCCCGTCGCCCTCGCCGCGGCGGAGCCGCCGGACGCCGAACCAGCCCCCGCCCTGGCGGGCCCGGAGCGGGTGCTGCTGCTGGTGCAGACCAGCGGCGACCGGGCCCTGAGCGACCGGCGCATCGCCGAACTGGAAGGCCTGGTGCGCAGTGCCGGTGCCATTCCAGTGGGCCGGGTGGAGCAACGCCGCCATGGCCCCGTCTCCCGCAGCCCCTGGGGGGAGGGCAAGCTGCGGGAGGCGGCCCTGGAGGCTCGCCGCGTCGGCGCCAGCCTGGTGGTGGCCGATCGGGAACTCACCCCGGGCCAGGCCCGCGACCTGGAGGGACTGCTCGACCTGCCGGTGAGCGACCGCAGCGAGCTGATCCTCGACATCTTTGCCCAGCGGGCGGCGAGCGGCGCCGGACGGCTCCAGGTGGAGCTGGCCCAGTTGCGCTACCGCCTGCCGCGGCTCACCGGCCGGGGACTGAGCCTGTCGCGGCAGGGGGGCGGCATCGGCACCCGGGGCCCGGGCGAAACCCAGCTGGAGAAGGACCGGCGCGCCATCGCCCGCCGCATCGAACGGCTGCAGCGGGAGGTGCAGCGGCTGGGGGCCCACCGGGCCCGCCTGCGGGAAGGGCGCCGCGACCTGCCGCGCCTGGCCCTGGTGGGCTACACCAATGCCGGCAAGAGCTCGCTGCTCAACGCCCTCACCGGGGCCAGTGGCAGCGACGCCGTGCTGGCCGAGAACAAGCTCTTCGCCACCCTCGATCCCACCACCCGTCGGATCGAGCGGTCGGCAGGCGGCGGCACGGACGGCCAGCCGCTGCTGGTCACCGACACGGTGGGGTTCATCCGCGAGCTGCCCCCCCAGTTGATGGAGGCGTTCCGCTCCACCTTCGAGGAGGCCCTCGATGCCGATGGCCTGCTGATCGTGGTCGACCTGGCCGATCCGGCCTGGCCCGAGCAGCTCACCACCGTGCAGGCGATCCTCGATTCCCTGCAGGCCACGATGCCCAGGCGGGTGATCGGCAACCAGATCGACCGCTGCGCCAGCGACGAACTGGAGCGGGCCAGGGCCGTGGATCCGGCCATGCTGTTCGTTTCGGCCACGGCGGACCTTGGCCTCCAGCATCTGCGCCAGGAGCTGCAGTCGTGGCCCGCCGCCACCACGACGGGCGGCCCCACTGCTGTGCCAGCATCGTCCGGCGCCAATTTCTCTCCCATGACCCTGCAACTGGGCGACACCGTTCCTGATTTCACTCAGGAATCCCAGCTCGGCCCGATCAACCTCTACGACTTCGCCGGCGACAGCTGGGTGGTGCTGTTCTCCCATCCCGCCGATTACACACCCGTCTGCACGACGGAACTGGGCGAGGTCTCTCGGCTGCGCGCCGAATGGGAGAAACGCAACGTCAAGACCATCGCCCTGAGCGTCGATTCCGCCGAAAGCCACAAGGGCTGGATCGGCGACATCAACGACACCCAGAACACCACCGTCGACTATCCGATCCTGGCGGACAGCGACAAAAAGGTGAGCAGCCTCTACGGCATGATCCACCCCAATGCCCTGAGTAACCTCACGGTGCGCTCGGTGTTCATCATCGACCCCAACAAGAAGCTGCGTCTGCAGATCACCTACCCCGCCAGCACGGGCCGCAATTTTGATGAGATCCTGCGCGTGATCGATTCCCTCCAGCTCACCGACCATCACCAGGTGGCCACTCCAGTGAATTGGAAAGAAGGCGAGGACTGCGTGGTGGTGCCCTCGATCCCCACCGATGAAGCGCGGCAGAAGTTTCCCAAGGGTGTCACTGAAATCCGTCCCTATCTCCGGATGACCCCCCAGCCCAACAAATGAGGCGACTGCAGAGTTGGCGGCACCGTCTGACGGTGCCGCAGTTCACGCTGGTCACTGGCGTGCTGGTGATCGCCTTCGGCACGCTGCTGATGGCCAGCCCGCTCTGCTCGAGCGATGAGGTGGGCCTCTGGGAGGCCCTCTTCACCGTCACCTCCGCCATCACCGTCACGGGCCTGTCGATCATTGATGTTGGCGTCGATCTCACCTTTGCCGGCCAGGTGGCCCTGGCCGGGCTGATCCTCACCGGCGGCCTGGGGTTGATGGCGATCACCACCTTCCTTCAGGGCTTCGTCCAGGGCCGCTCGGGCCTGCGCCAGCGGCTCGATAAGGGGCGTGCCCTGGATGATTTCGGCGTCGGCGGTATCGGCCCCACCCTGAATCAGATTCTGCTGATTGCCGCCGTGGTGATCGGCATCGGCACGCTGATTCTCTACAACTTTGGCTTTACCGATATCCCCGACAAGGGCCAGCGGCTCTGGGCTGCCCTGTTTCATTGCATCAGCGCCTACAACAACGCCGGTTTCGGCCTGTGGCGCGACAGTCTGGAGGGTTACCAGAGCCAGCCCATCGTCAATGGGGTGATCGGGCTGTTGATTGTGATGGGTGGCATCGGCTGGCGCGTCACCAACGACATCTGGGTCAACCGCTTCCGCCTGGCGCGCATCCGCCGTCTCAGCCTGCACACCAGGCTGGTGATTCGCACCACCATCCTGCTGATCGTCGTGGGAACCGTGGGTCTGCTGTTCACCGAACACTTCGCCACCGAGGAAATGGTGCGACAGATGAACCTCTGGGAAAGAATTCAGGTCACCCTGTTCCAGTCGATCACCACGCGCACCGCTGGTTTCAACACCATTCCCATCAGTGTGGAAACCATTTCCGACTCGGGCATCCTGTTGATGATCATCCTGATGTTCATCGGCGCCAGTCCCGGTGGCACCGGCGGCGGCATCAAGACCACCACCTTCGCCGCCCTGATCGCCGCCACCCGCTCCACCCTGCGCGGCCACGACACGGTGGTGGTGAGAAATCGGGAGATCCCACTCAAGGTGATCCTCAAGGCCGTTGGCGTCACCCTCGGTTCGGGCCTGTTCATCCTCTTGATGGCGTTGCTGCTGGGGCTGGGCGACACCACCGCCGGAACCCCTGGCAGTGAGGCTTTCTCCTTCCTGGAAAAACTGTTCACCTGCGTGTCCGCCTTCGGCACCGTGGGCCTCGATCTGGGGGTCACCAGCCAGCTCAACCGCTGGGGGCAGCTGGTGCTGATGATCGGCATGTTCGTGGGCCGGATCGGTATTCTCCTGCTGCTTTCGGCTGTCTATGGCAGCCGGCCCCAGAATCGTGTGGGCTACCCCCGCGAGGAGCTCTACATCTGACTCCCAGAGTCCTCCCCTGCCACCCCTGCCCATTCCCCCCACTGACTTCCATGCCCCTTACAACGTCGTTCCCATGAACCAGTGGTGGCAGTGGCAAGGCGGTGAGGCTGACACCTCCAACAGCTATGCCGTGATCGGCGTCGGCCGTTTCGGCAGTGCCGTCTGCAAGGAACTCCTGCGCCACGGGGCTGAGGTGCTGGCGATCGATAACAACCAGCGGGCCATCGATGAGCTCCGTCAGATGGATACCGCCATTGAGGCCCGTGTGGTGGACTGCACCGACGAAGAGGCCCTGCGGGCCGCCGGAGCCCTCGACGTGGGAACGGTGGTGGTGGCGATCAGCGAACCGATTGGCGCCAGCATCACCGCCACCCTGATCGTCAGGGACGGCGAAGGCAGCCGGGTCAGGCAAGTGATCGCCAGGGCCACCAGCGACCTGCACGAAAAGATGCTGCGCCGGGTCGGCGCCGACAAGGTGGTCTTCCCTTCGAAGATGCAGGGAACGCGGCTGGGCATGGAACTGGTCCGGCCCAACCTGCTCGAGCGGCTCCGTCTCGATGACCGCAACAGCATCGAGGAGATCAAGGTCCCCAGCTCCTTCGTCGGCCAGTCGCTGCGGGATCTGAATCTGCGCAAGAACTACAACGTCAGCGTGCTGGCCGCGGGCCCCTCCAACCAGCTCACGGTCAACCCGCCCGCCTCCCATGTGCTCAACGCTTCCGAGCTGCTTGTGGTGATGGGCAGCAGCGAAGCCCTCGAAGCCCTGCCATCCCACTGACGGGCATGCGAGTGCTGGGCCTGATGAGCGGCACCAGCGCCGACGGGGTGGATGCGGTGCTGGTGCGCCTGGGGGGTCGGGCCGCCCGGCCCCGCTGGCGGATCCTCTCGGGCGCCCATACCCCCTATCCGCCCAACCTGCGCGAGCGTCTGGTGGCGGTCGGCCAAGGGGTTCCCCTCGACGCCGACGCCCTGCTGACCCTGGCCGAAGACCTCACCGAGCACCAGGCCGTGGCGGCCCGGGCCTGCGATCCTGAGGGCCAGGCCCAGCTGGTGGGCTGCCACGGCCAGACCCTGTGGCATCGCCCACCGGACGGCGAGCGCCGCGGGGCCAGCTGGCAACTGCTGCAGGGGCCGTTGCTGGCGGAACTGCTGGGGCGGCCGGTGGTCTTCGACTTCCGTAGCGTCGATCTGGCCCTCGGCGGCCACGGCGCCCCCCTGGTGCCGGCCACCGACGCTGCCCTGCTGGGGCGAATCAACGGCTGGCGAGCCCTGCTCAACCTGGGCGGCATCGCCAATCTGACCCTGCTTCCCCCCCCCACGGGTCCCGACCGGAACGCCCCGGTGCAGGGCTGGGACTGCGGACCGGCCAACACGCTGCTGGATCTGGCGGTGGCCCGCTTCAGCAACGGAAGCCTGCACTTCGATGCCGATGGTGCCTGGGCACGGCAGGGCCGCATCGACGAGGGGCGGCTGCAGCAGTGGCTGCGGGAGCCCTACCTCCAGGCGGCACCGCCAAAATCAACCGGCCGCGAGCTGTTCGGGGCCGCCGATCTGGAACGGCGCCTGGCGGAGCTCGGCACCGGTGTGGATCCGGCCGATGCCCTGGCCACCCTGACGGCCTTCAGCGCAGCGGTGGTGGGCCAGGACCTGGCCCGGGGTCCCCGTCCCCTGGAGCTGCTGGTGGCCGGAGGCGGCACCCGCAATGGCTTCCTGATGGAGCAGCTGCAGCGGCGATGCCGCGGCATGGCGGTGACCAGCCTGGCCGGCCATGGCATCGCCGATGACCAGCGGGAAGCCCTGGCCTTTGCCCTGCTGGCCTGGTGGCGCTGGCGGGGCCACCCGGGGTCGCTGCCTTCGGTCACAGGGGCCCGCCAGGCCGCGGTTCTCGGCGTGATCGCCGTCCCTCCCCCGTCAGGGGGATAGGGGGGGCTGACGCAGGCGCAGGCGGCGTGGCGCCCCCCGCAGCCGCCGGGTGCCGCCCTGTTCCTGCTGCTCGAGTTCCCGGCGGAAACGATCGGCGACAGCGGCGGGCCCGCCCAGGTAGGGCGCTTGGGTGGGCGCCATGGGGCGTTGCCGCTCGAGCCGTTCCACCCCCTGCTGGATGAGCACCTTGGCCATGTTGCTGACCGTGCGCGACTCGCTCTCCGCCAGGGCGGCGAGGCGGGCGCAAAGCTCCTCCGGCAGGACGACCTGGATCCGCGGCGACTTGGGCTTGCCGCTGGAGGAGGTCTGGCGGGTGGGCACGGTGCCTCTGGGTGGGTGCCGGTAAGCGGGCGCCGCGGGGGTACGGCGAGATAGGAAAAAGTGTACAGTGACTGTCATGGGTAGTATCCAAACGTAGGTTTGTGGACCAAGATTTGGTTTGAAGGCCATCCCGGCCCCCCCCCCAGATCACCCTTCCCCCCAAGCCTTAGCCCACTGCTTCCACGCCCCCCGTCCCCTCCGACGGCCCAACGGCCGCTTCTGCCATGGCCCGATCCACCCAGTCCCGCCCCACAGGTGCCGAGACCCCCCTGCAGCCCAAAAGCCGTCAGAGCCGGCGACGCAGCACGGCGGAACGCAGCGATGTGCTGGTTTCGGCCGTGATCAGCACCTACCTGCTCACCCATCTGCACCATGTGCTGCAGCGCGCCGAGTTCGGCGCCCAGCAGGAGGGACGTCAATCCCTGGCCGCCAACTACGCCCAGCTGCGCAAGGTGCTCTGTCTCGATGCCCGCAGCATGGAAGATGCTTCCGCCAGCGGCGCCGAAGAGGACACCAGTCCGCGCGCGGCCTGATCCAGCCCCATCGCCACTCCACAACACCACTCCTCAATGCCCCTGAAGATCCACTCGAGGGGGCTGCGCCGATGCCCCCCCAGCCCATAAGGTCAGGGAAGAATCCCGGCCAGGATGACCACCAACAACGCCACCGACAACGCCGCAGAGCTCTACGGACGCATCAGCAACGACGTGGCGCTCACCCAGTCACTGTTTCGCCAGGCTCTTCAGGATCCGAGCGGAGCCCTCAGCAGGATCGTCGCCCTCGGCGAGGAGGCGGGCCTGCCGGTCAGCCCGGAGGAGGTGAAGGCCCACCTGGCCGGCCTCGATGATGGCGACACCAAACAATGGCTGATCAAGGCCCGGGGCGGACTCTGAAGCCGGAGAACGGCGTCCCTCCTGCTGGGGCCGGCCTGGCTGCTGGCGGCGTTCGGAGCCTCCCCCCTGGGCCCAGCTGAAGAACAGCCAGTAGCTCGTCAGCGCCAGGCCCGCCGCCACCACCAGGGCAGCGATCTGCTCGAGTCGCTTGATCATTCTGACGACACGACCGAACAGGTCTGCCAGTCTGCAGGACGCCCCGACAGGGGATGATGCGCTCACTGCGACCGTCATCCGCTCCGTGCTGCGCCTCGAACGCATCGGCAAGATCTACCCCACCGGGGAGGTGCTCAAGGACATCACCTGGGAAGTCAAGGCAGGGGATCGGATCGGCCTGGTGGGGGTCAACGGCGCTGGTAAATCCACCCAGATGCGCATCATCGCCGGGCTGGAGGAACCGACCAGCGGCCAGGTGGTGCGCCAGGGGGATCCCCGCATCGCCTACCTGCAACAGGAGTTCGATGTTGATCTCGTCCGCAGCGTCCGCCAGGAACTGTTCCAGGCCTTCGGCGAGGCCGCCCTGGTGCTCAACCGTCAGCGCCAGGTGGAGGAGGCGATGGCCACCGAGGAGGCTGCCGCCGATCCAGCCCTGCTCGACCAGCTGATCGACGAACTCGGCCAGCTGCAGAGTCGTTTCGAGGCCCTGCACGGCTACGAGCTCGATGCCCGCATCGACAAGCTGCTGCCCAGCATCGGCTTCACCCCCGAAACGGCCGAGCGGGTTGTGGGGGACTACTCCGGCGGCTGGCAGATGCGCATCGCCCTGGGCAAAATCCTCCTGCAGGAGCCGGATCTGCTGCTCCTCGACGAACCCACCAACCACCTCGACGTCGAAACGATCCAGTGGCTGGAGAGTTACCTGGTGGATCAGACGGTTCCCCTGGTGGTGATCAGCCACGACCGGGCCTTTCTCGATCGGGTCTGCAACCAGATCGTGGAGACGGAGCGCGGTGTCTCGCGGACCTACCTGGGCAACTACAGCCAGCACCTCGAGCAGAAGGCCCTGGAGCGGGAGGCCGGCCAGGCGGCCTTCGAGCGCCAGCAGAAGGAACTGAGCAGCCAGCAGGCCTATATCGACCGCTTCCGGGCCAGCGCAACGCGCAGCACCCAGGCCAAGAGCCGCGAGAAGCTGCTCGACAAGGTGGAGCGGATCGAGGCGCCGCTGGAATCGGTGAGCGGGCCGCGTTTCGCCTTTCCCCCTGCTCCCCGCTCGGGCCGCCTGGTGGCGGCGATCGACAACCTCACCCACGGCTACGACGACCAGATCCTTTTCCTGGGGGCGAATCTGGAGGTGGAGCGGGGCGATCGGATCGCCTTCGTCGGCCCGAACGGAGCCGGCAAATCCACCCTGCTGCGGCTGGTGATGGGCTACGAGCTGCCCCTGGAGGGCCAGGCCGGCCTGGGGGAACACCACGTGGTGGCGGGCTACTTCGAGCAGAACCAGGCCGAAGCCCTCGATCTGGCCAAGACCGTGATCAACACCCTCTTCGAGGCCGTTCCCGACTGGACCCAGACCCAGGTGCGCTCCCTGCTGGGCAGCTTCGGCTTCAGCAACGATTCGGTCTTCAAGCCGGTGGAAAAGCTGAGTGGTGGGGAGAAAGCCCGGCTGGCGCTGGCCCTGATGCTGCTCACCCCCTGCAACCTGCTGGTGCTCGATGAGCCCACCAACCACCTCGACATCCCGGCCAAACAAATGCTGGAGGAGGCCCTGATGGCTTACGAGGGGGCGGCCCTGCTGGTCTCCCACGACCGTTTCTTCATTGGCCGTGTGGCCAACCGGATCGTGGAGGTGCGCGACGGCGAACTGGTGCTCTACCGCGGTGACTACGCCTACTACCAGGAAAAGAAACGCGAGGAGGCCGAGGAGAACGAGCGCCTGGAGCAGGAGCGCAAGCTGGCCGCCAAACGGGAGGAGCAGCGACAGAAACAGCGGGCCAAATCAGCCGACAAGGCCGGTGCCAAAGCCAAGGGCGGTGTGGCTGGGGAGTCCGGGAAGGGCAGCTGACGGAGCGGCTGAAAATACAACTTCATGGTTCCCTAGGCAGGAAGACTCATTTCTCTGGTGCCGTGGGTTCTGTGTGCATAGGCTGACAGGGTCACCCATCCAGGAGCAGCGATGACCATCCAGAACGTCGTCACCGACGGTTGGAACGCGGAGCGGGAAGAGACGGCCAGCACCAGCGATGCGATGGAGGTGTATTTCGAATGCATCACCACCTGCTCCCTGGAGGATGGGGAGTGCGTCACCCGCTGCGTGGAAGAGCTGCGCGAGCGCCACTGATCGGCCCAGGGGCCAGGCCAGGGCGTGGGAGCCAGGCCAGGACGTGGGGCCCTGTTCAGGATGTTGAACGGATTTCCTGACCGGGACTTAGGCCCTGTAACAGCCGCTACGTGACATCTTGAAACAGTTTGTAGCTTTGGGCCGGTCAGAAACGCCCCATCGCGCCTCCCACCATGTCCGAACCCCTCGCCCTCAGCCTCGGTCAGAAATTCGAGCTTGAGCGCATGACCCGGGCCATCGACGCCACCGGCGATCCGCAGGTCCTGCGGGGTCTGGCCAAGCAATTGCTGCAAGCCTGGCAGAGCCAGAAGGCGGCCACGCAGTGGGTCATGCGGCAGCAGCTCGGTGCACCGGCCCGCTTTGGCGGTGAACTGGCCGTCGATGCCGGCCTGCTCGACGCCATCCGTCCGGACGGCGGCAAAGGAGGCATGGACATCCTCTGACAGCTGCCCCTTGGCTAACGCCGTGGCCCGGCCCCGAGGTGGCGGGACCAGGCCACCCTGCTCACCCCTGACGCAACACGGCCATATCGCCTGGAACGAGCCGCAGATTCACCGTCGCCCCCTGACGATTCACCGTCAGGTTGAGCGTTCCTCCCACCCCAGCCCGCTCGACGGCCGTGATCACCTGGGAGGGGTCTTTCACCACAGCCCCTTGGGCCGCAACGATCACGTCCCCTGTCCTGAGGCCGCCCCGATCCGCCGGTCCGTTCGGTTGCACGGAAACCACGACCGCGCCTCGGGCAGCGCCCTGGCCACTGGCCGCCCTGACCTCATCCAGCCCAACACCGATCATCGGGTGGGTGGCACGTCCGGTCGCCACCAGTTGACTGACGATGCTGCGGGCCCGGTTGATCGGAATGGCGAAGCCCAGTCCCGCCCCAGGCCCCGAGCGCACCAGGGTGTTGATTCCCACCACTTCACCATCGGCGTTGAGCAGTGGTCCGCCGGAGTTGCCGGGGTTGATGGCGGCATCGGTCTGGATCAGATCCAGCCGTTTGTCGGTGATGCCCAGCTTGCTGGCGTTGCGGTTCAGGCTGCTGATGATCCCAAGGGTGACGGTGTTATCGAGGCCGAAGGGGTTCCCCACCGCGATCGCCCAATCACCCACCTGCAGGGCGTCGGAATTGCCCAAGGGCGCCACGGGCCAGGGGCCTGCCCCCACCAGCCGCACCACCGCCAGGTCGGTGAGCTTGTCGAGTCCCACGACCCGGCCCTCATAGCGCCGGCCGTTCTCCAGACCCACCGTCACCCGGTCGATCTGATCCACCACGTGGGCATTGGTGAGCACCAACCCATCGGACTGCAGGATCACGCCGCTTCCCTGACCGCGTTCGGTGCGCCGCGAGGGGGCTCCCTGCTGCGGGATGCCGAAGAACTGACGGAACAGGGGGTCATTCATCAGCCCCCGGGGCAGCCCTCCACCGCCACCGGCCGATTGCACCGTGCGCTCCGTGTCAATGGTGACCACGGCAGGGCCCGCCCGGCGGATCGCTGCCGCGACGAAGGATTGCCGCCCGAGCACCGCCCCGGCCGGCTGGGCAAGGCCCGGGGAGGTGAGGGTCGGGCTGATGAGGGTGGTGGTGGCCATGACCGTGGCTGTAGCCGCCGCCGTGGCCGTCGCAAGCCCGGCGGCGGCGGCGGCAAGAACGCGGGAGGAACGCATCGCAGAAGCTCGTCAGTAACAAAACCGTAGACACGTCATCCCCCAGCAGGAAGGGGAGGCAAACCGGCCTGATCCGCTATGATTTGTAAACTTTCTTATCGAGTCATGGACACAAGCCACCTGCTACTCGCCTTTCTCGCCTTCGGAGCCGCCTGCACCTCCCTGTGGGCCTGGATGCTGGCCACCACCACGGCTCCGTCGGACGGGTGATGATGGGGGAGAGTCCGCGGCATGCGGGGTTCCCATCGCGCCATGACCTCCCTCCTCTCGCAGATCTTTCCGATCCTCTACGGGGCCTGCTTTGTTCTGCTTCTCTGGCAGGCGTTCCGGGTGATGGCACAGGGATTCCGAGCGGTTCCACGACCGGGCGACCCCGGGGCCGCCGCGACCGATCCGGGTGGGGCTTCCGCTGATCGCACCGGCCGGCTCACCATCCATCCTGAGCTCCTCGACGCCGACGGCCAACTCACCCAGGAGGACCTGCTGACGGTTCGGTTCAGCGGTGACAACGAACAGCCCGCCTTTCCTGCCGATCCGAACTGACCGCGTCAGGCCGGCCGCTGAATAGGCTCCCTGAGGTGAACGCGCTCAAAGGCTGAGATCGATGGTGGATCAGAGAACGCGAATCGTGGCGGCCGTGCTCGGAGCACTGAAGTTGCCGCCTCGTTTTCGCCTCAAAATGGTGAAGGACGATCCCATCCGGCTCGAGCTGAGCATCACTCCGTCCTACGGGAAAGATCCGATCCTGGTCGGCATCGTTGAATCCCAGGACCTGGTGGCCCGTCGGGATCGGGAGGGCCGCATCCCACGCGATCTCCAGGGCACCTGGGACTGGACGGTGCGTCATGGCAAGGTCACCACCGGCGGCTGGAACCCCTACCTGAAAGAGGCCCTGCAGACCATGTTCGAGACGGGCCTGCCGGCCATCGTGTACGAGGAAACCACAGGCGAGGCGTACCACCCTGTGGACGGCCTCCGCCACGTGCGCTGAATCCGTCCCTGCCCATTGATGGCCGCCTCGCGGCCATCACCGCCGCCCTCGCGCCCGGGGCCACCCTGCTGCTCCAGGCCGAACCCGGAGCGGGCAAAACCACCCGGGTCCCCCTGGCCCTGCTGGAGAGCTTCGGCCACGAGGGCCGGATCCTGATGCTGGAACCGCGCCGGCTCGCGGCCCGTTCCGCCGCCGAGCGCCTGGCGGCCAACCTCGGCGAACCCCTGGGCGGTCGGGTCGGCTACAGCGTGCGGCTGGAGTCACGCACCTCGGCGGCCACCCGTCTGGAGGTGGTCACTGCTGGCCTGTTCCTGCGCCGGCTCCAGGCCGATCCCGCCCTCGAAGGGGTGGCCTGCGTGATCTTCGACGAATTCCATGAGCGCCAGGCCGAGGCGGATCTGGGCCTGGCCCTGGTGCGCCAGGCCCGCAGCCTGCTGCGCCCAGAGCTGCGGCTGCTGGTGATGTCAGCCACCCTCGACCTGGAACCCCTGGCCGCCGAGCTGGATGGGGCCACCGTGATCAGCTGTGAGGGCCGTGGCCATCCGGTCACGGTCGCCTACCAACCGCCGCGGCAGGAGGAGCGGCTTGAGCGCCAGGTGCTGCGGGCCCTCGAGGGCCACTGGCTCGACCAGCCCCAGCCCAGGGGCACCGTGCTGGTGTTCCTGCCGGGCCTGGGGGAGCTGGAGACGGCGCGACGGGCCATCGAAGCCACCCCCTGGGGGGCCGAAGTGGACTGCGTTCTTCTGCATGGCCAGCTGCCGCTGGCAGCCCAGGGTCGGGCCATCGCGGCATCCCAGCGGGCGGGCGGCAAGGTGGTGCTGGCCACGGCGGTGGCGGAGAGCTCGCTCACGATCGCCGGCGTGACCCTGGTGATCGACAGCGGCCTCAGCCGTCTCAGCCGCTTTGACCCGGCCACGGGCATGGATGGCCTGGTCACCCAGCCCGCCAGTCAGGCCAGTGCCGAACAGCGACGCGGCCGGGCCGGGCGGCTCGGACCCGGACACTGCCTGCGGCTGTGGTCTCCGGCGGAACAGCAGCGTCGCCCCGCCTTCGATCCCCCGGAACTGCTCGAAGTCGATCCCCTGCCGATCGCCCTGCAACTGGCCGAATGGGGCTCTGCGGCGGACGACACGCTCCCCTGGCTCACGGCGCCCCCCCGCCGTTCCCTCGCGGAGGCCCGCAACCTGCTGCTGCAGCTGGGCGCCACTGATGCTGGCGGACGCATCACCGGCCATGGACGGGCGATGGCCCGGCTGGGGGTCCATCCCCGCCTGGCCCACATGATGCTGCGGGCCCGGGAACGGGGCTGGGAGGCCCTGGCCAGTGCCGTGGCGGTGCTGCTGAGCGAACGGGATCCCCTCGATCGCCGCGAGGCCGGCAGCGATCTGATACGGCGCCTCGACTGGCTGCGGCGGAGTTCCGCAGGCCCTGGCGGCCACGACCGTGCCGGGGCAAGGGGCCCCTGGCGAGAGCTCCAATCCCAGCTACTGCGCCAGCTCAGGGACGGGCGCTCCATTGGCGCACCAGCGCCGAGCCGCTCCGGCCGCGATGCCGCCTCCGATGGTGACGATGCTCGGGCGGCCCAGCTGCTGGGCTGGGCCTATCCGGAACGGCTGGCCCTGGGCCGGGGCCGGGGCGATGGGCACTTTCTGATGCGCAGCGGTCGCGGCGCCGTCCTTCCCCCAGGGGACCCCCTCGCCGGCGCCGAAGCTCTGGCGATCGCCAGCGTCGACGGCCAGGGCCAGGAAGCCCGGGTGCGGTTGGCGGTGGTCCTCTCCCGCCGGGGCCTGGAAGAGCTGCTGGCGGACGGGATCGAGGCGTGCACCGAAGCCCGCTGGGATAGCGCCGACCAGCGGGTGCGCTGCGAACAGCTGCGGCGCGCCGGGGCCCTGGTGCTGGAGCGCCGTCCCTGGCCCGAAGCCAGCGGGGAACTGGTGGAGCGGGCTTTGCTGGAAGGGCTGAAGGGGCTGGGGTTGGAGGTACTGCCCTGGTGCCACGCCAGCCGCCAGCTGCAGCAGCGTCTGATGCTGGCCCACCAGCACCTGGGATCACCCTGGCCCGACCGGTCTCCGGAGCGGTTGCAGCAGGATCCGGCGTCATGGCTGGGTCCCCACCTGGGCGGTCTGCGCAGTCTTCAGGATCTGCAGCGTTTGGACCTTTCGGATCTGCTCTGGGGTGATCTGGCCTGGTCCCTGCGCCGGGAACTGGATCGGCTGTTGCCCCTCACCCAGACGGTCCCATCCGGCCGTCGAGTGCCGTTGGACTACGGGAACGGCACCCCGATGCTGGCGGTAAAGCTGCAGGAAATGTTCGGCTGCCTCGAAGGACCGACGGTCCTGGACGGCCGGCTGGCGGTGCGGGTGGAGCTGCTGTCACCGGCGGGACGCCCGGCGGCGGTCACCAGTGACCTGGCCGGCTTCTGGAGCCAGGGCTACGCCGAGGTGCGCCGGGAGCTGCGCGGCCGTTACCCGCGCCACCCCTGGCCCGAGGATCCCCGCCAGGGCATTGCCACTGCACGCACCAAAGCCGGACTGGCGCGGGAGCGTCGCGACCAGGCCCCGGAACGCTGATCCAGCGGATCTGATCTGCCCAGACCAGGTGTCGGTCAGATCAGTCCGTGCAACAGATGGCCGTAACCGAAATGGCGCAGTCCCTCAAGGATGCCCTCGCAACCATGGCCGCTGGCGCGGTAGGTGCGGGACAGGCCCGGCAGGGCGCGCACCAGTCCGGGCTCGGCATTGCCCACCATCACGCTCTGAAGACCCGTCTCGAACATGGCCAGATCGTTGAGGGAATCTCCCGCCGTGACCACCAGGGCGGCTTCCAACTCCAGCCATTCGAGCAGCCCCAGCAGGGTGCTGCCCTTGTTGACACCGGCCGGCAATACGTCGAGGTACTTGTCACCGGAGACGAGGCAATCCACCCCATGGGCCTCAATCGCCGGCAGTTGGCTGAGGTCGAGCCTGAGGGGATCGATGCCGTAGGCCAGGCGCCGAACCGTGCTGAGCGGTTTGGCAGAGAGACCGGGGAGGCTCGCCAGCAGGGGAAGAACCTGCTCCGCCCGTCCACGCCAGAGGGCCTCGATCGGCTCCAGCGCCAGGGGCGAGGGGGTGAGGGAAGCCCCGCAGGCCACGGTGCAGCCCACATCGCCGATCACCAGGTGGGGGGGATGGAGGCCATGGGCGGCCTCCTGAACCAGCAGCCGGGCGACGGAACGCAGGTCCCGTCCCGTGCTGAAGACCTGCAGGATCCTGTGGCGCTGGGAGGCCAGCCAGCCATACAGGCGACGGCGGGTCGGGATAGTCCCTTCCAGCAAGGTTCCATCGAGGTCGGTGACCAGCACCAGATCGATCTCGCTAGGCAGGGGCGCCGCCAGGTGCTCCTGGAAGCGGGCCCGGGGAGCCCTCCGATGGGCCTCACGACCGGGCCCCCAGAGGGAACCACTCCCGGAACCGGAGACCGTGAACGGACTCTATCCCATCACAGGGCACTCCTGTCAACCGTGCAACCCACACCCGAGTTTGTATCCTTCGCCACTGTCAAGATCCCTCCATGATTCGTTACAGTGAGGTCTCCCCCGAGGGTTCCTTCCATGTCTGACGCTTCCCAGCCCCGCTTCGGTTTCGTCAACTTCGCCGAAACCTGGAATGGCCGCCTGGCCATGATGGGCTTTGTGATCGGCCTCGCGACCGAAATTCTTACCGGCCAAGGCATTCTGGCCCAGGTTGGCCTCGGCTGAAGCCCTGGGACCAACGCCCCCACCAACAGTTGAATCGCCTCCGTGGCCGTGGCCGCTGGTTCATCCGGCGGCTTTTTCATGGCCCCAGCGGCGGTCCTAGGTTGGGGTTCTTCCCGGGTTGCATCCCGCCATGGCACCGACCGCCACTGTTTCACGCTTCTATGTCGGCAACCGTCGCGATGGGTCCAGGCTGCTGAGCAGCGCCCTGGTGATCACCGGGGCTGGCCTGATCCGCCTGGACCATCCCGTTGGACGGGCTGTGGCCCTGGTGGCAGGCCTGCTTAGCCTCTATTGGTGGCTCTGCTATCGCAAGCTCCAGCACTGACTCCATGCTCATGGCCCCTGGCAGCACCGCGGCTGCCCGCCAGCACGACAGCATTCCCCGTTTCACGGTCGCCGAGCTGAACCAAGCCATCGGCACCCTGCTTGACCGAGGGTTCGCGCCCCGCTTCCTGCTGGAGGCCACCGTGGGGCGTCCCCAGCAGAAAAAAGGCCATCTCTGGCTCAGCCTCCTCGACGGCCAGGCCAGCATCCAGGGGGTGATCTGGGCCTCCCAGCTGCAGAAACTCAGCTTCATTCCCCAGGAAGGCGATGGGGTGGTGGTGGTCGGCAAGCTCAACTTCTGGGCCGCCCGGGCCAGCCTCACGGTGCAGGTGCTGGATCTGCGCCCCAGCCTGACCACGGTGTTGCGCCAGTTTGAGCAGGTCCGCGACCGCCTGGAGCCGGAAGGTCTGTTCGACCCCGAGCGGAAGCGTCCGCTACCGGCCTGGCCTCGTCGCATCGCCCTGCTCACCAGCGTGCCCAGCGCCGCCCTGGCCGACATGCTGCGTACGGCACGGGAACGCTGGCCTGCCACGGAGCTGCTCGTGGTGCCGATCCCCGTTCAGGGGAATGTGGAGTCCCAGATCATCAGTGCCATCGACGGCCTTGGCCAGAAGCACGCCAGCCTGGGCCTCGAAGCCCTGGTGCTGGCCCGTGGCGGGGGCAGCCGGGAGGATCTGGCCGTCTTCGACGGCGAGCAGCTGGCTCGCTGCCTGGCGGCGTCGCCGTGGCCTGTCATCTGTGGCATCGGCCACGAAGATGACGTCACCATCGCTGATCTCGTGGCTGACTATCGGGCCTCCACACCGACAGCCGCCCTGGTGGCCGTGCTGCCGGACCGCAGCCAGGTGCTCCGTTCCATGGCCCAGGAGCGCGACCATCTGCAGCGCACCCTGTCGTTGCGCCTTGCTTCAGCCAGACAACGGCTTACCACCCGACAGGAGCAGCTGCTGCGGCTGCACCCGCGACGGCTGCTGGAGCAACAGCAGCAGTGGCTGGCATGGCAACGCCAGTTGCTGCAGGCGCTTTCCCCCCAGCACCTGCTGGCGAGGGGCTTCAGCCTGCTGCGGGACAGCGACGGACGCCTGCTGCGCTCGGTGAGCCAGCTTCGGCCGGACGCCGAGGTCATCGCCGAGCTGGCCGATGGCAGGGTGGCCATGCGGGTGCAAGCAACCGAATGGGACGGACCTGGCCCGGAGTCCTCCGAGACCCCCGATCCGACGGGCGGTCCCCTTGGCTACACCGCCGAACCACACGACTGAGTCTCTACCCATCCCATCCCTGTTTCAACCGATGGCCAGGACCACCCCCAAATCCAGCTCTCCGCCTCAAGAATCCTCCGGCACAACGTCCAAACCTCCATTGGCGGCGCATGGGGTCGAGGATCTGAGCTTCCGCGAATCCCAGACGGCTCTCGAGCTCTGCCTGGCCCAGCTGCAGGACCAGGAGCTGGATGTGGAGGCGATGGCCGATCTCTACCGCAGGGCTCTGGCTTACGCGGAGCGCTGCGCGTCGGTGCTGGAGCAGGTGGAACAGCAGGTGATGCAATGGGATCCGAACCAGCCAGAACATCCCCCTACGCCCTACAGCCCATGAGCGAAGAAGCACTTCCGACTCGACAAGGACCTGGCGGCCTCAGCTGGATCGCCTGGCTCTATCTGGCCCTGGCCGTGGCTGGTGGAGTCCTGCCCTGGCTGGCCAATCTGGATTTCATCCACAGCGAGGGGGCAACCTTTGATCTGGGTCTGTTCATTCGCCAGGCGAATGCCAATCCGGCGGCCCGCTCCCTGTCCCGTGATCTGGCCATCGGGGCAACGGCCGTGACGATCTGGATGGTGCGCGAAAGTCGCCGTCTCGGCATGCGGGGACTCGGCTGGGTGTTGCTCAGCTGCGTCACGATCGCCTTTGCCTTCGGCGCGCCCCTGTTCCTGCATCTACGCGAACGGCGCCTGCTGGAGCTGTCCCGCCTTGGCCAGGACGGTCCAGCCGTCAACGGATGAGCCGATCCCTCAGGGGGTTTCGCTCTCTCGGATGGCACCCTCCGCAGGGCCGGAAGCCCCCAGATCGACAGCCTCCACGTTGATGGTCACGTCGCGTGCGTCAAGCTCAGCGTCGGGCCCCGATCCCCAGAAAAACGCTCCGGAGGCGGCAGTGGGCTCCGAGCCAGACGCTTCAGCGCTATCGAAGGCGCTTCCGCACGCTGGACAGGCCTCGCTGCCCAGGCTGGTGAAGCCACAGTTTGGGCAAGTGCGCAGGCGGCGGCGGAGCACCTGCCAGCCGATCAGACCCACCCCTGCGAGCAGCAGCGGCAGCAACAGCAGGGTAAGGGTGAGGCCCCCGACAACATCCAGCAGGATCCGGCCCACCGATGTGGGCACCAGGAGTATGGCCGCCGCCACGCCGATCCAGAGCCAGGGAATACGGCGCTCCATCAACGCTGGAAGCGCGGGTCATTCTCAATCCATCGTTCGATCGCCGCCAGACCCTCAAGGCCGGCCCAGCCCAGCAGCAACGCCGCCACCAACCAGGCCGCCAGCAAGCCGAGACCGAGCAGCAGCGGCACCAACGCCAGGGTGGTCAGACCGATCACAACGACGGCGCCCACAGCCATGCAGACAAGAGCGAGGCTGGCCGGCAGAGGCGGGATCCGGAGGGCAGGCTTGGCCAAGGGTCCATGCAACGAAGCGACCTCCATCCTGACCCGAAACGGACCCGACCTCAGCGCGGCAGAGGTGTCGATGGCCCCCCTGGCGCCCCGCCGGAAAGCACCACACTGAAACACTGGCCGAAATACAGAATCACCCCCACCATCCAGACCCAGAGCGTCAGCAGTAAGACGCCACCAACCACCCCATAGGCCTGGAATCGCAACCCGAGGGCCAGCAGGCTCCTTCCCAGCAGAAGATTCGAGAGGGTGAGGCTGACACTCACGAGCAAGGCGCCGGGAATCAGGGGGCGGAAAGGGATCCGGCGCGACGGCAGCATCCAGAGAAAAAACAGAGCGGCGGCGAAGCTGATCAGCAGGGAAAGGAGTAAATCCAGGCCATAGGAAAGGGAACTCAGCCAAAGCAACGGCTTGGGCAGGTAGAGCTGCACCTGCTCCTGGAACCCCCTGGAACTGAACAGACGCACGGTGCTGAAGAGCTGGTCAACGACGATCAGGACCCCGACGAACAGGATGAGTGACAGGGCTTTCAATCGCAAGGCGACGAAACGAACAACGTGTTGCTGCCAGCGCAGGTTGTCGAGTCCGAAGGGGCGATTCCACCAGAGACGGTCGGCCCCGCGCTGGAGCGTCAGATAGATGTTGCTGGCACTGAGGGCGAGCAGCACAAGACCGAGGAGGCCGGCACCGAAGCCCTGATTCGTGAAGCGCCGCAAGGTGGCCTCAAAGCCCGGCAAAGCTGCTGACGGCAGCACCTGTGCCACATAGATGAGCAGGCGTTCGAAGCGCTCCACGTCACGTCCGAGAAGCCGTGAAGCGACGGACAGCGCGATGAGCAGGGCAGGGAAGAAGGATTGGAGGGTGTGGTACGCGAACGCGGCACTGAGATCAACGCAATCTGCCCGCAGCCAAAGCGCATAGGCCTTCCAGATGGGACGAAAGCGACCACGCCAATTCACGGCAGGACCAATGTCATGGGTATCGAGCGGTTCCACCGAAGCATTCTGCCCACCAACACGCAACAGCCCCTGGCCCTGCTTTGGCGTTGGCCATCCCAAAGACAGCCAATAGAAAAGCCACCCTGCTCGGGTGGCCTTTCCTGCAGCTCACAGATGAGCCGCTGACTCACACAACGCCTGACGGCTGCTGCAGAGAAGAAGTTTTACCTGGCATCGAGCTATTTTCG
>NZ_JAGQCY010000019.1 GCF_024346455.1 Cyanobium sp. Aljojuca 7A6
GAACGCACTGTTGCCGGCCTACCTGCGGATCTATAACGGCTGCAGGTGCCACATGGCCCTCGGTGGCCTCACCCCCCAGCAGCGGCTCGCTGAGCTGCAGGCATGAACAACCTGGTGGGAAAGCACAGCTAAGGAATGGCTGGATCGAATCCCAGAGAATCAGCTGATCCACGGCTTTGTACACATGGATGATTCTGTTCCGTGTACCAACGATGCGACGTAGATCGGGAATGATCGTTAGCACACTTGGATCGTCCTCAATGGCGTCAAGCAGGCGTTTCAGCGCCTCTCTTCGCCTATCAGAGTTCCAGGATTAGCCGGCGTGACGCGTCCACGTCTTTCCGGAAATAGGGATTGTGGATCATGGATTCCGTCAAGAGATCCACCGGACGGCCGAAGAGGGCTTCCAATGCATCGGCGAAGGAACAGAAGCGCCGTGCATAGCCCGGTTCCCGTTGGCCCGTCATCTGCACGATGAAGTCCAGATCACTGCTGGCGGGGTCAAACAGGCCCTTCGCCGCTGAGCCGAACACTTCCAGCCGATCCACCCCGTAGAGGGCGCACAGGTGCCTGAGCGGCTCCAACCGGTCGATCAGCAAGGGCAGTAGCGGTGCAGCCGTGTCCATGGGGTCAGGTTAATGGAGCTTTCGGGTCCCTCACACCGCCACCGCCAACTCCGGATAGAAGCCCCCCGGAATCGCCCTGTGCAACCGCCAGCGAATCGCCATCGGCCGCTCGCCCTCGTGGCTCCCATACTCCGCAAAGCCCAGGCAAAGGAACGGCAGCGTCACCCCACCGCGCCTGCTCTCCTCCCGCACCAACAGCAGCACCCGGCTGCCACGCTCAACGTGGTGGATGTAGCGCTGCCCGGTGGCGGAGGCTTCGCGGGTGTTGCTCTGGCTCTTCCAGTGGAACTCCAGCGGGGAGATGGCGTCATCGTTGGTGCGGGTGTCTTCATCGGAGCCGAAGGCTTCTGCTTAGCAGTGGGCCCGGTTAGTCCAGCCCGGGCAGACGGTCGATAAGCTCCATGATCTGGCCACCCAACCTCATCCCAAGGGCTTGATCTGTTCCTTGACCCACTCGGTCCATGCCTGCCGATCAAGCATTCCGGAGGCAACAGCAAGAACAACAGCTTCGGTGGATTCTTTGGAAGCGGTCAACTCATAGCCATTGAGCATCAGCATCACCTCCAGGGCGGCATGGCCAACACGCTTGTTGCCATCTACGAAGGGATGGTTCTTGATCAGGGAAAAGCCAAGAACGGCAGCCTTTTCGAAAAGAGTGGGATAGAGATCAACCCCCGAAAAGGTCTGGCGGAGCTGGGAGAGTGACCCTTCCAAGAGACGAAGGTCCCGCAATCCAGGGGACCCCCCTGAGGTGGCGATCAATCGGCGGTGCAGCTCCAGTACCTCACCGAGGCGGAGGTAGCGCATCACGCCAGACGACGGTAAAGCTCCTCATTTTTTGCCAGCACGTTCGATGCGGCTGCTTCGAAGTCTGCGGAGGGTCGGCTCAGGAGATCGCGTACGGCGGCTGAGGCCAGGACCTCCTGAGACACGTTGAGCAGCCCGGCCACCTCGGCCAGGGCACGGGACTGTTCTTCGTTGAGCTCAATGGCGAGGGCCATGGCAGACCTCCAGAGCCCCAAGGATAGGAGAGGTCGAAAGGGGATCGCCCCCCTCACACCGCCACCGCCAGCTCCGGATAGAAGCCCCCCGGAATCGCCCGCTGCAGCCGCCAACGGATCGCCATCGGCCGCTCACCCTCATGGCTCACGTAATCGGCAAACCCCAGGCAAAGAAACGGCAGCGTCACCCCACCGCGCCTGTTCTCCTCCCGCACAAACAGCAGCACCAGGCTGCCGCGCTCAACGTGGTGGATATAACGCTGCCCGGTGGCGGACGCTTCCGGGGTGAGGCTCTGGCTCTCCCAGTGGAACTCCAGCGGGGAGATCGCGTCGTTGTTGTAGCGGGTGGCTTCATCGAAGCCGAAGGCTTTTGCGTAGCAGTGGGCTGCGGACACCTCGGCGCGGAGGTCTGCGGCAGGCAAGAGCCGGACGAGGGGGCTTCGGGCTGGGGCACGTGCTGCAGGCCGAGGCCCCTCAGCTGGGTCATCAGTCCTAATGTGGAGGCGACACAGCAGAAACGGCCTCCGATGGCATCCCAGCGGCTGAAATTAGTTGTGGAGCGTCATGCGGATGGCTATGTGGCTTATCCGCTCGGGATCACCGGTGTGGTTGTTGGACAAGGCGATAGCTATGAAGCGGCACTTGCAGACGTGCGTTCCGCCCTTGCGTTTCATGGCCAGACGTTCGGGCTTGATTCCCTCACCCAGGAGGATCCTGTTGAAGAGGTGTTTCTGGCCGAAACCGTTCTGGCTGGTTAATGCCGAAATTTCCGGTGGATGCGCCCCGGGAGCGGGTCTTGAAGGCGTTTCAGAGTCTTGGGTTTGAGCTGGTACGGGAAGGCAATCACATCGCCCTGGCACGGGCGAACCCAGATGGCACTCGAACGCCACTCACGATGCCGAACCATCGGTTGATCAAGGGGTCCACGCTTCGACTGATCCTGAGGCAGTCAGAAATCAGCAGGGAAGACTTTCTTGCTGTCTACGAGGAAGGCTGAACCGCCCCCTCAAACCGCCAACGCCAGCTCTGGCACGAACGCCGCCGGAATCGCCCGCTGCAGCCGCCAGCGAATCGCCATCGGCCGCTCGCCCTCGTGGCTCACGTAATCGACAAATCCCAGGCAAAGAAACGGCAGCGTCACCCCGCCGCGCTTGTTCTCCTCCCGCACAAACAACAACACCCGGCTGCCGCGCTCAACGTGGTGGATGTATCTCTGCCCGGTGGATGAGGCTTCCCGCGTGTTGCTCTGGCTCTCCCAGTGGAACTCCAACGGGGAGATGGCGTAGTCGTTGTAGCGGGTGGTGGGGGAGAAAAGGCGCTCAGACTTTTTGAGGGTGATGAAGAAGACATCGCAGCGGGTGGCGTCATCAAAGAACACTCCCTCGCGGCCGGGGAAGGTACGGGTGTCGTTGAGCAGGCCAAAGGCGGCGAACACCTCGGTGCGGGAATAGCGGCCGTGCAGGCCAAGGGGCACCGGCGGGGCAGGTTCGCCATCGGCCTGGAACGGCCAGGTGAGGGGCGCCACCAGATGGGTGGTGCGCTTCAGAAGCAGCTCAAACAGCTCCACCAGCTCGGCGCGGATCGCGGACGCGGCCCAAAGCCGCACCAAAGCCTCGGCCAAGGGCAGGTGCTGGCGGCCGCTGCCCCACAGCTGGGCCATCAGCATCCGCCAGCGGCGCTCGGCCCCAGGATCGAACCCCGCCGGATCGGGCGCCACGGGCCGCTGCAGCTGATCCACCAGCCAACGCAACCGCTCGGGGTCATCCAGGTGCAGCAGGCCCCCGGCGATGCCACGCCCCAGCCGCTCTTCATCGCCGCTGAGCTCCCCGGAGGCCGCCCCGGCCACCCACCCCAGCTCCCGCTGCAGCAACGCCCACGACCCCGCCACCTTGTAAAACTCCCCCAGCTCCATCCCAAGCCCCTCCAGCAACCCCGCCAGCGAACAGCGCCCAAGGCGGCGGCATTCCGCCAGCAGCTGGGGCCGGCGGCTGGGCAGCGACTCGCGCAGATTGGCCAGCACCCGCTGGCTCGACACCCGATCGAGCTGCAGGCTGCAGCCGGCGGGCAGGAAGGGAAACCCTTCTTTGATCTGCTGCTCCAGTTGGTCGCGCGTGCCGCCGAGCAGGGCGCGGTAGCGGAGGTCGAAGCGGAAGTTGCGGTGGGCCTGGCCGATGAAATCCAACACCGTGAGGCAGCTTTTGCCCGGGCAGAGGCGCAGCCCGCGGCCGAGCTGCTGCAGGAACACCAGATGGCTCTCGGTGGGGCGCAGGAACAGCACCGTGTCGATCTCGGGGATGTCGAGGCCTTCGTTGAACAGATCCACCGCGAAGAGGATCTGCAGCTCGCCGGCGCGCAGGCGGCGGATCTGCTCGGCGCGCTCGTCGCGGGGGCTGGAGGCATCCAGCGCGGCGGCGCGCAGGCCGGCGGCAACGAACTTGCGGGCCATCCAGTGGGCGTGCTCCACGCTGACGCAGAAGCCCAGGGCCCGCATCGACGCCAGGTGGGTGACCTTGTCAGCCAGTTCGCGCAGGATCAGGCGCAGGCGGGCGTCGTCGGCGGTGTAGAGGTTGGCGAGGGCCTCGGTGACGTAGCCGTTGCGGCGCCATTCGATCTGGGAGAGATCGGTGCCGTCGTGTAGGCCGAAGTAGTGGAAGGGGCACAGCAGGCCCTGGTCGAGGGCACTCCAGAGGCGCAGTTCGGCGGCGATGCGGCCGTCAAACCAATGGAGGATGTCCTCGCCGCCCGTGCGCTCGGGGGTGGCGGTGAGGCCCAGCAGCAGGGACGGCCTCAGGTGGGCCAGCCAGCGCTCGTAGCTCGGGGCGGCGGCGTGGTGGAACTCATCGACGATCACCACGGCGAACGTGTCCGTTGCCAGGTCGGCCGGATCGATCCCCGCGAGCGACTGCACGGAGGCGAACACATGGCGCCACTGGCTGGGGCGCTGGCCATCGACCAGCAGCTCGCCGAAGGCGCCATCGCGCAGCACCTGGCGGAAGGTGGCGAGGCTCTGTTGCAGTATCTCGCGCCGGTGGGCCACGAACAGCAGGCTGGGGTGACCCGGACCGGCCTGGCGGGCGTAATCGAGGGCGGCGATTACGGTTTTGCCCGTGCCGGTGGCGGCCACCACCAGGTTGCGCCAGCGGCCATGGAGGCTGCGCTCGGCCGACAGCTTGTCGAGGATCTCCTGCTGGTAGGCGTAGGGGCGGATGTCGAAGAAGCTGAGCAGGGTGACGTTCGCCGCCGAGTCTCCCGCCGATTCCTCGCGCGCGGCCCGATCAAAGCGGCGCTGCTCCAGTTCGCTGGCGCGGTAGGGCTCGAACTCGCCCTCCTCCCAGTAGCTCTCAAAGGCCGCCTGGAACTTGGCCAGGATGCCCTCGTTGTCGTGGGCGGAGAGGCGAACGTTCCACTCCAGACCGTCGTGCAGGGCAGCGGTGGAGAGGTTGGAGGAGCCGATGTAGGCGGTGGAGGCCGGGGGTGAGCCCGCGAGGCCTGGCCGATGGAACAGCCAGGCTTTGGCGTGCAGGCGGGTGCGGCGGGTGTCGTAGCTGACGCGCACCTCGGCGCCGTGGGCCACCAGCCAATCGAGGGCGCGGCGGTCGGTGGCGCCCAGGTAGACGGTGGTGAGCACCCTCATCGGGCGGCGGGCCGGGGCCTGCAGGAATTCAGACAGCGCAGGCTGGAGCAGGCGCAGACCGCTCCACTTGATGAAGGCGCAGAGCAGGTCGATCCGCTGGGCGGAGGGGACTTCGTGGATCAGCGCCTGCCCCACCGACGGTTCGCCGCTGGCGTTCACCAGCAGGCTGCTGTCGGCCAGGGGGATGAGCGGGCGGATGGTTTCTGCCTGGCCGGGCAGGAGCGCAGTGGATCGGATCTCCGAAAGCAGCCGGGCGGAGGGGTGCAGGAGGTCTGTGGTGGAGATGGCGCGGGGTGCCTGGCTCTGGAGCAGGCCCACCAGTTGGTTCACGAGAGCGAGCTGGTGCTCAGGGGTGACGCCACCGCTCAGGTGCTCCAGGGCGATGCGGGCCAGTCCCGCCAGGTGCCGGGCCAGCAGGCGCGGGGCTTCCTGGGGGTCGAGGCCGTCTTTCTTATAGAGATCGCTCGCCAGCAGGTTCAGTTGCTGCTCCAGTCCCTCTGTAAGGAGTTGCTGATAAATGCCGGGGGGTGAAAGCTGGTCGGTCATGGGGTGTCCATGGACATGGTCTGCGATAGGTCGACAGCTTTGATGCCGATGTTATGCGGATCCCATACAATGTGCTGGGCTATCGAATGCTGATCAAATTTGTTTCTTGCAAAGGTTGAACTCATGTCTAACTTGGCGTCATCTGTAACCCATGGGGTAGAGGGGCCGACATGAGCGGCCACGCATTGTTTCGCCAATTTAGTAGTTCAGCGGAATTTGGTGAATGAAATGTCCAAATTAAATGTTGACCAAAAATCA
This sequence comes from Cyanobium sp. Aljojuca 7A6, assembly GCF_024346455.1. GTDB lineage: Bacteria > Cyanobacteriota > Cyanobacteriia > PCC-6307 > Cyanobiaceae > Cyanobium. The sequence goes on from NZ_JAGQCY010000019.1 coordinate 6,066, forward strand.
ATTTTTGACTTGTTATCGGATAAAAGATCTGACTTTCTCATTCCAGATTACCAGAGGCCTTATGCATGGGATGATGAGCAATGCCAAACCCTTTGAGACGATCTTTTCTTGTTTTCTTTTCCTAATAATGACTGCGACGCTTTTGATGATAACGAAGATTATTTCTTGGGATCAATAGTAACATTTAAGAATGAAAAGAGCAAATCTGAAGTCATTGATGGACAGCAGCGACTCACTACAATACTTCTAATTCTTCGAGCCTTTTACGACAAGTTTGCCAACATGCAGGACCGGAATTCGAAGCTCACCAGAGACCGAATTGAAAAATGTATTTGGAAAACAGACACTTTTGGCAGCGCAGACAAATCATCATTAAAGATCGACTCTGAAGTCGCAACAGACAATGACAAAGAAGAATTTCTTGAGTTGCTCAAGACAGGGGTAGTAAAGTCCACAGCAAAAAGTCAATATGTAAGAAATTATAAATTTTTTCAAGGTAAAATTGAATCATTTCTTCAGAGTTTTGCTAGTTACTTCCCGTTTTTTCCAGCTCGTATTTTAAATAATTGCATTCTCCTTCCCATTGAAGCCGAATCCCAGGATACAGCATTAAGAATTTTTTCGACGTTAAACGATCGTGGACTCCCTTTGTCTGATGCAGATATTTTCAAGGCTCAATTTTACAAACATTTTAATGACTCAAGGATGAAGGATTCCTTTATAAAGGACTGGAAAGAACTTGAAGAGTTGTCCAATGCCGTATTTCATCCAATATCGGGGACTCCAATGGATGACCTGTTTTCTCGCTATATGTATTTTCTACGAGCTAAAGAAGGAAATAGGAGTTCGACGACAGAATCTTTGAGGAAATTTTATGAACGAAATAAGTATCAGTACATGAGATCTGACAATACAATGGCTAATTTGAAGACATTGGCTCTCTTTTGGAAGAGTGTATCAGTTCAAGACAAGGGCCGGTTCACAGAATCCATTCTAAAAAAGCTATTCGTCTTGAATTTCGCGCCAAATGGCATGTGGCATAATATTACATCTGTCTACTATCTACAAAATAAGGATAGTGAGGACTTGCTTCAGGAAGACTTGTTTGGCAATTTTCTTGACCGAATTACGGCCTTTATATTCGGCTATGCAATTACTAACCCTGGAGTGAATGCACTTCGTACCCCCGTGTACGACGAAATGATCACTATCGTGAATGGTTCTGCGGCAACATTCTCTAAGTATAAGTTTATTGAATCTCAGTCTCGTTCTCAATTTGAAAACTATGCTTTCACGAACCAACGGGCAATCACGCGGTCATTGTTGACTTGGTTTGCCTATTCATTCGCCGACCAAAAGCTCCTTGACTTAAAACAAGGCTTTGATATTGAGCATATTTATTCGAGAAAGCGACAGGAGATTGATGGGGACTTAGAGAATGAGCTCAATCTCGAAAGTCTTGGAAACAAGATTCTTCTTGAGGAAAGCATTAACATTCGTGCTTCAGACTATCGATTTGATGACAAAAAGAAGATTTACAGTGGAGTTCAGCGCCGTGGCAAATATAAGGATCCAAGCCAGATCCATGAAATCTCTACAATCATTGAATTGTCAGCGTTTTCCGAAGAGCAAATCATTGATAGAACACAAGTTATTTTAGACCGGTTTTTTGAATTTTTAAAAGAACAGGAATTGATTGAATCTTCATGATTAATTTTCCAATCCCAGAAACTAAGATATTCTGCCTCACGCGTAAGTCGCACAGGTGATCGAAAGCGTTAGTAGTTCATTCTCCCTGGTATCACTCCCCGCACTCCACCCCGAGGCTCATCTGTATCCCCATTGCGCCTCGGAATCAAATGCCAGTGAGCGTGAAAGACGGTCTGCCCGGCGCTTGCTCCTGAGTTCAGTCCCACGTTGAAGCCTGTGATCGTTGAGTCGGCATCTTCGAGCACTTTCCGCCTCCATTGTAAGAGCTCGACAATCGAATTCCATTCGGGCTGATGGAGGGCAAGTCCGTCGTTCACGTGCCGACGCGGGATCACCAGGCTGTGCCCCTCGCTCACCGGGTAGGCGTCGGAGATGCACAGCGCCAGCTCGCTCTCCAGCAGCATCCGGCCGCTGCCCTTCAGCGCGCAGAACACACAGCCCGCTTCGCGGTGGCCGTAGCTGGCCTGCATGCCGCGGAAGTCCGTGCGGTCAGTGTCGCGCTTGCCGGCGTTGCAGCGGAAGCAGAGCGCCTGCAGGTTGGTGATGCTGTCGGAGCCGCCCTGGTTTTTGGGGACGATGTGGTCCACCTCCAGGGCCCGCTGGTGCTCGTGTGCCCCGCAGCACTCGCAGCGGCCCCGGGCGCATCGGTGAACCCTGTATTTCACCGAGCCGCTAATCGGGGTGCGGTGGCGGCTGCGGTGGGCAAACACCTCCTCGCCGTGCTGCTCGCGGAAGGCATCGAGGCGCTGGCGGCACAGCTGCTGCAGCGCGTCGCGCTCGGCGTCGCTCAGCTCGTCGCCGCCGATCAGGCTGTAGGCGCTGTTGCCGTAGGCGGTGATGCCGTTGAAGGTGAACCTTGCCCGCCATGCGCGTCCCAGGATCCGCCGGGCCACGTCCTGCGCGGGGGCGGGGCTGCGGCGGCCCAGCAGCTCCATGAGCATGAGGGGTTGGTCGATGGGGCTCATGCGCATCTGCTTGGCGATGGTCTCGCGCAGGCGCTGGTAGGTGCTGGAGGGGGGCGGGGGCATGGGGGGATGCTGGCGGGTGTGACAGGGGGTGGCACTGGTAGACGAGAAGACCATCACCCTCCGATGGTCGCCCCACTCCAATCGGCAAGCCCAGCCGCGGTACCTACGATGCAACTAGTGAAGGTCGGCCAGATCGTGCGTACCTACTCCGCCGTGATCGAACGCTGCAGCGAGACAGGTCTGCTTGTGGGCCATGTGCCTGGCTTCCCCGGCGCCCACAGCCAGGGGGCGACGCTCGACGAGCTGCAGGCCAATCTCCAGGAGGTGATCGCCATGCTGCTGGAAGACGGTGAGCCGAGCCTGGAGAGCGATTTCGTCGGCCTGCAGCAGATCGTTGTTCCGGCTTGAACGTGGGCTCGACACCGGTTCTCAAGCCCTCGGAAGTGGTCGGCATCCTGCGGAAACTGGGTTTTGAGCTTGTCCGTCAACGCGGATCCCATCTGCAGTTCCGCGATGCACGTGGACGCGGCACCACCGTTCCAGCCCATCAGGGCCGTGACATCGCGCCACCGCTGCTTCGTCAGATCGCCAAGGACATCGGCATGACCATGGAGGACTTCCTTGGCTACCGCTGAACGTGGCAGTTGCCCATAGCCCTGGGGGCACAGCGCTTGAAGCTCATCGCTTGGCCCTCGATCACCAGGTCGGCAACGGCGATGCAAAGCGCCTCCAGGTTGCCGATGGCGTCGGAGTCGCCGTGGTTCCTGGGCACGATGTGGTCCACCTCCAGGGCCCGCTGGTGTTAGTGCGCGCCGCAGCACTCGCAGCGGCCTCGGGCGCCGGTGAGCACCTGGTATTTCACAGAGTCGCTGATCTGGCTGCGGTGCCGGCTGCGGTGGGCAAACACCTCTTCGCCGCGCTGCTCGCGGAAGGCATCGAGGCGCTGGCGGCATAGCGGCTGCAACGCGTCGCGCTCGGCGTCGCTCAGTTCGTCGCCGCCGATCAGGCTGTAGGCGCCGTTGCCGTAGGCGGTGATGCCGTTGCGGGTGAGCACCTTGCCCACCATCCGCTTCACCCGCTCGGTGTAGTACTCGATCTGGGTCACGTCTTCGCCCAGGATCCGCCGGGCCACGTCTTGCGCCGGGGCGGGGCTGCTCCTCCCCAGCAGCTCCATGAGCATGAGGGGTTGGTCGATGTGGCTCATGCGCATCTGCTTGGCGATGTACTCGCGCAGGCGCTGGTAGGTGGTGGAGGGGGCGGGGGCATGGGGGAATCCTGGCGGCTGTCGGGCGACCGGGCCAGGTTTGGTTTTGGGCGGCCCGTCAGGAAGGAGCCCCTGCTGGGATCCCTTCTGGCGTGATCGCATGGCGGCTGCAGCCAACCCGGCTCCGGGCGTGGTTATGCCGCCCCAGCCCCCTTCCCCATCCAGCGGGGGAAAGGACAAGAGCATCCGCTCCACCCCCTTGGGCACCTGCGATGCCGAGGTCTGACAGGTGCGGTGCTGGCAGCGGATCCCAGGCGGCGGCAGTTGGAACCCACGCTGCGGGCCCATGCCGTTGAAGGCCAGAAACAACGCCGTTGTCGTGACGACGTCTCCTGAGGATCCCATCCGCTCCGATCGTCAGCGGGTGGTGGCCCATGGGATCCATCCGGAGTGGTGGGCGGGGGCGAGGTTGTGGTGGTGACAGAATGGAGTTGAAAGGCGGTATGCCATGGCCAGCTCCGATCCAGGTCTCCAGCGGCTCCGTCAGGAGGCTGGCCGAGTCCCGCTTCGGTCGCGGATCATTCGTGCAGTGGCCAGCTCCACAGCCATCGAAACGGGCCAGTCCATCGCCGTGATTGAAGGCCAGCTTGTGGCTCGGCAACCCCCTCCTAATCACCCCCACCAGGCAACACCTGCCTGAACAACTGCTGCATCGGAGCGTTGTTCAACACAGCCCCGGCACGGATGGCGCCGAAATACTGCTCACGCTGCAGATCCCAGGCTGAGTAGTCGAGAGGGCCGATGCCCGCCTGGCTCGCCATCACATCCGCCAGCAGCCGCGCGATGCGGCCATTGCCCTCGCGGAATGGATGGATGAGCACAAATTCAACGTGCACCTCAGCCAGCGCCTCAACCAGTTCGTCGACGGACTGGGGATCAAGGGGTGTGCGTTTGTTGAGCTGTTCGCGTTGAAAGGCCTCCAGAAGATCGGGCAGGAGATGGGCGCTTGCAAAGGCAAAGTTCCCTTTGCTCAGGTTGAACTGGCGCACCTTTCCTGCCCATGGATAGACAGCCTCCAGCCAGAGCCGGTGCCATTCGATCACTTCCGCGACAGTGAGACGATGAGGTTCAGCCCCGTTGATGAATATCCCCTCATAGAGCTGAAGCAGCAGATCCTGTTCCAGTGACCCCATGACCCCTGGATCTGTGATTCCCAATCGGTTACGCAGAACCAAGCCGTTCGAGCCAGGCTCACATTCAGCGGCCGATCCAACAACGGTGTAGCGGTTCATCCGCAGGCGATCCGTAGCAGGCCTTCCGGCTCAGACAGCACCATCCAGCAACCGCCCCTCCCGGTAGGCCCTGCCGATCACGTGACTGCGCCAGTGGCGGCGCTCCTCGCACTCCCGCTGGGAATAAAGCAGCAGATCCAGCGACACATCCGCCTGGGCCAGTTCGTCCCAGAGCTCGTTGAGCACCTCGAAGCGGTGGTGACGCTCCAGCCAGGCATCCGGTGCGGTGATCAACAGGTCGATGTCCGATTCCGGCCCCGCTGTGCCACGCGCCCGGGAGCCAAACAGACGCACTTCCGCGCCTGGGATTCTTTGCTGGATCACAGCCGCCATCCCCTGGAGGCGCTGGTCGATCGGTGGCGCGGCGACGCTGGTCATGCCGCCATTCTGGGCAGGGTCTTATCAAGCTGGTAGCGGGGGTGGGGATTCCTGGCTGGGGGTGTGATGGGCCATGGGTTGATCCTGGCGGCTCCCGTACGCCTCGGGCAGGGTGGTCTTTGGGCGGCCCGTCAGGAGGGCGACCCTGCTGGGATCCCTTCTGGTGTGGGCGCGTGGCGGCTGGAGGCAACCTGGTTCCGGGTGTGGCTGTGCCGCCCCAGTCCCCTTCATCCGCAGCCAGCGGGGGAACGGACAAGTGATCCGCTCCACACCCTTGGCCACCCGCACTGCCACCACCTTCACCACGACGGCGACCCCACCGGTGCGGCCTGGTGGATCGATGCCGCCGCGGGATCACCAGGCTGTGCCCCTCGCTCACGGGATAGGCGTCGGCGATGCAGAGCGCCAGCTCGTTCTCCAGCAGCACCCGGCCGCTGCCCTCCAGCGCGCAGAACACACAGCCCGCTTCGCGGTGGCCGTAGCTGGCCTGCACGCCGCGGAAGCAGAGGGCCTGCAGGTTGGTGATGGCGTCGGAGCCGCCCTGGTTTTTGGGGATGATGTGGTCCACCTCCAGGGCCCGCTGGTGCTCATGGGCCCCGCAGCACTCGCAGCGGCCCCGGGCGCGGGTGAGAACCCGGTATTTCACCGAGCCGCTGATCGGAGTGCTCGCGGAAGGCGTCGAGGCGCTGGCGGCATAGCTGCTGCAGCTGGTCGCGCTCGGCGTCGCTCAGTTCGTCGCCGCCGATCAGGCTGGTGGCGCCGTTGCCGTAGGCGGTGATGCCGTTGAAGGTGAACCTTGCCCACCATCGGCTGCCCAGGATCCGCCGGGCCACGTCCTGCGCTGGGGCGGGGCTGCTCCTCCCCAGCAGCTCCATGAGCATGAGGGGTTGGTCGATGGGGCTCTTGCGCATGCGCTCGGTGATGGTCTCGCGCAGGCGAAGGAAGGCAGCAGAGGGGGGCGGAGGCATGGGGGGCATCCTGGCTGGGGAGAGACGGGGGGTGGCACTGGTGGAGGAGAAGCCCCGGCGATCACCCTGGCCCACGAATGCTTCCCCATGCAGACCACGCGATCGTTGACGAAGCCAAGATCTGCGACTACCTGCTCTCAGACACGCATCCAGTTGGACGATTCAAGGCCAGGGTCTTTCGTTCACTCGGCTACACCGTTGAATCCTGGACACGACTTCGTGATGATCTGCTCCTCCATGGCCAGACTGGGACGGTTCAGCGGATCGAGATGAGCGTCTATGGGATGAAAGTTGTCATCAGTGCTACGTTGAAAGGCCCCAACGGCGCATCCAGACCATTCAGAACGGTCTGGCTGATCCCGGATCATTCCAGGCAGCCAAGGCTCGTCACTGCATTTCCGGAGTAAGTCATGTTCGTCTTGCACCAGACAGTTGCTCTCACCCACGACATACCTGAGGATGGTCTGCAGTTGGGCGATCTCGGTGCTGTCGTGGCTATACACGACCCTGCAAACTACGAGGTTGAGTTTGTTGCCGCTTCGGGACGCACCCAATCGCTGTTGACGCTTTCAAGCAGCAGCCTCCGGGCGATTGGTGATCAGGATCTGATCGCGGTTCGTTCGCTGGCTACGGCCAATCCCTGAGATTCGACATCGTTCAGCTCCTTGCTTCCCAGGATCCGCCGGGCCACGTCCTGCGCTGGAGCGGGGCTGCTGCGGCCGAGCAGTTCCAGGAGCATCAGCGGTTGGTCGATGGGGCTCAGGCGCATCTGCTTGGCGATGGTCTCGCGCAGGCGCTGGTAGGTGGCGGAGGGGGGCGGGGGCATGGGGCGATGGTGGCGGCTCCCAAGTGCTTGGGCCAGGTTTGTTTTGGGGCGGCCTGTCAGGCGGAACCCCCTGCTGGGATCCCTTCTGATGCGGGCGTTTTGCGGCTGCAGCCAACCAGGCTCCGGGTGTGGTTGTGCCGCCCCAGTCCCTTTGCCCAGACAGGGGCAGTATCCCGCCCGCCACTGCCAGACTGGTGCCACTGGAGGGGGCCATGCAGGAAATCCTTTTCGTGGTCGAGGAAGCGGAGGACGGCTCCTTCCGGGCCAGCGCAGCCGGCGCCGCGATCCACACCGAGGCCGACACTCTCGAGGAGCTCCACCGGGAGATCCGCGACGCGGTCGTCTGCCACTTCGATCACGGCCAGGCACCGCCCTTGATCCGCCTCCATCACGTGAGGCAGGAACTGCTGGCCCTGTGAGGATTCCGCGGGACGTCAACGGCCAGCTCCTGGCCGAGCGCCTGCGGCGCCATGGCTATGTGCTGACCCGTCAGACTGGGAGTCACATGCGGCTGAGCCGAAGCTCTGACGGCCAGCAGCAGCACCTCACCATTCCAGCCCACAAGCCCCTCAGGGTCGGCACCTTGCGGCAGATCCTCAAGGACGTGGCCAGTCAGCTGGGTTGCTCGATCGAAGAGCTGATCGGCAGCCTGGGCCTTTGAGGGCAGGGCTGTGAGGTTGAGCACGCGGCCCACCATGCGCTTCAGCGGATCCGCCGGGCGATGGTGTCGCGGAAGCTCTTGTCGGTGGGGGAGGGGTGGCACTGGTGGAGGAGCAGCCCATGCCAGGCGCCATGCCTTTGCTTGCCTCCTCAGCCAGGCCGACGCAACAATTGTGTAGGCACCTCACATGGAGGTCACACATGGCCACCAATCTCGCTCTCGATCAGGATCTGCTCGATCACGCCTTCCGCGTGAGCGGTGAGCCCACCAAAAAGGCCGCCGTGACCCGTGCCCTTCAGGAGTTCATCGCGCGCCGGGAGCAGCGCCAGGTTGCCGAGCTCTTCGGCAAGCTCGAGTGGAACCCCGGCTACGACGTCAAGGCCGAACGGGAACGCCAGCGGTGAGCCTGCTTGTCGATACCTCTGTCTGGTCGCTGGCCTTTCGCCGTGATGGCCAGCCAGGCGCGGACATCCGCAATGTCTGCCGCCGCAGAGGGATCCAGATCGGCACCATCGATGCCCTGCTCATCCAACTTTGCCAGCGCTATGAGCTGACGCTGCTGACGACGGACAAAGACTTTCAGGCAGCCTCTCAGCAGGTGGAGTTCCGGTTGTGGGGAACGGCTTGAGGGGCGCTCTTTCGCTGGGCTGTGACGGCGGCAGCGCGACACCAAACCGCTGCCAGAGTGGGCGGGCTTGCGGCATTCCATGCCCCACCACGGTCCGCCCCTGGCCCCACTGATCGACCTGAACCGCCTCCTGGAGGCCGGCCTGGGGGGCGATCCGGCGGCAGCGGCGCTGCAGGATCTGGACCACAGCCTCAGCTGGGCCGAGCTTGATCGCCAGGCGGAGCGGCTGGCCCGGGCCTACCAGCGGTTGGGTCTGCGGCGGGGCGACCGGCTCGCCTCTTTGATCCCCAACCGGTTGGAGTTGGTCGTCCACTACCTGGCGGGGCTGCGCAGCGGCCTGGTGCTCACCCCCCTCAACTACCGCTATGTGCCGCCGGAAATCGACCATGCGCTGAAGATGAGCGGCGCCGCGGCCCTGGTGTTCCACGGCGAACGGCTGGCCGATGTGCAGGCCAGCGCCGTGGCGGCCCGGCTGCCCCTTGGCTGCCACCGCATTGACGATCCCGCCGGATTCGAGCCCCTGCTGGCCTCGGTGTCCGCCGGCGGCGAGGCCCCGCCCTGGCCAGATCTGGCCGCCGACGAGCCCTGCTTCCTCTTCTTCACCTCTGGCAGCACCGGGCGGCCCAAGGGCGTGACCCACAGCCGCGCCAGCTTCGCCGCCGTGCTCACCTCCTTCATCCAGGCCAGCGAACTCCAGGCCGGCGAGGAGGTGCTGGCTGGCAGCTCCCTGGCTCACATTGCCTCCTGCGCCCTCGTCCTGGCGGCCCTGGCCGCCGGCGCCTCCGCCGCGATCGCCAGCCGCATCGATGCGGTCACCGTGGAAACCCTGCTGCGGCGCTACCGGCCCTCGCTGCTGCTGATGTTGCCCGCCGCCCTGTTCGAGCTGGTGCGGGATGAACGGCTCCAGCCGACGGATCTGGGCTCGGTGCGTCTCTGCATCAGCGGCGGCGACAAGGTGCCCCACCAGTTGCAGGAGGAGTTCCGCCGGGCCGCCGGCTTCGGCATCGACGAATGCTTCGGCATGAGCGAGATCGGCTACACCACCCTGGCGCCCCCGTCGGGCCCGAATCGGATCGGTTCGGTCGGCCAGCTCTGCCCGGGGTTCAGCGCCAGCCTGCGCCACGAGGACGGCACCGAGGTGGCCCCGGGCCAGCAGGGACGCCTCTGGATCCAGGCGCCTTCGATGATGGTGGGCTACTGGGACAACCCCGAGGCCACTGCCGACACGATCCGGCAGGGCTGGCTGGACAGCGGCGATGAGATGCGGGTCGACGCCGACGGCTTCTTCTGGTTCTGCGGCCGCCGCAAGCAGATCATCGTCCACGACAGCTCCAACATCTGCCCCCAGGAGGTGGAGGAGGCGCTCTCAGAGCATCCGGCCGTGGATCTGGTGGGGGTGATCGGCATCCAGGACCCGGTGCACGGCGAGAACGTGCGGGCCTACCTCACCCTCCGCCACGACCAGCCCGCCCCCAGCGAAGCCGAACTGATCGCCTTTGCCCGGACCCGGGTGGGCTACAAGGCGCCGGAGGAGATCCGCGTGCTCGAGGCGCTGCCCCTCACACCCGTGGGCAAGACCGACCGGCTGGCCCTGCGGCGGCTGGCGGCGGATGGGCTGCATGACGCTTGAGGCCGCCCTGCTCGCCTGGATCGGCAACCGCGGTCGCCGCTGCAGCGTTGGTGAGGTGGCCGCCGGCACCGGCCTGTCCCTGCAGGAGGTCGAGCCGGGGTTATTGGCCCTGGTGGCCGAAGTCTCCGGACGCCTGCAGGTGGCCGAGGACGGCACCCTGCTGTTCGTCTTTCCTGCCGCGCTGCGGAGGCGGCTGTTGGCCCTCAGCGGCCGCCGGCGCCTGCAGGCCCGGCTGCAGGCGGCCCTGCGCCTGGCCGCCCGGCTGATCCGGCTCAGCTTCGGGCTGGTGCTGGTGCTGGTCACCACCCTGGTGGTGCTGATCCTGCTGGTGCTGCTGATCGTGCGGCTGTTCAGCAGCGACGATGGCGACGATGCCGGCCTGGCGTTGCTGCAGGGGCTGGCCCAGGTGCCCCTGTCCATCCTGGATCTGCTCGTCTCCGGCCTCCGGGCCCCGTCGCGCCAGGGCTCCGCCTCCGTCACGCCGCAGCAGCTGTGGAGCCTGCTCTGGGACCTGCCCGGCGAGGGTGCCGATCCGGCCTCCCTGGGCTTCCTCAGCGCCGTGTTTTCGATCCTGTTCGGCGATGGCGATCCCAATGCCCGCCTGGAGCCGCTGCGCTGGCGCCGCATCGCCGCCTTCCTGCGCCAGCGCGGTGGCGTGGTGATCGCCGAGGACCTCGCCCCGCTGCTCGATCTGCCCGAGTGCCCCTCCGATCCCGACCGCCGCCGCGACCTCGCCGATGCCGCCATGCTGCCGGTGCTGCTGCGCTTCGACGGCCGCCCCGAGGTGAGTGAGGACGGGGACCTGATCTATGGCTTCCCCTCCCTGCCCGCCAGAGCGGCCCGCGTTGATGGGCCGGTGCCGCCCCTGCGCGAGCGGGCTTTTCGCTTCAGCCGGGCCGGAGCCGGGCAACGAACCGCCTATGGCCTCACCGTCGGGGCCCTGCTGGTGCTCGCGCCGTGGCTGCTGGCGATCACGCCCGCCTGGCTGCCCCCCGTGGCCTGGCTGGCGCGGTTCGCCATCGGCTACGCCCTGTTGCTGCTGCTCCTGCCCCTGGCCCGCCTGCCGCTGCAGCACTGGCGCAACCGTGCCATCGCCGCCCGCAATGGCCGCCGCCAGGCCTGGGCCCGAGCGGCCCGCACCGCCGATCCCCAGCTGAAGCGGCGCCGTGCCGCCGCCCGCCGACTGGGCGCCACCGAGGCGGGCCGGCCGGCGCCGCGCGTCGTGTACGACAGCGGCCGCGATCTGCTGGAGCAGACCATCGACGGCCTGGAGCGTGGGCCCCGGCCGACCGCCTGAGACAATCCACAACCGCCCACCCCACGGGACATCCATGGCCGTTCTCGGCAGAGAGGCGATCCTGCAGGCGATCGAAGCGGGCACGATCGGGGTCACGCCCTTCGCCCCCGAACGGCTGGGCCCCGCCTCGCTCGACCTCACCCTTGCTCCCACCTTTCGGGTGTTCCGCAAGGTGCACGAGGTGATCGAGGTGCGCGAGCACACCGACTACCGGACGCTCACCGAGAAGATCGTGGTGCCCCAGGGCGAGCACATCCTGATCATGCCGGGCGAAACGGTGCTCGGCATCACCCAGGAGCGGCTGCGCCTGGGGCCTGGCCTGTGCGGCTGGCTGGAGGGGCGCAGCCGTTTCGCGCGGCTGGGCCTGATGGTGCACATCAGCGCCCCCTTCATGGGGCCGGGCATCGACAGCCAGCAGGTGCTGGAGATGAGCAACTTCGGCCCCGCTCCCCTGGCCGTGCATCCCGGCACCGCGATCTGCCAGTTCGTGTTCCAGAAGCTGCAGGGCATCGAGAGCTATGCGGGCTGCTTTGCCGGCCAGACGGAAGACTCCTTCTGACCGACTCGGCCACCGCGGCTGCCCCGCGATCTCCCCACCCATGCGTGCGATGCGGAGGATCGTGGGCGATGCCGAATCAGAAAATCCCCAGGGTTTTCTTCTTGCAGTAGCCCGCTCCGATGTTCATCCATCCCGACAGACAGGGTTTTCCATAGGTGGGCCTGACTTGGTAGTCAATGGGTGAGACGCAATGCTGCTTCAGATCATTCACATAACCAAGCGGACATTGGTCGTTGCCCGGCAGTTTGGGAATCCGCTTCTGTGCCACGGCTGGGCCCGGGATCAGCAGCGGAAGGGCCACAAGCATGGCGGCCAGATGGAGGAGTGGTTTCTGCATCTGGAGGGTGTTCAGGTGCTCAAACCCTAGGAGTCGGTTGCCGGTGGCGCCGTTTGTCGGCACGGCGGCCTCACCGGTAAGCCGCCTGATTTGGCTCAGATCTTTCATCCCCCGCATCGGATGTGGGGCTGATCGGCTTCATGGGACATTGGGCTGCGCCTTCGAGACGACGGGCTCGTAGCCGCGGGGCAGCAGGTTCCAATCGGCGTTGAAGACGTGCACCCGGCGGGTGGCCTTGCCTTTGCTTTCGAACGGCAGGCCCGCATGGGCCCAGGCCAGCGCACTTCCCGCCAGGTTGCGCACCTCGAAACCCTGGCCCCGCAGTTCCCTGGTGTAGATCCCGCTGCGCAGGCCGATGGTGCAGTAGGGAACCACGACCCAGGAGCGGTAGCGGGCGCTGTTGCGCTCGAAGTCCTGCTGCGTGATGGCCCCCGGCAGCATCGAGACGCGCCGTTCATGCGGCTCGCGCACATCGACCAGCACCGCCGGCTGGTCCTTGGGCCGATCCAGCCACTCGGCCACGGACATCTCCGGTTGGCCGGGAAACAGCAGACGCTTCATGCCCCCGTAGCGGCGTCCCACCTCGGCCGCAAGCTCGCTGTCGGCGGCACCCGCTGCCGGCCCGCCACGGCCCACCCCGGTCCCGTGCAGCACGGCGGCGGCGGTGGCGGCGGCGGCCAGGGCGGCGGCCAGCCGCCAACGCCGGAACAGACCTGGGGGTGTCATGGCGGGGTTTCTCCTGGCTTCAGAGTTGGGACATGGTGGATCGCTTCAGCCATAGGTTCAGCTCGGGATCACACGCGAACACCCAGCACGCCTTCGTGCCCCGGCTCATCAACGTGCGGTAAGTGTTGCGGATGATCGCGTCTGCTTTCAGTCTGATCGCCTGGGGGTCGCGCCTGAGGCCCACCTTGTAGCCCTTCAGCGATTGATCCGTGCGCGCCCGTGCCGTCGGCACCGTCACCACCTCACCATCGCGGTAGACCAGATCCGGCCCGATGATCACCCCGATGGTTTCCAGCTCCAGCCCCTGGCAGGTGTGGATGCAGCCCACTTCCTCCACCGTGCCCGGCTTCATGATCCACACGCTGCCGTCCTTGCTCAGGTTCCAGCGGGCCCGGTAGCCATAGGGATCAATCGTGATGTCCCAGGCATCGGGATGAAGCTTCGACGCCCAGTTCCAGCAGTAGCCAGCCACCATCCGTGCCTGATTGGCCTGATTCGCTGCTCTGATCGCCGCGTGCAAGCGCAGCGGATCGTCGAACACCCGGATGTCATACCCGCCTGGATCCAATCGCTCATTGGCTGTGGCGCGGATCCCCAGGGTGGAATCCAGCCAGGCCAGGTAGCCATCGGAGCCGCTGCAGCGGAACTGTGACGGCAGCACCTCGCGGTGCAATTCGGCCTCAACGTACTGGCTCCATTTCTCGATTTCGGCCGTACTGCCGATGTCGTCAAAGGTGACGCGCTGGTCCTCATCGAGGAAGAACACCGTCAGCTTGCTGGCGTGGATGATCTCTTTGACCTGGTTCTCCCCCTCCTTGTCGTAGATGGTCTTGGTCATCAGCCTGTGGCTCTCATCCACAATCAGGACGTCGTAGAAGCCCTCCGGGCAGGCCACGAAACAGGCCGAACCGCAGAAGAGGTTGTCGTAGTCGCCCTTCTGCAGGGAGCCGGTGAGCTTGGCGCGGTACACCGCCCGCGGTGCCGCGTTCTTGCTCACGTAGCGGGCATTGAGGCCCATACCCATCAGTCTGGCCAGCAGGTTCACCGCCACCACCGATTTCCCCGTGCCTGGTCCGCCCTGCACCAGCAGCACCCCGTGCCGGCCCTCCCGCAGATGGCGCGCCAGGGCCAGGGCTTTCTCGAACACCACCTTCTGCTCATCGATGAGGACGAATTCCGTGTTGCCCTTCAGCATCCGCCCCACCGCGTCGGCCAGCTGCCGGCTCGGTTTGGCCTTGCCATCGCGGATCCGCTCGATCGTGCGGCCCCGATCGCCCACCTCCAGGCAGCGGCGCAGGAAGGCGGCCATCGCGGCGTTGTCGTGGCGCAGAAACAGTGGCGCCTGCTCGAGATAGTCCCGATAGCGCCCATCGCTGAGGCCGGCGCCGTCGGTGCAGTTGTGCAGGTAGGCGCAGGGCTGCAGGGCGATGTTGTCCTCCACCACGGCTGTGTTGAATCCGCGCAGCAACGCCCCGTAGCTCATCGCCTGGTACGAGGGATGGGTGGTCTCGCGCGGTCCCTTGCCGAGGAACGTGCGCACAACTCCGTCCAGCTCCGTGGCCTCCACCGTTTCCCATTGTTTGAGCTCCACGATCACGGCTGAAGGTGCGCCGTCGGCATTGCGGCCGGACAGGAGCAGGTCGATTCGCTTGGCGGTGTTGTGGATCCGGTATTCGATCGCCACCCCCAGTTCCTTCGGGATCGCCTCGAACTGCAGCACGTTGCCCACGCATTGCAGGGAGTTCTGCCAGGCCCGGAACTCGTTGGCCGCCACCTTGTGGCCGGTGCGTTCCAGATAGCAGCGGCGCACCTCTTCCTCGATGCGTTGCTCGCGTACGTGCTGCAGGAACTCCTCACGGGTCGCGAGGTAGATGATCACGGGGTGGGAGGTTTGGCGAGGTGTGGCTTGGGTGCCATGGCTGGGCGGCGTGATGGCTGATGCATGAACTCTTTCCCCTCAAGCTCGCCCAGGTCAGGGAGACCGCGGAGCGTGCCTCACCGTGGCCATGACGCACCGGCCCCGCCGTGATGATGGTGGCACGACACCCCAGCCATGACCGACCAAGCCCTGCCGCCGATCGCTGGCTCAGAAGCGGAGATCCTCGCCCTGGTGCAGCAGCCCGGCCCGGTGTTTCTGCCCCGCACCAACCTCAAGCTGGAGCAGATCCGTTCCGGGTTTGCCTGCGCCCTCCACATGCACCAGCCCACGATTCCAGCCGGTGCGCATGGCGAGCTGATCTCCCA
This sequence comes from Cyanobium sp. Aljojuca 7A6, assembly GCF_024346455.1. Lineage (GTDB taxonomy): Bacteria > Cyanobacteriota > Cyanobacteriia > PCC-6307 > Cyanobiaceae > Cyanobium. The sequence goes on from NZ_JAGQCY010000019.1 coordinate 21,494, forward strand.
TCTGCAGTACATGTTTGAGCACCAGGGAGAGGGCGATAACCACAATGCCGAACCCTTCGCGCAGTGCTACAGGCGCCTGGCCGACCTCCTTCCTCAGCTGATGGAGGAGGGTTGCAACCCCCGGATCATGCTGGATTACTCCGGCAATCTTCTCTGGGGACTGGAGCAGATGGGCCGGCTTGATGTGCTTGATGCGCTCAGGCAGCTCGCCTGCGATCCTGCCCTCCAGCCCCATGTGGAGTGGCTCGGCACCTTCTGGAGCCATGCCGTGGCCCCCTCCACCCCCATTCCCGATCTCAAGCTGCAGATCCTGGCCTGGCAGCACCAGTTCGCGGCCCTGTTCGGGCGCGACGCCCTGGCGCGGGTGAAGGGCTTTTCGCCCCCGGAAATGCACCTGCCCAACCATCCCGACACCCTGTTTGAGTTCGTCAAGGCCCTCAAGGAGTGCGGCTATCGCTGGCTGCTGGTGCAGGAGCACAGCGTTGAAAACCTCGATGGCAGCAGCCTGCCCCAGCAGCAGAAATACCTTCCCAATCAACTCGTGGCACGCAACTCCAGCGGCGAGGAGCTATCGATCACGGTGCTGATCAAGACCCAGGGCTCTGATACCAAACTGGTGGGGCAGATGCAGCCCTGCTACGAAGCTCTGGGGCTGGGCCGGCAGCACCTGGGAGCCACCACGGTCCCGTCGCTGGTGTCGCAGATTGCCGATGGCGAAAACGGCGGCGTGATGATGAATGAGTTCCCGTCCGCCTTCCTCCAGGCCCATCACGCCATCGCCGCCAACAAGGGGAGTGAGCAAGCCACGGTGGCGATCAACGGCACGGAGTATCTCGAGTTGCTGGAGGCCGCCGGCGTGACGACCAGCGATTTCCCGACCATTCAGGCGGTGCAGCAGCACAAGCTCTGGCAGCAGCTGGACGGCTCACCCACCTCCTCAACCACCCCCGAGGCCACCACAGCGGCCATCGCCCAGCTCCAGGCCAGCGACCCCGCCTTCTCGATGGCCGGCGCCTCCTGGACCAACGACCTCAGCTGGGTGGAGGGCTACGCCAATGTGCTGGAGCCGATGAACCAGCTCAGCGCCCGCTTCCATCAGTTGTTCGACCCCCTGGTGGCCCAGGATCCCGGTGTGACCCGGACCCCCCGCTATCAACAGGCGCTGCTGCACCTGCTGCTGCTGGAAACCAGTTGCTTCCGCTACTGGGGCCAGGGCACCTGGACCGACTACGCCAGCGAGATCCACAGGCGTGGGGAAGCGGCGATGGTTGGCCGCTAGCCGGCGCGATCAGTTCTCATCGTCCTGGCCTGACGCTTCCCTGCCCAGCGCAACCACCTCCGGGAAGTACTTGGCCATGCAGGCATCGCAGACGCCGTGGGAGAACTCCACGTTGTCGTGGCTCTTGATGAAGGCCTCCACTGTCCCCCAGTAGCCCTGATCGTTGCGGATGCCCTTGCAGTAGGAGCAGATCGGGATCAGCTGCTCCATCACGTCGATACGCTGCAAGGCACCGGCGAGCTGATCCGAAATCCGCTTCAGTTCCAGCTGCAGCACCACCTGGTGGGCCAGGGTCTCCAGAGATCGGATCTGCAGGAAGCTGAGGTCCCGGGGCCGTCGATCGATGACGCAGAGAGAGCCGATCCGGGCGCCTGTCGGGGTGGTTAGTGGCACCCCGGCGTAGAAGACGATGTTGGGTTCACTGCAGACCAGCGCGTTATCCCGGAAGCGTTCATCCTCACGGGCATCTCTGACCACCAGGGTCTGGTCGCCAAGGATGGCGTGGGCACAGAAGGACACATCGCGGCTCGTTTCGCTGACATCGAGGCCAAACCTGGATTTGAACCACTGGCGATCGGCATCCACCAGGCTGATCAGGGCGATGGGCACATCGCACAGCTGGGCGGCCAGGAACGTGATGTCGTCGTAGGACTGCTCAGCCTCCGTATCGAGGATGCGGTAGTCCTTGAGAGCCTCCAGGCGTGCCGCTTCGCGGGGAGCCACTTTCGCGGGCATGGGCAGCAAAACACCTGATGAAACGTTCGCAGGGTCCCGTGATGGACCGGACGGCGGTTCACATCTCCTCATCCCGCCGGCGGCTGGCCCAGGCCCCGACGCGTTCGGGAGGTCGCCGCAGTAGAAAAAGAGATCGGCCCCGCGGTGAGGACCTCTGGCTGGCTGGTTCTCCCGCGTGCTCGGCAGCTCTGGGTCGGCCCTGAGCGTGACTGACGACGCCACGGCCGACTGGAGCCGCCAGCGCATTCGCCGCGAGAGCGTTCTGCTGGCCGCGATGATCTTCGCCGTGGCGGCGGTGGCGCTCAGCTTCAACTACTTGAGCGCCACCCGATTGCTGCGCAACCAGGTGCGCGAAAACCTGCGCCAGCTGGTGACCATCGCCGCCAGTGAGATGGATCCCGCCCTCGTCGCCGCCATCACCAGGCCCGAGCAGACGGGTGATCGGGACTATCGCCGCGCCAGCGCGCCCCTGCTGAAGCTGCGCCGGCTCGTGCCCGAGATCTACTACGCCTATGTGTTCATCGTCACGCCCGAAGGACTTCGCTACACGATCGACAGCACGTATTACATCCAGAACCAGGGTTCCCCCGCCAGCGCCGTCAGTGTTGGCGACCTCTATGTCGCACCTTCAAACGACGCGCTTGAGGCCTCCCGCTCTGGCCTCACCACCGTCAGCACCAAGCCCTACACGGACGACTTCGGATCCTTCATGAGTGGTTTTGCCGCCATCCGCAACAACGACGGGGAGCTGGTGGGCTTTGTTGGGATCGATTTCTCGCTCGCCCAACTGCAACGCAAGGAATTTCCGCTGCAGCTCACCTATCTGCTGGGCCTGGTCGGCAGTGCCGGATTTTCGGTTCTGGCGGCCAACTTCCATCGCCGCAGCCTCAAGGCCCGGGCCCGGGCCTTCCAGTCCATGGCCGCCGCCGACCGCGCCAAGAGCACCTTTCTCGCCACCCTCAGCCACGAGATCCGCACCCCGCTCAATGGGGTCCTCGGCATGACGGGGCTGCTGCTGGCCAGCGAGCTGTCCGCCCAGCAGCGGGAGTGCCTCGACATCGCCCACAGCTCGGGGGAATCCCTGCTCGCCCTGCTCAATGAAATCCTTGATTTCACCAAGATCGAGTCTGGAAGCTTGCAGCTGGAACTGGCCCCGTGCCAGCTGCATTCCCTTCTGGAAGAGTCGGTAGCTACCTGCACGAGCCTGGCCCAGGCCAAGTCTCTGGCCCTCTCCCTGGTCATCGGTCCGGAGGTTCCCCAGACCATCTGCACCGACGCCATCCGCCTGCGCCAGGTCCTGCTCAACCTGATCGGCAATGCGATCAAGTTCACCGAGGCTGGCAGCGTCGTTGTCTCCGTTCAGCCTGCGGTCCGTACGGCCAGGGAACAGGTGAGCCAACCGGAGCCAGACGCGTTGCCCCTGGCGTTCTGCGTCACCGACACCGGTGTCGGCATTGCCGCCGACCAGCTGGGCCTGCTGTTCCAACCCTTCTGCCAACTCACCAGCGCGACCAACGCGCCCAAGGCCGGCACTGGCCTGGGGCTGGCCATCAGCCAGCAGCTCGTGGCGGCCCTCGGCGGCACGATCCAGGTGGAGAGCACCCCCGGCCGCGGCAGCGTCTTCAGCTTCACCTTGCCGGTGGAAGCGGTGGCCGCCGCTCCTGCCCCGGCTACGCCGCCCTTGCTGGCGAGCCCGGCGGGCGGAGCCGCCTTCGCGGCCAGCTATCCCCTGCGCCTCCTGGTGGTGGATGACAGTGCCGTGAACCGTCGCCTCTGCGAGCTGATGCTGCGGCGTCTCGGTTACGCGCCGGAGTCCGCCGTCGATGGCCAGGAGGCCCTCGAACGGCAGCCACTGCTTGAGCCGGATCTGATCCTGATGGATGTGCAGATGCCCAGGCTCGATGGTCTGGAAGCCACCCGCCGCATCCGCGCCGCCACGGGGCGGACGCCGCGGCCCTGGATCGTGGCGATCACGGCCTTCACGTCTGCCGAAGAGCGGCAGGCGGCCCTGCAGGCGGGCATGAACGATGTCCTGGCCAAGCCGCTCAAGGCCGAGGCCCTGGAAGCCTGCCTCGTGGCCGCCCACGCCCGCTTGCACCAGCCCTCCCCCTAGGGAATCTGGCTCAGGGCAGGGTGAAACCGGAGGTGTTGAGGTGCTTGAGGTCGAGCATCACCACCGTGAGCCAGACCAGCAGGGCCAGGCCGCCGAGCGAGCCGATCACGGCCAGGAGACCCACGATCACCGACCTGGAGGAACCGCTGTCGTTCGGCACGGGCAGGGAGCAAGCTTGCGCCACTTTCCCATGGCCGGGCCAGGGCCGCGCCGGGGTTCTCATCCCATCGCCTCCGCCCCCTCGCCGGCATCAGCCAGCACCAGGCGCAGCAGCACCGGCGCCAGGAAGGTGGTGCCCATCACCATCAGCAGGATTGCCGCCTCCAGCGACGGCCCCAGCACCCCGGTCTGGGTGCCGAGCCCCAGAAAGATCAGGCCCACCTCGCCCCGGGGCATCATCCCCAGCCCCACCGCCAGGCGGTTGGTGGGCCCGCTGCTGAGGTAGCTCCAGCCGGCCGCGACCTTGCTGACCACGGCGGCCGCCAGCAGGAAGCCGGCCATCACCAGCCCCTCGTGGTTGGCGGGGTTGAAGGGATTGAGCACCGAGAGGTCCATGCCGCTGCCGATCAGCACGAAGAAGAAGGTGGCGAACAGGGCCACCAGGGGCTTCACCGCTGCCTCAATGGCGTGCCGGTGCCGCGAGGCACTCAGGATCAGGCCACCGGCGAAGGCCCCCAGGGCCGCCTCCAGGCCGAAGGCCTGGGCCGCGAAGCAGGACAGCGACAGCACCAGGAAGGCCGCCACCACCACCTCGCCGGGGGCCCGCAGGCGATCCAGCAGCCAGTCGAAGGAGGGGGCGGCGGTGCGGCTGAGGAACAGGGCCGCGCCCACGAACACCCCCGCGGCTGCGATCAGCTTCAGGATCGGGCCGAGGCTGAAGCCCTCGCCGCCCGCCAGGGCCACCACCACGGCCAGGATGACGATGCCGAGGATGTCGTCGAGCACGGCCGCGCCGATCACCGTCTGCCCTTCGCGGGTGCGCAGGAACTTCAGCTCCCCCAGCACGCTGGCGGTGATGCCGATGCTGGTGGCGGTCATGGCGGCGCCGGCGAAGATCGCCGGCAGCAGCGGCACCCCGAACAGAAACTGCAGGCCGGCGGTGCCCAGGGCGAAGGGCAGCACCACCCCGGTGAGCGCCACCGTGATCGCCTGGCCCCCCACCGCCATCAGCTCGTCGAGTTCGCTCTCCAGACCGGTGAGGAACAGCAGCGCCAGCAGGCCGATCTTCGCCACAGCCTGGAGATTGCTGAACCCGTGGTCGTAGATCTCCTGCACCTGCTCCGGGCCCACGTGGGCCAGGGCGGCGATCGCGTGCTCGGCGAAGCCGTTGAGCTGTCCGCCCAGCTCCGGGGCCAGGATCAGATGCAGCCCCGAAACGCCGATCAGCACCCCCGCCACCAGCTCGCCGAGGATCGCCGGCAGCCGGAAACGCACCATCAGCTCCGCCAGGGCCCGGGCGGCGAACAGGATCACGATGAAGCGGCCCACCTCGATCAGGGTCTCGGCCGCTTCAATCTGGTGGCCCCCGGTGGCGAGCAGCAGGGAGGACATGTCCATGGCGGGCCGGCTGGGGCGGTGGGGAATCCTTTCATCCCCTGGTGGGGATCGGGCCCGGCATCAGCGGATCGGGATCCCCGGCCCCGACAGACTCAAGGCTCAGCCGGGCCAGCAGACTGCAGCGATGGCAAGGTTCAGGCGCTCAACGCGGCAGCGGCTCCGGGGTCGGCTCCAACCGGGTGACGTTCCACCGGAGGGCCGGCCGTCGATCTCCTGGGGCGTCGTTGTGGCGGTCGGCCTGCTGCTGGCCGGGGTGCCGATGTTGCTCTTCAATCAGCAGCATTCCGGCGATCCGCTCAAGATCCGCCGCGAAATGCGCAAGTTCTGAGCCCGACGCCCCGTGACCCTGTCCCGCCGCCGCCGCTGGTTCCTGCTCCTGCTGGGGGGCCTGCTCGCCGCGACCCTGTTGGCCGGCGTGGCGGGCTGGGCCGGCGCCGCCGGTTCGGCCGATCCGCTGCCGTCCTGGAATCCGGGTGCGGCCCGGGACGGCATCCTCCGCTTCGTCCGCCAGACCACCGACCCCGCCAGCCCCGGGTTCGTGCCGCCCGGGGAGCGCATCGCCACCTTCGACCAGGACGGCACCCTCTGGGTGGAGCAGCCGGTCTACCCGCAGGTGCGCTTCATCCTCGAGCGGGTGCCCGGGGCGGTGACCACCAGGGGGGAACTTGAGCGGCTGGCGGCCACCGCCCTCAGTGGCATGCCCCTGGAGACTTTCCGCTCCGACGTGCGCCAGTGGCTGGCCACGGCCCGCCACCCCCGCTGGCAGCGCCCCTACACCGAGCTCACGTACCAGCCGATGCAGGAGCTGCTCCGCTACCTGCGGGCCCACGGCTACAAGACCTACATCGTCACCGGCGGCGGCCAGGACTTCGTGCGTGTCTATGCCGAGCAGGTGTATGGCATCCCGCCGGAGCAGGTGATCGGCAGCGCCGGCGCCACCCGTTACGGCTACGACAGCGCGGGTCGGCCCTTCCTGACCAAGGAGCCCCGGCTGTTGCTCAACGACAACGACGCCGGCAAGCCGGAAGGCATCCAGCTGATGATCGGCCGGCGGCCCATCGCCGCCTTCGGTAACTCCACCGGCGACCGGCAGATGCTGGAGTACACCAAGGCCGGCGACGGGCCGCGCCTGGCGATGCTGGTGCTGCACGATGACGCCCGCCGCGAGTATGCCTACGGTCCGGCCCTGGGGCTGCCGGACACCCGGGTGGGCCGGTTCACCCAGGAGCTTCATGACGAAGCCCGCCGGCAGGGCTGGATCGTGATCAGCATGAAGAACGATTGGCGGCGCCTCTTTCCCTTCGACCGTTGACGGTCCCGATGCCCACCGCGCTCTAGGGTCGAAACCCGTCGATGCGAAGCCGTGAAAGTCCTGGCCGTCTCTCTGCTGGGCGCCTCGCTCGCCATCGGTGGTGGTTCAGCCGCTGAGGCCCAGGAGCGCTGCACTTTCCTGCAGCCGATTGGTGGCGATGGCACCACCCCGATCGTCTCCAAGCGGGTGGGGGCCGCCAAGCTGCTGGGCAAGGAGAACTGGAACACCGACTTCATCGTCAACCAGCCCTACAGCAGCTTCAAGTTCTTCTTCACGGCCAATTCCTCCGACGCCAACGCCAAATATCCGGTGAGTGGCTTCATGAAGTTCAGCGATGGCAGCAACCTGCAGGTGATCAACGAAGTCATGAACCCGCCGATCGGCACCGGTCGCATGTTCGGCCCCTTCCCCGCCATTGCGGGCAAGCAGGCCAGCCAGATGAATTTCAAGGTGGGCGCCAGCAGCGACCCCGGCGCCCTGGGCTTCAGCTACCGGATCTCGGTGCAGGGCTGCCAGTAGGCCCCACTCCGATGCTGCTGCGCCTGCAGCGCCGCCGGCCGATCAGCGCAGCGAGGCCAACGGCTTCCTGGCCGCCTGGGTGGCCACCAAGGCGCTGGTGGGGGAGTTCGACAGCGGCTGGGAGCGGATGCTGGGCCTCTACGACCGCCGCTCCGACTGGGGGCTGACTGCCTGCGAGGCCGGCTACAACGCCAAGGGGGACTGTCGGCGGCCGGAGAAGCGCTATGCCGATTTTCCCGACGCCCTGCGGGCCTTCCTGCGCCGCACGGGCTACCTGCGGTAAGGCCCCAGCTCAGCCCAGAAAGGTCATGGTCAGGCTCACCAGGGCCAGGCCGGTGAGGCCGGTGGCGGTCAGCAGTCCGATCGATCGGTGCATGGGAATCTCCTGTTGCCCCAGAACCTAGAGCAATCCTTAAGAAGCGCAATCGCTCCGCTTGCGGCCGCAGCAATCCGTCATGGAACGGGCTTCTCGCGGCGGTGGGTCTGCCTTTGCCACCCTGGATCCTTCTCCTGCAACACCGATGGCGGCTGACGGCAGCATCGCTTTGGCCCTGGAGGGCCAGCTGCGCCTCGACGACCAGCCCGCCCTGCACCGGGCCGTGGCGTTGGCCCGCCAGCGCGGCGCGCGCCTGTTGGTGCTGGCCTGCCGGCCCGAGGCGCAGCGCCTGCGCGGACCCCACCAGCGCCGTTTGGAAACCCAGGCCCTGGCGGCGCTGCAGCAGCGCCTGGCGGCGGCGGCCATTCCCCTGCTGGTCGTTCCCCAGCTCACGACGGCGGCCGCCCTGGCCGAACTCCGCCCCCTGGTGCAGCCGCAGGCGGTGCTGCACGCCAGCGAAAGCCGCCTGTTCGACACCTGGCCGGTGGCGGCCGAGCGCTTCCCGCAGGTGTTCAGCCAGTTCCGGCGCGGCCTGGAGCGCGACCCGGAACCGCCGCTGCCCCCACCGGATCTCGCCGGCCTGGGGGGCACCTGGGACGACCTCCCCCGCACCTGGCTGGCGTCACCGGCGGCGCCCGGGGCCGGGAGCGATTCCCGCAGCGCCTTCCCCTTTTCAGGGGATGAGCCCACGGCCCTGGCCCGGCTGCAGCACTACCTGTTCGACTCCAGCGGCCTGCGCGATTACAAGGCCAGCCGCAACGGGCTGGTGGGCACGGAGTTCTCCGCCAAGTTCTCCCCCTTCCTGGGCGTGGGCTCCCTCTCGGTACGGCGGATCTGGCAGGAGGTACTCCGCTACCAGGAGCTGCACGGCGCCGACGAGGGCTCGACGTGGATGCAACAGGAACTGCTCTGGCGCGAGTTCTTCCTCTGGTCGGAGCAGCAGCACGGCGCGGCCTTCCACGCCCCCGGCGGGATTCAGAACCGCCCGCCCGAATGGCAGGCGGACCGCCAGCGCTTCGCCCGCTGGACCCGCGGGGATTCCGGCCATCCCCTGATCGATGCCCAGCTGAATGAGCTGCTGAGCACCGGCTACCTCTCCAACCGCGGCCGCCAGTGGGTGGCCTCCCACTTCGTCAATGAGCTCAAGCTGCCCTGGATCTGGGGGGCGCGTTTCTTTGAGTGGACCCTGATCGATGCCCAGCCGGCCCTGAACACGGGCAACTGGGCCTATCTGGCCGGGGTCGGCTCCGACCCGCGCAGCTTCGGCGGTGTCCCCCGCCGCTTCGATCTGGAACGCCAGGTGCGCCTCTACGACCCCCAGCAGACCCACCGCCAGCGCTGGAGCTGAACCCCCATGCCCGTGACCCTGTGACCCTCACCCTGATCCTCGGCGACCAGCTCCACCCCGACTGGCTCACCCCTTCGCCCCTTCAGCTCGCCCCCGGCCAGCGGGTGCTGATGGTCGAGGACCTGGCCGTGGCCTCCACCTGGCGGTACCACCGGCTGCGGCTGTTGCACACCTTCGTGGCCATGCGCAGCTTCCGCGATGCGCTGGTCGCCCACGGGGTGGCGGTGACCTACGGCGAGCTGCAGGAGTCGCTGGCGGTGCCGTTCTGGCAGCGGCTGGCGGCGGAGCTGGAGGGCGGCCGCGAGCTCCGGGTGGCCGAGGTGGCCGATCGGGGCTTCGAGGCCCGGCTGCAGCGGTTCTGCACCGAGCAGGGGGTGCGGCTCAGCGTGCTGCCTTCGCCGGCGTTTCTGGAATCGGTGGCCGAGAGCCGGAGCTGGTTCGAGGGCCGTCGCCGCCCGTTCATGAAGACCTTCTACGAGCGCCAGCGGCGCCGCCTCGGCCTGCTGCTGGAGGCCGATGGCGCCCCCACCGGCGGCCGCTGGAGCTTCGATGTGGAGAACCGCCGCAAGCTGCCCAAGGGCTACGTGGAGCCCACCCTGCCGGCGCTGGCGGCCAGCCCCCATGAGCCGGCGGTGAGGGCCCTGATCGACACCCACTTCGCCGATCACCCCGGCGTGCTGGGGCCCCTGTGGATCCCCTTCGATCAGGCCGGCGCCGAGGACTGGCTGGAGCGGTTCCTGGCGGAGCGCCTCGACGGTTTCGGGCCCTTTGAGGACGCCCTCAGCCAGCAGCACGCCACCCTGCACCACTCCCTGCTCTCGCCCCTGCTCAACATCGGTCTGCTCACCCCCGCGGCGGTGATCGCGGCCACCCTGGAGCACGCCGCGGCACGGGAGGAGCGCGGCCAGCCGGTGCCGATCGCCTCGCTGGAGGGTTTCCTGCGCCAGGTGATCGGCTGGCGGGAGTTCGTGCGCGGCATCGACCGGGTGCATGGCGAGCGCCAGGCGGCGGCCAACTTCTGGAACCACCAGCGCCGCCTCGCCCCCTGCTGGGACGACGGCAGCAGCGGCCTGCCGCCCCTGGATGCGGCGATCGAGCGCGTCAACCGGCTCGGCTACAACCACCACATCGAGCGGCTGATGGTGATCAGCAACCTGATGCTGCTCTGCGAGATCCACCCCGGCGAGGTGCACCGCTGGTTCATGGAGCGCTACCTGGATTCCTACGAATGGGTGATGGGCCCGAACGTGTACGGCATGGGCCTGATGAGCGACGGCGGCCTGTTCGCCACCAAGCCCTACATCGGCGGCTCCAACTACATCCTCAAGATGGGCGACTACAAGAAGGGCCCCTGGTGCGAGATCTGGGACGGCCTCTACTGGCGCTTCATCGACCGCCACCGGGCCTTCTTCCAGGCCAATCCCCGTCTCTCGATGATGGTGCGGATGCTGGAGAAGATGGACCCCAAGCGGCGCGAGGCGCTGGAGTTGGCCGCCGAGGGGTTCCTGGCGCGGGCCACCATGGTCGGACCCTGACCCGCCCCCTGCCCGTGACCGCCTCCGCCGAAGCCGCCGCCAGGCCGCCCGCCCCCATCGTGCTGCTGGAGCGGCTGGCGGGGGTGGAGGGCATGGGCCGCGGCCGGCGGCGACTGGTGCTGCTGCTCAGCCAGCTGGGCGACTTCGACAGCCTCGAGTACGCCCAGGCCCTGGTGCCGGCGTTGCCACAGCTGGAGGCCGCCGGCATCGCCATGCTGGCGATCGGCATCGGCGACGCGGCGGGCCGTGAGCGCTTCTGCGCCTTCACCGGCTTCCCGAGCGAGCGGCTGCTGGTGGACGCCGAGCCGGATCTGCACCGCGACCTGGGGCTCTACCAGGGGCTGACGCAGGCCGGCGGGCCCTGGCCCAACCTGCTGCTGATGTGCGCCGGCCTCGGTTCCCCCGGCACCCTGGCCGAGGTGCTGCGCGGCTACACCGGTGACCGCAGCGCCCCCCAGCGCATCGCCGACGACGAGACGATCCAGGCGGGGCCCCTGCCGCCGATCAAAGGTTCGTTCTTCGCGCGGGCCGGCGGCCGCGGCTTCCAGCGGCCCTTTGAGCTGGCCACCGTGCGGCTGCGCAACATGGCCGAGGTGCTGGGCCACTGGCGCACCTACGTCCCCCGCGACGACTTCCTGACCCAGCGGGGCGGCACGTTCCTGCTGGAGGCCGACGACACCCTTCTTTACAGCTACCGCGACCCCGGCATCCTCGGCTTCTCGGCCACCATGGCCAGGCCGCTGAGTTTCCTGGATCCGTATCTGGCTTAGTCCATGACTAAACTAGGCGAGACCCCCGACCCGGTCTTGTGGAAGGTCCAGCGCCGGCCCATCGCCTGGTGAATGTGCACCAGGCAAAAACCCAGCTCTCGCGGTTGATCGATGAAGCCCACGCCGGTGAGACCATCGTGCTGGCGAAGGCCGGCAAGCCCTGGGCCAGGCTGATGCCCCTGGAGGCGCCGCCTCCCCAGCGTCTCCCCGGTCGTCTGCGCCGCCTGGGCCCGCTCAGCGAGCCCGACGCCCTACTGGAGCCCTTGCCGCCCGATCAGCTCGCTGACTGGGAAGCCAGTTCCTTGATTCCGGCGTCAGCCCTGCCGTGAGCGGCCCCTCCTCTTACCTGCTCGACAGCCACGCCCTGCTCTGGTGGTGGTTCGTTCCTGAGCGGCTTTCGGGTGCCGTCCAGGCGCTTCTGGTCGACCCCACCAGCCGGATCCTGGTGAGTGCCGCTTCGGTCTGGGAACTCAGCCTCAAGCACCATCAGGGCCAACTCCCCGAGCTGGCTACAGCCATGGCTGATCTCCCTGGCCTGCTCCAGGCCGATGGCTTCCATCCCCTGCCGATCTCCCTGGCCCATGGCCTGAGGGCTGGCGGCTACAGCCAGCCCCACCGCGACCCCTTTGATCGGATGCTGGCGGCCCAGGCCGAGCTGGAGCGGCTGGTGCTGCTCACCGCCGATCCCCAGCTGTCCACCTTCCCGTGCCAGATCCTCTGGTGAGATCCCATGCCGGACAACGGATTGCGCTGCCACCTCCTGATCGGCCCGCCGGCCAGCGGCAAGACCACCCTGGCCCGGGCCCTGGCGCCCCTGCTCACGGGGCCTGGTGAGCCACCGGCGGTGGTGCTCTCCACCGACGCGATCCGCGCCGAGGTGTTCGGCGATGCGGCGGTGCAGGGACCCTGGAGCACGATCGAGCAGCTGCTGCATGGGCGCCTGCGGGCGGCCGTGGCTGAGGGCATTCCGGTGATCGTCGATGCCACCCATGCCCGGCGGCCCTGGCGGCTGGCCCTCACCCAGGCGCTGGCGTTGCCGGCGCCGGTGGAGTGGGTCGGCTGGTGGCTGTTCACCCCCCTGGCCACCTGCCTGGAGTGGAACCAGCGCCGCCATCGCCTGGTGCCCGAGCCGGTGATCAAGGAGCTGGCGGCGGCCCTGGCCGATCCGCATTTCGGCCCCAGCCGCGCCGAGGGCTTCGCCGCCGTGGTGGCGCTGGTGCCCAGCCACCACGCGTCCCTGGAGCCGGTGCTGGCCGAGGAGCTGGCCCGGCTTGACCAGCGCATCCGCTCGGCCACCAACCGGGAGCGGCAGGTGCAGCGCCATGGCCATTCCCGCCTGCTGGATCTCGAACGGCTGCTCTATCTGCTGCGCCTGCTGAGCCGCTATCCGGACCTGGCCGCCAACGATCCCGTCACCGCCGCCGAGCTGGAGGCGATCGTCTCGCCCTTGCCCGAGGGGGATCTGGCCGATCGGGCGGCGGCCCTGCTGCGGCGGCTGCATGGCGACTGCTACGGCGATGCGGCAGCCCTGCGGGCCGACCTGGCCTGGCTGGAGCAGCAGGGGTTCAGCTCTGCCCAGCCCGTCGTCGCGCCGATCCAGCCGGCCCCTGTGCTGGCCGCGGCGGCGGGGTTGAACGCAGGTCTGCCTCCCCTGGGGGACGGCCAGGTGTTCGTGCGGGTGTTCACCCTGCTGCGCCACGTGCTGCAGCACCCCTTTGATCGGGAGGGCGGCAGCGACCTGCCCGGTCACCTGATCGAGGCGATGGAGGAGATCCCCGGCGCCTACCTGCCGGGGGAGGCGGCCACCCTGCGCAAGGACCTGGAGAAGCTGCTGACGCCCTACGGCTTCCGGGTGCGCAACGACAACGTGCGCCACGGCTACGCCCTGGGCACGGCGCTGCTGTCGGCGCCGCGGCTGCGGGAGATCCATGGGGTGGTGAGCCAGGCGGCTGGCCGCCTCGGGGATCCCTCGGCCCAGGACCTGCTGATCGAACTGGAAAAGCGGCTGCGGTGGGGCGGGATCAGCCCCGAGGCGACGCCGCCGGTGCGCACCTACGCCAACCATTCGGTGGTGGATGCCGCCCTGGTGCGCCCGGATTCGCTCGCCGCCGACCGCCACGGCTACCGGCAGGCGGAGGCGATCGAGACGGCGATCCTCGAGCACCGGCGGGTGGTGCTGGAGCGCTACGCCTCGGGGGCCAGCTTCCCCGACAGCCCGGTGGGGGAGCTGCGGGTCTGGCCGCTGCAGTTGATCTTCCACACCATCGGCTGGTACCTGCTCTATGAGGAAGATGCCGTCGCCCAGCCCCACGGCCTGATCCGCACCGAGCGGCTGGATCGCCTGGCGCTGCGCCGCAGCGAGAGCCGCAACCGCCGCAGCGACGGGGCCCACCAGCAGGCCGTGGAGCGGGCCGGGCGGCTGCTGCACCTCAGCGGCGGCATCTACTGCGGCGACGACCTCAGCGAGCAGCTGGCCGTTGCCGGTGCCTCGCCAAAGACCCGGGCCCGGCACCTGGTGACCCTGCGCTTTTCGTGTGAGGACTGGGCCTTCGCCTTCATCCGCGAAGGCGTGCTGCGCTTCCCGATCGAGCACACCCGCTTCTCCAAACCCCTGCCGGGCGACAGCTGGTGGCGCCACCCCAAAGCGCCCCATCGGCTGGCGCCCAACCCTCCCGGCGACAGCCACCCCTACCCGGTGGAACTCGACCTGCCCCCCTGGACGCTCAGGCGGGACGTGGACCTGCGCACCTGGTTGCTGGGCTTCGCCGGCGGCGTCCGCATCGAGGCGCCGGCGGCCCTGCGCGAGGAGCACCAGGAGCGGGCCAGGGCTGTCCTGGCCGCCTATGGATCGGCTGGGGCGGTGCCCCAGGGCGATCCGGAGCCACCTGTGCGTTACTTCCCCAACCGGCTGCGGCGCCCCTGAAGACCCTGCCTGGGCACCCCTCCGGGCCCCGCGAGCAGGGGCCCCAGGGCCTCCGCCGGCCCGCGTTCGTGTTCAAACAGGGGCCCATCCCCCTCGATCACTTGGCCGTCGTGCAGGCAGATCCGGTAGAGGGCGTCACCCATGGAATCCACCACGATGCAGTGGCGGGCCTGCTCGCTGACGATCGGCAGAAAGCCTGCGAACCACTCCATGGTGGCCCGGATCTGGCGGGCGGCCCGCTCGTTGTCGTCGTAGAAGCCGCCGTAGGCCAGCCGCAGGAACAGGCTGCACCAGGGCTCGCGGCGCTGGTAGTAGAAGGCGTGACTGTTGAGGCCATGGCCCCAGAAGCCCACGCTCAAAAAGCCCAGGGGGCCTCACTCAGAAAGGAATCGATCGTGCTCTGCAGCAGGTAGGGCGGCTCCGTGTCCCGGGCCGTGCCGAACAGGGTCTGCCCCTGCCAGTGCAGCGGCTGATCGGCAGGCAGCAGGCTGAGGGGGAAGGGGCCACCGATCCGCTCGGCGTAGAAGGTCAGAAGGCTGTCGAGCGTGGGCTCCATCGACGGGTCTGCGGCGGGATCCATCTTCCCCAGCACGGCCGGATTGGTGCGGTTTTCCCTGCGAAGGACCAGAGGTGGTTGAGGGCCGCTGGCGTCACAGCACCCCCAACCCCGCCTTCAACCCCTTGGTGACAGCCGCCAGAAAGGGCAGATCGAGCGTGTCGATCGTGTCGCTCATCTGGTGGTAGTGCGGGTTGCGCATGAAGGAGGTGTCGGTGACCATCACCGCGTCGTAGCTCGCATCCCAGAAGGGGCTGTGGTCGCTCAGGCGCACATCGGGAAGTGAGCGGCCGGCATCGGGCACCTGCAGCACCTTGGTGATCACGTGCTTCCCCATGCGGCTGGCCAGGCCAGGCAACATGCCGCTGGCACCCAGGTTGCCCACCACGGCGATGAAGTCGCCCCGATCGCCATAGATCGCCCGCATCGCCGGGTGGGGGTAGTTCTGGGTTTCGCAGGTGTAGGCGAGCATCTCCAGGCTCACCATCAGTTTCAGCTTTTGGCCGCTGGCCTTGAGTTCAGTGGCCAGGGCCGTGCTGCCGAGCATGCCCCACTCCTCCTGGTCGAAGGCCACGATCCACACCGGCCGCTTGGGCGGGTGAGCCTTTCAGTGCACCGCCAGCTCGATCAGGGCCGCCAGCCCGGAGGCGTTGTCGTCGGCGCCGATCGAGTGCAGGGGGCCGTCGTAGTGGGCCGCCACCAGCAAGGGGGCGAGCTCTGGGCGCTGGCCGGGGAGCCGCAGGATCAGGTTGGTGCCCGCATCCGTGCCCTCGCGAAAGTGGTGCTCCTCCACCGGCCCCAGGGCGCCGAGCTGTTCGGTGAGGTAGGCGCGCACGGCCATCAGGCCCATGGGATCCCAGCGGGCATGGCGTGGGCGGGCCAGGTGCTGCAGGTGTTCCAGCAGGGGCGCGGGGTCGCGGGAGGGGTGATCGATGCTGAGGCCGTCAACGGGGCACGAAGCCTACTCGCTTGACACCTGCACTGCAAGTGTGGATAATTAGGGGATGGTCAAGGTCTTCACTCCAGCTGACGCCCTCTACGGCCTCGAGGACCTCCTCCTCGTCGCCGGCAAGCTGCTTGACGAGGAGATCTCGCCGCGCACGGTGCGTCTCTATGCCACCCAGGGGTTGATCGATCGCCCCGGCAAGGAGGGGCGCAGCGCGGTGTACGGCCACCGGCACCTGTTGCAACTGGTGCTGGTGCGCGCCCTGGCCCGGCGCGGGTTGAGTCTCTCCGCCATCGCTCCCTTCTGCGTTCTGGCCGACGCTGATCTGGAGCAGCAGCTGGAGCAGCTCGATGGGGAAGGGGCGGCGGCCACCGCTCCCTCCGCCAACGAGGCCCTTCAGTACCTGCGGGATCTGCCGTCCACGGCCGACGCCGTCGGTGCTGCGGCAGAGGAGTCTTCGTCCTTCGCACGAAAAGCTGCCGCGATGGGCTCCGTTCTTGGGATGCTCAACAAACCCCTCTCCTCCCGCACCAGCGACAACGGCAGCCGCTGGCTGCGTTTCACCCTCGCCCCCGGCATCGAAGTGCACGTCCGCGACTCCGTGTTGCCTCCTCCCGCCGGCCCCCGGCGCCAGCAATGGCTCCAGCACCTCCTGGACCGGCTCAACGCCCTGCTCGACGACGCCGACCGTTGAATCCGTTCCCCCGTCCCACCGCTAACCCCCCCCATGACCCGTCCCACCCTGCGTTTCCGGCCCCTGCGGCCGGCGGTGGCCTCCGATCGCCCGTCGATCCTGGATCTGCTGCTCACGATCACCCCACCGCCGGCGGCCGCTGAGGCCAACCGGCGCGAGCGGCCGCCGCTCAACCTGGCCCTGGTGATCGACCGCTCCGGCTCGATGGGCGGCACCAAGCTCAGCTACGCCCGCAAGGCGGCTCGCTTCCTGGCCGGGGAACTCACCAGCCGTGATCGGCTCGCCATCGTCAGCTTCGACGACGAGGTGCAGATCGTCGTGGCCTCTCGGCCCGTGGCCGATCCCCAGCCCTTCATCGCCGCCATTAACACGATCGACAGCGGCGGCTGCACGGCCCTCTTCGATGGCTGGCGGGCCGGAGCCACCCAGGTGGCGGAACACCTCGACCCCGCGGCGATGAACCGGGTGCTGCTGCTCTCCGATGGCCAGGCCAACGAGGGCCTCACAAACCAGGACCAGATCGCCGCCAAGGTGGCGGGCCTCACTCAGCGCGGCATCAGCACCAGTGCCTTCGGCCTGGGGGACGACTTCGACGAAGACCTGATGGGGGCGATGGCGGCTGCGGGCGACGGCACCCTGGCCCACATTGAAACCCCCAGCCAGCTGGCTGACCTCTATGCCTCCGAGCTCCGGGGGCTGGCGAGCACCTTCGGGCGGCGGGTGAGCCTTGGCCTGCGGGGCAAGCACGGCGCCGAGGTGGTCGATCTGCTCAACGACCTCAAGCGCACAGGTGCCGGCAACTACCAGCTCCCCAACCTGCGCGCCGGCCAGGAGCTCAACGTGGGCCTGCGGCTGGAGCTGCCCGCCTGGATCCCCAACCAGGAGATCCTCAGCGTGCGCCTGGCCTGGGAGGCCCCCGGCAGCGGCGACCGCCAGAGCCTGATCGAACACCTGCAGTTGCCGGTGATGGCCCATGGGGAGCTCGATCAACTGGATGGCGATGAGGCGGTGGCGGAACAGCTGGCCCTCTTCAAAGCCAACCGGGAACGCAAACGCGTGATCACCGAACTGGATCGCGGCGATGTCATCAGCGCCAGCGCCAGCTTGGGCAAGCTGTTCGGCGACCTGTCGGCGATGCCCGCCACCCCGAGGCTCACCCGGGAGCTCGACCTGCTCAGCGAGAAGCTGGCCCTGCTCAAGAGCGATCCGAAGCGCAGCCGCAAGAATCTGCGCCGCGAATCGCAGCGCTCCAGCCTCAACGTGTGGGAGAGCGAGGGTGGGCCCAGGGATTGATCAGATCAAGGCCCAGCCCTGTGAAGTCGCTCACGTTGCGGGTGGCCAGTTGGGCGCCCTGGGCCAGGGCGGTGGCGGCGATCACCGCATCGGCCGTGGCGATCGGCCGTCCGAGCTGCTCCCGTCGCACCAGCAGCTCGCCATACCAATGGGCGGCCTTCCGGTGGAAGGCCAGCACGCGATCTCCCAGCAGGGCCGTCACCAACGCTTGCCAGCAATCCAGCAGGGCCTGCTTGCGGCGACCCTCCGGCAGCCGGGTGAGGCCGTGCAGGATCTCGGCTTCGTTCATGGCCGTGATGCCCACCTCCGCTGGATCGAGACCATCCGCCCAGGCCAATACCGCCGGCTCCGGCTGGGGCCGCATCAGTTCGGCGATCACGTTCGTGTCGAGAACGATCACCTCGGCAGATCCAGCTCCACCCCGCCGAGGGCGGCGAAATGGGCGTGGATGCGACTCCCCAGACCTGGGGTGTCAGTGCCAGCGGATTGCGGGAGCACGGCTTCGCGCAGGATCCTGCGGGCTTCCTCCTCCATGGAGTGGCCATGGCGCGCGGCCTGCAGTCGCAGCTGGGCCTTGGTGGCGTCGTCGAGGTTGCGGATCGTGAGGCTGGCCATAGCGATTTCTGCGCAGGCAATGCTGTCAGTGCTTGCAACGCTAGCGCTGGAGGTTGAGTTCGAGCGTTGGGCCCTGGCACGCCCAGATCACGCCTCGCTCAGCGCAGCAGGAACAGCGCCAGCAGGCCCCAAACCAAGCCGAGCCCATGCATGGCGCGTGCGGCAGAGCTCCTGCTGGGCCAGGAACAGGGCACAGACCAGGGCCAGCAGGTAGACCAGCAGAACCACGAGGTGTTCGAGGGTTTCCGCGATGGCGTCCGGCCCCGGCCCGATCAGGTGCTGGGCGAGGTGGAAGATCTGGCCGGGCAGCTCGGCGCTGAGCATGAACACGAAGAACAGGGCCACCCCTTGGCGCCCCAGGCGGGCGATCTGCGCGGCAGACGGGTGCGCCATCGTTCCGGAGCAGGGGCCAGGAGAAGTCTGAGCCTCGATGTGGGTGGGATGCGTGAGCTGGGTCTGGGTGATCGCCCTAGAGTCTGGCGATGATGGGCCTGGAGCTTTATTCAGGATGGCTGTCGATCTCCCCTTGGCCGAGATGAGCCTGGCCGACAAGCTCCAGGCCATGGAACTCCTCTGGGCCGAACTGTCCAAGACGCCTGAGCAGCAGCGTCGCGATCGGGTGCGGCAAGGCACCGCCAGCTTCCAGAGTTGGCATGCTGCCATGGGTGAGTTGAGGGCAGAACTGCGTGGACATCAGGCTCCTTGAGAGCGCCAAGGAGGATCTCCGCAGTGGTTGGTTCTTCTACGAGCGACAGAGCCCAGGCCTCGGTGATCGCTTTCTCGATGCGATCGAAGCTGATGTCTACGCGATCCTGGATTGCCGGCGAGATCCGAACTGGATTCGTGATCGACGCGGTGTGGCGCCCTCCGGGCCCTTGAGCTAGGTCATCCCAACCCCAGTTGGCTGTGCGCCTTATCCCAGGGCACGGTCACCGCGGAGCGATCAGGGCTGGGGTGCCAGCAGCTCAGCCAGGGAGCCGGAAAGGCGGAACCCAGCCGGATGGGCATAGACGATGTCGGCAATCTTCCAGCTTCCCGCAGGGCCGCGCACCAGCTGATAGCGCAGTTTCTGCGGCGCCTCCAAGGGGCGGTTGCGCAGGCCCGCCTGTACGGCCACCAGGGCTTCCAACCCTCCGCCGGGGGCGGCGGTGCAGCCCAGCACCTTGGCGCCGAAGGTCGACACCTGGGTGGCGCTGAACAGATCGAAGTCGACAAAACGGCCGCTGTTTGGATCGAGCGCGTAGGCACGCCTCAGCTTCTGGTACAGCCCATCGGTGAAGCGGCTTTGCTGGCTCTTGAGCTCGATCGGACCGCGCAGGTCCTGCCCAGCCACATGCCAGCGGTAGAGGCCATCCAGCTGGGCCTTCACCGGCGCTGGGCAGGGGGCGAGCGCCACGGCCGCCAACAGCGGCATCAGCTGGGGCAGGGGCATGACGGCGTGCTGGCGTTGCTGTGAATCCTGGCAGCGGGGGCTGCCCTTTCAGGGCAGTTCCAGCCAACCCCGCAGGGCCAGATCCAGCTCGATCAGCAGCTGGGACTCCAGTTGGCCCAACACCTTGCCCAGGGAGCTGAGCGGCACCGTGAACAGCTTGTCGACCATCAGCTCGGACGGCTTCTTCAGGCCATTGCGTGTTGTTGGCTGGACGGGAAGCCTGACCAGTGGAGCGTCCACCAGGGTGCTGGTGAGCGGACAGATGGTGACGCTCGGATGGGCCTGCAACCAGCGATCCGCTTGGACCACCACGGCGGGGCGTGGTTTGCTGGCGTACGCGCCCGGGCTGGCCACGGTCACCACGGTGCCGCAGCGGAGCGCAGGCAGGCTCATGCGGTCCAATCGCTCCAGTCAGGGAGTTGTTCGCTCCAGTGCTGTTGCGGTTCCCGTGCGGCCAGCCGTTGCGACTGCCGGCGGGCCTCCTCGCCATCGCCATGGCGCAGGAGGTACTGGGTGATGGCGTCTCGCACACAGTCACTGCGGCTCTTGCCGAGCTTGCGGGCCAGCTGATCGAGCTGCCGCTCGAGTTCCGGCTCCACCCGCACCCCGATCGCCGTGACCCCGGCTGTTCAACGATTCGTTCTACAACGTAGGGGGGGATGGGTGCTCTAGGTGCCACTAGGCGTTCAAACGATCCCCTGCTGCAGGCTCTCCTGCCAGAAGAGAGCCTCATTCGTAGTGGGTCCACAGCCGCAGCACCTTCACGATCCTCTCGTCGGGCAGCACCTGGTAGACGAGCCGGTGCTGGATGTTGAGCCGTCGGGAAAGGGCTCCGCGCAGATCGCCCACCAGCACCTCGTAAGGCGGTGGCTGCCGAAAGGGATCCTCTGCCAGGAGCTGAAGAAGCTGTTCGGCCTTCGTCTTGAGGGCTGGGGATGCGGTGGCGAGCTTGCGGGCGTCCTTCTGGGCCTGCTTGGTGAAGCGAACGCTCCAGCTCACCAGCCCGGCTGATCACTGAGATCCTCTGGCGGCGTCGCCAGACCTTCCAGGATCGACTCACGCATCCCCGGGATCGAGACCAGATGGAGCGTCTCCTGGATCGCGTTCCAGTCGGCCTCCGACAGCAGCACGGCATTGCCTCGCTTGCCGTTGATCTGCACTGGCTCGTGGGACTGGCCGACCTCATCGATCAGGGAGTACAGCCGCCTGCGGGCTTCCGTGGCGGAAATGCTGGCCATCGAAGCAATGCAGCAATCGCGTACGTCAAAGCGTACCGCTTCTGGCCCTGGCAGGCGGCGGCCACGGGTGGCCTCGATCCCCTGCCGGTCAAACCCGGCGTCTCCTGGCTGCTCGTCAACGACCGCGACCAGGGCATGGAGGCTTTTGGCCACACCGGCACGTTCTCAACGAAGATGCCCTGCCTGGCGCGGGGCCAGGGGGTGGCAGGCGGTCCAAAGATCGCTGTGGCGCTGCGGAGCAATCAGCTCGAGCTGCTCCAAGGGCCGCCTCATTCGAGGCAAGTGGTTCCGATTTGCCGCGGCTGAGGCAGAATGGGAGGACGAAGGAGAGGATGGGTGGCCTTTCAGATCAGGCCCAGCGAGGCCGCCAGCGGCGTCAACGAGAACGTTCTGCTGCGCAAGGCGTTGCAGCGAGCCGGTGAGGAGCTGGGCCTGACGGCCCAGGAAACAGCGCAGGCGATCGGCAAGAGCCGCACGTTCTTCGAGCAAGGCCGTGCGCAGGCTCGCATCGATCTCCACACCCGGCAGATGATCGCTCTGGTGCTGCGTCTGTATCGCAGCCTGTCGGCCCTGGTGGGCGATGACACGGCCTTGATGCGCCATTGGCTGGAGACAGCCAACCGCCACACCGGCGGGATCCCCCGGCAGCAACTGCAGCATCCGGAGCAGCTGGTGGAACTGGTGCAGTATCTCGATGCGATGCGCGGTCGGCCGTGAGCCCGGCTCCACAGGTTGATCTCACGGCCACCACCCGGCTGGATGGGGTGGTGATGCGGCTGGTGGAGCAGCAGGGTGCTCAGGCCACGCGGCGCATCACCGACAGCCTGGAGGAGCAGGCCTGGCTGGAGGACTTTCTTGAGACCAGCAAACCCGATCTGCCGGATGCACAGGAATGCCCGGTGCGGCATCGGTTGCTGCTGACGCCTTTCCGCTATCCGAAGCGTTATGGGTCGCGCTTTTCCAGGCCGTGGGAACGGGGCCTGTTCTATGGCTCACGATTACGCCTAGGTTGCCTCCTGGAGGGGGCCTACTACGAGCTGGTGTTTCAAGCCGGACCGGAAAAGCCCTTTCCGCGCAGTGCGGCGATGCGCAAAACCCTGTTCCACGTGAACGTGCATACGGAGCTTGGACTGCAGCTGCAGCAGCAACGCTCCAAAGCCCTGCAGCGTGGCTTGCGTGATCCAGTCGATACGCGTTTCGCCCAGGACACGGGCCAGCGGATGCGCGAAGCCGGCATCGAAGCGTTCGAGTACCACTCAGCCCGCAGCGATGACGCGGTGGTGCAGTTCGGCGCGATCAGCTGCTGCGTGTTTCAGGGCACCCCCTTCGATCAGGTGGATGTGCAGGTGGAGAGCCATGCCTTGGATGTGGTCTTCCGATGCCTGGATGACAACAGCGTGTGGCACTTCCAGCGGGGGCAGTTTGAGGTGGATGGCGTGTTGCCGGAGCCTTCGGCCTGAATCCAAGGGCCTCGTCAGGCCGGTTGCAGCTTCACCGCCCAGTGATCAGGATCGTGCTGACGCTTACCAGCTAATGAATGAATTCCAGGGCGACTCCGATGACATGATCGAGAAGTTGCCATCGCCGCCATCCCCCCGCTGAGCGGATGACAGGAGGAAAACCATCGCGCCCAGTCCCGACTCTCCAAAACCATCTCATCCAATCTGTATCTTTCATCGGTGAAGTGCATTGGTGGTGGAAGTGCGGGCTTCTGGCCGTTCCCGCGGGCGGATGCATTGGGACTCGTTGATGCCAAACTTGCGAACATTAACTAATCTTGCAAGGCGATAGCCCATGATCAAGCCAGTCAGTCTTTGTAGCAATTGCTTTGATGCCACTCCAAGAACATTGGGTCAGGCTGGTTGGCTGAGTTGCCGGGGAGTGAGACAAGCCGTTTCCCATGCATAGCGTAATACTCGCGCCCATTCGAAAATTCCTCTCTGATACGCCTGCTGACTTCTACATGAAACTCTTTGGTCAAAGTCAGGTATCCATTGTCAAAAAGTGTATGCAGATCAGATCTCATCAGGATTCCGTTGGAAATCTGGTGAGGTCCATTTTCTGAATATGGCTTGATATGTGCAGCTTCCAGGACCGGCAATGTCTTCTCTCCTGTGATGGCGCATCTGCGCGAATACTCATCCATTACCACGACCCGGAAGCCACCCTGGCCCAGTCTTGGCTTGATGAGCTGTTCTTTGCCAAACCGCACTGTGGGTCCGCTATTTTCGCCTTCTTCAACCTTTGGCTCTAATGAGAAAAAAGTCTGTGCGGCCTCAAAGAGCCTTAACCCCTCGCTCCCCGGCAAGATCTCATAGCTTTTCCCTGTAACGATATTGGACGACCAGTCAGAAGGTGGATCTATCTTGTTTTCATTATCTAAGTAAAATGGTTGAGTCAGGACTGTGCATCCAATCGCTGGGTTGTATTCGCTGTCACGTCGCAGCTCTTGAATCTTGCGGCGAAAATGGAGAAGGTCGGGCATGCCATTCTTGTCACCAAAAGCTTTCCAGGCAAGTTCAAGTGGAAGGGTTGTATGTCGAACAAAAAAGCCCCGCCAATAATCTTGTTTTCTGGGTACTTCGATTTAAACAAGAAAAGCTCGTTCGGCTCAAGCACCCTGAATTGACTTGTCGCCCGGGGTCGCCAGAAATTCATCTCCTCAGCTTTACAGGATCTAAGGTATCGGAACCAGTCCGTATCGGTAATGCCGACGTAGACCTTCATGGCTTAACTTTTCTGGGATTGGTCTTGAATGGGCTCGATAGCTCCACGCCAGCCTGTTCGTAGATAGTTCGGCCTAGGGGCATAGTCTGCAGTTCCACTTTGGCCTTATGAAAGTTCTGCCATCGGACAGAACTGATAGCTTGCCGGTCCCCCAAAGGCAACCACAATGGGTTGATTGGTTCGGAGCTTTTCCACGACTCCACGATGGTCTTTGAGGAGACGTCCACCGCCAGCTTGCAGTGGAGTGCCTGGATCTCATCAGGGGGAATGAGGGGCAGGTCGTAGAAGAAGCCGTTGCTCATCTGGCACCCGTCTCCGGTTCGCAAAGGCCAAATTCCGGCTGCATGAGGTAGCAAGCGGCACTCAACAGCCATGAGATGCTGTTTCGGACTGCTAAGGAGACCCTGGAAAAGCCGGCGCACTCACGCGAAAATTGCCCTGTGATCGCAGGTAAGGGCTGGGTTCATGGGTGGTAAGCAGCTTGGGTTTGGTGATTACGAGCAGACCACGGCCAAGAAACGGAC
>NZ_JAGQCY010000002.1 GCF_024346455.1 Cyanobium sp. Aljojuca 7A6
GGCACAAGGGCCAAGAAAATCCACCCGAAGAGTTGAACCCCACTGCCGATCAGGGCTGTCCATGGCCGTCACAGACAAAAACGTTGTGGCTGGAGTCGGATTGGCGGCTATTTCAGCAGGCTCCTAGCCAGCCCAGCCGCCGCTGGCCCATGGCGCGCCACCGGTGTCATCGTTCTTCAGCTAGGCCCCGCCCATGACCCTGTTGCTCGCCGTCCTGGCCCTGATCCTGTTGCTGGATCTGGTGGTGGTCGTGGTGCTGCTGCCTTCTCTGCTGATTCGCGGCCTGCTGGCGCCCTTGTTTCCCGGTGTGGTCTTCTGCGGCCGGGGGGGGCAGAAGCGGCTCGCTCTCACCATCGACGACGGCCCCAGCGGCCCAGGATCGCAGGCCCTGTTGGCCTTGCTGCGGGAACTGGAGGTGCCGGCCACCTTCTTTCTGATTGGTTCCCACCTGCAGCGCGATCACCGCTTCCCGCGCCGGGCCCTGCAGCAGGGCCACGACCTCGGCAACCATCTCTGGTGCGACGAACGCTCCGCCTCCCTGCCGCCGTCCGCCTTCCAGCAGCAGCTCAGCGACACCGAACGGGCGATCGCCAGGGCCGCCGCCCCAGCCCAACTTCAATGGCGCTGGTTCCGCCCCGGTGGCGGCTGGTTCCACCGGGCCATGCTGGGCTGGCTGTCGGACCGTTCCTATCGCCTGGTGCTGGGCTCGATCTTTCCCTGGGACACCCTGCGGCCGCCCCTCTGGTTCGTGCGCCTGTTTGTGCGCCTCAATGCCCATCCCGGCGGCATCCTGGTGCTGCACGACACCCCGGCCTTCAGCGGCCGCACCCTGGAATCCCTGCGCCACATCGTTCCTGCGTTGCGTCGGCGCGGTTACAGCTTCGTGCCCCTGCAGGAGCTGCTTGATCCGGCCCCCTGATCCCGCCTCCAAGGGTGGGCGTGGGGCCTACGATCCGGGCCGTCCGCCCCCTGGGGAATGCGCTTCAGCAGCCTGCTCACCCGGATCGGCGCCGTGCAGGACGGCAGCCCGCGGAACCTGGCGGGGGATCCGGAGATCACGGGTGCCGAAGCGCTGGATCGCGCCGGCCCCGGCCAGCTGGCCTTCCTTGAACCCGGCAACGCCCTGGCAGCCGCTCTCTCCGCCAGCCGTGCCGCCGCCCTGCTGCTGCCCCTCGACGAAGAGATCCAGCAGCTGGCCAGCGACCGCGGCCTGGCCTGGGTGGCCCTCGCCAACCCCCGGCTCGGCTTCGCCGAAGCCCTCGCCGCCCTGCATCCGCCCACCCCGAAGCCCCCGGGGATCCACACCAGTGCCGTGGTCGACCCCAGCGCGGCTGTGGCCGCCGCGGTGCATGTGGGGGCCCACGCGGTGATCGGCGCCGACTGCGTTGTGGCCGGCGGCTGCGTGCTCCATCCCGGGGTCGTCCTTTATGAGAATGTGCAGCTCGGCGAAGGCTGCGAAATCCATGCTCAGGCGGTGCTCCACCCCGGCAGCCGCCTCGGGGCGGGGTGCGTGGTGCAGTCGCAGGCAGTGATCGGCGCCGAGGGCTTCGGTTTCGTGCCCACCGCCACCGGTTGGGTGAAGATGCCCCAGACCGGCCAGGTGGTGCTCGAGGACGGCGTCGAGGTGGGCTGCGGTTCCACCATCGATCGTCCCGCCGTCGGTGAGACCCGCATCGGTGCCGGCACCAAGATCGACAACCTCGTCCACGTCGGCCATGGCGTGGTGACGGGCAAGGGCTGTGCCCTGGCCGCCCAGGTGGGCATCGCCGGCGGCGCCGTGCTCGGCAACGGTGTGATCCTGGCCGGCCAGGTGGGGGTGGCCAACCGGGCCGTGATCGGTGATCGGGCCATCGCCTCCTCCAAGTCCGGCATCCATGGCGAGATTGCCGCCGGAGAGGTGGTCAGCGGGTACCCCGCCATTCCCAACCGACTCTGGCTGCGCTGCTCCGCCGTCTTCAACAAGCTGCCTGAGATGGCCCGCACCCTGCGCCAGCTGCAGAAGTAGCCTCGCCTGCTGAGCGGCCCCCCTTCGCGATGACCAGCTACAGGATCACCCTGCTCGCGGGGGACGGCATTGGCCCGGAGATCACCGCAGTGGCCCGTACGCTGCTGGAGGTGGTGAGCGGCCGCCACGGCTTCAGCCTTTCCTTCGATCCCCAGCCCGTCGGCGGCGCCGCCATTGACGTCACCGGCGAGCCCCTGCCGGCGAGCACTCTGGCCGCCTGCCGGGCCGCCGATGCGGTGCTGCTGGCCGCCATCGGTGCCCCCCGCTTCGACGCCCTGCCCCGGGAGCAGCGTCCCGAGAGCGGCCTGCTGGCCCTGCGCTCCGGCCTGGGGCTGTTCGCCAACCTGCGGCCCGTCAAGATCATCCCGGCCCTGGCCGGTGCCAGCAGCCTGCGGCCCGAAGTGATTGAGGGGGTGGATCTGCTGGTGGTGCGCGAACTCATCGGCGGCATCTACTTCGGCACCCCCAAGGGGCGCATCGCGGTGGATGGCGGCGTTCGGGCCTTCAACACCATGGTGTATGCCGATCATGAGGTCGACCGCATCGCCCGGGTGGGCTTCCGTCTGGCGGCGGCCCGCCGCGGCCGGCTCTGCTCGGTCGACAAGGCCAACGTGCTCGATGTCAGCCAGCTGTGGCGCGACCGGGTGGAGGCGATCCACGCCGAGTTCCCCGCCGTCGAGCTCAGTCACATGTACGTCGACAACGCCGCCATGCAGCTGGTCCGCGACCCCCGTCAGTTCGACGTGCTGCTCACCGGCAACCTCTTCGGTGACATCCTTTCCGACGAGGCCGCCATGCTCACTGGCTCGATCGGCATGCTCCCTTCGGCCTCCCTCGGCTCAGGCGGTCCGGGCCTGTTCGAGCCCGTGCACGGCTCGGCCCCCGACATCGCCGGCCAGGACCTGGCCAACCCGATCGCCATGGTGCTGTCGGCCGCCATGCTGCTACGGGTGGGCCTGCAGCAGGAGGCGGCCGCCGCCGACCTCGAGACCGCCGTCGACCGGGTGCTGGCCGCCGGCTACCGCACCGGCGACCTGCTGATGGGCGAAGGCTGCACCCGGGTGGGCTGCCAGGCCATGGGCGCACAGCTGCTGGCGGCCCTGCCCGCCTGAACGCCCCCGTCAGGTAACGCCCGTTGGGGGTGCGGACCGGCGACCTGCCAAACTCACACCCTCTGAACCCCCCTGCGTCGATGTCGAAGCGTCACCCGGTCGTGGCAGTCACCGGTTCCTCGGGAGCGGGAACCAGCACCGTCAAACGGGCCTTCGAGCACATCTTTTCCCGCGAGGGCATCATCCCGGCGGTGGTGGAAGGCGACAGCTTCCACCGCTTCGAGCGCGGCCCGATGAAGCAGGCGATGGCCGAAGCCCAGTCCCGCGGGGAGAACTTCTCCCACTTCGGCCCCGAGGCCAACATCTTCGACAAGCTCGAAGAGCTGTTCCGCACCTACAGCGAGACCGGCAGCGGCGACCGCCGTTACTACCTCCACTCGGTGGAGGAGGCGGCCGAGCACAACGCTCGTCTGGGAACCAGCCTGGAGCCCGGCCAATTCACTCCCTGGGAATCCATCCCCTCCGACACCCATCTTCTTTTCTATGAAGGCCTCCACGGCGGCGTGGTGGGCGACGGTTACGACGTGGCCTCGATGGTGGATCTGCTCATCGGTGTGGTGCCGATCGCCAACCTGGAGTGGATCCAGAAGATCTCCCGCGACAACGCCGAGCGCGGCTACTCGGCCGAAGCGATCGTCGACACGATCCTGCGTCGCATGCCGGACTACATCAACCACATCTGCCCCCAGTTCAGCCTCACCGACATCAACTTCCAGCGGGTGCCCACGGTGGACACCTCCAACCCGTTCATCTGCCGCAACATCCCCACCCCTGACGAGAGCTTCGTCATCATTCACTTCCGCAAGGGTGCCCGGGAGAAGTGGGGCATCGACTTCTCCTACCTGCTGCGCATGATCAACGGCTCCTTCATGTCGAGCCCCACCAGCATCGTGGTAAACGGCGGCAAGATGGGCTTCGCGATGGAGATCATCCTCACTCCGATCATCCACAAGATGATCGAGGAGCAGAAGAAACTCAGCTGAAGATCAGCCTCTTGATCTTCCTTTCGGCCCTAAGATCCCCCGAAAGGAACCGGTGAATCCCATCACCGCCCAGCCCCCCACCATCAAACCTTCCGGATCCGGCAGTCCGTCCTTCCAGATCCGTGGCGTGGAGTCTTCGACGTCCTCGTCCCAGGGCTTCCTCCGCCTCGATCGCATCAACAGCGGCGAGTTGCTGTGTCACGCGCGCCGCGTCTATTTCCGTTTCCTGGAGTCCTGCCCCACCGCGCCAGA
This sequence comes from Cyanobium sp. Aljojuca 7A6, assembly GCF_024346455.1. Classification (GTDB taxonomy): domain Bacteria; phylum Cyanobacteriota; class Cyanobacteriia; order PCC-6307; family Cyanobiaceae; genus Cyanobium. The sequence goes on from NZ_JAGQCY010000002.1 coordinate 4,353, forward strand.
GCCGCTGGGGGTCGTCCTTCTCGGCTCCGGCCCCCAGGGACGGGTGGTGTTTGAGCTCCCGATCCTCCTGCCGGATGAGCAGTACGTGTCGATGGACCTGCTGCGTCCCCGCGCGGCCCGGGGCCGCAGCGCCCGGGGGGGGACCAGCCGCCTGCTCCCATGACCCCAGCCCCTCTCCTGTCGACGGTCCTTCCCCTGTCCCTGCTGGCCCCCTTCGTGGCCCTGGCGGGCGCCTGCATCGGCAGTTTCCTGAACGTGGTGGTTTGGCGGCTTCCGCGGCAGGAGTCGCTGGTGTTCCCCGGCAGCCATTGCCCCCGTTGCGGCGCCTCCCTGGCCTGGTTCGAGAACCTGCCGCTGCTCAGCTGGCTGCTGCTGCGCGGCCGCTGCCGCCACTGCCAGGCGCCCATCGCCGTTCGCTACCCCTTAGTGGAGCTGCTCACCGCCGGCCTCTGGGTGGCGATGCTCTTCGCCCGCCCCGCCGCCATGGGCCCCGATCCCAGCCCCTGGCTGCTGCTGGCGGCCGGATGGTTGCTGGCCAGCTGGCTGCTCCCCCTGGCCCTGATCGACCTCGACAGCCTCTGGCTGCCGGAACCCCTTTGCCGCTGGGGGGTGTGGCTGGGCCTGGCGCTCACGGCCGCCGTCGGCTTTCAGCAGGGGGCCGTGGTCGGACGCAGCCTGCTGTTCTCCCATCTGCTGGCCGTGGCCGCCGGCCTGCTGGGCTTCGAGGCCCTCAGCGCCCTGGCTGAGAAGGCGATGGGCCGGCCGGCCCTGGGGCTCGGGGACGCCAAGCTTGCGGCCCTGATGGGGGCCTGGCTCGGACCTCTGGGTCTCGGCCTGGCCGTCAGCCTGTCCGTTCTCGGTGGCGCCCTGATCGGCGGGCTGGCCCGCCTCACCGGCCGGCTCGGCCCCCAACAACCCTTCCCCTTCGGGCCCTTTCTCGCCGCCGGTGCCCTGGCCGTCTGGATCGGTGGCCATGCCCCCTGGCTGCATCTGTGGGGCCTGGGTCTTTAATGACTGGTCAGCCGTCACCCTTGCTTCCGTCGCCCCATGTCCCTGTTCGACTGGTTCGCCGATCGCCGCAAGAACGCCCCGGCCGTGCGGGCCAGCAAGGGGCCTGAAGCCGACGAGGGCGATGGCCTCTGGAGCAAGTGCGCCGAATGTGGCCTGGTGGTGTACCGCAAGGACCTGATCGCCAACGCCAGCGTCTGCAAGGGCTGCGGCCACCATCACCGCATCGACAGCAGCGAGCGCATCCGCCTGATCGCCGATGAGGGCAGCTTCGAGCCGATCGATGCCGATCTGGCCCCCACCGATCCCCTCGCCTTCAAGGACCGGCGCAGCTATGCCGACCGGCTGCGGGACACCCAGCGGGCCACGGGCCTGCGCGATGCGGTGGTCACCGGCCTCTGTCGCCTGGAGGGCATGCCCCTGGCCCTGGGGGTGATGGATTTCCGTTTCATGGGCGGTTCGATGGGCTCGGTGGTGGGCGAGAAGCTCACCCGGCTGGTGGAACTGGCCACCGCCCGCCGCTACCCGTTGCTGATCGTCTGCGCCTCCGGCGGTGCCCGCATGCAGGAGGGGATGCTCAGCCTGATGCAGATGGCCAAGGTGTCCGGCGCCTTGCAGCGCCACCGCAGCGCCGAACTGCTCTACCTGCCGCTGCTCACCCATCCCACCACCGGTGGGGTCACCGCCAGCTTCGCCATGCTGGGCGATCTGATCCTGGCCGAGCCCAAGGCGATGATCGCCTTCGCCGGCAGGCGCGTCATCGAGCAGACCCTGGGCGAAAAGCTGCCCGAGGGTTTCCAGACCGCCGAGTATCTGCAGGACCACGGCTTCGTGGACACGATTGTGCCCCGGCCCGAGCTGCGCGGCACCCTGGCCACCCTGCTGCGGCTGCACGGCAGCCTGCGGCCGGCCGTGTCCGTGGTGCCATGAGCGGTGTCATGAGCGGTGGCCGCGCCCCATTCGCCGCCGGTCTGCTGGCGGTGCTGCTGCTGCTGGGGTGCTGGCTGATGTCTCCCGCCGCCGCCATGGCCGGTCCGGTCGACTGGCAGGAGGTGGAAGCCAGCCCAGAGGGCCGCCAGTGGTGGGACTCCGGCAGCCTGCGCTTCGACCCTGAGGGTCGCCTCTCGGTGCTCAGCCGCTTCCAGCCCGCCGCCGCCCCCGATGCCGCCGAGGACGATCGCCCCCCCGTCGGGCAGTTGTATGTGATGCAGCTCGATTGCGACGAGGAGCTCTACCGCGACACGTCGGTCAACGGCCTGCCCCGCTGGGGCGCCACCTGGGAAGCCGCCGCCGGCGACAACCTCACAATCCGGGTCTTGCACGCCGCCTGCGCGGCTGCCCGCCTGTCCCAGGAAAGCGATGCGACGGCCTGACGCTCCCCTGCGGGTTGCCATCGCCGGCCTTGGCTTCGGCGAGAAAGTGATCCTGCCGGCCCTGCGCGATTGCCCGGGCACCGACCCGGTGGCCCTCTGGCATCCCCGCAAGGAGCGGGCCGCCGCCGCGGGCCAGGCGGCGGAGCTGCCCGCCTTCGACGACTTCGCCGCCCTGCTGGCCGATCCCGCCGTGGAGGCGGTGGTGATCGCCACCCCCCCCGAACCCCGCTTCGCCCTGGCCAGGGCGGCCCTGGAGGCCGGCAAGCACCTGCTGCTGGAGAAGCCGGTGGCGCTGAACGCCGAGCAGGTGGAGGCGCTGCAGCGCCTCGCCATCGAACGGGGCCTGGGGGTGGCGGTGGACTTTGAGTACCGGGCCGTGCCCCATGTCCAGCAGCTGGCCGCCCTGGTCGCCCAGGGGGTGCTGGGGGATCCCTGGCTGGTGAAGTTCGACTGGCTGATGAGCAGCCGCGCCGATCCCCGCCGGCCCCACACCTGGTACTCCCAGGCGGTGGCCGGCGGCGGCGTGCTCGGGGCCCTCGGCACCCACGCCTTCGACACCCTCCACTGGCTGATCGGCCCCAGCCGGGGCCTCACCGCCCGGCTCAGCACCGCCATCGCCGAGCGCCCCATCCCCGGCACCACCGCCATGGGCGTGGTGGATGCGGAGGACAGCGCCCTGATCCAGCTCGACCTCGAAGACCGCCGGGGCCGGGCCGTTCCCGCCCAGCTCAGCCTCTCCTCGGTGGCCCGGGCGGGGCGGGGTTACTGGATCGAGCTGTACGGCAGCGAGGCCACGCTGGTGCTGGGCTCCAGCAACCAGGCCGACTACGTGCATGGCATGCAGCTGTGGATGGCCCGGCCGGGGGAGGCCCTGCGGCCCATCCCGGCCGATCCGACCCTGGCCTATGGCCGCACCTGGGAGGACGGGCGCATCGCCCCGGTGCGACGGTTGCTGGGCTGGTGGGCACAGGCGGTAAGGGAGCGCCGGCCGATGGTGCCGGGGCTTGCCGAGGCCGTGACCAGCCAGCGTTGCTGCGACTGGGCCCGCCTGGGCACAGGAAGCCCGTAGGGCATCCCTTAGACTCCCCGTCAGACCCGGCGGGAGGATCCCGCCAGCCGTCCTTCGACCACGGTTCTCCCCAACCGTACCCACCCAAAAACCGCGAGATTTCCCATGGCGCTCGTACCGCTTCGTCTGCTGCTCGATCACGCCGCAGAAAACGGCTACGGCATTCCTGCCTTCAACGTCAACAACCTGGAGCAGGTGCAGTCGATCATGGAGGCTGCCTATGAAACCGACAGCCCGGTGATCCTGCAGGCCTCCCGCGGCGCCCGTCAGTACGCCGGCGAAAGCTTCCTGCGCCACCTGATCCTGGCCGCGGTGGAAACCTATCCCGACATCCCGGTGGTGATGCACCAGGACCACGGCAACAGCCCCGCCACCTGCTACGGCGCCGCCGCCAACGGCTTCACCTCGGTGATGATGGACGGCTCCCTCGAGGCCGACGCCAAGACCCCCGCCAGCTACGACTACAACGTGGCCGTCACCAAGGAAGTGGTGGATGTGGCCCACGCCATCGGCGTGAGTGTGGAAGGCGAACTGGGTTGCCTGGGTTCTTTGGAAACCGGCAAGGGTGAAGCCGAGGACGGCCATGGTTTCGAGGGCTCCCTCGACCATTCCCAGCTCCTCACCGACCCCGCCGAGGCGGCCGACTTCGTCGCCAAGACCAAGGTGGATGCCCTGGCCATCGCCATCGGCACCAGCCACGGCGCCTACAAGTTCACCCGCAAGCCCACCGGCGAAGTGCTGGCCATCTCCCGGATCGCCGAGATCCACAAGGCCATCCCCAACACCCACCTGGTGATGCACGGCTCCAGCTCCGTTCCCCAGGAATGGCTGGACATGATCAACAAGTACGGCGGCGCCATCCCCGAGACCTACGGCGTTCCCGTTGAGGAGATCCAGGAAGGCATCCGCAACGGCGTGCGCAAGGTGAACATCGACACCGACAACCGCCTCGCCTTCACCGCCGCCGTGCGTGAAGCCGCCGCCAAGGATCCTGCCAACTTCGACCCCCGCCACTTCAACAAGCCCGCCCGGGCCTACATGAAGAAGGTCTGCCTCGACCGTTACCAGCAGTTCTGGTGTGCCGGCAACGCCAGCAAGATCAAGCAGCGCGACATCAACTACTACGCCGCCCTCTACGCCAAGGGCGCCCTCGATCCCAAGACCGCCGTGGCCGTCTGAAAGGCGTCCTGTCAGCGATCCTTCGGGGGCCCAGGGGCCCCCTTTTTCATGGCGCTCTCATGGCAGTGGCAGGGGGAGGGGCAACGGCGTCCCTGCCGGAAGGGGCAGGGGAGGTCTGGGGCTGCCCGCCTCCTTGCCGCCTGGCTCCTCTTCCACCAGCCTCTCGAGGGCTCGGCGCAGGCTGCGTTCCATCACGAAACGACGTCCGTCGGTCACGACCACCCGCACCAGGGTGGGCAGGTCGTTGCTTTTTGATTGCAGGTAGATCGGCTCCACGTAGAGCAGGCCCTCGCCCACCGGCAACACCAGCAAATTTCCGCGGAACAGCCGCGAGCCGAGCCGGTTCCAGAGGCCGAACTGGAAGCTGATCGTTGGGTCTTGATCGATCAGGGCGGTGATCTGCTGGGGGCCGAGCAGCAGCCGCTGCTGGGGGAAGCGCACCAGCAGCAGCTCCCCGTAATGGGGTGGATCGTTACGGGCCGCCAGCCAGCCCACCAGGTTGGAGCGTTTCAGCGGGGTGAAGGGCAGCAGCAGCACGAACTCGGAGCGGTCCTCGCCGGGAAGCTGCAGGGTGAGGTGGTAGGGAGACACCGGTACGTTGTTTTCGCCGTAGATCTCGCTGGGCACCGACCAGACGTCGTCACCGTTGTAGAAGGTGCGGACATCGGTGACGTGGTAGCGCAGCAGCCGTTCTGACTGGATGTCGAACTGGCTCTTCGGCACCCGGATGTGGGCCAGCAGGGCTGGCGGCATGGCCGAAAGCGGCCGGAACAGTTCGGGGAAGGCACGGATCCAGGTGCGCAGCACCGGGTCTCTGGCGTCGTTGACATAGAACCAGAGTCGGCCGTCGTGGGCATCCACCACCGCCTTCACCGGGTTGCGGAAGTAGCGCAGGCCCTGGGGATTGGGATCGCTGTAGGGATAGGAGCGGCTGGTGGTGAAGCCGTCCAGAAGCCAGTATTGGTATTGCTCCGGCCGGTATCCCTTGCTGCCGGCTACCCGGGCGGTGACCAGGTAGGGCTGGCTTTCGAAGCGCAGGAACGGCGCCAGGGCGGTCAGCCGCTGGTTCACCTGGCGCCGCAGCAGCAGCAGTGATCGCTCGGTGAAGGAACCAGTGAACAGCAGCCGCGGCTCCCGCAGATACACCGCAGCGGCCAGCCGCTGCAGGGGATGGGCGAGGGAGATGCCAATCGTGCCGTTGTAATGGGTGTAGACATTGAGTTCTCCTTCCGGATAGGAGAACTCCTTCACCTTGGTGGGGGCGATCGCGTAGGGGGAGGGGCCTGAGGCGAAGTAGAGGCTCGGGCTGCCCACCGGCAGGGCCGCCTGGGCTTCCTGGTCGGTGACGCCCAGTTCGGGAAGGCCCTGCACCCGGCCGCTGCTGCCCAGGTCCTTGACGAAAAACAGGGGCAGGCCGTCGGCGCCGAAGGCGTTCACCGGCGAGACGGTGAAGCCGTGGCCGTTGGTGAACACCAGATGGCGGTTCAACCAGGTGCGCGAGCCGGGGGGCAGGGCGCTGCTGTCGAGTTCCCGGGCTGAGATCAGCACCTGCTGGGAGCCGTCGCGGGCGGATTTGCCCTGGAGCGGATAACGATCGACATCCGCCGAAGGAAAGGTGTAGTAGAGCCGCAGCTGCTGCAGTTGGCGGTTGGCGGCCAGCAGGGGCTGGCTGTCCCAGAGGCGGATGTTGTCGAGGGTGCCGGGGGCGCTGGCCAGATCCGCCTTCGTCAGGCCCTGGCGGGGTTCCAGCCGGATGGTGCGCACATGCTCCAGGCCGAAGGCACGGCGGGTGGCCTGGATGCTGCGTTCCAGGTAGGGGGCTTCCACCGCCAGCTCCCGCGGCTGCACCCACAAGCGCTGGGCTAAAGGAGCGAGGACCCACTCGCTGATGGGCACCAGCAGGGCGGTGCCGGCCAGGGGCAGCAGGGCTCCGCGCCGGAACCAGCCCCTGGGCAGCGGCACCAGCAGGGCGAAGGCCGTGAGCAGGAGCAGCACGGCGAACAGCAGCCGCAGCGGCAGGCGCACGTGCAGATCCACGTAGCCCGCCCCCGAGGCCACGCCGCTGCCCTGCACCATCAGATCAAAGGGTGCCAGGGCATTGCTGAGGGCCATCACAACGGCCAGGGCCGCCACCTGGGGCTGCAGCACCCGCTGCTGGGCCTTACTGAGGCCATCAAAGTGCAGATCCGTCAGGCTGCGGCCCTTGCCGATGGTGAGCAGCAGGCAGGCCGCCAGCCCCACCAGCCCCTGGGCAAGGATCACGCTGAGCACCAGCCGCAGGGCCGGCAGCCGCAGGACGGTGAAAGACAGATCGAAACCGGTGAGAGGATCGCCTTCGCCGAAGGGTGTCGCCAGCAGGGCCGGCAGCCAAAGGCTCCAGCCCCGCGCCACCGCCGTGGCCGAGCCCGCCAGGGAGGCCGCCAGGGTGATCCGCAAGGTGGTGTGGGGCCAGAGCAGCAACGGCAGCAGCAGGCCCCCCGCCAGGCCCGCCACCAGCAGGGGCGGCAGATCCCTGAGCACGGAGAAGCCGGTGATCACATCGCCGTTGAAGGGGTTCTCGATCAGCCCCCTGGCTTGCACCATCAGGTAGCTGAGGCCACCAGCCAGCAGCAGCACCAGGCCGATCAGCACCACCACCAGGGCGCCGTTCCCCAGCCGCAGCAGGGGTTCGCTGGGCCGAGGAGCCTCGGCGCCCTGCTCCCGCAGACGCCAGCAGCGCTGCAGCTGGGCCAGCTGCAAGACCAGGCCGAGCCCGAAGACCAAGATGAAGGCCGAAATCTGCAGCATCCAGCGCCGCACCAGGATTCCCTGGAAGTCGAACTGGGCAAACCAGAGCCATTCGATCGACAGCCGGGCCGCCGCCCACAGGGCGACCAGCAGCCCGAAGGCGATGGCAAGGCCGACGGCGAGACGTGGCCTCAGGCGGGCTGGCAGAAAGGAGGGATCGGGCACAAGCCGAGCGTAGGCAGAACCCTGCTGGCGACAAGGTGCCACGATCGCTGGATCACGGCGGAGGACTGATTACCCGATGCCGGAGATCGGCTTTAAACACAGGCGCCGGCCACCGCTGTTAGCTTTTTGAAAAGTGTCCGGGACCGCTTTGACCGCCACCCTTTCCCGTTCCACCTTCACGGGCCTGCGCTGCAAGGAATGCGGTCATCCCTACGAGGCCGGAGCTCGCCACGTCTGTGAAGACGTCTGCTTCGGCCCCCTTGAGGTGGTCTACGACTACGACGCCATCCGCAGTCGGGTCAGCCGCGCCACGATTGAGGCCGGCCCCACCTCCATCTGGCGCTACCGGGAATTCCTGCCCGTCGAAGGCGACCCCATCGACGTGGGCACCGGTTTCACCCCCCTGCTCAAGGCTGATCGCCTGGCCAGGCGCCTCGGCCTCTCCTCGCTCTACATCAAGAACGACGGCGTCAACATGCCGACGCTGTCCTTCAAGGACCGCGTCGTCTCGGTGGCCCTCACCCGGGCCCGGGAGCTGGGCTTCACCACCGTCAGCTGTGCCTCCACCGGCAATCTGGCCAACTCCACCGCCGCCATCGCCGCCCACGCCGGCCTCGAGTGCTGTGTCTTCATCCCCAGTGATCTCGAACTGGGCAAAGTGCTGGGCACCCTCGTCTACAACCCCACCCTGATGGCGGTGAAGGGCAACTACGACCAGGTCAACCGGCTCTGTTCCGAGGTGGCCAACACCTACGGGTGGGGCTTCGTGAACATCAACCTGCGCCCCTACTACTCCGAAGGCTCCAAGACCCTTGGCTACGAGGTGATTGAGCAACTCGGCTGGCGGCTTCCCGACCACATCGTCGCTCCGCTGGCCTCCGGTTCCCTGTTCACCAAGATCCGCAAGGGCTTCGACGAGTTCATCAAGGTGGGCCTCGTCGAGGAGAAGCCCGTGCGCTTCAGTGGCGCCCAGGCCGAAGGTTGCTCCCCGATCGCCCAGGCGTTCGCCGCTGGACGCGATTTCATCACGCCGGTGAAGCCGAACACCATCGCCAAGTCGATCGCCATCGGCAATCCCGCCGACGGCCCCTATGCCATCGACATCGCCAACCGCACCGGCGGCACGATCGCGGCGGTCAGCGATGAGGAGATCATCGACGGCATCAAGCTGCTGGCCGAAATGGAGGGGGTGTTCACCGAAACCGCCGGTGGCACCACCATCGCGGTGCTCAAGAAGCTCGTGGAACAGGGCAAGATCGACCCCTCGGAAACCACCGTCGCCTACATCACCGGCAACGGCCTCAAGACCACCGAAGCGATCGCTTCCTGCATCGGCGCTCCGTACACCATCGAGCCCCAGCTCGCCAGTTTCAATGCCGCCTGGGCGCAATCCCAGGCCTCCCATGGGAGCAAGGCCACGCCGGCCTGAGTCGCCCCCTTTCCATCGTTTCCAGTCCCACCGACGTTCTCCATGGCCATCCAGGTTCTGATCCCCACCCCACTGCAGAAATTCACCAACGACGAGGCCAGCGTCAGCCTCGAGGCCGCCAGCATCGACGGTCTTCTGCAGGCCCTTGAAGGTCGCTACCCCGGCATCCAGGCCCGCCTTTGTGACGAGAACGGCAAGCTGCGCCGCTTCCTCAACCTCTACGTGAACAGCGAGGACATCCGCTTCCTGGACAACCAGGCCACGGTGCTCAGCGATGGCGATGAGGTGAGCATCGTGCCGGCCGTCGCTGGTGGCTGATCTCGGATCGGAGATTCGGGCTCGCCGGTAGGCGGTCGCCGCTGGCGCCGCGAATTCCATAGGCTTTTGTGCTCATCCGCCCCTTTCCCATGGAACCGATCCAGGCCCCCAGCCCCACGGTTCTTGTCGAAAGCACCGGCGCTGCCCACGACTGGCTGTCTGCAGGCCTCTATTTCGACTACCGCCAGGCCGCCAATCCGGTGCGGCCGGGGCTGACCGAGCCGATTCGCTACCACCAGTGGGGCGCTGAGCTGCATGGCCAGGGACCCACGGCGGTGTTGCCCCTTGATCTCAGCGAAGCCCTGGGTTGCGAGGGCCCCGCCACCAGTCCTGGCCTGGCAGCCCACTTCCTGCGCCTGCTGCCCGGCGAGGGCCTCAAGGCGGCCGCCGCCGCCACCAGCTCCCTGTTTTATGTGTTGCGCGGCGCCGGCCGGCTGGAGCGCACGGGTGACGCCATCGGCGCACCGCTCAGCCTCAGCTGGGGCCGGGGTGATCTGTTTGTGCTGCCCGCCGGTGCTGATCCCCTCCTTCACGCCACCGAGGAGAGCGTTCTGTACTGGGTTCACGACGCCCCCCTGCTGCGCTACCTGGGTGTGCGGCCCGCCAGCCCCCGCTTCAGTGCCATCCATTACCCGGCCGCCCGCCAGGAGGAGGCCCTGCAGCAGCTGCTGGCGGACCCCAGCGCCGCTCGCTCGAACCGGCTGAGCATCCTGCTGGCCCATGCCGATCTACCCGCCACCCGCACCGTGAGCCACACCCTCTGGGCGATGCTTGGGGTGGTACCCGATGGCGCCATTCAGCCGCCGCACCGGCATCAGTCGGTGGCCCTCGACCTGATCATCGACTGCGACCCTGGTTGCTACAGCCTGGTGGGCACCGAGCTTGGCGCCGATGGCGCCATCCTCAACCCCACCCGTATCGATTGGGAGCCGGGGGGAGCTTTCATCACCCCTCCAGGCCACTGGCATGCCCACGGCAACGAAAGCGGCCGGATGGCACGGCTGCTGCCGATTCAGGACGCCGGCCTACACACCCACCTGCGCAGCCTGGACATCCGCTTTGCCTCCGGACTGGGCGGCGGCGAGGGCTGAGCCGCCAGAGGCCTCGTGGGCGTCCACCAAGGCGCGGAAGCTGTCGCCGTCGATGGTTTCCATCTCGATCAGCCGGTTGACCAGCTCATCGAGAAGCTCGCGGCGGGGGGTCAGCACCGCCACAGCCCTCTCCAGGGCCTCGTTGGCCAGCTGGCGCACCTGCTCGTCGATGCGATTGCCGGTGCGTACGGAAGTGTGGGGACTGGAGCGGATCCAGTCGCGGCCTAAAAACACCTCCTCCCCCTCTTCTTCGAGGGCGAAGTGGCCAAGGCTGGAGAACCCGTAGCGCATCACCATGTCACGGCAGATGCGCCGCACCAGTTGCAGGTCGCTGCTGGCCCCCTGGGTCACCTCGCTGGGGCCGAACACCACCAGCTCGGCGGCACGGCCGCCGAGGGCCACCACCAGCCGGGCCCGCAGGTAGGCCTTGCTGATCAGGCCGGAATCGAGAATGTCTTCATCCGGCATGGTGCGGGCGAAACCGCCCACGCCACCGGCCCGAGGCAACAGCGTCACCTTGTCGAGCTTGTCGGCAGGGGGGACCAGCGTGGTCAGCAGGGCGTGGCCGATCTCGTGATAGGCGATCAGCCGCTTCTTGGCACTGTCTTGCAGCGGTGCGGCGGCCAGGCCCATGGTGATGCGCTCGAGGGCATCGCCGATCGCCTGGTCATCGACCTGGCTCTTCTGGCGTCTCGCCGTGAGAATGGCCGCTTCGTTGAGCAGGTTGGCCAGGTCGGCGCCGGAGAAGCCGGGGGTGCGGCGGGCCCAGTCGGCCAGGGACACCTCTTCTGCCAAGGGCCTGGTGCGGGCGTGAACCGAGAGGATCTCTTCGCGACCCGAGCGATCCGGCAGATCGACACTGATGCGGCGATCGAAACGGCCGGGACGCAGCAGGGCCGTGTCCAGCACGTCGAGGCGGTTGGTGGCGGCCAGCAGGATCACCCCCGAGTTGTCCTCGAAGCCGTCCATTTCCGTCAGCAGCTGGTTGAGCGTCTGCTCCCGTTCGTCGTTCCCTCCGCCGATCCCAGCCCCCCGTTGGCGTCCTACCGCATCGATCTCGTCGATGAAAATGATGCAGGGAGCTTTGGCCTTCGCCTGGCGGAACAGATCCCGGACCCGGCTGGCGCCCACTCCCACGAACATCTCGACGAACTCGGTGGCGGCCATCGAGAAAAAGGGCACGCCCGCTTCGCCTGCGATGGCGCGGGCCAGCAACGTCTTGCCGGTGCCGGGGGGACCGACCAGCAGCACGCCCTTGGGGATCCGGGCGCCAATGGAGGTGAACCTCTCGGGGGTCTTGAGGAAGGTCACCACCTCCTGCAGCTCCTCCTTGGCCTCGGCGATGCCGGCGACGTCCTCAAAGCGCGTCGTGATCGCGCCTTCCTCCTGCAGACGGGGCTGGCTGCGGCCGAATCCCATCGCCTTGTTGGCCACCTGGGCGGAACGTCGCACCAACAGAACCAACCCTGCGATCAGCAGAGCCACAAGCAGGCCGTTGGTCACCAGCCCCGCCATGGCGTCATCACGCCGTTCATCCCGGACCGACAGGGGCACCCTGGCCTGTTCAGCGGTGCGCAGCAGCTGTTGGTTGTCGCTGAACACCGCCACCTGGCGGCTGCGGCCGTCCTGGAAGGTGGCGGTCACCACCCGCTGGGCGGGCGACAGCTCCAGGCTCTTGACCTTGCCGGCTTCAATGTCCCGCAACAGCTGGCTATGGGAGGGTGCCGCTGATGACTGGCCCCCCAGGCTGAAACCCGGTTGGACCGGCGGCGCTGGTTTGGCCGGCTCCGGAGGAGAACTGCTGCTCACAGGCCTGGCGTCCTTATCAGGAATGGACTGTAGCGATTTGACGAAAGGCGAGTCGGCGACGCAGGATCATCGTTTGGCAACGAGATAGCAGGATGGCTGTACCCAAGAAGAAAACCTCCAAGGGCAAGCGCAATCAACGCCATGCCCATTGGAAGGCCAAAGCCGGTGTAGCGGCCCAGAAGGCCATGTCGCTGGGCAAAGCCGTTCTGAGCGGTCGCGCCCAGGGCTTCGTCTACCCGATCGCTGAAGAAGCCGAAGCCAGCGAAGAGAGCTGAGCCCGCAGGGGGCGGCAACGCCTTCTGCGATCAAGGAACACGCCGCCCTTCAGCGCCAGACATGGGTCCTGCTTGAGCAGGGGGTCCTGATAGAGGGCGGGGGGCAGCGAATGGAGTGTGGCTCGTACCAGACCATCGAGTTGGTCAGCCCTGAGCCAGCCCCCACCCGAGCGCCGCTGTCGAGCCTCCGCCTGGAAGCGCCAGCGTCGGGGCAGGCTCCACTGTTCGGGACGCAGCAGCCAGAGGCCGTCACAGGCGTCCCAGAGTTCCCCATAGGCCGCCAGATGGTGGTCCCAGAGGGGCAACCAGTCGCGCTCCTCGGTCGTCAGGGCTTCAAGTCCGGCACCGTTCTTCAGGCCCGTGCCCAACACGAGCGGCCCCAGGGAACGGCAGCCCATCAGCCAGCCTTCGATCACCAGGGCGTCCGCGGGCTGCTCCCGCCAGCCGGCCCGCTCCCCTTCGCCGCCGGCCTGGGTCTTGTCGAAGCGGGGCAGCCGCAGCGGGTCCCCAGCCCGCCAGGCCTTCAGCGCCCTCAGCAGCAGCGGCAGGTCGTGGCTTCCGGGCGGTACACGGTTGACACCGAAGGGATTGCCCGCCAGCACCTGGCGCCGTTGCTCGGCGGGCAGGTAAACGTCGTCGATCGAAGCCACCACGACCCGCAGGCCGCCCAGGGCGGCCAGGCGTTCCAGGACGCGGCCGAGGCTGGTCTTGCCGGCACCCACCGGCCCATTCAGAGCCAGGACCGGTCGCCGCTGGGTGGTTCCGCAGCCCAGACTGTCCTCGAGCTGCCGCAGCAGCGGCAAAGCCAGGTGTCGCAGCAGGGTTGGATGCACCGGGCCGAGGTCGCCGACCTGCTCCAGCCGCCGCTCCCAGGCGTCCGCTGGCTCAGGTTCCAAGCTTGAAGGCCTCCAGCACGATCGCGTAGGTGGCGCCGATGCGCAGGTTGTCGACGATCACCCAGCCCAGGCTGGCCTCGGCGCCCACCAGGCGGGTACGCAATCGCACCGCCGTTTCCAGCACCAGCAGCAGGCCGAACACCACGACCGGCCGCCCCCCTGGAGCGGTGAGCAGCAGGAAGCTGGTGAGGTTCTGACCGGAGAAGAATCCCAGCAGCAGGGCCAAAGCGGACAAGCTGCCGGTCCGCCAGCTGCGTCGCACCAGCCCGGCCGCCCGTCCCCCCAGTCGGCTGATCAGTCCCTGAAAGCGGGTGCGCTGCATGGGCAGGCGGGTCATGGTGGATCGATCAGGCGCTGCAGCCACGACAGCGTCACCTGGGGGCCGGGGCAAGCCGGTCCCTTGTGGACCACAATCCCGCCCCCGGCTTCCTCCTCCAGGTTCTCGACCACGGCCAGGGCGGCGCTGAAGGCGCTGGCCGGTTGCTCCCGGGTGGCCACACTCAGGCAGACCAGACAGGGCAGGCCTGCGCCAGTGGCGGCCGCCAGGCCGGCCGGAGAGTCCTCCAGCACCAAAACGCCCTGATCACCCGCCTCCAGGCGTTGCAGGGCCAGCCGGTAGGCCTCCGGATCGGGCTTTTTGGCTGCCACGTCCTCGCCGCAGATCCAGAAGTCGAAGGCCCCGGCCACCCCGGGCGGAGCGCCTTCGAGCAGGGAGGTCACGGCGCTGCGGCCGCTGGTGGTGACGATGGCCTGCCTCAGGCCCGCGGCGGCGGCGGCCTGCACCAGCCGGCCCACCCCCGGCCGGAGGGCCAGCCCGCCCTGGCTCACCAGATCGGTGTAGAGGGACTGCTTATGGCGTTGCAGGTTCTCCACCCGCTCCGGCTCGGGGCTGCGGCCTTCCGCCTGCTCCAGAAAACGGGTGATCCGTTCGTGGCCGCCACTCACTTCCAGCAGCCGGGCGTAGGTGGGGCGGTCCCATCGCCAAGGCAGACCGGCGGCCGCGAAGCTGCGGTTGAACGCCACCCTGTGGCCCTCGAACTCCGTTTCGGCCAGGGTGCCATCCACGTCCCAGAGCAGGGCCGTCAGGGCCGGAGCCATCCGATGCCACACGTGTTGCCATCAAAAGGCTAAGGGGTGCATGGCGAAGCCCCGCCTTCCACAATGCGGAGGCCCCGCCCTCCCATCGTTGCTCCCTGCCGTCGACGAGCGACGTTGGCTGCTGCCCACTCCCCTGGGCAGCCATGACCCGGCGTCGGCCAACCGGGAGGCCACCGGCGCGTTGCCCGAGGAACTGCTGGCGATCCTGCGGCGTCGCGGGCTGCTGACGGAGGCGGCGGTGCGTGAGCTGCTCGAACCCGAGGCCGCCCCTGATCCCGACGCCCATTTCCCCAGCCTGGAGCTGGCGGTCGAGCGTCTGGTGCGCTGCTGCCAAGCGGGCGAGGCGGTGGCCATCTGCGGCGACTACGACGCCGACGGCATGACCAGCACCGCCCTGCTGGTGGGGGTGTTGCAACGCCTCGGCGCCCGGCCCCGGGCCGCCATCCCGAGCCGCATGGCGGACGGCTACGGCCTCAACGCCGCCATGGTGGAGCGGCTGGCGGCCGAGGGGGTGCGGCTGCTGATCACCGTGGATAACGGGGTGGCCGCCATCGAGGCCCTGGAGCGCGCCGCAGCGCTGGAGGTGGAGGTGATCCTCACCGATCACCACACCCTGCCGCCCCGGTTGCCTCCGCACCTGGCCCTGCTGCATCCGGCCGTCACCCCCGAGGGCTCCCCCTACCGGGGCCTGGCGGGCGTGGGGCTGGCCCATGTGCTGGCCACCGCCCTCTGCCGGCGGCTGAACAACCGCCAGGGGCTGGAGATCGCCCTCAACCTGTTCTGCATCGGCACCATCGCCGACATGGCGCCGCTGCAGGGGGTGAACCGCCGCTGGTTGCTTGATGGTCTGCCCTTGCTGGGATGCAGCCCTCTGCCGGGCCTGCAGGCCCTGCGGCAACTGGCGGGCCTGGAGAAGCACCGGGTCGATGCGGAGGCGGTGGGCTTCCAGCTGGCCCCCCGCATCAATGCCGTGGGCCGGCTGGGGGATCCCCAGCTGGTGGTCGACCTGCTCACCACGGAGGATCCGGAGCGGGCCCTGGAGCTGGCCCGCTCCTGTGAAGCCCTCAACCGCCAGCGGCGGGAACTCTGCGGTGCGATCGAGGCGGAGGCCCTGGCCCTGCTGGAGGCCGACGGACCCCAGCGCCCCGCCTTCCTGCTGCTCGCCCAGGGCCACTGGCACCACGGCGTCATCGGCATCGTCGCCTCCCGGCTGGTGGAGCGCTTCGGCCGTCCGGTGGCCCTGCTGGCGGCGGAGGGGGGCGGTCGGCTGCGGGCTTCGGTGCGGGCTCCGAAGGGCTTCGCCGTGGATGCGGCCCTGACGGCCTGCGCCGAGCTGCTGGAGCGCCACGGCGGCCATCCCGCCGCCGGTGGCTTCACGGTGCGGGCCGAGAAAGTGACCGCCCTCCAGGAACGGCTCGATGCCCTGGCCGGCACCTGGCTGGAGGCGGTGGGGGATGGTCGCACCGTGGAACCCGAGGCCCTGTTGCGGTTGGAGCGCATCGACCGGGAGTTCTGGCATCACCTGCAACGGCTGGCCCCCTTTGGCATCGGCCATTCCACACCCCTGTTCTGGACCAGCCGCTGCCAGGTTGTGGAGCAGAAAATGCTGCGCGGTGGCCATCTGCAGCTGCAGCTGGCCCAGGGGGAGGCGCGGCTGCGGGCGATCGCCTGGCGCTGGCAGGGAGCCAGCCAGTGGGCCGGTCCGGTGGATGTGGCCTTTCGGCTGCGCCGCGATGACTGGCAGGGGGTGGAACGCTTCCAGCTGGAGCTGGAGGCGATCCGCTGCAGCGGCGACGATGGGGTGGTCCTGCAGCGGCGGGATCGCACCTACTGGTGCCGGCGCCAGGGGGACAGCCTGGTGATTCGTAACGCCGCGGGTGAGGAGCTGCGCTCGCCCATCCAGCCGGACTCCGGCGCCCCCGTCGCTTCGGGGGATCCCCTCCACCCCTACGTGCAGGGCCTGTTGCGGGAGGCGGCCATGGCCCTGGGGATGGCGGAAGGATGAGCCGTCACCACAGCCGCCACAGCTTCCGCCTGATGCGCTCCCTGGCCCAGCTGGCTCTGCTGGGAGGCCTGGTGGGACTGGCCTGCTGGCCCCTCAATCGCATCGACGTGCTGCAGGACCGGCTGCTCTTCGCCCTGCCGGCGTTCAGTGGTGGCACCTGGACCACCGCCGGGTGGCTGCTGGCCCTGGCGCCGATCCCTTTGGTGCCGCTGTTGCTCTGGTTTCAGCAGGGCCCCTGGCGCCGCGGTGCCGGCTCGGGCATCCCCCAGGTGATGCTTTGTCTGGAAGATCCGCACCGGGGCGCCCAGCTGCTCAGCGCCGCCCCCACGGGGGAACGGCTCGGGCTCTGGACCGTGGCCAGCCTGGCCCTGCTGCCCCTGGGCCGGGAGGGCCCCGTGGTGGAGGTGGGCGCTTCGCTGGGCCAGGCCCTGCTGCGGCGTTGGCCGGGGCTGCTGCACCGGGCCAGTCGGGGCCATCTGCTGGCGGGTGCGGCCGGTGCCGGCCTGGCCGGCGGCTTCAACACGCCGCTGATGGGGGTGATCTTCGTGGTTGAGGAACTCACCGGCAGCTTCCAGCAGCGGCTGGTGTGGCCGGCGCTGGTGCTGGCCAGCGCGGCGGCGCTGGTGAGCAACCTGGGCGGTCAGCCGATGTACGCCCTTGGCATTAACGCCAGCCCGGTATCGGAGCTTGACCAGCTGCTGTGGGCGATCCCGATCGGCCTCGGCGGCGGCCTGCTCGGTGGCGGCTTCGCCTGGTTGCTGGTGCGGGCCACGGCCCTGATCACCCCGATCGCCCGCCTGCGGCCCCTGCGTCTCGGCCTGGCCGTTGGACTGGCGCTGAGCCTGCTGGCCCTGCTGACCGGCGGCGCCAGTGGCGGAGACGGGGAAGCCTTGATGCGCCTGGTCCTTGACCAGGACGCCGACACGACGCTCGACTGGCCTTGGGTGGCCCTGCTGGCCGCACGGCTGCTCGGACCCGTTCTGGCGCTTTCAACAGGGATTCCTGGAGGCCTGATCGACCCGGCCTTTGCCCTGGGGGGGGTGTTCGGAGCCGGGGTCGTGCGGGCTCTGGCCGGCGACCCGCACCTGGGCCTGGCCCTGGGCATGGCGGCTGGGCTGGCGGGTGCCACCCAGCTGCCTGTGATGACGATCGCCTTCGCCATCCGCCTGGCGGGCGATCAGCAACTGATGCCAGGGCTGGTGGCGGCCGCTGCGATAGCGGCCTACACCGGCCATGTCATCCAAGGCAGGCCGGTTTATCACGCCTTGGCCGATTTGCTGATGCCGGAGGGCTCAGAGGGCGCCGCGGCGGTAGTAGAGGATGAAGATCACGGCCGGACCGGCCAGGGTGATCAGGGCCAGAGCACCGAAGTTGGAGATGAGATGAAAGTCGATACCCATGGGGCGATAGCTGGCGAAGGGGACGATCGCCAAGGAGTGTAGGTCGCCTGCTGGCGTCTTCAGAGCCTGCTGCCGGCTGCCGTGATCGGTTGTGATGGCTGGCGCCGTGCCTGGTGTGTGAGTGAATGGAAGTCCCCGTACCGCTCCATTGCCCCGATCCGAGCACTGGCAATGCATCAGTGGCTGTGGCTCCTGCTGCCGTCTCGACCCGGCCCTCAGGGGCGACGCGATCGAGGCTCTCAAGCCCGAGCAGCAACAGCTTTACCTTTCGATGGTGGGTGAGGACGGCTGGTGCCGCCACTTCGACACCGGCTCCCGCCGTTGCCGTATCTACGCGGAGCGACCCGACTTCTGCCGGGTGGATCAGTTGGTTGCCCTGTTCGGCCAGCCCGGTGATGATCCGGAGGCTCTGGCCATCGCCTCCTGCAAGCAGCAGATCCGCGCCGAGCTGGGGGGTCGTCACACCGTGATGCACCGTTTCCTTCGGACCATCGCTCAGCCGTCATGAGCAACAATCCCGACGTCCCGGCGGCCTCCACCTGGATCAGCGTGTTCCTGAGCACCGCCACCACCGTGTTCCTGGCGGAACTGGGCGACAAGACGCAGTTGGCCGCCTTGCTGCTGTCGGCCGAGTCCGGCCGCCCGTTCACGGTGTTTGTGGGAGCCTCGCTGGCCCTGATCTGCTCCAGCCTGGTGGGGGTGCTGCTGGGTCGCTGGCTCTCCACCGTCATGCCCGCCCACCAGCTCGAGCAGGCGGCGGGGGTGCTGATGGTGGCCCTGGGCCTTTGGCTCGGCCGCCAGGCGGTGCTGCACCTGGCGCCCTTGCACCTGCTCAGCTCCTGAGATCGTCACCCCGAAGCACGCCATGCCGTTCGCCCTGCTCGCTTCCACCTTCGCCACCGTCTTTCTGGCTGAGCTCGGCGACAAAACCCAGCTGGCCATCGTCAGCATCAGCGGCACCTCCAACCGGCCCGGGGCCGTCTTCGCCGGCAGTGCCGCGGCTTTGGTGCTGGCCAGTCTGGTGGGGGCGGCGGCGGGCGGTTCCCTCTCCAGCGTCATCCCCACCGATGGACTGCAGCTGGCCGCCGCCGCCGGCTTCCTGATCATCGGCACCCGCCTCATCCTCCGCTCCGGGGCCGAGACCGGCGAGGACTCCGACACCTCCGCTCCTTAGAGTCGCCGCATGACGTCCGCCGCGATGGTGTGCGCCGCCTCGGGCCATCCAGCCATCAGCGGGGCCGCCGAACCCCGTCGCGTTCCGGACCACCCTGGCCACCGCGCTGCCCAGGCAGCGCCATTCCCTGCGTACCCCCCATCCGATGAAGTTCACGGTCGCCGATCTGCTCGACCATCTCTCGACGACCGATGCGGTGGCCCTTGCCAAGCTGGAGAAGTCGCTGGGTCTGACCACCAAGTCCTGCAAGCAGCAGTTGCGCATCGGGTTGGAGGCCCTGCAGCGTCTGGGGTTGGTGGAGGAGGACAGCGAAGGCCTGCGCTCTTGCGAGACCCCCGAGCTGATCCCGGCCCGCCTGCGTTGCTCCAGCAAGGGCTTCTGTTTCGCCCTGCGGGAAGACGGCGGCGAGGACATCTACATCCGCGACCACCAGCTCAACCATGCCTGGAACGGTGACCGGGTTCTGGTCAAGATCACCCGTGAGGGGGGCCGGCGCCGATCTCCGGAAGGGGGAGTCCAGTGCATCCTCGAGCGCCATACCCCCAGCCTGCTGGCCCAGGTCGAACGTCAGGACGGGCAGCTGGTCGCCGTACCCCTCGACGACAGACTGCTGACCTCCGTGGCCTTGCCGGAGGACGATGTGGTCCACCTTGACCCGGCCGAGGAGGCGGTGGTGGAAGTGAAGATCGATCGGTTCCCCGTGGCCCAGTTCGGTCCGGCCGGCCATGTCGCCCGCAGCCTGCCGGTGCATGGCGGTGAGGCGGCCGACACCGATCTGCTGCTGGCCAAGCACCGCCTGCAGGAACGGCCGGCCTGCCCCCGCACGACCCTGAAGCAGCCGGTCGCCAAGGGCCGTGCCGATCTGACGGCGTTGCCGACCCTGCTGCTGGAGGCCTGGGACGGCGCTGAGGCCCCCAGCCTCCCAGCCGTGTCCCTTGAAGAACGGGAGGGGGGCTGGCGGCTGTGGGTGCACAGCCCCGCCATCGCCGAGCGGATCGGCCTGGGCAACAGCCTCGACTCCTGGCTGCGGGACCAGGGTGAGGCGATCTGTGTGGGACGCCGCTGGCTTCCCCTGCTGCCCCCGGCCCTGGCCAAGGCCAGCAGCTTCAGCCCCGGTGAAAGCCAGGCGGCCGTCTCGGTGGCCCTGGAGCTGGATGGGGAAGGGAACCTCGAGCATTTCCGCTTCAGCCTGAGCCAGATCACGCCGGCCGCCCGGGTTGACCGGGCGGCCCTGCAGGCCCTCGCCGAACGCAAGCCCAAGGCCCGCACCACCCCGGCGCCCCTCAAGGCCCTCAAGGATCACCTGCCCCTGCTGGAGCATCTGGTCCAGTTGAGTGGCCTGCTGCGCCAGCGGCGACTGGCGGCGGGTTCGATCGATCTCGATCTGCCGATGCCCGCGATCGACAGCCTGGGCGATCTTCAGGTGCCCGCGCCGGATGCGGCCCATCAGGGCTGGCTGGTGGAGCTGCCCGCTGAGGATCCGGTAGGGATCCTGCGGGAAGCCGTCCTGGTGGCGCACCGGGCCCTGGGCCGCCACCTGCTGGCCCTCGAACTGCCCGGCCTCTTCGCCCTCAACCCGGCCCCTGAAGCCACGGAGATCAATGACGTCGCCAAGGCGGCCCTGGCCCTGGACATCCCGATGGAGCTCAGCGCCGATGGCAATGCCAGCGCCGCCGAGCTGGCTGCGGTCTTCGCCGCCACCGACCGGGGCCGACCCCTGCAGCAGCAGCTGCGTGATGCCCTGAGGCCCGTGCAGCTGGCGGCCGAAGCCGGCGCCCACGCGGTGGCCGGTGAGGCGATCGCCCTGGCGCCCTGGTGCTGCCCAGGCCTGCATTACGCCGACCTATGGAATCAACAGGTGCTGGTGACCCTGCTGGTCGACGGCAAGGACCGGCCCAGCGTGCGCCACAAGATCAGCACCGACCTGGCCAGCGACACCTGCCATGGCAGCACCGACTGGCCCCTGCTGACCCAAACCCAGCTGGCCCCTTACCAGCAGGGCCTGGCCCATGGTCTGGCCCAGCGTCTCAACGGCCGCAGCCGCTTTCTGCAGGAACTGCAGTCCGATGCCCTGGCCCTGGCCCAGGCCCGCCACACGGAGCCCCTGGTGGGTCAGACCCTGCCTGGGGTGATCAGCGGCGTGCAGAGCTACGGCTTCTTCGTGGAGGTCCCCCTCTCCCAGGTGGAGGGCCTGGTGCACGTCAGCTCCCTCAAGGACGACTGGTACGAATACCGCTCCCGCCAGAACCGTCTGGTGGGTCGCAAATTCCGTCGCACCTACATGGTGGGGGATGCGGTGGATGTGGAAATTCAGAAGGTCGATGCCCTGCGCCATCAGATCGATCTGGCCGTGCTCCAGCCGGAGGGATTCGAGCAGGATGGTTCCGAGGCCACCAATGCCACCGACGCCGATGTCGATGGCGGCCCGGCACGTCCCGAGAGCGAGGGCTGAGCCACGGATGGTGCCGTCCTCGCTTCCCGTGGTGCTGGCGGTGTCCGGCGCCTCCGCCCAGCCGCTGGCCGAAAGGGCCCTGCAACTGCTCCTTGAGGACAACCAGTCGGTGGAAATGGTGACCAGCCGAGGCGCCATCGGCGTCTGGCAGGCGGAGATGGGCCTGCGGGTGCCATCGGAGCCCGACGCCCAGGAGCGCTTCTGGCGCGATCGCACCGGCTGCAACAGCGGCCGGCTGCACTGCCATCGCTGGAACGACCAGGCCGCCGCCATCGCGAGCGGCAGCTACCTCACCCGCGGCATGGTGATCCTGCCGGCCAGCATGGGAACGGTGGGGCGGATCGCCTCCGGGGTGGCCCTGGATCTGATCGAGCGTGCGGCCGATGTCCACCTCAAGGAAGCCCGGCCCCTGGTGATCGCGCCGCGGGAACTGCCCTGGAACCTCGTCCACCTGCGCAACCTCACCCGCCTGGCCGAAGCCGGAGCCCGCATTGCACCCCCGGTACCTGCCTGGTACCACCAGCCAACGACGATCGGTGAGATGGTGGATTTCCTGGTCATCCGCGTCTTCGACACCCTGGGCCTCCAGCTGGGTTCCCTGCAGCGCTGGCAGGGGCCTGTGGCCCGTTCTCCAGCGGACGAAGCCTCCACTCCCTGACGCTCCGGACCGTGTTGCACCGCCTGTTGCTGCTGCCCCTGCTGTCCCCCCTGCTGGTGACCGTCCTGGTGGCGGCCCTCAACCCGAGCCCTTCGGTGGCCCTGCGGTTGCTCACCTGGCAGACCGCTTCCCTTCCGATCGGCCTGTGGATGGCCATCGCCGCCGGGGGGGGCGCGGCCCTGAGCGCCAGCGCCACGGCCCTGGCCCTGCACCAGGGGGAGCGGACGCCCCTGCACCGCATCGTCCGCCGCCGCGAGGAGCGTCAGCGCCAGGCCTGGACGCCTCCCTGGGGCGACGACAGCGATGAGACGCCATCCTGGCCCGCCGCTGCAACGACCGTCCCCCCTGTCTCCCCAGCGCCCGCCGGCCCCAGCCGCGCTCCCGGAGAGCCGGCACCCACGGTTTCGGTGCCCTATCGGGTTCTGCACCGCCCCGAGGGCGAGGCGCCCAGGCCCTTCCGTCCCGAACCCGCGGCGGCCGTGGTCACCTCGGAGGGGGATTGGGGCGAGAGCGATGGCGAGGAGTGGTGACTCCCGTGTGCGCGCACACCTGCGTCCGGAGGACGCTGCCTAAAGTTCCCGCACCAACGCGTCCAGGGATCGCTCCGGTGACCGAGACCCCCAGCAACACACCCGACCCTGTCGCTGCAGCGCCGGAGGCGAAGAGTGCACCGCCGGAGGCGAAGACCGCCCCGCCGAAGCCGAAGCCTCCCGCCCCTGAAGACAAGCCCTTCGACGCCTTCGTGCCGGAACTGCTGTTGCCAGCCCTGACCAAGGAGATCGAGGCCTATGGCGGACCCTCCCCCGAACTGGTGTTTGAGCAGGGAGCCATGCCCGTGGTGGGGGCGGACTGCTGGATGGTCCAGGGCCGGCTTCCAGGCGAGCGGCGCTTCTGGCTCTGTTTCACCCAGTCGGACATCAGCTCCGCCAAGACCATTGCCCTGACGGAGGGGGGGGGGAGCCCCAGCCTGCTGGAGTCGTTCCTGATCGACGAGAAGAAGATGACCCTCCAGCTGCTGGTGTCCCGGCTCGTGCAACGGCTCAACGGCCAGAAGTGGCTCGGCCCCAACTGAGGTTCCGAACCCCCCGCTGGCTTCACATCCACGGCTTCACATCCGGGCCGATGGCCGGGATCGATGCCTACGATGGCGGCCGAGCTCTCTGAACGTCCAGCGCGATGGTGCCTCCCACCACCCAAGCCCCCACCGCCCCCCGGGTGGGCACCCCTGATGCCCCGGCCATCAAGGACCCGGTGAAGGACACAATCCTCACCCCTCGCTTCTACACCACGGATTTCGACGCCATGGCGGCGATGGATCTGAGGCCCAACGAAGTGGAGCTGGAGGCCATCTGCGAGGAGTTCCGCAAGGACTACAACCGCCACCACTTCGTCCGTGACGCCCAGTTCGAAGGTGCCGCCGACAAGCTTGACCCGGAGACGCGCCGGGTGTTCGTCGAGTTCCTGGAGCAGAGCTGCACCTCGGAATTCTCCGGTTTCCTGCTCTACAAAGAACTCAGCCGTCGCATCAAGGAGCGCAACCCCCTGCTGGCGGAATGCTTCGCCCACATGGCTCGCGATGAGGCCCGCCACGCCGGCTTCCTCAACAAGTCCATGGCCGACTTCGGCCTCCAGCTTGATCTGGGTTTCCTGACGGCCACCAAGGCTTACACCCACTTCCAGCCCAAGTTCATCTTCTACGCCACCTACCTCTCCGAGAAGATCGGGTATTGGCGCTACATCGCCATCTACCGCCATCTGGAGCAGCACCCCGAAAGCAAGATCTTCCCGATCTTCAACTTCTTCGAGAACTGGTGTCAGGACGAGAACCGCCACGGCGATTTCTTCGACGCTCTGATGAAGGCCCAGCCGGACACGGTGCGTGGTTTCACGGCCCGCCTCTGGTGCCGCTTCTTCCTGCTGGCCGTGTTCGCCACCATGTACGTGCGCGACGTGGCCCGCAAAGAGTTCTATGAGGCCCTCGGCCTTGATGCGCGCACCTACGACAAGTACGTGATCGCCAAGACCAACGAAACCTCCGCCCGGGTGTTCCCCGTGGTGCTCAACGTGGAGCATCCCGAGTTCTACGAGCGGCTGGAGAAGCTGGTGCAGAACAACGCGGCCCTGGATCGGGCCGACCGTTCCGGCGGCCCTGCTCCAGTGCGGGCCCTGCGCAAACTGCCCCACTGGATCGGCAACGGTGTCCAGATGGCCCGCCTGTTCCTGATGGCGCCGATCCGCAGCGAGCGCTTCCAGCCCGCCGTGCGTTGAGCTGAACCGCCAGAATCGGTCCAGTTCTACTTTTTGCCGCTTGGTCGTCTCCCCTCCCACCGGCACCGTTGCCCCCACCGATCGATCCGTTTCCCCTGCGGCCCTCGGAGATCCAGCCTGGCGTTCCGTGCTGGAACCCCTCCTGGCCGGTGGCCGATCGGCAGGGGCCGACCTTGTGGAGGTGTTCCTGGAGCGCTCCGACCACCTCGGCATGCTCGCCGAGCAGGACGTCATCACCAGCGTCAGCCCCGCTTTTGGCGCCGGAGCAGGTCTGCGGGTGTTTCTTGGCGATCGCGATGGCTTCGTCTCCACCAATGATCTGAGCACCGCCGGCCTGCGGGCCGCCCTCGAGCAGGCCCTCGGCATGCTGGGTCTGGTGTTGCCGCTTCAGGCTGGTGGACGTTTCGACGGCCTGCCGGAACTGCGGGACTTCGCCGCCGCCAAGGAAGGCTGGCTGCCGTCCTGCCCTTCCCTGGCTGAAGCCACGAGCCGTCTGCTGGAGGGCACCGACCGGCTCCAGGCCCACGGCCAGCACCTGCAGGTGCGCCGGGGCAGCTATGCCCGCGACTGGCAGGAGGTGCTGGTGGCCGCCAGTGACGGCACCTTCGCCCGCGACGTGCGCCTGCACCAGTCGGTGGGTCTGAACGTCCTGGCCGCCGACGGTGACCACCGGGCCAGCCTGGGGAGGCGCTACGGCACCTCCGACAGCCCCGACGACCTGCGCCAGTGGGATGCGGAGGCCGCCGCCGTCGATGTCTGCTCCAGCGCCGGCACCATGCTGCGGGCCGACTACGTCGAGGCCGGCCAGTTCCCCGTTGTGCTGGCCAACCGTTTCGGCGGCGTGATCTTCCACGAAGCCTGCGGCCACCTGCTGGAAACCACCCAGGTGGAGCGGGCCACCACCCCCTTCGCCGACATGGTGGGCCAGCCCATCGCCCACCCCTCCCTCACCGCCATCGACGAGGGCCACACCGCCGGCGCCTTCGGCTCCCTGGCGATGGACGACGAGGGCATGGAACCCCAGCGCACGGTGCTGATCGAGAACGGCATCCTGCAGCGCTTCCTCAGCGACCGGGCCGGCGAACGCCGCACCGGTCACCCCCGCACCGGCAGTGGCCGGCGCCAGAGCCATGCCTTCGCCGCCGCCAGCCGCATGCGCAACACCTTCATCGCCGCTGGTCCCCACACCCCGGAGCAGCTGATCGCCTCCGTCGACCGGGGGCTCTACTGCAAGTCGATGGGCGGTGGCAGTGTCGGGCCCACGGGCCAGTTCAACTTCGCCGTTGAGGAGGGCTACCTGATCGAAAACGGCAGCCTCACCCGGCCGGTGAAGGGCGCCACCCTGATTGGTGACGCCAAGGAGGTGATGCCCAGAATCTCGATGTGTGCCAACGACCTCGAACTGGCCGCTGGCTTCTGCGGCTCGGTCAGCGGCAGCATCTTCGTCACCGTGGGCCAGCCCCACATCAAGGTCGACACCATCACCGTGGGAGGACGCTGAGCATGGCCAGCAACGAATCTCTCACCACCAGCCTCGATGCCGAGGTGCTGCGCCAACGGCTCGCCAGCCTGGCCCTCACCGAGGGTGTCCGTCGCTGGGACCTGGGCGCCTCCTGCAGCACCGACACCTCCGTGCAGGTCGACCGCGGCGAGGCCAAGCAGATGAAGGGCGCCCAGCGCAGCGCCATCACCCTGCGGGTCTGGAACGATGACGGTCTGGTGGGCATCACCAGCACCTCCGACCTCTCCGATGCCGGCCTGGCCAGGGCCCTGGCCGGCGCCCGCGACGCCAGTGCCTACGGCAACGTCGATGAGATCCCTGATTTCTCCCCCCTGGCCACGGCCCCGCTGCCGGTGCTGCAGCAGCCCCTCAGCACCCCGCTGAGCATCCTCACCCTGCTCGACACCCTGCGGGACGCGGAGCGCGACCTGCTTGGCCGCCATCCCGCCATCGGCACGGTTCCCTACAACGGCCTGGCCCAGCGCAGCAGCGACCGTCTCTACATCAACAGTGACGGGGCCTGCCGCCAGCAGCGCCTCAGTACAGCCTCCCTCTATCTCTATGCCCGGGCCGAGGAGGCGGGCCGCAAGCCCCGCAGCAGCGGCGCGGTGCGGCTGGCCTATGGCGCCGCCGACCTTGATGTGGCCGGCTGCGTGCAGGAGGCGGCGGAGCGCACCATCGCCCACCTCGATTACGCCCCCATCGCCACAGGCCGTTACACCTGCGTCTTCAGCCCCGAGGCCTTCCTCGATCTGATCGGCGCCTTCAGCAGCCTGTTCAACGCTCGCGCCGTGCTGGATGGCGTCAGCCTCAGCCGACGCGAGTCCCTCGGCGAGCAGTTGGCCGTGCCCTTCCTCTCTCTGCACGACAACGGCCTGAACCCGGCCAATGTGGGCGCGGCTGCCTTCGACGGGGAGGGCACCCCCACCCGTCGGCTCGCGCTGCTGGAGGGAGGAGTGCTGCGCCACTTCCTCCATTCCGAGGCCACGGCACGGGCCTTCGGAGTGTCCCCCACCGGCCATGCGGGCCTCGGGGCCAAGGTCTCGGTGGGCCCCGACTGGTTCGAGATCGGCCCCACCCCCGGCAGCGGCGGCGGTGCCCCCGGCCTGGATCGCTTCGCGCCCGGCGCCAGCGGCGATGATCGCGGTCTGGTGGTGATCGATTCCCTCTCGGCCCTCCATGCCGGGGTCAAGGCCAGCCAGGGCTCCTTCTCCCTTCCCTTCGACGGCTGGCTGGTGCAGAACGGTGCCTCGCGCTCCATCGAAGCGGCCACCGTGGCCGGCGACATCCGCACCCTGCTCAACGCCATCCTCGGCTTCGAGGGTCCGGCCAAGGTGACTCCCGACGGCCTCTGCCCCCACGTCTGGGTGGAGGGTCTCTCGATCACCGGCGACGCTTGAGGATTCTCTTCTGGGGCACCCCGGCCTACGCCGTGGCCAGCCTGGATGCGCTTCAGCAGGCCGGCCATGAACTGGTAGGCGTGGTCAGCCAGCCCGACCGCCGCCGCGGCCGGGGCAAGTCCCTGGTGGCCTCGGCCGTCAAGCAGCGGGCCCTGGAGCTGGGCCTGCCGGTGTTCACCCCCGAGCGCATCCGCCGTGATCTGGCCTGCCAGCAGGCGCTGGCGGCCCTGGGGGCCGACGTCTCGGTGGTGGTGGCCTTCGGTCAGATCCTGCCGCCGGCCGTGCTGGCCAAGCCACCCTTTGGCTGCTGGAACGGCCATGGCTCCCTGTTGCCCCGCTGGCGGGGTGCCGCACCGATCCAGTGGGCCCTGCTGGAGGGAGACGCCGATACCGGCGTCGGCATCATGGCCATGGAGGAGGGCCTCGACACCGGCCCTGTGCTGCTGGAGCGGCGTCTGCCCATTCCCCTGCTGCAGAACGCCGGCCAGCTGGGCGAGCGGCTGGCCCAGCTCACCGCCGACTTGCTGGTGGAGGCCCTGCCGCGGATCCAGGCGGCCGGTCCCGGACCGGAGGCGGAGCGCCTTGACCGTCTGGGTGTGCGCCCCCAGGACGCTGGCGCCACCCATGCGCGCCAACTGACCAAGGAGGACACCCTGGTGCGCTGGGACGCCACCGGCCTGGCCATTCATCGCCGGGTGATGGGGCTCTTCCCCCAGGCGTCCTGCCCCTGGGGGGCCGAGCGGCTGAAGCTGCTCGCCACCGAACCCCTGGTGGGCCGCCTGGCCGACCAGCTCACGCCGGTGGGCGCGGCCCTGGCGGCCCGCTGGAGCGGGGAGGCCACGCCACCGGTGGCCCCAGGCACCGTGCTCGAGCTGGTGGAGGGGGAGGGACTGGTGCTGGCCAGCGGCGGCTGCCCCGTGCTGCTGCGCCAGGCCCAGCTGCCTGGCCGTCGAGCCAGTGAGGGGCAGGCCCTGATCCAGCAGCTCGGACTGGTTCCAGGCGAACTGATCGGTGTAAATACCCCCTGAACCACCCTTTCCGCAAGGGTTGTTGACGTTTTGTTCCCTTAGGGGCGTCTCAGGGTTGGACGTGTGCTGGAGGCATTAGACCAAAAACAATCAACGGGTGCGGATGTCATGGCCACTGAACTTTCCTTTGTCAACAGCACCGGCTCGGGGTGCCAGATCTTCCGGGACCGGCTGGGCTGCTACGTGGTGAGCCATGAACTCCGCCCCGGCCAGCGGGCGATACGTCCGACCCTGGCCGGGGCCTATGCCGCTTGCCAGGGATGGGAGCCACGCTCCCAGTCGGAGGCGGCAAGCGGAGTTGGTTGAGACAGGGGTGGGCGGGACATCCGCCCGAAGGGCCAGCTCAGCCTGCACCCCCGCTGCTGGAGGTGAGCTCTTCGGGCTGGCTGCGATGCAGTTCGTGCAGGCCTTCAAGCTGGTTGTGGACGGCGACCAGCTGATCGCGGATGTGGCGGCTGTTCTCGATGCGCTCCAGGGAGAGGAGCATGCCCTCAATCTGAGCCTTGCAGTCGATCAGCACGCGGCACTGGGTGGATCCGGGTTCGTAGGGCATGACGGAAAGAGGCAGATCCTCAGTTCACCGTAGGGCGGCAGCGGAGGTTGTCACAACCACTGCCGTTCCCCCGGCAAGGGTGCGGCTGTTCAGCGGGATCCCGTGCGGCGCCGGCCCCGGTCATGGCCCTGGCCCTGGCGCGGTCCCTGGCTCCTGCGGCCCCGGCCGCCGCTGAGATCCAGCGGTGGGGCGGAGAGCACGGTGGGCTCGAAGCCCGACACCTCCTGGCGGGGCAGCGGGGAGCCGACCAGGCGCTCGATGGCCCGCAGCAGCTCGTGCTCCTCGGCTGCCACCAGGGAAATGGCATGGCCGTTCTGGCCTGCTCGGCCGGTGCGGCCGATGCGGTGCACATAGTCCTCGGCCACGTTGGGCAGGTCGAGGTTGACCACGTGCGGCAGTTGGTGGATGTCGATGCCACGGGCAGCGATGTCGGTGGCGACCAACACCCGCACCTCGCCGCTCTTGAACTCCGCCAGCGCCCGGGTGCGTGCCCCCTGGCTCTTGTTGCCGTGGATCGCTGCCGCCCCCAGGCCCTCCTTCTCGAGCCGCTCCGCCAGTCGGTTGGCGCCGTGTTTGGTGCGGGAGAACACCAGCACCTGGCGCCAGTCATTGCTGCGAATCAGATGGCTGAGCAGATCCCCTTTGCGGTCCATGTCACAGGGATGGATCACCTGGTCGACCAGGGGGGTGGCCTGGTTCTCCGGGCTGGCCTGCAGCTGCACCGGCTGGTGCAGCAGGCCGGTCGCCAGGCGCCGGATCTCGCTGGAGAAGGTGGCGGAGAAGAGCAGGTTCTGGCGCTTCGGCGGCAGCAGGGACAGGATCCGGCGGATGTCACGGATGAAGCCCATGTCGAGCATCCGGTCGGCCTCATCCAGCACCAGAATCTCGACCCGGTCGAGCCGCAGGGCGTTCTGCTGATGCAGGTCCATCAGCCGGCCGGGGGTGGCCACCAGCACGTCGGCGCCTTTGCGCAGCCGCTGCATCTGGGGGTTGGCACTCACCCCCCCGAAGACGACATCGGAGCGCAGATCCAGGTACCGGCCGTAGGCGGTGACGCTTTCGGCCACCTGGGCGGCCAGCTCCCGGGTGGGGGTCAGCACCAGCGCCCGCACCACACCCGCCCGGGCGTGGGGGCCGTGGCGCAGTCGCTCCAGCATCGGCAGGGTGAATCCGGCCGTTTTGCCTGTGCCCGTCTGGGCAGCGGCCATCACGTCGTGGCCCTCCAGCACCGCCGGGATGCACTGCAGCTGGATCGGCGAGGGGCTGCTGTAGCCCTTGGCGGCCACAGCCTTGAGGATCGGCTCCGAAAGGCCCAGCACAGCAAAATCCGTCGCCAGGCCAGCCACCGGCGGATTCAGTCCCGTGGCGGTGTGGCTGGGGGTGAGCGGATCAGGGGCGGGGGCGGAGCCGTTGCCGCTGGATCGGCTCCGGATGACCTTGGCCTCGGGCCTGGAGGAAGGGGCGGTGATCGGGCGCGAAAACGGAGTTGAGCCCCAGCCTAGGACCGGTGGGTGGAGCGGCCGCCTCAGCAGGGGGTGCGGTGGCTGCACCGCTCGCAGGGTCCCTCGGGCAGCACGGCGCAACGCAGCAGTGGGCTGCGGGCGTTGAAGCGGCAGTGGGGGTCGCCGATCACCCAGCGCCCGTCCCACCAGAGGGCGTCGGCCGGTTGCTGCTGGGACTTGACCTGCAGCGCCACGGCCGCCAGTTCGTAGCGGCCCTGCCGCAGTCGGTAACGGTGGCGTCGCTGCAGCACCAGGAAGCTGCGATCGCCAGTGGTCAGCCAGCGGCCGGGATGGGGGACATCGCCGAGGTTGTCGATCTCCAGGCTGGTGATCAGCTGGTCCGAGTCGATCTGGCGCAGTTCGATCCGCATGGTTCGGTGGCCCTCAGGCGTCGCCGCCGCCCTGCTCGGGCAGGGGGGCGGGAGCCATGCGCAGGGAGAAGCCCCAGGCGAACAGGGCCGCCACCACCAGCAGCAGGGCCCATTCCGGCACCTCCACCGCCGGCAGCAGCAGGCGCAGCAGCAGCCGCAGGCCCACCAGACCCACTGCCAGATAGCCGGCGGTTTCCAGATGGGGGAAGATTTCCAGCCAGCGCAGGAACAATTCGGCGGTCAGTCGCAGGGCGATGATGCCGATCACGCCTCCCGCCATCACCAGGGGGAGTCGGTCGGTGACCGCCACCGCCGCAGAGACGCTGTCGAGCGAGAAGGCCAGATCGGTGAGGGCCAGGGTGGCCACGATCGAACCCAGGGAGGCGCCGTGGTGGGGATGGCCGGGATCGTGGGGTTGGGAGCCCGGGGCCTGGGCGGAGAGGCTCATTTCCACCTCGACGTCCTTGGCCTCGTCCTGACCCAGCAGATGGCGCCCGCAGAGCCAGAGCAGATAGGCCGATGCCAGCAGCTGCAGGGGCCAGAAATTGAGCACGTAGCTGGCCAGGGCGATCAGAGCCAGCCGAAATACCAGAGCCAGCACCAGGCCGAGGTTCAGGGCCTGGCGTTGCCGTGCCGGATCGTGCAGCCTCCGGGAGATGGCGGCCAGGGCAATGGCGTTGTCGGCGGAGAGCACCGCCTCAAGCCCCACCAGCAGCGGCAACAGCAGCAGCACCTCACCCCATTGGTCCGCCTGCTGCAGCAGGGGCGTGAGGCTCTCCACCGTTTCCACTTCCATTCCTGGCGTTCGCTCGGCCCTGGCGCCTTCAAAAAAGCACTCTAGAAAGATCGCTGGCCCCTCCTCACACTTCCCATGCAACTTCAGGTCCAGTTGCTGCGCTGCGAGGTCGGCCGCCGCGTCGTGCTGGTCTCGGCCCGCGAAGGGGAACGCTTCCTGGGCAGCGCCCTTGGGGAGGCGGGCGATGCCGAGGAAGCGGAGGACCGGGCCAGGGCCCGCCTTCTGGCCAGCCTGCAGAGCCCCAGCACCCTTCGCGCACCGCGGCAGGCTCCGGACCAGCCCTCCAGGCCATCGCCACCGCCGGCCCCTGAGCCCGTAACGCCGGCAGCTCCGCCTGAGCCCCAGAACCCGCCACAACAGGAGACAAGGCCGGAGTCACAACCCCCGCCAGAGCCCCAGCCCTCTGCAGAGCCCCAGCCCGCACCGGAGGATCCCCAGGACTGGAGTGCTGAACTCACCCACCTGGATTTGCAGATGCGCCGGCTGGGATGGGACAGGGAGCGGGAAGCCCTCTATCTGCAGCGATCCTTTGGCCACCCCAGCCGGGACCGCATCACCGTTTACGCCGATCTGATCGCTTACCTGCAGGCGATTGAGGTCCTTGAGCCTGGATGTGATCCCGCCGCGGTGGCTGTTCCGCTGCGCCGGACCGACCTGCTTGACCAGTGCAACCTGCTCCTGCAGCAATTGGGCTGGGATGGCAGCAGGGGTCGCAGCTTTCTGGAGAAGCATCTGGGCGTGAGCAGCCGGCAGCAGCTCAAGGACGCTGATCTGCTGCGCTTCAACATGCTTCTGGAGGAGGAAACCCTGCTGGGCGGCGCCGATGGGCCAGCGGACTCCGGCTCCCCCGACTGAATCCCTAGCGCAGGATCAGGAGAGTTCCAGCGACTGCTTCTGCTCCCCCCCTTCCACACTGAGCTGGTGGAAATAGGCCATGTCGGCGGGGAGTGCTCGCGAAGGCCCCTGCGCCACCTTGA
The DNA here is from genome assembly GCF_024346455.1 of Cyanobium sp. Aljojuca 7A6. Taxonomy (GTDB): domain Bacteria; phylum Cyanobacteriota; class Cyanobacteriia; order PCC-6307; family Cyanobiaceae; genus Cyanobium. The sequence goes on from NZ_JAGQCY010000002.1 coordinate 36,935, forward strand.
TCGGCGCTGGTCGGGCGGTCAGGGCGTCGGGATGCAGCCTTCGCTGGGCCAGGGCCTCCAGTGCCTCCCTCTCCTGCAACTGCTGCCGCCGTTGTCTGACGCTGAGGTGCTGCCGGCGCCGCCGGAGGACCCTGGCTCTGGAGAGATCCCAGTGCATCTGGGCTTCCCGCAGCAGGGACAGATCGCAGGCTTGGCGCTGGCTGCCGGCTGCGAAGGCCAGGGCGTACACCGTGGCGAGCAGCAACACACGGAGCGTGCGCTGGAGGATCGCCCAGAGGCCCGGATTCCAGGGCGAATGAACGACATCCCTGGAGCTCTTGATGGACTCTTTCAGTCGCTCGGAGAGCATCGATTTCAGCTCCGGCAGGGACTGGCTCTGCTCCGTCAACTGGAGCCCCGGTCCCTGGAGGGTCGTGATTCTCTGCTGAAGGTCGGCCACTGAGCTGGCACCATCAATGGCGCGCTGGAAGTCCTTGGCGCGCTCGATCGCCACCTGCATGGCGCTGCTCTGGCTGCGGGCCACCAGCCCCAGGCCCTGAAAGGCGGACGCGGCCTGCAGGGGGAGCAGCAGCAGGAAACCGATGACCGCTCCGACGGCCCAACGGGCGATCGCATCGCGGCGGCCCTGGACCCGGATGTCGTCTGGCTCCAGATAGGCCACCAGATGCACCAGGCCCAGGCCCAGCAGAGCGAGCGGGGCGCTGTCGAGGAGGGCGCTGATCAGGGTGACCAGCCAGGCCGGTTGCAGGAACGCCAGCGGCAGAATCGTGTTCAGCACCGTCACCCCATAGGTGGCAAAAAGGGCCAGGGCGATCAGGGAAAGGAAATCGGAGGTGTTGACACGGCGCAGGCCATGTCCCGGGTCATGCAGGTTCATCGGGGGGTGCGAAACCCAGCTGGATCCAATGCTCAATATTGTGCCCATGCTGTGGGCATCTGTGCAGAAATTTGTGGGGTTGCTGCTGGGAACTCGCGAAGGATAGGCCTGTGCCGTGAATGGAAGGCGGCCCAGGTATCCCTGAAAGCCATAGGACGAAGTGTTAGACTCACGGGGTGCCATTGATTCTGCAAAAATCCAGAATGCTGCCTGAAAGAAGAGGAAGTTCCTAATTCCTCTCCGGTCAAGTCCTCTGAGTCAATCGAATGATTCCGGTGAGCGTTCAATCACGTCCCATGCAACGCGAAATGATCCGAAGTCCCCTCAGCGCTGCCGCTGGAGACTCGTTCCTTCTGTCATGTCGCTCCCCGAATTGGGCCACTCTTCACGGTTTCGCCTGTGGCTTCGGCATCTCCATCCTGATGCTGCTGGAGGCTTCCCAGCCGGCCCGGGCCAACGTTGCCCAGGCCGATGGGCTCAACCTGGGCTGCGCCGCGGGCTTCGGCCTGGTGAACATCAGCTCCCGCAACGTTCAGTCCACCCTGGGCACCAGTACCGGCTCACCGAACCAACTCCAAGGGGGGAGCACGGTGTCGGTGCCGGCGAGCTGCAGCGTTGCCCCAGCGGCGCCTGCCCAACCAGGCAACGGCTCGGCACTGGTGGGCGGCAATGTCAGGCTCAATGCTGGTTCGGTCACGGCCAATCAGATCTTCCGATCCCAATCCGCCACAGTCACCAACGGTCCCGGCACGACAGTGGTCAGCAACGCCTGGACCGTCCAGGCCGAAGCGGACGCCCTGGCGGTGGCCAACTACATCAGTGGCATCAACGCCTCCAATTGCACCGTGGCGCTCAGCTCCTGCAAGTTCAATGAGGCGGTCAATCTCTCCGGCAGCCTGACGCTCACCGGAGCGCGGTCCGTTGCCGGAGGAATCAATTACTACGACGTCAGCAACGTTGGCCGAAATGTTGACCTCAACTTTGTGGGATCAGGGCGTGACTATTTTGTCTTTAACATGCCCACCAGCCTGACGACCAACCAGGACTGGACGCTGCAAGGCGACGTGTATCCGGCCAAGATCATCTTCAACTTCGCTCGGCCCGGGTCGAATCTCAGTCTGACGGGATCCGATGTCTTCGGTACCTTCCTGCTGACGGGAGGGGGCACGGCAACCCTCAATCGCTCCGGCAATGGGAACCCATCCACCATCACCGGATCCCTGATCGTCATCAACAACGGATCCGCGCTGAGATTTGGATCCACGAACGGCTCCAATCGCGTCAATGCCGTCATCAATGGCAGGCCTTTCAACCCCACAGCGCTGCGCAGCGTTCCCGTCCCGGGTCCCCTTCCCCTGCTGGGTGGTGCCATGGCGATCGGCTGGAGCCGAAGGATCCGTCGGCGCTTGAAACAGGCCCAGCAGGTCCCTGGGCGCTGAGCCCGTTTCATCTGGCGACAATGGTCAGCCGCCGTCCGGCTTCGGCTGCCAGCCCTGTGCCACGCTGAAGTTCCTGTTCTGACTCGGGAGACGCACCGGTGACCATCAGGATCGGCATCAACGGTTTTGGACGCATCGGACGTCTGGTCTTCCGCATCGCCTGCGGACGTGAAGACATCGAAGTGGTGGGCATCAACGACCTGATCGACGTTGATTACATCGCCTACATGCTTCGGTACGACTCCACCCACGGTCGCTTTGCCGGTGAGGTGGCCGTCGACGATGGCGCCCTGGTGGTGAACGGTCGCCGCATCCGCATCTCCGCCGAGCGCGATCCGGCTGCCCTGCGCTGGGGCGATGTCGGCGCCGACGTGGTGCTGGAATCCACCGGCCTGTTCCTGACCGACGAGCGGGCCCGGGCCCACATCAGCGCCGGTGCCGGCAAGGTGGTGCTGTCGGCCCCCTCCAAGGACGACACGCCGATGTTCGTGATGGGGGTGAACCACACCACCTATGCGGGGCAGGACATCGTCTCCAACGCCTCCTGCACCACCAACTGCCTGGCGCCGATGGCCAAGGTGCTGCACGACAACTTCGGCATCCGCGATGGCCTGATGACCACCGTGCATGCCACCACCGCCACCCAGAAGACCGTCGATGGCCCGTCGGTCAAGGACTGGCGCGGTGGCCGCGGTGCCGGCCAGAACATCATTCCCTCCTCCACCGGTGCCGCCAAAGCGGTGGGCAAAGTGATCCCGGCCCTGAGCGGCAAGCTCACCGGCATGGCCTTCCGGGTTCCCACCCCCAACGTCTCGGTGGTGGATCTGACCGTGAACCTGGAGCGGGGGGCCAGCTACGACGCCATCAAGGCCGCCATGCGCGCCGCCTCGGAAGGGCCGATGGCTGGCATCCTCGGCTACACGGAGGACGCGGTGGTCTCCACTGATTTCCTTGGCGAAACCTGCACCTCCATCTTTGATGCCTCGGCCGGCATCGCCCTCACCGACACCTTCGTGAAGGTGGTGGCCTGGTACGACAACGAGTGGGGCTACTCCAGCAAGTGTCTCGATCTCATCGCCCACATCTCCCGCTGAGGCCCCGGGCCGGGCTCGGCCTTCAGCCCGCCGATCGGGTCCGGCAATGGGTGCGGATCAGGGTGGTGCCGATCTCGAGCTGCCGCTGGTTGGCGTAGGCCTCCCGCTCCAGGGCCTTCTCCCAGTCGGAGGCTCCGGCGTAGAGGGGATCATCGAGATGCAGCCGCAGCTCCGGCGGGACCTCCTGGCCCAGGCCAAGGGTTCTGGGGACAGCGCGCAGGCCGCCGGCCGCGCAGCTCTGGGCCACGTGGATCGCCTCGTGGTTCAGCACCTGGGCGAAGTCCACCGTTCCCTTCTCCACCACGGCGGGCTTGATCCGCAGGGTGCGGGCGGCGTGATCCCATTCCCCAGCGGCCCCGGTCTTTCTGGGCTCCACCAGCTGGACCTGCACCCCCACCTCCTCCAGCACACTGAGCAGGTCGGCGATCGCCTGGAGTTTCTCGCCGTGGTCGGGGGGGGAGTCGATCAGGGCCTGCAGCTCGTCCACCGACAGCTCGGGTTCGCCGGCCCGCCGCCAGTAGAGAAAGCGGGTGCCACCTCCCGCCAGGGGCTCGGCGGTGGGAATCCACTGCCGGTCGGCCTCCTGGAGGCTGGCCAGCAGCCCGCCCTCGAGCAGGGCCCGTGGCCGCAGCCGTGGGTCAGGAGCCGGCTCGAATCGCTCCAGCAGGCGGGTGGTGACCTCAGGGGCCTGCTCGGGCAGGCTGCCGACCTGCTCCAGCAAGGCGGGGAAGGCGGCTCCCCCCAGTACCAGGGCTGCGACCCCGAGGGCCAGGCCCCAGGCGCGCCCATGGCGGCGCTTCGGCTCCAGCAGGTCGCCGCGGCGCCCGCAGCGGGGCACCCCCGAGAAGGGTTGCTCCAGCCTCAGGGGCCGATGGCGGCAGGTGGGACAGCGGAAGCGGGCCATCGCGGGGCGAACCGTCCCCCAGCATGGACGCAAACGGGTTGCGAAGATCAGCTTCGGTTTGATCTCGCCTCGCGATGCCCCTCCACGCCCTTGTGCGCCAGCTGCAGGCCGCCACCCTCACCGCTGAGGTGAGGGCGCGCTGCGAGCGGCCCGAGCGGCTGCGGCTGAGCGGGGCGGGACGGGCAGCGCGGGCGCTGGTGGCCAGTGCCCTGGCGGGCTGCGATGACGCCCCCCTGCTGGTGATCGTGCCCAGCCTCGAGGAGGCGGGGCGCTGGGCCTCCTTGCTGGAGCTGATGGGCTGGCCCCTGTGTCAGCTCTATCCCACCAGCGAGGGCTCCCCCTACGAACCCTTCGATCCCAGCAGCGAGATCACCTGGGGACAGTTGCAGGTGCTCGCCGAACTGGTCGGCGACGGGGACGGCGTCCCCGCCGCCAGCGGTGGTCGCTTCGCGGTGGTGGCCACCGAGCGGGCCCTCCAGCCCCACCTGCCGCCGCCGCCGCTGCTGGCGGCCCGTTGCCTCACCCTGCGCCGCGGCGACCGGCTGGATCTCGAGCAGCTGGCCCTCCGCCTGGCCGGCCTGGGCTACGAGAGGGTGCCGACGATAGAGCAGGAGGGCACCTGGAGCCGCCGGGGCGACATCGTTGACGTGTTTCCGGTCAGCGCCGAGCTGCCGGTGCGGCTGGAGCTCTTTGGTGAAGACCTTGAGAAGCTGCGGGAGTTTGATCCGGCCACCCAGCGTTCCCTTGATGTGATCGAGCGGGTGCGCCTTACCCCCACCAGCTACGCCCCCCTGATCGCCGAGGCCCTGCGGGAGCAGATGCCCGAGGGTCTGGAACGACTGCTGGAGCCCGCCGCCCTCGACCAGCTGCTCGACGGCGGCACCCCGGAGGGGATGCGGCGGCTGATGGGCCTGGCCTGGCCGCAGCCGGCCTCGCTGCTCGACTACCTGCCTGCCGGCACCCTGGTGGCGATCGATGAACGGCGCCAGTGCCTGGCCCATGGCCAGCAGTGGTTCGACCATGCCGCCGACCACCACGGCGAGGTGGTGAAGGCCGCCGAAGGCGAGCCGCCCCTGCCCCTGCCCGGCCTGCTGCACCGGCCGATCGCGTCGGCCATGGCGGACGTGGAAGCCTTCCCGGGCTTCGATCTGGTGGAGCTGCACGAAAGCGACCGCCATCCCAACGATCTCGATCTGGCCAGCCGGCCGGTGCCGGCCCACCCCAACCAGTTCGGCCGCCTGGCCGAGCAGATCAAGGGGCACCTGCGCGACAAGGCCCGGCTCTGGATCGTCTCCGCCCAACCGTCGCGGGCGGTGGCCCTGCTGGAGGAGCACGACTGCGTCACCCGTTTCGTGCCCAATGCCCGCGATTTTCCGGCCATTGAGCGGCTGGTGGAGCAGGCCACCCCGGTGGCCCTCAAGCTGCGCGGCACCGCCGAACTGGAGGGGTTCCAGCTGCCGGCCTGGAAGCTGGTGCTGTTCACCGACAGGGAGATCTTCGGCCAGCACAGCCTGGCGAGCGGCGGCTATGTCCGCCGGCGCCGCAAGGCGGCCAGCCGCACGGTGGACCCCAACAAGATGCTCCCCGGCGATTTCGTGGTGCACCGCAACCACGGCATCGGCCGCTTCCTGAAGCTGGAGAAGCTGGCCATCGGCGGTGAGGCCCGCGACTACCTGGTGGTGCAGTACGCCGACGGGCTGCTGCGGGTGGCCGCCGACCAGCTGGGCAGCCTGGGCCGCTACCGGGCCAGCAGCGACAGCCCGCCGGAGCTCAACCGCATGGGCGGCACGGCCTGGACCAAGGCCAAGGAGCGGGCCCGCAAGGCGGTGGCCAAGGTGGCGATGGATCTGGTCAAGCTCTACGCCGAGCGGCACCAGGCGCCGGGCTTCGCCTTCCCCGCCGATGGCCCCTGGCAGAGCGAACTGGAGGATTCCTTCCCCTACGACCCCACCCCCGACCAGCTCAAGGCGATCGTGGACGTCAAGCGCGACATGGAGCGGGACCAGCCGATGGACCGCTTGGTGTGCGGCGACGTGGGCTTCGGCAAGACGGAGGTGGCGATCCGGGCGATTTTCAAGGCTGTCACCGCCGGCAAGCAGTGCGCCCTGCTGGCCCCCACCACCGTGCTGGCCCAGCAGCACTGGCGCACCCTCAGCGAGCGCTTCGCCCCCTACCCGCTCAAGGTGGCCCTGCTCAACCGCTTCCGCACCGCCGCCGAGCGCAAGACGATCCTTGAGAGCCTGGCCAGCGGCGCCACCGACGTGGTGGTGGGCACCCACCAGCTGCTGGGCAAGGGCACGGGCTTCCGCCAGCTGGGGCTGCTGGTGGTGGACGAGGAGCAGCGCTTCGGTGTCAATCAGAAGGAAAAGATCAAGGCGCTGCGCAAGGACGTCGACGTGCTGACCCTGTCGGCCACCCCAATTCCGCGCACCCTGTACATGAGCCTCTCAGGGGTGCGGGAGATGAGCCTGATCACCACACCGCCGCCCCTGCGGCGCCCGATCAAGACCCACCTGGCCAGCCTGGATGAGGAGGCGGTGCGCAGCGCCATCCGCCAGGAACTCGACCGCGGCGGCCAGGTGTTCTACGTGGTACCGCGGGTGGAGGGCATCGAGGAGGTGGCGGGTCAGCTGCGGACGATGCTGCCGGGGTTGCGGCTGCAGGTGGCCCACGGCCAGATGCCGGAGGGCGAGCTGGAGAGCGCCATGGTGGCCTTCAACGCCGGCGAGGCTGACGTGATGCTCTGCACCACGATCATCGAGAGCGGCCTTGATATCCCCCGGGTGAACACGATCCTGGTGGAGGACGCCCACAAGTTCGGTCTGGCCCAGCTCTACCAGCTGCGGGGCCGGGTGGGCCGCAGCGGCATCCAGGCCCACGCCTGGTTGTTCTATCCGGGCGATGCCTCCCTGAGTGAGGCGGCTCGCCAGCGGCTGCGGGCGATCCAGGAGTTCGCCCAGCTGGGCTCCGGCTACCAGCTGGCCATGCGCGACATGGAGATCCGCGGCGTGGGCAATCTGCTGGGGGTGGAACAGAGCGGCCAGATGGAAGCGATCGGCTTCGATCTCTATATGGAGATGCTGCAGGACTGCCTGGCCGAGATCCAGGGCCAGGACATCCCGGCGGTGGACGAGACTCAGATCGACCTGCCGGTGACGGCCTTCATCCCGGCCGACTGGATCACCGAGGCCGACGAGAAGATGGCCGCCTACCGCGCCGCCGCAGAGTGTGGCGGCAAGGCGGCCCTGGTGGAGCTGGCCGCCGGCTGGACCGACCGCTACGGCCCGATTCCGGCGCCGGTGCAGAGCCTGCTGCAGCTGATGGAACTGAAGCTGCTGGCGCGCCGCTGCGGCTTCTCCCGCATCAAGCCGGAGAAACCCAACATCGCCCTGGAAACACCGATGGAGGAACCCGCCTTCCGCCGCCTGCGCCAGGCCCTGCCCCAGCACCTGCACGGCCGGCTGGTGTATCAGGGCGGCGCCGGCAGCACCGCCAAGGTGCTGGCCCGGGGCCTGGGGGCCCTGTCCCCCGCCCAGCAGGTGGAGCAGCTGATGGAGTGGCTGTCAGCCATGGCCGGCCAGATCCCCGAGGCCGACGGGCGCACCCCGGAGCAGCGGGCTGAGGAGCTGGCGGCGACGAACGCGGCGGTGCTGGTGGTGTGAGGGGGTGTTTGCGGTGACGCTTGAGCCCTGGGGTGCTTCTTGCTATCAGATGGTCTGTTCTGCCCAGCCGATGATCGATCTCGCCAGCTACCGGCCCAAGGGCGATAAGCGGAACACGTCGTTCTTCGAGGAGTTCCTGCCCCGCGTCTACGCCCGGCGGGCCAGCTCGGGACTGGAGCAGGTGGTGGGGCCGATGGCGGCGATCGTGATCCAGGTGGACCACGGCAACGGCCTGCCCTACCTGGCCGAGCTGGCGCTCACCGGCCCCTACCGCTACCAGGAGTGCTGGATCAACGCCACTCACCGCCTCTACCTGCTCAAGGGGGGCGAGGCCTTCCCGCGCCTGATCGTGCTGGAGCCGCTGTTTGATGATTTCGAGGATGAGGTGACGCGCTGGAACGCGATGTATCCCCTCTCGATCGACAAGCCCAACGCCCGCTACATCGGCGAGATCTTCCAGGTGTCCTGCTGCCACGATCTGCGCGCCATCCTTGAACCCCAGAACATCCGTTTTGCCTACCCAGGTGAGACCGCCAACCCCTTCTATGCCTCCAAGCATCTCTGCTTCACGTTTCTTTCCGATTACACCTACAACCGGGTCGGTTATGTGGACAGGCCCCTTGATGGCCTGGCGGCCCTGGATCTGGGCGATCAGGTGTTGCTTGATGCGGACGCCCTCGCGCCCCTGACCGATGCCGCCCGCCGCCACCGGGAGCACGGCCTGGAGGGCAAGATCCTGGGCATTGACCACCTGGCCACCAGGGTGCTGGCGGGTGAGCGGGAGGATGCCATCCTCGAATATCTGACGATGGTTCCTTATTACTACTGGGGCTCCTATGACATTGCCGAGATGAACTCCTCCACCAACGTCACGCGCCATCCCTCTGTGGGGGATGACAAGTTGTCTCCCGCCCGGGTGTTCACGGCCAACAACACCCCCTCCTACCTCAACTCCCTGGCCAACCTGCCCATGCCCACCGAAGATTTCGTGCGCAATTTCGGCCGGCGCATGCATCACATCGCCTACGAGGTGGCCGATGGTGACAGCAACGGTGAAAAGAATGTGGACGTGGTGGTGCGCACCTTGCGCGAGCTGGGCATCCCCTTCCTCGCCGACATGGTGGGGGAATGCGGCGAGCAGCCCAACCTGCGCCAGATCTTCTCGCGCAGCTCGGCCTACTCCCTGCTGATCACCGAGTACGTGGAGCGCTGCCTGGGCTACGACGGCTTCTTCACCCGCGAGAACGTGGCGGCCCTCACCGAGGCCGCGGGCCATGCGGAGCGCTACGAGCACGGCCACGTCTTCGACTGAACGGGCCACGGGAATGAGAAGGAACGTTAAGATGGCGACATCTTTCGTTACGTCGTGCCATGGGTGAGCTGATCGAGGTCGCGGGCGCCACCCAGAACCCCCTGCTCCTGCCGGCCTTCCTGGGGGTCCTCGGCGTTGGTTTCTTCGCCCTGTTCCAGTCCGATGCCGGCAACAACGACGACGACGACTCTTCACCCGGTGGTGGGCTGATGCAGCCGGTCGCCTGAGCCCTGGGGCTCAACCGCTGCTCCCACCGGCCTGCGACCGCTTCCAGGCCGCGGGCATCAGCACCAGAAACAGCAGCCACCAGGCGCCAATCACCAGCGAGACGCCTGCGGTGATCCACCAGAGCTGCAGCACCAGCCAGCTCGCCCCAACGATGGCCAGCCCCGTGAGCAGGATGCTCCAGGGCTGACACCACCATGGCTTGAGCTCCCAGACCGAGCCGGGCGTGGCGCTCGGCTCGTGCAGATCAGGGTTTGGCAAGGGCCGCCGGCAGGTTGGCACTGCCGGGCTCAAAGGCTTTTTGCAGCACCGTGCTGGCCTGCAGCTGTTTGCGCAGGGTGGATTCGGCCGCCCGGTACTGGCTGTCCCGGTTGGTGCCGATGTCCTCCAGCTTGAGGCGCTGCACCTCCTGCTCGGTCATCTTCACCGGCACGTCCGGGTTGATGCCGTGCTTGTGAATGTCCCGGTTGCGGGGCGTCAGGTACTTGGCGATGGTCACGGTCATGCCGGAGCCATCGGAGAGCCCCCGCACCGACTGCACCAGCCCCTTGCCGAAGGTCTTCTGACCCACCAGCACGGCACGGTTGTTGTCCTGCAGGGCGCCGGAGAGGATCTCGCTGGCGCTGGCTGAACCCTCGTTGACCAGCACCACCATCGGTTTGGTGGTCAGGGCCTGGCCGGTGGCCCGCTTGACGTCCTGGATGCCGTCGCGGGTCTTGGTGGAGACGATGATCCCCTCGTTGATCCACTGGCGGGCGATTTCGACGCTCGCCACCAGCAGCCCGCCGGGGTTGCTGCGCAGATCCAGCACGTAACCCTTGACACCCTGGGCCTCCAGGTCACGCACCGCCGCCCGCATGTCCTTGGTGGCGGTGGCGCTGAACTGCTTCAGGCGGATGTAGCCGATCTTGGTGCCGTCGGCGGCGGTATTCACCTGGTGGTTGACCGCGTGGATCTCGATCAGCTGCCGGGTGAGGGGGGTATCGAGGTTCTGGCCCTTGCGGCGCAGCACCAGATTCACCGTGGTGCCGGCCTTGCCGCGGATCAGCTTCACAGCGTCCTCGGTGCTCATCCCCTTGGTGCTCTTGCCGTCGATCGACACGATCACATCCTTGGGCTGCACACCCGCCCTTGAGGCCGGCGAGCCCTCGATCGGCGAGATCACCACCAGTTCCTTGGTCTCCTTGTCGACACTGAGCTGGATGCCCACCCCGGAGAGCTCTCCGGAGGTGTCGATCTGCATCTCCTTGAATTCCCGCGGATCCAGGAAGCGGGTGTAGGGATCGTCGAGGGTGCCGAGCATGCCGCGGATGCCCTCATAGGCATCCTTGGGGGTGGTGTAGCTCTTGGACAGAACGCTGCGGCGCAGCTTGCGCCACTGTTCCGGCGTGTATTTGCCAGTGGTGTCCAGGTAGTCGCGGAAGACGATCTGCCAGGCCTGGTCCATCACCTCCTTGGGGCTGTCGCTGATCGATACGGTTCCGGTGGGGGTCAGCACCATTTCCCTGGCCATCACCGCGGTGGCGGCACAGGCACCGAGACCAACCAGCACCACGACCGTGGCGCGAGCTCTTCCCATGGTGGGGATCCTCAAGGAGTCTGAAAGGTTGCTCCAACGTAGCGCCGCTGACGGGGCAAGGCCCCCCGTTCAGGGGTCGACCCAGCGACCGTCCTCCTTGATCAGGGCGATCAGCGCCTCCACCCCTTCCGCCTCCGGCACCCGGCGGATTTCATCCCGCCCGCGGTACAGGGAAATGGTGCCGGGGGTCTTGCCCACATAGCCGTAGTCGGCATCGGCCATCTCGCCGGGGCCGTTGACGATGCACCCCATCACGGCGATGTCCAGACCGGTGAGGTGGGAAGTGGCGTTGCGCACCTTATGCAGCACCTCCTCGAGGTTGAACAGGGTGCGACCGCAGCTGGGGCAGGCCACGTATTCCACCATCGTCTTGCGCAGGCCCAGGGCCTGCAAAATCGAATAGCAGACAGGAATCTCCCGCTCGGGGGCCTCGGTGAGCGAAACCCGGATGGTGTCCCCGAGCCCCTCGGCCAGCAAGGGGGCAATGCCGGCGGTACTTTTAATTCGGCCGTAATCGCCATCGCCCGCCTCGGTGACGCCCAGGTGCAGGGGGTAGGGGAAGCCCTCGGCGTCCATGCGGTCCGCCATCATCCGGTAGGCGGCCATCATCACTGGGGCCCGCGAAGCCTTCATCGAAACCACGATGTTGTGGAAGTCGAGTCGGTCGCAGATGCGGATGAATTCCAGGGCGCTCTCTACCATGCCCAAGGGCGTGTCGCCGTAACAAAACAGCATCCGCTCAGCCAGGGAGCCATGGTTGACGCCAATGCGCAGGGCCTTGTCCTGCTGCTTGAGCAGCTGAACCAGCGGTCTAAACGTTTCAGAGATGCGCTCACCTATGGCGGCGACCTCCTCGGGGCTGAATTCGGTGCGGTTGGGGTCGGGCTTGTCGAACACAAACAGCCCCGGGTTGATCCGCACCTTGTCGACGTGCTGGGCCACCTCCAGGGCAATCTTCATGCCGTTGTGGTGCACATCCGCCACAAGCGGCACCGGCTGGTAGGTGTCTTCTAGGCGCTGGCGGATTTCCTTTACCGCCTTGGCGTGGGCCAGGGAGGGCACCGTGAGCCGCACGATTTCACAGCCGACTTCATGCAGCCGCCGGATGCCGGCGGTGGCCCCTTCGATATCGAGGGTGTCCTCGTTGATCATCGACTGCACCACCACCGGATGGTCGCTGCCGATCCAGATATCTCCCACCCGCACGCTGCGGGTCTGGCGCCGGTGAATCACGGTGTCGTAGCGAGCCGGAGTGTCGTAGGGAGCCACGCTGTCGTAGGAAGCCGGGGTGCCGGTCATGGCTGGGTGAAGCGGGGGCCGGGAAGGGCAAAGCCTGTCACAAAAGCCGCTCAAGCGACGAGGTTGTCAAACGGATTGAGCAGTTCAGCAAGGCGGGCGGGGTGGCTGACCAGAAAATGATCGGCCCCGATCCCCTCAGAGGGCCAGCAGGGACCGGCGTACCTCCTGGAAGTCGGCTGCCGTCAACGCGCGGGGCGAGCCCTGGGCCTGCGAGTTAAAGCGCAGCAGATAGGAGGGATGCAGAACCGGCATCAGGCGGCGGCCCCGCAATATTTCTATCTCGCTGGCGCGCCACTGGCCCCGCAAGCTCGTGATGCCGCCCTTAATACCCAGCACCCCCTCCAGCGCCGTGGCCCCCAGCAGCAGGATCACGGCCGGATTCACTAATGTGATCTGATGATTTAGCCAGGGACGGCAGGCGGCCATCTCCGCCGCCGTGGGCTTGCGGTTGCCGGGGGGACGGCACTTCACCACATTGGCCACGTAGGCATCTCGGTTGCTGTCGATGCCAGCTGCAGCCAGCTGCTGATCGAGCAGCTGGCCGGAGCGACCCACAAAGGGCAAGCCAGCACTGTCTTCCTGAGCGCCGGGTCCCTCGCCGATCAACATCAGCCGGGCGGCGGGATTGCCCCGACTCACCACCACCTGCTGCCTCTCCGCGGCCAGATCACAGCGGCGACAGGCTGCGCAATCGAGCAGCAACTGCCCCAGGGGATCGGGCGCTGCAGGGGTAGATGTCGTCACGGCAAAACCATCAACGTGTAACTAGCTGGCCATTTCGTGCCCCTTTGAACCGTACGCGGCAAATCCGTAAGGCAGGATGCCAGCAAGTGCTGAAGCCGCGCGTCCTGATGCCGGACACAGGGATGAACGCCGCGCCCACCACCACTCCGGCCCTCTCTGCCCGGGCCCGGGCCCTCCAGCCCTCCCTCACCCTGGCCATTGCCGCCCGAGCCAAGGCCCTCAAGGCCGATGGACAGGACATCTGCAGCCTCAGCGCCGGCGAGCCTGATTTCGACACCCCGGCCTTCATCCGCCAGGCAGCCACGGCTGCTCTGGAGGCAGGCCACACCCGCTACGGCCCGGCCGCCGGAGAGCCTGCCCTGCGCGATGCGATAGCCGCCAAGCTCAGCACTGAAAACGGCATACCGACCAGCGACCGGCAGGTGCTGGTCACCAACGGCGGCAAGCAGGCGCTCTACAACCTGTTCCAGGTGCTGCTCGAGCCGGGCGACGAGCTGCTGCTGCCGGCGCCCTACTGGCTCAGCTATCCAGAGATCGCCAAGCTGGCCGGCGCCACGGTGACCATGCTGCCGAGCTCAGCGGCCCAAGGCTTCCGCCTTGATCCGGCCCAACTGGAGGCAGCCATCACTCCAGCCAGCAAGTTGCTTGTGCTCAACAGCCCCGGCAATCCCACCGGCATGGTGCTGAGCCGGCCGGAGCTGGAGGCGATTGCCGCCGTGCTGCGCCGCCATCCCCAGGTGGCCGTGGTGTGCGATGAGATTTACGAATTCCTGCTAGCCAAAGGCCACGCCCACCACAGCTTTGGAGCCGTGGCGCCAGACCTGGCCGATCGCGTCTTCACGGTGAATGGCTTCGCCAAGGGCTGGGCCATGACCGGCTGGCGCATCGGCTGGCTGGCCGGCCCCCAGCCAGTGGTGGCCGCCGCCAGCGCCCTGCAGAGCCAGAGCACCAGCAACGTTTGCAGCTTTGCCCAGTTCGGCGCCCTGGCTGCGATCGAAGCGCCCCGCGACTGCGTGCACGCCATGGCGGCCGAATTCAACGGGCGCCGCAGCCTGCTTACGGAGGGCCTCATGGCCATGGAGGGCCTGAAACTCATGGCTCCAGAAGGGGCGTTCTATGCGTTCCCGGATGTGAGCCACTTCGGGCTGGATTCGATGACCCTCTGCAACCGCCTCCTCGACGAGGTGGGGCTGGCTGTCGTGCCGGGGGTGGCCTTTGGCGATGACCGCTGCATTCGTCTCTCCTGTGCCGCGTCACCTGCCACGATCGAGGATGGTCTCGAGCGCCTCCAGCGCTTTTTGGTCTCCCTCTAGGAGGCTGCTTAAAATGTGAGGCGCCTTAGGGAGCATTGGGCCCACGGCACTTGACGAATGCGCGGCCAGCAGGAACGAACCTGGCCCTCAGGAATCTGCAAGATCAGTCTTTGCTGACATTGGTAGCAAATAAAAGGATGGCAAGAGTTCGTTTTTTTCGATCACCTTGACAACACCCGTTCCGTAATTCTCATTGGTGGAATTCCCGGCCAGGAATTCAAAGGGAATTGCAGGTGGCTGCAGCATTCTCTGGCTGATCAGAAAAAGAACAATAAGTATGGCGGATAGGCCCGAAATATTCCAGAACGTCAGCATGTTCTCGGCTTTCCATGCAGGTGCGATAGCCTTGCCTTCACGCTTGAGTTCGGAGCGGTGTTTGTAAAAGCGGAACAGCCACACAAGCAGGGCGCTGTTGATGGTGATTGCAATATAATCGATCAAAAACCAGATATCACTGAAAACGAGATAATCGACAGAAGGCCGAAAAACTCGGGAGGCGAAATAAAGGCTGACCGCTGAAAGTAGACCTGAGGCTCCAAAGCGGCTGGCTGGACTGCTTTCTCTCCAATGAAAGCCAATGACAGTCGTGGCAAAGATCAGCAGCAGCGGGGTGATAATCATCCACAGCGCAACTGGCGTACGCCTCACAAGATGGAAAGAAACAGATGTCGTAAAGTAATCATGCTCTAAGCCTGCCTGAACCTGATCGGGAGAGAGATTTTTCTCGCTGAGCTGAAGGCTGGGATGTTCAGGAAGGATTGCATATATCAGATTAGAATTATCCTTTCTGCCCACGGTAGCAAAATTAATACTGAAGTCCGAGCTGCTACTGTCCAATAAAAATGAAGGCGAGAACTGAACCTTGAAGGTCTCAATATCGATGTTACTGGTGAATTGACTATAATCGATTCCATTGGGTTGCAAGATGATCTTGACCCAATGTTGGTCGAATGGGTAATTAAAGAAAGTGTCGCGCTCTTCAGCTTCTAATTCAAAGCTAGAACCCCAGATTCTGCGATCGCCACTGACCGCGTTGAAGGTGCTCTGCCAGCCACTGAATTTACAGCTACTGCTGCGCTCGCGACAGCCGATCGAAAGTTTACTCGGATCCCAGTCAGGGTAGGCGGCTGGAAGCCAATTCAGGTTGAGCCAGCCGCGGATAAGGTACTTGTTTGGGGCATCAAGATTGGAATCCAGGCTGTTGATTTGTAGCGCCGCGAATATCATTTTCGCATCGGCTGCACAACGATTAAAACGCTGACAGTTCGGATCAACGTTGGCCAGAAACTGTTCGATCCTTGGAGGTGGTGGTGCTGTCTCGTTCGTCCTCGCCGATGCCACTGTTGACCACGTCGAAAAGACAATCAGACTGATGGTTGCCAGGGCAACCAAGAATGATTCAACTACCCGATGCCTGCTACTCCTGTTCATAATTGTCATGGCTTGGTTGACTGTGCGGGTTGATTGGTCGGATTGAGCAGCACTTGGTAGCCACTGCATAGCGGCTGGGATCCTTTGTATGAACGGCTGCGGTTCTCACGCAGTTGCTCAA
The DNA here is from genome assembly GCF_024346455.1 of Cyanobium sp. Aljojuca 7A6. Classification (GTDB taxonomy): domain Bacteria; phylum Cyanobacteriota; class Cyanobacteriia; order PCC-6307; family Cyanobiaceae; genus Cyanobium. Next base: position 52,935 of record NZ_JAGQCY010000002.1, read on the forward strand.
GTGCTTGGCTGATCTCGTTTTGACGGAGTGGTATGAAATTATTCTCGTACATTAATTGTTGATTATTGTTCATGATGTAATCAGCGAAATTAAACATAAAGCAGGAATTAGGATTTTCCGAATTGATATATAGGTAAACAGTCCGAATCAATCTTTTTGGGTATTTCTCAAGATCCTCGGGCTCTGGTTTGATGAGATTTCCGTTACGTCTGATCTGTATGGGCAGCAGTCTAAATTGAGCCCCTCGCAGCAAAGAAGACAGGCTTGGCGACGTTGGTGAAAATAGTAGATTATCTGGGTGATCTGAAACATTCATGAAGCCTCGGTCGTAATCCGCTGCGAGTAAATATTGGCTTGGTGGCGTGATCCCAAGGATCCGGAGATCATTCTTGAAATCTGTCTGGGAACTGAACACCCATCGAATTGGACGTCTTGGCCAGGCAGGGTTGATCTCACTCCAGGTGATCTGCCTCCGCTTGAGTGAGAGCTCAGCGAGGACATCGAGCGGGATGGCTGTAGCAAAGTTATTGCTTTTGGGCACAACAAAACCTCTTATAGTGTAACCAATAGGTATCCGAAAAGAATTAAATTTTCCGGCGCATGGAGCAGCCGCTTCTTCTATTTCTTGTTGACGGATTATAACTGCTCCAAGGTATGGATTATTGGCGATGCAGTATTTTTCTATGGTCGTTAGCGTGGGAGCCGTGAAATAGCCAAGAGAGGTGAGTTTGCCTCGAAAAATTTCAGGTGATGACCTGGAATTAACGGTTGTTAAAAATTTCCAATAGCTGTTTAGAATCAACGGACGAGGCAATTCAGATCCGAGAATTGCGAGATACACATTGGCAAGGCTTTGATCATATGCTGTCTGAATTTCCTGCTTGCTCGAAGCGGAATCACCCGCAGCGTATCTGGTGACAAATGGGTTGATATTATTGTTTGATGGCTTTGTACATCCCTGCAGCGAGACCGGCAGCAGGCAGATTACTGCCCATAACAGTTTCTTGGTTCTCTGTCGACTGGTGATTGCCATAGCAAGGCTGAGTTGTGCCAATTTCTGTAAGCTGCTGAAAGAGTCAGCCGCCTATGAGTGAATGGCAAAAGCCAACTGACTTTATGCGCTGCCAGCAGAAAGCACAAGTCCTGAATCGGCTCAACCCCCACCTCTGCTGGTTTTACCCGGAGGGTGGTCAGCCCTCATTCCCACCAGAAAATGCTGGTTGCCCACAAGGCACAAGACCTTGGGGATTTCATGGCTGACCTACGCATCAGCAGGACCACCCCGCACATAGCTCAAAACATCCAGGCTCGCCGCAGCTTGGCGATTGTAGCCCACCTTGACGCCATCTGGGCTGGTATTGATCTGATGATCTACGGCGTGGAGCTCAATGCGTTCGCGGGTGAGGGGCACCTGCAGGCTCTGACCCTTGCGCTGCAGGGTGAGGGTTACGGAGGTACCAGCCTGGCCGCGGATCAACTTGACCGCATCTTCGGTACTCATGCCCTTGGTGCTCTTGCCATCAATCGCCGTGATCACATCCTTGGGCTGCACGCCGGCCCGAGAAGCAGGTGAACCATCAATGGGGGAAACCACCACAAGGTTCTTGGTTTCCTTGTCGAGGCTCAGCTGGATGCCCACCCCGGATAGTTCCCCGGAGGTGTCGATCTGCATCTCCTTGAATTCCCGCGGATCCAAAAAGCGGGTGTAGGGATCGTCGAGGCTGGCGAGCATGCCCCGAATCGATTCATAGGCTTCCTTGGAGCTGCCGTAGCTCTTGGCCAGCACATCGCGGCGCAGCTGGCGCCATTGCTCCGGCTTGTATTTGCCGTTGATATCCAGGTAGTCGCGGAAGACGATCTGCCAGGTCTGGTCGATCACCTCCTTGGGGCTGTCGCTGATCCGCGACGAAGCACCCGGTGACGTCACCACTTCCCTGGCCACGACCGCGGTGGCAGCACAGGCACCAATGCCTACCAGCACAAGCAGGCTGGTGCGGGGGCTGGCCATCTGTAAGAGCGGAACAGGCCGGGTAAAGACGCTTTCAAACTAGCGCCGGTAACCGACCTCAGGGCTCCACCCAGCGACCATCCTCCCGAATCAAAGCAATCAGGGCCCCGACCCCCTCCGCTTCCGGCACCCGACGAATCTCCTCGCGGCCCCGGTAGAGGGAAATGGTGCCAGGAATCTTGCCCACATAGCCGTAGTCGGCATCGGCCATTTCGCCCGGCCCATTGACAATGCAGCCCATCACGGCGATGTCCAGACCGGTGAGGTGGGAAGTGGCGTTGCGCACCTTATGCAGCACCTCCTCGAGGTTGAACAGGGTGCGACCGCAGCTGGGGCAGGCCACGTATTCCACCATCGTCTTGCGCAGGCCCAGGGCCTGCAAAATCGAATAGCAGACAGGAATCTCCCGCTCGGGGGCCTCGGTGAGCGAAACCCGGATGGTGTCCCCGAGCCCCTCGGCCAGCAAGGGGGCAATGCCGGCGGTACTTTTAATTCGGCCGTAATCGCCATCGCCCGCCTCGGTGACGCCCAGGTGCAGGGGGTAGGGGAAGCCCTCGGCGTCCATGCGGTCCGCCATCATCCGGTAGGCGGCCATCATCACTGGGGCCCGCGAAGCCTTCATCGAAACCACGATGTTGTGGAAGTCGAGTCGGTCGCAGATGCGGATGAATTCCAGGGCGCTCTCTACCATGCCCAAGGGCGTGTCGCCGTAACAAAACAGCATCCGCTCAGCCAGGGAGCCATGGTTGACGCCAATGCGCAGGGCCTTGTCCTGCTGCTTGAGCAGGCTCACCAAGGGCTCGAGGGTGGTCTGGATGCGCGCCCCGATTGCTGCCACCTCCTCCGCGGTGAACTCCGTACGGTTGGGATCGGGCTTGTCGAACACGTAGAGGCCCGGGTTGATGCGCACCTTGTCGACGTGCTGGGCCACCTCCAGGGCGATCTTCATGCCGTTGTGGTGCACGTCTGCCACCAGGGGCACGGGCTGGTAGCTGTCCTCCAGCCGCTGGCGGATCTCCTTCACCGCCTTGGCGTGGGCCAGGCTCGGCACGGTGAGGCGCACGATCTCGCAGCCCGCCTCGTGCAACCGGCGGATGCCGGCGGTGGCTCCCTCCACATCGAGGGTGTCCTCATTGATCATCGATTGCACCACCACCGGGTGCTCGCTGCCCACCCACATGGCGCCGACCCGGACGCTGCGGGTGCGGCGGCGACGGATCACCGTCTCGAAGCGGGGATCACTGGCCCAGTCGGCCGGGAGTGGGGCGGTCCCCGGGGCGGTGGTGGTGGCTGTGGCCAGGCTGCCGGTCATCTCGCGTGGGCCGGTGGTGGCCAAAGCCTGTCACAAAGTCGGTGACGGCGGCTGGTCCTGCTCCAGCCGCCGCTGCACCTCCTTGAGGTCCTGCCAGGTGAGCCATTTGGGCGAACCCTGCTCCCGTGAGGGATTGCGAAGCAGATAGGAGGGGTGGAACACCGGCATCACCCAGCGGCCCTGCCAGGGATGCCATTGGCCGCGGAGCTTGGAGATGCCCCCCTTGATGCCGAGCACCCCTTCCAGGGCCGTGGCACCGGTGAGCAGCACCACGGCAGGATCCACCTCGGCGATCTGAAGGGCGAGCCAGGGGGCACAGGCCGCCATCTCCTGGGCCGTCGGTTTGCGGTTGTCGGGGGGGCGGCACTTCACGACGTTGCAGACATAGGCGTCGTGCTCGCTGTCCAGTCCCACGCTGGCCAGCATCTGGTCGAGCAGCTGGCCAGCCCGTCCCACGAACGGCCGGCCGCTGGCATCCTCCTGGGCCCCGGGTCCTTCGCCGATCACCATCAGCCGAGCCGACGGATCGCCCCGGCTGATCACCACCTGCTGGCGCCCCGCGGCCAGGTCGCAGCGGCGGCATGTCTGGCAGCTGCCCTGCAATCCTTCTAGGCCGGGCCTGTCGCCGGCGGCGAGAGCCTCACCGAGAAGTGACGGTTGCAGGGGATCGCCAGCCATCACGCCATTCTTGGCCATGGCCGCGGGGCGTAGGGCAAGATGGCCGGATTGCCGAATCGCGCCCTCCAGACGCCGCTCACCGCCATGCCGGCCCCGTTGTCGCTCTCCGCCCGGGCGCAGGCGTTGCAGCCATCGCTCACCCTCGCCATCACCGCCAAGGCCCGTGAGTTGCGCACAGGCGGCAAGGACATCTGCAGCCTCAGCGCCGGTGAGCCCGATTTCGACACCCCCGCCTTCATCCGCCGGGCGGCGGCCGAGGCCCTTGAGGCCGGCCACACCCGCTACGGACCGGTGGCCGGCGAACCCCAGCTGCGCCAGGCGATCGCCGCCAAGCTGAGCCAGGAGAACGGGGTTCCCACCCGGGCCGACCAGGTGCTGGTGACCAACGGCGGCAAGCAGGCCCTCTACAACCTGTTCCAGGTTCTGCTCGATCCCGGCGACGAGGTGCTGCTGCCAGCGCCCTACTGGCTGAGCTACCCGGAAATGGCCCAGCTGGCCGGAGCCAGCGTTCGCTGCCTGACGAGCGACGCCAGCGGCGGCTTCCGCTTCAGCCCCGAGCAACTGGAGGCGGCGATCACACCCGCCAGCCGGCTGCTGGTGCTCAACAGCCCCTCCAATCCCACTGGCATGGTGCTCAGCCGCGCCGAACTGGAGGCGATCGCCGCCGTACTGCGCCGCCACCCGGCCCTGGCGGTGGTCTGCGACGAGATTTACGAGATGCTGCTCTCCCCAGGGCACGTGCACCACAGCCTGGCGGCGGTGGCCCCCGACCTGGCCGGGCGGATCTTCATCGTCAATGGCTTCGCCAAGGGTTGGGCCATGACGGGCTGGCGCATCGGCTGGCTGGCGGGGGCCTCGAATGTGGTGGCTGCCGCCAGCGCCCTGCAGAGCCAGAGCACCAGCAACGTCTGCACCTTCGCCCAGTACGGCGCCCTGGCCGCCATCAGCGGTTCGCGGGACTGCGTCCAGGAGATGGCGGCCGAGTTCAGCCGACGGCGCACCCGGCTCAGCGACGGTCTGATGGCGATCCAGGGCCTGGAACTGCTGGCCCCGGAAGGAGCCTTTTACGCCTTCCCGGATGTGAGCGCCTGGGGCCTCGATTCGATGACCCTCTGCGGCCGGCTGCTGGAGGAGGTGGGCCTGGCCGTGGTGCCCGGGGCCGCCTTCGGCGATGACCGCTGCATCCGCCTGTCCTGTGCGGCCTCCCCCGCCACGATCGATGACGGTCTGGATCGGCTGCGGCGCTTCGGCGCGAGCCTCTGAGCGCCCCGCTGGATGTTCGCTCCATGACGGGCCCATCGCTGCAGGTCCCCAGGAAGCTGGTGGTGCTGGGTGACAGCGGGGTGTACGGCTGGGGTGATCCGGAGCAGGGGGGCTGGTGCGAGCGCCTGCGCCGCCATTGGATGGATCTGCCCCAGGGGCCTGTCCTCTATGGCCTGGGGGTGCGCGGCGACGGACTGGAGCGGTTGGCCGCCCGGGCCGAGGCGGAAGTGAGCTGCCGGGGTGAGTTGCGCCGCCAGCGCCCCCAGGGGATCCTGCTGTCGATCGGCCTCAACGACACGGCCCGGGTGGGGCGAACCGACGGCCGCTTCCAGTTGGCGCCTGAAGCCTTCCTGTTCGGCCTGCAGCAGATGTTGCCCCGGTTGCAGGCCATCGCGCCGGTGTTCGTGCTGGGCCTCACGCCGGTGGACGAGGCCGTGATGCCCTTCGCCGAGATGCTCTGGTATGACCTGGCCAGCGTGCGGCTCTACGAAGGCCTGCTGGAGGAAGCCTGCATGGAGGCGGATGTGCCGTTCCTGCCCCTGCTCGATGGCCTGCTGGCCGACCCGCACTGGCTGCAATGGTTGTGCAGCGACGGCCTGCATCTCAATGGCGACGGCCACGGACAGCTCTACCGGCGGCTTCGCTCCTGGAGCCCCCTGCTGCACTGGGCCGAGCTGGATCCCCACAGCAGCGTGACAGCGGCGTTGTGATCGCGGCGCACTGATCGCGGCGTACGGCTCGTTGCACCCTGCTGACCTTGATGGCATCACCCGATCGGAGGAAGGGAACTCCCCCCATCCGGTGAACCTGCGCTGCCTGCCTGCGGCGACTCTGAAGAAACGGACCCCGTTGGAACCACTGCCATGGATCGCCCTCCGCCACTCCCACCACTGGCCCCTGCGTTGCTGGAGAGCCGCCGGGCGCCGCAGCCGGATCTCTGCCCAGGCTGCCGCGAGATCCCCGAGGCGATCGTGGATCGCCGCACCCGCAACCGCCGCCGGCTGAAGGCCTTTGCAGCCGCCACCGATCCTCTCAGTCGGCTGCACTGGCGCAATCTTCTCGTGGAGGACAACCTGCCGCTGGTGTATGCCATCGCCGGACGCCAGGGCAGCGAAGGCGGCCTGACTTTCGAGGACCTGGCTCAGGTGGGCAGCCTCGGCCTGATCCGGGCGGTCGAGGCCTTTGACCCCGATCGCAACGTCAGCCTCAGTAGCTTCGCGGTGCCCTACGTGCAGTGGGCGATGCGGCGGGAGCGGCGGGATCGCCAGCCCATGGTGCGGCCGCCCCGACCCCTGTGGGATCTGCACCAGCAGGTGCTCAGCCTCCAGGAGGCTCGCCGCCGCCAGGGGCTGGATCCATGGCCTACGGCCGCCCTCGCCGATCGGCTGGCCTGCGATCCGGAGAGGCTCGAGGAAGCCCTGCAGCTCCGCAGTGCCGGCCGGGTGCGCAGTCTGGATGCCCCCCTTGGCCAGGGTGAGGGCGAGGCCGACGCGGCCGGCTGCCTGCTGGACCTGTTGGCCTCCCCCGCGGCTCCCGGTGGGGAGGAGGAGTCATTGAGCACCAGCGAAGCCCGCGGCGCCGAGCAACAGTGGTTGCGCCAGCAGCTGGCGGATCTCGACCCCCGGGAACGGGAACTGCTGGTGGGCCGGATCGATGTGGGTTGCACCTGGGTGGAGCTGGGCCGGCAGCTTGGGATCCCTGCCCGCCAGGCCCAGCGCCGCTGCGATGCCGTTCTCGATCGCCTGCGGCGCGCCGCCCTCGCCTGGCGGGAGCAGGCCCCTCAGCCCGCCCCAGGCGCCAGCCAGTGCACCAGGCCCATGGCCAGCAGGGCCGCCAGCAGCGTCTGCAGCCCGTTGACCACCTCGTTGCTGAGCCAGCCCCAGCGTTGCTGCAGGCTGGCTCCCACGACACTCTCCGCCAGGGTGGCCACCAGCCCGACGCCGCTGACCAGGAGCGCCAGGGGCCAGCCACGGATCAGGCCGAGGGCCAGCAGGGCCAGGGTCATCAGGCTGCTGCCCACCAGGCTGGCGGTGGTGCCCTCCAGACTGATCGCCCCCTCCGTGCCGGGCGGCACCGGCCGCAGGCTGGTGATCAGCACGGTGTGGCGGCCCCAGCGCTTGCCGATCTCGCTGCCGAAGGTATCGCCGAGCTTGGCGGCGAAGCTGGCGGCGAAGCCGGCCAGCAGCAGGGGCACCGCGGCCGCTGGCGCCCGGCAGGCCAGCAGGGCCAGCACGGTTCCCACCAGGGCCGAGCCCCAGACGTTTTCGGGCCCGCGCCTGCCGTCGCGGGCCTCTGCCAGCCCCAGCTCCCGCTTGCGTCGGAAGCCCAGCTTGGTCACCAGGCTGCCCAGGGCCAGATAGGCCACCACCGCCAGCCAGCCACGCCAGCCGAGGCTTCCCCACAGCAGGGTGCCGAGCACCCCGGCGTGCACCCAGCCGGCCCGCGTCAGCAGGGGCAGGCGCTGGGCGACGGCGATCAGCAGGCCGTTGATCGCCAGGGCCGCCAGCCAGTGCAGAGGGTCCTGGGGGGGCAGCGACACCATGGCGGGGACCCGACTGTGTTGCACAGATCTAAGCGACTCGCTCCCAGGTGCCGACCTCGGCGGATAATCGCTGCATCCGGTGGTGTCCCGAATGGTCTTCAAACGACCCAAGTTCTTCCTCGATCTGGGTGGCGGCGAAGGCAACGACCCCCCTGTGGTGGTGGCACCTCCCAAGGCGGAGCCCGCTCCGGCGGAGACCACGGTCTCCCCACAGGCGGCTGAGGCTCAGCCCGGCGCGGCAGCGACGGCAGCAGCAGAAGCGTCCCTCCCCCCTGTTTCGGGTCTCACCACCGCTGAGGCGATCGCCGCCGAACTGGCCGCCGCCGAGGCGCTTCGGCCCGCTCCGACGTTGGCCACCTTCGCCCCCGACTGCGTCACAGCGGGGGGGGCCACGCCGATGAAGCGCCGCACCCCCGGCGCCAATCTGGGTGGCTTCAAGGAGATGGCGGCCGGCATGATGCGCTCCTGAGCGCGCGCCAGTCAGCCAGCAAGGCCAGGCCGCCTACCGCAGCGGTGGCCGTGCGCAGGATCGATCCCCCCAGGCTCACGGGCTGCCAGCCGGCCGCTTCGGCCCGCTCCTCTTCCTCGGGGCTCCAGCCCCCTTCCGGACCGATCGCGAGCCGGATGCCGGCGGTGAGATCGCGGTGGTTCGCCCCATCGGCCAGTTGCCGCAGCCGCTGACTGCAGAGCGGCAGGCCATCCCGGCGGGTCGTGGCCAGCAGGGAGATCCCAGGGGCCGGCCGCGCCAGCCAGGCCCCGGCTTCACAGGGGGATTCCAGCTGCGGCTGCCACAGCCGTTCGCACTGCTCGGTGGCCTCCCGCACGATCCCCCGCCAGCGGTCGAGGGGGCAGCGCTCACCGGGGGCGTTGCGCTGGGCCAGCAGGGGCTGGAGCTGGTCGGCGCCCAGTTCGGTGGCCATGCGCCAGACCAGATCCGCCTCCCGCTTGGGCACGGCCACGGCCAGCGCCAGGGGCGGAGTGATGGCCGCCTCCCGCAGCAGGGGCGCCTCCGGTGGCTGCTCCAGCCGCAGCCGCCGCTCCGGTTCGAGCACAGCCGTCCAGAGCTGGCCGACGCCGTCGACCAGCGCCAACCGATCGCCCGGGCGGTAGCGCAGCACCCGTTCCACGTAATGGCCTTCCTGGGGCTCCAGGGCCAGCGAAGGCAGCTCCTGCCGATCCCCCGCCAGGGCGGCGATTCGCTCCGGGGCGATCAGCAGCCGCCGCAACTCCCGCCCCATCAGTCCCTGGAGAAGGGGCTGTCGGGTTCCTCCTCGATCGGCCAGTCCTCGTTCAGCCCGCCGATCACCAGCTCGGTGATCTCCAGCACGTCATTGTCGAGCTGTCGCAGGGCGTTGATCAGCACATCGAGAGCCAGGGCATCGCTGGTGCCCAGGTCGACCCAGCAGCGCGCCCAGTCGTCCTGGTATTCCATTGGCCCCATGTTGTGCATCAGGGCCGGCAGGCTTCGCTCGGCGGCCTCGGTGTCGTAAGGGAGCCAACCGAGATCCACACCCCCTTCATGGGTCTGCAGGTTCTCGGCGTTGAAGGCACCCAGCTTGCCCAGGAAGAACCAGCTGTCGAGGGCCGTTTCCACGTAGCCCCGCTCAGCGCCACCGGGCTGGTCGGCGAAGTGCAGCCAGATCCAGCAGTTGAACGGATCCACCTCGCGAAATCGGACATCCATGGGGAAAGGGGCGAACGGCGCGCACGTCCCCCCATCCAACACGTTCCCCCGCCGCAGTGCCGGGCGGCATGCTGGTGCCATGCTCGATGTCATCGGTCTGCGGTACCACCCCGCCACGGCGCCGGCTCCGGTGCTGGCGGACGTGTCGCTGCAGCTGACGGTGGGATCTCCGGCCCTGGTGGCCGGCCGCAGCGGTAGTGGCAAGACGACGTTGCTGGAGGTGATCTGCGGCCTGGCCGAAGCCGATGCCGGCCGCTTCCTCTGGCAGGGCGAGGTCCTCAGCAGCCGTCAGAGGCGCTGGCTGTGCGGACTGGTGTTCCAGTTCCCGGAACGCCATTTCCTTGGCCTGACGGTGGGTCAGGAATTGAAGCTGGGCCAGCGCCGCCTCACCGCCGAGAAGGCCGAGGCCGTCCTGGAGCAGGTGGGCCTCGGCAGCCTCTCCCTGCAGCAGGCGCCTGAGCGCCTCAGCGGCGGCCAGCAGCGCCGCCTGGCCCTGGCGGTCCAGCTGCTGCGTGAGGCCAGGGTGCTGTTGCTGGATGAACCCACCGCTGGCCTCGACTGGACCGTGCGGGAAGAGGTGCTCCAGTTACTGGGGGACCTCGCCAAGGAACGGGCCCTGCTGGTGGTCACCCACGAACCCGAACTGTTCCGGGGCGTCATCGACCGGGGTTGGCGTCTGGAGCAGGGAACCCTGAGGCCCCTGGAGGCGCTGCATTCCGGCTCCTTACGATGACGACCGGATCACAGGGAACGGCTTGATGGGGGATCGCTTGCTGAGGGCCACCGGTGCCGGTGGCGGCATTCGCATGGTGGCGGTCACCACCACGTCCGCCAGCCGCCAGGCCAGCCAACGCCATGGCCTCTCCTTCCTCACAACGGCCCTGCTGGGCAGGGCCATGAGCGCGGGCCTGCTGCTGGCCAGCTCGATGAAGGTGGCCCATGGCCGGGTCAACCTGCGCATTCAGTCCGATGGTCCCCTGCGCGGCCTGATGGTGGATGCGGGCCGGGATGGCACCGTGCGCGGCTACGTGGGCCGGCCCGAGCTGGAGCTGGATCTGCTGAGGGATGCGGCCGGGGGCCACCAGTTCGACTTCCGCCGCGCCACCGGCACCGGTTACCTGCACGTGGTGCGGGACCGGGGCCAGGGGGAACCCTTCAGCAGCACCGTGGAGCTGGTGAGCGGTGGCATCGGTGAGGACGTGGCCTCCTATCTGCTCCACTCCGAGCAGACCCCTTCGGCCCTGTTCGTGGGCGAGACGATCGACAGCACCGGCGTCCGTTGCGCCGGGGGTGTGCTGGTGCAGGTGTTGCCGAAAGCGGCGCGGGAACCGGCCCTGGTGGCCCTGCTGGAGGAGCGCTGCCGGGAAATCACCGGCTTCAGCGAGCGGCTCGCCGCCAATGCCGACCAGCTCCATGCCCTGTTCGAGGACATTTTTCCGGACCTTGATCCCCAGCCTCTCGAGGCCGGTTCGATCCAGCAGTCCGTCCAGTTCCACTGCCCCTGCAGCCGCCACCGCAGCGTCAGCGCCCTCAAGCTGCTGGGCCGCGACGAACTCACCGACATGCTCCATCAGGACGGCCAGGCGGAACTGACCTGCCATTTCTGCAATGAGGTGTACCGGGTGGAGGCCGCTGAGTTGCAGCAACTGATCGATGAGCTGGCCCCTGTGGCCTAGGCGATCAGCAGGGCGCCGAGCAGCAGCAGGAGGATGGCCGGGATGCTCTGCAGCTGCAGGGTGGTCACCGGCAGGGATTGGCTGAGGCTGGGGCCCAACCCGCTCGCCAGCAGACCGCCCAGGATCAGACCCAGGCAAAGCAGGGCGAAGGACCAGCCCACCGCTGCCAGGAACTTCCCACGGCGCCGCTGCAGGTTGAGCAGGGTGACCCCGGTGGCCAGCGCCGTCAGCAGTTCGGGGGCGGCTCCGGGCATCAGCACGAGCAACACCAGCAGCACGCCATCGGCGGCCAGGGGAAACCAGAGATCCCGGCCGGTGGCCAACTGCAGCTGGGGCAGGGAGAAGCTGGGACGGGGAAGGCGGGATGGGGGGAGCTGGGGCAGGCTCGGCAGGGCGGACAGGGCCGGACGGCTCGGTGGCGGTGAGGCCTGTTCCCTCTGGGAGGCGGAGCGGGCGGCGCTGCTGACCCGGCCCTGCTGGCGTTCCTTCAAGCGATCCATCAACACCGCGTCATAGGCGGCCTCAATGCGGGAGCGAACCATGGGGTCGTCACCGGCCTCATCCAGCCGCGCCAGCTTGGCCTCCTGGACGGAGTCGAAGGAAGCATCAGGAGCGACTCCGAGCCGCTCATACGGATCGGAGGCGTCAGGGGACGGCTGGGCCAGGTCAGATCCTTGGTTCATGCCACCGAGCGTATCGAGCCAGGACTAAAAAAGCGGTTCACTGCGGTGATATCCCGCTTCCTGTTGCAGTCGGCGGGTGCAGGCCTCGGCTTCCTCGATGGCCAGCGAACGGCGACGTTTGAGCAGAGGCATCTGGGGCGGCAGGTGGCTGCCCTCACGCATCTCCACGGCCCCTTGCGAGGGCTGGAAACTGACGTAATCACTGCCCCCGTCACTGCGGGGACGCACCAGCCAGAGCTGGGATGGCGTCACGGATCGAGGCATCGCTGTGACCGTCCGTTGCGGCGTGACAAATTGTTGCTTCATTCTGCCCCCTCCGATCGCCTGGCGCGAGGGAGGGTTTCCTCCCGTGGCGCCGTCGGGACCCTGGCTCAGAGGGCGATGGGTTCCACGCCACTCACCACAGGCGCCACCCCGTGCAGCTCCAGCTGCGGATGGTCCTCCTGCAGCTGGTGCAGGTTCCAGTCGTTGCGGAACAGCAGCACCGGTCGGTCCCAGGCATCGCGAACCGTCTTGCAGTTGAACAGACGGCCGACGCTCTCGAGGGCCGGCCAACCGCCGCTCACCCAGCGGGCAACGCTGAATTCCAGCGGTTCCAGCCGGCTGGTGACGCCGTATTCGTTCTCCAGCCGATACTGAACCACCTCAAGCTGCAGCTGGCCCACCGCCGCCAGGATCGGATCCCGCTTGCTGGGGTCGGTGTCGTAGAGCACCTGAACGGCCCCCTCTTCGCGCAGCTCGTTCACCCCCTTGCGGAAGCTCTTGAAGGCCGAGGGATTGGGATTGCGCAGCCAGGCGAAGATCTCGGGCGAGAAGCAGGGAATGCCCTCGTATTCCACCCGGGAGCCGGTGTAGAGGGTGTCGCCGATCGCGAACATGCCGGGGTTGTTGAGGCCGATCACATCGCCGGGGTAGGCATCGTCCACCACCTCCCGGTCCTGGCCAAACAGCTTCTGTGGTCGCGACAGACGGATGGTGCGCCCACTGCGGGCGTGGCGCACGTTCATGTCCTTTTCGAAGCGGCCACTGCAGACCCGAACGAAGGCCACCCGGTCCCGGTGGCGCGGGTCCATGTTGGCTTGCAGCTTGAAGACGAAACCGCTGAACTCCGGCCGCAGCGGATCCACCGGCCCCTGGTCACTCTCCCTGGCCACCGGGGGCTGGGCCAGCCCCAGGAAGGCATCAAGAAAGGGACGCACCCCGAAATTGGTCATCGCCGAACCGAAGAACACCGGACTCAGCTCACCGGCGTGCACCTGCTCCAGATCCAGGGCCGCTCCGGCGCCCTTCACCAGCTCCAGTTCCTCCAGGGCCTGCTCCAGCAACTCCGCTTCCACCCGCTGAGCGCGGTCGGGATCCCCGGGAGCCAGGCGTCGCTCCAGGCTCTGCCGGCCCCGTTCAGCCCGTTCGAACAGCAGCAGATCCTGGGAGCGCCTGTCGATCACGCCCCGGAAACGGTCGCCGCTGCCGATCGGCCAGTTGACCGGCCAGCAGGCCAGGCCCAGCTCCTGCTCGATCTCATCAATCAGCTCCAAGGGGTCACGCCCCGGCCGGTCCATCTTGTTGACGAAGGTGAAGATCGGGATCCGCCGCATCCGGCAGACCTCGAACAGCTTGCGGGTCTGGGGTTCGAGACCCTTGGCCGCATCCACCAGCATCACGGCGTTGTCAGCGGCGGCCAGGGTCCGGTAGGTGTCCTCGGAGAAGTCCTGGTGGCCGGGTGTGTCGAGCAGGTTGATCGTGCTGCCGGCGTAGTCGAACTGGAGCACGGTGGAGGTGATCGAGATGCCGCGCTGCTTCTCCAGTTCCATCCAGTCGGAGGTCACCTTGCGCTGCTCCCCCTTGGCCTTCACCGCCCCGGCCTGCTGGATGGCACCGCCGTAGAGGAGCAGCTTCTCGGTGAGGGTGGTCTTGCCCGCATCGGGGTGGGAAATGATCGCGAAATTGCGCCGCCGGCTGACCGCCGCCGCCAGGTCCGTGGCGTCGGAATCAGGTGCAGGGGCAGAAGAGGAGCTGGTGACCATCAGGACAGCCTGCCAGGCAGGCTGGGGCTCTGGATCTCCAGATAGCGGTCGTCCACCTCCAGCACCTGCAGGCCTTCAAGTCCGGCGGCCTCAAGTTGGCCCACCACCTCGGCGCAGGTGAAGGCGGCACGCAGGGAATGGGCGTAGTCCCGCCGTAAGACCTCCGGTGCCGAAGCGGCATGGCGGTGCACCAGGGCTTCCAGTTCAGTGTCGTTCGCGGGCCGCCGCAAATCCCTCACGTAGAGGCTCATGCCCGGTGCTGAGAGCTGCCGCACGCTCTGCCAGAACACGCCGGGGTCATGGAGATGGTGCAGCAGGCTGTTGCTGACGACGGCACTGAAGCGTCCCTCCAGCTGTGGGCTGGGCAGGACCAGTTGGCGGAACTGCAGGCGGCGCGTGCTGGCGGGATTGGCGCGCCGCCGCCGCTCGGCGATGGCCAGCATCGCGGCGGACCCATCGATGCCCACCACGCTGGCTTCGGGCCATCGCCGGGCCAGAAGAAAGGTGATGTTGCCAGGACCGCAGCCCAGATCCACAAAACTGAGACCCTCCCCGTCCCCTTCCCCCCGGGCAGCGAGCAGGGCTTCGATCCTGTCCAGGACCGCCTGGTCGCTGCCGGAGAAATCCGCCGCTGCATAGGCCTCGGCTTGCAGCGCCTCCTCCATCAGCTCCGGTTCGCAGCGTCGCTCCATCGACCCAGCCTCCCAGTCCGCCGCTGCAGGCACCGTGGCTGGTGGGTGGGTGCCGTTGCAGACCCTACAGGTGGCGTTATGGTTTCCAGCACGCCTCGGCCGTACCCACCGTGACCCTGTCCGCCGCCCGTCCAGCCACGCCCGCCATGGCGGCAATGTCTCCCGGAAGCGAAGGGATCATCACGCCGTCAGCCGATTTTCCGCTCACCGCCCCGGCGGCCTATCCGGTGTTCTATCGGACCTACAGCCGCAAGACCGCCAGCGGCGGTCGGGAGAGCTGGCATGAGGTGGCCGAACGCAACCTCGAAGGCCTGCGGGTGCTCGGCTCCCTCGCACCCGACGAGGTGGAGCTGATCCGGCGCATGCAACGCCATCAGATGGCCCTGCCGTCCGGGCGCTGGCTGTGGATCGGCGGCACTGAGTGGATCGAGCAACCCGAAAACTTCTCCGGTGCCTACAACTGCACCTCCACGAATCTGGTGGACTGGGAAGCCTTCGCCCTGATGATGGATCTGGCGATGATGGGCTGTGGCACCGGCGCCATCATCGAGCCCCACCTGATCGCCCGTCTGCCGAAGGTGCGCAACACCCTCGTCATCGATGGGGTCACTGACATCGGCGTGACCCCGATCGGATCCCGTCAGCAGCAGACCAGCCACCGGATCGAGGGCCAGCAGGTCAGCGTGCGGGTGGGTGACACCCGAGCTGGCTGGGTGGAAAGCTACCGGCTGCTGCTCAATCTCTGCAGTGATGAGCGCTTCGACGGCCCCGTCCATGTGTCGGTGGACCTTTCCGATGTGCGTCCTGTGGGCGAAACGCTCAAGGGCTTTGGCGGCATGGCCAACCCCGTCAAGTTGAGGGATCTCTACGGCCGTGTCGCCCAGATTCTCAACAAGGCCAGGGGCCGCCAGCTCACCTCGGTGGAGTGCTGTCTGCTGATCGATGAAGCGGCAGTGACCATCGTGGCCGGCAACATCCGCCGCAGCGCCGGCATGCGCCAGTTCTGCGCCGACGATGATTCAGCTCTCGGTGCCAAGGAGAACCTCTGGCAACAGGACGGCCAGGGCAGCTGGCGCATCGATCCCGAGCGCGATGCCCTGCGCATGGCCAACCACACCCGGGTGTTCCATGTCCGGCCCAGCCGCGAGGTGGTCCTAGAGGCGGTCAACAAACAGTTCCAGTCGGGGGAGGGAGCCATCCAGTTCGCCCCCGAGGCGATTGCCCGCTCCAATGCCGACCTGCTCACCACCCCCGAGTTGCGCACCGAGTTCATCGGCCTGTACTGCGACCAGGGCAAGGAGGAGGCCAGCCGCTGGCTGCAGCTGCACCATCCCCAGGTCAGCGACGCCGAGCTCGAACATCGGCTTGGCCGCTACGGACTCAACCCTTGCGGTGAGATTCTCGGGGCCGACTTCCACTGCAACCTGGCCGAGATCCACCTCAATCGGATCGATCCGCACGACCACCAGGCCCAGGCCGACGCCTTCAAGGCCGGAGGACTGGCCGTGGCCTGCCTGCTGAATCACCGCTTTGAGGTCGAGCGTTACCGCCAGAGCCGGGCCTGGGATCCGATCGTGGGTGTCAGCTTCACAGGTCTGTTCGATTTCTTTGTGCATGCCTTCGGCACCCCTTGGCTGCAGTGGTGGGAAGCAGGCCGTCCTGACTCTGAAGAGGGGCGTGCCTTCCGGGCCGAGGAAGCGGCCTATCTGTCGCGCTGGAAGCAGTGCGTGCACGACGCGGTGTGGGACTACTGCGATCGCCACGCCATGCGTCGCCCCAACCGCTGCACCACCGTCCAACCGGCAGGCACCAAGAGTCTTCTCACCGGCGCCAGCCCTGGCTGGCATCCCCCCAAGGCCCAGCGGTTCATTCGGCGCATCACCTTCCGTAAGAACGATCCGGTGGCCCTCGCCTGCATGGACTACGGCTACGCCATCGTTCCGTCCCAGTCGGACAAGGACGAGCAGGGGCGTCTGCTGAATGATCCGTTTGATCCGCGCTGCACCGAATGGCTGGTGGAGATCCCCACCGAGGTCAGCTGGGCCAACCTGCCTGGTGCCGATCAGGTGGAGATCAACAATTTCTCCGCCCTGGCCCAGTTTGATTTCTACATGCAGGTGCAACGCCACTTCACCACCCACAACACCTCCGCCACCGTGGAGTTTCGTGAGCATGAAATCGAGGCACTGGCCGCCGCGATCCACCAGACCATCGAGAATGGGGAGGGATACATCTCCGCTGCTCTTCTGGCTCGGTTTGATGCCAATGCCACCTTCCCCCGATTGCCCTTTGAGCCGATTGATCAGGCCACCTATCACCAGATGGTCCTTGAGGTTGAGCAGCGTCGTCAGTGCGGTGATTTCTTCCTTGCTCTGCAGAAGTATGACGGAGGTGAGCTGGTTGAAGCCGGTCCTGCCGGTTGCGATTCTGATAAGTGCCTCCTACCTCTGGCCAAGCCAGAAAGTTGAGCGGAAGCCTTGGCGGCTGCAGCCCTGACGCACGGAATCCTTTCCTCAGGCCAGCCGCCCGGTTCGCTCAGGTTTGAGGGGCGCTCCCTGGATGGTTCAGCCCAAAAATGACTCAATCAGTGCCAGCCGCCAAGGCGCTGATGACCCGGTGGCTGAGGGGATCGGCTGGGTCGATGACCACCAGCCTGTCGCGGCCATCGTTCTTGGCCATGAGCAGGGCTTTGTCAGCTCGCCGGAAAGTCGCGTCATAATTTTCATCGGACTTGTGCTCGGTCAGCCCCAAACTGGCCGTGAGATTCAATTCCATGTCGTCGATAGAAACGCGCATATTACGAATATTGCTTAACATGCGCTTAGCCACTATTTCGGCCGTGGATAGATCGGCATCAATCAGCAAGGCCATGAATTCTTCGCCTCCCCATCTGGCAATGATGTCGTAGTGCCGCAAGCTGCTGGAGAGGGCCTTGACGAAGTCCACCAGCATCAGATCTCCAGTGGCATGGCCATACTCGTCGTTGATCAACTTGAAATGATCCACATCCAGAATGATCATCGAGTAGGTGGAGCCATGTCTAGAGGCTCGCTGGTCTTCCTCAAGGCAGCGTTCTGCCATGAAACGTCGGTTGGAAACCCCCGTCAGTGAATCATGGGTAGAGGCCTCAAAGAGCGACAGATTAAGTTCCTTCAGTGAGGACTGATACAGATCTGAAATTTTAACTACACGTTTGATCTGCCGTAATTGCTTCTCGTAGCGATTCGCCAGACTGCGGTTACTTTCGAGAACATGTGACTGGTAAAGATCAGAGATATCAGCCACTCTCTCCAGCCGATCAACCTGTTCTTCGATGCGATGCCACAAGCGAGAAAGCAGATGACGTATGGGATCATTAT
Organism: Cyanobium sp. Aljojuca 7A6; assembly: GCF_024346455.1. Lineage (GTDB taxonomy): Bacteria > Cyanobacteriota > Cyanobacteriia > PCC-6307 > Cyanobiaceae > Cyanobium. The sequence goes on from NZ_JAGQCY010000002.1 coordinate 70,856, forward strand.
CAAACCGGTGATCGGCTAGAACTGCCATCACCTCCTGCTCCAATTGATCGTCAGACTTTGAGAGGGAAGGGTCAACCATCTCAGGCGTTGATGGAGAGAATCAAGAATGGAAAGGTATAGTCTTCCTTAAACTCAGAGCCCAGTTCGGCGGAGCGGGGATTTCTGTCATCGAACATCCACTGAACCAAAACTTCTTTGCCACTTTCGAAGGCTGTTTGCAGCGAGTCAAAAATATCGATCATGAATCGAATGCTGCTGGTATTGAGGTAGTTCAAATGCAGTTCAAGCGTAAGGGAGTGTTCAGCACTTGAAAGGTAGGATTCAATCCATTGAATCAACTGATCGTAAAGTTCAAAAGAATTCTCCGGATACGACTCGCCACTCATGACGACGACACCTGCTTTCCAATCCGCCCGAATCGATGGGCTGGATTGAGAGCCGGGCACAGAGAGATTGAGTTCTTCGCTGCTGCTCATGGGATCAGATGATGGCCCGAAGGCTGAAGAAGGCACGGCCTGGCTCAAGGGGATCAAGGGAGGCCTCCACCGGTTGGCTCGAGCGCCTGGCGATTTCGATCAGTCCCAGGCCGGCTCCCTGGCCAGGGGTCTGGGTGTGGGGCTGGCGCAACTGCTGTTTATAGAGCAGCTTCAGCTGGGCCTTGTCGCAGTCTGCGAGTTCGTGGATCCGTTTCAGCAGGGCTTGACCATCCTCCATCTCTACGAGGTTACCTGCACACACGGCGTAATGGCCAGCCTCGGCGGCTGCAATGACGACCGTGGCCGAGGACTCGGAATCGCTGAAGCCGTGGCTTGTTGCATAATTCCTGATATTCTGACTCATCTCGATATAGACGCTGAACACATCCATGACCTCCAGTTCAGGAGCGTGGTTGGATTCAATGTGTTCCTTAAGGGCAGATCCGATCTCCCCAATCAGGTTGGTGGAGATGGGTCCGTTGAAGCAGATGAGGATCTGATGATTGCTGAAAAACTCTCTCAGCGAAATCAGACTGGTGGTGCTGATGGTCATCGCTTCAAGTCCGAGGCGGCCACTTGAGTTGTCGTGGTCAAAGCAGCCATGGGGGCGTTGTTGATCAGGTAGGACATCAAGGAATCTCCTGGGAGAAGCGGAAGGAGAGGATCGTGATGTCGTCCCGCTGCGGGTGACGTCCACGAAACTCTTCCAGCGCATCGGCCAAGGCTTGACGCTGGTGTTCCAGGGGTTGGCGCGCCAGCTGAATCAACCACTCCTTGAATTGCTGGGTGCCCAGTGAGAAACCGTCTTCGCCTCCTGATTGGTCGAGCAGGCCATCGGTGGTCAGGTAGTAGGTGCAGTCCGGCAGCAACGGTATGTCGTGGTCCGTGTAGGCACCGACGCGTTGATCACAGATCGCCCGATGGTCTCCCCTGAGCATGTGCATGGTTTGCCCATCAGTCCAATAGAGACTGATCTTTGCGCCAGCAAATCTAAGCGTTCTGGCTTCAAAGTCAAGGCGCACGAGTCCAATGTCCATGCTGGTCGCGATGGACTTGCTCATCCTGGCCCCATGCAGCAGTGTCCGCATGGCCGTATCGGTGCAGCTCAGGATGGCGGCAGGGGAGGTGATCCCCACTTCCATGATCGAACGATCAATCCCCGCCCTGGCGAGCATGGTCATCATGGCCCCTGAGACCCCATGCCCAGCGCAGTCGGCCACCCCAGCGAGGCAGTGCCCACCTTCGGAGTGGAAGATGTAGTAGTCACCTCCCACCGTGTCGCGTGGCAGCCAGAGGATGAAGTGATTGCTGCCGAAGGTGTCCTGGAGCTGGCGATCCGGAAGGATCGATCTCTGCAGCAGCCCGGCGTAGTTGATGGAGGCTTCGATCTGTCGATTGGCTTCCAGCAATTGCTGATTGCTGGCTTCTCCAGCCATGAGTGCCTGGCGCATCTTGACGAGCACCATGTTGAAGGTCTGGGCAAGCTTCGAGATTTCATCGTTGCTTCTGATCGTCAGCAGGCTCGTCCTGTCACCGCTCTCGATCTCACTGGCTTCGCGGACCAGTCGAGCGATCGGACGGATGATCCGCCTGGTGATGATCTGATAGGAGATGACCGCCAGGATGACCAGTAGCAGGGTGAGAATCAGTGAGACATAGATCTCCGCTGATCGGGCACCGGAAACCATCAGCAGCTGGATAGCCGCAACGACCAAGTACAGCAACACGAGCCCATTGACAATGGCAATGAGAGTGAAGACCCGCTGAATGGACGCCACCGTTCTTCTCGATGGCAGAGGCTGTCTGTTTGGTTCGTTCCGGGTGTTGGTGTTCGGTTCGGACTCCCCGGCATCAGGCGGCAGGACTGGGAGCGTCATTGCCTGGGGATTCTTTGGGCCCATGGAGGCCTGCAGGGTGTCGGGCAAACAGGAGAATGCTGCTGCAGACATTCTGGGACGAAAGATCCTGGTGTGCCGTCTACCGCACGAAGGCGCCGGGAGTTGGCACCTCCCATCTCTGGTGTGTTCACGTGGCCGGCTCGCCTGGCCATGGCCCCATTGGTCAACAGTCGGTCACAATGAGTCACGCTGTTGGCGCTGCTCCATGTCCGCTCGCTTGCGCCTCGCCATCAGCCTGCTGGCGATGCTGCCGGTCGCAGCGGCCGCTGACCGGTTTCAGTGGGGCGATGGGATCGTCTTCGTCACCTCGATCCTTTCGATCGTGCCCTTGGCGATCCTTCTGAGTACCGCCACCGAGGAGCTGTCCCTCACCCTCGGCCCCTCGATCGGGGCCCTGCTCAATGCCCTGTTCGGCAACGCCACCGAACTGATCATTGCCATCGCGGCCCTGCGGGCCGGCTTGGTGGACATCGTCAAGGCCAGCATCACCGGCACGGTCATGGCCAACCTGCTGCTGGCCCTGGGTCTGTCGATGCTGGTGGGGGGCATCGGGCGCAGTGAGCAGCGTTTCCAGCCGGTGGTGGCACGGGTCAACGGCTCGGCCATGACCCTGGCCGTGCTGGCGATTCTGATCCCGAGCCTGCGGGGGATGGTGGGGGGAGAGGCCGGGGGGCTGGACGCGGCCGCCGCCGAGTCCTTTTCGCTGTTTGTGGCCTGGGTGCTGCTGGCGGTCTATGGCCTCACGCTGCTGTTCTCTCTGAAAACCCATCGCACGCTTTACGCGGTGGCAGAAGCGGACCTGATCGTCGATGCTGACGATCCCGGCCACGGCGCTGAACGTGCCCATCGGCCCCCCTTGCTCCCCTGGATCGCCGTGCTGCTGGCGGCCACCGTGGGGCTGGCCTATGCCTCGGAGCTTTTCGTCGGCGTCGTGGAGACCGTCACCGAGTCCCTCGGCCTCTCGGCCCTGTTCACCGGCGTGGTGCTGCTGCCCCTGCTGGGCGGCGCCGCCGAGTACCTCACGGCGGTGAGCATGGCGCGCAAGGACAAGATGGACCTGGCCGTCTCGGTGGCCCTCGGCTCCACCCTGCTGGTGGGTTTGCTGGTGGTGCCGGTGCTGCTGCTGGTGGCTCCCCTGCTGGGCCATCCCCTGGATCTCAGCTTCAACATCTATGAGGTGGTCGCGGTGGCCACGGCCGTTCTGGTGAGCAATCTGGTCAGTCTCGACGGACGCTCCGACTGGCTCGAGGGCGTGCTCCTGCTGGCGGCCTACGCCATCCTCGCGGCTGGCTTTTTCTTCCAGAGCAGCCCCCTGCCATGACCACGAAACCGGACGATCGCTCCTTCGCCGCGGCGGCTTCCCCGCCCCTTGCCCTGCGGGCGGGAGGTCCCTGGACGCGTCTGCGCCATGGGGCCGGCCTGCAGCTGCTGCTGACGCTCCTGATCCTGCAGGCGGCCCTGCTGGTGGGACTGGCCTGGCTCGCCGTGCCGGCGGCCCTGCTGACCGTGGCCCTGGCCCTGCGCCAGTTGCTGCCACCCCTCTGGCAGGTGCTGGCTCGCCACCTGGAAGACCCCCCCACCGTTCGCCTGGTGGCGGCCCTGTCCCTGGTCCTGGCCCTGGTGTCGATCCCCCTGGCCCTTGGCTGGCTCGACCCGCTGCTGGCGATCTACCGCAATGGGGACTGGGAGGCGATCGGCGCCTTCGGGGAGGGGGTCATCGGTGCCGTCGGCCAGATCCTGGTGGCCCTGGTCGCTCTGATGATCGCCTGGCGCCAGGTGATGGTGGATCAGCGCCTCACCACCCAGCAGAACCGCATCACCCAGGCCCAGACCATCGACAGCTTCATCCATGGCATCTCCGAGCTGATCAGCGACGAGGAGGGCTTGCTGGAGGACTGGCCCCTGGAGCGGATGTTGGCGGAGGGCCGCCTGGCCGCCGTTCTGAGCAGCATCGATGGTGACGGCAAGGCCAGGATCCTGCGCTTTCTTTCCCACGCCAGGTTGCTCACCCCCCTGCGGCGTGACCAACGGCTGGGGCGCGCCATCCTCGACGGCGAAGGCAGCTACGAGGAGGACCGTTTGCGGGGAGTTCCTGTGATCCGCCTGCAGAGCATGCTGCGGGGCGCCGACCTTGCCGGCACCGACCTGCGCGCCATTGACTTCAACGGCGCTGATCTCTCCGGCGCCGATCTCTCCGGCGCCGACCTGGCCGAGGCCAATCTGGCGGCCGTGAATCTGGCTGGTGCCAATCTCCAGGGCGCCTGTCTGCAGGCCGCTCGGTTCTTCTACGGCGACGCCCTGGAGGCCACCCCGCACCAGGCCCAGATGGAGCCGGACCACGCCGGAGGCGCCGGCACCGGGGCCCAGGTGGAGAACGTCAATCTCAGCGGTGTGCGCCAGTTGGATCCGGACAATCGCGCCTACCTGGCGGCCTGGTCAGGCGCCCGTTCCCGCCAGACCCTTCCTGGAGGCTGTAAAGGGCTGCCCAACCAGCTGTAAGGTCGGGGCCGTCCAGCCTGGAGGGGTGGTCGAGTGGTTGATGGCTCCGGTCTTGAAAACCGGCGAATCGAAAGATTCCGTGGGTTCGAATCCCACCCCCTCCGTTGATCTCAGCAACCCAGTCTTTCCCCCCAGCCCAGGCCCTCGATCCCAGCGCCTCAGGGCCCCTCGGCCCGCTCCGCCTGTTGCCGCAGCTTCTGGAGCCGCTCCAGCAGTGATTCATTGCTCATCCGGTTATTGAGCCGCTCCGCCAGCAGCGGGAAGGCCAGCGGGCCGGGCCTTGGCAGGCGCCGCTGCAGCCATTCGCTCCCCTGCAGCCGCTGCAGGGTGCTGAGCAGGCGTCCGAGGTCGAGTTGCTCCTCCAGCACTTCACGGCGGGCCTGGGCCAGCAGGAGGTTGCCGGGCTCGTGGCGCTCAAAGACATCGAACAGCAGGGCGGCGCTGATCTGCAGTTGGCCGCCGGAGCGGGCCTGGCCGGGATAGCCATTCACCACCAGCCCACTCACCTGGGCGATGGAGCGGAAGCGGCGGCGGCACAGCTCCGACAGGTTGATGGCGCGCTCCAGATCCTCCAGCAGGCCTCCAGGGTCCAGCAGGGCCGGGCCATGCATTTCCAGCAGCTCTTCAAAGGGATAGTCGCGGGCCGCCAGCAGCTCGAAGCCGTAGTCGTTCACCGACACTGTGAAGGTGCCAGGACGGTGGCGGGCCAGCCGCCACGACCACAGAAAGCCCAGGCCCTCGTGCACGAAGCGTCCTTCGAAGGGAAAGGCGTAGAGGTGGCTGCCCTCCCGGGTGTGGCACACCTCCACCAGAAACTGCTGGCTACGGGGCAGGGCAGAGAGAAGCACCTGGCGCTCCAGCAGCGGCCGCAGGGCCTGGAGTTCCGCGGTGTCGAGCGCATAACCCTTCTCCCCGTCGAGGGCGCGGGCACAGCGATCCACCTCCGTGCGCAGGTGGACGCTGAGCAGATCCGAGAGGGCCATCTGGCCCCCGCCCCAGGCCGGCACCATGGCGCTGCGGCGCGTCGTGGCCTTCACCATCGCGGTCATCTCCCGCAGCCGCACGAACTCCAGCTGGCGGCCGGCGAAGAAGAAGACATCCCCCGGTTTGAGCCGGCCGATGAACACCTCCTCCACGTGACCGAGCACGGCCCCGCGCACGAAGCGCACGGTCACGGCCCGATCGGCGCTGATTGTGCCGATGTTGAGCCGGTGCAGGCGGGCCACGGCCTGCTCCCGAACCACGAAGCGCTGCTCGCCGTTTCCTGCGGGCTCGGCCGGCTCCCGCTCCAGCTTGCGGTAGCGCGGGTAGGCCCCCAGGCAGTCGCCCCCGTCCTCCAGAAAGCGCAGGCACCAATCCCAGCGGCTGCGCTCCAGTTGGCGGTAGCTCCAAGTGCGGCGCACGGCCTCCAAGGTGGCCTCGGGCTCGAAGCCCGGACCGCAGGCCAGGCTGACCAGGTGCTGCAGCAGCACATCGAGCGGTTCATGGGGTGGGCGGCGGTGTTCCACCAGCCCCTCGCCCAGCCCCCGGCGCATCGCTGAGACCTCCAGCAGTTCCAGAGCGTTGGTGGGCATGAACAGCACCTGGGCCGTGCCGCCAGGCGCATGGGCCGAACGGCCTGCCCGCTGCAGCAGCCGGGCCAGGTTCTTGGCACTGCCGATCTGCACCACCCGCTCCACCGGCTGGAAGTCCACCCCCAGATCGAGGGAACTGGTGCAGACCACCCAGCGGATCGCGGCGGCCTTCACCCCTGCCTCGATGGCTTCGCGGGTGGCCCGGTCAATGGCGCTGTGGTGCAGGGCCAGGGTGCCTTCCATCTCCGGGCAGGCGAAGCGCAGGCACTGGTGCCAGCGTTCGGCCTGGTTGCGGGTGTTGGTGAACAGCAGCGTGGAGACATCGGGCTCCATGGCGGCCACCAGCTCCTCGTACATGCGCAGGCCCAGATGGCCGGCCCAGGGGAAGCCGTCGATCGTGTCGGGCAGCAGGCTGCGGATCTCCGTATCTCGCCGGATCCGGGCCGTGATGATGCGCGGCTCAACGCCGACGCCCACCGCAGCCCGGGCCGCCTCCTCGAGGTTGCCGATCGTGGCGCTGATCGCCCAGGTGCGCAGGGCCGGCCGCCGGCTGCGCAGCCAGCTCAGGCACAGCTCGCTCTGGGAGCCCCGCTTGCTGCCCATCAGCTCGTGCCATTCATCGACCACCACCGCCTTGAGGTCGGTGAACAGCGCCTCGGCCCGGGGGCCGGCCAGCAGCAGGGAAAGGGATTCGGGGGTGGTGATCAGGATCTGCGGCGGCGCCTTCAGCTGTTTGCCGCGTTCATGGCTGGTGGTGTCGCCGTTGCGCAGTCCCACCCGCAACGGCCAGCCCATGGTCTCGATCGGCTCCTGGATCGCCAGCAGCAGATCCCGGCTCAGGGCCCGCAGGGGCGTCAGCACCAGCAGCCGCAGGCCCCCCTCCGGCCCGGAGCCACCGTTCTCGGCCAGCATCGCCGCAATCGGCCCCATCACGGCGGCGTAGGTTTTCCCGCAGCCCGTGGGTACCTGGATCAGGCCGCTGGCCCCCTCCAGGTACGCCCGCCAGCACTGCCGCTGGAATGGCATTGGCCGCCAGCTGCGGCGGCTGAACCAGGCCTCGATCGGGCGCAGCGCTGCTGCGAAGGGTCGGGTCAACGGGGACGGCGGATCAGGTGGAGAGCACCGCCACCACCACGGCGGCAATGGCCAGGATCACGGCCCCCAGCACCACACCGGCGGCGATGTTGCCGCGGCGTATTTCGGCGCGATAGTCGATCGGGGAGAGGCGATCGAAGAGCAGCAGCCCGAGGTAGATGAGGATGATGCCCAGAAAGGTCCAGCCGACCATCAGCAGCATCTGGAGCAGTGGTTTGACCATCCCCTCGTCACAACGCCGCCCCTACCGTAGGGATGCACAGGAGGCCAGCACCTGATGGGCCCGTCTCCTCTGGGCGGGCGGCGCGATCCGGCGCTGCTGCTCTGGCCCCTGGCCAGTCTTTTGCTGCCGCTGTTGCCCCTTCTGGTGCTGCTGCTGTCAGCCCTGGAGGGGCCACGCCGTCTGGTGATGGTGGTGCCGGAGGGTCCACGGGTGCTGAGCGCCCCCTTCGAGCTGAAGGACGGCTGGCTGGGCAGCCCCCGGCTGGCGCTGACGGCCGACATACCCCCCAACAGCACGATCGAGCTGGACGTCGCCCTCCTCGATGCCAGCGGCCGCACCGTGCTGAACCTCACCAAGGACGGCTGGCGCGCGAGCGGCACCTGGTCGGAGGAGGGGGAGACCGGCACCTGGGAGGAAGCCGACGCGGCCCTGACGCTGGCCATGCGCCCTGGGCAGAGCGGCCTCTTCCAGCTGGCGGTTCAGCTGCAGGATCTTCTTGATGAAGCGGGCCAGCCGCTGCCCAATCCGGTTGTGGTGCGCGGCAGCGTCCGCAACCACAGCCTCGATGCTCCCCTGCTGCTGTTCACCGCCGCGCTGACGCTGGCGGTGGTCCAGGTGCTGCTGCTGGCCTGCTATGGCGTCAGCCGAGGCCGCTGGGTCCGGCGCAGCCAGGAGGCTGACGCGGCGATCCGCTGTGAGGCCGGTGGCCCTGGACTGCTGCGGGTGGGCGTGGTGGCGCGTTGGGAGCTGCCCCATGACAATCCACCCCTGGGCCAGCCCCCGGAACCGGCGGCCCTGGAGCTGCGGGTGAGTGATGCCCTGGGGCGTCCTCGTCTGCGGCATCGGGGGATGGTGGTCGTGGCCCACCGCTCCGACGATGGCGACCACTGGTTGTCCGTTCGCCAGACCCTGCACCTGCGGCTCCCTGAGCGCGGCAGCTACCGCTTCCGGGTGAGAGTGCCGGAGGAGTTCCGCGTTGATGGCGACGCCTGGGAGATGGAATGGCTGCAGCTCACCGTTGAGGACGGTCTGATGAGCGCCTGGCCGGTGGCTGTTCTGCCCCTGGATGGGGCGCTGGAGGCGCGTTGAGATGGCCGATGAACGCGGGGTGCTGATGCTGCTGGCCGTGGCGGTGGTTGCCATCGGCACCGTCACGGCCGTGACCCGCCCGGGCCTCTGGCGCCTCGGCCAGGACGGCACCCCTGCCGCCGGCAGCGGTGTGCGCTACGGCGGCAGCTACCGCGCCGGGCGGTGGGTGCCGATGACGCCCCGCCGGCAGGACTGGACCGGTTTCCAGGGGCGTGGTCCCGGTGCAGCCAAGTGACGCCTCGCCGCCTTGCGCCCCTGACACCCCTTCAGGTGCGGGTGCTGCTGGCGGCAGCAGCCATTTCCTCCAGCGTCAGCCTGGTACTCGAACTGATGCTCGCCACCCAGGCCAGCTACCTGCTGGGCGACCATGCCCTGGCCACCGGCGTGGTGATCGGCACGTTTCTGGCCGCCATGGGCCTGGGCGCCTGGCTGAGCCAGTTTCTGGCCGCTGGCCCCGAGCCCGGCTTCGCCCTGCTGCAGTGGTTTCTGGCCGTGGAACTGGCCCTGGCCCCCCTGTGCCTGTTGGCGCCTTTGGCCCTGTTCGCCCTCTTCCGGCTGGGCGGGCCGGTGTGGCTGGGCCTGGTGATCTGCACCGTGCTGGTGGGGGTGCTGGGTGGGATGGAGGTGCCGCTGCTGACCCGGCTGCTGGAGAGCGGCCAGCAGCTGCGGGTGGCCCTGGCGCGGGTGCTGGCCCTCGATTATCTGGGCGCCCTGGTGGGGGCCCTGCTGTTTCCCCTGGTGCTGCTGCCCTGGCTGGGTCTGCTGCCCACCGCCGGATGGCTGGCCCTGGTGCCCCTCGCCAGTTGTGTGGCCATCGCCACCACGTTTCCAGTGGGGCGCCCCTGGCGCGGCTCGATCGCCGTGGCCGTTCCGTTGATCGCCCTCTCTAGCTGGGGGCTCGTCCCCCTCGGGGATCGGATCGAGGATGGCCTCTACGACGATCCGGTGGTCAGTCGTCTCCAGAGCCGCCACCAGCGCATCGTGCTCACCCGCCGCCGCGACGACCTGCGCCTGTTTCTCGACGGCCAGCTGCAGTTCTCAAGCCTCGATGAGTACCGTTACCACGAGGCCCTTGTGCATCCGGCGATGGCGCTGCAGGGCCAGCCGCAGCGGGTGCTGCTGTTGGGGGCCGGCGATGGCCTGGCCCTGCGGGAGGTGCTGCGCTGGCCCGGGGTGCGGCAGGTGGATGTGGTGGAACTGGATCCAGCCGTGGTGCGCCTGGCCCGGGAGCAGCCGTTCCTGCGGCGCCTCAACGGCGCCAGCCTGGAGGACCGGCGGGTACGGCTTCTGATCGGCGATGCCTTTGAGCGGGTGCGGCAGCTGCAGGGCACCTACGACGTGATCATTGCCGACTTTCCCGACCCGGCCACGCCGCCGCTGGCCCGCTTGTATAGCGTCACCTTCTACGGGCGCCTGCTGCGGCGCCTCGCCCCGGACGGGATGCTGGTCACCCAGGCCTCGACCCCCTTCTTCAGCCCCAAGGTGCTGGCCTCCATCCAGGCCACCCTGGCTGAGTTGAACCTGGCCACCCGGCCCTACGGGGTGGATGTGCCGAGCTTCGGCCCCTGGGGCTTCGTGCTGGCCCACCGGGGCCAGCCACGTCAGCCCCAGCCCCAGGCGCCGCTTCCCTTCCAGGGCCGCTGGATCGACCAGGGCCAGCTCGATCGGCTCTTTCCCCTGAGCCGGGATCTGTCCCTGCCGCCGGGGGAGCGGGTGCTGCCGAATCGCCTGCACCGGCCGGTGCTGGCTGATTACCAGCGCCAGGGTCGCTGGCGGCAGAACTGATCGGAGCCAGCCTCCATAAGCTGAGCCAGCCGGCCTGGATGGTCCGGCCACCGAGCGCAACGATGCCTGTCTGGTTTCTCCTGCCCCTGCTGCTGCTGGCCGCCGTTGCCCTGCTGCTGCTGCGGCGCGCCCGCCTGCGCCGCGGTGCCCCGCAGCTGCTGGGGCGCACCCTGTTCAACCTCACCACCGGCGACATCGTCCAGTACGACGGCCGTGACTGGGTGGTGGAAGACCGGCTCCTCTATGACGACGAGGGCTTCCAGTGGCTGGAGTACCTGCTGCGCGACGGCAGCGATGGCCGCTGGCTCAGCGTCTGTGAGGACGACTGGCTGGAGGTGAGCTGGCTGGAGGACGCCCCGGCCTCTGAGCTGGAGGGTCTGACCGCCGACTTCCCCGATCACCTGCGCTGCCGCGGCCAGCTTTATCACCTCAAGGAAACGGGCCGGGCCTCGGTGAGCGCCGCCGCCCGGGTGATGAACCGGCGCCTGCAGGGCTGCCGCTTCGGTGACTACGAGGGGGCGGATGGTCGTGTGCTGTCCCTGGAGCGCTGGGAAGAGGGGGACGATCCCGGGCCGCCGGAGTTGAGTCTTGGCCGTCGCATCGACCCGGCCGCCCCGGTGCTCCTGCCCGGCGATGGCCGTACTGTCTATCGCTGAAAAGCTGATCGCTGAGCCGCTGGATCCTCCAGCAGGGCCAGGGCGCTGGTGAGGCTGTCGGCCGACTCGGGGGTGCGGTCGCGACGCCAGCGCAGGATGCGCGGGAAGCGCACGGCCAGGCCGCTGCGGTGACGGCTGGAGAGTTGCAGGCCCTCAAAGCCCAGGCTGAAAACCTGCAGTGGCTCGACGGCCCGCACCGGACCGAAGCGCTCGGTGGTGTGGCGGCGGATCCAGCGGTCCAGCTCGGTGATCTCGCTGTCGTCGAGCCCCGAATAGGCCTTGGCGAAGGTGACCAGGCGGCCCTCCCCGTCCCAGAGGCCGAAGGTGTAGTCGGTGTAGAGGTTGGCGCGGCGGCCGCTGCCGGCCTGGGCGTAGAGCAACACCGCATCGAGCTCCATCGGCTCGAGCTTGTGCTTCCACCACAGCCCGCGGCGCCGGCCGACGCCATAGGCCGAATCGAGCGCCTTGAGCATCAGCCCTTCGGCGCCCACGGAGCGGGCCTGCTGCCGCAGCGCTTCAAGCGCGTCCCAGCCTCCTAGCGGTAAAACCGGGGAGAGGCGCAGGAGCCCGGTGGCGGGGGTGGCAACCGCCTCCGTCAGCCCCTGCAGCAGATCCTCCAGGGCGGCGCGGCGCCGGCTCAGGGGCTCGGGGCGCAGATCCTGGCCCCCCCTTTCCAGCAGGTCGTAGGCCACGAAGGCCGCCGGGCACTCCCGCAGCAGGGCGGCGCCGGGCTTGTGCCGCCCCAGCCGCCGCTGCAGGGGGCCGAAGCCGGCCGGCTGGGGCGCCTGCGGCAGCCAGACGGTCAGCTCGCCATCCAGCACCGTGCCCGGCGGCAACCCCTCGGCCATCCCAACCAGCTCGGGGAAGCTGGCATTGATCAGCTCCTCGCCGCGGCTCCACAGAAAGGTCTGGCCGCTGCGCCGGATCAGCTGGGCGCGGATCCCGTCCCACTTCCACTCCAGCTGCCAGCCGGTGGGGTCGGTGGCGGCCAGGCGCTCCGCCTCCAGCGGGGAGGCCAGGCAGAAGGGATAGGGACGGCTGATCGGGGCGGCCGCTCCGGCCTCCAGGGGTGCCAGCAGGGCCTGCATCGCCGCGGCGGAGGGCTCGAAACCGCCCATCAGCCGGTGGGCCAGCTCCGCCTCCTCCAGCCCTGACACCTGGGCCAGCGCCCGGGTGACCAGGCCTGCGGCCACCCCCACCCGGAAGCCGCCGGTGAGCAGCTTGTTGAACAGGAAGCACTGGCCGTCGGGCAGGGCCGCCCAGATCGCCAGCACCGCCTGCGCCTGCACCTCGGCCTCCAGGGCGGCCAAGGCCGGCAGCCGCGTTTCCATCCATTCGGCCAGGGGCAGCTCCAGGGGCGGGGCCGGCGGCAGGGCCAGCTGGGGGAGCAACAGGGCGATCGTCTCTGCCGAGTCCCCCACCTGGGCGTGGCAGGCATCGAACAACCACTCCGGCAGCCCCGAGCGCTCCAGGCAGATCTGCCGCAGCCGCCGGCCGGTGATCAGCCGCCGGCGCTGCTTGCCCAGCAGCAGGGCCAGGGCCCAGGCGCCATCGGCCCCGTCGGCCGCCTGGAGATGGGCAGCCAGCGCCGCCACCCGGTCCTTCGTGCCGGGGCTGCGCTCCAGCTGCTGGATCAGGTCGGCGAAGGCCTGCATGGGCTCAGGGCAGGGGCGATTCCGGCAATCCCAGTTCCCGGCGCCAGTCGGCCAGGGGTCGCTCCCAGCCCTCTTCGAGTTTGGCGGTGATCAGGCAGCGGGCCGACAGACCCAGCTCGAAGCCGCGGGCCAGGGCGCGCAACAGGGGTTCGAGGGGCTCGTCGTCCTGGAGGGTGCCGAGCAGGCCGCCGAAGATCAGCAGCACCGCCAGGGGTGAGCGCACCTGGGCCAGGTTGAAGGCCTGCAGCCCCAGTTCCCCGGGGCCATCGATGCCGAAGCCGGTGAGCACGTGCACGATGTCGTGGGTTTCCCGCAGCCTGTGGGTGATGTACTCCGCCGGGGTGGTGATCGGCCGGGGATCGATCAGGCTCTCGGGCGTCAGATTCAGACGCATCAGTTGCTCGGCATAGGTGCGGCCCAGGCTGCCCTCGGGCAGGGCCGCCAGAGCGGCCATGTCGATCGGGGCTGGCCGCCAGCCCTCCGCCACCAGGGCCGCCATGGCTGGCTTTTCCAGCAGGTGACGCTGCATCTGGGTGGCCAGGGGGCTGCCCTGGAGGCTGCGTGCCACGCCGAAGACGCTGTCCAGCTCCGAGGGGTTTTTCAGGAAGGCGGCGAGGCTGGCCACCATCCGCAGTGACTGCAGACGTTGCTTCAGGTTGATGAACACGGAGGCGACCACAGCGGAATGGCTGGGCCAGTCTCGGTCCCAGGCCTCGACGGTGGTCGTCGCCGCTGTCATCAGGACGCCGCTTCGGGGGAGGCCACCGCTGTCGCCGCCGCCGCGCCCACCTCCCCCTCCTCGCTGCGCTCCACCTCAAAGGCCCGCCCCAACGGTTCGGCCGCCAGGCCCTGCTCTTCGCGCAGGTAGCGGGCCAGACCGTCGCTGTTGCCGTGGGTCACATACACCTGCCGGGCGCCGCAGTCGCGGACGGTGCGCAGCAGGCCGTCCCAGTCGGCGTGGTCGCTGAGGGCAAAGCCACGCTCAAACCCCCGCCGCCGCCTGGCCCCCCGCACCGCCATCCAGCCGCTGACGAAGGCCGTCTGGGGATTGACGAATCGCTTCATCCAGGGGGAGCGGTGGGCCGATGGGGGCGCGATCACCAGGCGCCCCGCCAGCGATTCGCTGCGGGGGAGCTCACTCACCGGCCGCGTCGGGGGCAGCACCACCCCTTCGCTCCGGTAGGGCGCCATCAGCATTTGCACGGCCCCGTGCAACAGCACCTCCTCGTCCACCCCCAGCGCTGAGAGCTCCGCCAGCAGTCGCTGGGCCTTGCCGAAGGCATAGGCGAACAGCAGCGAGGGTCGCTGGGGGGCCGCACGCCACCAGGCCAGGATCTCGGCCGCCACCTCCCGACCGGGGCGCCAGCGGTAGATCGGCAGCCCGAAGGTGGCTTCGGTGATCAGCACGTCGGCGGCCACCGGCTCGAATGGGGCGCAGCTGGGGTCGGCATCCCGCTTGTAGTCGCCACTGATCAGCCAGGTTTCGCCGCCGGCGCTGATCCGGATCTGGGCCGAGCCCAGCACGTGCCCGGCGGAATGGAAGGACACCAGCGCCCCGCCGAGGCGGCGTTCCTGGCCGTAGCCCACCCCCGTCAGGGTGATGCCGGCCCCCAGCCGTTGCCGCAACACGCCCTCGCCCGCTGCCACCGCCCAGTATTCGCCGCAGCCCGGCCGGGCGTGGTCGGCGTGGCCGTGGGTGATCAGGGCCCGGCTCACCGGCCGCCAGGGGTCGATCCAGGCATCGGCGGCCGGACAGTAAAGCCCTTCAGGGGTGAGTTGGATCAGGCCATCGCCCGGCAGGACCATGGTGCACGCAGGCCGCGGTGGCACCGCTGGCGGGATGAGTTCGCATCCTGGCGAGCCTGGCCCGTTGACGGCGACGGCGCTCCTCCCTAGCCATGGGGAACACATCTCCAACGGCCCCATGACACTCGACAGCCACCGCGAGGAACTGGAAGCCACCGCCATGGCCCTGGCCCGGCCCGGCACCGGTCTGCTGGCCGCCGATGAATCCACCGGCACCATCGGCAAGCGCTTCGAGGCGATCGGCCTCGACAACACGGAGGACAACCGCCGCGCCTATCGCACCCTGCTGGCCACCGCCCCCGGCCTCGGCGAGACGATCAGCGGCGTGATCCTCTACGAGGAGACGCTGTTTCAGGAGGCCGCCGCAGTGCCGGGCCAGCCGGGTGGATCGATCCTCGAGCTCTTTGCGGCCCAGGGGCTGGTGGCGGGGATCAAGCTGGATCTGGGCGTGGAACCCCTGGCGGGCGGCCTGCCCGGTGAGACCTGGTGCACCGGACTCAAGGGGCTGCGTGAGCGGGCCGCCCACGCCTACGCCCGCGGCGCCCGTTTCGCCAAATGGCGGGCAGTGCTGCGGATCAGCGCCGATGGCTGCCCCTCGGAGCTGTGTGTGCGTGAGAACGCCTGGGGGCTGGCCCGCTACGCCCGCACCGCCCAGGAGGAGGGACTGGTGCCCATCGTGGAGCCGGAGATCCTGATGGACGGCGACCACGACATCCTCACCACAGCTGCGGTGCAGGAGTGGGTGCTGCGCAGCGTCTACGAGGCCCTGGGCCAGAACGGGGTCTTTCTGGAGGGCACCCTGCTCAAGCCCTCGATGACCCTCCCCGGCGCCGACGGCCCGGAGCGTCCCAGTCCCGAGCAGGTGGCCGCCTTCAGCGTGCGCACCCTGCGGCGAAGCGTGCCGCCGGCCGTGCCGGCGATCCTGTTTCTCTCCGGCGGCCTGGGGGAGGAGGAGGCCAGTGTCTTCCTTTCAGCCATCCATCACGCCGCCCCCGACGCCCCCTGGCACCTGGGCTTCTCCTACGGCCGGGCCCTGCAGCACTCCTGCCTCAGCCACTGGAAGGGGACCGACATGGCGGCGGGTCAGGCGGCCCTGCTGGCCCGCGCCCGGGCCAATGGGGCGGCCGCCCGGGGGACCTACGTGCCTGGCTCCGAACCCTCTGACGATGCCGCTTCCCTGTTCGTGGCCAACTACAGCTACTGAGTCACGATCCTCCCTAGAGCCAGGGCCCGTGCCTCAGGCACTCATGGCCAGCATGCGCTCGATCGGCACCAAGGCCCGCCGGCGGATCTCTTCGTCGAGTTCGAGGGCCGGAGCCATGGTGTGCAGGCACTGCCACAGTTTTTCCAGCGTGTTCAGCCGCATGTAGGGGCAGGCGTTGCAGCTGCAGCCATCGGCTCCGGGAACTTCATAGAGTGTTTTGGTGGGAGAGCGGCGGCGCATCTGGTGCAGGATGCCCGGCTCGGTGAGCACAATGAACGCGGGGGCCGCACTGGTTTCGGTGCGCTGCAGCAGCTTGCTGGTGGAGCCGATGAAGTCGGCCAGATCCAGCAGGTGCTGTTGACATTCCGGATGGGCGATCACCTCGGCTTCGGGGTGCTCCTGGCGCAGCCGCAGCAGGGCCTGCTCACTGAAGGTTTCATGGACGATGCAGCTGCCCGGCCAGAGGGTCAGCTCCCGGCCGCTCTGGCGGGCGACCCAGCGACCCAGGTTCTGGTCGGGGGCGAACAGGATCGGCCGATCGGCAGGCAGCTGCTGAACCAGGTGCACGGCGTTACTGCTGGTGCAGATCAGGTCGCTCTGGGCCTTCACGGCGGCCGAGCAGTTGATGTAGCTGACAACGATGTGGTCCGGGTGCCGGCGGCGGAAGTCGGCGAAGGCGTCGGCAGGGCAGGCATCGGCCAGGCTGCAGCCGGCTTCCAGATCGGGCAGCAACACGGTTTTGCCCGGGTTGAGGATCTTGGCGGTCTCCGCCATGAAGTGAACCCCGCAGAACACGATCACGTCGGCGTCGGTGCTGGCCGCCTTACGGGAAAGCTCGAGGGAATCGCCGATGAAATCGGCGCCATCCTGGATGGCGTCGTCCTGGTAGTAATGGGCCAGGATGATCGCGTTGCGTTCTTTTTTGAGTGTTTTGATCGCGGCGGCCAGCTCGTGGCGCGGCGGACAGGTCCCTGGAGCAGCGACAGACGGATCCAAGCGGTTGCCCGATTCCCGGCCATGCTGGCCAGGGGACTGGGTCAGCGTCTGCGTGAAGACCAACCGATACCCCGTCCCATGCACGATGATCCGAGTCTAGGAAGCGGTTGGTATTGGCTGAGCTGAACATCGCCATCGCGGGGGATCTTCACGATCAGTGGGATCGCAGCGACCATGACGTGCTGGATCTGATCCGTCCGGATGCCCTGCTGCTGGTGGGAGATTTCAGTGACGGCAAGAGCCGCATCCCCGAGTTGCTCGCCACGTTGGAGCTGCCGTTGGCCTGTGTGCTCGGCAACCACGATGCGGGCAAGGACGGCAGCGGCCGCACCCTGCGGCACCAGCTGGAGTTGTTGGGCGAACGGCACTGCGGCTGGGGCCTCAGGGAGCTGCGTCCCCCGGGTCTGGCCGTCGTGGGGGCCCGTCCCGGAACCGCCGGCGGTGGCTACCACCTGTCGAAGGCCGTCCGGGCCGTCTATGGGCCGGTGGGCCTGCAGGAGTCCGCCGAACGCATCACCCGGGCGGCCCTGTCCGCCGATCCCCAGCTGCCACTGGTGCTGTTGGCCCATTCGGGCCCCAGTGGTCTGGGCACCCAGGTGGACGACCTCTGTGCCCGCGACTGGAAGGCCCCCGCCTGCGACTGGGGCGATCAGGATCTGGCCCTGGCGGTGGAGCAGATCCGCCGCCGCCGCCCCCTGCCACTGGTGATCTTCGGCCACATGCACCATGCCCTGTGCCACCACCAGGGGGAACGGCTCAGCTTCCGGCGCGACGCCCAGGGCACCGCGTTCCTCAACACCGCCTCCGTTCCCCGCCATGGCGTGGACCAGCAGGGTCGGGCCCTGCGCCACTTCAGCTGGGTTGTCTTCGACAACGGCGACCTGCGCCACATCAGCCACCGCTGGTATGGCCTCGACGGTGCCCTCCACTACGAGCAGACCCTCTGGACGGCGGCCCTGCCGGCGGCGGGTGTGCTGAGCCCTTGCTGATTCACGCCTGCATCAGCAGCCATGGCTTCGGCCACGGCTCCCGCACGGCGTCGGTGCTCTGTGAACTGGCCGCCCTGAAGCCCGACTGGCGTCTGGTGCTCTCCACTGGACTGCCGGAAGCGTTCCTGAAGCTCTCCCTGGGTGCGGTGCCCTTCGAGCAGCGTCAATGCCGCTGGGACGTGGGCGTGATCCAGGCGGATGCCCTGGGGGCCGACGCGGCCGCCACCCTGGCGGCCCTCCATGACCTCGAGGGGAGCCTGCCGGGGCTGGTCGAGGCCGAAGCCACCTGGCTGGAGGCCCAGAACCAGCCGATCCTGGTGCTGGGGGATGTGCCACCGGCAGCGGCTCTGCTGGCCAGGCGGCTGAGGGTGCCGCTGGTGTGGCTGGCCAGCTTCGGCTGGGACACGATTCATGCCCCCATGGGCCCGGACTTTCAGCCCTTCGTCGACCGTCACCGTCAGCTGTATGCCCAGGGGGATCTGCTGCTGCGTTGCCCCCTCTCCCTGCCGATGGACTGGGGTCTGCAGGAGGTGCGGCTGGGCCTGACGAGCTCCAGGCCCCGGCTCGACCTGGAGCGCCTGGCCTCGGATCTGGCCCTGCCGCCGGATCGGGAGCAGGTGGTGCTGGTGAGCTTCGGGGGCCTCGGGATGGCCATCGACCCGGCCCTGCTGGCTCGCTGGCCCGAGCACGTGTTCGTCGGTCCGGAGCCGGCGCTGGCCTCGGTGGCCAATGGTCGTTGCTTGCCGGCCGGGGTGAGGCCCCTCGACCTGATGCCCCTGACGGGACGGCTGATCACCAAGCCCGGCTACAGCAGTTTCTGCGAGGCCTTCAGCCAGGGGGTGGGAATCCATCTGGTGCACCGGAGCGGATTTGCAGAAGCGCCGGTACTGGAGGAGGACCTGCGCAACCACGGCTGGCATCGGTTGCTCAGCCAGCAGGCCTTCCGCCGCGGCGAGTGGCAGCTGGATCAGCCGCTGGAGCCCCCCCGGGGCGGCCCCCTGCCGCTGGATGGGGCCACAACCGCTGCGCGGGCGATCGTTGCGGTGCTGGAAGGACGATCAGCACTCCCTATGGGGCCTGGCTTCAGGATTTGAACATCTGTTCATCGACAGCGATGATTTTCAGTGCCTGGCTGTAACTGGAATGCAAAGCGTCATTCTTGATACCAGTGGACAGTTGTTCGACCGTCACTAACAGCGAATCGTTTGGCCTGATTCATCGGCAAATTACCGCGAAGTCTCGTCGCAGGAAATTTCTTTTCCTCGCCATGGGATCACTGGCTCTTCCTGATGTCGTTCCCCAGAAGACCTGGTCACACCAAGCACATCCAGTCGGAATAATTCCGTTGCCCATCTAGCGGATTTTCCCCATTTGTCCTTCACGACCTTTTTTCTCTTGCCGAACCTTCAGCAGCGCCACCTCGTCCTCGCCTTTGCCGGCCTGAGCCTGAGCCTGGCTGGGCCAGCCGGTGCCGCCGAAACCCCTAGTGCCTGGCAGTTGGGTCCTGAAGCCCGTGTGGCCCCCGTGCGGGTCTCGATGCTGACGCCGCTGCCGGCCGCGCCCCGGGTCTTCGCGATCACGCCGGAGCGACGGGCTCTGCTCAACACCATCCGCTACGCCGAAGGCACCTGGGCCAACGGCCAGGAGGTCGGCTATCGCATTCTTTTTGGCGGCAGCCTCTTCCAGTCCCTTGATCGCCATCCCAACCGGGTGATGCGCACCGCCCGCTACGCCAGTGCGGCGGCGGGCGCCTACCAGTTCATGCCCTTCACCTGGGACATGGTCAACCGGGCCCTGGGCATGCCTGATTTCGGCCCGGAGTCCCAGGACCAGGCCGCCCTGTTCCTGGTGCAGCGCCGCGGAGCCCTGCACCTGGCCGATCGTGGTGAGCTGAGCCCCGACCTGGTGGCCCGTTTGGCGCCGGAATGGGCCTCCTTCCCCACCCTGGCCGGCCGCAGCTTCTACGGTCAGCCGGTCAAGCGCCTCAACGACCTGCGTCGCTTCTACGAGCAGAACCTGGCCCAGCTGCGCAACGAAGCCGCCACGGTCTGGGAAGACGTGGCCATTCGCCAGAAACCCCCGGCCTGCAGCGATGACAGCCTTTCCTGCCAGCTGGAAAGGGCGAGCCGGCCGTCAACCGCCCCCTGAGCCGGGTCGGCGAATCTCGGGGCGATCAGATCAGCTCTCGCCCTTGCCCTGCGGGCGCACACCTCCGAGGGTTTTCTGGGCGATCAGATAGGCCACCACTGAAGCTCCGAGGAACCCCAGCACGTTGCGCAGCAACGGCAGCACGTCGTTGGTCCGGGTGATGATCGGCCCCATCCCAAGGGCCACGAACAGGATCACCCACAAGGGAGAGAGCAGCAGCACCCAGGTCCATTCCACCCGGCGACCCTCCTGACGCGGAAAGGCGGCGAATCCCACCACCAGGCCGCCCAGGATCGAGGTGCAGAGCGTCAGGATCCACTGCTCCTGGGGCAGTCCCGGCACCACCTGGCAACCACCAATGGCCAGGCACCCCTTGACGGCATGGATGGCCGACAGGATCGAGCCGTCCTCACCGTGGTCGCGAACGTAAAACTGATTGCCGTACCGGGTCTGGAGTTCCACCCAGAAGGTCCGGGGCATCAGGGCGAACAGGGCCTCGCCCACGTTGAAGTTGAGCAGGTTGCCCCCCCGGGGATCGGCCACCAGCAGCAGGCTGCGCTCGTCCAGGTCCCAGAAGCCCTTGACTGCCAGCCCTGGCGTGCGCTCGTACTGGGTCAGCACCCTCAGCTTCCAGCCGCTGCTGGCTTCGAAACTCTCCAGTTCGGCCTCCAGCTCCCCCCGTTCGCCATCGGTGAGGGCCTTGGCCAGATCGATCACAGGGGTGGGGTGATCGGGCAACAGCTGGGGGTTGTCTGCCGCGAAGGCCGCCGCCCCCAGTCCCGGCGCCAGCCAGGTGACCAGCACAAGGCTGAGGGTGGCCAGACCTGCCCCCAGCCTCCGCCCCAGCCCGCCACGCCGGCCTGCCCATCGGCGATCTCGTGGTGCTCCTGCCGGTCCCGCTGCCGGTGCAGCCATCGCCATTGCCATCGCTCGTGCTCCCATCGGTCAGCATTCTCCCTGAGTCCCCCTGACGCCGCGTGCTGAGCCCCCCTCCCGACTCCCCGGCGGTTCCCGAGTGGCTCGCGGAGCGGTTGCGGGCCGCGGGCGGGTCGGTGCCGTTCCTCGACTACATGGACTGGGTCCTGCATGATCCCGAGCACGGCGCCTACGGGAGCGGCCGGCTGGTGATCGGCCCCCGGGGGGACTTCGTGACCTCCCCCTCGATGGGGCAGGACTTCGCCCAGCTGCTCGCCCCCCAGGTGGCCGAGTGGCTGGCCCTGCTGCCGGCCGAGGCCCCCCTGACCCTGGTGGAGACAGGGCCGGGGGAGGGACAGCTGGCCCAGCAGCTGGCCGAGGCCCTCCACGCCGGTTGGCCCTCCCTGGCCGGACGCACCGAACTGGTGCTGGTGGAGCCGAACGCCGGCATGGCCCAGCGGCAGCGGCAGCGTCTCAGCGCCTGCCCGTTGCCGGTGCGCTGGAGCGACTTCGCGGGTCTGGCCAGCGCCCCGCTGCGGGGCGTGGTGCTGGCCCACGAGGTGCTCGACGCCCTGGCCATCGAACGCATCGAGCGCCGTGACGACCACTGGTGCCGCCAACGGGTCGTTCTGCGCGGGGATCACTTGAGCCTGGAGGCGGCCGAGCCCCTGGCCGGACCTTTGCTTGATCAGCTGGATGGCCTTGGCCTTCTTCCCCTGGATGACAGCCGCCCCGAGGGTTGGTCCACGGAGCTCCATCCCGGCCTGGAACCCTGGCTGGCCGCCTGTGCCGGCGCGCTGTCCGAGGGGTGGCTGCTGGTGATCGATTACGCCCACGAGGCGCACCGCTATTACGCGCCCCAGCGTTCAGCCGGCACCCTGATGGCCTATCGGCGCCAGCAGGCCAGCGACAACCCACTGCGGGAGCCAGGTCTGTGGGACCTGACGGCCCACCTCTGCCTGGAGAGCCTGGAGGCGGCGGCCCGGGCCGGTGGCTGGCAGCCCTTGGGCGGATGCCGCCAGGGTGAGGCGTTGCTGGCCCTCGGTCTGGCCAGGCGCCTGCATGAGCTTCAGCAGGAGCCGGCATCTCGACTGGCGGAGCTGCTGCAACGTCGGGAGACCCTGTTGCGGCTGGTGGATCCCGCCAGTCTTGGCAATTTCCGCTGGCTGGCTTTCCACCGGGATTCAACCTCTGCTCGCTCTCCAGCAACGCCTCAGCCAGAGCCCCTGTTTTTGAGCGTGCCGTCGCCCTGATCAACAGCCATCGCTTTACATCTCCACATGAAAGCTTGAGCATTCCTGCTCAATCCTGGAGGAGAAAACGGCAATGAAGGTTAGGGTGAAAATCCAATCAGAAGGTGCGGTGATGGCAACGCCAATGGGCAACGTTTTCGGCAGCCCTACGGAATTCGGCCACCGTGCGGAAGATCCATTGTTTGGGGCAACGTTTCATCTGGATACCGGATCTTCAAGTGGTGACGATGGTCTGAACGTCGATGTTGAGCTGATCAACGTCGATCCCGTCGAGACCTACTTCGCCTGCATCACCACCTGCTCCCTTGACGACGGTGACTGCATTACCATCTGCACCGAACAACTGCGGGAGAGCCACTGAGCCCTGGCTTAGAACCACTCCGACTGGGCTTCATCCTTGGGATTGACGTTGGCGTGGGGTGTCGTGCGGCGGAACTCCATGGTGATGCTGCGCTTCTGCTCGCCATCGGCGGCCAGGGCCTCGATCGGGTAGAGCTGCTGGCCATCCCGGAAGGGAACCTGCAGGCGGAAGGTGCCGTCGGCGGAGAGGGGAACTTCTTCACCACCGATGCTCAACCGGGCAGAGGGGTCGGTGGCGCCGTAAACAATCAGTTCGGCATCGGCCACAAGCCAGAAGGAACGCTGGCGAGCGGCCACCCCGCCGATGCCGGAGCCGCTGCGGCCGGAGGCCCAGGGGCCTGCACCGGAGGCGGAGAAGTCGTTGTGGCCCTGCAGACCAGCGGCGGAATCGCTTTCGTGGAAGGCCTCCGAACCTCGGCCGAGGCGGCGCCAGGGGTTGGTTGCGCTCTGATACAGCCGCTCATGCAGGTCGTTGATGATCTCCCTGGACGGAACTGGAGCCGGCGCCCCTTGGATCGCGGGCGGCATGGAGAAGGCCACGAAGGGATCGGGCACGGACACGGCCGGGCTGTCCAGGACGGGGACGTGGGCGGTGGCGGAGAAGGCCAGGGAGATCCAGCCGCCGCTGCCGCCCTTGCGGAAACCGAGCTCCACCCTGTAATCACGACCGGACAGGGGCACCGGCAAGTACCACTCGCTGGCCTGGCTTTCAACCACCACCTCCTGCAGGGTGTGGGGGTGGGTGGACCCCCCGTCCAGTCCAGTCACGTCGGCGACACGAAGACAGAGCTGGGTGGCGCCATCGGCCTGGGCCTGGCTCCTGTCGGCCGGCGAGATGGCCCAGCGCACCTGGGACCACTGGGGATCGCGAGGGAGGAAGGCCACCCAGGAGGCGTCACCACCGCCGATTGGGGGGGCTTCCGCAGCGCTGGTTGCGGCCATGGCCTGGGCTGGTGCCGCAGGGGAGGGTTCCTGAGCGGGCGATGGCTCCGGCCCCGCCGAATCGTCCCGGCCGCCGAGACCGATGGTTCTGGCCAGGGCTCCGAGTCGTCGCAGGGGCTGGCTCAGGATGTCTTTGAACCGGCTGGGACGACTTCTCATGGGCCGTGGTGAATAAAACCTTCCGGTGATGGTCTCCGATCCGGGGGGTTCACGCCTTCCCTGTCAGCGAAAGACCACGATGGAAGCCCGCTCCTGCGGGGCGATCCCCGCGGGCCCTCCGGATCGGTCCGCTTTGTCAGGGGGCCCCGATCGATGCGGCGACCGCGAGGGCGGCCCTGATCGTGCCTGGGTCAACGTCGTCGCGGATGGTGACCGACCCCACGCCGGTGGGCAGCACGAAGCGCACCTTCCCCTGGCGCACCTTCTTGTCCGCCTGCAGGGAGGTCAGCACCGCTTCGGGATCGAGGGCCGGCCAGGCCATGGGCAGCCCAGCGGCCGCGATCAGCCGCCGTTGCCTGTCCTGATCGGTCCGGCTCCACAGACCCATCGCCACGGCAATCTCGCCGGCGGCGACCATGCCCAGGCCCACGGCCTCCCCATGCAACCAGGTGCCGTAGCCGCTGAGGTTCTCCACCGCATGGCCCAGGGTGTGGCCGTAGTTGAGGATCGCCCGCAGCCCCCCTTCCCGTTCGTCGGCCGCCACCACCCTGGCCTTGGCGGCGGCGGAGCGCTCCAGCAGCCGTTGCATCAGATCCGCTCCGATGGCTTCGCGGCTGGCCAGGGCTCCCTTGGCATCCCGCCTGGCCGCTGCCTCCAGGTCGCTGAAGAGCTCTTCATCGCCGATCACGGCGTACTTGATCACCTCGGCCATGCCGGCGCGGAACTCCCGCTCCGGCAGGGAGGCCAGCACCTGAGGGTCGATCAGCACCAGCTTCGGCTGGTGGAAGGCGCCGATCAGGTTCTTTCCGCCCGGGTGGTTCACCCCCGTCTTGCCGCCGATGGCGGCGTCCACCATGGCCAGCAGGGTGGTGGGCACCTGCACCACGGCGATGCCCCGCAGCCAGGTGGCGGCGGCGAAGCCGGCCATGTCCCCCACCACACCGCCGCCGAGGGCGACGATCAGGGAGCTGCGCTCCAGGCGGTGGGCGAAGGCGGCGTCGTGGATGGCCGCCACCGTGGCGGGGGTCTTGCGCTCCTCGCCGGCCTCCAGCACCAGGCTCTGCACGGCGAATCCGCTGGCCTCGAGGCTCCTCAGCGCCTCGGCACCATGGAACCCCTGCACGTCAGGGTTGGTCACCACCAGCACCCGGGTGCCGCTCTGGATGCCGCGCTCGATCAGGAAGGTACCCAGATGGCCGAGCAGGCCGTCACCGATCAGGATCGGATAGGGATCGGCGGCCAGGGACACCGTGATGGTGCGGTAGTCCTGCGGCACGGACGGCTCATCAAGGGTGGACTGAGGCTAGGCCGGTGCGGTCTGGCTCCCGACCACCGCCAGCACCGCTTCGCCATAGCTGGCGAGCTTGGCCCTGCCGATGCCGGTGAGGCCGGCCAGGTCCTCGAGGGCCGTGGGACGGCATTCGGCGATGGCGATCAGGGTGCGGTCGTGGAAGACCACATAGGGCGGCAATCCCTGCTGGCGGGCCTGCTCCAGGCGCCAGGCCTTCAGGGCCGCCAGGAGTCCCGGGTCGGCGTTGTCCGTTGTGGCGGCCACTGTCGCTCCGCCCCCGCCCCCGCCCACGGCCGCCGCGGCGCGGCGGTCCTTCGCCGCCGCCGGCAGTCGGATCTCCAGGCGGGACTCGCCGCGCAGCAGTGGTCTGACGAGCGCGTCGTCACCGAACTGCAGGCCCCCATGGCCGTCGGCGGCCGCCAGCAGGTATCCCCTGGCGGTGAGCTGGCGGAACAGGCTGCGCCACTGACCCCGGTCCAGTTCCTTGCCGATGCCGTGCACCCCCAGCTGGTCATGGCCGAGGCTGCGGATCCGGGCCGTCTCGCCGCCCAGCAGCACGTCCACCAGGTGGGCGGCGCCGAAGCGTCCCCCGGTGCGATAGACGGCGGAGAGGGCCTTTCGGGCCGGTTCGGTCACGTCCACGCCCTGGTTCGGCTCCAGGCAGACGTCGCAGTTGCCGCAGTCGCTGCCGTCCGCTTCGCCCAGGTAGCTCAGCAGGATGCGCCGGCGGCAGCTGGAAGCCTCGGCAAAGCCGATCAGAGCCTCGAGGCGGCCGTGCTCGATCCGCTTCTGGGCCGGCTCAGCGTCGGAGTCGTCGATGAAGCGACGCAGCGGCGGCACGTCCCCGGAGCCATGCACCATCCAGGCGATGGCAGGCAAGCCATCACGGCCCGCCCGGCCCGTCTCCTGGTAGTAGGCCTCCAGGCTCTTGGGCAGGTCCACATGGGCCACGAACCGCACATCCGGCTTGTCGATGCCCATGCCGAAGGCGATGGTGGCCACCACGATCACGCCGCTGCCAAGGCGGAAGCGCTCCAGGGCAGCGCTGCGCCTCTGCGCCGAAAGCCCGGCGTGGTAGGGCAGGGCGTCGTGGCCAGCGTCCTTCAGGGCGGCGGCGATGTCCTCCACCCGCTTACGGGAGCGGGCGTAGACGATGCCGGAGTGGCCTCGCTGGGTGGCGAGAAACTCGAGTAGCTGGCGCTTGGGTTCGCTCTTGTCACGCAGCAGATAGCGGATGTTGGGCCGATCGAAGCTGGCGATGAAGGTGGCCGCCTTGTCCAGGCTCAGGCGCGCCACGATCTCGGCCCGGGTGCGGGGATCGGCCGTGGCTGTCAGGGCGATGCGGGGAACGGCGGCGAAGCGCTCGGCGAGCACCGCCAGCTGCAGATACTCGGGCCGGAAATCATGGCCCCACTGGGAGACGCAGTGGGCCTCATCGATGGCGAACAGGGCCAGAGGCAGCGCCGCCAGGCGCTCGATCAGATCGCCCCCCAGGAGCCGCTCCGGCGACACGTAGAGCAGATCGAGCTGGCCGGCCTGGAGCTCACGCCAGGTGGCCGCCGCCGCGTCGCTGCTCTCGGCCGAATGCAGGGCGGCCGCCCGCACGCCCGCCTGCCGCAGGGCCCCGACCTGGTCCTGCATCAGGGCGATCAGCGGTGACACCACCACCGCCGTTCCCGGCCGGCAGAGCGCCGGGATCTGGTAGCAAAGCGATTTGCCGCCTCCGGTGGGCATCAGCACCAGGGCCGAGCCCCCCGCACAGACGTGCTCGACGATGGCGGCCTGGGGACCGCGGAAGGCGTCGTAGCCGAACACCTCACGCAGCACCTGCTTCGGGTTCGCCGTCATCGGAATGGCGGATCGAACCGCATCGGTGGCCTCCAGCCTCGATTCCGATTGTGCATCGCCTCACGTCCGGCAGGATGCACCCATGGCCACACCCATCCCTTCCGCGCCTGTGCCCAGCCGCTCCGCCTGGGCGTTTCTGGCCCCCGCCCTGCTGCTGCTGGCGGTGTCGGTGCTGATCCCGGCAGCCATGGCCCTGGTGATCAGCTTCACCCGCACGGGGCTGGATGTGAGTGAGCCGCTCACCTTCGTGGGCCTGGCCAATTTCCGCCGCCTGCTGGCTGATCCGATGCTGCTGCGGGTGACCGGCACCACCTTTCTTTATCTGGTTGGGGTGGTGCCGCCGATCGTCCTCGGTGCCCTCGGCCTGGCGGTGCTGGTCAACCGTCAGCTGCCGGGCATCCATTGGTTTCGCGGCGCCTTCTACACCCCGGTCCTGGTGTCCCTGGTGGTGGCGGCGATTGCCTTCCGCTGGCTCTACGCGGAAAACGGGCTTGTCAATGGCTGGCTCGGGGCCCTGCTGGGTGATCGCTTCACACCGATCGGCTTTCTCACCTCCACCGGCCTGGCCCTGCCCTCGGTGATGCTGGTCACCCTGTGGAAGGGCCTTGGCTATTACATGGTCATCTTTGTGGCCGGCCTGCAGGGGATCTCCGCCGATCTCTACGAGGCGGCGGCCCTCGACGGCAGCGAGGGTTGGCGTCGCCATCTCGACATCACCCTGCCCCTGTTGAGGCCCTACATCACGCTGGTGGCGGTGATTTCGGCCATCGGGGCCACCAAGGTGTTTGAGGAGGTGTACCTGATGACCCAGGGGGGGCCGGCGGACAGCACCCGCACCATCGTCTACTACGTCTACGACCAGGCTTTTTCTGAGCTGGAGATCAGCTATGCCTGCACGGTGGGGTTGGCCCTGTTCCTGATCGTGCTGCTGCTCAGCCTGCTCCGTTACGCGTTCGCCGCCGAGAACCCTCTGCAGTGAGGACCCTCCCGGCTCTGAGGTTGGGGGTTGACGCCCTGGTGGCAGGCTGGACCACGGTTCGAACAACCTTCCAGGGTGCAGACCATCCCTGACCCCGATCCCCAGGCCAGTCCCACCGCGATCGATGCCATCGGCATCGTGGGGGGCGGCCAGCTGGCCTGGATGCTGGCCCAGGCCGCCCGGGAGCTTGGCGTGGCCCTGCATGTGCAGACACCCGGCGCCGACGATCCGGCCACCCGAGAGGCGGCCAGTGTGGTCCTGGCCCCCGTCGATGACGTGGCCGCCACCCGAGAGCTGGCCAGCCGCTGCCACGCCATCAGCTTTGAAAACGAGTGGATTCCCATCGAGGCCCTGCAGGCGCTTGAGGGTCCTGGCCTCCGGTTCCTGCCGGGACTCGAGGCCCTGCAACCCCTTGTCAGCAAGGAAGGCCAGCGGCGCCTTCTGGCCGACCTGCACCTGCCGTCCCCCCGTTGGTTCCCCCTGGCCGACGTCCTCCCCCCCGCCACGTCCACGGCCGTGGATGGGGGACAGGCCTCCATGCCGGCGCGTTTGTCGCTCCCCCTGCGATCACCTGCCGCTCCCTGCCTTCCCGAGGGCTTCGGCTTTCCAATGATGGCTAAGGCCAGCCGCGGGGGCTACGACGGCCGGGGCACGATTCCCCTGGCCGATCTGGCTGCTCTGGAGAGTCTGCTGGCCACAGTCGACCCCAAGGACTGGATCCTCGAGGAGCTGGTGCGTTTCGAGCAGGAGCTGGCACTGGTGGCCTGCCGCGACCGGCATGGCGCGGTGGCTTGCTATCCGTTGGTGCAGACACACCAGCACCGCCGCGTCTGCGACTGGGTGCTCTTCCCCGCGCCGGTGGACCACCGGGTCGAGGTGTTCGCCCGCAACGTGGCCGTTTCCCTGCTCACCGCCCTCGACTATGTGGGCGTGCTGTCGATCGAGTTCTTTTACGGGCCCTCGGGTCTGCAGGTCAACGAGCTGGCCCCCCGCACCCACAACTCCGGCCACCTGACGATCGAGGCTTGCCAGACCAGCCAGTTCTCCCAGCAGGTGCGCATCGTCGCCGGGCTGCCGATGGGCGCCACCGACGCCGTGGTGCCGGGTGCCTTGATGGTCAACCTGCTCGCACCGGAGGGTGGCGATGCCGACCAGCTGGAACGGCGCCGCGCCCTTGAGGCGCTTCCGGGCTCCCACCTGCACTGGTACGGCAAGCAAGGCGGTGGGACCGGCCGCAAGCTGGGCCACCTCACCCTGCTGCTCGAAGGCCAAAACGACGCCGAGCGTGAGCTCGAGAAACAGCGCCGGCTGGCGGAGGTGCGCGCCATCTGGCCGCTGCCAGACGAACCCACTTAGGATTGGAATGGACTGCTGTGTTGGTGACTGCCTTTCACAGTTTTCTGATCTGACTCCCTTTCGACGCGGGGAGTCTTCAGCGACGGCAACGTATACCGGCCTCACGGCCGGAAACGAAGCCCCGCCCCTGACTCCCCACCTGGTTCATCCAGGTCGAACACTGGGGCAAGACGGCACGGCGGTCCACCCCCTTTCTGCTTCGACAACCGGTTTTGATCAGATCGTCTCGATCAGATCCCCCGCCGAATAGCGCACCTTTGCGAGGGCTGCCTAGCGGTCCTCGGCGTCGCGGTAACCCGCTGCACAGACCACGCAGCTCCGGTAGGGGCTGCTCTCAAGCTTGAGAATCCTGTCGTAGTCGGCAGGAGACAAGCCTTCGATCGGGCTGGTGTCCACGGACAGCAGGGCCGCTGCCGTCAGAAAGGTGCCGAGGGCGATGGACACCTGATTGCTGGCCCAGCGATCGATCACCGCGCTGCGGGGACCATGGATCAGATCTTTTTCCATCATTCCCCGGTAGGGGGCCAGTTGCTCCGGGTTCAGCCCCCTGGCTTCGGCTGTGGCCTGGATCAGCCGATCCAGATCGGCGGCCTCAATCGTGCGCGGGCCAGAAAAACCACCAGGTGGGAGCAGTCCGTGATCTGGGATTGCTCCCAGGAGTGGGGTTTCAGGGACGAGCGCAGGGCTGGGTCCTCGATCACAAGGAACGTCCAGGGCTGCAGCCCGTAGCTGGAAGGGCTCTGAACCGGGCGTCCTCCAGGGCAGACCAGGTGGCTGACGGGATCCTGGCTCCGGCCTTGAAACTCTTGGTGGCGTAGCGCCAGCGCAGGGCTTCGGCGAGGTCCTCAGGGGTGAAGGCTATAAGAAGGGGGCTGGGAACCCGCATCAGGGCGGGCTCATCAGGCAGGCATGCTGGTGGGGCGTCCATCCGCCGCCGTGATCAGCGAGCTTCCGAGCTTCCAGTCGTCGTTCGAGCGCCTCCTGGCCCGCGCCCCGGGTCCCGTCTTCCCCCGTGCCCGGGCGCTCTATCTGCAGAAGTATCCCCTGGAAGGGGACAGCCAGGGTGACTTCCGCACGTTTCTGCTGGAGGAGGACATCCAGGAGAGCCCTGCCGGTGCTGTGCGGATCCGGGCCCTGGCCCTGGCGGTGGTGGCCTGGGGTCAACCCTGTTTCGATGCGGTGGCTGCGACCGCCTACCTCGAGCGACGCTGGGGGCTGCGCCCCCACGATCTTCAGGAGGTGGAAGGGGCGAGCTGGTTCCGGGAGGGTGGCGCCTACGGCCGCTTCGGTACCACGGCGGTTTACGAGCGGGCCGCCCCCACCAGCCTGCTCAGCTCGTCAGCCGATCCAGTGCCTCCTGCAGCTGATCCCGGCTCAGGCGAGTGACCACAAAGACCTCCTGAGCCGTGCTGCCTCTCCGGGCCAGCAGCTTGTGGCCCCCGGTGATCGGGCTCGAAACCCGCAGCCGCAAACCGACGCTGCGCCCCTTCACCCGAGCGATGACCGCCGGCGTGATCGTGTCGATGTCCGGCACGGTGGCCAGCCGCCGCAGCAGCGGGATGAGGCCCTCCACGTAGGTGCTGTGGGTGATCACAAGCCGGGCCATGGCGTGCCTCAGCCCTGGCCAAGCGGTGCCATGGTCAGCCCTTCGGCGCTGAGCAGCTGGTGGTAGAGCTCCCCTTGTTCCAGGGGACCGCTCCAGACCACCGCCGAACCCTCCCCATCGATCCGATGGGCCAGATCCCAGGCCTGATCGGGCTGCATGCCGGGCAGGTGCCGTACGAGGGCCTCCACGACGTGCTGAAAGGTGTTGACGTCGTCGTCGAGGACGATGACGTTCACATTGGGGTAGCGCTCCTGGAGGCGCTGGCCTGCCTGGGCGAGACTTCTGGATGGTGCGACGACCATGGGCCTTCAGCGGCTGCCGGTCACCAGCGTAGGTAACATGCGCTCACCCATGAATCGGGCTCGATGTTGATCACCCTCGGTTGGTCCGCCCTGGCGGCCATCTTCACCTTCTCGATCGCCATGGTGGTGTGGGGCCGCAACGGTGACAACAGCATCGGTTTCTGATCTGGCCTTCCCCACCACCACCCTGCTGGCGGGTCTGGCCTCCGCTCTGCTCCTGTTTGTGAGCGTCGGCGTCATCTACCTGTCCACCGTCGAATGGCGTGACAAGCGCCGCCGTCGCTCGACCGAAGGGCGCCCCCGCCCCTGAGCCCCTCCGCTGGCCCGGGTCATGGCCCGTGACCGGCCTGGGGATAAGGGGGGCAACGCATCTCCACCGAGGCCGAACCTTGCCGGCGTTTCCATGAGCCGTCCGTTCGATCGTCTGCGACGTTCGCTGCTGGCACCGGCCCAGGCGAGGTTGTCCCAGCCACTGCCCCTGGCGCTGCTTCCGCTGCCGGCCACCACGGCCACGCTGCTGTTGTTGCTCCTGCTGCCGAGCCTGTTCCTGTGGCGCTGGCCCAGGCCCCGGGCCCAGGGACTGGAGCAACTGATGGCGGTGAGCAGCCTGCTGCAGAGCTTTCCGGCCAGTCCGGAGAGGCCCGTGCCGGCCCTCTGGCAGGAACGCTTCGGGGCAGTTCCGGCCACCCGGCGCTGGCGAGAGCAACGGCGCATCTGGTGGCAGTTCTGGGGCCCCCATGCCGATGGGGGTGCCTTCCTGGCGGTCCAGGACGGCACCGGTGGTGGATCCCAGCGTCCGTTGCCCGCCAATGCCCTGCGGGTGGGAAACCTGCTGGTGGTAGCTCCGGATCCGCTTTCACGGCGCTTGCTGCAGGACCAGTTACGGCCTGATCAGCGGGCCGGGCGTGGGTTGTACAGCGCCTGTCTGCCGCGGCTGGAAAGCGGACAAGGGGTGTTCTGGAATCCATCCGGCCTCGGTGCCCTGGTGGGGCCCCTGGCCCCGTTGCTGGAGGCCTACCAGGAGGGCTGCCTCTCTCTGTCGCTAGAGGACTCCGAGCTGCGCTGGCGGGGCGAAGCCACCGACCGTGCCGTTGCGGTCGGTCCCGGGCCATCGATTCGGGCTCCTGAAGTCCCGGCCTCATCCCTGCCGCCTCTGGCGGCCGACCTGCTGCTGGAACTGCAGGGGACCTCCCTGGAGCAGCTGTTTCGTGGCTTGCTGGGACGCCAGCTGATCCGGGATCCCCTGGCGGCGCGCTACGGCATCGACACGAAGGGCCTGGCCCTGCTGCGCCGATCTCCTTTCCGTCTGAGGCTGCAACCCCAGGCCAGTGGCCCCTTCCAAGCCTCGCTCGAGCTCCAGGTGGCCGTGGGGCCCGACCGCCAGGCCTGGCGCCAGCTGTTGCTCGGCCTGGCCCGCTCCCTGCAGGCCCAGGCCCTTCAGGACGTGCCTGCCGGCGGATCGTCCCAGGCCCAGACGGCCACCTGGCGCCGGGAGGATGGCGTGGTGCTGGGGGGGTGGCGCTGGATCGGAGACGCCGGCCCCGCGCCCCAGTTGCTGTTGTTCCTCGGCCCGGTGCCGGCTCGCTTGCAGGCAATGGCCATCGCAGGGGAGCAGGCCCCCGCCTCCGGTGCACTGTGGTTGCGGGTCCGCCCCCAGGGCCTCGATCAGCTGGGCCTGTTACCCGAACCCTTGCCGGAACTGGTGCGCCGTGCCGACCAGCTCACCATGCAAGCTGTTCCTGGCGGCGCTGGGGTCAGCTGGCTGAAGGGACGCCTTCGGGTGATCCCGTGATCTGCTGCCGTTCGCGACGTCGCCGTTCGGCGGCGACGGTTTCCTCCATGAGCTCGACGGCCATGGTCATCTTTTCAAGGTTGCTCGCGTAAAGCGAAAGGTCCTTGTCGAGCCGGTCGCGCAGCAGGCCGATCGACGCACCGATCTCGTGGGCGAGCTGCCGCAGGGCCTGGGGTTCCATGGCGTCGTCGGCGAGGGCCTGCTCCAGCAGGGCCAGCAGGCCGACCGCCATCAGGCGGGAGTAGTGGAAATCAGGCCGGCGGATGCTGGCCAGGGCCGTGGCCACCGGAGCTGGCGCCCCCTCCCCCTGCGCTTCGATCCACTGGCGCACCTCCTGCTGGCTGTGGCGCCCCATGGCCGCCAGGGCGTCATCGCTCTGGCGGCGCAGGCCGGGGCCGTTGAAGCCGGAGGAGGAGCACAGGGCCTCAAACAGGGGCCGCTTCTGCTCCTCGGGGCGATAGCCGCGGGCGAAGCCGTCAAACACCTGAACGAGTCCAACGGCGAAGAGGGGATCACCCTGGAAGCCCTTCTGGCGGCTCAGCAGATGGAGCTCCACCAGCAACTCGTCGACCATGCGCCGGTAGAGGGGACCGATGACATGGGGGAAGGCGCCGTGGAAGGCACGCTTGCTGTCAGCGACGGTGAGAGCAGCGCTCACGCGGTTGGATTCTTCGTTGCAGCGACCATAGCGCTGCAGACACTCGACCCGATCGGCGGCTGGGTAGGATCGATTCAATCGCCTGTCTGGAGCCCATGATCCCGATCGTCATCGAGGAGTCGGGTCGCGGTGAAAGAGCCTTCGACATCTATTCCCGCCTGCTGCGGGAGAGGATTATCTTCCTCGGAGAACCGGTCACAGCCGAATCCGCCAACCGTGTGGTGGCCCAGTTGCTGTTTCTGGAAGCGGAGGATCCCGAGAAGGATATCTTCCTGTATGTCAATTCCCCGGGAGGTTCTGTCTACGACGGTCTCGGCATCTTCGACACCATGCAGCACATCAAACCTGATGTGCAGACCGTCTGCGTGGGTCTGGCGGCCAGCATGGGCGCCTTTCTGCTCTGCGCCGGTGCCAAGGGCAAGCGCAGCAGCCTGACCCATTCGCGGATCATGATCCACCAGCCCCTGGGTGGGGCCCGGGGCCAGGCCAGCGATATCCGCATCCAGGCCGATGAAATCCTCTATCTCAAGGACAAGCTCAACCGTGAGCTGGCCAGCCGAACGGGGCGTGATCTCGAGCAGATCCAGATCGACACCGACCGGGACTTCTTCATGTCCCCGGCCGAAGCCATGGCCTACGGCCTCATCGACAAAGTGATCGAGAAACGGCCCATCCGTCCGGTCTGAGGCTGGGAGGCCGCCAAGGCCATGGCCATCGATCAAGCATTCGATTTCACCACAAAAAAGGCCTGCGTCAGCAGGCCTTTGCATGGGAATCGGCAATCTGGCTTCAGGAGGCTTCAGGAGGCTTCAGGAGGCTTCGGCAGGATCGGCAACTGCTGCTTCCTGGTGGGTAGTGGTCGCCAGATCAGCAGCCGTGAGCAAGGGGGAGAAACGGTCCTTGTCGGGAATGGACGCAAACTCCGAGACGATCAGCCGGAACTCATCACCATCGAGACTTTCCTTCTCGATCAGCAGCTCCACCAGCCTGTCCATGCAGGCGCGATGCTCGGCCACCAACTTGACGGTGTCGGTGTAACAGCCTTGGACGATATGCCGAACAGCTTCATCGATCTTGTGGGCGATGGCGTCGGAAACATCGCTGCGGGTCATCAGGTCGCGGCCCAGGAACACCTCCTGGTTGCCAGCCTCCAGGGACATCGGACCCAGCTCGCTCATGCCGAAGCGGGTGACCATCTGGCGGGCCATGGAGGCTACCTGCTGAATGTCACCGCCGGCACCGGTGGTGACCTCCGAATGGCCGAACACCACGTCCTCTGCGGCCCTGCCGCCGAGGGCTCCCATGATGCGGGCCCGCAGTTGGGCCCGGCTCACCAGCATCTGCTCTTCGTCGGGGGCAAACCAGGTGAGGCCCTGGGCCTGGCCCCTGGGAATCAGAGTGACTTTCTGGACGGGGTCGTGCTGCTTCACCAGGGTGCCCACCAGGGCGTGGCCCACTTCGTGATAGGCGATCAGCCGTTTGCTGCGGCCGTCGGTGAGCGGCTTGCCCTCCATCCCGGCAATGATCCGATCAACGGCGTCGTCGATCTCCGCCAAGCCGGTGGCCTCTTTTCGCCGTCTTGCGGTGAGGATCGCTGCCTCGTTGAGCAGGTTGGCCAGATCGGCCCCAGTGAAACCGGGAGTGCGGCGGGCCACCATCTCGAGAGAAACATCATCGGCCAGTTTCTTGTTGCGGCTGTGCACCTTGAGGATCGAAAGGCGTCCCTTGATGTCTGGGGCATCCACCTGGACCTGGCGATCGAAACGGCCCGGACGCATCAGGGCTGAATCGAGAACATCAGGGCGGTTGGTGGCCGCGATGATGATGATGCCGCTGTTGCCCTCAAACCCATCCATCTCGGTGAGGAGCTGATTGAGCGTCTGCTCGCGTTCGTCGTTGCCGCCGCCAATGCCGGCACCACGCTGTCGACCGACAGCGTCGATCTCATCGATGAAGATCAGGCAGGGGCTGTTTTCCTTGGCCCGCTTGAAGAGGTCGCGGACACGGCTGGCGCCGACACCCACGAACATCTCGACGAATTCAGAGCCTGACAGGGAGAAGAAGGGCACGCCGGCCTCGCCGGCGATGGCCTTGGCCAGCAGGGTCTTGCCGGTGCCGGGGGGGCCCACCAGCAGCACACCGCGGGGGATCTTGGCCCCCACGGACGTGAAACGCTCTGGGGTCTTCAGGAAGGTCACCACCTCCTGAAGGTCCTGCTTGGCTTCCTCAACGCCGGCCACATCATCAAACTTGACGCCGGTTTCCGCTTCCATGGCGAAACGGGCCTTGGTTTTGCCGAACTGCATCGCCTGACCAGGCCCGCCGGGCATGCCCGAGGAGCGCCGGGCCAGGAAAATCAGGGATCCGATCAGCAGCAGTGGGAACAGCAGGTTGCCCAGCAGGCCCAGGGCGGGCGGAGTTGATTTGGGAGGGTGGACATCGAAGCTGATGCCCTGGTCCTTGAGCTTGTTGATCAGCTCGGGGGCAACACCGGGTAGATCCACGCGCAGCCGTTGCACCCGGTTATCGAGGTCGGGATCCACCGCTTCGATCACGGCCGTACGGCCACCGTCGTAGATGTCGACCGCCGTGACCCGGCCCGCTTCGACGTAATCGAGGAAGCGGCCATAGCTCATCCGGGCCACCGCGGCGTTACGGGGCGCGGTGGTGTCACCGGTGGGCCCGGGCGCCAACCGTCCTCCCGAACTCAGCAACTGCCAGCCCAGGAACAGGGCCACGGCGACCGGCAACAGCCACAGGGCAAGGACACGCCAGCGCTGATTCATGGTTGTGAAGCTTTTGAACAACCTTAAGAGCGGGGGGTCCGGCTCCGGGAGCCTTCCGGCGTCAAGGTTGACGTCTTCGTCGGCTGGCTCCGGCCCTGATCAGCTGGCCTGGAGCCAGGGGTTGGCCTCGATGCCACCCACAGCAGCTTCGTGGACGGGGGCGGATTCCATGATCAACTCGCGGGACTCGATGGACTCGATCAGCTCGGGGCCACCGAGTCCATGGGTCCAGATCTCCACTTCGCTCCCGGCCGGACAGCGAAAGGTCAGGAGTTCAAAAGGAAAGACGACCCGTTCAAGGAAGAACTGTTCCGGCCCGATGCAGCGCAGGATGATCATGCGATCGGATCCATTCCGGTAGCCGCAATCCACCTGTTCCGTCCTGGCCAACTGTTCCAACACCTTCGTCCGGCGGCTTCTCTACCATCAAGACAGTCCGGCTGTGGGGATTTGGTGACGAAGGCGACGGATTGCCAGTCTTAAGACTTTCTTCTGTTATTGGCGGGATTTTCCAGGCTCACCCGGCTGGGATCGGCCGTGAGCGCTTGGCGATCAAAGGCTCCTCAAGGCCGCGATCGGATCCAGCCGCGCCGCCCGCCGCGCCGGCACCACCCCGAAGAACAGGCCGATCGAACCCGATAGACCCACCGTCAGCAGCACCGTGCTGGCCTCGATCGTGGCGGGCAGCGGGGTAAGGGCCCCAACCATGGCCACGGTGCCGAGCCCGAGGGCACTGCCGATGACGCCTCCGAGGCTGGCCAGCACCAGCGACTCCACCAGGAACTGCAGCAGCACGTCGCTGCTGCGGGCGCCGAGGGCCTTGCGCAGGCCGATCTCCTCGGTGCGCTCGCTCACCGACACCAACATGATGTTCATGATGCCGATCCCTCCCACCAGCAGGGACACCGCACCGATGGCCCCCAGCATCAGGGTGAGGCCGCCGGTGATCGTGCCGACGATGGTGAGGGCATCCTTCTGGGAGCGCACGGCGAAGTCGTCCTCCCGCAGCAGCCGGTGGCGCTGACGCAGCAGGTTGGTGATCTGGAAAGCGGCCGCACCGGTGCTGGCTTCGTCGCGGGCCTCGACGCTGATGAACGTGAGGCTGATGCCAAACGTTGGATCCCGCCCACTCAGCTGGCTCACCATGGTGGTGAGGGGGATGTAGGCGTTCTCGTCCTGGTTGGAGCCGAACACGGCCCCCTTCGGTGCCAGCACACCGATCACCTCAAATGATTTGTCGCGGATGCGCAGCTGGCGCCCCAGGGCTTCGCCGGTGGGCATCAGCTTCTCCTGCAGGTCCGGACCGATCACCACCACGTTGCGTGCGCCCTGCACGTCACGGTTGTCGATGAAGCGCCCCCTGGCCACCTCAAAGCTGCGCACCGGCAGGAATTCCGGCGTCACCCCCGACACCGAGACCGAGGAGCTGAAGCCGCCGGCCTGGGCCACTTCATTGAGGGTGATCTGTGGCGCGACCCGGCGCACGCTCGGTACCTGTTCGGCAATGGCCTTGGCGTCCTCGAGCACCAGGGTGCGGGGCATCTCGATCCCCTGGCGCCGGGTGTCGTTGTTGCCGGGCACCACGAACAGCACATTGGCGCCCAGGGTGCTGAGCTGGCTCTCGGCCAGGTTCTGGGCGCCCCGTCCCACCCCCACCAAGGTGATCACCGAGGCGTTGCCGATGACGATGCCCAGCATGGTGAGCAGGCTCCGCAGCCGATTCGAGCGCAGCGTCAACAACGCCATGGCCACCGTTTCGCTCAGGGGCAGCTTGGAGGCCATGGCGGCGCAGCCGGAAGAGCTTCGGTTCTAGAGGAAGGAGGGCACCGCCGAGGGATGGGTGCTCTGGGGACCACGGTGCACCACTCCTTCCTGCACTTCCAGGGTGACCACTTCCCCCATGCGCAGTTCGAGGGTGGCATTGGCCACACCCACGATCACGGGCACCCCCAGACGCTCGGCGATCACGGCCGCATGGCTCTGGCGTCCCTCCTCCTCGGCGATCACCCCACGGGCCTTGCGGATCGCCTCCAGGTAGGCCGCACTGGTTTCGCGCACCACCAGGATCTCGCCGACCTCCAGGCGGGACGCCTCCTCCGGGGTGCTGGCCAGCCGCACCTTGCCGCTCACGGTGCCGCTGCCGATGCCGACACCGCGGCCCATGACCGCGGAGACGATGCCCACCTTGACCAGGTCAGTGGAGCCACTCACCCCTTCGAGGGTGCCGGCGGTCTGGACCACCAGATCGCCGGCACCCAGGAGCCCCTGCTCCTGTGCGGCCGCCATGGCGACGCTGAAGGTGCGGCTGCTGCTCGGCTCATCGTGGATCAGCAGGGGGTTGACCCCCCAGACCAGCTGCAGCTGGCGGGCCACGGTGACATCGGAGGTGATCGCCAGGATCGGTGTGCTGGGGCGGAACTTGCTGACACTGCGCGCCGTGGAACCGGTCTTGGTGAGGGGGAGGATCGCCGCAGCGTTGAGCTGGCGGGCGATGCTGCTGACCGCCTGGCAGATGGCGTTGGGGATGGTGGTGGCCATGTGGCTGTCCAGCACCCGTTGGGGGTAGTCGCGCTCAATGCGGCGGGCGATCTGATCCATCGTGGCCACGGCTTCGACCGGGAAGTCGCCCACGGCGGTCTCGTTGGAGAGCATCACCGCGTCGGTGCCGTCGAGGATGGCGTTGGCCACATCGCTCACCTCGGCCCTGGTGGGCCGGGGGCAGGAGGCCATCGAATCCAGCATCTGGGTGGCCGTGATGATCGGGATGCCGAGGCTGTTGGCTTTGCGGATCAGCTCCTTCTGCAACAGGGGCACCTCCTCGGCGGGCATCTCCACCCCGAGGTCGCCCCGGGCCACCATCACCCCGTCGCAGAGGGGAAGGATGGCGTCGATGGCGTCAATCGCCTCGAACTTCTCGATCTTGGCCACTACCGGGGTGTTGTGGCCCTGGCTGCGGATCAGCTCGCGGATCTCGAGCATGTCGGAGGGATTTCGCACGAAGCTGAGGGCCACCCAGTCGACCCCCTGCTGCAGACCGAAGCTCAGGTCGCGGCGGTCCTTGGGGGTCAGGGCCCGGATGGAGAGCTGGACGTCGGGGAAGTTGACCCCCTTGTTGTTCGAGAGCACCCCACCCACGGTGACCCTGCACTTGAGGGTCTGTCCGGGGCCGTCGACCTCCACCACCACCATCTCCACCCGGCCGTCGTCGAGCAGGATGCGGCTGCCGCAGGCCACCTCATCCGCCAGGCGTTCGTAGGTGACCGTGGCGATGCTGTTGTCGCAGTTGACGGCGCGGGAGGTGAGCGAGAACAGGTCTCCCTTGGCCAGGGTGATCGGACCGGCCTGGAAACGCCCCAGGCGGATCTTGGGGCCCTGAAGATCCTGAAGAATGCCGATGTGCACGCCAAGTTCGTGGGCCACCTGGCGGATGGTGGCGATCCGATCGGCGTGATCGCTGTGATCGCCGTGGGAAAAGTTGAGACGGAAGGTGGTGGCTCCGGCGTTGATCAGCTGCCGCAGCACCTCTGGTGACTCGGTGGCAGGTCCGATCGTGGCCACGATCTTTGTGCGACGCATGAGATCGTGAGGGGCCATGGGTCGACCTTGTACAGGGGCGGAAACTACCATCCGGACTTGCCCGGAGCGCGCTTGAAATGGACTTTCAGGACTATCAGACCCGCTCCCGTGAGACGGCGCGCTACCCGGATATCGGGGCCAACATCCTCTACCCCACGCTGGGGTTGTGCGGTGAAGCCGGCGAGGTGGCCGACAAGGTGAAGAAGGTGCTGCGTGATCGGGGCGGCGACTTCGGCCCCGATGTCCGCGACGACCTGCGGCTGGAGCTGGGGGACGTGCTCTGGTACGTGGCCCAGCTGGCCACGGAGCTGGGTCTCGACCTCGACGATGTGGCCGGGGCCAATCTCGCCAAACTGGCCAGCCGCGCGGACCGTAACGTGATCGGAGGCAGTGGCGATCGGCGGTGAAGCAGCGAAGATCCCTCGCGACGCATTTCGCCCGGCTGGCCTCCGGTCTGCTTCTGGGGCTTTTGCTTCTGCTCACTGGCCCCGCCTCAGCGGCCGCCACCGACCTGAAGGTGTCGGAGGTGGTGCTCGAGCCCTGCCCCGCCGGTGATCAGGGCACGCAGCCGGAGCTGGCCCGCCCTAGCGGTGCCAGCTGCTGGGCCCTGCGGGGGGTGGTGGTGAACCCCGGAACAAAGGCCGTCATGGACACCGATGTCTTCGGGCTGATCCTCGATGCCAGCGGTGAGCCGGTGCTTCCCAACCGCACCAGGGTGGGATCGATCGGCGACGTGCCGCCTGGCCGCTCCGACTTTGCCCTGAGGCTGGCGGTGCCGGCCGGCACCCCCGGCCCGCTCGGCACTCGCAGCGTCAAGGCAAGGGGATTCAGTTCCCCGGTGCGCACCCGGGCCGGGGTGGACGATGAACTCCTGCCCCTGGAAGAGGCCCTGGGCGCCCCCGACGCCTAGTTCCCTCAGTAGGGCAGGCCGCCGGAGGAGAGGGTGGCGATCGAGGCCCCCAGCAGGCTCTGGGCCAGCTGCAGGGCAATGAAGGCCACCAGGGCCGAGAGATCCAGCCCACCCAGGGGCGGAATCAGGCCCCGGAAGGCGTTGAGATACGGGTCGGTGATGGCACTGACGCTGGAGAGCAGGGGGTTGCTCCAGTCAAGATTGGGGAACCAGCTCAGCAGCACCCGGACCAGCAGCACCAGGAGGTAGATGCTGAGGGTCTGGGCCAGCACCTGGAGCAGGAAAACGAGGATATTCATGGAAGAGGTCGAGGGGGTGGGGCTGCAACCGCCAGCCAACTCTATGGATCCGTTTCATCCTCGGGCGTCAGCGGACGCGCGTCTGTCTCGGCCGCCTCCAGGCGCGAGCCCAGGGCCGCCAGGTCGTCCGCCTTCAGCGAGAAGGTGCGGTGGAACTTTTCGCTCAGGCTGAGCCAGTAGGAACGCCCGTCACTCTGGCGGCGTCGTT
The DNA here is from genome assembly GCF_024346455.1 of Cyanobium sp. Aljojuca 7A6. Lineage (GTDB taxonomy): Bacteria > Cyanobacteriota > Cyanobacteriia > PCC-6307 > Cyanobiaceae > Cyanobium. Next base: position 112,189 of record NZ_JAGQCY010000002.1, read on the forward strand.
CGATGAAGTCCTGGGCCAGCAGCTCCTTGATGTGCTCGTAGGCCCCCGAGCCGCGCAGCTCCACCAGTTCCGACTGCAGCAGCCGCTTCTTGAGGGCGATCGTGGCCAGGGTGCGCAGGGAGGCGATCGACAGGTCCACCGGCAGCAGGTTCTGCACCAGATCCCCCAGGCCAGCGCGCAGCTGCAACGCATAGCGCTGGCCGTCCTGGTGGATCTCCAGGGCGGTGTCCCGGTGGGCGTAGTCGGCCATCAGGGTGATCAGGGCCAGCTCGGTGGCGTCCCGTTCGATGCCGGCGATGGCGGCCAGTTCCCCCAGCTCCAGCGGCCGCCCCTTGAGGTACAGGATCGCTTCCAGCCGCGCCGGCAGGGACAGTCCGCAGAAGGGATCGGGTTCAGCCATGGGCATGGGCGGCGCCCTGTGGCAGAAGGGTTTGTCCCACCTCCCCCAGGAACAGCCGGTAGGCGGGGTTGTTGGTCTCCTCCCAATTCTGGTAGGGGAGATCGGCGAGGAAGGCCTGCCAGGCCTCCAGCTCCGCCGGCGGCACCTGCACCCCCACCACGATGCGCCCCACGTCGGCACCGTGGTTGCGGTAGTGAAAGATGCTGATGTTCCAGCTGGGATGCAGGGCGCTCACGAAGGCCATCAGGGCCCCGGGCCGCTCCGGGAACACGAAGCGATAGAGGCGCTCTTCCCCCTGGTTCAGGGCCGAACCGGCACTGGCCGGCAGCCGTCCTCCCACCATGTGGCAGAGATGCAGCTTGGCCAGCTCGTCGCCGCTGAGGTCGAGGCAGGGGAAGCCGTGGGCCTCCAGGGCCTCCATCAACCGGCGGGTGTCCTGGTGGCCGCTGATCTGCACGCCCACGAAGATGTGGGCCAGCTGGGGGTCGGCCAGGCGATAGCTGAACTCGGTGAGGCTGCGCTGGCCGAGGACGGCGCAGAACCGCGCCAGGCTGCCGGGTCGCTCCGGGATCTCCACCGCCAGGAGGGCTTCGCGCTCCTCGCCCAGCTCGGCCCGTTCCGCCACGAAGGCCAGTCGGTCGAAGTTCATGTTGGCGCCACAGGCCACCGCCACCAGCGTCCGGTCCCGCAGCTGACGCTGGGCCACGTCCTTCTTCATCCCCGCCACCGAGAGGGCGCCCGCCGGCTCCAGGATCGATCGGGTGTCTTCGAAGACATCCTTGATGGCGGCGCAGATCTCATCGGTGTCCACCGTGACCATGCGATCAACGCAGCGCTGGGCCAGGGCGAAGGTGTGCTCACCCACCTGGCGCACGGCCACGCCATCGGCGAACAGGCCCACCTGGTCGAGCCGCACCCGCTGGCCTGCGGCCAGGGAACGGGTCATGGCATCGGCATCGCTGGGCTCGACACCCACCACCTCCACCTGGGGCCAGAGGCTCTTGACGTAGGCGCCGATGCCCGCGATCAGCCCGCCACCGCCCACCGCCACGTAGATCGCATCGGGGGGATCGGAGCACTGGCGCAGGATCTCCAGGCCGATCGTGCCCTGCCCGGCGATCACGTCCGGGTCGTCGAAGGGATGGATGAAGGTGAGTCCCCGCTGCCGCTGCAACCGGTGGGCTTCCTCGCAGGCCTCATCGTAGGTGTCGCCGTGCAGCACAACTTCGGCCCCCCGGGCCGCCACCGAGCGCACCTTCATCTCCGGTGTGGTGACCGGCATCACGATCACGGCGGTGCAGCCGAGCCGCTGGGCGGCCAGGGCCACCCCCTGGGCATGGTTGCCGGCGCTGGCGGCGATCACGCCACGATCGAGCTCCGCACGCTCCAGGCCCACCATTTTGTTGTAGGCGCCGCGCAATTTGAAGCTGAACACGGGCTGGAGATCCTCCCGCTTGAGCAGCACCTGGTTGAGCAGCCGGCGGGAGAGGTTGGGGGCGGGATCGAGGGGGGATTCGATGGCCACGTCGTACACCCGGGCCCGCAGGATCCGCTGCAGGTAGGCGGTCGCCTCAGGGAAGGCGTCGTCGTGGTCGGCCAAGGTCATGGCCCCAGTGTCGCAACCCGACCCTGGAACAGTGGCGTTCGCCGCCGTGGGTCGGGGCGAACGCCGTAGATTGGCCATCTGGAAGCAAGGAAGGGCATGCATCTGAGCGAGCTGAGCCATCCGAATCAGCTGCACGGCCTGAGCATCGCTGAACTCGAGGCCATGGCTCGCCAGATCCGCGAGAAGCACCTGGAGGTGGTGGCCACCAGTGGTGGTCACCTGGGTCCGGGGCTGGGGGTCGTCGAACTCACCCTGGCCCTCTACCAAACCCTCGACCTCGACCATGACCGGGTGGTGTGGGATGTGGGCCACCAGGCTTACCCCCACAAGTTGGTCACCGGTCGCTACAAGGATTTCCATACCTTGCGCCAGCAGGGCGGGGTGGCTGGCTATCTGAAGCGCAGCGAGAGCCGCTTCGACCACTTCGGCGCCGGCCACGCCTCCACCAGCATCTCGGCGGCCCTGGGCATGGCCCTGGCCCGCGACCGCCGCGGCGAAGACTTCAAATGCGTCGCCGTGATCGGCGATGGAGCGCTCACCGGTGGCATGGCCCTGGAGGCGATCAACCATGCCGGCCACCTGCCGCGCACCAAGTTGCTGGTGGTCCTGAACGACAACGACATGTCGATCTCAGCGCCGGTGGGGGCCCTCTCCACCCACCTCAACCGCATGCGGCTCAGCAAGCCGGTGCAATTTCTCTCCGGCAGCGCCGAGGAGGCGGTGAAGCACCTCCCCTTCCTGCATGGAGAGCTGCCCACCGAGCTCAAGACCCTCAAAGAGAGCATGAAGCGGCTGGCGGTGCCCAAGGTGGGCGCCGTGTTCGAGGAACTGGGCTTCACTTATGTGGGCCCGATCGACGGCCACGACATTCCCGAGATGGTGCGCACCTTCCAGGCGGCCCACCGCTGTGAAGGCCCGGTTCTGGTGCACGTGGCGACCACCAAGGGCAAGGGCTATCCCTACGCCGAAGCCGACCAGGTGGGCTACCACGCCCAGTCGGCCTTCGACCTGGCCACCGGCAAGGCCTATCCCTCCAGCAAGCCCAAGCCGCCCAGCTGGAGCAAGGTGTTCGGCCAGACCCTCGTCAAGATCTGTGAGCAGGATTCCAGGGTGGTGGGCATCACCGCCGCCATGGCCACCGGCACGGGCCTGGATTTGCTCGAGAAGGCGCTGCCCCACCAGTACTTCGACGTCGGCATCGCCGAGCAGCACGCCGTCACGATGGCGGCGGGCATGGCCTGCGAGGGCCTGCGGCCGGTGGTCGCCATCTACAGCACCTTCCTGCAGCGCGCCTACGACCAGCTCATCCATGACGTTGGCATCCAGAAGCTGCCGGTCACCTTCGTGCTCGACCGGGCAGGCCTTGTGGGCGCCGATGGTCCCACCCACCAGGGCCAGTACGACATCAGCTACCTGCGGGCCGTGCCGAATTTCACGGTGATGGCCCCGAAGGACGAAGCCGAACTGCAGCGCATGCTCGTCACCTCGATCGCCCACGACGGCCCCTGCGCCATCCGCATCCCCCGGGGAGAAGGGGAAGGGGTGCCCCTGATGGACGAGGGCTGGCAGCCCCTGGAGATCGGCCGTGGCGAACTGCTCACCGACGGCGATGACGTGCTGATCGTGGCCTACGGCGCCATGGTGGCGCCCGCGATGGCCACCGCCGGCCTGCTCCAGGAGAGGGGACTCCGGGCTGCCGTGGTGAATGCCCGGTTCCTGCGGCCCCTTGATGAGGCCCTGATCCTGCCCCTGGCGCGGCGCATCGGCCGGGTTGTGACCATGGAGGAAGGCGCCCTCGCCGGTGGCTTCGGGGCCGCCGTGGTGGAAACGCTCAACGACCACGAGCTGGCCGTCCCCGTCCTGCGCATCGGCATCCCGGACGTGCTGGTCGATCACGCCAGTCCCGACCAGAGCAAGGAACGCCTGGGGCTCACCCCCGGCCAGATGGCCGATCGCATCTACCAACGCTTCGGCCCTGTCTTTCGCGCCACCGTCCCCACCGCCCTTGCCGTCTGAGAGCTCTCTCCGCTGCCAGGTTCTGGTGGTGGGGGCCGGGCCGGCCGGCGGCGACCTGGCGCGGCGTCTGGCCCTTCAGGGGGTGGACGTCGTCCTGGTGGACCGCCTTTCCGACCTGAGCCGCTCCGCCTTCAGCAGCGCCGCCCTGCCGATCGAAACCATGGAAGCCTTCGGCCTGCCGGCGGAGGTGGTGGGCAGCCGCTGGCGGCAATGGCAGCTGATCGGGCCCGGCAACGCCAGCCGCTCCTGGGCCTCGCCCCAACCCCTTGGGGTGGTGCTGGATTTCGCCGCCCTGCGCCATTGGCAGGCTGAGCAGTGCCGTCGCTGGGGCGGGCGGGTGCAGCTGGGGCTCCACGCCTGCTCCAGCCACCAGGAGGGCGAGCGGATGGTCACGGTGTTGCGCCGCTCTGATGGCACCACCCTGTCCGTCAGCAGCGACTGGACCGTGGACGCCAGCGGCCAGGCGCGGGCCCTGCTGGGGGATCCGCCCCCAGCGCAACGGCCGCGGGATGGGCTGGTGGGGGCCGCCGGCCTGGAGTGGCTGCTGCGGGTGTCCCCGGCCTGCTGGGAGCGCTGGGCCGATCGGCTCAGCTTCTGCCTGGGCAGCGACTGGGTGCCCCAGGGCTATGGCTGGATCTTTCCGATGCAGCCGGGGGTGCTGAAGCTCGGGGTGTGCCGGCTGGTGGATCCCCAGCGCCGACAGCCTCCCCTGGGGGGCCTGATCATGGAGCTGGGCCGACGCCTGCTGGAGCCCGGAACGGGTGGAGCGGCCTTCGAGGTCCTCGACCGCCATGGCGGGCTCGTGCGCAGCACGATCCGCCGACGCGAACCCCATCAACGGGGCCGTCTGGTGGGACTGGGCGACGTGGTCAGCACGGCCAACCTGCTGGGCGGCGAAGGCATCCGCCACGCCCTGACCAGCAGCGCCGTGCTGGCTCCCCTGCTGCAACAGGCCCTGGCAGCCAGCCAGGGCCAGACATCAGCGAAACGGGCGCTGGAGGATTACGCACCCCAGCTGAGGCGCGCCCTGGGCTGGCGCTGGTCCCTCAGCGGCCGGCTGGCGCGCCGCACCTGGCTCGGCCTGCACGGGCCGCAGGCCGATGGCCGGCTGGACCAGGTGCTCCGGGGGCTGGAACGTCGCAGGGCGGAGGATCTCTCGGCCCTGCTCTTCGGCTATCGCTTCGAGCGCTACGGCCTCAGGGCCATGCCGTACCTGCTCGGCTGGCGCTGAGTTCTCAGAGGACGCCGCGGGAGGCCAGACCCAGGATCGCGCCCATGCCGAGGATGTGACCCAGGCTGGTGGTGCCGAGCATGGCGCCGTGGCTGAAGCCACCGAAGAAGGAGTTGTTGGGCAGCTGCAGTCCGACGTTCTGCTGCTGGATGGTGGCCTTGCCGATGGCGATGGCGATGACGTTGCAGACGATCATGACCAGGGCCACCTTGGGAGACCAGCTGATCGAAGCGGGAGCCATGGCCAGGAGGGGAGCGATCATGATGCACTTGCTGACGCCCCATCTTCCGGGTCAGGGCGAGCTGTGCCCCGCCCCCTTAAGACTTGTTCACCTGGGGCTGTCGGGTGGCTCCTGTTCCTCGGCCTGCTTTGGCCGAAATCCGAGCAGCACCACCAGGTTGCTCAGGGTCAGGAACGCTTCGGCACCACCGTGGAGGGGATCCACATCCGCCAGCTGCCGGCCATACCCCAGCTGGGCCACAACGGCGGCGGCAATGGTCACGGCCACGAACAGCAACGTCAGCTGGAATCCCCGAAACGCCAGCCGCGGAAAGGCCCGCACCTTCTGGGCCCACCACAGAAACGCCAGGTAGGGCAGCAGCGAGAGCACAAAGAACGGTCCCGGATCGATGCCGCCGAGGCGCTCAAACCAGTCGGCCAGGGGCAGGCTCACGGGGTCCCGTCCTCCGGCTCCAGCCGCTGCAGGCGCAACAGATTCCAGGCGGCCAGGGCCAGGGCCCCGTTGCCCAGGGCGGTGAGGCCGGCCTGCAGGACCACCAGCCCCTTGAGGGCCTCGCTGTTGTCGAACAGATGCCAGGTGCAGGCGGCCATGGCGCTCACCAGGGCCGGCAGCATGGCCAGGGCCAGCCAGCGCCAGCCCCCTTCCCGCCGCAGCCGCCCGTAGGCCTGTACGGCGAGGATCGCCAGCATCCACTCGAGCACCGAGGTGATGTGGATCCACCAGGTGGGCAGCGAGAGCGCGTGCATGGAGAAGGCCTGGTGCGATCCGTAATGTACGGAGCCGGAACCACCGCTGCGTCGGATGCGTGCACTGATCTGCGGGTACTACGGCGAGCACAACCTCGGCGATGACGCCCTGCTGGCGGTGCTGCTGGACCAGCTTCCCGCCAACTGCCTGCCTGTGGTCACGGCCCATGACCAGGCTCTTGTCCGCAAGCAGTTCGGGGTCGAGACCACCGACCGCCGCCGGCTCGGGGCGGTGCTGGCGGCCCTCGGCCGTTGCCAGGCCCTGGTGCTCGGCGGCGGCAGCCTGCTGCAGGACAGCACCAGCTTCCAGAGCCTGCTCTATTACGGCGCCCTGATGCTGGCGGCCAGGGTCCGGGGTCAGCCTGTGATTCTCTGGGGCCAGGGGCTGGGTCCCCTGCGCCGCCGCCGCAGCCGGGCCCTGGTGCGGGGCTTGCTGCCCCTGGCCACGGCGATCAGCTGGCGGGACGCCGCTTCCGCCGGCCAGGCGAGGGCCTGGGGGGTGGAGGCCCCCGTCGGCAGTGATCCGGTGTGGGCCCTGAGCGCCCAGCGCTGGAGCGGCCATGGCGGACCGATCGTGCTCTGCTTCCGGCCGGTGCACCAGCTCAGCGGCGCGGCCTGGTCCCCTTACCTGCAGGCCCTCGAACATCTGGCGCTGGCGGCCGACCGGGAGGTGCTCTGGCTGCCCTTCCACCAGGACCAGGACCGGGGTCTGCTGGCGAGCCTCCTCCGGCAGGGTCTGGTGGGTGAGGCCCTCGCCCGCCGCAGCCGGGAACTGCTGGTGCAGACCCCCGCGCAGGCCATGGAGGCCTTCCGCCAGGCGGGTCTGGTGCTGGCCATGCGCCTGCATGGGCTGATCCTGGCGGCGTTGGCCGGCAGTCCCTGCGCCGCCCTCAGTTACGACCCCAAGGTGGCCGCCGCCGCCGCAGGGATCGGCTGCCCCTGCCAGGAGCTTGAAGCCCCGCCGCCCGAATCCCTCCAGGCCACCTGGGCCACCGCGCTCGACACGCCGCCGGATTCCAGCGGCATCGCCGCCCTGCAGCGGGACAGCCAGGTGCACCGCGGGGTGCTGGCCGCTCTGGACGTTTGATCTCCGCCCGGGGAGTTTCAGTCGGGCCGCAGCAGCTCGACCCGGTCGAGGCGACGCCCCTGGCTGTCCCAGGCCTCGATGCGCAGCCGCTCGGGGGTGACGCTGACTTCAGCGAAGCCATAGGAACTCAGGGCCCGGGCGGTGTTGGCGTTGGGAAGCACGGTTCGCAGCTGGGCGCCGCCGTTGCCCACCGTGAGGTATGTGGTGCCATCGATCGGGTGGGTGCGCTCGTAGTGGTGGTCATGGCCATTGATGTAAAGCTGCACGCCGTAGCGGTGGAACAGGGGCGTGAGCCGGGCGATGGCGGCCGGGTCGTCGCCATACAAGCCGCCCGACCGCATCGGATGGTGCCCCACCACCACCTTCCAGGGGGCCGTGCTCGCAGCCAGGGCCTTCTGCAGCCAGGGCCGCTGATGCTGCCAGGGGGCGTTGCCGTTGGTGTCCAGCAGGAAGAACTGCACCGGTCCGCGCCGCAGGGTGTACCAGCGGCCCTTCATGCCGAAGGGGGCGTAGGCGATCTGCCGGGCGCCGTTGGCGATGCGGATGTCGTGGTTGCCGAGCACGGCATGGAAGGGCACCCCGTCCTGCAGCAGGGCGCTGTAGGGACGCTGAAAAGCGCTTTCAACCAGGGCCAGGTCGCCGTCGGGGTAGATGTTGTCGCCGGCCATGAGCACCAGATCCACCGGCGCGCGCCGATGGGCCTCGCCCATGCGCTGGCCCACGGCCCGCTGGTGGGCATTGCCGCTGCCGCTGTCGCCGGTGGCCAGGAAGCGCAGCCGCTCCGGGGAGGGGTTGACCTGGGCTGGTGAGGCCAGCAGCGGCAGCCCCAGGGCAGCGGCTCCAACCAGGCCCAGGAGCTGCCTGGGCCGGATCACAGCGCCGTGTCCCCCTGCAGTCGGGACAGCTCCGCCAGCACCTCCTGGCTGTGGCCGGAGGGCCTGACCGCCACCCAGCTCGCCTGCAGCACCCCGTCCGGGTCGATCAGGAAGGTATGGCGAGCCGAGAACGGGGCCAGCCAGGAGCCGTAGCGCCGGCTGACGAGCCCGCCGGGATCGGAGAGCAAGGGGTAGGCCAGCCCCTCGCTGCCGCAGAAGGAGAGGTGGGCGTCGGTGTCATCGGCACTGACGCCGACCACCTCGGCCTTCTGGGCGTGGAAGCTGGCCAGATCCCTCTGGAAGCCGCGGGCCTCCAGGGTGCAGCCGCTGGTGAAATCCTTGGGATAAAAGTAAAGGGCGACCCAGCGGCCGCGGAAGTCTTCTGTGGCCAGGTGGGTTTCCCGCACCGTGGCATCGGCCCCCGGGGCCACACCATCGAGATCAAACAGGGGGGCTGGTTGACCGATCTCCGGCAACGTGCCCCCCAGGGCCGCCGCCCGGGCCGGACGCAACAGAAGGGGGATGGTGGCCAGAAGGGTTCCAGCCAGAAACGCTCGACGCTCCACGCGCTCGACTGCATCAGGCGCGGACCCTAGCGATGCTGCCGACCGAAACCGTGCGGGGCGATCAGCGGGCGATCAGATCTTGGCCAGGTTGACGCCCAGCTCCTTGGCATAGGCGCCGAGACCTTTCTTCAGGATGGTCTTGAGAGCCTTGGTGGACACACGCAGCTTGATGAAGCGATTCCCCTCGGCCCACCACAGCCGACGCTCCTGCAGATTCACCTGCTGCAGCTTCTTGGTGCGCACGTGGGAGTGGCTGACGGCCATGCCGTTGTTGGCGCGCTTGCCGGTGAGCTGACAGACCCGGGACATGACGTTGTGACGACGGTGGACGATGCAGGCCTGAGCCAGCCTGAGAGCTTAACAAATAGGGCCCAGCGGCAGGTCGTGGTCCATCAGGGACGCAGTCTGGCGCCGCTCTGGGGATCAAACCAGAGCTCGTGCTGTCGCTGCCAGCTGAGGCGCGGTTCGCGGGGTGTCGGCACCTCCGGGGCGGTGAGCACCCGCAAGGTGCCCCACGGGGTGTCGAGCCAGAGGAGTTGCTGGTGGCCCCACCATTCGCGGCGCAGCAACCGGGCCGCCACGGCCCCGTCGTCGCCGAGATCCAGGTGCTCGGGCCGCAGGCCGAGTTGACGCCCGGGCTCCATCGCCAGCAGGTTGATCGCCGGCCGGCCCAGAAAGGAGGCCACGAATCGGTTGGCGGGGTTGGTGGAGAGCTCCCGCGGGCTGCCCACCTGCTGCAGCCGACCGGCGTCGAGCAGGGCGATGCGATCGGCCATCCCCACGGCCTCCTGCTGGTCGTGGGTCACGTAGATCACCGGCTGCTCGTGGCCGCACAGCAGCCGCCGCAGTTCCGGCCGTAGCTCCTCCCGCAGTTGGGCGTCGAGGTTGCTCATCGGCTCATCGAGCAGCACGATCCGCGGTTGGCGCAGCAGGGCCCGGGCCAGGGCCACCCGCTGGCGCTGGCCGCCGGAGAGCTGGGCGGGCCGGCGCTGGCGCAACTCTCCGAGCTGCAGCAGCTCAAGGGTGGCCTCGATGCGCCGCTGGCGTTCACGGGGGGCCATGCCGCGCACCTTCAGTCCCAGCTCCAGGTTGCCGGCCACGCTGAGGTGGGGGTAGAGGGCATAGCTCTGGAACACCATCGCCACCTGCCGTTCGCCGGGGTCCTGGTCGCTGAGATCCACCCCGTCCAGCAGCACCTGTCCGCCACTTGCTGGATCCAGTCCTGCCACCAGCCGCAGGGTGGTGGATTTGCCGCAGCCGCTGGGTCCGAGAAGGGCGACGCATTCGCCGGGGGCGACGTGCAGATCGAGCTGATCCAGCAGGCGCCGATCCCCCACTTCCCGGCAGAGCTGCCGCAGTTCCAGACCGGCGCCGGCGCTGGGGCTCATCCCTTCACCGCCCCGCGGGTGAGGCCCGAGACGATCGACCTTTGGGCCAGCAACACCAGCAGCAGCAGGGGCAGGCTGCCCAGCACGGTGGCAGCGGCGAAGGCTCCGTAGGGGATGGTGAACACCGAGCCGCCACCGAGCCGGGCAATGGCGATCGGCAGGGTGAGCAGATCGTTGCGGCTGATCCAGGTGAGGGCGATGGCGTACTCGTTCCAGCTGGCCAGGAAGACCAGGATCGCCGTGCTGGCCAGGCCAGGCCCGAGCAGCGGCAGAAGCACGTGTTTCAGGCGCTGGCCGAGCTTCAGGCCTTCCAACCGCGCCGCATCCTCCAGCTCCCCAGGGAGATCGGCGAAGGCGGCCCGCAGCAGCAGCACGGCCAGGGGCAGGGACAAGGCCGTGTACGGCAGGCTGAGGCTGAGCAGGTTATTGGCCAGGCCGAAGCTGCGGGCAATCTCCAGTAGCGCCAAAAACAGCAACACGGTGGGGAACATGGCGGCCGCCACCAGAGCCAGCCCCACCCCCCAGCGCACGGGACCCCGTTCTTTGTGCAAGCCGTAGGCGCAGGGCACCGCCAGCAGCAGGGTGAGCACGGTGGTGGCCAGACCCACCAGGGTGCTGTTGCCCAGGTAGCGCCAGAAGGGGGGATCTCCGGAGAGCACCAGCTGGTAGTTGGCCAGCGTCCAGGGGTTGCCCTCGAGCAGCGGCGCCACCAGGGCCTCAGGCCGCAGCATGGAGGTGCGCAGCTGCCAGAGCAGGGGCCCCAGGCTCCAGAGCAGCACTAGCAATCTCATGCCGGCCGCTCCGAGGTGCGCTCCAGGCCAGCGCGCCGCAGCAGCAGCCAGCCGCCGCCGAGCGACACCAGCAACAGCAGGAAGGTGGCGAGCATCACGGTGCTGGCGTAGCCGAAGTCGAGGAAACGCATGGCATTGAGATAGGCATACAGGGCCAGACTCTCGGTGCTGCCGGCCGGCCCACCGCCCGTGAGCACCTGGATCAGGTCGAACACCCCCAGGGCCTGGGCGAGCCGGAACAGCACGGCCAGGCTGATGTAGGGCACCAGCAGGGGCAGGGTGAGGCGGCGCAGGATCTGGAGGCGGTTGGCCCCCTCCAGGCGCAGGGCCTCCTCCAGGTCCGCTGGAATCGTCTGCAACCCCGCCAGCAACAGCAGGGCCACGAACGGCATCGTCTTCCAGACATCCGCCAGCACCACGAAGAACCAGGTGGTGGCCGGGGTGGAGAGGAAGCCGTAGCTGCTGCCGCCCAGGGAGCGGAGGGCGGCGTTGAGCGGACCGTGGGGATCGTTGAGGATCCAGCGCCAGCCGAGGGCCATCACCGTGGTGGGCAGGGCCCAGGGCAGCAGGGTCAGGGCCCGCAGGGGTCCCCGGCCGCGCAGGGGGCGGTTCAGCAGCAGGGCCAGGGCCAGGCCCCCCACCAGTTCCAGGGCCACCGAGCAGAGGGCGAAGCGCAGGGTCTGGCCCGCCTCCGTCCAGAAACGGGCGTCATCCAGCAGCCGCCCCCAGTTGGCGCCTCCATTCGGGACGGGCACCAGCCCGGTGAGCACCGAGCTGGCATGGAGGCTCAGCCAGCTGTAGCGCAGCAGGGGGTAGAGGAACACCGCCGCCAGCAGCAGCAGGGCCGGCAGCATCAGCAGCAGGGAACTGGTGCGGGTGCTCATCGGTTTTGCTGAGGCCTGCCTGGGGTGCCCGCCACGGAGCGCAGCACCTGCAGGCTCTGGCGCTGGGCGGTGGCCATGGTCTGTTCGGGCCCCGCCTGGCCGGTGAGCATGCCGTTCACCTGCCGGGCCAGCAGGTCGCTGAGCTGGGCATAGGCGGGCGTGAGTGGCCGTAGCTGGGGGTGCTGCAGGGCCTGCCGCTGCACCGCCAGCAGCGGGGCTTGCCGTTGCAGGTCGGGGTCGTCGTAGAGCTGGCTCCAGGTGGGGGCGTAGCCCTGCTCAATGGCGAGCTGGCGCTGCACGACGGGGCCAGTGAGCCAGCGGATCACCGCCACCGCCTCCTCGGGATGGGGGCTGCCCTTGATCAAGGAGAGGCCCCAGGTGCCCAGGGTGCCGCCTCCCTGTTCCCCAGGGGCCCCCACCATCGGCGTCACGCCCACCTTGCCCTTCACCGGGCCTTCGCCTTTCTCGATCTCCCGCCAGGCATAGGGCCAGTTGCGCAGGAAGGCGGCCTCACCGGCGGCAAAGGACTGCAGGGCATCGTTCTCGGCGTAATTGGCCACCGCCCTGGGGCTGACCCCGTCGCGCAGCAGGGCATCGAGCCAGGAGGCCGCCGCGACCGCTCCGGGGCTGTCGAGCACCGTGCTGGCCGTGGAGGCCTCCCACCAGCGGGCGCCGAAGGCCTGCAGCATTTCCACCATCACGCAGCTCAGCCCCTCGTACTGGCGCCCCTGCCAGAGGTAGCCCCAACGCACCTTGCCGCGGCGCTGCAGATCGCGGGAGATGGCCACCAGCTCCGCCGTGTCTCTGGGCGGGCGCGGCATCAGATCGGTGCGCCAGTAGAGCAGACCGGTGTCGCCGGTGAGGGGCATGCGCCAGAGGTGTTGACCCAGGCCATTGCCGAGGCGGGCGCCGGGTTCCATGGCCGCCAGCACCTGGGGGCCGAACCAGCGCTCCAACGGCACGAACCAGCCGGCGGCCACGTACTTGGCCAGCCAGCTGACATCCACCAACAACAGATCGAAGGGGGCCTCCCCCAGCAACAGGCTGCTGATCGCCAGATCGGAGATGGTCTCGGTGTCCAGGGGGCCGCGGATCACCTCCACCGCCACGCCGGAGTTGCTGGCGTTGAAGCGCGCCACCGGACCTGCCACCGCGTCGGCGAGGGGGGCGGGCATCAGCACCCGGATCGGCACCGGCTCCGCCGCGACCGCCTGCACGGCCCTCAGGCCGTTGCCGGTGAGCAGCACCAGCAGCAGAACCGCGAGCAGCCCGAGGACAGCGGGCTGCTGCCGCAGGCTGGAGAGAAGGGGGCGGGCCGCCATCGGCCAACGTTACGCGGCCCGTTCAGAGCCCCCGCTGCATCAGCTGGCCCATCAGGTCGGAGCTGCGCTGCTGGAAGCCGGCCAGCTGGTTGGGCTCCAGACCCCCCACGGCCAGGCGGGCCACCTCATAGATGTGGCGGCTGAGGTCCTCCGCCAGCTGGCGGCTGGGGGAAGTGGTGTCGGAGCCGGTGATGACGGCGCCGGCCGAGAGCTTGAGCAGACCCTCCACCAGGGGATGGCGGCGGTTCACCAGCAGCACGTGGTGGTCGGGCAGGCCCGGCAGCCGTTGCTCCATCAAGGCCCCCATGTCGTTGAGACGGCGCATCTGCTCCGGCAGCAGGATCAGGGCCGCCGGTGAGCCCTCCCCCTTCAGCGACTGCACCTGGATGGTGATCTTGTTGTCATCGAGGGCGGCCCTGAACAGGTCGCGCAGTTTCTCGCCGCTGTCCTTGCCTTCGGCGTCGGCCAGCTCGCTCTCGGGCTCATGCAGGCTGGCGTCCAGCTCGGCATCGACCCGCTGGAAGCGCAGGTCGCCGTGGCGGGCCTCCAGCCAGGGGATGAACTGGGAATCGATCAGGGTGTCGGCCAGCAACACCTCAGCGCCTTGTCCCTTCCACAGGGCCAGGGCGCCGGCCTGCCCGGCTTCATCGGTGCAATAAAGGATCCGGTCGGCGTTGTCGCCGGCCAGGCGGCCCCGGTAACCGGCCAGGGTGGTGTAGGTGCGGCCATCGGTGGCGACCGGGTCGAGGCCGCTGCCCTCCCCGCCGTCCTCGGCCGGCTGGGCGGCCGCCGCGGTGGTGCCGTAGAGGATCAGGTCCGCCACCTGCTCGGCGAACTTCTCGTCCTCCATGGCGCCGATCTTGATGAAGGGGGCCAGCGAATCCCAGATCGCCGCATACCGGGCCGGTTCGTCGCGGTGCAGCTCCTTGAGGCGGTCGCCCACCTTCTTGGCCACGAAGCCGCCGATCGAACGCACCCGGCGGTCGGTCTGCAGGGCGCTGCGGCTGACGTTGAGGGGGATATCGGGCGAATCGATCACGCCCCGCAGGGGCAGCAGGTAGCGGGGTACCACCTCCTTGATCGAGTCACTGACGAACACCTGATTGCAGTACAGGCGGATCTCCCCCTTCTCCCAGTCGGCGCGGCCGGTGATCCTGGGGAAATAGAGAATGCCCTGCAGGTTGTAGGGGTAGTCGGTGTTGAGGTGCACCCAGAGCAGGGGATCCCCCTGGAAAGGGTAGAGATAGCGGTAAAGGTTGATGTAGTCGTCGTCGCTGAGGTCGCGGGGGCTCTTGCGCCAGGGGGCCTCCCGCTTGTTGACCGTCTCTCCATCCAGCTGCACCGCCACCGGCAGGAAGTCGCAGTAGGTGGTGATCAGGGTGCGGATCCTGGAGGGCTCGATGTACTCCAGTTCCTCCTCCATCAGGTGCAGGATCACATCGGTGCCGGGTTCGGACCGTTCCGCTCCCTCAAGGCTGAAGTTGGGGGAGCCATCGCAGCTCCAGCGCACCGCTTCGGCGCCGGGTCTGGCACTCAGGCTGACCAGCTCCACCCGGGAGGCGACCATGAAACTGGAATAGAACCCCAGGCCGAAATGGCCGATGATGGCGTCGCTCTCGCTTTTGTACTTCTCGAGGAAGTCCTCGGCGCTGGAGAAGGCCACCTGGTTGATGTAGCGCTTCACCTCATCGGCGGTCATGCCGATGCCGTTGTCGCTGATGGTGAGGGTCTTGGCTTCCCGGTCGATGCGGATGGCGATCGTCCCTTCCTCCCCTTCGCTGCAGTCGCCGGCCATGGCGGCCATGCGCCGCTTGCTGATGGCATCCACCCCATTGCTCACCAGCTCCCGCAGAAACACCTCATGGCCGGAATAGACGGCCTTCTTGATGATCGGGAAGATGTTCTCGGTGTGGATCTGAATCTGGCCCTGTTCCAGCACCGTCATGGCGAAAGAGATGAATCGCTCCGAACCTAGGTGGGGCGCCGGCGGCGGCTCAAGACCAGCGAGGGTGGGGTCCCCGAACCAGCGGACCTCAGCCCCCGGGCTTCTGCAGGTCGGGCCGCTCCTCCGGCAGGATCGCCCCCGCCACCGGACACACCTGCAGGCAGATGCCGCAGTCGATGCAGGTGTCGAAATCGATCCAGTAGAAGGTGGTTCCCTTGCTGTTCGCCCCCGCTCCGGGGTGGATGCAGGCCACCGGACAGGCGTCGACGCAGTCGGCCACGCCCTCGCAGACGTTGGTGACGATCGAGTGGGCCATCGATGGGGAGACGCAGCGGCGGGATCCTAGGCAGCCAGCCAGACCGCACCACGGCAGCCCCGCTCCGCCGCCAGCTGCTCGGCGGACGCCTGGTCGGCGCAGGGGTGGGTGCACAGCTCGGCGGCCTCCCCCCCGCGATGCAGGTCGGCCATGCGGCTGAGGGCCTGAGCCAGGCCAGCGGCGGTGGCGCTGGCCACCAGCCAGGGCCCCGGGGCCTGGACCTTGGCCGCACCAGCGGCTCCCTCCGATTCGAGCAGGTCGCGGATCGCTTCCACGTCGAAACCGAAGCCGGTGCCGGCCGCCACGGAGCTGTCGGCGCAGAAGCGACCCACCAGGGCGTCGTAGCGGCCGCCGCTGGCGATGGCCACCGGAGCCTCGGCCGCCTGGCAGACGAGCTTGAACACCAGGCCGTCGTAGAGATCAAAGTGGGGCTGGAAGGTGGGATCCAGCTGCACCCGCACCCCCAGGGCGCTGGCCGGCTCCTGAACGCTGGCCAGGGTGGCGGCGAAGGACTCCAGCAACGGCACCGGTCCGAGCCATTGCTCCAGTTGATAGAGCACCTGCACCGGCTCCCCCCGCAGCCCGATCAGGGCCATCAGACGCTGGCGCTGGCTGTCGGGCAGGGCCAGGGCCGCGAGGGCCAGGGGGTCGAAATCGGTGAGGGCATGACGCGCCGCTGAGCGCTGCTCCTCCGGGACCTGGCTCAGCAGGGCGCCGAGCAGGCCGTGGTGGCCCACCAGCAGGGTGGGTTGGTGCCGGGGCGGCAGCCCCAGGCTGGCCACGGCCGCCAGCAGCAGATGCAGCAGCTCGGTGTCCGCGGCGGGGGAGGGTTCACCAAGCAGTTCGACGCCGCTTTGCAGTTGCTCGCTGATGCGCTGGCCGCCACCATCGCCGCTGAAGCTGCGGAAGGTGGTGCCGCTGGACCAGAGCCGCAGGGGCCGGGGTCGACCCAGCATCCGGGTGCTGGCGGCCCGGGCGATCGGAGCGGTGAGTTCCGGCCGCAGCCCGAGGGGCTCATCGGCCACCAGCCGCACCAGCTCCCGTTCGGCGATGGCGCCGCCGGCCTCGAGGGTGTCGAGCCGCTCGATGGTGGGGGGGGCCACCTCCTGGTAGCCCCAGAGGCGGTACACGTTGGCCAGCAGATCGCACAGACGCCGGTTACTGTCCACCTGACCCGGGTTCAGGTCCCGCGCACCGGCGGCAGGTTGGAGGGCCATGGAGGGGAGTGTTCGGGCGGTGGGGTGGTGAGGGGCGGATCCTATGGAACGTCGGCTACGCCGCCGGCGAGGCCATCCAGCTCCGGGGCGCCGAAGCTGGCCCCGCTGAGGGGGCGGCACTGGGCCAGCCCCTCGATCAGGGGCTGGCGCAGGGCGGGGGTGCAGGCGATCACCCGGCCGTCGCCCAGGTCGAGGCGGCCGCCGTCGTAGGCGCAGACCTGCCCGCCGGCCTCTTCCACCAGCACAACGCCGGCCACCAGGTCCCAGGGCGACAGGCCGCGCTCCCAGTAGCCGTCAACCCGGCCGGCGGCGACGAAGGCCAGATCCACGGCGGCAGCCCCGGCACGGCGCACGCCGTGGCTGCGGTGGGTGAACCAGGCGAACTCGGCGTAGTTGTTGTCGAGGCGGCGCACCCGGTCGTAGGAGAAGCCCGTGACGAGCAGGGAATCCGCCAGGGCGGCGCAGTCGCTCACCTGCAGGCGGCGGTCGTTGCACCAGGCGCCCCGGCCCGGAGCGGCCCAGTAACGCTCCTCCAGCACCGGCACCTCCAGGGCACCGAGCAGCGGCAGCCCCTGCCAGCTGAGGCCCACGGAGGTGCCGAAGAACGGATAGCCATGGGCGTAGTTGGTGGTGCCATCGAGGGGGTCGACGCACCAGAGCAGGTCGCCCTGGCCGGCGAGCTGACCACTTTCCTCGGCCAGAATGGCGACGCCGGGGGTGCCGGCCGCCAGCACTGCCAGCACGGCGGCTTCGGCTGCCAGGTCGGCCTCGGTGACCAGATTGCCCGCCATGCCCTTCTCCTTCACCTGCTCCAGGCGGCCGAAATGGCGCCGAAGCTCAAGGCCCCCGGCCTCGGCCGCCTCGCGGGCCACCTGCAGCAGACGCTCCAGTTCAGAGGCATCAAGGCCGGAGCCCGCCAGGGCCTGTTGACTGAGGGAGGTCATTCGTCGTCCAGGGGCAGGCCGGGACGTACCAGACCGCGGCCGAAGAAGCGGCCGAACTGGCGGTCGTAGACCTCGTCCTCGTCCTGGGTTTCCACCTCCAGCGGGCCGGTGGCCCTGGCGACGCAGAGCAGGCCGTAGCCCTCCTGGCGGAGCACTTTCGACAGGCCGAGGGCCTCCCGTTGATCGATGCTTCCAGCCAGCACCCGCACCGCGCAGGCGGTGCAACAGCCGTTTCGGCAGCTGAAGGGGAGCGGCTCGCCCTGGGCTTCGAAGCTGCGCAGGATGTACTCCCCCTCCGGCACATCAAGTCGGATGACGCGGTTGGCCTGTCGCCAGTGGACCGTGATCGGGTGGGTGCGGGTCATGGGGACGTGGGCGGAGGGGATGGTGCCGTTGGGGCGCGGAGGCCAGGAGCAGCCCCTGCTACATTGCCATCTGCCCCATTTCGCCGCTGGAGAGGTGGCCGAGTGGTCGAAGGCGCAGCACTGGAAATGCTGTATAGGGGCAACTCTATCGAGGGTTCGAATCCCTCCCTCTCCGCTTTTGAAGTCGGTCCTCCGGGCCGGCTTTTTTTTGGCTTACAGGCGACTGAAAACCCTCCCAGTGCAGGCACTGAAAGGGTTCTGGTAGCCGCATTTCGTTTGACGACCCCGAAGCCAGGAGTCAGCCGAAGCGTCCGCTGACGTAGTCGAGCGTTGACTGCTGACTGGGGGAGTTGAAGATGTTTTCGGTCTCGTTGAATTCCACCAGATAGCCCACTTTCCCTGAACCTCCTTCGACGGCCTCGGCGTTGAAGAAGGCTGTCATGTCGGCCACGCGCACAGCCTGCTGCATGTTGTGGGTCACGATCATGATCGTGTAGCTGCGCTTCAGTTCGTGCATCGTCTCCTCGATCTTGAGGGTTGAGATCGGATCGAGCGCCGAGCAGGGTTCGTCCATCAGGATCACCTCGGGTTCCGTGGCGATGGCACGGGCAATGCAGAGGCGTTGCTGCTGGCCGCCCGAGAGGGAGAAGCCGCTTTCCTTGAGCTTGTCCTTGCACTCATCCCAGACGGCCGCCTTGCGCAGGGAGCGTTCCACCAACTCGTCCATGTCGCCTTTGTAGCCGTTGATCCGGGCACCGAAGGCGATGTTCTCGTAGATGGACTTGGGGAAGGGATTGGGCTTCTGGAACACCATCCCGATGCGACGCCGCACCTCCACGGGATCGACGCGCTTGTCGTAGAGATCGTGCTGATCAAAGATCACCCGGCCCTTGAGGGAGCAACCGGGGATCAGGTCGTTCATGCGGTTGAGCGCCCGCAGCACCGTGCTCTTGCCGCAGCCCGAGGGGCCGATGAACGCGGTCACCTTGCCCTTCGGCAGATCCATGTAGACGTTCTTGACCGCTTCAAAGCTGCCGTAGGAGATGGTGACATCCTGCAGGGACATGCAGACGTCGCTGGCCACGGTGGAGGAGGAAGAGGAGGAGGAAGTCATGTCAGGAACGAAAGGAAACGGAGCCGGAGGAAATGGGCAGGGAGAGCGATCAGGCGCGAGTGGCGTGGCTGATCCAGCGGGCCAGCAGGTTGGCTCCAAGAATCATGAGCACCAGCACGAACGAAGCGGCCCAGGCCAGTTGGTTCTGTGCTTCGTAGGGCATGATCGCGAAGTTGAAGATCAGCACCGACATGGTGGCGATCGGATTGAACAGTCCTTCCGGCCAGAAGGGGGAGAACAGGGCCGTGAAGATCAGGGGCGCCGTTTCACCGGCGGCCCTGGCAATCCCCAGCACCACGCCAGTGGCGATGGGCGTGAAGGCGGCGGGCAGGGTGATCTGGGTGATGGTGACGAACCGGGAGGCACCGACCCCGTAGGCACCCATGCGCATCTCCTGGGGAACGAGCAGCAGGCCCTCGTAGGTGGTCTTGATGACGGTGGGCAGCATCAGCACGGAAAGGGCGATGCCGCCGGCCATGGCGCTGAAGCTCTGGTCGAAAAAGATCCGCGTGGCGACGATCAGGGAATAGATGAAGACGCCGCAGATGATCGATGGAACCCCGGCGAGCACGTCGTTGCCGAAGCGGACGAACTTGGAAAACCAGCCGTCCTGGGCGTATTCCGAGAGGTAGACGCCACCGCCCACACCCACGGGGATGGCGATCAGGGAGGCGATCAGGGTCACCACGATCGTGCCGAGGATGGCGTTACCGATGCCCCCGCCCTCCAGTCCAGGTGCCGGTGGCAGTTCGGTGAGCAGCTGCAGGCTGAGCAGACGCCCCCCCTGGATCAGCACATAGATCAGCACCAGGAAAAGGGGAATCACCGCGAGGGCGGCGAACGTGCCCGCAACGGCATTGGCGATCTGGTTCAAGCGATTGCGCTTCAGACCAGGGTCGTAATGGAGGGTGAGCCGCTCGGTGAACTGGCTGGTCGTTGGTGGGGACGTGACGGACATGGCCTGGGGACGTCGTTGGCGAGGTGGAGGGACTGGAAAGGAAGAACGGGCGTCAGTAACGCAGGCTGAGACGCCGCACGATCCACTGGGCCAAGACGTTGACGACGAAGGTGAGGATCATCAGCACGACGGCCGCGTACATCAGGGCCGAAACCTGAATCCCATCCGCTTCACCGAACTGGTTGGCGAGCATCGAGGCGATGGTGTTGCCCGGAGCCAGGAGGGACAGGCTGAAATTGAGGGAGTTGCCGATGATCATGGTGACAGCCATGGTTTCACCCATGGCCCTTCCGAGGGAGAGCATCACCCCGCCCATGATCGACGAGACGGCCGCGGGCAGGATCACGTTGAAAATCGCCCCCCAGCGGGTCGTGCCGACCCCGTAGGCCCCCTGGCGCAATTCAATCGGCACCTGGTTGAGGGCATCACGGGAGATGGCGGTGATGATCGGCAGCACCATCACCACCAGGATCAGGATCGCTGGAGCCGTGCCGGGGCCCTGGGGCTCGGTGGAAAAGAACGGCGTCCAGCCCAGGGTGGTGTGCAGCAGGGAGAGGAACGGCCGGATGGCCGGTTCCATCACGAAGATCGCCCACAGGCCGAGGACCACGGAGGGGATGGCGGCGAGGAGCTCCACCAGCAGGCCGATCACGTCCCTGAGGCTGCGGGGGAGCAGATCCTCGGTGATGAAAATCGCCGTTCCCAGGCCGATGGGCACCGCGATCAGCAGGGAAAGAACCGCGGTGACGAGGGTGCCGTAGATGGCGATCAGGGCGCCGTACTGCTCGTTGACCGGATCCCAGGCGGACGTGGTCAGGAAGCGCAGGCCAAAGGTGGCCATGGCTTCCCTGGCGCCGGTGAACACCGTGACGAAGATGGCCAGCAGGATGATCCCCACCGAGGCGGCCAGCACCAGGGTGAGCTGGCGGAAGCCGATGTCGGTCAGCTTTTCCTGGGGGGGACGTCGTCGAAGGGTGAACGCGTCGATGGGTGGAGCGCTCCTCATGCAGGGATGGTGCCGGTCGGCATGGACGTTCCACCTGATCTGAGCACGAGTTTCAGCCCCCGCGTTTAAGCTCGGTTTAACGGCCGTCAGGCTCCGGTAGCGTTGGGGCGCCATCAGGACATCCATGGGGCGCATCGTCGGCATCGATCTGGGCACCACCAACTCGGTGGTGGCCGTGCTCGAAGGCGGCAGGCCCCAGGTCATCGCCAATGCCGAGGGGGGGCGCACCACCCCTTCGGTGGTGGGATTCAGCCGTGATCAGGAGCTGCTGGTGGGCCAGCTGGCCCGACGCCAGCTGGTGCTCAACCCCCGCAACACCTTCGCCAACCTGAAGCGTTTCGTCGGACGCAGCTGGGACGAGCTGGACGAGGGCAGTCTGGGGGTGCCCTACAGCGTGCGCGCCAACGACCAGGGCAATGTGCGCGTGATCGCGCCGGCCACCGAGCGGGAGTACGCCCCTGAGGAACTGGTGGCCTCCATCCTGCGCAAGCTGGTGGATGACGCCACCACCTACCTCGGCGAGGAGGTCGAGGCGGCCGTGATCACGGTGCCGGCCTATTTCAACGACGCCCAGCGCCAGGCCACCCGCGATGCGGGCCGGTTGGCGGGAATCGCTGTGGAGCGGATCCTCAACGAGCCCACCGCAGCGGCCCTGGCCTACGGCTTCGATCGCAGCACGGTCAAGCGGGTGCTGGTGTTCGACCTCGGCGGTGGCACCTTCGATGTATCGGTGCTGCGCATCGCCAACGGCGTCTTCGACGTGATGGCCACCAGCGGCGACACCCAGCTGGGCGGCAACGACTGGGACCGGCGCATCGTCGACTGGGTGGCCGAAGCCTTCCTGCAGCAGAATGGCCTCGACCTGCGTCGCGACCGCCAGGCCCTGCAGCGACTCACCGAGGCCGCCGAGAAGGCCAAGGAGGAGCTGTCGGGGGTCCAGAGCACCCCGTTGTCGCTGCCCTTCATCGCCACGGGACCCGATGGCCCCCTCCACATCGAGACGACCCTGGAGCGGAGCACCTTCGAAGGCCTCTGCCCCGATCTGCTCGACCGGCTGCTGCGGCCGGTCCAGAGGGCCCTGCGGGATTCGGGCCTGACGGCCGACGCCATCGATGACCTGGTGCTGGTGGGGGGCTCCACCCGCATGCCCATGGTGCAGGAGATGGTGCGCACCCTCATTCCCCGCGAGCCCTGCCAGTCGGTCAACCCCGACGAGGTGGTGGCGATCGGCGCGGCCGTGCAGGCCGGCATCCTCACTGGTGAGCTGCGCGATCTGATGCTCAACGACGTCACCCCCCTCTCCCTCGGCCTGGAGACGATCGGTGGGGTGATGAAGGTACTGATCCCGCGCAACACCTCCATTCCCGTGCGCAAGTCGGATCTGTTCAGCACCTCGGAGGCCAACCAGTCGTCGGTCGAGATCCACGTGCTGCAGGGCGAGCGCCAGATGGCCGCCGACAACAAGTCCCTCGGTCGCTTCCGCCTCTCCGGCATTCCACCGGCCCCCCGCGGGGTGCCCCAGGTGCAGGTGTCCTTCGACATCGATGCCAACGGCCTGCTGCAGGTGTCCGCCACCGACCGCACCACCGGACGTCAGCAGAGCGTCTCGATCCAGGGGGGGTCGAACCTCAGCGAGGAGGAGATCAACCGCTTGCTGGAGGAGGCGGAGCGCAAGTCGGTCGAGGATCGCCGCAAGCGGGCCGTCATCGACCGCCGCAACCGCGCCCTGACCCTGGTGGCCCAGGCCGAACGGCGCCTGCGGGATGCCGCCCTCGAGCTGGGGCCCGCCGGAGCCGAACGCCAGCAGCGCGCCGTGGAGCTGGCCCTGCGGGATGTGCAGGATGTGCTGGCCCAGGACGACCCTGCCGACCTCGACCTGACCGTCAGCCAGCTTCAGGAGGCCCTGTTCGGGCTCAACAGGCGCCTGCTGGGGGAACGGCGTTCGGAGAGCGGCCCGCTCAGGGGACTCAAGAACACCCTGGGCTCCCTCAAGGACGAACTCTTCGCCGACGACGACTGGGACGACTGGGGCGGATCGGGCCGCTCCGATCCCTGGGCCAGCCCGCCGCGGTTGCCCCAGCGGGATGCCTACCCTCTCGGCCGCTACGCCGAGCGGGAGGGGGGCTACGACGACGACCTTCCTTCCCGCCGCTGGGAAAACGGCCGTTCCTGGGATCGGCAGGAGCCCCTGGATCGCGACCTGGCGTCCGAGCGGCACCGCCCCCGCCGTGGCGGCAGGGCCGATCAGGATGATCCCTGGGCCGACGGCTGAGGGTCGTGAGCCAATCCACCCGCTCGGATTCGGTGGCGACGGCCGCCCGCGACCACTGGGAGGTGCTCGGTCTGGCGGCGGGTGCCGACGCGGCAAGCATCAAGCGGGCCTTCCGCCAGCAGGCCCGCCGCTGGCATCCCGACCTCAACGGCAACGATCCGGTGGCCGAGGCCCGCTTCAAGCGGGTCAACGAGGCCTATGCGGTGCTCTCGGATCCGATCCGGCGCCGCGCCTGGGAGGCCGGCGAGGGGCAGGACAGTGCCGGCTTCGAAGCCGATCCCTTCGCCACTGGCTTCCCCCGTTTCGAGGACTACCTGGCCCAGCTCTTCGGCCAGGAGCGCCGCAGCGCCCGGGCCTGGGCTGAGGAGCCCGAACAGGAGGAGCCCCCCGATGCCGGCAGCGTCACTGCGGCACCGGCCTCACCGCCCCCGGTGATGGCCGCCAGCGACGAGGAAACCCTGGTGAGCCTCACCCCGGAGCAGGCGCTTTCCGGCCAACGACTGGAGCTGGAGTTGCGCGACGGCACCGTGGTGGAGGTCTGGTCGCCGCCCCTGGCGGGGGATGGCTGGCGGCTGCGGCTGGCCGGGGTGGCGGCAGGCGGCGCTGATCATTTCCTGCAGTTGCGGGTTCGCACCGAAGAGGGCTTGCGCATCGATGGACTGCGGGTGCTCTACCAACTCGATCTGCACCCTGCGGATGCCGCCCTCGGCTGTCAGGCGGTGGTGCCCACCCTGGAGGGTCCCGTGCGGCTGCGGGTGCCCCCGGGTTCCTCCAGCGGCCGGTTGCTGCGCCTGCGGCACCGGGGCCAGAGCCAGGGGGAGCACCGGGGTGACCAGCTGGTGGAAGTCAGGATCGTTGTGCCGGCCACCCCGACAGAGGCGGAGGAGGCCCTGTTCCGGCGCCTGCAGGAGCTGCACCGGGAGCAGGGCAGCGTTCCCATCAACGACTGACCGTCACAGGGGCAGCCAACGGATGAGACACTGGCCAACGCCCCATCCCGAACGATGTGACTGCCAGCGGTCCCCCACCCAAACCGGTGCATGTCCTGCTGTTCGATCCGGGCAGCGACCAGGAGGGCATCCATTCGCTCGAGCTCGGGGGGCGCACGGTGGTGCTGTTGTTTGAGGACCCGGATGACGCCGAGCGCTACGCCGGCCTGCTCGAGGCCCAGGATTTTCCGGTGCCCTGTGTTGAGGCCCTGGACCGGGAGGAGCTCGAGACGTTCTGTGCTGAGGCTGGCTACGAAGCCCGCTTCGTTCCAGCCGGCTTTCTGCCCAACAGCGAGGAGGAGCGGCTGCTGATTGCGCCGCCCGAACGCAACATGGACGTGACCACCTGGAAGGAGGAGCAGGCGGCGGCGGCGCAGGCTGGCTCCGAGGGCCCCGACGGCTCCGGCAGCGATCCCGAGCTGGAGGCCTTTCGTCGCCGCCTCGAAGGACTGCTTTGAGCGATCCCGGCAGCGACAGGGGCCATCTGCTCACCGAGCGGCCCAACCCGGCTAGCGACGATCTCGACCGCCTGCCGACGGCCAGCCTGGTGGAGCTGTTCTGCGCCAACGACCTGCTGCCCCAGCAGGCGGTGGCCGCTGCCGCGCCGGCCCTGGCGGCCGCCATCGATGCGATCGCGGCTCGCCTGTCGGGCGGCGGGCGCCTGTTTTATCTGGGGGCCGGTACCTCCGGCCGGCTGGGTGTGCTGGATGCGGCGGAGTGCCCGCCCACCTTCTGCAGTCCCCCTGAGCTGGTGCAGGGTGTGCTGGCGGGCGGGGCTGCGGCCCTGCTGCGCAGCTCTGAAGGGCTGGAGGACCTGCGGGAGGCGGGCCGGGACGACCTCAACCAGCGGGGCTTCGGCCCAGGTGATGCCCTGGTCGGCATCGCCGCCGGCGGCACCACCCCCTATGTGCTGGGGGGGCTGGCCCATGGCCGCGCCATCGGGGCCCTCACCGTGGCCATGGCCTGTGTGCCCGCTGAGCAGGTACCGATGCCCTGCGACATCGATATCCGCCTTCTCACCGGCCCGGAGCTGCTCACCGGCTCCACCCGGCTCAAGGCAGGCACGGCCACCAAGATGGCGCTGAACATCTTGTCCACCGGCGTCATGGTCCGCCTGGGCAAGGTCTTCGGCAACCGAATGGTGGATGTGGCCGTCACGAACACCAAGCTGGAGGACCGGGCCCTGCGCATCCTGAGGGACCTGGCCGGAGTACCCAGGGAGGAGGGCCTGGGCCTGCTGCAGCGATCCGGTGGATCAGTGCGACTGGCGCTGCTGATGGCGGCCTCCGGCCTTGGGGTCGAGGCGGCACGGGCGGCGCTGGAACACCACGGCCCCGGCCTGCGCCAGTGCCTCGAAGCCCTCGGCCTCAGCTTGCCGCCGTCGTCGACGCCTCCTCTGGCGTGAACGGTCCCCAGTAGGGGGCTGTGAACAGCTCGGTGCGGCGCCGGGTGGCTGGCGGCACCTGGGCGGCCGGGGTCATCAGCGCATCACGCAGCGCCTGGTGGGCCGGGCTGGGGGGGCGCAGGGCCTGGATCCGCTCGGCCGCCAGGCGCACGATCTGTTGGGCCAGCAGCGCATTGGCGCGCAGGTTGTCAATCACCAGTTCGACAGTGACGGCATCATGCATCGCGTGCCAGCAGTCGTAGTCGGTGACCATCGCCAGGGTGGCGTAGGCCATCTCCGCCTCACGGGCCAGGCGGGCTTCGGTGTGGTTCGTCATGCCGATCACGGCGCAGCCCCAGGAGCGGTAGAGCTCGGATTCGGCCCGGGTGGAAAAGGCCGGCCCCTCCATGCAGAGATAGGTGCCGCCGCGGTGCAGCTGGCGACCTTCCGGCATCAGGCTGTCGCTCACGTCGCCCAGCACCCTGGAGAGCACGGCGCAGTAGGGATCGGCGTTGCCCACGTGGGCCACCAACCCCTCACCAAAAAAGGTGAGGGGTCGCTGCATGGTGCGATCGATGAACTGATCCGGCACCAGCATGTCGAGGGGGCGCACGCTCTCCTGCAGCGAGCCAACGGCCGACACCGACAGGATCCAGCGCACGCCCAGGGAGCGCAGGGCCCAGAGGTTGGCCCGGTAGGGAACCTCACTGGGGGTAAAGGTGTGGTGGCGGCCGTGCCGGGCGAGGAACACCACCTCCAGATCACCGATGCGCCCCATCCGCAGGCTGTCGGACGGGGGCCCGTAGGGGGTCTCAACGGTCAGTTCGCGAACATCCTCCAGGCCCTCGATGGCGTAGAGGCCGCTGCCACCCAGCACCCCAAGGCGGGCATGGGCAAGATCGGGGCTGGCCAGACCGCCGGCCTGGGGGGATGGGGAGCGGGGCTCGGAGGTAGCCATGGAAGCAGGGTGCCCTGGACAGATACAGTCGAAGTTTGCCTCCCCGACCGTGACCAAGGCCCTGATGGACACCGACGCCGGCCTGATCACCATCGATCTGTTCGACACCGATGCTCCCGGCACCGTCGCGAATTTCGTCAAGCTCTCCAAGGATGGCTTCTACGACGGCCTCGCCTTTCACCGGGTGATCAATGGCTTCATGGCCCAGGGGGGCTGTCCCAACAGCCGTGAGGGTGCCCGCGGAACGGCCGGCACCGGCGGCCCCGGCTACACGATTCCCTGCGAGATCAACGCCCAGAAGCACAAGGCCGGCAGCCTGTCGATGGCCCATGCGGGCCGCAACACCGGCGGAAGTCAGTTCTTCCTCTGCCACGGCCCCCAGCCCCACCTGGATGGTCAGCACACCGTGTTCGGTCACACCGAAAACATCGATGTGGTGCTGGCGCTCAAAAACGGCAGCCGCATCCGCACGGTGACGATCGAGGACTAGCCCCAGACGATGAAGGCCCCGGGGGTGAGGTTGAGCAGGGGGCAGGCGAGGGTGCCGGCCGGCTGACCATCCCCGGCTTCCGCACCCGTGGCAGCGGCTGGCACGAGGTCGGCCAGTTGGCGACGCTCCGGTTCCAAGTCGATGCTCGGATGGCCTTTGCGGCGGGAGTCGGGTGCCAGCAGCAGCGTCACACCGGAGGTGCCCTGCCAGCGGGCCACCTCCATCAGCGGGCCGGCCAGGTCGGCGGCCGTCAGCTGGCGGCCCTGCTGGGCGGCCAGCAGCAGGGCCAGACCAGGGCGATGGAGCAGGGCGAGCAGGCGTGGGTCCTCCTCACGCTCCAGCACCAGGCCCTTGCGCCGAGCCCAGTCCCGCAGGCTCTCAAGGCGGCTGGCCCCCAGCAGCGGATCCACAGGGCCGTGCCAGCCGAGCACGGCCGTGAGTCCATGGGACTCGACATCCATCAGGTGCCCCAGCTTGGTGCGCTTCACCCGCAGGTAGGCGGCGTTGTGGATGCCGGGGTCCATCACCAGGGGGACCCGGTCGACCACCTGCAGGCCATAGCCGCCGAGCCCGGCGATCTTGCGGGGGTTGTTGGTGATCAGCCGCAGCCGATGCACACCCAGGTCGCTGAGGATCTGGGCCCCGACGCCATAGTTGCGCAGATCGGCGGCGAAACCCAGCCGCTCGTTCGCTTCCACCGTGTCCAGGCCGCCATCCTGGAGGCTGTAGGCCTTGAGCTTGTTGACCAGGCCGATGCCGCGGCCCTCCTGGCGCAGGTAGACCACCACACCTTCGCCGGCGGACTCGATCATGCGCAGGGCCGCTTCCAGCTGGGGGCGGCAATCGCAGCGGAGTGAACCGAAGGCATCCCCGGTGAGGCACTCGGAATGCACCCGCACCAGCACCGGCCCGGAGCTGCGCTCGGGGTATCCCTTGACGATCGCCACATGCTCACTGCCATCGAGCTCGTTGCGGTAGCCGATGGCCCGGAACTGCCCGAAGCTGCTGGGCAGGGAGGCCTCCGCCTGGCGGGCCACGAAACGCTCGGTGTCGAGGCGATAGCGGATCAGGTCGGCGATGCTGATCAGCCGCAGCCCATGCTGACGGGCGTAGTCGGCGAGCTGGGCCAGACGGGCCATGGAGCCGTCGGCGTTCTGGATCTCGCAGATCACGCCGGCGGGATAGAGCCCGGCCAGACGGGCCAGGTCGACGGCCGCCTCCGTGTGGCCGGCCCGTTGAAGCACGCCGCCCTGGCGGGCCCGCAGGGGGAAGACGTGGCCGGGCCGGCGCAGGTCGGCGGGGCGGGAGCCCGGATGGATCGCCACCTGAATCGTCCGGGCCCGGTCCTCCGCCGAGATGCCTGTGCTCACCCCCCGCTCCGGTCCCGCATCCACGCTCACCGTGAAGGCGGTCTGGTTGCTGTCGGTGTTGCGATCCACCATCAGTGGCAGATCGAGGGCATCGAGCCGTTCCCCTTCCATGGCCAGGCAGATCAGCCCCCTGGCATCGGTGGCCATGAAGTTGATCTGCTGGGGCGTGGCGAACTGGGCCGCACAGATCAGATCACCTTCGTTCTCGCGGTTCTCGTCATCGACCACCACGATCGACTCGCCGTTGCGGATCGCCGCCAGGGCATCGGCGATGGCATCGAAGTGAATTCCCGTGGACTGGCGTGGGCCGGACAGGACGGTCAAGGGAGCGGGGTGATGGACGTGGCCGATCCCTGAAAGGACCGAACCTTATTTATAGGGTGCCGGTACGATCCAGCGTTCTTTGGCGTTCCGCATGGCTGGACAGCGCGTTGCGGTGATCGGTGCCAGCGGCTACGGGGGACTGCAGACCCTCAGGCTGTTGCAGGGCCACCCCCATCTCTCGGTCAGTTTTCTGGGTGGGGAGCGCAGCACGGGCAAGCGCTGGAGTGAGTTGGTGCCTTTCCTCCCGCTGGAGGACGACCTGGTGGTGCGCTCGCCAGATCCGGACGCCATTGCTGCGGCCGCCGATCTGGCCGTGCTGAGCCTGCCGAACGGCCTCGCGGCCGGTCTGGTTCCCGATCTGCTGCAACGCGGCGTCAAGGTGGTGGATCTCTCGGCCGACTACCGCTACCGCTCCCTGTCCCATTGGGAGGAGGTGTACGCCGCCGAAGCCCGCCAGGTTTCCCGCCAGGACGACGAGCTCTGTCAGGAGGCGGTGTATGGCCTGGTGGAGGTGGCCGAAGCACGCATCCGGGAAGCACGGCTGGTGGCGGCTCCCGGTTGTTTCCCCACGGCCAGCCTGCTGGCCCTGCTGCCGTTTCTCGAGCAGGGACTGATCGAGACGGGCGGCATCGTCATCGATGCCAAGACGGGCACCTCAGGCGGCGGTCGGGCCGCCAAGGAAAACCTGCTGCTGGCTGAAGCCGCCGAGGCGGTCGCTCCCTATGGGGTGGTGGGCCATCGCCATACCAGTGAGATCGAGCAACTGGCGGCCCAGGCGGCGGGCCAGCCGATCCAGCTGCAGTTCACCCCCCACCTGATGCCGATGGTGCGCGGCCTGCTGGCCACGGTCTACGGCCGGCTGCGGGATCCCGGACTCACCGCCGAGGACTGCACAACCCTGTTGAAAGCCTCCTACCGCCACAGCTCCACCGTGCAGGTGCTGCCGGTGGGGGTATACCCCTCCACCAAGTGGGTGCGCAACACCAACCGCTGCCTGCTCTCGGTGCAGGTCGACCCGCGCACCGGCCAACTCATTGTGATGAGCGCCATCGACAACCTGGTCAAGGGGCAAGCCGGTCAGGGAGTGCAGTGCCTCAACCTGCTCAGTGGCCTGGAGGCGGGAACCGGCCTGCCGCTGCTGCCCTTCTACCCCTGAGCCAGCCGCTGGGCGGCCAGGGTCACAGCCAGCGGCAGGATCCGATGCTCCTGACGTTGGATGCGGGCATGGAGCCGCTGCCGGTCATCCCCCGCCAGCACCGGGACGGCCGCCTGCGCAAGGATCGGTCCCGCATCCACGTCGGCCGTCACCAGGTGGGCGGTGCATCCCGCCAGGGTGACCCCGGCGGCCAGGGCTTCCCCCACCCCATCGGCGCCGCGGAAGCTGGGCAATAAGGAGGGGTGGATGTTCACCAGACGATCCGGGAAGGCCTCAATCAGCACGTCGGTGACGATGCGCATCCAGCCCGCCATCACCACCAGATCGACCCGGTGCGTGCGGAACAGGGCGATCAGGGCGCCGTCGAGGGCCTGCCGCGACGGCTGGCTGCGGTGGTCGATCACCTGGCAGGGGATGCCGAGTCGTTCGGCCCGGCGTTGGGCCCCGCAGCCCTGCCGGTTCACGGCCAGCACGACCACCTGCCCCTGCAGAAGCCCCTGCGCGCAGGCCTCCACCAGGGCTTCGAAGTTGCTGCCCTCGCCGGAGGCCATCACCGCCAGTCGCAGCGGGGTCCCGCCGGCCGGAAGCGGCTGTGGCAATGGCCACTGGAGAGACCCGCTGGGATCGCTATGGTCGGCGGAATCGGGCATTGCGTCCATGTCCCATCTCTCCATCCTGCCCACCGTGCTGCGGGATGCTGATCTCCTGGGAGCCACACTTTCCACGCTCAAGCTTCCCTGGCGCCTGGGCGGTGAACTCGCTGGTTTCGGTGACGAGCGTCTACCGGTGACACTCCAGGTGCAGCTGAAGGACGGTCAGTCCCTGGGTTGGGCCCGCCAGGCAGATGGGTCCCTGGCCTTGGTGGGCGACCTCCAGCGCCTCAGCCGCAGCACCCCCCTGCAACGGCTGCTGGGCCAAATCACCCGGGCCTATGCCGCAAGAGCGGCCCTCCAGGAGGCCAGCCTGGCTCTTCCCACGGCGTCGATCGAGCTCCGTGTCTGACGACCAACCCCGTGGTGATGGGGCCGCCGGGCCGATCGTCCAGCTCGATCTGCGTGAACCCCACCGCCACCTGGTCAGGGTCACGCTCCAGCTCACGCCCCGTTGCCTGCAGCCGGAGCTGCGATTACCGGCCTGGACCCCTGGGTCCTACCTGATCCGCGACTACGTTCGCCATCTGGAGGCCCTGGAGGTGTCCCAGGGCGGGACGCCCGTCGCCACCTCCCGTGCGTCGCAGGCCTGCTGGCGTCTGGATCTCAGGAGCCTGGCGCCGCTTGTGATTCACTATCGCCTCCAGGCCACCGAGCTGAGCGTGCGCACCTGCCATCTCAGTGCTGACCATGGCTTCCTGGCCCTGGCCGGTGTAGTCCTGCAGGTCAGCGGGGAACGCTGGCACCCCCATCGACTCGAGTTGCAACTGCCCGAGGGCTGGCAGGGGTTTGTTCCCCTTCCCTGCGACGGCACCAACGCCTGGATCGCTGCAGACTTCGACCAGCTCATCGACAGCCCGGTTGAGGTTGGCCCCCATCCCTGCCACCGGTTCAGCGTCGCTGACGTGCCCCATCGTTGGGTCACCTGGGGCGCCGACCTGCCCGCCGACGATCCCCTCTGGCTCGCCGACGTGGAACGGGTTGCCCTGGCCTGCTGCCGTCTGATGGGGGAACCGATCCCCGCCAGCCCCAACTATCTGTTCGTGCTGCATCTGCTGGCCGAGGCCTACGGCGGCCTCGAACACGACCACGCCAGCGTGCTGCAGTTCGGGCGCCGGGCCCTGGCGGCGCCAGGCGGTCGTCGCAAGCTGCTGCAACTGGTGGCCCATGAGTATCTCCACCAATGGAATGTGCGCCGCCTGAGGCCCGCTGAGCTCACCCCCATCGACTACGACCGGGTCGCGATCGTTCCCGGTCTCTGGTTTGCCGAAGGCGTCACCTCCTACCTCGACCTCCTGCTGCCCCTGGCGGCCGGCCTGGGCACGGAGGCCGAACTGCTGGAGGACCTGGGGGCCGACTTCAGCCGTTACCTGCTCACCCCAGGTCGCCGGGTCCAGGGGTTGCGGCAAAGCGCCGAAGAGGCCTGGGTGAAGCTCTACCGGCAGGACGCCTCTTCTGCCGACAGCCAGATCAGCTACTACCTGAAGGGGGCTGTGGTCGCCCTGGTGCTCGACCTGCACCTGCGGCGGCAGGGTTCCTGCCTGGCCATGGTGCTGCGGGCCCTCTGGCGCAGTCATGGGGCCTGGGGCCGGGGCTACCGGAACGACGACCTGATCGCTGCTTTTGCCGAGCAGGCCGCCGACCTGGCCGAGCTTCTGCCCCACTGGCTCGAGAGCACCGACGACCCCGACCTGGCCAGCTACCTGGCTGACGTGGGCCTGGCCCTGGTGCCGAAGCCTGCGACAGAGCCGTTCTTCGGCTGGCAGCTCGAGGACGCTGCAGACAGGCCGATGCAGCTGAAGCGGGTGCACAGGGACGGCCCGGCTGAACGGTCCCGCCTGCAGCCAGGGGATGAGCTGCTGGCCCTTGACGGACGGCGCCTGCGGCGTCCAGAGGACCTTTCCCTGGCCATCGGCCCCACCACGGTGCCGGCGGAACGAGTGTTGCTCTACTGCCGTGATGGCCTGGTGCGCAGCACCGGGCTGTGGCCCGACCCCCCTGCGGTGGCCAGTTGGCAGTTGGTGATCGACCCCCTGCTGAACAATGACCAGACGGGCCTGAACCGGCAGCGTTGGCTGTCTCTCCAGCCATGAGTTCGTCCCTGCGTCCCCTGGTACTGGCGGTGGCCGGCGCGGGTGTGCTGAGCCTCGGTGGTCTCACCTGGCTGGGACGCGACCTGTTCGGCGCCCCGGGCAATGCCGGCGGCCGTGCCTCCCTGCTCGACCTGCTTGACGAGGTGCGCCAGTCCCCAGGTGCTGGCGGGCAGCTGCAGCCACCTCCACCAGCCCAGACCCTGCCACCGCCCCATGCGGCCTGGCGAGCTCCGCTGGGTGGCGCCTGCCAGGCCGACCCGCTGCTGCGCAACCGCCTGCTCGCCCTGGCGGAACGCCTCCGTTATGAGACCATCCGGCTGCGCATTGATCCGAGCAACTACGGCGAGCGCTTTCGCCAGGATGTCTTCGGCCAGCCGCTGGACCCCACGCCCCAGGTCGTCGTGCTGCATGAGACCGTCTACGGCATCAACTCGGCGATCAACACCTTCATGACGCCCCACCCCAGGGACGAGGACCAGGTGAGTTACCACACCCTGATCGGCCTCGACGGCCGGGTGGTGGAGGTGCTCGATCCATCCAAACGGGCCTTCGGGTCCGGCAATTCCGCCTTCAACGGCCGCTGGGTGGTGACCAACCCGGAGGTGGGAGGCTCGATCAACAACTTCTCACTGCACCTGAGCCTGGAAACCCCACTTGATGGGGAGGACCAGGACAGCGCCCACAGCGGGTACACCGCGGCCCAGTACGACGCGCTGGCGATCGTCCTGGGCCGCTGGATGCGCCGCTACGGCATTCCGGCCAGCAACATCACCACCCACCAGCACGTGGATCTGGGTGGAGAACGGATGGATCCCCGCAGTTTTGACTGGCGCGAGCTGCAGCTTCGGCTCGCCTCCATCGGCGTCCTCTGCTGATCGGGCTCAGATGAGCGGGCTGGTGATCGGCTTGCGGCTGCCGTAAAGGAAGGCGTGAAGTTCCGGATCCTGCATGTAGCGGAGCACCCGCGCCGGGTAATCGAGCTTGCCGTTGTGCAGATAGGCCAGGGTGGCCATGGCCTTGGCGTCGGCCGGGTTGGTGCTGGCGTTCATCAGGGTCTGGCCGGAGAGGCCCAAGGCCTGCTTGAGGCGCACGAACTTGCCGACCAGCAGCCGCACGTTGCGATCAGGGTCGAGCAGCTGCATGCGGGCCTCATCAATCTGCTCCTGGGTGGCATCGGCCGGCAGCAGGCCCTGCTTGACGAGCTCACCGAGGCTGAGCTGGGCGGGCCCAAGGGTGCTGAACAAGCCGCTGCGGGCGGCCAGAGGGTGATCCTCACCGGGCTTGGCATGTTGCAGTTCATCGAACAGCACAGCGGTCACCAGCATCGGGTTGATGCCGTGACGGCGGCTCTCGCTGAGAATCACCGGCCTGAGCTCCTCAAGCCGACCGAGGGTATGGGTGCGCAGGGGTTGGAGCTGGTCGATGCCCTCGGTGAACAGCTGGGCGAGGCGAGGCTGGGGGCCGTGGACGCCGAAGCGGCGGTTCAGCTCGCGTAGCTCTTCGGGACTGAAATCGACCGGGTCAGGACGCAGACCTTCGCTGGTGGAGGGACTGATCAGGGGAAAGGCCTCGATGCCCCGCTCCGCTTCGGTGAGCAGGAAGGGGGTGCGGCCTTGGCGCTGGGGTTCGCGGCTGAAGGGAACGACACACAGTCCGATCGCCCCAAGCAGCAGCGTGGCGCGAAAAACGGCTGCCCCCCCCCCTCGAAGGCGAGAAAAGCTCGGAGGCTTAGTTCTTGCGAAGCGGGACAGCAAGCAAAAACGTGCTCTTTAGATCAATCGTAACGAACACTTCCGGATTTGCCCTCCTGGTAGGGCGCTCTCGCCGCTGGACCCTGTGGGGGAAGCCCCGCATCCGCCGATCCGCTTGCCGAATATGGAGGCGGATGGATACGGTTCGGGGGCCCGTCACGGCGTCCCAGGAGCCATGTCCCCGCTGCCGCCGTTGAACGGCCACGATTCCGCTGCCCTCTGGGAGCGTTTCCGCCAGCTGCTCTGGCACGATCCCGATCTCTCCCTCTGGCTGGATGTGAGCCGGATGGCTCTTGGGGAGGAGGATCTGGCCTCCTTCCAGGCCACCTTCGCCCGTGCCTTCGCGGCCCTGGAGGCCCTGGAGGCCGGGGCCATCGCCAACGCCGACGAAGGGCGTCAGGTGGGTCACTACTGGTTGCGGGCCCCGGAGCTGGCTCCCGATCCGGCTGTGGCGGTGGCCATCGCTGACGAAGTGGATCGACTCGAAGCCTTCGGGCGGGAGGTGCTGGCGGGCACGATCATGGCGCCCGGCGGCGGACCTTTCACCGACGTTCTCTGGATCGGCATCGGCGGCTCGGGCCTGGGGCCTCTGCTGATGCTCCGGGCCCTGCAACGCCAAGGCAAGGGGCTGCCGTTCCACTTCTTCGACAACGTCGACCCCGACGGCATGGCCCGCACCCTGGCCGGCCTGGACGAGCGCCTCACCACCACGCTGGTGATCGTGGTGAGCAAGTCGGGCGGTACCCCCGAACCGCATCTCGGCATGGTGCAGGCCCGGGCCCGGGTGGTGGCAGCCGGGGGCGATTGGCCTGCCCAGGCCGTGGCCATCACCATGAAGGGCAGCCACCTGGATCAGGAGGCGAAGGCGGCGGGATGGCTGCGGCGTTTCGACATGTTCGACTGGGTGGGCGGCCGCACCAGCATCACCAGTGCCGTTGGCCTGTTGCCCGCCGCCCTGATCGGCGCCGACCTGCGCGGCTTCCTGGAGGGGGCCGCCGCCATGGATCGCCTCACCCGGGTGCCCAGCCTGCGCGCCAATCCGGCCGCCCTTCTGGCCGCCTCCTGGCACGTGGCCGGTGGTGGCCGGGGTCGCCGCGACATGGTGGTCTTGCCCTACCGCGACCGACTGGAGGTGTTCAGCCGCTATCTGCAGCAGCTGGTGATGGAGTCCCTGGGCAAGCGGCTCGACCGGGAGGGCGAGGTGGTGCACCAGGGCCTGGCGGTGTATGGCAACAAGGGCTCCACCGATCAGCACGCCTACGTGCAGCAGCTGCGCGATGGGCTCGACAACTTCTTCGTGACCTTCATCGAAGTGCTGGAGGATCCCCAGGAGATCCCCACGATCGATGGCGAGTGCCCGGCCGACTTTCTCGAGGGCTTCCTGCAGGGCACCCGGGCGGCCCTCGCCGAACAGGATCGCCAGAGCATCACCATCACCCTGCGCCGCTTCGATGCCCGGGGCCTCGGCGCCCTGATCGGCCTGTTCGAGCGCGCCGTCGGGCTCTACGGAGAGCTGGTCAACGTCAACGCTTATCACCAGCCCGGGGTGGAAGCCGGCAAGCTGGCGGCCGCGGGGATCCTGGCGTTGCAGAGCCAGGTGGAGGGTCTGTTGGCCGATGGCCGGCCCCGAAGCCTGGCCGTGATCCAGACGGAACTGGAGCTCGAAGCGGTGGAGCCGGTGTTCTGGATGCTGCGCCACCTTTGTGCCAATGCCCGCGGCTATGGAGCCGTTGGCGACTGGGGTAGGCCCGACAGCCTGACATTCCACCACACCTGATAGGTTTCGGATCTTTCCCATGGTTCGATCCCGTGCCGCGGTCGCCTGGGCCGCCGGCCAGCCGCTGGAGGTCACCGAGATCGACGTGGAAGGGCCCCGAGCTGGCGAGGTGCTGCTGCGGGTGGTGGCCACGGGGGTGTGTCACACCGATGCCTTCACCCTTTCCGGTGCCGACCCTGAGGGGATCTTCCCGGCGGTGCTCGGCCATGAAGGTGGTGCTGTGGTGGAGGAGATCGGCCCGGGCGTGACCTCGGTGGCGGTGGGGGACCACGTGATCCCGCTCTACACGCCCGAATGCCGCGTCTGCCGCTTCTGCCTCTCCGGCAAGACCAACCTCTGTCAGGCGATCCGCGGCACCCAGGGCCGGGGCCTGATGCCCGACGGCAGCAGCCGCTTCTCCCGGAACGGCGAGCGGATCTTCCACTACATGGGCACCTCCACCTTCTCCGAATACACGGTGGTGCCTGAAATCGCCGTGGCCAGGATTGCCCCTGAGGCGCCGCTCGAGAAGGTGTGCCTGCTGGGCTGCGGCGTCACCACCGGCATCGGCGCCGTGCTCAACACCGCCAAGGTGGAACCCGGCAGCAGCGTGGCCGTGTTCGGCCTCGGCGGCATCGGCCTGGCGGTGATCATCGGAGCGGTGATGGCCGGGGCGGAGCGGATCATCGGCATCGACACCAACCCCGATAAGTTCGCCATTGCCGGCCTGCTCGGCGCCACCGAGTGCCTCGATCCGAAGGCCTTCGACGCCCCGATCCAGGAAGTGGTGATCGATTGCACCGATGGTGGGGTCGATTACTCGTTCGAATGCATTGGCAATGTTCAGGTGATGCGCGCTGCCCTCGAGTGCTGCCACAAGGGCTGGGGCGAATCCACGATCATCGGCGTGGCCGGAGCGGGCCAGGAGATCGCCACCCGGCCGTTCCAGCTCGTGACCGGGCGGGTGTGGCGCGGCTCCGCCTTTGGTGGGGTGCGGGGCCGCACGGAGCTGCCCGTCTACGTTGAGCGCTTCCAGCAGGGGGAGATCCCCCTCGATCGCTTCATTACCCACACGATGGGGCTGGAGGACATCAACCGGGCCTTCGACCTGATGCACGCCGGCGAGAGCATCCGCTCCGTGATCCACTTCTGAGTGCCTCAGGCGGCTCCCCCACCCATGCTTGAGCTGCTCAGCGAAAACCGCAGCTTCGGCGGTCTGCACCGCCGTTACCGGCACCGTTCCACCCAACTGAACGGGCGGCCACCCTGGCAGTGTTCCTGCCCCCCCAGGCCCTCGAGGGGGTCCGGGTGCCGGCCCTCTACTGGCTGTCGGGCCTCACCTGCACCGATGAGAACGTGATGCAGAAGGGCGGGGCCCATCGCCTCGCCGCCGACCTCGGCCTGGCCCTGGTGGCACCGGACACGAGCCCCAGGGGCCCCGAGGTGCCCACGGATCCGCAGGGTGGCTGGGATCTGGGCCCTGGGGCGGGCTTCTACGTGGATGCCACCGCCCCACCCTGGGACCGGCACTACCGGATGCACAGCTACGTGGTGGAGGAACTGCCCGCCCTGTTGGAAGCCCAGCTGCCCCTGGGCCAGGCCCGCAGCATCAGCGGCCATTCGATGGGGGGCCATGGTGCCCTGGTCGCGGCCCTGCGGCACCCGGGCCGTTACCGGTCGGTGTCCGCCTTCGCCCCGATCTGCCACCCCACGGCTTGTCCGTGGGGGCAGAAGGCCTTTGGCGCCTACCTGGGTCCGGATCAGCGGGCGTGGGCCGACTGGGATGCCTCGCTGCTGCTGGCTTCAGCGGCGCAGCGGCTGCCCTTGCTGGTGGACCAGGGCCTCGCCGATCCGTTCCTCGAGAGCCAACTGCGGCCCGCCGACCTGGCGGCGGCGGCGGCAGCGGCCAACCATCCTTTGGAGCTGCGCTACCAGGAGGGCTACGACCACAGCTACTTCTTCATCGCCAGCTTCATCGACGACCATCTGCGTCACCATGCGGCCGCCCTCAGGGCACCAGATTGACCAACTTGCCCGGAACCACAATCACCCGTCGGGGCGGCTGACCCTCCAGCCAGCGCTGGGCCACCTCGCTCTCGAGCGCCAGGCGCTCCAGGGTGGCCGCATCGGCGTCGGCGGGCACCTCCAGGCTGCCGCGCATCTTGCCCTTCACCTGGATCACCAGGGGGATGGTGTCGCGCACCAGGGCGGTTGGATCCACAACAGGCCAGTGCTGGCGATGGACACTGGCCTCCGCCGCGACGGTCGCCCCATTCCCGACGCCGCTGAGCTTCTGCCAGAGCTCCTCGGCCAGGTGGGGCGCGAAGGGGGCCAGCAGGATCAGCAGGGTGGACAGCGCCTCGCGGCCAGCCGCTGGGCTGGCCCCCTCCAGATGGGCGGTCAGGGCATTGCTGAGCTTCATCAGCTCCGAGACGGCGGTGTTGAGCTGGAGCTCGCCCTCCAGGTCTTCACTGATGGCGGCGATGGCCGTGTGCACGGCCCGCCGCAGCTCTCTGTCGCCATCGCTGAAGCAGGGGGGACCGGGCTCCTGCATGGGCTGCGCTCCTGGTCCTGAAAGGCGCAGGCCTCGGCCATGGGCCGCGTCCACCAGGCGCCAGAGGCGCTGCAGGAAGCGGTACTGGCCTTCCACATCGGCGTCGTCCCACTCCAGATCCTTCTCCGGGGGCGCCTTGAACAGGATGAACATGCGGGCCGTGTCGGCGCCGTAGCGGTCGATCACCACCGCTGGATCGACGCCGTTGTGCTTCGACTTGGACATCTTTTCGTAGAACACCTCCAGCACCTCGCCGTTGATCGGATCGCGGGGGTCGCTGGCGTCGGTGACCTGGGCCGGCGCCACGTACTGGCCGGTGTGGGGATTGCGATAGGTGATGCCCTGCACCATGCCCTGGGTGAGCAGGCGGGCGAAGGGTTCGGAGAAGCCCAGCAGGCCCCGGTCCCGCAGCACCTTGGTGAAGAAGCGGGAATAGAGCAGGTGCAGGATGGCGTGCTCTATCCCGCCCACGTACTGGTCCACGGGCAGCCAGCGGTCGACGGCGCCGCGCCCGAACGGCCGCTGGTCGTTGTGGGGGTCGCTGTAGCGCAGGTAGTACCAGGACGAACACATGAAGGTGTCCATGGTGTCGGTCTCCCGCTGGGCGGGGGCGCCGCAGCGGGGGCAGGGCACGTTCACCCAGGAGTCCAGCTTGGCCAGGGGGGTACCCCCTTTGCCGCTCAGGGGGATGTCCCGGGGCAGTTCCACCGGCAGCTGCTCCTCGGGGACCGGCACAACGCCGCAGCTGTCGCAGTGGATCACGGGGATGGGGCAACCCCAGTACCGCTGACGCGAGATCAGCCAGTCGCGCAGGCGGTACTGCACCCGTCCCTGTCCCCAGCCCAGGGCTTCGGCACTGGCGACGATGCTCGTTTTGGCTTCGGCTGTGGTCAGACCGTCGAAGGGACCGGAGGCGATCAGCACACC
Source organism: Cyanobium sp. Aljojuca 7A6 (assembly GCF_024346455.1). Taxonomy (GTDB): domain Bacteria; phylum Cyanobacteriota; class Cyanobacteriia; order PCC-6307; family Cyanobiaceae; genus Cyanobium. The sequence goes on from NZ_JAGQCY010000002.1 coordinate 151,881, forward strand.
GGCTTCGGTCCAGGCCTGGCCCTCGTAGGCGTGGGGGTCGGACCCCTCGGGGATCACCACGCGCCGCACCGGCAATGCGTATTGGCGCGCAAAGCTGAAGTCGCGCTGGTCGTGGGCCGGTACCCCCATCACGGCACCGGTGCCGTAGTCGGCCAGCACGTAGTCGGCGATCCAGACGGGAATCCGCTCGCCGCTGGCGGGGTTGCGCACCCAGGCACCGATCGGCACACCGCGCTTGGGCCGGTCCTCGGCCGTGCGCTCCTGCTCGCTCTGGCGGCTGACCAGATCGCAGAAGGCGGCCACGGAGAGGCGGCAGTCGTCGGTGGTCAGCTCAGCCACCAGGGGATGGTCTGGAGCCAGCACGACATAGGTGGCTCCGAAAATGGTGTCGGGCCTGGTGGTGAAGACGGTGATGCCGGCTCCGGATTCGGCCATGAAGGTCAGCTCGGCCCCGAGGGAGCGGCCGATCCAGTTGGCTTGCATCGTGCGCACCCGCTCCGGCCAGCCCTGCAGGCAGGGGAGATCGTCGAGCAGGGCATCGGCGTAGGCGGTGATCTTCAGAAACCACTGCCGCAGCCGGCGCTTCTCCACCTGGGCGCCGGAGCGCCAGGAACGCCCCTCGGCATCCACCTGTTCATTGGCCAGCACCGTCTGGTCGATCGGGTCCCAGTTGACAGTCGCCTCCTTGCGGTAGGCCAGGCCGGCATCGAGAAACTGGAGGAACAGCCACTGGGTCCAGCGGTAGTAATCGCTGTGGCAGGTGGCCACCTCTCGGTCCCAGTCGATGGAAAGGCCCAGGCGCTTGAGCTGCTCGCGCATCTGGGCGATGTTGTGGTCGGTCCAGGCACCCGGGTCGACGCCCCGTTCGATGGCGGCGTTCTCCGCCGGCAGTCCGAACGCATCCCAGCCCATGGGGTGCAGCACCTGGCGCCCCCGAAGCCGGGCCGCCCGGGCGATCACATCGGTGATCACGTAATTGCGCACATGGCCCATGTGCAGGCTCCCCGATGGATAGGGGAACATCGACAGGGCGTAGTAGGTGTCGCCAGCGTCGTCGGCGAGGTCAGGTGTGGCGTGAAGTCCCAACTGCTCCCACTGCAGCTGCCAGCGCTGCTCGATCAACTCGGGCTCGTAGCGGGAGGGGTCTGTCACGGGCCGTATGGGGTGGGAGTGATCGTGTCACAGCCCATGGATCGCTCAGCTGAGGGCGCGCAACGAGGCAATCGCCGTCAGGCTGATCAGCAGCAACGGGGTGCCAGGTTCGGTGCTCATGGCCAGGAAATGGCTGTCCTGCCAGCGGATGATGCCATCACACTCCTGGCCGGTCAGCAGCACCACGTTCACGGGAGTGCGGATGCGGATCAGCTCCTGAACATGGCGCACACTGGGCAGGGTCGTATCGAGCCTGGGCCCCCGGCGTTCAAAGAAACTCTGCATAGGATCGACCCCAACCTCCAGGACTTACGGAACGGTGCTCCAGGTGCTCCAATTCAGCAAATATCAGGGTCTTGGGAATGACTTCTTACTGCTTGACGGGCGCAGCTTAGAGGATCCTGAGGACCTGTTCGGCTTGACCCCTGAGCTGGTGCAACGGCTCTGTGACCGGCGCTTCGGGGTCGGTGGCGATGGCGTGATCCTGGCCTTGCCGCCCCGGGAGGGCGGCGAACTGCGGATGCGGATCTTCAACGCCGATGGCACCGAGCCCGAGATGTGCGGCAACGGCATCCGCTGTCTGGCCCGCTTCCTGGCCGACAGCGACGGTGACGTCGCCCCTCGCCGCTGGGAGGTCGAGACCCTGGCCGGTCGCATCGTGCCGGCCCTGGCCGAGGACGGGCGCATCCGCGTTGACATGGGCGCCCCGTTCCTGACGCCGGAGACGATTCCCACCGGACTGGCCATGGGGGTGGAGGGGCTGCCGGTTGGGATGCTGGAAGTGCTGGGGGAGCCCATGGCCGTGGCGGCTGCCGGCATGGGCAATCCCCACGCCGTGGTGCCGGTGGATGACGTGGCAGCCATCGATCTGGAGACCCTGGGCGCCGCCCTGGAGGTGCACGAGGCCTTCCCGGCCCGGACCAACGTCCATTTCGTTGAGGTGATCGCCCCCAACCATCTGGTGATGCGGGTGTGGGAGCGGGGAGCCGGGCCCACCCTGGCCTGTGGCACCGGTGCCTGCGCCACCCTGGTGGCCTGCCACCTGCTGGGCCTGGCCGACCGCCAGGCCCGGCTCGATCTGCCCGGGGGGCCCCTGGAGATCGACTGGGAGGAGGCCAGCGGCCACGTCTTCATGACCGGCCCGGCCGAGGCGGTGTTCGACGGCGTGGTGGCCCCCTCAATGTTCGGGGTTGCCCTGGAGGCACGTCCCACCATTGATTGCGCGACGGTGTGCGTCAACGGCTGCCTCCGTCCCGAGGCCTGCGCCAGCGCCGAAGCCCGCGCCCGCGTCACGGCCCTGCTGGAGGGCCGCTCCCTCGATGATCTGGTGACCCTGGCTGGCGAGTCCCTGGAATCCCGCACCCGGGGCCGCCTCTGCCGTGATGAACCCGCCGCGCCCTGATATCCCTGGGACGGCAGGCCCCACCCGGGCGGTGTACCTGGACGCCTGCGCCACCAGCCCCCCGGCGCCGGAAGTGCTCGACGCCATGGACCGTGCCCACCGGGAGGCCTGGGCCAATCCCTCCAGCCTGCACGGCTTCGGCCTGGCGGCGGCGGACCGGCTGGAGCGCGACCGCCAGGCCCTGGCGTCACGCCTGGGCTGCGGCAGCGACGAGCTGGTGCTTGTATCGGGTGGCAGTGAAGCGATCCATGCCGCCCTGATCGGTTGCGCCGGCTGCCTGGAGCCCGGCCGGGTGCTGCTCTCGGCGGTGGAACATCCCGCCAGCTATGCCGCTGCCGACGCCATGGTGCGACGAGGTTGGCAGCGGCAGCTCCTGCCGGTGGATCGCCGTGGGGTGGTGGACCTGGAGGCCCTCGAGGCGCTTCTGCTGCCGCCGACCCGTCTGGTGTCGATCCTCTGGGGCCAGAGCGAGGTGGGCACGCTCCAGCCGATCACCCGCATCGGCGAGCTCTGCCGCCGGGCTGGCGTGTTGCTGCATGTGGACGGCGTTCAGGTGGTGGGTCACCAAAGCCTCGATTTCAGCCAGCTGCCGGTGGACCTGCTCAGCTGCGCGGCCCACAAGCTGCAGGGCCCCCGCGGTGTTGGCGCCCTGCTGGTGCGGCGCGGGCTCCGGCTGGACCCCCTGATCGGCGGAGCTCAGGAAGCGGGCCGCCGCGGCGGTACCGAGCCCGTGGCCCTGGTGGCGGGGTTTGCGGCGGCCCTGGCGCTGGCCGAGCAGCGTCTGGCGGCCCACGGCGGGCAAGACCCGATAAGGCCCCTGCGTGATCGGCTTCTGGAGGCACTGTTGCCACTCGAGGGGGTGGGCCTCAGCGGGCCAACACCGGACGACCCCTGCGGGCGCCTGCCCCATCACATCAGCCTGCTGGTGGCTGGCCCGGCGGGACGATCACTGAGCGGACGCCGGCTGGTGCGGGAGCTGGCCCGGCGGGGTTACGCCGTCAGCAGTGGATCCGCCTGCACCAGTGGCGGGACGGCGGCGGCCAGTGCCGTGCTGCTCGCCATGGGCTACAACCCCGAGGAGGCCGCCAGCGGCCTGCGACTCAGCCTGGGCCCCTGGCTTACCCCGGCAGATCTGGCCGACCTCCCGGCGGCCCTGGAGGAAGCACGCCGCAGTGTCGCCGCAGCGCCTGGGTAGGGTCCGCTCAGCTTTGTCGCACGCCGATGCTGCCTGCTGATCTGCGCACCGCCGAAGCCGAAGCCCGCGAGGCCCTGCAGGCGGCCCTGGCGTCCGGATCCGGAGGCCGGTGGACCGTGGAGTTCAGCTTCGAAGGCTTACGACTGCTGCCCGTGGTGCTGCGCCTGCTGGAAGGGCTGCTGACGGAGCGGCCCGCGTTGCGGCTGTTGTTCCCGGATGCCGGTGCCACGGCCCTGGCCCGCCGTGATGCTGCTGCCCTCGCCGATCGCATCGGCAGTTTCTCCGACCAGCGCCGGCTCCAGCAGCAGGAACCCTCCCGGGGGGTGCTGCTGCTGGTGGGGGCCAGCCAGGCGGAATACGACTTGGTGGAAGCGGTGTGCGGCGGCCACGGTGACAGCGTGGTGCTGATCAATCCATCACTGGAAGATGCCGCCATCGGCATCGGCAGCGTGGCGCGCCAGCGCCGCAAGGGTTTCCTGGCCGGCTGGCGGGCCGCCTATGCCCTGCTGCCCCAGTCCGACCGCGCCCTGCGCTGCGCCTACCCGGCCGAGTGGGAGCTCTACCGGCTTGACCCCGACGGTTATCGGCTGGCCGGGCGCTTCGAGCAGAAACCCGATGCCGAGCAGCAGGAGCTGGCCCTCAGCGGCGGGCAGGAGCCTGGCCTGGGGAGCAACCTGCGGGCCCTTGGCCAGATGATCGAAGACCTGCAGAACTGACCCGCCGGCCCGGCTGGTGCATCCCGGAAAGGCTGCGTACACTTCGCTGGCTTTCAGGTGCCCATGCCCAGCGATTCGCCCCGCTCCCGTTCCTGGAGTCTCATCGACCTCGGTGCTGCCGTCGCGGCGCTGCTGGCGATCGGGGGCGTGATCTGGAGTCCCCGTCTGAGCGGGGCCGTGGCCCAGGCGACCGGGGCGCTTGAGCCCGTCACTGTGATGGTGGATGTGCGTGGTGCCCCAGCCGCCTCCCCCCTTGAGCTCCTGCAACAGATCCGCCAGGAGGCCAAGGTGGCGATCGTGATTCGCAACCAGCCCCACGGCAGCGTGGCTGTGAAGCAGATCATTCCCTTTGACCGGATCATCTCCACCCTCACCCCAGACGGGAAAGTGGTGAGTGCTCCCGATCCCAACCAGAAGACCTTCAGCACCTTTGATGGGCGTTTCGTCCTTGAAGGCCAGGGCCGTCGCACCGGCGGCGGGGTTGTCTTCGGCAACCAAACGATCAAGATCGGTGCCCCGGTGGAGCTGGAGGGGACCAACTTCCGCTTCAACGGCACCGTCACGGATCTGAAACTCGGAGCCTCCTGAGATGACTGCGCCTGTCCGCCGATCCCCTGGGTTCCGTCGCCCCCACCGCCCGCTGAGGGCGGCAGCCATCCTGCTGATGGCCGGGAGCACCAGTCCCCTGGGCACGGCGGCCTGGGCCCAGAACGCCCCGGCGCTGCCCTCACCCAGGGCCCTGCGCCCCCTGCCGATGGCCGCCTTGCCGGAGGCGCCGCCCCCGGTGGGGATGCCGCGGTTGGCCGGGGAGGTCAGCTGTCCGTTGCTGCAACGTCAGGTGGCCCAGGCCCTGGGGTCGGAACAGTCCCGCTGGAGCGTCAGCGTCGCCGACGGCCGTGGACGTCTGCTGGCCGATGTCAACGGGCGCCTGCCCAGGGTGCCGGCTTCCAACCAGAAACTGATCAGCACCGCCTTCGCCCTCGACCGGCTCGGCCCCGACTACCGGCTCACCACCCAGTTGTGGCGTCTCCAGGACGGCACCCTGCGCATGGTCGGCCAAGGGGATCCCGATCTGGCCCTGCCCCAGTTGAAGCGTTTTGCCCAGCTGGCCCTGGCGACCGGCAGCCCCGTGCGGCTGGAGCTGGCGGAGGAAGCTCCCCAGAACTGGTGGCCGAGTGGCTGGCATCCAGGGGATCGCGTCTACGCCTACGGCGCCCCGATCACCCGGCTGGCCATCACCAGCAACGCCATCGATGAGGCGGTGAGCAATCCCGCCTCGCGGTTGCAGACCCTTTTGCGCCGCTCCATGACCCAGAGCGGCGGCCAGCAGGTGCAGCTGGCCCTCGTCTCGGCGCGGCAGCCGCTCCCCAGCGACGCCGTCCTGCTGCATGAGGAGCCCTCCACTTCAATGCACGGCCTGCTCAGCCTGGCCAACACCGAAAGCCACAACTTCACCTCCGAAGTGTTGCTGCGACAGGCCGCCGGCACCTGGGACCTGGCCGAAGCCAGTCGCCGTACGTTTCTCTGGCTGAACGACCAGGGCTTGCCGATGGAGGGTGTCCGGATCGCCGACGGCAGCGGCTTGGATCGCGCCAATCGACTCACCAGCCGTTTCCTGGTGGCCCTGCTGCTGCGCATGGATCACCATCCCTACTCCAGGGATTACCTCAGTTCCATGGCCATCGCCGGTCGGCGGGGCACGCTGCGCAATCTCTACAAGGGCACCAGCCTGGACGGCCAGTTCTTCGCCAAGACCGGCACTCTGACGGGCGTGCGCTCGATCAGCGGCGTTCTCCAGACCACGGATGGCCCCCGCTACGTGAGCGCCGTGTCCGCCGGGGCGGGGGCTCCTAACACCACCATCGGCCGTGTGCTGCGCCAGATCCAGTCCGCGGGGGCCTGTCAACCCGCGTTCTGAGCTTTCGGAGCGCCCCAGGACTCCGGGCGCTCCAGCCTCAGCTGGCCAGGCCCCGGCTGGCGGCGCGCTTGAGACGGCCGGCGGCACGTCGGGCCCTGTCGACCGTGGCGTTCTCCAGCGGGATCGGAGCTTCGGGGCTGCGGCTGGCGGCGGCTGTCTCCTGGCCCTGGAGCCGCACCAGTTCGCGCCGACCACCCAGGACCACCTGGCTGAGTTCCTTGAGGCGCACCTCGAGTTCCCCTAAGACCTGCTCCGCGTAGCGGTTGGAGCCCTCCTGGATCGCTGCAGCCTCCTGGCGGCTGCGGGCGATCAGGGCATCGCACTGCTGCTGGGTCTGCTGGCGGAACTGCAGGGCGTCGGCATGCAGGCGCTCGGCTTCGGTCTGGCTTTCACGCTGAAGGCGCAGACCCTCCTGGCGGATACCTTCAAGATCCTGCAGGGCCTGGGCCCGGCCGCGTTCGTGCTGCTCCAGCAGTTGGCGGTTACGTTCTGCTGCCTCCTGCTCCAGCTGCTGGCGACGCTGCTGGGCTTCCTGCTCCAGCTGCTGACGGCGGCCAGCGAACTGCTGCTCGAACTGGGCCATCCGGGCCTGATGCTCCTGTTCGGTCTGGGCCACCTGCTGGCGGGCCTGCAGCACCATCTGCTCACATTGCTGGCGGGCCAGTTCACGCTGTTCCGTCACCTGGCGCTCGGCCTCCTGGCGGATCGCGGCGGCATTGATCAGCTGCTCCCGCTCCCGCCGCGCCTGGGTGACGATTTCCTCGGCCTGCAGCCTGGCCTTCTCGATGAAGCCTTCCCGCTGGCGGATCAGGTCGTCGGCCTGGGAGATCTGCCCCGGCAGGGCCTCCCGCAAGGCATCCATCATCTCAATGGCGTCCTGCTCGTTGACCAGCCGTCCGCCGCTGAACGGGATCCTGCTGCCTTCGAGGACGATGTCCTCCAGCTGATCCAGCTGGTCGAGAACGGAGAAACGGACTTCAGCCATATGGGGTTTCCGGCGCTGCCTGTCGATTAAAGAGCTTCTCCAGGTCGATCGCCACTCCCGGCGGGACCATGTGGGCGACATCTCCACCGAAGCGGGCCACCTCCTTCACCACCGAGCTGCTCAGAAAGCTGTGGTGCGCTGAGGTGGCCATGAACAGGGTCTCGACGCGGGGGGCCAGGGTCCGGTTGGTGTGTGCGATCTGCAACTCAAATTCGAAGTCGCTCATGGCCCGCAGCCCCCGCAGGATCACCTGGGCGCCGCAGGTCTGGGCGTAGGTCACGGTGAGACCGTCGAAATGACCCACCTCGATGCCCCCCATCCCTTCCGTGGCCGTGCGGATCTGCTCCAGCCGGCGCTCGAGGGGGAAACTGGGTTGCTTGGAGGGGTTCATCAGCACCGCCACCACAACACCATCGAAAAGGTGCGCCGCCCTCTCGATCAGGTCGAGGTGGCCGAGGGTGAGGGGATCGAAACTGCCGGGGTAGAGGGCTCGCATGCCCCCAGCCTATGGAGACGGGCCCAGGCGGGTTCCTAGAGTCGTCCCATCCCTGCCGGCCACCCCCATGACTGACGTTGTTCTGGACGCGGCCGCCAAGAAGTCGTTGCTGCGCAAGATTCCCCATGGTGTGTTCATCTGCGGCGTGGCCGAAGGCGTGGAGGTGAACGGCTTCACCGCCAGCTGGGTCACCCAGGGCTCCTTTGAGCCGCCCTTGGTGGTGATGGCGGTGCGTGCTGACTCCACCAGCAACGGCATGATCCAGCGCAGCGGGCGCTTCTGCCTCAATGTGTTGGCCGCCGATCAGAAGGACCTGGCGGCCGTGTTCTTCAAGCCCCAGAAGGGGGTGGGCGGACGTTTCGACGCCGCTCCGTTCAGTCTGGGGCCCCTGGGTTTGCCGGTTCTGGACGACGCCCTTGGCGCCGTGGAGTGCACCGTGGTGGGCCAGGTGTCCCATGGAGACCACACCGTGTTCGTGGGGGAGGTGAAGACGGCGACCCTGCACCGCGATGCCCCCGCCCTGGAACTGTCCGCCACGGGCTGGCAGTACGGCGGTTGAGGCGCCGCCATGGCTGAGCCGGTCGGGACTCCGGGCGGGGACGTCGTCGGGCCGCTGCTGCTGCAGCGTGAGCGGCTGTCGGCCCGATTGCGGGAGCTGCCGGCGGAGCCGGGCTGCTATCTGATGCGGGATGCGAGCGACCGCATCCTCTACATCGGCAAGTCGAAAAGCCTGCGGGCGCGGGTGCGCAGCTACTTCCGCAACTCCCACGACATCAGCCCCCGCATCGCCCTGATGGTGCGGCAGGTCTGTGAGATCGAGTTCATCGTCACCGACAGCGAGGCGGAGGCGCTGGCGCTGGAATCGAACCTGATCAAGAACCACCAGCCCCATTTCAATGTCCTGTTGAAGGACGACAAGAAATACCCCTACCTCTGCATCACCTGGAGCGAGGCCTACCCGCGCATCTTCATCACGCGCCGCCGCCGCCATCGCAGCCCGTTGGATCGCTTCTATGGGCCCTATGTGGATGTGGGGCTGTTGCGCCGCACCCTGGCGGTGGTCAAGCGGGTCTTTCCCCTGCGCCAGCGTCCCCAGCCCCTCTACCGCGACCGCACCTGCCTCAACTTCGACATCGGCCGCTGTCCGGGGGTCTGCCAGGAGAAGATCGGTTCGGACGACTACCACCGCATTCTGCGCAAGGTGGCGATGGTGTTCCAGGGTCGCAATGACGAACTGCTCACCCTCCTGCGGCAGCAGATGGACCGCTATGCCGAGCGGCTGGATTTTGAGGCCGCTGCCCGGGTGCGCGACCAGCTGCAGGGCCTTGATCTGCTCACCGCCGATCAGAAGATGAGCCTGGGTGACAGCTCCGTCAGCCGCGATGTGATCGCCCTGGCGGCGGATGATCGGGTGGCGGCGGTGCAGATCTTCCAGATGCGTGCCGGAAAGCTGGTGGGCAGGCTGGGCTACACCGCCGATGCGGCCATCGCCACACCGGCCGAGGTGCTGCAGCGGGTGGTCGAGGAGCACTACAGCCAGGTAGAGCCCGTGGAGATTCCTCCGGAACTGGTGTTGCAGCATGCGCTGCCGGCCCAGGAGTTGATCGGCGAGTGGCTGGCGGAGCGGCGGGGCCGCAAGGTGCGACTGGCCGTGCCCCAACGGCGCCAGAAGGCCGACCTGATTGAACTGGTGGAGCGCAATGCCGGCTTCGAACTGGCCCGGGCCCAACGCGGGGCGGAGCACCAGCAACTGGCCACCGAAGACCTGGCCCAGCTGCTGGAGCTGCCGGTGCCGCCCCGGCGGATCGAGGGCTACGACATCAGCCACATCCAGGGCAGCGACGCGGTGGCCTCCCAGGTGGTCTTCATCGACGGCCTGCCGGCCAAGCAGCACTACCGCAAATACCGGATCCGCAGCAGCAGCATCCGCGCCGGCCATTCCGACGACTTCATGGCCATGGCCGAGATCATGCGGCGGCGTTTCCGCCGCTGGTCCCAGGCCAAGGCGGAAGGGGCCGACCTGGCCGCCCTGCGCCGGGCCGGTGCCTCGGCCCTCCACACCGATGGCCTCAGTGATTGGCCGGATGTGGTGATGATCGATGGTGGCAAGGGCCAGCTGTCGGCGGTGATGGAGGCGCTGCGGGAGCTGGATCTGCACGAGGAACTGACCGTCTGTTCCCTGGCCAAGCAACGGGAGGAGGTGTTCCTGCCCGGCGCCAGCCAGCCCCTCGACACCGAGGTCGACCAGCTGGGCGTGGTGCTGCTGCGGCGGCTGCGGGACGAGGCCCACCGCTTCGCCGTGAGCTACCACCGCCAGCAGCGGGGCGAGCGGATGAAGCGTTCCCGTCTCAGCGACATCGCCGGGCTGGGTCCGAAGCGGGTGAAGGACCTGCTGGCCCACTTCCGCTCCATCGACGCCATCCAGCTGGCCACTTCCGAGCAGATCGCCGCCGTCTCCGGGATCGGACCGGCGATGGCGCGTCAGGTGTGGGAGCACTTCCATCCCCCGATGGACGGACCCGAAGGCCTCGGCGAAGGGGAGGACGCCCCGATGGAGCTGGCGGGATGACGTCAGGCTTGAGGCTGCCTTCGGTGCGTCGGAGTTCGGTTGGGTTTTGGGCTGGATGGCTGCTGGCCCTGCTGTTGCTGCCTTGGTTCCCCCGGGGCGTGCTGGCCGCACCAGGCCTCTGCGTCGGGCCGGTCTGTGGCGACGAGATCAGCCGCAGTGCCACACACCCCTGGCAGCTGAAGCTGCGGGTCAGCGACCAGGATCGCCACCGGGAGCGGATCGTGGTGGATTGCCGCAATGGAGGCATCAGTCCGCAGTTGGGGCCCGTGGACCGGGCCTACGCCGCCGCCGTAGCCCGTCGCTACTGCCGACTAACTTGGCAATCCAATGCGAGTTCCGGTTCCCCCAGGCCCTGACATGACGCTCCCGCTGCCCCTGGCCTTGAGCTGGCCCCCCGAGGCCTACCTCTGGTTCAAGACGCTCCACATCGTCGGGGTGGTGGTGTGGTTCGCCGGGCTGTTCTACCTGGTGCGGCTGTTCATCTACCACCGGGAGGCGGCTGAGTTGGATCCCCCCCTGCGACAGGCCTTCGAGGCCCAGTACGGCCTGATGGAGCGACGCCTGGCCAACATCATCACCACCCCGGGCATGGTGGTGGCCGTGGCCATGGCCGTGGGTCTGCTGGTGGTGGAACCGCTCTGGCTGAAACAGGCCTGGATGCACGCCAAGCTGGCCTTCGTGGCGGCCCTGCTCGCCTATCACTGGTTCTGTTACCGGCTGATGGGCCAGCTGCAGCGCGGTGCGTGCCACTGGAGCGGCCGCCAGCTGCGGGCCCTCAACGAACTGCCCACCCTGCTCCTGGTGCTGGTGGTGATGCTGGTGGTGTTCAAGAACCAGTTCCCCACCGGCGCTGCCACCTGGTTCCTTGTTGCCCTGGTGGTGGCCATGGCCGCCTCCATTCAGTTCTATGCCCGCTGGCGGCGCTTGCGCAGCGAACGGCTGGCCCAGCAGGAGAGTGGTGGTGCTGCGGCCTGAAGCTCTCGCCCATCCCCTGACGCCGGTGCTGCGGCAGGTGCAGGCCGACAGCTGCCCGGACCGGCTCAACTTCCATTGCCACACCATCTGCAGCGACGGCAGTCTCCACCCGGAAGCGCTGGCGGCGGAAGCCGTGGCCATTGGCCTGGAGCACCTGGCGGTGACCGATCACCACGCCCTCGCGGCCCATGGGGCCATTGCCGCGTCCCTTGTCGACCACCGCCAGCGGGGCGCGGCGACGCCCACCCTCTGGCGCGGGGTGGAAATCAGCTGCCTGCTCGAGGGGTGCCTGGTGCACGTACTGGGGCTGGGTTTCGCCGCTGAGCATCCCTCCCTCCATCCCTACCTGCAGGGCACCTCCGTGGTGGGGCCGGCCCTGTTGGCCGAAGCGGTGGTGGGGGCGATCCGGGCCGCCGGAGGCCTGGCCCTGCTGGCCCATCCCGCCCGCTACCGCCTGCCCCACCAGCGCCTGATTGCGGCGGCGGCGGATCTGGGCTTCGACGGGGCCGAAGTCTGGTACGACTACGCCATGCAGCCCCGCTGGCAACCCACCGAACTGGTTTGCGAGGCGATCGCGGCGGATCTGGAACGGCGGGGCCTTCTGATGAGTTGTGGTACAGATACCCATGGGCTGGTGCTCCGTGGCCGCTAGGGTTTGCTGACACGTTTCTGCATGCGTCGATGGGCCTGTTCGATCGTCTGTTCGGTTCCCGTGCCGCCTCGGTGACCAAGCCTGAGGTTGCGGCCAAGGCCAAACCCAAGGCCGAGACTTTCTTCCTCGATCCCGAGGCTTCCACCAGCCTGGGCGATGTCCAGTTCATGAAGCGGTCGAACACGATCCGCCGCACCTTTCCCGGCAACGCCGACAGCCCCGGGGACAAGGAGATGGTGGCGGAAGTGGCCTCGATGCAGGCCCGGGTCGAGAAGATGACCCCTGGCCTGGCTGGTATTCAGCCCGCCGAAAAGGGATCCGTGAACCTCACCGGTGGCATCCCCAAACCCGTCAAGAAGACCTTCGCCCAGACGATGAGCGCCGCTGAGCTCGGTCAGCGCATGAAAGGGTCTGCCGTGACCCCTACCAACGTGCCTGGCGCAGCGGCGGCAGCCAAGCAACAGAAGGAAACTGAGGCCCAGAGCCAGCCGAAGATCAGCCAGCAGCCCGCCAAACCCGGTAACACCGACCCCTTCCGCTCGATGGCGCGGGATCTCGACATCTGAATCCCCTGAAGGGAGCGAGGGCCTGGCTCAGCGCTGCTCCACCAGGCCCTCGCTCTCCAGCACCAGGGCCCGCAGCCGCTCCAGCCGCTGCGGGTCGGCCCCTTCCCACAGGCCCCGGTTGTGGGCCTCAAGCAGCCGTTCGGCCATGTCCCGCAGGGCCCAGGGATTGGAGCGGCCCAGAAACTCCCGCACGGCCCCGTCCTCCAGCCAGGCGGCGCTGATGGCGCCGTAGCCCCAGTCCGGCACCCGCCCGGTGCTGGCGTCATAGGCAAACAGGTAATCCAGGCTGGCGGCCATTTCGAAGCCTCCCTTGTAGCCGTGGCCCTGCATGGCTTCGATCCAGCGGGGATTGAGCAGGCGGGAGCGCAGCACCTTGTCAAATTCGCGCTCGACGCGGTGCATCCGGGGACGCTCGCTGCGGGAATGGTCGCCGAACCAGAGGGCCGGGGCCTGGCCCTGGAGCCGCTCGGCGGCGGCGCTGAGACCGCCCTGGAACTGGTAGTAGTCATCGGAATCCAGCAGATCGTGCTCCCTGTTGTCCTGGTTGTGAAGCACCACCTGCACCTGGGCCAGTCGCCGTTCAAGGCCGCTCCGGTCCGCCGTGGCGGCGATGGCCCCGCCATTTGCCCCATCGCAGGGATCGCCGTCGTAGCGCCAGGCGCTCCAGTTCAGAAAAGCCTCGCCCAGATCGCCGCGCCCCTCCCAGTGGCCGCTGTCGATCAGGCCCTGCAGCCCGGCCCCGTAGGCCCCGGGCGCCGATCCGTAGATGCGCCCGCCTTGGCCCTCCATCCGGGCTGAAGCGGCCAGGGGGTTGTCTTCGGGATCCTCGTCCAGGGCCGCCACCAGGCGAGTGGCTCGGTTGAACCAGCCCACCAGCTGGGGGAAGGCATCGCGGAACAGGCCGGAGATGCGCAGGGTCACATCCACCCGGGGGCGGCCGAGCAGGCTTAAGGGGATCACTTCCACATCCACCAGCCGACGTGTGGGGCCATCCCAGACTGGCCGCACGCCCATCAGGGCCAGGGCCTGGCCGATGTCTTCGCCGCCGTTGCGCATGGTGGCGGTCCCCCACACCGAAAGGGCCAGGCTGCGCAGGTCGTCGCCCTGCTCCTGCAGGTGGAGCTGCAGCAGCAGCTCGGCGCTGCGCCGTCCCAGGTCCCAGGCGGCCTCCGTCGGCAGGCCGCGCAGGTCGACGCTGTAGAAGTTGCGACCGGTGGGCAGCAGGTCCGGTCGGCCGCGGGTCGGGGCTCCCGAGGGCCCGGCGGCGATGCGGCCTCCGGCCAGCCCCGTGAGCAGGGCCCGACGCTCCGCCTCGCCACAGGCCAGCAAGGGCGGCAGCAGGGCCTGGCGCAGATGCTGCAGGGCCCGTTCGGTGGCGGGCCCCTGGGGCCGTACAGCCCCAGGAGCAGCGTCGGCCAGCTGGTCGCTGACCAGGGCCAGGGCGAGCCCTTCCAGCACGGCGACCCCGTCGCCGGCATGGCGCAGCAGGCCGCCTGGATGGGCATGGCCGGCCAGCCGGGCCCGGTCGGCGGCGGACAGGGTGGCCTCCTCCGGATCGGCCCAGGGGTCGAGATCGAGTCCAAGGTCGAGGGCCAGGGCCTGGGTGAGGCCCGGCTGCCCCGCCTGGGGCGCCCTGGCCAGGCACAGCAGCAGTTCGGCCAGCTTCGCCGGCGCTGGCAGGGTACCGAAGGTGTGCAGGCCCAGCCGGATCTGGGCTTCCTTGAGTTCACAGAGGTAGCCGTCAGCCGCCTCCAGGCGCGCTTCCAGATCCGCCTGGGCCATGGCGGGAAGTTGCAGTTGCTCCAGCAGGGTGCCCAGGCGCTCCCGCAGCAGCGGGGCCCGGGCGCTGCCCAGCTGCCGCGCCTCCCAGTACTCATCCAGCAGGGCCTCCAGGCCCTGCAGGTCACCGTGCAGGCCGGCCCGGCCCAGGGGCGGGGTCAGGTGGTCGAGGATCACCGCCTGGGCGCGGCGCTTGGCCTGGCTGCCTTCGCCCGGGTCGTTGACGATGAAGGGGTACAGGTGCGGCAGGGGCCCCAGGGCCCATTCGGGGAAGCAGTCCTGCGACAGCCCCAGCCCCTTGCCGGGCAGCCATTCGAGGTTGCCGTGCTTGCCCACGTGCACCACCACCTGGGCGCCGAAGCTCTGGCGCAGCCACAGATATTGGGCCAGGTAGGCGTGGGTGGGGGGCAGATCGGGGCTGTGATAGCTGAGGCTCGGATCTCGGTCGTAGCCGCGCTCGGGCTGGATCAGCAGCAGCACCTGGCCGAAGCGCAACCCCCGCACAGGAAAGCCAGGGCCGCCACCACCCGCTTCCAGACCCGCATCGGCATCGGGTGGCCCCCAGACCGCCTCCAGCCGCTGCCGGCCCTCCACCGGCAGGGTGGCGTACCAGGCCCGGTAGGTGGCCAGGGGCAGGTGGTCCAGGGGAGGGCGATGGCCGCTCTCCGGGTCATTGCTGCGGCCCTCCAGGAGGCGGTGGATGAGGGCATCGCCATCGGCTGGCCGATCGGCGGGCGTCCCCAGGTCGTAGCCGGCCTCCGCCAGCCAGCCGAGCATCAGGGCGGCGCTGGCTGGGGTGTCCAGCCCGACGCCATTGGCCAGGCGACTGTTGCGGTTGGGGTAGTTGGCCAGCACCAGGGCTACGCGGCGTTCGGGGGCCGGCGTCAGCCGCAGGCGGGTCCAGGCGCCGGTGAGCTGGGCGATCCAGTCAAGCCGCTCCCGGTCCGGTTCATAGCGGTGCAGGGCCGTGGCCAGGTTGTCGCTGGTGCAGCTGCGCTCCTTGAAGGCCCCCACCCGGGTGGTGAGACGCCCATCCAGTTCCGGCAGGGCCACCTGCAGGCTGAGGTCGAGCGGGGCCAGGCCGATGCTGCTCTGCTGCCAGGCCTCCCGGCTGCGGCCGCTGCACAGCACCTGCAGCACCGGTACCCCCAGCCGTTCCCACAGGGGGGCTCCCAGGCCCGCCTCCTCAAATGACACCGAAGCAAAGCCCGTGCCGCAGAGCACCGCCTGCACCTGCTCCCGCCCCAGCAGGTCCGCCACACCCCGCTGCACGGCCCCATCCCGCAGGCTGCTGACCCACAGGGCCCGGGGCGCCAGCCCCCGGCCACGCAGGGCCGCCAGGAGCGCCTCCATCAGGGCCAGATCACCTGCTTGCCAGAGGGCCCGGTAGAGGATCACCCCCACCCGGGAGCCGGGATCGTCGCGCCAGTCCTGGGGCAGGGGATCGGCGGCGGGCGTGGGGCAGGGCGGCGCGGGGCGTTCGCCGGCCAGCAGGGCCGCCAGGGTCCGGAGCAACAGGCGCAGGTTGGCGGCTCCCCCCTCCCGCAGGCAGGCCGCACAGCCCAGGGCCAGGGGGCCATCGAGGCTGCCGAGGCAGGCCAGGGCCTGCTCCTCCTCGGCCGTGCCGGCCAGCACCAGCAGCTGGCGCCCCTCACCGTTGCCGACCCAGTGGCGCAGACACTCCAGTCCGTAGCTCCAATGGCCGCGTCCCCCCAGGAGCCGCACCACCACCAGCCGAGTGGTGGCCAGGCTGCTGGCCACGTAGTGGTCGATCACCGCCGGGTGCTGCAGGGCCGAGAGGTTGAGGGCCCTCAGCGGGGCCGGCAACAACGTCGGCTCGGCCTCCAGCAACTGCGACACCGCCAGCAGATCCGTGTCGGCGCTGCTGAGCAGCACCACCGGGGCCGGTGGCTGTTCCACGAAGAGGGCCCCGTCGTCCTCCGTCCTGTCCCCGGGTATGGACGCGAGTCGATGCATCACCCCATCCTGCCGAACGCGGTGAGAAGATCGCATCGTCGCCACCGCCTTCCATGCACCAGTTCCTGCCCTATGCCTGGTTCGGCGGACAGTGCGTCCCCTTTGCTGAGGCCACCCTGTCGGTGGCCACCCATGCGCTGCATTACGGCACGGGCGCCTTCGGCGGCATGCGGGCCCTGCCCAACCCGGCCGACAACAACGAAATCCTGCTGTTCCGTGCCGACCGCCACGCCCGCCGGCTCAGCCAGAGTGCCCGGCTGTTGCTGACCGAGCTGGCTGAGGAGACGATCCACAGCGCCATCCAGGCGTTTCTTCAGGCCAACCGACCCACCTGCCCGATCTACCTGCGGCCCTTCGTCTACACCAGCGACCTCGGCATCGCTCCGCGGCTGCACAACATCCAGACCGACTTCCTCATCTACGGCATTGAGATGGGCGACTATCTCTCCCCCGAGGGGGTCAGCTGCCGGATCAGCAGCTGGTGCCGCCAGGAGGACCGCTCCCTGCCCCTGAGGGGCAAGATCAGTGGGGCCTACATCACCAGTTCGCTGGCCAAGACCGAAGCCGTCAAGAGCGGCTTCGATGAGGCCCTGCTGCTCAACAGTCGCGGCAAGGTGAGCGAGGCCAGCGGCATGAATCTTTTCATCGTGCGGGACGGTGTGCTGATCACCCCCGGCGTCGATCAGGACATCCTCGAGGGCATCACCCGCGCCAGTCTCATGGAGCTGGCACGGTCGATGGATATCCCCGTGCTCGAGCGGGCGGTCGATAAGACCGAACTGATGATCGCCGACGAGGTGTTCCTCAGCGGCACCGCCGCCAGGGTCACCCCGGTTCGTCGCATCGAATCCACCGACCTGCCCAGCCATCGTCCCGTGATGGAGCGTCTGCGCGACCGTCTTACAGCGATCACGGAGGGCCGCGATCCTTCCTATGACCACTGGGTCACCCGTATTCGCCTCGACGCCTGATGGTCGTCTCCGCCGCCATCCATTGCCCCACCGATCGCATCGGCTTCCTCGACTGGTTGCATGGACCGGGACGTCCTGTGCTCGTCTTCGACGGCGCCACCGGCACCTCCCTGCAGGAGATGGACCTGACGGCGGAGGATTTCGGTGGCGCGGCCCTCGAGGGTTGCAATGAGAATCTCGTCTTCACCCGGCCCGATGCGGTCCAGGCGGTCCATCGCCTGTTCCTCGAGGCAGGTTGCGATGTGATCGAAACGGACACCTTCGGGGCCGCCTCGATCGTGCTGGCCGAGTACGGACTGGAGGACCAGGCCTTCGCCATCAACCGCCGGGCCGCGGAACTGGCCAGGGAGATGGCCGCCGCCTTCAGCACCCCGGCGAAACCCCGCTTCGTGGCCGGATCGATGGGTCCCACCACCAAGTTGCCCACCCTGGGCCACATCGATTTCGACACGATGAAAGCCTCTTTCCGGGAGCAGGCCGCGGGCCTGATCGCCGGTGACGTTGATCTGTTCATCGTCGAGACCTGCCAGGACGTGCTGCAGATCAAGGCGGCCCTGCAGGGGATCGAAGAGGCCTTTGCCGCCGCAGGGGAACGGCGACCCCTGATGGTCTCCGTCACCATGGAGACCACCGGGACCATGCTGGTGGGCTCGGATATCGCCGCCGTGGTGGCGATCCTGGAGCCCTTCCCGATCGACGTGCTCGGCCTCAACTGCGCCACGGGGCCCGAGCAGATGAAGGAGCACATCCGCTACCTGAGTCAGCACAGTCCCTTCGTGGTGAGCTGCATTCCCAACGCGGGATTGCCGGAGAACATCGGCGGGGTGGCTCACTATCGCCTCACCCCCACCGAGATGAGGATGCAGATGATGCACTTCGTC
The DNA here is from genome assembly GCF_024346455.1 of Cyanobium sp. Aljojuca 7A6. Classification (GTDB taxonomy): domain Bacteria; phylum Cyanobacteriota; class Cyanobacteriia; order PCC-6307; family Cyanobiaceae; genus Cyanobium. The sequence goes on from NZ_JAGQCY010000002.1 coordinate 170,115, forward strand.
GAAGATCTGGGCGTTCAGGTGATCGGTGGCTGCTGCGGCACCACCCCGGCCCACATCGGTGCGCTGGCGGAGCTCGCTGCCGGCCTCCATCCGGCCCAACGGGAGGTGCGGCGGCCCCAGCAACGGCTGGAGAGGCCCCCGCTCCACTACGAACCGGCGGTGGCCTCGATCTATGGCGTCACCCCTTATTTCCAGGACAACTCCTTCCTGATCATCGGCGAACGGCTCAATGCCAGCGGCTCGAAAATGGTGCGGGAGCTGCTCAACGCCGAGGATTGGGATGGCCTGGTGGCGGTGGCCCGGGGCCAGGTGAAGGAGAACGCCCATGTGCTTGACGTCAACGTCGATTACGTGGGACGCGATGGGGTCAAGGACATGCACGACCTGGTGAGCCGACTGGTCACCAATGTGAACCTGCCGCTGATGCTCGATTCCACCGAGTGGCAGAAGATGGAGGCCGGCCTCAAAGTGGCCGGCGGCAAGTGCATTCTCAACTCCACTAACTACGAAGATGGCGATGAGCGCTTCTTCAAAGTGCTCGAACTGGCCAGAGACTACGGCGCCGGGGTGGTGGTGGGCACCATCGACGAGGAGGGCATGGCCCGCAGCGCCGAGCGCAAGTTCGCCATCGCCCAGAGGGCCTACCGGGATGCGCTCGAATTCGGCCTTCCAGCCCACGAGATCTTTTACGACCCCCTCGCCCTGCCCATCTCCACGGGCATCGAGGAAGATCGGGCCAATGCGGCCGCCACGATCGAGGCGATCCGCCGGATCCGCAGCGAACTTCCTGGGGTTCACGTGGTGCTGGGGGTCAGCAACGTCAGCTTCGGGCTGTCTCCGGCCGCCCGCATCGTGCTCAATTCGGTATTCCTGCACGACTGCTGCCAGGCCGGCATGGATGCCGCCATCGTCAGCCCAGCGAAGATCCTGCCGCTGGCCAAGATCAGTGAAGAGCACCAGCAGATCTGTCGCGATCTGATCCACGACCGGCGAAGATTCGATAACGGGATCTGTGTCCATGACCCGCTCACCCTGCTGACCACCGAGTTCGAGGGGGTCAGCGCCAAAGAGGCCCGGGCCTCAGGACCTTCGCTGGCCGATCTGCCGCTTGAGGAGCGTCTCAAGCAGCACATCATTGACGGTGAACGCATTGGCCTGGATACCGCCCTCCAGTCGGCCCTCGCGGTGCATCCACCCCTGAAGATCATCAACACCTATCTGCTGGATGGCATGAAGGTGGTGGGTGAATTGTTCGGCTCCGGCCAGATGCAGTTGCCCTTCGTGTTGCAGAGCGCCGAAACGATGAAGGCCGCCGTGGCCTTTCTCGAGCCGCACATGGAGAGAAAGGAGGGAGAATCGAGCAGCAAGGGCAAGTTTCTGATCGCCACTGTCAAGGGCGACGTCCACGATATCGGCAAGAATCTGGTGGACATCATCCTCACCAACAATGGCTATGAGGTGATCAACCTGGGCATCAAGCAAAGCGTCGATGCCATCGTCGAGGCCCAACGGCTGCACGGAGCTGACTGCATCGCCATGAGCGGCCTGCTGGTCAAATCCACCGCCTTCATGAAGGACAATCTGGAAACGTTCAACGACGTCGGGATTTCCGTTCCTGTGATTCTCGGCGGTGCGGCCCTGACGCCCCGGTTCGTCAACGGCGACTGCCGCCAGGCCTACAGGGGCCAGGTGATCTACGGCCGCGATGCCTTCGCCGACCTGCGCTTCATGGATGCCCTGATGGACGCCAAATCGGGTGGTAGGTGGGATGACCACGAGGGTTTCCTCGACGGTGCTCCCGAGGGCTTGGGCCTCAACGAGCCCGCCGCACCTTCAGTGGCTGCAGGGGAGGCCGCGCCGCCGGCCGCCATGGAGCCTGCGGTTGGGTCCCCAGCCGACGTTCCATCCACCGGCAGCGAGGAGCGTTCTGCGGCCGTGCCGGCCGAAGCGGCGATCATCCCCCCCTTCTGGGGATCGAGGGTGCTCACCGAGACGGCCATCGACCTCGACGAGGTTTTCGCCTACCTCGATCGCAACGCCCTTTTCGCCGGCCAGTGGCAGCTGCGCAAGACCCAGCAGCAGAGCCGGCAGGACTATGAAGCGATGCTGGCTGAAAAGGCAGAGCCGGTGTTGCAGGAATGGCTTGGACGTTGCCGCAGTGAAGGCCTGCTGACCCCGCGGGTGGCCTACGGCTACTTCCCCTGTGGCCGCGACGGCAATGGCCTGGTGGTGTTCGATCCCGAGGGGATGGCGGCTGGGGCGCCACCGGCCGCCGCTGGCCTTGAGCTGGGGCGTTTTGTTCTGCCGCGCCAGCGGGGCGGCAACCGCTACTGCATCGCCGATTTCTACGGCGACAGCGATACCGGCGCTGATGGGTCCCTACGCCCGTCGGATGTGCTGCCGATGCAGGCCGTCACCATGGGCGAAGGCGCCACCACCTTTGCCCAGCAGCTGTTCCGCGCCGACCGCTATACCGACTACCTCTACTTCCATGGGCTGGCGGTTCAGATGGCCGAAGCGCTTGCGGAGTGGACCCATGCCCGCGTCCGGAGGGAGATGGGATTGGCTGCCGAAGAACCTACGGCCCTCCGGGAGGTGCTGGCCCAGCGTTACCGGGGCAGCCGCTATTCCTTCGGTTACCCCGCCTGCCCGAACGTGGCCGACTCCCGCCAGCAGCTCGCCTGGCTGGGCACTGACCGCATCGGCCTCACCATGGACGACAGCGACCAGCTGGAGCCCGAGCAGAGCACCACAGCCCTGGTGGCCCTGCACAGCCAGGCCCGCTACTTCAGCGCCTGAACCGCCCCCCACACCCGGCCAGGGGCCTGGCCGTGGCAGGCTTTGGAGACCCTCTGACTCCCTTGCCATGGCCATCGCAGGACCCGGCGGCGTCGATGACGCCATTGCGGCCGGTGTGGACCTCGACGGCACGCCGATCCCGGCCGCCATGCTCGCGCTCTACGGCGAAGTGATGGAGCTGGAGGGTCGCCGGGCCCGCAGCGGAGTCAAGAAGTCGATGCGCAACCGCATCGTGCGCACCGGCGCCAAGCACCTCGATCGCCTCAGCCTTGACCAACGTCTGCGGGAGGCCGGCTGGGAGGGGCTCAAGGACAAGGAAATCGCCTTCTTTTACGGCTGAGACCTTGGGGAGGCATCAGCTGCACAGCTCTTCAAGACTGTCGATCACCTCCTGCTGGAAGGCATCGAGGGCATCGGAATCGCTCAGATCGATGCCCTCCCCGGCCGCGTTCTGGGTGAGTTCCTGGAAGTGGAAGGCGCCTTCGCCATGGGCCAGAAACTCCATGGCGGAGGGCTCACCGCTTTCCTTGTAGGCGTCGCAGAGGGCCAGGAAGGCCGCATCCTCGGTGAAATCCCAGCTCATGAAGGGGGTCGTGCTGAATGACCTTTAACGCCTCCCCCCCGGAATTCGTCAACCTCCTGGCCGCTTTTTGTGCCAGTCCTCCGGCAGACTCAGCCCGTTCCACCTGCTCCCGGGCCTTGGCCGCTTCCTCTCTGCAGCCCCCAGCCGACCAGCGCAATGTGCTGGGTGAACCCTTGCAGGAGTGTGGATGTGCCCCCCTCACCGGATGGTTCCGGGATGGCTACTGCCAGGGCGATCCAGCCGATTTTGGCCGCCACACGGTTTGCTGCGTCGTGAACGAGTCTTTTCTGAACTACAGCCGCGCCCAGGGCAACGACCTCTCCACCCCGGTGCCGGCCCATTCCTTCCCCGGCCTCCAGGCCGGAGATCACTGGTGCGTCTGTGCCGCCCGCTGGCTGGAGGCCTATGAGGACGGCATGGCCCCACCGGTGCGGCTGGAGAGTTCCGCCATCGCCACCCTGGAGGTGATCCCGCTGGAGGTGCTCCGCGGCCACGCCGCCTAGCACGCCTCACCAGGGAACCGGCTGACCGTCCCAGGCCAGGAAGGCGCCGCTGCTGGCGGCCGTCTGTCCTTCCAGCACATCAAGCAGATGGGAGGCGGAGCGGGCGGGCGTGAACAGGGCCGAGGCGGCCAGGGAGCCGCTGAAGGGGGCCGAGAGCGGGGTGGCGGCGGTGCCCGGGTGGAGCAGGGTCACGCAGGCCTGGGGCAGGCGGCGTTGCCATTCGATCGCCAGGGTGCGCAACAGCTGGTTCTGGGCCGCCTTGGCGGCCCGGTAGGCGTACCACCCCCCCAGCCGGTTGTCGCCGATGCTGCCCACCCGGGCCGAGAGGCTGGCGAAGTGCACCGGACAATCTCTTGCCATGGCCGGCTCGATCGCCTGGGCCAGCAGCAGGGATCCATAGGCGTTGACGGCGAAGCTGCGCTCCAGGGCTTGGCGACGCACCTGGGAGAGGCGCTTCTCCGGCTGCATCGCGCCATCGTGCAGCAGTCCGGCCGTGTTGATCACGACCCGCAACGGGGTCAGGTCGCGGGCGGCCATGGCCGAGAACCGCTCCAGGCTGACGTCGTCGCAAAGGTCGAGCGGCAGGTCAGCAGCGCGGCGACCGGCGGTGCGGACCCGCAGCGATGGGGCCCGCCGAGCCAGTTCTGCTGCCAACGCGAGGCCCAGCCCCCCTGGCCCAACGACGAGGGCCTGGCCCTCCCAGGCCTGCCAGTAGGGGTTGGGGGCGGTCGCCATGGTGAGCTCGGGGATGGCGCATGATGGCAAGGCGATCAGGGGAACCGATCCCCGCGTTGGTCCATGAGTTTGCGCATCACGGTGCTGGGTCGGGGCGCCTGGGGCGCCACGCTCCTGCGGCTCTGGGAGCGTCAGGGCCACCATCTCAGCAGCTGGTCCCGGAGGGATGGGGGCCATCCGGCCACGCTGCTTCAGGACTGCGATCTCGTGGTGGTGGCCGTGTCGATGGTGGGGGTGGCCCCCCTGGGCACGCAGCTGCAAAGGCTCTGGCCGGCGGATCTTCCCTTGTTGAGTTGCAGCAAGGGAATCGATCTGGACACCCTCTGCACCGCCAGTCAGCTGTGGCGCCGCCATCTCCCCGACGTGCCGCTGGCGGTGCTGAGCGGCCCGAATCTGGCCGATGAACTCGAGCGGGGGTTGCCGGCGGCCAGCGTTCTCAGCAGCCGGGATCACGGCTTGGCCCGCCACCTGCAGGAGCAGCTGCGGGCCCCCCATTTTCGCCTTTACACGAATGCCGATCCGATCGGCACCGAGGCCGCCGGGGCGCTCAAGAACGTCATCGCCCTAGCAGCCGGCATCAGCGATGGGCTGGGTCTGGGAGCCAATGCCAAGGCCTCCCTGCTCTGCCGGGGCCTGTCGGAGATCGCCGTGGTTCTCACGGCCCTCGGGGGCCAGCCCACCACCCTCTACGGCCTGGCGGGCCTGGGGGACCTCTTGGCAACGGCCAACAGCAGCCTGAGCCGCAATTACCGCTTCGGCACCCTGCTGGCGGAGGGGTGTGACGAGGCCACTGCCCTGGGACAAATCGGCGCCACCGTGGAGGGCCCCCGAACGGCGCGGGCCACCCTGGCCCTCGCCCAGCGGGAGGGCTGGCAACTGCCGATCTGCGACCAGGTCGTGCGGCTGCTGGCGGGCCGGGTGGAGGCCAGGCAGGCGGTGCAGGAGCTGATGCAGCGAGACCTGAAGGCTGAAGCTGCCACCTGATCCCGGCCTTTGGCCCCCACGGGACCACGGGTGCAATGCGGCGACCGTCCTGCGCCACGAGGGTGCAGGGTCGCGTTTTCCGGCATGATCCGACTACCCCTTCGTGGAACCCTGCTGTGCGTCGGCACTTCGCGGCCGCCATCGCCGCACTCCGTGCCAGTGGCCGGCGCCTGCTCCAGGGTTGTCGTCGCCACCCGATCCTGCTGACCGCTCCCCTGGCCGTCGTAGCGGTAGGAGCGGGCTTTGCGGCCCAGGATCTCCTTCCCGGCTCCCGTTCCGGTTCGGAAGCGGACCTGCTCGAAGCTCTCATCGCCCAGCCACGGGAGGTGTCGCAAACAACCACCGGCGCCTCGGCTCCCCCTGACAAGGACCTCCTGGCCGCGACATCGCTGCAGGCCCAGCGCACCAGCCTGAGTGATCCCGACCCGACCCTTGTGGAGCCGGAGGCTGGCCCAGAAGTGCCCCTCGAAATCCGGGTGGCTCTGCTGGGAGCTTCCCCTTCCCCCCAGCTCGGTGCCAATGGCTACTGGCGACTGGTGGATCGCGATGGGCGCGCCGTTCAGGATGGCGGTCCCGACGCCTCGCCCGACCTGGGCGCCGCCATGGCGGCCCGGGCCGAGGTGTGGCTGGAGACCGGCTCTGGTCATGTCCTGTCGGTGGACGGACGGCCCTATGAGGGCCGCCTCCGGGTGCTGCGTGGTCCCAGGGGCCTCCAGCTGGTGAACCATGTCTCCCTGGAGCGCTACATCAGCTCCGTGGTGGGGGCCGAGATGCCCAGCAGCTGGCACATGGAGGCCCTGAAGGCCCAGGCGGTGGCGGCCCGCTCCTACGCCATGGCCCACATGGCGCGCCCAGCCAGTGCCCACTGGCATCTGGGCGATACCACCCGCTGGCAGGCCTACCGGGGTTTGAGCAGTGTCACCCCCCGCACCCGCCAGGCCACCGCCGGCACCTCGGGTGTGATCCTGAGCTACCAGGGCGGGATCGTCGAGAGTCTTTACGCGGCCACCACGCGCATCACCCAGGAAGCCCATGGTCACCTGGGCGCCAGCATGAGCCAGCACGGCGCTCAGGATCTGGCCCAGCAGGGCCTCCGCTACAACGAGATCCTTGGGCGCTATTACCAGGGCGCCTCCCTGGCCCGTCTGCAGGCCGGTGCGAGCTGAGCGTCATTGGCAGCGCGCCAGGGAGGTCTCGGAGCTGGCCCGCCTGCGGGGAGCCCTGGTGCCCCTGGAGACACGCCTGCTGGAGATTCCTGGCGCTGAGCCCTTCCTCGTCCGCCAGCTCCTGTCCAGCACGCCCCGTCACCTCCGCCAGGAGGGACCCCGTCCCAACCCCTTCCTGCCCTGGGACAGGCCCCTGCAGGTGGCGTTGCTCAAGCCCGCCCATGTGTTGCTGCTCAACAAATATCCGGTCCAGGACGCCCACCTGCTTGTGATCACGAGCGACTGGCGACCCCAGAGCGGCTGGATCGAGGACTCCGACTGGCGGGCGGTGTGCCAGGTGAGTCAGGACACCGGAGGGCTGTGGTTCTTCAACAGCGGTGCCCGATCCGGAGCCAGCCAGCCCCATCGGCACCTGCAGTTGCTGCCGCGCCGACAGGGGGAGCTCAGCTGCCCGCTGGCTCCGCTGTTTCTGGCGCAGCTGGCAGGGACCGAGGCGTCCTGGACCTGGGCTTATCGCCTCAGTCGGCGCACCGATCCCTGTGGCGGATCCGACCTGGCCGCTCTCTACCGGGCCCATTCCCGCGCGCTCGATCTCGGCGATCCCAGCACCAACAGCGAGCCCCTGCACCCGTACAACCTTCTGTTCGACGACCAGTGGTTCATGACCGTGCGCCGGGTGCGGGAGCACGGCGCCGGTTTCAGTGTCAACGCCCTTGGATTTGCAGGGTTTCTGCTCTGCACCGTGGGCTCCGACAGGGCGTGGCTGGAGCGGCACGGTCCCTGGTCTCTGTTGGCGCACGTGGCGGCCCTGCGGGCCTGAGCCAGCGGATCCCGGCTCCGGCCCCAGAACCGAGAACTTCCGTGGTTTCACGGTTGCGTGTTTCGGCAGGCCTGTCCCTCCCTGGAAAGGAGATCACCGCGGCCCCAACGGCACTGCGGCCCATCAGATCCACCGAACCAGCCCAGGCTGTGCTTTCCAGACCATGACCCCCTCCTCCTGCCATCAATTCCATCGCGGCTCGACCACAAGCCGCAACCGCCGCGTCGAGCAGTATCGCGCCGTGGTCCGACCCCTCGCCCTGCATTACTCCCGCTGTTGCAGGGAATCCTTCGAAGATCTGCTCCAGGTGGGCCTGATGGGACTGATCCGGGCCGCCGAGCTCTACAGCGAAGAACGCCGCACCCCGTTCGAGGCCTTCGCCAGACCACACATCCGTGGGGCGATCCTCCATTACCTCCGCGACGAGGCTCCGGTGGTGCGGCTTCCCAGACGGCAGGCGGAACTGCAGGAGCGGTTCAACCGCCTGCAATACCATCCGCTTCTCCAATCAGATCCAGGCCTGGGAGTCGTGGCCCTGAGCCAGACCCTGGGCATCACCCCGGCGGAGTGGCGGCGGCTTGAGGTGCAGCGATTGCTGGCAAGACCCGCCAACCTGGACGACCCCATACTGGCCGAGGCGGTGGCAGCCAGCACAGTCTGTGAGCCCTGTGGCCAGGAATCTGAAGGGCCCTCAGTGGTCTCGATGCTGGCCTTGCTGGAGCCCCGCCAGCGTCTGGTGGTGCGGCAGGTGGTGCTGGCGGGTTGGAGCTACCGCCGCCTGGGCCGCCAGATGGAGGTCAGCCCGATGACGGTGAAACGTTTGCTGCACAAGGGCCTTGAGCAACTGCGGCAACAGCTGGAGGCCAGCGGCCTCAGCCCTGATGGTCAGGCTGATCGCGGTGCATCTGGTGTTCGAGGGTGCTGATGGCGGCGTTCAACGCGGCAAGCTGGCGTTCAATGCCATCGCGCCAGAAGCTCAACATGCGCAGCTTGCGTTCCTGATACCGCCGCAGGGCACCGGTTCCGGACTCCGAGCCGGAGCAGGTCCCGAAGGGAGGAATCATGACAAAATCTTCAGAGTGGGACCGTTCTAGCGAGCCCGCCGTTCCATCCGGGGCTCCCCAGGTGCGCGCACCCCCCAGTGACTGGGCTGGTCGCTTCCCGCCTTACCCTCCCCTGGCCACCCACACCATCAAGCCTGTCGCAATTTGAGATTGGTCGCTCCCATTGGTTCCTTCGGTGTCTGGCTGACGCTTGGTCTGGGCATGGTGCTGCTGCAGCCCGCCCAGCCCGTTCACGCCTACGTGTCCCTGATGGCAGGGCAGAAGGCTCGCCCCCTGAACGGCACCTTCAACAACGTGCCTGTGCTGCACTCCAACCAGCCCGAGGAAGTGGAGGGGCCGGGCATCCTGATCACCACAACCCCCGGGTACGCCTACGCCAGTGAGACGGGGCAAGCTCTCCGCTCTGCGGAATACACCTTCAATGGTGAGTTCGGCATGCATCTTCACCACAAGTACTTCCCACCCAATCGCCGCTCCATTTCTCGCTCCGAGCGTCGGGCCGAGCTCACCTTGGCCGCCATCCTGATCAATCCGGGCATCCGGCCGGTGCACATTCGTTTTTCCAAAGGAGCGGTGCGCAACAGCTTCGAGGCCCCCTACCTCGCCAACAACCTGATGGGGGTCAAACCCCTGGGACCAAGGCCCTGGAACACCGGTCCCGGTGATGCCACCGCGGTCCAGATGCTGCGCGGCAGGCTTGACAGCCGACTCAGCGACGAGATCACCATTCCGGCCCGCAGCCGCATCGTCCTCTTCCAGACGGATCTGCCCGCCCTGGGTATTGCCAATGCCCTGCTGCGGGGCCGCAGTGATGGGCCGTTTCAGATGGCGGTGGTGGCCGCCAAGATGCCCAATTCGGATCGTGATGTGCTGGCGGTGCTGGACGCGGGTCGGCTGGCCCCTGGCCGGGTCTACCTGAGTCGCATCAACGACATCCACAACCGGCGGATCTTCTCCCGGGTGGGTGGAGTGGCTCTGGGCGATTCGTACCAGGCCACCATCACCCACGACCTCAATGCCAAGGGCCCGTTGCACGTGCCGTTCACCAGCACCGACCGGCACCACTTCGGCACCCGTGACGTGCAGGTCAATGCCCTGGCCAGCCGCATGGTCGATTCCTCCCTCGACAACGTCGGTACCTACGGGGTGAGGTTTGATGTGGACTTGAACCTCAAGGGGAATGGCCCCTACGAGCTGGTGATGAGCCACCCCACCCTGATCGGGGGGCAGCCGTTCACGGCCTTCCGGGGCTCGATCCAGATCCAGACGTCTGCCGGCCTGCGCGAGGTGCACGTGGGGCTGCGCTCGGGGCAGAGTTTGTCCCTGGGCCAGATCGATCTGGTCCCGGGGGTCGTGAACCCCGTGCGGGTCAGCCTGGTCTATCCGGCTGATGCCACCCCGGGCCACCTCCTGAGCGTGGTGAGTGGCAGTCAGCTGGCGCTCGTCCAGCAGCGGGAACGGCAGTTGGAGTTGGCGCGGGCCGGTGCCACCAGCCGCCCGACCCAACCGCCCGTCGCCCCTCCGGCCGTGACCATCGCCCCCCAGCCCGGCCCTATCAACCCTGTGCCGATGGGGGGCACCGGACCCCTGGTGCCGCCACCCCAGATTTTGCGTCCATCACCGGCTCCGGGTTGGCTGAACCCGCCGCCGCCCCCGCCCGCCTCCTCCAACCGAGGCGTCCTGGCCCCCTCGCCCCTGGTCTCACCGATGCGCAGCCGCTCTGGATCCGCCGGTACCGGGGGGACGCTGGTTGATCGCTACCGCGACGCCGTGGAGGCCCAGCAGCAGTTCCTGCGGGATCAACGGGGACCCTAATCAGGAACCCCATGCCAGCGAACCCAGCGCCGATGGAACGCCGCCGTGGCTGAGATGTCCAGCGACGCCAAACAGCGGATCAGCCTCGACCTGACCAGGGAGCTGGTCTCGCATTTGGATGGGCTGCGCCGGGAGTGGGGAATCCGCAGCCGGGGCGATGTGCTCGAGCGGTTGCTCCACGATCTGTTCGGCTCCGACGAGGAGGACGACGACGGGCTCTCAGCGGAGTCTGGCCAGCTGCCCCAGCATCCAGATGACAGCAGGGACTTCGACGAGCAGGGGGCCCTGGTGCTGCTCGGGCGCGGGGCCATGGACACGCTCCAGGCGGAATTCGAATGGGAGGCCCCGACGGAGGATCCTCCCCGTCCAGTGCCAGGTGGCGGCGGGATCGACCTGCCCGGCTTTGTGCGTCGCCGCTCTGACGTCATCAAGCGCAGCCTTCGGCCACCCTCCCCGGCGCGCGCCGCGTCGTTGCCCCTGGCCCCATTGCCCGCCCTCGGCGGGGAGCTGGTGCAACAGGCCCTGGAGGAAGCTGGGAACCACTGGCACGCCCTGTACGGGTCGCCGGCCAACGAGGCGGTGCTGGAGGCGGCCATGGTCTGGCTGGCCCAGGACATCTGGCCCCAGTCGGATCAGAGCGATGGCCGCAGCTTCACCTGGTCGGCGGCCTGCCAGGTGATGCAGCCGTTCGCCCCCGGCTGGAGTGAGGCGGCGCCCACCTTTGAGCGGGTCATGGTCACCGCCGGTGTGCTTGAGGACCCCTTCAGCGGTCAGACCCTCACGCTGCGAATCCCGACCCTGATCCGTCGCTTCGTGCACCGGTTCCGCCGCCGTCGCCGTGGCACCTCCTTCCAGACCCTGGAGCACACCATGACCCTGCACGGTGCGCTGCGGTTGCTGCAGTTGCCCACCGACCCCGGCCAGCGACTCACCCTGGCTCAGATCCGTGAGGCTTACCGGGACATGGCCCAGAGCCATCACCCCGATGCCGGCGGTTCGCTCGAGGCGATGCGCCGCCTCAACGAGGCTTACCAGCTGTTGAAGGAGCTGTATCGCCAGGGTGCGTCTGTGGACCGCTGAGCAAGGAATCCGCGCCGGCGATGCGCCGAATGAATCGCATTGCGTCTCTCATCCGAGTCCAGCTATTGGTCCCTATGCAGGTCACTTATGGGACTACAAAGACTTCGCGACGTGAGGCTCAAGGTGAACCAGTCTCACTCATCCCATCTTGGGATCCAGGCTGGTCTAGCTGTGCGAACCAGTCATGACTACTGATACAGCAAATAGTTCTCGATCTGAGTTGTCGTGGGTGAGGTTGCTGTCCTTCATCTCCAGGCACGCGCATGGTCTTGGTGGAATGGGGACTGGCCACTCCGCTGCTTCCATGTCCATGAACTGGACATTCCATAAGAACGCCGTGGCAGCAATCGATCTGTGAACCTGCGTATCTGTCTTTGACACAGATACGCAGAGCAGATCGGTGATGCGCAGGCGTTCCAGGACGGCAGGGCGGACCGTTCTACCTCTTTGCCCCTGACTGAGATCAGTCATCTCGGGTAGGACGATCAACAAGACCCGCCTCTAGACCCAGCTGAGACCAGTGGACCCTTCTGACTGGCCTGTGTCGAATCGCCTAGGGCATTTCGGCCGTGCCGATGGCAAGGGGTGGTGCCTTCGACCTCGAGATGTCCGGCCCCCTCTGGCGGCGACCCCGACGCCAGCCCATGCAGGACCTCGCGTCTAACTCATCTTGGTCTCTTCATGAGATCGTTCATGAGTCGCAGGCTGGAAAGAGGAGACGGTTCTGCCCCGACTCTCTCACCGCCTTGCCATGGGATATCGCGACGATCTCTGCTGACACAAAAAATCCCCCGTCAGTCACGAGGGGGATTGGCCGCTTGGCTGTCTCACCTAAGTCTAGAGTATGGTCTCGTGCTGGGTCTCAAGGTGGAATATCTAGACCTCAGGTGGAGGTCTGCAGCCCCTGGATCAGGTAGTCGAAGTACGGGCCGGCCAAGGTGGCCTCCTCGCCGCCCAGCAGAACCAAGGCCGCCTCTTTGAGGGTGCGCATCGCTTCCACCATGCCGGGCAGGGGCACGCCGAGGCTGTTGTACATCTCCCGGGCCCCCACAACGCCGATCTGCTGGATCAGCTCGGTGCTGCCGGCCAGGATTCCGTAGGTGACCAGCCGCAGATACCAGCTGTAGTCACGCAGGCACTGGGCCCGCTGCTTCTGCCCGAAGGCGTTGCCGCCGGGAGCCACGTAATCCGGCTTGCGCAGAAACAGTTGCTTGGAGGCCTCGGCGATGATCTTCTTCTCGTTGTCGGTCAGCACCCGGACAACGCTCAGCCGGCGGGCTCCTCCACTGAGGAACTCCACCATCGCGCGCAGCTCGCCGCCCGTGGGATAGCGGAGCTGATCATCGGCCTGGAGGATCAGATCGCGAACGACGCTCATAGCAGCGACCACAGTCCGGCGAATCCTATCGAGAGCAGAGCCCCAGCTTGGGCATCAGGTGCAAGGTGTAACGCCCCTTTGCACGACCCCCGATAGGGTCGCAGCAGTGGTGCGGATCGCACATGGCCTCGGTGGGCGAAAAGCTGCAGATGGAGATCACCGATCTGGGCCACGACGGCCAGGGGGTGGGACGCCATGACGGCCAGGTGGTGTTCGTCAGCGGTGCCCTGCCCGGTGACACGGTGGAGGTACGCCTGCAGGTGGTGGCCCGCCGCCATCTGGTGGGCCAGCTGCAGCGTGTGATCACGCCCTCTCCCGAGCGCCGGCGTACCCCCTGCATCCTGGCCGACAACTGTGGCGGCTGCAGCTTGCAGCCCCTCACCGACGCCGCCGAAGCGGCCTGGAAGCAGCGCAGCCTTGAGCAGACCCTGCAGCGCATCGGCGGCCTGAGCGCGCCGGTGCGGCCCCTGCTGGCGGCGGAGCCCACCCTGGGATACCGCAACCGCGCCCTGATTCCCCTGGAGCGCAGTGCCGATGGCACCCTGCGCGCCGGCTACTACCGGCGGGGCACGCATCGGATCGTCAACATGGCCCGCTGTCCGGTGCTCGACCCCCGCATCGACGCCATGATCGCGCCGCTCAAGGCCGATCTGGAGGCCAGCGACTGGCCGATCGACCGCCATGGCGGAGACCCCGAGGCCGAGGACGGTCCTGGCCTGCGCCATCTGGGCCTGCGGGTGGGGGCGGCCACCGGCGAGCGGCTGCTCACCCTGATCAGCAGCCATGACGACCTGCCCGGTCTCGAGGCCCTGGCCGACTCCTGGCGGCAACGCTGGCCCGAGCTGGTGGGCGTTTGCCTCAACCTCCAACCCCGGCCGACCAATCGCCTGATGGGGGACGAGACGCGGGTGATCCGCGGCCGGGACTGGCTGAATGAAACGTTCTCCGGCCTGCGCTTCCGCATCGCCGCCGACACCTTCTTCCAGGTCAACACCCGCCAGGCCGAGCGACTGGTGCCCCATCTGATGGAGGCCCTTGGACCCGGCCCAGGCGACGCCTCCCTGCTGGATGCCTATTGCGGCATCGGCACCTACAGCCTGCCCCTGGCCGCCGCCGGCTGGCACGTGACCGGCCTGGAGCTGCACCCCCGTGCGGTGGCCATGGCACGGCTCAATGCCGCCGCCAATGAACTGGAGGGTCGGGTGCAGTTTGAGCAGGCCGATGTGCCCCTGGTGCTGGAGGAGCGCCTGCAGGGCATGCAGGCCCTGGTGCTGGATCCGCCCCGGAAGGGGCTGAACCCGGCCGCCACGGCGGCGATCCTGGCGGCGCCACCCAACCGGATTGCTTACGTGAGCTGTGATCCAGCCGCCCTGGCCCGGGACCTGGCCCAGCTGTGCGGTTCTGGCGTCTACCGGCTGAACTGGGTGCAGCCCATCGATTTCTTCCCCAACACCAGCCACGTGGAGGCCCTGGCGGCCCTGGAACGCCGCTAGCGGCGCTGCTCAGCCCCGAACTGGCGCTCAAGGGCTTCACGCACCCGGCCATGGGCCGTCTCCACCTCCTCGTCGGTGAGGGTGCGGGCGCTGTCGCGGTAGCGCAGCCGGAAAGCCTGACTGCAGCGGCCGGCCTCCAGCTGGGCGCCCTCGTAGCGATCAACCAGTTCGGCCTGCTCCAGCAACGGCTTGCCCGCCTTGCGGATTGCCGTCAGCAGGGCGGCGGCACTGGTGTCGATGGGAACGACAAGGGCCAGGTCCCGCTCGGAGGCTGGCACGGTGGCGAAGGGGCGGAAGGCCGGCTGCCAGCGGTTGCGTCGGGTGCCGGCGCTGAGCAGCGGCTCCAGCTCCAGCTGGAACACGTAGGTGGCCGAAGGCAGGTCGAGGGCTTCGGCCTCGGTTGGGTGGAGCTGGCCGAACCAGCCCGCGGACTTGCCTTCCACCACCAGCTGGGCGGCGCGCCCCGGGTGAAGCAGAGGCGCGTCGGTCAGGGGGCGATCCTCCATTGGCAGGCGCAGGGGCTCGAGGCCGGCCTGGAGCACGCCGCGGGCCTGGAAGTAGTCGGGGGGGGTGGGCTTGCCGGAGCTGCGCCAGCGTTCGCTGCACCGTTCCCCGGCGATCACGCCCACCAGCAGGGTGCGTTCAGCGTGGCGCCCCTCACCACTGGCCGCCCCACCAGGGAACACCCGGCCGATCTCGAAGCCCCAGAACCCTGGCAGGGAAGCCTGAAGGTTGCGCCGGGCGGCCTGGAGCAACTCCTGATGCAGGTTGTCGCGCAGGTGGCCGTAGTCGGCCAGGAGCGGGTTGGCCAGGGGAACCCGATCAGTGGCTGCCGAAACCAGAGACAGCGAAACGACCTCCTGAAGGCCAGCTGCGCAGAGGGCCCGCCGCAGGCGCCGCTCCAGCTGCTGGGCCGGTTCAAGGCCGCCAGGAATGAGGGGATCAGGCAAGTGGGTGGCGAAACGGTCGTAGCCCACCAGCCGCGCCACCTCCTCGATCAGGTCCACCTCGCGCTTGAGGTCCATGGCCCGCTCGGGCGGCACCCGCACCTGCCAGCCCTCCGCGTCCTCCTCCAGCACGCAGCCGAGAGCTTCCAAGGTGACGCTGATGCGCCCGTCATCGAGGTCGCGCTCCTCACCGTCCTCCACGATGGGGCCCAGGAGGTTGTGGAGAGCGTCGCGACGCAGCCCCAGGGGAAGCTGCGCGGCCCATTCATTCTGGTGCAGCCAGCGGCCTTTCAGCTGGGCTGCGGCCAGCTCCTGCAGCAGGGCCACGGCCCGGTCGGCGGCAGCCAGGGTGATCTCCCGCGGCACCCCCTTTTCGAAACGGCTGCAGGCCTCGGTGCGCAATCCAACGCTGCGGGCCGAACGCCTTACGGCCTGGGGGGCGAACACCGCCGCCTCGAGCCAGATGGCGGTGGTGGCTTCAGTGACCGCCTCGCCCAGGCCCCCTATCACCCCGGCCAGGGCGATCGGATGGTCGGCGCAGGTGACCACCAGGGCCTCTTCGCTCAAGGTGCGCTCCTGGCCGTCAAGGGCCACAAAGGACTCACCGCTGCGGCCCTGGCGCAGGCCGATACTCCCCGGCTGGGGAGTGGCACCAGTGAGTTCTCCCAGGCGATCCCGGTCGAAGGCGTGCAGGGGCTGGCCGGTTTCCAGCATCACCAGGTTGGTGATATCGACCACGTTGTTGATGGGGCGCACACCGGCCCGCTCCAGCCGCTGGCGCAGCCAGTCCGGGGAGGGGCCCACCCGCACGCCCTCGAGCGACGTGAGGCTGAACAGGCCCCCCGCCTCGATGGCCTCGCGGTCGGGCGCCGCTGGGGCCAGGGGCTCGGCCGCCACCACCGCCGCCGCCGCGGGGAAGCTGGTGCTGCCGCCGCTGAGGGCTGCCACCTCCCGGGCGATCCCCCGCATCGACAGGCCATCGGGGCGGTTGGCGGTGATCGCCAGCTCCAGCACCTGGTCATCCAGGCCCAGCAGCGGGCCCACGGCCGTCCCCAGTGGGGGCACGCTGGTCAGCAGCTTGTCGAGCTCGGCGATGCCGTCGCTGCCGTCGTCGAGGCCCAGCTCCCGCAGGGAGCAGATCATGCCGCTGCTGGCCACCCCGCGCAGTTCGGCCGGTTTGATCGTCAGTCCCACAGCCGGCAGGGTGCTGCCCACCAGGGCCACGGGCACGTGCAGACCCTGGCGCACATTCGGGGCGCCGCAGACAATCTGAAGGGGCTCGCCATCGCCCACATCCACCTTGCACACGCTGAGCTTGTCGGCGTTGGGGTGGCGGTCGCGCTGCACCACGTGGCCCACCACCACGCCGGCCGCCCGGGCCGCCAGATCCTCGATGCCTTCCACCTCGAAGCCGGCGATCGAGAGGCGCTCCGCCAGGTGCCCAGGCTCCAGGCAGGCCGGATCCACGCTGACCAGCTCCCGGAGCCATTGGAGCGAAACCAGCATCGGAACGTTGCACAGCAGCCATCCACCTTAGGAAGCGACCAAGGCCTGTCCCACCGGGAGGTATGGTGCTGAATCGTCTCCCTGCAACGCATACGCGGCGCAACGTCCTTCCATGGCCAAGAACAAGGGCGTCCGGCTGGTGATCACCCTCGAGTGCACCGAATGCCGGTCCAACCCCGCCAAGCGGTCCCCTGGCGTGTCCCGTTACACGACCCAGAAGAACCGCCGCAACACCACCGAACGGATTGAACTCAAGAAGTTTTGCCCCCACTGCAACGCACCCACCGTCCACAAGGAGATCAAGTGAGGTTGTTTCCCTTGCGGAAATCCCTCTCCTGACAACACTCCGGAGCCTGCAGCGGCAGTTCCCCCCCTTCGTTCCCTCACTCCGTTTCCATGTCCAGTTCCTTCTTCAAAAAGCGCCTGTCGCCGATCAAGCCCGGTGATCCGATCGACTACAAGGACGTCGATCTGCTCAAGAAGTTCATCACCGAACGCGGCAAGATCCTTCCCCGCCGGCTCACCGGCCTGACGGCCAAGCAGCAGCGCGATCTCACCAATGCCGTCAAGCGGGCCCGGATCGTGGCCCTGCTGCCCTTCGTGAATCCCGAAGGCTGAGTTGCCCGCCGCCTCGCGTCGGTTCACGGCGGGTGACCTGGTCGGCCTCCACGACGACAGTCGCAGTCTGCTCGCGGTCGTTGTGGCCGAAAAGGGCACGCGCCTCGATCTCAGGGTGGGTTTCGAAGCCAAGGCCGTCCAACGGGGAGTCCGGCAACTCGATCTGATCGCCGCACTGCCTGGCGATCAACCGCCCCCCTCCCGGCTGTCCCAACCCCCCTGGGGACTGAGCCAGGAGGCGTTGCAGCAGGCCGTCCCCAGCCCCCGGGAGCTGGGGGCGGCCTGGCTGCTGCTGCTGGACGAGCCGGCATCCCTGGACCTGGGCGACTTCGTCGACCTGATCGGCGACGGCGGCGACCCAATCCAGCGGGCCGCCTCCTGGCTCTGGCTGCAGGGCCCCCAGACCCTGTTCCGCTGGCGCCAGCAGCAGGTCGAAGCCCGGCCGCTGCTGGATGTGCGCCGGCTGCGCCGGGACGCCCGTCGCCAGAAGCTGGCGGAGCAGCGCCGACACCAGTGGCAGGACGCCCTGCGCCAGCGCCAGCCGATCGACCCGCAGCAGCTCGAGCCCGAGCAGCGCCAACAGCTGGCCCTGCTGCGGGAGTGGGCCGGCGGGGACATCAGCCGCCCCCTCCCCGACGACCTGCACCGCGCCCTTCAGGCGGCCCACTGCCCGATAGAAGCCTCGCCGATCCGGCACCTGCTTGTGGATCTGGGCCAGTGGGAGCGCCACCATCTGCCCTCGCTGGAGAACACCACCTGGCAAGCGGGTTTCTCCGAGGAGCTTGAGGGTGAGGCGAGGCGGCTGGTGGACCTGGCCGCAACGGAGCGTCCCGGTGACGAGCGCCGCCGCGACCTCACCGGCTTGCACACCGTCACGATCGATGACGAGGACACCCGCGACATCGATGACGGCCTCTCCCTGGAGCGCGGGGCCGACGGCACACCGCGGCTGTGGATCCACATCGCCGACCCGGGGCGGCTGGTGGCGGCGGACAGCCCCCTCGACACAGAAGCCCGGCGCCGGGCCAGCAGCCTCTACCTGGCACGGGGCTCGCTGCCGATGTTCCCCGAGGTTCTCAGCACCGGCCCGATGAGCCTGCGCATGGGTCAGCGCAGCGCGGCCCTGAGCCTGTGGGTCGAGCTGGCCTCCGACGGCACGGTGGCCGGCTACGGGCTCGAGCCCAGCTGGGTGCAACCCGCCTATCGGCTCAGTTATGCCGATGCCGATGAGCTGATCGAGCTGGCCCCGCCCCAGGAGCGCTACCTCGAGGAGATCCACGCCCTGATGGAGCTGCGGCGCCGCTGGCGCCTGGCCCGGGGGGCGCTCAACCTTGACCAGCCCGAGGGGCGAATCCGCTGTGACCACCAGGGCGCCCAGCTGGAGATCACCGAACCCTCGCCGTCACGGACGATGGTGGCCGAGGCCATGATCCTGGCCGGCGCCGTGATTGCCCAGCTCGGGCAGACGCAGAACCTGGCCCTGCCCTACCGCAGCCAGCTGGCGGCGGAACTGCCGCCTGAGGCTGAGCTGCAGGCCCTGCCGGCCGGTCCGGTGCGCCACGCGGCCATCAAGCGTTGCCTCAGCCGGGGCCTTCTCGGCACCAGTCCGGCCCCCCACTTCTCCCTGGGCCTGCCCTGCTACGTGCAGGCCACCTCACCGATCCGCCGCTACAACGACCTGCTGGTGCAGCGCCAGCTGCTGGCCCACCAGCAGGGAGAGCCGGTGCAGGATGAGGCCCAGCTGGGGACGCTGCTGAGCGAGCTGGAGGGGGCGATACGCCAGGGTCTGCAGATCGCCAGGGAGGATCAGCGCCACTGGCAGCAAGTGTGGTTCGAGGCGCAGGAGCAGCACCAGTGGCCGGGGTTGTTTCTGCGCTGGCTGCGGCCCCAGGACCGTCTCGGCCTGGTGCACCTGCCGGATCTGGCCATGGACCTGGCCGCCGAGTGCCATGGCGACCCCAGCCCCGGCGACGGGTTGCTGGTACGGCTGCAGCAGGTGGATTCCCTGCGGGACCTGCTGCGGTTCACGGCTGCCCCCTAGGCCATCCCAGCTCAGGGACTGAGGTTGTACTGGCTCATCGCCTGCTGCTTGCAGATGGTTTCGGCCTGCTGAATGGTGGCCCGGGCGTTCACTTGCTTGGCCACGCACGTGCAGGTGTCCTTCGCCAGGCCGGCCGGCACAGGCTTGCCCGCCTTGGCGAAGTCGGCGTTCACCGCCTGGGTGCAGTAGTGGATGATCAGCTGATCGCGCATGTTGTTGAGGCCCTGGGCCCGGGCGGGGAGGCAGGCCACCAGCAGAGCGGAACCCGCCAGGCAGAGCAGTGCAGGCAGGGGCCGACTGGCGAATCCGGGGTTGGTGACGACCATGGGGGGACGACAGGGAGTTGGAGCATTTTCGCCGACCTCAGGCCAGCGGGCAGCGCCGCCTCCAGAGCAGCAGCAGCACCAGCCCCACGCAGGCCAGGCCCACCGCCGCAGGGAACAACGCGGTGGTGAGTGTCAGCTGTTCCAGGGACAGGAGCACCAGCAGATTGCGCAGCACGAACAGGCTGTAGAAGCCAACCCGTTCCTGCTCCGGGTGGGAATAGGCCCGCCGCAGGGTGGGGCCGAAGCCCAGCAGATCCACCAGGGTGAGAATCACCACGGCCCAGAGAGGATCGGCAGTGAGCACCCAGAAGGGCAGAGCCGAGCTGGCCCCCAGCAGGAACAGCCAATCACTCGTCGTGATCTTCCC
Organism: Cyanobium sp. Aljojuca 7A6; assembly: GCF_024346455.1. GTDB lineage: Bacteria > Cyanobacteriota > Cyanobacteriia > PCC-6307 > Cyanobiaceae > Cyanobium. The sequence continues at coordinate 190,340 of NZ_JAGQCY010000002.1, forward strand.
GTCGGCGCCATGGGCGTGGGCCAGCCAGGCGATGAGGAAGGTGATCAGGGCCGACACGCCTGTGGGCCAGGCGCCCACGCCGGCTCCACCGGCGCGTTGGGCCAGGAACACCAGCAGGGTGGTGACACCCCAGATCAGCCAGGAGAACACATGGGGGCGGGTGCGACCCGATCGGATCGAGACGATGTAGGGAAGGAAGGCCGCGAAGGTGAGCGCGATGGCCGCGACGCTGAGCAGCGGCTTCACGGCACGAGCCGCGACACCCGCAGCCAGGGGCCCCAGGGGTTGGCACAGCCGATCAGGGCCACAGGGGTGGGGCGATCGAGGCTCAGCAGCCAGTGGTGCAGCGCTGGCTCCAGGGCGATGAGTGGCCAGGCCCCCGTTTCGCCATGGAGCACGTAGCCGCCCTGGCCATCCGGTACCAGTTCGCCCCGCCAGAGGCGTTCGCCAGGCTCGGGGGGAGGGGCCCAGCCCGCCGGTGCCGCCAGCTCCGCGCTCGCCTCAAGCTGCCCATGCCGATCCAGTCGCTCCGGTGCCTCCAGCGCCTGACGCTGCCGCTCCCGCCAGAGGGGGTGATGCCAGGGGGTGTCCCATAACGGCAACACCCCGGCAGGGGCGACGAGATCGCTGATCAGGGCCTCCTGCAGGCGACGCACCGGCAGGGCGGCCGGCTCCAGCCCGTGGCGCACGCAAAGCGCCGCCGCCAGCCCGGCGGCCTGGCCGATGTTGAGCACCAGGGGCTGCAGCCGGGTAGCCCCATTCGCCATGTGGCTGACCCCGAAGCCTTTGTCGGCGGCCAGCAGGTTGGTCACTCCATCACTCACCAGGGCGCCGTAGGGAATCGTGAACGGGGTGCCGCTCCAACGCCCGCCCCAGCGGCAGCTCTTGGGGGCGAGGGGCCAGTCGCCGCCGGGGTAGTGGTGGTCATTGGCGTAGTTGCCCACGGCGATGCTGCTCAAGGCCCCATCGGCATCACGGCTGAGCGGGGCGATGCAGGCGCCGCTGGCCTGGGGCAGCAGGTGTTGCTCCAGCACCAGTTCCCGGGCCACCAGCCGGCGGCCCTCGCGCCAGTAGGGCATCAGCGCCAGGGACTCGCCACCGTCCAACCGGCCGGCCATGGCCTCTTCCTGGCTCGGGAAGACGGCTGCCGGCCCCAGCCAGCCGCCGCTGGCCTGGCGCAGGGCGGCGGCGAAGGCTTCGCTGTGGTCGCGCATGGCGGCCAGCAGCTCCCCTTCAGCCGCTTCGGCATCCGCGGCCCCGCCGGCGACCTGCTCGGCGAAGGCCCGTTCCAGGCCGTGGTGCCAGTCGTTGCCGTGCAGGGGCCAATTCAGCATCACCAGGCCTCCTGGCAGGCGGCCGTAGGTGAGGGTGCGCTCCAGGCCGAAGGCTTCGGTGGCCCTGGCAAACGGGGCGTCAAGGCACGGGGGGGAGTGACGCCAGGCGTCCCCCGCGGGGGCGGCCGGTCCTCCCCGTTCATCCAGCTGGCCCAGGCACACCCAGGTGGGCGATTGGACCGGCTGCTGCTGGAAGAAGGGCTCGCGCCGGAGGCGCTCGGCCGTGGGGGCGCTGGGCTCCTGCCATAGCTCTTTGGCTTCCCAGCCGAAGCGGAAGGGGGCCCCGGCCAGGGGAAACAGGTCGCCGCGGTCGCTGCCGTCGATGACGATCGTTGGCAGCAGGCGCTGCTGGAGGCCGCCGTGCCCCACGCTCACGGCGCTGATGCGATCGCCGTCCCGCTCGATCGGCCCCAGCCGGGCCCCGGCCCACCATTCGAGCCGGGCTTCGGCGGCCACCCAGCGGCGCAGGATCCGTTCTGCGCTGGCGGGGCGGTAGCCGAAGCAGCTCACCCAGTTCTGATCCAGACCCTCCGGCTCGCTTCTCTGCAAGGCCCGCAGCAGCGCCCCCCACAGGCCGCTCTGCCAGGGGCTCAGCTCATTGCCATCGGGGGCGCAGACGCCAGCGGCGCTCACCATCCCCCCTAGCCAGGGCCCGGGTGTGAGCAGCAGGGTGCGTGCCCCGGAGCGGGCGGCCTGGAGGGCCGCGGCAACACCACCGCTGCCACCGCCCCAGACGAGAACCTCTGCCCGGCGATCAAAGCCCGTGCGCATCTGTGACGAGGGGGCCGGGATCAGGGGGCCAGCATCCCACCCTGGGACCCCAGTGGGGCCACAGTTAAGATCCGAGCCCCGGGCCAGGTCCGATCGGTGTCACGGGGAACCTTCCTGTCGCCGGCGGATCCGGCCGACGTCGCCTGCCGATGACCTATACCCTCACCACCCCCCTTTACTACGTCAACGACCGCGCCCACCTGGGCAGCACCTACACCACACTGGCCTGCGACAGCATCGCCCGCTTTCGGCGGCTGCAGGGAGAGCGGGTGACCTTCATCACCGGCTGCGACGAGCACGGCCTCAAGATCCAGCGCTCAGCGGAAGCCTCCGGCCTCACCCCCCAGGCCCATTGCGATGCCATCAGCGGCGAGTACCGCGACCTCTGGCGGCGCTGGGGCATCAGCAACGACCGCTTCATCCGCACCACCGACCCCCGCCACCGGGCGATCGTCGAGCAGTTCTTCGCCCGGGTCGAAGCCAGCGGCGATGTGATCGAAGGCCGCCAGCAGGGGTGGTACTGCGTCGCCTGTGAGGAGTTCAAGGAGGAATCAGCGGCGGCCCAGGAGCCCCACTGCCCCATCCATCTGCGCCCCCTGGAGTGGCGCGATGAGCTCAACCTGTTCTTCCGTCTCTCCCGCTACCAGGAGCAGATCGAGCAGCTGGTGGCCAGTGAGACTTTCATCGCGCCGCGCTCCCGGCGCCGGGAGGTGGAGAACTTCGTTGCCGGAGGCCTGCGCGACTTTTCCATCTCCCGGCTCGATCTGCCCTGGGGCATCCCCGTTCCCGGCTACGAGGGCCACACCTTTTATGTGTGGTTTGACGCCCTGCTCGGCTACCTCTCGGCCCTGTTGGGCCCCGATGATCCCGCCGACCTGGGCCTGCTGGCCGAGCGCGGCTGGCCCGCCCAGCTGCACGTGATCGGTAAGGACATCCTGCGTTTCCATGCCGTCTACTGGCCGGCGATGCTGCTGTCGGCCGGCCTGCCCCTTCCTGAGAAGGTCTTCGGCCATGGTTTCCTCACCCGGGAGGGGCAGAAGATGGGCAAGTCGCTCGGCAACGTGCTCGATCCCGACATGCTGCTGCAACGCTGCGGCGCCGATGCGGTGCGCTGGTACCTGCTGCGCGACATCCCCTTCGGTGATGACGGCGATTTCCAACAGCAGCGCTTCAGCGACCTGGTCAACAACGACCTGGCCAACACGATCGGCAACCTGCTCAATCGCACGTCTTCCATGGCGCGTCGCTGGTTTGATGAGGCCGTGCCACCGGCCGGAGACGCCGCTGACGCCGACCATCCCCTGGCCCTGCGTGCGACGGCTTGCGGCGTTGCCGTTGACGCCGCCTTCGAGGCGCTGGATTTCCGCATGGCTGCCGTGGCGATCCTGGAGCTGGCGGAGGCGGCCAACGGCTTTCTCAATGACCGGGCCCCCTGGAAGGCCATCAAGAGCGAAGAGGGCCGGGCAGGGGTGGCCGAAGACCTCTATGCGGTTCTGGAAACCAGCCGCTGGGTGGCTGTGCTGCTGGCTCCCCTGCTGCCGGATCTCTCGGGGCGCATGCTGGGCCAGCTGGGCCAACCGCCGCTGGCAGGCGACACCGGCTGGACGGCGGCCCGACACTGGGGGAAGCTGGCCTGCGGCCATCCCCTGCCCGAGCCAACACCGGTGTTGACCCGTCTGGAACTGGATTCCCCCCTTTGACCCCTTCCCTCCTGGCCCGACCCTGGCACCTGGCGGCCTCGCTGCTGCTGCTCTCGGGCTGCGGTGGCGGCGAGGTCACCCGCGAGACGCCCCCTACCCCCTTCGTGTTCCGCTCCCTGAATCTGCGCCAGCAGGACGTGCTGGGGCGGCCGAACTGGGAGCTCACCAGTCCGGAAGCCCGCTATGACCTGCGCCGGCGCGTCGCCCGGGCTCTGCGGCCCCGTGGCGTGATCTACAGCGGCGGCAAGCCGGCCTATCGGGTGGAAGCCTCCACCGGAACGGTGATCAACGACGGGGCCGTGATCCTGCTGGAGGGGCGGATCCGCCTGCAGCGCCTGGGCAGCGCACCGGTGATGATCCAGGGTTCACGGGTGCGCTGGCTCCCCAGCCGCAACCTGATGGAGATTGACCGGCACCCCGAGGGCTTTGATCCCCACACCAGGTTGTCCGCCGAGCGGGCCACCTTCCGCATCGACAAGGACACCCTGGAACTGCAAGGGAAGCCGCAGCTCAAGCGCTGGTCCCAGGCCTTCGATCCCTTCCTGGCCAATCCCGTCGGCTCCCCCCAGATCGTGGTGACCGTGGCGTCGGTGCTGTGGCAACCCGGCAGTGGCGCTCTCACCGCGGGGGGGCCGGTGCTGGGGGAACGGCGGCCGCCGGGGTCGGCCGCTGGCGCTCCTCTCCAGACCCTCACGGCCACCTCGCTGAACGGGAACACCCAGACGCAGTTGTTCAACCTCGGGCCGCCGGTGCTGTTCAAGGATCCGGCGGTGGCGGGCGGCGTCAGTGCCCGGGGCAAGGCCATGCAGGTGGATGCGGCCCAGAAGCTGGTGCGGATTCCGGTGGGTTGCCTGATCGAGCAGGCCGGAGCCAGCCTCCAGGCCCGGAGCTGCGCCTGGAACTGGCAGACCCAGGCGATCGCGGCTGATGGCTCGGTGTTGCTGCAACGGCCCGCCAGTCGCCAGCTCACCCGGGGCAGCTTGCTGCGGGGCCAGCTGGGCGAGAAGGGTTCCGTCATCGTGACCGCCCCGGGCGGGCGGGTGTTCAGCCAGTTCCAGGTGCCGCCGTCGAAGACACCTCCTCGGCCGGCTCCTCCCCGCCCGAAACCCGAGCCAATTCGCCTGTAAGGCGCCGGCCCCAACCCTCCACCCAGACGAGGTCGCTGCGGCTGAAACAGCGGGGTGACCAGCCGCCCAGGACCAGTACGCCCTCGTCGCCCAGGGGCTGGACCAGCACCGCCGGCAGCCCTGGGGGAAGGGCGGCGAATTCATCCCGACCCGGATAGAGCTTCAGATCCACCAGGGAGATCGCCTTGCCTGTGGCCATCGAACGCCTGCAGATCGCACCCGGACTGAAGCCACCGCTGCCAAGCAGACCCCGTTCCAGCAGGAGGCGGCCGCGCCAGTGGAGCAGCAGCACCGCCGCCGGCGTCGCCGTCAGGAGCATCGTGCTGCCCCAGCCCAACTCTTCGGCCAGCGGAGCCTCCAGATCCGGAGCCAGGTGGAGTCCCTCGCGGCCTTCCAGGGGCACCCGTTCCGGCGCCACGGGCTCCACCCGCTGCCAGAGCAGGGACACCAGTAACAACAGCACCGACAGGATGCTGCCCAGCACCGAGGCCCGCTCCAACGATGGATCGAGGTTGGGGGCGGTCATCTGGTTGACCACGACCAGAACCAGCCCCGTCAGACCACTGGCCAGAACGACGCGGGCGGCGGCGGGCATCGCCATCGTGGAGTTCCATGGTCCGAAGGTGACTTCAGGATGCCGGAACGCTGCGGCAACGGCAGACTGGTGTCGTCTCGCACGATGGACTTGGCTTCAGTGAGCCCTTTGCGGCGGTCCCTGTTTTCCCTGGTGCTGGCCCTGGGCTTGGTGCTGGCCGCTCCGGTCGCGGCCGTGCTGGCCCTGTCCACCGCCGACCTGCCGACCCGCCCACCGGTCGAGCATGTGCTTGATGGCGCCAAGGTGCTCAGCCGGGCCGGCAAAGCCGAAATTGAGCACCAACTGGAGGACTTCTCCGCCGAACGGGTCGACGCTCGCCTGATCACTCTCAGCCGTCTGGATTACGGCCTCGGCCTCAACAGCCTGGCCGAGCAGTTGCTGGAGCGCTGGTCGGCCGATCCCCCGGCTGGCAGCAGCCCGGATCCGCTGCTGCTGCTTCTGATCGATACCCAGACCCGTGCCACGGCCATTGCCGCCCAGGCCCCCCTCGACCGGCAGCTGCCCACCGAACTGCTTCAGAGCACGGCTGCCACCACCATGGCCCAACCGCTGCGCAGCGGCGATCGCTACCGACAGGCGGCTGTCGATGCCCTGCAACGGCTTGCCACCGTTCTCCAGGGCGGTGAAGATCCGGGAGAACCCGTCGTCGAGGAGAGCGCCGCCGTCGTCAGCAACATTCCCAGCCGCGAAGAGACCTCCAGCAGCAACGCCTTCACCTGGGTGATCGTCCTGCTGGTGGTGGGGACCGTGGTACCGATGCTGACCTGGTGGGTCTTCTCCCGTTGATCCCTCCGCGCCGTGCCTCCCCATGGGACTGACTGACTGGATGGGCACCTTCGGGCGGGCCCAATCCCTCGACCTGAGCTCCGATCTCGAGCGCGGCTATGAAGCCGCCCTGCTCATCCAGAGCATTGAGATGGAGCACTACAACGACCGCCCGGTGCGTCCAGAACTGGAGCTCAGGATTCCGCGGGCGATGCAGGCCCAGGTGCTGCGTCGCTTCCGGGCCGCCCTGCAGGTCTGCCGTCAGGCCAGGACGGTGCTGACCCCCTACCGACAGGAACTCTCGGGCCAGGAACTGCGCCAGTTCCAGCTGATCGACATGGTCACGGGTCGTTACGCCGTTGAACGGGAGGAGTTGCCGGCTCTCAGCCGCTCGCCGGAGATGCTGCCCCGCAGCCTGGTGAGCGTGGTTGATACCGTGCGGCGCCAGCTGGACCCGGAAGCGGAGGCGAGCGTGGTGGCCGGCTTCCGCCGCCGCCGCGATTCCACCCTGGTGTCCCTGCGCATCCTGCTGTTGTTGATTCTGGTGCCGGTGCTGGTGCAACAGGTCAGCCGCACCTATGTGGTGTCTCCCCTGGTGGATCGCTTCGCCCCCGACAACGCCTTCCTCACCTACCCGAAACCCCAGCTGGAGGAACGGGCGGTCGAGAAGTTGCGCGTCTACCAGGCGGAGATCGAGTTTGATGCCCTGCTGGAGGGCAAGCCGCTGCCAAGCCGCGAGGAGCTCCAGAAGGAGCTGTCCACGCGGGCCCAGATCCTCAAGGAGGAGGCCGATCAGGAAAGCACCCATGCCATCAAGAACGTCCTAGCGGACATCTCCGGTTTCATCGGCTTCGTGGTGATCGCCATCTTCGGTCGGCGTGATGTCCAGGTGCTGCGCGGCTTCATCGACGAACTTGTGTATGGCTTGAGCGACAGCGCCAAGGCCTTCGCCATCATTTTGTTCACTGATATCTTCGTGGGATTCCACAGTCCCGAAGGCTGGACCGTTCTGCTCGGTGGTATCGCTAACCATCTTGGACTGCCGGCCCGGGAAAACTTCGTGATGCTCTTCATCGCCACGTTCCCGGTGGTACTGGCCACGATCTTCAAGTACTGGATTTTCCGCTACCTCAACCGCGTTTCGCCGTCCTCGGTGGCCACCCTGCGCAACATGAACGGTGGCAGCTGAGTCCCCCTCCGAGGAACCTCGCCACCCACGCCTCATCCTCGTCAGCGGGCCCTCGCGGGGGGGCAAGAGCCGCTGGGCCGAGCATTTGGCCGCCCAGACCGGTCTGGCGGTTGTGTACCTGGCCACCGGGCCGACGCTGCCCGATGACCCGTCCTGGCAGGAGAGGCTGCAGCGCCATCGCCAGCGGCGCCCGCCCCAGTGGGGCTGCCGGGAGGTGGGTGGCGAACTCGCCGCCGCTCTCGCCGGTCTGGAATCGGGCCAGTTGGGCCTGGTGGACTCCCTCGGGACCTGGGTGGCCGCCCATCTGGACCTGGAGCCGGACGTCTGGACGAGACGCTGCGATGAGCTGATTGCGGCTGTTGACCGCTGCCAAACGCCCCTGGTGGTGGTCTGCGAGGAAACGGGATGGGGTGTGGTGCCAGCCACGGCGGCGGGATTCCGCTTCCGCGACCGGCTCGGGACGATGCAGCAGGAGCTTCAAGGCCGCAGCGAGGCGGCCTGGCTTGTCCTGCAGGGTCGCGCGATCGACCTGCTGGCCCTCAGCCAGCCTGTCCCCCCCTGCGGCTGAGGCCCGCTCCCCATGCCCCGCGTCGTTCTGTTCCAACCCCAGATTCCCCCGAACACGGGCAATGTGGCGCGGACCTGCGCCGCCACCGGCTCAGAGCTGCATCTGATCGAACCCCTCGGCTTCACGATCAGCGACCGCCACCTGCGCCGGGCTGGACTGGATTACTGGCCCTGGGTATCGCTGCAGTGCCACGCCGATCTGGCCTGTTTCCAGGCCGAACGGCAGCGGCGAGGCGGCCGCCTTGTGGCCCTCAGCAGCCAGGTGGACGCGGCCTACACCGATTTCAGCTTTCGTCCCGACGACTGGCTGCTGTTCGGACGCGAGTCGGACGGATTACCGAACGCCCTGCAGGCGTCGGCCGAGGCGCGGCTAACCATCCCCATGGCCCGCGCTGCCCGCCACGGGGAGGGGGGCGTCCGCAGCCTGAATCTCTCGGTGTCCGTTGGCATCGTGCTGTTCGAGGCCCTGCGCCAGCTGGAACCCGATGGGCGAACCGACGGCTGAGATCAGAGCGGGGCTGTCCTGCCGACCCGTCCGGGTTGTGCCTGAGGAACCTTGCCGCAGGAGGTTCATGGCGCTACTCTCTGCCGGACCCGCAGATGTTGGCTTCTCTGCTGGGTTTTGTCCGACGGATGTGAAATGCATGAAGCCTTTCCGCTTGATTCTTCCCTTTCTTCTCTCCACACCGGCCGTCGTGCCGCTCGTGGCCGTCTTTGCTGACGACGCCGCCAACACCACGTCCACCGAAACCCTCCTGGCCTCCCTGCCCACCTCCACTGACCGGGTCTGGGTCAAGGTGCGCCGTCCTGTGTCCATTGAGGAGCTCTCCACGGCCCTCAACCTTGATGAAAGCCGCCTGGCCCGTCTGAACGACGTCGACGAAGACCATCGCTTCAGCAATGGCGACTGGCTCGTGGTGCCGTCCCGCGGCAAGGAACGCCTCGGACGCATCGCCTCGCTGGACACCTCCGTCCAGCGCCAGTCCGCGCCGATGTCCACCCCTCCGCCGGTGGAGGACGACGGGATCGTGCGTCTCGGCGACACCCTGCTGAAGCTGGCTCAGCGCTACGGCCTCAGCGTGGCCGAGCTTGTCCGGCTGAATCCAGGCCTGGAAACCGCCCGCCTCGTGGTGGGCAGTCAGGTGCGCCTGGTCCAGTCGGCCCCTGGCCGTTCCCGCATGCTGCTGGGCCTGAAGCCAACGGTGAGCGGTGGCATCAGCTGGCCCGACATCCCGGATTTCGGTGACCCCCAGCCCCCGTTCAATGGCGGCACCAACGCACCTTCCACCACCTGGATCTGGCCCACCAAAGGGGTCTTCACCTCCGGCTTCGGCTGGCGATGGGGCCGGATGCACAAAGGCATCGACGTGGCCAACAACGTTGGAACTCCGATCATGGCCGCCAAGGAAGGTCAGGTCTCCTTCGCCGGCTGGCATGCGGGCGGCTACGGCTACCTCGTGGAGATCAACCACCCTGACGGCAGCCGCAGCTTGTACGCCCACAACAGCCGCCTGCTGGTGACCAAAGGTGAGATGGTCTCCCAGGGCCAGGTGATCAGCCAGATGGGCAGCACAGGCCGGAGCACCGGTCCCCACCTGCACTTTGAGATCCACCCCCCCGGCCGTGGAGCCGTCAACCCCCTGCAGGTGCTCCCGCCTCGGGCCTGATCTGCCATGGGGGCCGAGAAGGTGATCGTCTAGGATCACTTCGATTGGCTCGGTAGCTCAGCTGGTTAGAGCGTGGGATTCATAACCCCAAGGTCGGGAGTTCAAGTCTCCCCCGAGCCATTGTGGAGACGTCATTCCACATGATGCAAACATTTGAGGCCTGCATCCATGGGGATGCTGACTCAACAGTTTCAGGCCCCTGAGCCTTTGATCATTCCACCCATCAAAGGCTCTTCTTGCAGCTTCAGCGCATCTCGATGGCGTTGAGCCGTTCGCGGAAACTGCGGGCATTGGCGGCCTCCTGACTTTCTGCCGTTTCAATGGGAACCTGCACCGGAGTGATCACGGGCAGGGGGGCAGGAGCGGCGGCTTGGGGGGTCTGAATCGGACGACGGCTGCGGCCGTAGCCCCCAGCCTGGGAGCGGTTCTGAAGGGCGCGGGTGAGACTTTTGCTGCGGTTGGCGGCGCCAACGGTCTCGCCATCCTTGGGACGGATCAGGGGGTTGCCTTTGAGTTCGGAGCGCAGCTGATTGATCAGGCGGAAATGACCAGTGGTGTTGTACTTACGCAGAACGGTTGGATCCCAACCCATGACGGATTCATGTCTAGCTTTTCAACCATCGTAGGACCAGGCTCGTTGGGGGCAGCATGGGGGTTAACCCCCTACCCAGGACAGCCGCACCATGACCAGCTCCGGCAGGCTCGTCGGCCTACAGGCCCCCGACTTTCGCGCCACCGCCGTGGTGGAGCAGGAGTTCCGCGAGCTGTCGCTGCGCGACTACCGCGGCAGACATGTGGTGCTGTTCTTCTACCCCCTCAATTTCACCTTCGTCTGTCCTACGGAGATCACCGCCTTCAGCGATCGCCACGCAGACTTCGCCCGCCTCGCCACCGACATCCTGGCCGTTTCCGTCGACAGCCCCTTCAGCCATCTGGCCTGGGTGCAGACCGAGCGCAAGAGCGGTGGCCTGGGGGATGTGGCCTACCCGCTGATTTCGGACCTTAACAAGGAGATCTCCAGGGCTTACCAGGTGCTGGATGAAGCGGCTGGCACTGCCCTGAGGGGACTGTTCCTGATCGATCCCGACGGCATGATCCGGCACAGCACCATCAACGACCTGGCCGTCGGCCGCAGCGTCGATGAAACCCTGAGGGTGCTGCAGGCCTTCCAACTGGTGCGGAACCACCCGGGCCAGGTCTGCCCCGCCGACTGGACCCCGGGAGCGCGCACCCTGGCGCCAGACCCCCAGGGCAGCAGGGATTTTTTCGCCGCGCTGGAGTGACGCCTCAGCCCAGCAACGAGGCCAGCAGGCGGCGGCCGTCCAGCCCGCCGGTGACGGGATCGCAGGCCCGCTCCGGGTGGGGCATCAGGCCGAGCACATGGCCCGCCGGGTTCGTCAGACCGGCCACATCCCCTCGCGAGCCATTCGGGTTGGCGACATAGCGCAGCACGACACAGCCCTGATCCTCGAGGCGCTGCAGCTCCTCCGGCTCCACCTGGTAGCGCCCTTCCCCGTGGGCGATGGGCAGGCTGATCCGCTCGCCGCCGCCGTAGGCACCCAGCCAGCGGCAGGCTCCCGGCCGTACCTCCAGCTCGCTGCTCTGGCAGAGGAAGTGCAGGTCCCGGTTACGGGTCAGGGCGCCCGGGAGCAGGCCCATTTCCGTGAGGACCTGGAAACCGTTGCAGATGCCGAGCACCGGACCGCCGCGGTCGGCGAACGTGCGCACTTCCTCCAGCACCGGGGCGAAACGGGCGATGGCGCCGCAGCGCAGGTAGTCGCCGTAGCTGAAGCCCCCCGGGAGCACAACGGCGTCCAGGCCGGAAAGGTCCCGTTCCTCATGCCAGAGGAAGCGCACAGGGATGTCCAGACAGCCCTCCAGGGCCCAGGCCACGTCCCGGTCACAGTTGGATCCAGGAAACACAACAATGCCAACGGTCATCGGTTTGCTCCCCTCAGCCCGCTTCCGCCAGATCCAGGGACCAATCCTCGATCACCGGATTGGCCAGCAGACGGTCACTGAGCAATTCGAGTCGGGCCTGGGCGGTGGCCCGATCCGGCGCCTCCAGATCCAGTTCGATCGCCTTGCCGATCCGCAGCCGCTTCACGCCCTCCACCCCGAGACGGGCAGCGGCGGCCCGGGTGGCTTCGCCAGCGGGATCCAGGACGGAGGGTCGCAGGGAGACCTGAACGCGGGCGTTGAAGAGCGGCACCGGAGGCACGGACGTTTGTTAAATCTTGGCAGCACGCCCCACCAGCGTCCCGCTGGCTGACCAGGCTGGAAATGGTCCTCCGTACCACTTGGCCGTGGTGCCTTCCCTGCGAAGGTTTCTGCTGGATTCACTGGGCCATCGCTTGCTGGCCTGGGTCATGGGTCTCTCCCTGGCTTGCGCCGCCCTGCAAGCCCATTCCCTGCCGGGGCTGGTCGCGTTGCAGTGCCGCCTGGCGGATGGTCCCTGGCAGGACTGCCACATGCAGGTGGAGGAGCTGGGCCTGCACTGGTTCCTGCTGGTGGGGGGTGAGCGGATCGAATTCCGCCACGATGGCCGGGGCAAGGTGACGATGCTGAAGCCCTCCGGCGGCTGGCAGCCGGTGAACAGCCGCTGGGTGGAAAACAAGGATCTCTGTTGGGATGGGGTCTGCGCCAGGGGGGACATCCCCCTCGACTGACCTGGTCTGTCGCTGCTCAGAGCTGATCGAGGGCCAGGCGCAGGGGCCCGGCGGCTCCGGCGGTGGCCAGGACCACCAGCTCCAGTCCATCGGCGTTCTGCTCGCCGGGGTCAGCGGCGGCCTCATCGCCTGGGGGGGAAGACGCGCGCTCCTCGTACCAGCACTCGAGACGACGGCCCACCCCCTGGATCTGCAACGGCAGCTTCTTGCCGGCCTGGCGCAACCGGCCCTTGAGTCGCACCACCGGATGGGCGATCAGGAGTTGCTGCAGCTCCGTTTCCAGGGCGGCCCGCTGCCAGCGCCCGGAGCGACGCAGCAGCAGGGATTCCATCGCCACGTGGGCGTGGTCGTGGTGATCGTGGTCGTGGTCGTGATCGTCGTGGTGGTGATCGCCCTCCTCCCTGCCAGGCCCATCCAGCACCAGGGATGGATCGAGCTGGCCCCGGGCCATCGGCAGCACCACGGTGCCGGGGCGCAGGCCCGCAGCCAGGCTGGCCTTCACCTGCTCGAAAGCCTCCGGCTGCAGCCGGTCGGCACGGCTGACCAGCACAAGATCGGCGGCACCGAGCTGATCGGCGAACAGCTCCTCGATGGCGCTGATGTGGTCGAGGCTGGGATCGGCCTGGCGCTGGGCTTCCACGGCGGCGGCATCACCCACCACATGGCCGGCAGCCAGGGCTTCGCCGTCCACCACCGTCACCACCCCATGCACACGTGTGCGGCTGCGGATCTCCGGCCAGCCGAAGGCGGCCACCAGGGGTTCGGGCAGGGCCAGGCCACTGGTTTCCACCACGATGCCGTCGAGACGGTCGGCGCGCTCCAGCAGGCGGGTCATGGTGGGCAGGAACTCGTCCTGCACCGTGCAGCAGAGGCAGCCATTGGCGAGTTCCACCAGGCGGCCCTCGAGCTCATCGTCCGGACAGAAGCCGCAGGCGGCGATCAGGTCGCCGTCGATACCCACCTCGCCGAACTCATTGACCAGCACGGCCAGGCGAAGACCGCTCTCCAGCAGCAGGTGGCGCAGCAGGGTGGTCTTACCGGCCCCCAGAAATCCGGTCACTACCGTGACCGGAAGACGTCTTGAGGGGGTGGCCATCATCAGAGAAGAGGCAAAGGCAAGCACCAGAACCTAGGGGAGTTGCGGCCACCCCGATGCAGGGCCAGCGGGGCGTCAGCGGCAGCCAAGGCTTTCGCTGGTCGTCACGCCGGTGACGGGGTGGCGGCCGGACGCGCGGGCACAGAGGGCTTTTTGCTCAGGCATATCGAGCACGGCGTCGCTGAAATCAGCCCCTTCGATCTGGGCATCCCGAAAGCGGCTCTGCATCAGCATGGCGTTGCGGAACTGGGTCCCGCGCAGGTCAGCACCGTCGAAGCGGGTGGCGAACGCCACCACGTCCTCAAGATCGGCGCCGCGCAGATCCGCCTGGCGCAGATCGGTGGCATTGAACACGGCCCCACGCAGATCGGCATCCCGCAGGTCAAAGCCCTCCATGGAGGCCTTGAGGAATTCCTGTTGCTGCAGATTGCGCCCCCGCAGATCCGGATCGAGATCCTGGAAGGAACGCTGGGCCCGCAGCTCCGGGGCGGTGATCGCCAGCGCCGGTCCCACCGGCAGCGCGGCCCAGAGCATCACCAGGGTCAGAAGGGCACCCAGCAGGCCGCAGGCCCTGCGGGCGATCGCGGCAAAGGACTGAAAGCTGGGGGCCATGCCACACCGGTACGCTGCCGGTTCAAGCTATGGCAGACGCAGCCCGTCATGAGCATGTCCCTGCGGGTGGTGGTCCCCCCCCATCCCCTGATCGGCCACTGGCTCACCCTGCTGCGTGATGGCGCCACCCCCTCGCCCCTGTTTGCCACGGCGATGGCGGAACTGGGCCGCTGGCTCACCTATGAATCCCTGCGCGATTGGCTGCCCCATCGCCGGGTGACGGTCGAGACGCCCCTTGGCCGCAGCGAAGGCCAGGTGGTGGATCCGGAGATCCCCCTGCTGGTGATCCCGGTGCTGCGGGGGGGGCTCGGCCTGTGGCAGGGGGCCCAGACGGTGTTGCCTTCAGCCCAGCTGGCCCACGTGGGCATCGAGCCCTGCGGGCCTGAGCACCAGCCCCACTGGTTCCTGGATGATCTGCCCGCCACCATCGATCCCCGCAGCGGCGTGCTGGTGTTCCTGCCCTGCCTGGCCAGCGGATCCATCCTGGTGGCGCTGCTGGACCGGCTCCAGGGTCTTGGTGTGGAAGGCCAGCGGCTACGGGTGATCACTCCCCTGGCGGCCAGCCCCGGTCTCAAAGTCGTGGGGGAGCGCCACAGCCAGCTCACCATCTACTGCGCTGGCATTGACCCTGAAGTGGACAATCGGCATCGCATCGTGCCCGGCTTCGGGGAGGTGAGTGAGCGGCTGTATGGGATCGCTTCCGCCACTGCCTAGGCTGGGTTCCCCTTCCGAGCTCACTGACGGGTGCAGGTTCATGGCTGATTCCAGGGAGCAATCGTCCGCCGGTGGGCTCGTGCTGCTGGCGGGAGCCGCCGGTGTGGTGGTGGGAGCTGCAGGCCTGGCGGTCTGGCTGCTGCGCCGCGCCGAACGGCGGCACCTTGTCCAGCGCCAGCTGCGGATGCTGCGGCTCTCCCGGTTGGCGGAGGCCAGCGGCGAGCCGCCGGTGGGTCGTGACCAGCTGCATGACCGCGTCCAGAAACTCAACCAGGCGATTGACGAGGTGCGCCGTCAGCTGGAGCAGCTGCAGCCCCAGCCCTGAGGGCGCAGGCCCCTCGGTAAGTTGCTGCAGAACCGATCCTCCCCGGCCATGCTGCGCTCCGACGCCATCACCAAGGGCCTCCAACGCTCCCCCAACCGGGCCATGCTCCGGGCCGTGGGATTCGGGGACGATGACTTCGGCAAGCCGATCGTGGCGATCGCCAACGCGTACAGCACGATCACGCCCTGCAACATCGGCCTCAACGACCTGGCCCGGCGGGCCGAGCAGGCCTTCCGCGGCGCTGGAGCGATGCCGCAGATGTTCGGCACCATCACCGTCAGCGATGGCATCTCGATGGGGACCGAGGGGATGAAGTATTCACTCGTATCGCGCGAGGTGATTGCCGACTCGATCGAGACCGCCTGCAACGCCCAGAGCATGGATGGCCTGCTGGCCATCGGCGGTTGCGACAAGAACATGCCCGGCGCCATGCTTGCCATGGCCCGCATGAACATCCCGGCCATCTTCGTGTACGGAGGCACGATCAAACCGGGGAAACTGGGGCCCTGCGATCTCACCGTGGTGAGCGCCTTTGAGGCGGTGGGGCAGTATTCCGGTGGGCGGATTGGTGAGGCAGAGCTGCTGGCGATCGAAAAGAACGCCTGTCCGGGCGCCGGCAGCTGCGGCGGCATGTTCACCGCCAACACGATGAGCTCAGCCTTCGAAGCCTTCGGCCTCAGCCTGCCCTACAGCTCCACGATGGCGGCGGAAGATCCGGAGAAGGCGGACAGCGCCGCCCGCTCGGCCGAGGTGCTGGTGCAGGCGATCGCGGCTGACATCCGGCCGCGGGATCTGCTCACCCGGGAGGCCTTCGAGAACGCCATCAGCGTCATCATGGCGGTGGGCGGCTCCACCAATTCGGTGCTGCATCTGCTGGCCATCGCCCGTACGGCCGGTGTGCCTCTCTGCATCGACGATTTCGAGACGATCCGCCAGCGGGTTCCGGTGATCTGTGATCTCAAGCCCAGCGGACGCTTCGTGACCGTGGATCTGCACCGGGCCGGCGGCATTCCCCAGGTGATGAAGCTGCTCCTGGATGCCGGGCTGCTGCACGGCGACTGCCGCACCATCGAGGGGCGCACCCTCGCCGAGGTGCTGGCTGCTGTGCCCTCCGAGCCCCCGGCCGATCAGGAGGTGATCCGGCCCCTCTCCAACCCCCTCTACGCCCAGGGGCACCTGGCGATCCTGCGGGGCAACCTGGCGGAAGAGGGCAGCGTGGCCAAGATCAGCGGCGTCAAGAATCCGGTGATCACAGGCCCTGCGCGGGTGTTCGAGAGCGAGGAGGCTGCCCTGGCGGCCATCCTCGAGAAGCGCATCAGTGCCGGCGATGTGGTGGTGATCCGCTACGAGGGTCCCGTGGGCGGCCCTGGCATGCGCGAAATGCTGGCCCCCACCGCGGCGATCATCGGCGAAGGGCTGGGCGATTCGGTGGCCCTGATCACCGATGGTCGCTTTTCTGGCGGCACCTACGGCATGGTGGTGGGCCACGTGGCCCCGGAAGCCGCCGTGGGCGGCACCATTGCTCTGGTGCAGGAAGGTGACAGCATCACGGTGGACGCCAAGCAACGCCTGATCCAGCTCAATGTGACGCCCGACGAGCTGGCGCAACGCCGCAGCGCCTGGACGAAGCCCGAACCCCGCTATCGGACCGGGGTGCTCGGCAAGTACGCCCGCCAGGTGAGCAGCAGCAGCCTGGGGGCGGTGACCGACCAACCCAGCGAATGATCGACCGACAGATCGGGTGCCATCAAGCCTCGGTTCAGCCCGGTTTCAGAATCGTGCAACTCGCACAGCCTGATGCAGACCTGCACTGCCGGCGCCGGCAGCGCGCTGCTGATCACAGCAGGGTGAATCGCTGTCCAGCCCTTGATTCATCTCTCGTAGGTGAGTCAAGGCTGACATCTTTGGCAGCACTCAGTTCGTGAAAATGGGCCTAGATCTGTTGGGTAGTAGCGATGAACCCATGCGAAGCCATTCGACACCAGGTCCTTTTCTGCGGCCTGTGAGGGTCACGATCACCATCCCATACAACGCCTATCAGGCCCTGATTGAGCGCAGCAACCACCAGGGACGTTCGCTCTCCAATCTTGCTGCCTACTTGCTGGAAACGTCGCTGCAGGCCATCCACCCCGTGGAGTACAGCCAGAGCCGTACTGAAGCCATCGACGGCTTCCAGCGTCGCGCCTGAGAGCGTCGCTCCCGGCGGCTACTCCGGCCGGGATTCCCGCAGCAGCTGGGACGGTTTGACGTGAAAGCGCTGCTGAAAATCCACGCTGAATAACCCGAGGGAGCGGTAGCCGCATTCCGTGGCAATGCTCCCCACCGAATCACTCGGTTGGGGATTTTCCAGCCGTCTCCTGGCCAGGTCGAGACGATGATTCTTGATCCACTGGCTGGCACTGCAGCCCATCCGTTCGGCGAAGGCATACTGCAGAGCCCGACGTGAATAATGACTCCTGGACTCCAGGACTGTCAATGTCAGGGGACTACCGAGATTCTGCTTGATGTAGTCGATCAACTCATCAAAGGCGTCACGCCCCTGCCGCTGGCGATGCCTGAGGCGATCCAGGGAGTTCTCTTCGCGCAGATCCGGCAGAAGCATGGCCGCCATCAACCGATGGATCTGGTCATCGATCTGCAGAGAATCAAGCAACCCCCGTCCATACCCGGAGAGTTGTCCGGCCATGTCCATTGTCTGCCTAAGGGCGGACAGGAGCGAAGGGGAGGCCGGATCCGCGGGCGGGCTCCAGCCGTGTGCCTGGGACAGGATCTCTTCCCAGCCAGCAGGCTGTTGGTGATACCCCCCCATGCTCAGCGCCACATGGAGGAGCTGTTCATCGGACAGGGTGAAAGCCACAGCAGAGGACAGAGAACTTTCCATCGAACATGGTGCCTTGGCCATCAACAGGCAGCAGCCGATGCCACAACGCCAGGTGCGGGAGGCCTGCCGCAGGCGCTGCTCGCCTCCGTAGCCAAGCACGGCGATGCGATCGCGGCGATCGCTGAACGTCACTCGCATGGGCTTGGCCGTCCAGGCGGTGGCCACCATGTTGCCGAGAGGAACATTGGTGCCGCAAAACCACCAGGATGGTGCAGGTTCAAGCGGCAGCAGCGCGATCAGTGGCAACGCCTCCTGCATGAGCAAGGCGCAGGCCTTTGGATCCTCACTGAATGGAAGCTGGGGTAGGAGGGGATTCGAGAAGCAAGAAGCCTGTTGATGCCGCAGATTGAGATTTTGGGGCTCTCTACTCATCGAATGGCCCACCTCCTTGCCGGTTCTTTATAATTTTATCACATTTTATGTCGAAGGCGCCCTTGGGGTTCAAGGCTGCGCTTTGTCGGCAATCGTCAGTCTCTGCACTTCGATTGACTCGCTGACTGAATCTGAAGCCTATCTTTGTCATCATAACATGCAAGGGAGGTCCGCAGGGTTCTGCAGGCCAACTCCATTGGACCGAATGGCCTCTTAGCGGATCGAATGGGCCAACGGTTCTGGCATGGGAGGCTGCTTCTGATCCGTCGCTGGATCAACCCTCGGGCCAGAGGTTGCCCTGCGGTCTGCGGTTAGAGTTCAAAGTTAGCCCTGCACGGCCTATCTGCAGATGCAACAATCCAGTGACGCAGTGCCGTTGCAGACGCCATCCTCTGACTCCCTTGTCGATGCCTTGCCATCTTCGGGGACAGCTGGAGAAATCGAGAATGATTTCAATGAGACATTGATGCATCTTGTCGGCATCGGCGCATCAGCAGGAGGGCTGGAGGCACTGCAACTGCTTCTGACCAGCCTCGCCCCCGGTGGCAGCGTGGCCTATGTCGTGGCTCAGCACCTGGCCCCCGACCACGGCAGCTTGATGGTCGATCTGCTGGCCCGGGTCACGCCGCTGCAGGTGGTCAAGGCGGTGGATGGGGCCGTGTTTCTCCCCGACACCATCACCGTGTGTCCACCCAATCACGACATCCGCGTGCAGGGGAACCGGGTGGCCCTGGTGGACCCCGAACCGCGCTTCGGTCCCAGCCCCAGCATCGATCGCCTGTTCGAATCGATCGCCGATCATTGGGCCGAGCGCGGCGCTGCCGTGGTGTTGTCGGGCACCGGATCCGACGGGGCCCGCGGTCTGCGGGCCGTTCGTGCCGCCGGCGGCCTCACCATCGCCCAGACCCCCGAGAGCGCCCGCTTCGATGGCATGCCCAGGGCCGCCATCGCCATGGGTGGGGCCGACCTCATCCTCGACCCGGTCGCCATCGGTCAGCACCTCTGTGAGCTGATGCGTTCGGGCGACGACTGGGTGGAGCAAAACCTGCCGAAACCGGAGGCCCTGAATGTCAGCAGCGCCCTGGAGCTGCTCAAGCACAACAGCGGCATCGACTTCAGCCAGTACAAGCACTCCACGCTGCAGCGGCAGCTGTCGCGGCGCATGGCGCTGCGCCAGATGGACACCATGGAGCAGTACCTGCAGCTGCTGACGGCCGACCGCAATGAGTCGTCAGCCCTGGTCCAGAACCTGCTGGTCACCGTCACGTCCTTTTTCCGCGACCCCGAATCCTTCACGGCCCTGGGCGACCTGCTGCGGGCCTATGTGGCCCAGCGCACCCGCCGGGATCGCCTCAGGGTGTGGGTGCCCGGATGTGCCACCGGCGAAGAGGTGTACTCCATCGGCATGCTGATCAGCGAGGTGCTCGACCATCCCCAGGATCTGAGCCATCACCTCAAGATCTTCGGCACCGATCTCGACGAGGAAAGCCTGGGCCTGGCGCGCCGGGCCACCTACCCGGCGTCGACCGTCATGGCGATCCCGGAAGCCCTGCGGGAGCGGTTTGTGGTTCGTCACAACGGCGAGATGCAGATCAGCGAAGCCCTGCGCAACTGCGTCGTGTTCGCCCGTCACAACGTGGGAATGGACCCTCCCTTCCCGCGGCTGGATCTGATCTGCAGCCGCAATACCCTCATCTACTTCACCCCGCCCCTGCAGGACCGGGTGCTGGGCCTGTTTCGTTTCGGCCTGCTGCCCTCCGGTCTGCTGTTCCTGGGGCGGACCGAATCGCTCGGCAGCCGCACCCAGGGCTTCGGTGTGGCCAATGCCGAGCACCGCATCTTCTATCGCACCGCCGAGAACCAGCCCAGCCGCCACTCCATCTTCACCCAGCCGGCCCAGCGCCCCCCCCAGATGTTCAGCCCGGTGGGCCGCATCTCGATCCTGCGGGAAACCGTGGTGGAGGAGCACGTCGCCACCCTGGAAGCCCTGGTGCGCAGCACGTTTCCCCCCTGCGTGGTGCTCGATGAAGCCCACGAACTTGTAGAAGTGATCGGCGATGTCAGCCCCTACTGCCGGCTGCCGGAGGGCCGGATCTCCAGTGCCGCCACCACCTTTCTGCTGCCGGATCTGCAGGCCGAAGCCCGCGCCCTGCTGCTGATCGTTCGGGCCGATGGCCAACCGGTGCGCAGCCGGGTGCTGCACCTGCCCGCCTTCGGCCTGCGCCTGCAGCTGGAGGCCCGGCCCCTGGAAGTGAACGAGCGGCTGCTGACGCTGCTGAGCTTTCTGCCTGAGCCGGCCGATGGACCGGAACCCGCCAGCAGTGGCGAGCCCGTCACCCGGGCACCGGACTTCGACCAGCAGATCGCCAGGCTGGAGAAGGAGCTGCTCGCCAGCCACGACACCCTGCGGCGCTCGATGGCCGACCTGGAGGGGGCCAACGAAGAACTGGAAGCTTCCGCCGAGGAGCTGCAGGCCTCCTCCGAGGAACTGCAGTCGTCGAATGAGGAGCTGGAATCCTCCAACGAGGAGCTGCAGGCCACCAACGACGAACTGGGCACCCTCAATCAGCAGCTGCGGGCCAAGACGGAGGACCTGCAGGAGCTCAGCTCCGATCTCGAGAACATTCAGCGGTCCCTGAACCAGGGGATGGTGATCGTCGACCGGGAGCTGCGGATCACCCGCTACACGCCGCTGGCGGTGCGCGTCTTCGCCCTGGTGGAGGGGGACATCGGCCAGCCCCTGCTGGGGATCCCCACCACGGTGGCCCTTCCTGGCCTGCGGTCGGCCCTGGGGGAGGTGCTGGCCGGCGCCTCCCGGCGCAGCATCGAGGCGGTGAACGAGGAGATCGCCTACCTGGCCCAGGTGCTGCCCTACCAGGAAAAGGAGGGGCAGCGCCGCGGGGCCATCGTCACACTCACCGACGTGTCGGAACTGCAGGCCCTGCGCATGGCCGCTGAGGCCTCCCTGGATTCCTTCTCCAGCCTCACCGATGCCCTCGACGAAGCGGTCTGGAAAAGGGACGACACCCTGCACCGCCTCCTCTACGCCAGCAAGCGCATCCTGCCCCTGACGGGCTGGACCCCGGCCGAGCTGTTCGCCCATTCGGAACTGCTCGATGACGCCATCGATCCGGCCGACCGCGAGCGGGTCTGGGCCAGCCGCAACCTGAGACAGGGTGGCTGGTCGGTGGAATACCGGATCATCCGCCGCGATGGCCAGCGCCGCTGGGTGAAGGAAAACGCCCGGGTGCTCACTGAAGCCATGGATCGCTACGTGGTCGGCACCCTGGCCGACGTGACGGAGCAGCGCCAGATCGGGAAGCATGGCCAGGACCTGAGCGTTCTCTTCGAGACCCTGATCCGCAGCACCAGCTTCGCCCTGGCGGTGTTCGACGCCGAGCAGCGGGTGGTGATGGTCAATGGCAGCCTCTGCGAACGCCTCGGCTTCGACCGGGCCAGCCTGGTGGGCTCGCCGGCGTCCCTCTTCTGCGCTCTGCCGGAGGCGGTGTGGGCGGACTCGGTCAGCGACGTCGCCACCGCGGAGCCGGTGATGCGCAGCGAGCGCCTCAGCCTGCGGCACCGGGATGGCCGAACGCTGCAGGCAGCGGCCGAACTCTGGCGCCTGCCGTCATCGGTGGGGATCGGGGCCCTGCTGGTGGTGCTGCCGTCGTCTCAACCCTGATCGGGCTGCAGCAGGGCCCTGAGGCGGCGGGCTAGGGCCTCCAGCGGATCGCCCTCGGGCGGACAGCTGCTGCGCAGCCCCGTGGCCCCATCCATCCAGACCGGGTGGCTTCCGTGCCACAGCAGCGGTTGATCGTCCCTGTGGCACCAGGCGAGGGTGAGGTTGAGCGCCTCGCCGCTGCTGTAGATCTCCAGCTCCAGATCTTCCGCCGGCAGCCGCTCGCCCTCGGGCGTGCGGGCCTCCAGGCGCAGGCAGAGGTCGAGGCTGTGGTGCGTCTCGGCGTCCGCCTCGG
The DNA here is from genome assembly GCF_024346455.1 of Cyanobium sp. Aljojuca 7A6. GTDB lineage: Bacteria > Cyanobacteriota > Cyanobacteriia > PCC-6307 > Cyanobiaceae > Cyanobium. The sequence continues at coordinate 212,698 of NZ_JAGQCY010000002.1, forward strand.
CTGCCGAGACGCCGTGGCTGGGCGACACCACGGCATGGCGCAGGGGCTTGCGGCAGAGGTCGGCCGCTGCCGCCACCAACCGGCTCAGGTCTGTGTTGGCGCTGCCGATCGAAGACTCAGGCGACGGCATCGATCGCCATCAGCTCCAGCAGGAGCGGGCCGGCCCGGAAGCCTGGATTGGCGGTGCCGTCGTCGCCGAACTTGGAATGCAGGATCTGCAGCCGGGTGATGCGCGCGGCGTCGAACCGCAGCGGCAAGCCGAGGGGCAGGGCCTCGATCGGCTTGGCACGGATGGAGGGACGCAGCTGATCGAACGGAATCCGCAGCCGGCAGGGGCCATCGGCGGCGGTGGCGAAGTTGGCCACCCAGCGCACCCCGCCGGGAATCAGTTCGGTGAGGCCCGCCACCCCATCGGCGCAGGCGACGGCCAGCTTGTAGTGGCGGCCATCCCCCTGCAGCTCCAGTTCGAAGGCGGCCTGATCGGAAAGATCCAGGGGCGGGGAGAACACCGGCGAGCGGCAGCTGACGAAGCCACCGCCCTGCTCCACCACCTCCGCCTCCAGCCGCAGCCCACGGCTGCTGACCGTGCAGACGCCGCTGCTGCGGCCGCCCATCACGGTGTCGTTGAGGGCATGCCAGCCGCTGAAACCATCGCCACTCACCACCTGCATAGTCGCTTCAGCGGGGGGGAAGGTCGGCGGCGGCGGCGGCATCGGCGAGGATCACCACCTCGGAGGCTGGCCGCACCAAGCGGGCGGGGGTGCGCTCGGCGGGCTCACTGGGATCCAGCAGCCGGGCGAGCGCCTGGCGTTTGCCGGCGCCGCTGACCAGAAAGATCACCCGACGGGCGGCCGAGAGCACCGGCGCGGTGAGGGTGATGCGGGGCAGCCCCTTGCCCTCGCCGATGGTGACGGCGCGGTCGACCACTCCGGGGGCCGCCGTGCCGGGAAACAGGGAGGCCGTATGGCCGTCGTCGCCCAGGCCCAGCAGGATGACATCAAAGCGGGGCAGCAGGCCGGGACAGAGCAGCGCCAGTTCCTCGGCATAGGCCACGGCGCTGGCCTCCGGATCGGGCCGGTCGGTGGGCACCGGATGGAACCGGGCCCGGCTGGCTGGCGGCTGGGCCAGCAGCGTTTCGCGCAGCATGCGGGCATTGCTGGAGGGGTCGTCGGCCGGCACCCAGCGCTCGTCTCCCAGGAGCACATCGACACGCTCCCAGGGCAGGTGCTCGCCTCCCAGACGGCCATAGGCCGCCCGGGGGGTTTCGCCACCGGCCAGGGCAATCTGGGCCCGGTCCCGCTCGGCCAGGGCCAGGTCGATGCCGGCGGCGATCTGTTCGACCGCCTGGCGGGCCAGCTCCCCGGGGCTGGCGGCAACGATCAGGTGATAACGGGTGCTGGGTTCGGTCAATCGAGCCATTCGGTATGGAACGCGCCGGGGCGGTCCGTGCGTTCATAAGTATGGGAGCCGAAGCAGTCCCGCATCGCCTGCACCAGGTTCTGGGGCAGACGGCCGCTGCGGTAGCTGTCGATGTAATCGAGGGTGCTGCTCAGGCAGGGCACGGGGATGCCAGCCAGGGCCGCCCCCGCCACCACCTGGCGCAGGCCGTCCAGGCGTTGGTTGACCTGGGCGGCGAACCAGGGATCCAGCATCAGGTTGGGCAGGGAGGGGTTGGCGCCATAGGCGTCCTGGATGCGTTGCAGCAGCCGGGCCCGGATGATGCAGCCCCCCTTCCAGATCTGGCCGATGGCCGAGAAGTCGAGGTTGTAATCGTGGAGTTTGGAGGCCTCCTGCAGCAGGGCCATGCCCTGGCCATAGCTGGCGATGCAGGCCAGGATGCAGGCATCCCGCAGCGGCGCCATGCCGGTGGCCGGCTCCCCCAGGGGGAAGCTGTAGGGGGCGGGGCCGTGCAGCACCGATTCGGCCGCCATTCGCTCACTGCGCAGGGAGCTCAGCACCCGGGCGTTGAGGGCGGCGTAGATGGTGGGCACGGGCACTCCCATCTCCAGGGCGCTGACCACGGTCCACAGGCCGGTGCCCTTCTGGCCGGCGGCATCGACGATCAGCTCCACCAGATCGCCACCGCTTTCGGGATCCTTGGTGCGCAGGCACACCTCGGTGATCTCCACCAGGAAGGAGGCGAGCTCTTCGGTCTGGTTCCAGCCCCCCAGCACGTCGGCCATGGCGTCGCCATCGAGGCCGCCGATGCGCTTCATCAGGTCGTAGGCCTCGGCCAGGATCTGCTCGATGCCGTACTCAATGCCGTTGTGGACGGTCTTGACGAAGTGTCCGGCGCCGCCTGGGCCGATGTAGGTGACGCAGGGGCCGTCCTCCACCTGGGCGGCCATCTTGGTCACCAGGCTCTCAATGGCGTCATAGGCCGCCTTGGTACCGCCGGGCATCATGCTCGGCCCCTCCAGGGCCCCCTTGGCGCCGCCGGAGACCCCCATGCCGATGTAGCCGAAGCTGTTGCTCTCCAGCTCCTTGACGCGCCGCTCGGTGTCGGTGAAGAGGGAGTTGCCGCCATCGATCAGCAGGTCACCTTCCTCGAGCAGGGGCGAGATGCTGGCGATGGTGGCGTCCACCGGATCGCCCGCCTTGACCATCATCAGGATGCGGCGGGGCCGCTCCAGCGCACCCACGAACTCCTCCAGGGTGGCGGCCCCCACGATGTCCTTGCCGGCACCGCGTCCGGCCAGGAAGTCCTCGGTCTTGGCGTAGGTCCGGTTGTAGACAACGCTCGAGAACCCGTTTCTCTCGGCATTGAGGACCAGATTCTCACCCATCACGCCTAGGCCGATGAGTCCGAAATGCGCCTTGCCCATAGGACCGAGGTCTCCTTGATTCGTTGGCAGTGTGGCCAGCGGTCGGCGCCTCGTCGGTGTCCTGGGGAGGGATGTCAGCAACTGCTGGCCCAGCCCTCCCCTTCACGCGCGGTTCAGATGACCGTGCCGTCGGCGATGGTGCCGTTTTTGACCACCACCACGATGCCGTTGCGGATGTAGAAGTTGAGCTCAGGTCGGTCGGCCTCCTCCACCCGATCCTTGTTGACGATGGTGACGTCGCGGCCGATGCGCACGTTCTTGTCAAGGATGGCCCCCTTGACTGTGGTGCCCCGGCCCACGCCGATCGGTGTGCCGCCCCGCTCGTGCAGCACCAGTCGCTCCTCCGAGGACTCGAAGAAGTCGGCGCCCATCACCAGGGTGTCCTGGAGCACCACCTCATCTTCGACGCGGGAGCGAACCCCCAGGACGCAGTGGTGGATGCTGCAGGCCTTCAGCAGGGAGCCTTCCCCGATGATCGACTGGGTGACCTGGGCGTCCTGCAGCTTGCTGGGGGGCAGGTAGCGGGGCCGGGTGTAAATCGGGAACTTCTCGTCGTAGAACGAAAAGGCCGGGTTGGGTTGCTCGGTGAGGGCCAGGTTGGCCTCGTAGAACGCCCCGATCGTGCCGATGTCCTCCCAGTAGTCGTCGAAGAGGAAGGTCTGCAGATGGTCCCCTTCCCGCAGGGAGGTGGGGATGATCTCCTTGCCGAAATCGGTGGACTCCGGATTGCTGGCCAGCAGGTTGAACAGGGTGTTGCGGTTGAAGACGTAGATCCCCATCGACGCCAGGAAGGGTCGTTTGACCGCTTCTTCGGCGGACAGACCCAGGCTTTCGGTGTTGACCCGCATCGCCTCCAGAGCGTCCCCCTTGGGCTTCTCGCTGAACTCCAGGATGCGGCCGTCGGAGGATGTCCGCATCAGGCCGAAGCCCTCGGCCTGGGCCCCATCCACCGGCAGGGCACCGACGGTCAGGTCGGCGCCGCAATCGATGTGGTGCTGGACGAACTTGCTGTAGTCCATCCGGTAGAGCTGGTCACCGGAGAGAATCAGGTAGTGGTCCACATCCCACTCCTGGAACAGCCACTGGTACTTGCGAACCGCATCGGCGGTGCCCTCAAACCAGCTGGGGCTGTCGGGGGTCTGCTGAGCGGCGAGCACCTCCACGAACCCCTGGCCGAAACCGGCGGAGAGGTTGTAGCTCATCGTCAGGTGACGGTTGAGCGAAGCGCTGTTGAACTGGGTCAAGACGTAGATCTTGTTGATCTCCGAGTTGATGCAGTTGCTGATGGGAATATCGATCAGGCGGTACTTGCCCGCGAGGGGCACGGCGGGCTTGGCCCGCATCTTGGTGAGGGGATAAAGGCGTGTTCCCGCCCCGCCTCCCAGAATGATGGCCAGAACGCGTTTCATGAGCCCAGTCCTCGGTCCTTGGCTGGCCAGACCGTACTGGAGCGTGGTGATGCGGAGCGCGGCGCGGCGGCAACTCGGTTCATGTTCCGTTGCAGTGGATTGTTGGGGCGGAGGCTCAGGCCTCCGGTGGGTCGTCGTGAAGCTCGAAGAGGTCGCGCAGGACCCCCATGGAGGCCAGTCGCTGCTGGCGGGGCTGGGGGGCCCGCAGCTTGGTGACCGGGGTGTGCAGGATCTTGTTGATGATCCCCTTGCTGAGGGCTTCAACCACCTTCCTCTCCCGGGCGGAGAGGTCGGGGCCCATGCGGCTCAGGGCCTTCTGGAGCTCCTGCTCCCGGATGTCCTCCAGCTGCAGGCGCAACCGGTTGACCAGGGGGACCGCCTCGAGGCCGTCCCACCACTCCAGGAACAGGCGCGATTCCTCGGCCAGCAGCCCCTCGGCCTCGGCGGCCATCTCCCGGCGGGCCTCCTGGTTGCGGGCGACCACCTCCTGGAGATCGTCGACATCGAAACTGTCGACACCCGGCAGGTCGGCCGCATCCGCACCGATGTTGCGGGGCACACCGATATCGATGAGCATCAGGCTGGAACGGCGGTTCAGTCCCTCCAGCCGGCGGGCCGTGATGATCGGCTCTTCGGCGCCAGTGCTGGTGAACACCAGCGAGCAGGTGCTCAGGCAGTGGTCGAGGTCGTCCAGGGGACGGCACTGCACCGGCAGGGCTGGGAAATCAGCCGCCAGAGCCTCGGCCCTGGAGACGGTGCGGTTGAGCACCACCACGCCCCGGCAGCCCTTGGCCTGGAGGTGCTGCAGCAGCAGGCGGGCCATGCGGCCCGCCCCCACCACCGCCACCTGTTCCTGGTCGAGGGGAACCAGTTCGTCCCGGCCACGGGCCTGGCCCACCTTGAGCTGGGCCAGCTCCACGGCCGCCGAGCTGATCGACACCGCACCGGTGCCCAGGTTGGTTTCGGTGCGCACCCGCTTACCGGTGCTCACCGCCTGGTTGAGCAGGCGGTTGAGAATCGGCCCCACGGAGCGGTGCTCCTGGCCCAGGCGCACCATCTTCTTAACCTGGGAAAGGATCTGACCCTCCCCCAGCACCAGGCTGTCGAGGCCGGCGGCCACCCGCAGCAGGTGGCCCACCGCCTCCTCATGGTGGTAGGTGAACAGGTGGGGACGCAACTCCTCCACCGCCAGCCCGGACTGCTGGCTGAGGAAGTCGCCGACGGCGCTGATGCCCCGTTCGGGATGGCGCAGGAGGGTGTAGATCTCCAGCCGGTTGCAGGTGCTCAGGATCGAGGCCTCGATCACCTGTTCATCCGCCCGCAGCCGCTGGAGGGAATCCTCCATGGTCTGCTCGGGGATACTCAGGCGCTCGCGGATTTCCACCGGAGCCGTGCGATGGCTCAGACCGACGACGGCGATGTGCATGCAGGCGGGCTCCGAGGTCCGGGCTCTGGGGGATTCAGCGCAGGGCGATGCTCTTGGCGCCCTCCTTGATGTGCACCGTATCGGTGAAGCGGGCGCTGCGGTCAAGGGAGCTGATGATCAGGCTGCTGGTGCGGGTGCAGTCGGGCTCGAACACGACGCCCTTGAACAGCAGGCCGGGGGTGATGCCGCTGCCGGCGAAGACGACGTTCTCACCGGAGGCCAGCTCCTCGGCTTCGTAGACCTTGTCGACGTCGGTGATGCCCATCTCGTTGAGGCGGGCGATGTTGCCCTCCTTGGTGTAGTCGGCCCACTCGGTGGTCTGGGCGACAGCGGGGTCATAGACCAGCTGGCCCTGGAAGTGGCCGCCGAGGCAACGCAGGGCGGCGGCGGAGATGACGCCCTCGGGGGCGGCGCCGATGCCCATCAGGCAATGGGTGCCGGTGCCAGCGAAGCCGCAGGCGATGGCGGCCTGCACGTCGCCGTCACTGATCGGCTTGACCCGGGCGCCGGTGGCGCGGATTTCGGCGATCAGGCCCTTGTGGCGGGCACGGTCCATCACCACGATCACCAGATCGCTGGCGGGCATGCCCAGGCACTCGCTCAGGATGGCGATGTTCTCGGTGGCACTCTTGCGGATGTCCACCTTGCCCTTGGCGGCCGGCGGTGCGGCCAGCTTCTTCATGTAGAAGTCGGGCGCATAGAAAAGGCCACCGCGGTCGCTGGCGGCCAGCACGGCCATCGAGCCGTCCTGGGCGTTGGCACAGAGGTTGGTGCCTTCGCAGGGATCGACGGCGAAATCGACGCCGGGGCCTGTGCCGCTGCCGACTTCCTCGCCGATGTAGAGCATCGGGGCTTCATCCCGTTCGCCCTCACCGATGACGATGCGGCCCTGCATGGCGATGCTGCCCATGCGGTGGCGCATCGCCTCCACGGCAGCGGCATCGGCTTCGTCCTTCTTGCCGAGCCCTGTCAGGCGGGCAGAGGCGATGGCGGCCTGCTCGACGACTTCGAGCAGTTCCTGGATGAGAGTGCGATCCACAACGGTCCGGCGGGGGGGAGGGCCTCAACGAGGGGCCGGTACGCCGGAGGCGGACCGCAAGCAAAGCGGGGAAAGATCCAGCCGCTGCAAGGCCTCTCGGAGTCGAAGCGGGGCCATCGTATCAGCGCGCCCGGGAGCCCCTCGGGAGTCCCAAGGTGGGCCGCTCCTTACAATCCCTTCATTCTTCCGCTGCGGTGGCCGTCCATGAGCACCAAGCCCCTGGTGATCTCCCCGTCGATCCTCTCCGCCGACTTCTCCCGCCTCGGTGACGACGTCCGCGCCGTCGATGCCGCCGGTGCTGACTGGATCCATGTGGACGTGATGGACGGCCGCTTCGTGCCGAACATCACCATCGGCCCACTGATTGTCGAGGCGCTGCGGCCGGTGACGACCAAGCCCCTCGATGTGCACCTGATGATCGTCGAGCCCGAGAGATACGTGGCTGATTTCGCCAAGGCGGGCGCCGACATCATCAGCGTCCAGGTGGAAGCCTGCCCCCACCTGCATCGCAACCTGAGCCAGATCAAGGACCTCGGCAAGATGGCCGGTGCCGTGCTCAACCCCAGCACCCCGCTCGACACCCTCGAGTACTGCCTTGAGCTCTGCGATCTGGTGCTGATCATGAGCGTCAACCCCGGATTCGGCGGCCAGAGCTTCATTCCCTCCCAGGTGGAAAAGATCCGCCAGCTACGCCGCCTCTGCGACGAGCGCGGCCTCGATCCCTGGATCGAAGTTGACGGTGGCGTCAAGGGCAGCAACGCCTGGCAGGTGATCGAGGCGGGCGCCAACGCGATCGTCAGCGGCTCGGGCGTCTTCGGCCACGCCGACTACGCCGAAGCCATCACCGGCATCCGCAACAGCCGCCGTCCCGAACCGGCCCTGGTCTGAAGTCGCCTGCTTGGCAACGGGGCCCATGCCTCAGGGCGAGGGCCTCACCAAGGCGCTCGGTCCATAAAAGCGAGGCAACGGGTAGGGAAGGGGTCCGAAGCGGGAGAAAGCCAGCCGCAGCGCCGGTCGTCCGGCGCGATGGATCTCAACGGTGCCCAGGGACTCGACGGGCCCCATCCAGGGCCCCCAGGAGGTTGGAACCACAGGCTGACCTGGCTCCTCAATCCCGAAGATCACGCCGCTGGTTCCCTGGAAGCCGTCGGCAGGCTGCCACCAGGCAAACCCTCGGGCATCAGGGTTGAAGGTGGTGAACGCCGCCCTGTGCCCGCGGCCCAAGGCCAGGGACAGGAAGCCCGGCAGGTCATAGCGGTTGGCGGCAATCAGCTGGGCCTCCTGGAGCGCCTGCCACAGGGCGGGGTGACGTTGCAGATCCCGGCGCAGGCTGTCAGGCGGCATCAGCTGCGTCGACGTGTCCAGCCCGACAGGCAGCCAGTGGTCGAACACCCCCCAGCGCACCTGGGTCGCCAGGGTGAGCAGCAACGGCGGCAGGACCAGGGCCGTGCCCCACCCCCCCGCCAAGAGCCAAGGCCGCAGCCTGGGCCGTTTCAGCCCAGCGAGCCAGTCAGCGGCGAGGGGCAGCAGCAGCCACCAGGCCGGCACCAGCCAGCTCGCGAGCACATGCATCCGCCCGGTCAGAGCCACGAACACCACCAATTGGGGCAGCACCAGCCAACGCAGGAGCTGCCTGGAACCGGCGGCATCGTCCGGTCCCGATCGGGGCAGCAGGGCCAGCAACAGGACGACCCCGAGCGTGGGGAAGAGCAGCACCAACTGGGACAGAAGGAACAGGGGGGGAGAGGCCAGCGAATAACTGGCCCCTGCATCGATCCGGCCGCCCTGGAAGAGAAAGGAAACCCAGCCATGCTTCACGTTCCAGAGCCACAGAGGCGTTGACACGATCAGCCAGACCAGCCATCCCAGTGCTGGCCAGGGACTTCGGTAGAGGCTGCGTCGGTGGGGAGAGCCCAGACACCAGCCCAGCAGCGACAGCAGAACCAGAAAGGAGTGGTACTTCCCCAGGGTGACGAGGCCCAGAAGCAGGCCGAGCCCCACGGCCTCGCCCGCTGTGCCCGGAATCACCTTCGGGTGTCGGGACAGCCACCAGAGGAGTGCGGCCAGGGCCAGCAGCAAGGGGCTGTCCGGCAGCAGCAGGACGCCTCCGCACAGCAGAAGCACTGGGCAGAGACTGCCCAGGAGGGCACACAGCACAGCCGCGCGCTGGCCGAACCAGCGTTCTGTCGCTCCGGCCAGAAAGGCGAGCGCGATTGTGTAGCTCAGCAGGGATGGCACCCTCAGGGCGAGGATCGATCCCCCCAGCCGCTGGCCGGCCCAGGCCCAGAGCCCCACAGCAACGGGATGGTCGAAATAGCTCAGGGCCGGATGCTGCCCGTAAAAGCTGTAGTAGGCCTCGTCGTAGCCGGGCGGCAGGATGGCGGAGAGTGCCAGTCTCAAGGCCAGTCCTGCCAGTAGAACCAGGGGGATCCGCAACCGTGGTGCAAGGAACCCTCGACACCAAGCTGGCAGTGTCCTAGTCACCAAGGAACCAGCCATAGCTGTGCAGGCCGATGCCAAGCAGGTTGACCCCGATGTAGCAGACCGCGATCACCACCAGACCTGCGGAGGCCACGATCGCCGGCCGCCGCCCCTGCCAGCCACGGATCAGCCGGGTGTGCAGGTAGGCCGCATAGACCAGCCAGCAGATCAGGGCCCAGGTCTCCTTGGGATCCCAGCTCCACCAGCTGCCCCAGGCCTCATTCGCCCAGACCGCGCCGCTCACCAGACCCACCGACAACAACAGGAAGCCCACCGTGATCGTGCGGTAGCTGAGGCTGTCGAGCTGTTCGCTGATGCGGAAGCTGCTGCTGCTTAGGGCCATGGCGCCAGGTCCGTCGCTGGCCAGCTGGGCCTGGCGGAAACCGCCGCTGCCGATCGAGCTGCCGCGCAACTCCAGATCCTGGTTGCGGTCGACGAACAACACAGCGACCGACAGCAGGGAGCCCACCAGCAGGGCGGCGTAGCTGACCATGATGACGCTGACGTGCATCACCAGCCAGCTGGAGCGCAACGCCGGCACCAAGGGAGAGGCCTCCTGGAGGCGATCGGGGAGGGCGAAGCTGGCGAAGGCCACGCAACCCAGCCCCATGGGGGTGGCCGCCGCCGCCACCAGGGGGTTGGGCCAGCTGCGTTCTACCAACAGCTGGGTGAGGGTGCAGGCCCAGGCCAGGAAACAGAGCGACTCGTAGAGGTTGCTGATCGGGAAGTGGCCCGACTCCCACCAACGCAGCACCAACTGGGCCGTCAGGCAGAGGTTGGCAGAGGCCACCAACATCCTCACCACCGGGTTGCTGCGGCCGCCGCTGACGGACCAGAAGGCGATGGGCAAGACCAGCAGCAGCAGGGCGAAGGCGGCGAGACCAAGACCGATGACCGGATCGTTCACCAGGGTGCGGTTCGAAACCAAACCACTCTGCCGTGTCGTCCGTCGGGTGGAGCCTCAGCGGCTGGCCTGGCGCAGCAGCCAGAGCCCACCGGCCAGCCCGATGATCACGGGCAGCCAGGCCGCCAAGAAGGGCATCAAGGTGCCCGTCACCCCGAGGGAGCTGAAGATGAAGGACATCAGGTAGTAGCCAAAAATCAGCAGCACGCTGATGCCGAAACCCTGGCTGCGGCTCGTGCGGGAGTTGGGCCGGACCCCCAGGCTGCTGCCGATCAACCCAAACACCAGACAGATGGCCGGGAACGCGAACTTCTCCTGGATGCGCACCCGCAGGCGTCGTGCCTCCTTGGTGTTGTTGGCCTCCAACAGGAGCCGTTCCGCCGTGAGCGCCTGTCCGACGGTCATGGTGCTGGCGTCGGTGGGCAGCTGGGCCACCTCAATCGGATCTCGGGTGAAGGGGTAGAGGTAGCGGTCGAAGCTGGCGGAGGTGGTGGTGCCAGTGGCGACATCGATGTTGGTGATCCGGCCGTTGGTGAACTCCCACATCCCCTTCTCTTCATTCCATTTGCCAATCAGTGCCGTCAGCATCTGGCGATACCCTTCACGACTGAAGTCCAGCAACGTCACATCGAACATCACACCCTTGATGAACTTCCGGGCGAAAAAGATATGGCTCAGCACTTTGACCGAGTCGCCATTCGGCAACTTGGCGTCGCTGAAGCGGGAGTAGAGGGCGTTATCGCTCTGTTCGGTAGCGATGGCCTTGCCAAGGGCTCGCTCCAGGCTGTTGGTGGCCTCAAGATTGGCCCGTGGTACGACTGCGTCGTTGAAGACGAACGTGAGCAGGGACATCACCAGGGCCAGGGCCATGGCTGGCAGCACCATGCGACGGGTGCTCACCCCCACACTGCGCAGGGCCGTCAGTTCGCTGCTCCCCGACAGGCGGCTGTAGGCCAACAGGGTGGCCATCAGGGTCGCCATCGGGAAGGACAGGACCAGAAAGGAGGGCAGCCGCAGCAGCAGCACCTTGACGGCCGCCAGCACCGGCAGCCCCGACTCCGCAACCCGGCGCACCAGCTCGAACACGGCTCCCACCGACAGGGAGACAGCCGTGAAGGCGGCGATGCCAAACAGCAGAGGGCCCAGTTGCTCCTGCAGCAGCCAGCGATCCAGCAGGGGGAGATCGCGCCATCGCGGTGTTCGCTTCCAGTCCCGCAGCCGTTCACGGCTGGGCAACTGCAGCCAGGTGGGGCGCTTCTCCAGCAGGGCTGCCTTCAAAGCTGAAAGCCCTCACCGAGGTAGTGCCGCCGCACCAGGGGATCGTTGGCCACCGACAGGGAAGGACCGGACGCCAGGATCTTGCCATCAGCAAGGATGTAGGCACGGTCGGTGATCGCCAGGGTTTCCCGGACGTTGTGGTCGGTGATCAGCACCCCCATCTGACGGTGGCGCAGGCTTTCGATCAAGGTTTGGAGGTCGGCCACGGCCATGGGATCAACCCCGGCAAAGGGTTCGTCGAGCAGCAGATAGCGGGGACCGTGGTTTCCCACCGCCAGGGCCCTGGCCACTTCGCAACGGCGCCGTTCCCCGCCGGAGAGCTGGTAGCCGCGGCGGTACTGAAAGCTGCCCAGATGGAAGTCGTTGATCAGCTCCTCAAGGCGTTGGCGACGTCCAGCTGGCTCCGATCCGCTCTCCTGCAGGGCCAGCATCAGGTTGTCTCGCACACTCAGCTGGCGGAACACACTGGCCTCCTGGGGGAGGTAGCCGATGCCGAGCCTGGCCCGGCGGGGCATCGGCAGATGGGCGACGGAGTCTCCATCCAGCAGCACCTCGCCACAGTCGGGCCGAAGCAGCCCGGTGATCAGGTTGAAGGTGGTTGTCTTGCCGGCCCCGTTCGGACCGAGGAGCCCAACCACCTCACCCGGCTGAAGGTCCAGGCTGACGTCGCTCACCAGGGGACGGCCTGCAAGGGTGATGGCCACCCTCTCCAGTACCAGGCTCACGGCTTGGTGATGGCAGGCTTGGTGCTGCCCTGTTGCTGCAAGCGGAACTTGCTGAACACCTGCTTGCCGGCCGGTGGTTCCGCCACCATGCGCTCGCTGTCCAGCAGGTAAACAAGGCGCTCCGCCCGCAGGCGTTGGCCATCCGTATCGATCACGTCGACGTCGCCGGTGAGCACCAAACGCCCTTCGTTGCTGAAGTACTGCGCCTGCCGCGACGTCGCCGTCATGCCGCGATCGGCATAGACGATGCGTACGTTCCCCGTGGCGGTGACGATGCCGTTCTGATTGTCGGCCTGCTGGCTATCGGACTCGATCGTGACCATGCCCGTGGCGGCAGCTTTCGCCCTGGGGGCCTGGGCAGCGACGGGACGGGACGGCAGCAGCAGCAAGGCGGCGGCAGCGAGCCCGGCGGCAAGCACGAACAACAACGGGCGTTGGGGCAGGGCCAAGGTGGGAATCGTTGAGGCCTTGAGTGTGCTCAATGTACCGGCGACGTGCCCGCAGCTCGCGCCAGTTCCAGGCGCGGCAGGGGCAGGGAGTGGAGATCGCCCTGTTGCTGCAGGGCGCTAAGGCGCTCGGCTGCCATCAGTCGCAGGGGGGCCAGCGTCAAGCCAAGGGCTTCATCGCCGCAACGTCGCAGCCGCCCCAGGCCCTCGCCCATCAGCACCGTGGCGCCGTGACGGTTGTCCCGCTCCAGATGAAGTTCCGCCACAGCGATCTGCAGCAGGCCCTGCAGGACAGGACGCATGGGTCCCTGGGTCTCCTGCCACAGCGCCTCTAAGCCGTCGTGGCAGGCATACCAGTCGGCGTTGTTGAAATCCACCACCGCCTGCCGCAGGCGTGGGTCGGCCTGCAGCAGGGTTTCCTCGTCGGCGAGCGGGGAGCCTTCGCTCAACGCTTGGCGGGCTTTTTCACCGGCATCTTGCGCAGCCGGATCGACTCGGGCGTGACCTCCAGCATCTCGTCGGGGCCGATGTATTCGAGGGCCCGTTCCAGGGTCATCTGGATCGGCGACTGGAGGGTATCGAGTACCTCAGCGCCGGCCGAACGGATGTTGGTGACCTGTTTGGCCTTGCAGACGTTGAGTTCGAGATCGGGCGGACGGTTGTGCTCGCCGACGATCATCCCCTTGTACACCTTGGTGCCGGGGGTGATGAAGAACTGGCCGCGATCTTCGGCACCCTTGAGGGCATAGAAGGTGGCGGTGCCTTCCTCAAAGGCAATCAGCACGCCGTTGCGGCGGGCGTCGAAATCGCCCTGCATCGGGCGGTAGTCGAGGAAGGAGTGGCTCATGATGCCTTCACCGCGGCTGGCGCGAATGAACTCACCACGGAAGCCGATCAGGCCCCGGGAGGGCACCACAAACTCCAGCTGGGTGCGCCCATCACTGGTGGCCTCCATGTTCTGCATTTCACCTTTGCGCATGCCCAGCTTCTCGATGCAGCTGCCCACCGCTTCCTCGGGCACATCCATCACCAGGGTTTCGAAGGGCTCGTGGGGCGTGCCATCGATGGTGCGGAAGATCACCTGGGGCTGGGAGACCTGAAACTCGAAGCCTTCGCGGCGCATCGTCTCGATCAGGATGCCGAGGTGGAGCTCGCCCCGTCCGCAGACGGAGAAACGATCGGGGGAGTCGGTGTCCTCCACCCGTAGCGCCACGTTGGTAAGCAACTCGCGCTGCAGGCGATCCCGCAACTGACGGCTGGTGACGAACTTGCCCTCCTTTCCGGCGAACGGCGAGTCGTTGACCACGAAGGTCATCTGCAGGGTGGGTTCGTCCACCTTGATCAGCGGCAGGGCCTCGGGATGGTCGGGGCAGGCGATGGTTTCGCCGATGTTGACCTCATCGAAGCCGGCCACAGCCACCAGATCTCCGGCCCGGGCCTCAGGAATTTCCACCCGCTGCAGGCCCTGGAAGCCGAGCAACTTGCTGATCCGTCCGCGCTTGATGCTGCCGTCGTCGCGGATCAGGGCGACACTCTGGCCACCGACGATCGTGCCGTTGTGCACCCGGCCGATCATGATCCGGCCCAGGAAATCGGAATAATCGAGGGTGGTGACCTGCAGCTGCAGGGGCTTGGCGGGGTCACCCACCGGCGGCGGAACATGCCGCAGAATGGCATCGAACAGCGGCTTCATGTTGTCGCTCTCGGTCGCCATGTCGGGCTTGGCGTACCCGGCCATCCCGCTGCCGAAGAGATAGGTGAAATCGCACTGGTCGTCGTCAGCGCCGAGTTCCAGGAACAGATCCAGCACTTTGTCGACGGCCTGCTCGGGATCAACGCGGGCCCGGTCGATCTTGTTAACGAAGACGATCGGACGCAGGCCTTTTTCCAGGGCCTTCTTGAGCACGAAGCGGGTCTGGGGCATGGGGCCTTCGTTGGCATCCACGATCAGCAGACAGCCATCGACCATGCCGAGCACCCGCTCCACCTCACCACCGAAATCGGAGTGCCCGGGGGTGTCGACGATGTTGATGCGGATGCCGTTGTAATCAACGGCCGTGTTCTTGGAGAGAATCGTGATCCCCCTCTCCCGCTCCAGATCGTTGGAATCCATCACGCAGGTGGGCACCGCTTCGCCTTCGCGGAAGATGCCGGATTGCTCGAGCAGGGCATCCACCAAGGTGGTCTTGCCGTGGTCGACGTGGGCGATGATCGCGATATTGCGAATCGGGGCGCCTTTGATGTCGCCGCTCATGGGGATGTCGTCCTGCGTTGTAAGGGGGAAAGGTTCGACGGAATCGAATCGACGCCGATCGTTTCCAGGGAAACGACAGGTTGATGGCGAGACGAAGAAGGCATGTCGCTGCCAACGAGCCAGGGAAGTGGGCCGCTGAAGACGGGCCGCTTTTAATGGGGCCAACCAGCGCTCTGACGCTTCGTCAGGGTTTTCGGTGAAACCCTGCCGCGCCGGCCCGGTGGGACGTGTGGCGAACGTTGAAGCGAATCTTGATCCTACTCCCACCCCTTCCAGGCACCCAGGCGGCGGGTCTCCGCACCCTCCGGATCAGCGAGCCAGCCGCTGGGCCGGCTCGAACATCTCCAGGGCGTCGGTGGATCCTTCAAAGCGCCAGTGCCAAGGCTCATAGAGGACGCCTTGTTGGTTGCCCTTCGGAAAGGAACGCACGAAATGGAAACGGGCGGCGTGGCGATCCAGCCAGCGGTAGGCGTCGGTGTTTTCGAAGCTCTCCATCAGGTTGGTGGCGGGCAGGCGGCCGTCGCCCAGGTCCACCGCATAGCCGGTGCTGTGTTCGGAAAAGCCCGGCGGGGCGCTGACCCGGGCCCGGTCGGCTGAGGTCTGGTTGCGCTCGGCCTTGACATCAAAGAAGAGCTGCTTCTGCAGAGCGAGGCTGCGGTAGGCACTCAGAACTGTCAAAACAATGCCGTCGGCCTCAGCGGCGGCCCGCATCGCCTCCAACGCCCGGGCGGCCTGTGGCTGCAACAGCAGGCCCGGGGCAATCGCCACCAGATCCTCCGGGTTGGCCTCGGGGTAGGGGAAATGACCGAGTAACCGCCCATCCGGCCCCAGACGGGCCGCCAGTCCCGGCACCGGCGTGGGGGTGATCAGGCGGCGAAGCGGGCCGATCAGCAGCAGCACCGCACCACCGGCCAGCAGGGCACTGGTGAGCAGGACCTGAACCAAACGCCTGGGAAGGGAAGCCTGGCGGCGGGGACGGGGCGTGCTGCGCCTGGCCAGCGGAATGTCATCACCGGACCCTGGGGCGGACACTCCCTCAACGGCAAGCCAACGCTGATCTTAGGTGGGGGCTCATTTCAGTGGTTTTTCTACAGGACGGATGCCTGCCCGGCGGTGTTAGCTTCCACGCCACAGTCCAATGGCGGAGCAGGTTTCAAGATGTTGCGAGTGGCAGTCGTGGGCGGCGGTCCCAGCGGTTCCTGTGCTGCGGAAGTTCTCGCCAAGGCAGGCATCCAGACCTGGCTGTTCGAGCGCAAGCTCGACAATGCCAAACCCTGCGGAGGCGCGATCCCGCTCTGCATGGTGGAGGAGTTCGACCTGCCGGAATCCATCATTGACCGCAAGGTGCGGAACATGCGGATGATCTCTCCTTCCAACAGGGAAGTGGACATCCACCTCGAAAACAGCAACGAGTACATCGGCATGTGCCGCCGGGAAGTTCTCGACGGCTACCTGCGCAATCGGGCCGCCGATCTGGGGGCGCAGCTGGTCAATGGCCTGGTGCAGAGCATCGACACCGGCAAGCAGCGTCAGGGCCCCTACACCCTCCATTACGCCGACTACTCCTCCGGAGGCCCCACCGGTGAACTGAAGACCCTCGAGGTGGATCTGATCGTCGGGGCCGACGGCGCCAACAGCCGCGTGGCCAAGGCCATGGATGCGGGTGATTACAACGTGGCGATCGCCTTCCAGGAGCGCATCCGCCTGCCAGCCGAGGAGATGGCGTATTACGAGGATCTGGCGGAGATGTATGTCGGCACCGATGTGTCTCCTGATTTCTACGCCTGGGTCTTCCCCAAGTACGACCACGTGGCGGTGGGCACCGGCACGATGCAGGTCAACCAGTCGCTGATCAAGGGCCTGCAGAAGGGCATTAGGGCGCGGGCCAGCCGACGCCTTCTGCGCGGCGAGGTGATCAAGGTGGAAGCCCATCCGATTCCCGAGCATCCTCGCCCGCGGCGGGTTGTGGGCCGCATGGCTCTGGTGGGGGACGCGGCCGGTTACGTCACCAAGAGCTCCGGCGAGGGCATCTACTTCGCCGCCAAGAGTGGCCGGATGTGTGCCGAGGAAATCGTGGCGGCCAGCGCCTCCGGCAGCCGCATTCCCACCGAGAAGGACCTCAAGGTCTACATCCGCAAATGGGACCGCAAGTACGGCGCCACCTACAAAGTCCTGGAGCTCCTGCAGAACATCTTCTACAGCAACGATGCCGCCCGTGAGGCGTTCGTGGAGATGTGCGATGACAAGGACGTGCAGCGTCTCACTTTCGACAGTTACCTGTATAAGCGGGTGGTGATGATGAACCCCTGGCAGCAGATCAAGCTGACCGTCCTCACCCTGGGTGCGGTGCTTCGGGGCCAGGCCCTGGCCCCCGCCGGCTACAAGCCGGTGCCCAGTGCCGTTCGCTCGGCCGAGGAGGCGGAAGCGATTTTCCTGGCCGCAGAGCCGCGCTCTTCCATGAAGCCTGCAGGCGTGCATGCCACCACGGCGGTTGTGGATCCCCAGGCCGGTGGCGATTCCGCCAAGGAACCGGAGCTGGTGGCCAAGTGAGAAACCGTTCAGGCCGTCCCCTCGGCCTGCGCTGAGGTCTTAGCGGTGCGACTCACCAGGAGTTTGTCGACCCGATTGCCATCCATATCCACCACTTCGATCTGAAGGTCATCCCACGCGAAGGACTCTCCGGCCCGGGGGATGTGCTCGAGATGGTGCATCACGAAGCCACCCAGGGTCTGGTAGCCCCCGCGGACTTCCTCCGGTAGTCGTCCTTTCTGCACCAGGTCCTTGAAGTCGGCGATATCGAGGGCGCCATCCAGGAGCCAGGAACCATCCTGGCGGACGATGATCATCGGGTCTTCTTTGTCCCTCGCCGAGGAAAGATCTCCCACGATCGCTTCCATCATGTCGTTGAGGGTGACCAGTCCCTCAATGCCACCAAATTCATCGGTCACCAAGGCGATGTGTACCCCACTGGTTCTGAATTGATCGATCAACTTCAGGGCTCTGGTGCTCTCGCCCACGTAGAGCGGCGGCTGCAGAAAGGCCTCGATTTCCCGGGGGCCCTCTCGGAGCTGGGCCGCCAGAAAGGTGCGGCCACGCACCACGCCCACACAGGCGTCCAGGCTGTCGCGCGCCACCGGGAACAGGGAGTGATTCACCGCCATCACCCGCTCGAGATGGGATTGGGGCGACTCAGAGAGATCCAGCCAGCAGATGTCGGTGCGGGGGGTCATGATCGCCTTGACCGGCCGATCGGCCAGGCGAAACACACGCTCCACCATGGCGTGCTCCACCACATCGAACAGGCCTGATTCCTTGCCCCTGCGCAGCAGGGTCCGGATCTCGTCTTCGGTGATCTCCGGCTCACCACTCTCGCCGACGCCCATCAGGCTGAGCAGTCGATCGGTGGACGAGCCGAGCAGGTGGGCCAGGGGGGCTATCCAGCGCGACAGGGTCCGCATGGGAGGTGCCACCAGGCAGGCGATGCGCTCCGGGTCACTGAGGGCGATGCGCTTCGGCACCAGTTCCCCCACCACCAGGGAGAGAAAGGTGATCAGTGTCACCACGATTCCCAGGGCCAGGGGTTCGGCCCAGGCGCGCAACGGAGGCAGGGTCTCCAGCAGCGGCTGCAAGCCCTCGGCCACCCTCGAGCCGCCCAGGGCGCCGCTGAGGATGCCGATCGAGGTGATGCCGATCTGCACCGTCGAGAGAAAATCATTGGGGGAACGGATTAGTTTCAGAGCCACTTCCGCCTTCGCATCCCCAGCCTCGGCCTGGTGCTCAAGGCGCAATCTCCGAGCCGACATCATGGCCAACTCCGAAGCTGAGAAGATCCCGTTGATCAGAATCAACAGGACGATGAGAAAACCGTCGAAAAGCATTGGCAAATCCAGTGATGACCCCACGGCCTCTGCGAACGGATGGGAAGGACAAGTTAATTGACACCCGTGGAAGCTCCATGGCAGGAAGCCCTTCTCTGGAGACTGCCACAGCGCTTCATGAATCGGATTAGCGTCAGACAATTATCGCGTCAGTCTGCGAACGGAGCCCTCGCGACTGGCCAGCCGCCGAACCCTCAGCGATCGTCACCGATGCATTGGCAGCCACTGGGCCAGCGGAACCGACAACCTGAATGGATGGATCAGATCGGCATCGATGCCGCTGCGCACGACCAAGCCTTGCAAGGTCTGCGCCGGATCAATGCCTTGAGCGGTGCTGTGGGGTCCCTGTTCACGGAGATCAAGGCCCTGGCCGCTGAACAGGCGCACAGCCGCCCCCTGCGAATCCTGGATGTGGCCTGCGGCGGCGGTGATAACAGCATCGCCCTGGCGGAACGCTGCCGAAACCATGGTCTGGCCGTGCAGGTCGACGGCTGCGATCTGAGCCAGCAGGCAGTGACCATCGCCAGTCGCACTGCCGCCGGAAAGCATCTGAAGGCCACCTTCTTCCAAGCCGACGCCTTGAGGGATCCCCTGCCGCTCGATTACGACGTCGTGGTCTGCAGTCTGTTTCTGCATCATCTCGATGAGACCGCCGCCGTCGAACTGCTGCGCCGCATGGGCCAGTGCTGCCGCCAGCTCGTACTGGTGAACGACCTGATCCGCAGTCCCCTCGGGTATGGGCTGGCGTGGGTGGGCTGTCGCCTGCTGAGTCGCTCCCCGATCGTGCATTTCGATGGTCCCGTTTCGGTGCAAGGGGCTTTCCGGATGGACGAGGCCCTGGATCTGACGATCCAGGCCGGCCTTGGGGGGGCCCGCGTCCGGCGCAGCTGGCCGGAGCGCTTCCTGCTCAGCTGGCGACGACCCGCCCTGGTCCTTCAGGCCCCATGAGCGCACCGGAGTGGGATGTGATCGTGCTCGGGGCAGGTCCCGCTGGCGCCCTGGCGGCCCACCAGCTCTCCAGGCAGCGGCTGCGGGTGCTGCTGGTGGAGAAGCGCGCCTTTCCACGCTGGAAAGTCTGCGGCACCTGCCTCAACGGGGTGGCCCTCGGGGCGCTGGCACAGGCCGGTCTCCCGGGCCTGGTGGAGCAGCTGGGCGGTGTGCCCCTCGTCCGGCTGCGACTCGGCCTGCAGAAGCACCAGACGGACCTGGCCATCCCCCTGGGCCGGGCGCTCTCCCGGGGCAGCCTCGACCTGGCCCTCTGCGATGCCGCGGTGGCCGAAGGAACGGTGTTGCGAATGAACACCGAGGCCACGGTGGCTGGCCCCTGTCCAGGCGGCCGGCAGGTGCGACTCAACAGCGGCGCCATGCCTGAAACCACCAGCGCCAGGGTGGTGCTGCTGGCGACCGGGCTGGGCAGCTCAGGACTGAACCCTGCCAGCCCGATCCGGACTCGGGTCCAGGCCCACTCCAGAGTGGGTGCCGGCTGCCGGGTGGACGCCGGCGCCAGCCGCTATGGCCGGGGCACGATCCACATGGCGATCGGACGGCACGGCTACGTCGGGCTGGTGCGCACCGAAGCCGGTGATCTCAACCTGGCGGCGGCCTTCGACCGGGCCCATCTGATCCAGGCGGGAGGAGCGGCCCTCGCCGCCGCCGGCGTGCTGGCGGAGGCCGGATTCGATCCCGTCCCCCAGGCGTCCGCCGCCACCTGGCTGGCCACCCCGGCCCTGACCGTTGGCCGTTGGCCGTTGGCGTCCGAGCGGTTGCTGTTGCTGGGGGACGCTGCCGGTTACGTCGAACCCTTCACGGGGGAGGGCATGGGCTGGGCGCTGGTGGGAGCTCTGGCGGCAGTGCCGCTGGTGCTGCAGGGCCAACACCAATGGAGCAGGGAGCTCGAACGGCAATGGGGCCAGCGCCACCGGCAGCTGATCGGATCTCGCCAACGCCTCTGTCGTGGACTGGCCTTCGCCCTGCGGCGTCCTGGCCTCAGCCGCGCTCTCCTGGCAGCGCTGGACCGCTGGCCGATCCTGGCTGCGCCCTTCCTGCACTCCATCGATGGCGCCAGCTTGACCCCGCTTGTCTCCAGGCCATGTCCCTGACCATTCAGGGCCTGGGAACGGCCCTGCCACCTCAGCGCATCGCCCAGGGCGATGCCGCCACCATCGCGGCCCAGGTGGCCCTGCCCAACCAGGTCCCCTCTCCAGGCCAGCGCCGACTCCTGGATACCCTGCATCGCCGCTCGGGCGTCGCCACGCGCCACAGCGTCCTGCTCGATCCCCCCGGCAACGACCCCCGACAAACCTTCTTTGGAGCCACAAGCCCCGGCACCGGGGAGCGAATGCGCCGCTATGCACGGGAGGCACCACCCCTGGCCCTGCGTGCCGTCGAGGGAGCCCTCGCACAAGCCCGGGTGTCCCCGGAACGGATCACCCATCTGATCACGATCTCCTGCAGCGGCTTCGCGGCCCCCGGCATCGATCTCGCCTTGATGGCCGCCCTGCCGATGGACGCTGGCCTGGCGCGGACCCATGTGGGATTCATGGGCTGCCACGGGGCCCTCAACGGTCTGAGGGTCGCCGCCGGGTTCACCGCTGCCGAGCCGGGGGCCTGTGTGCTGCTCTGTGCCGTCGAGCTCTGCAGCCTCCATCTCCAGTACGGGTGGGATGCCGAGCGGATCGTGGCCAATGCCCTGTTCGCCGATGGGGCCGCCGCCCTGGTGGCCACCGGGGAGGCCCGGGCAGAGGGGGGCCCAGCCGCGGAGCCGCTGGGCCGGTTGATCGCCAGCGGCTCCCTTGTGGTGCCAGGCAGCACCGATGCCATGTCCTGGGAGATTGGTGACCACGGCTTCGCCATGGGCCTGTCTCCACAGGTTCCTGATCTGATCAGCGAGCATCTGCGTCCCTGGCTGGAGGGGTGGCTGGCCTCCCACCACCTCACCTGCGCCGCCATCGGCTCCTGGGCCGTGCATCCCGGCGGGCCCCGCATTCTTTCAGCGGTCACCCAGGGCCTGGGGCTCGATCCACGACTGATCGAACCCTCGCGGTCGGTACTGCGGGACTACGGCAACATGTCGTCCCCGACGCTGCTGTTCATCCTCGAGCGGCTGCGGCGTTGCGGCGCCCCCGGGCCCTGCCTGGCCATGGCCTTCGGACCTGGCCTGTGCATCGAAGTGGCCCTGCTGGAGTGATCCAGCCTCAGCAACGCTGACCGCCTGCTGGCCGCTTCAGCCCCCCAGGCGGGTGAAGTCGGCAAGCACGGCGGCCTGGTTGCGCAGCACGGCCAGGAGCCGCAATCGGTTGCGGCGCACCTCAGGTTCCTCACACATCACCATGACGCTGTCGTCGCCATCAAAGAAGGCGGCCAGGGTGGCTCCGCTCTCCCCCAGCAAACGGGCGAGGGGCTCGTAGCGGGCAGTTCCGGTGGCGCCGGCATGCAGGGCCAACCGCTCCAGCACCGACAGCACCGCAGCCTCACTGGGGGAAACGAAGAGCTCCGGGTCCACCACGCCAGCCGGGCTGAGGACGTCAGCGGCCAGATCGGCGTGTTCGGCCAGGCGAGAGGCCCGTTGCACCACCGCTTGCACCAGGGGCAGGCGCTCCTCCAGGCGCAGGCTCCGCAGCAGCTCCACCCGGGCCCGGGCATCGGCCGGATCCCGCAACAGCCGCTCCAGGGAAGCGCCCTCTCCGGCCACGGCCTGCACCAGATCGGCGCTGGAGCCCTCCTCCTCCAGCAGGCTGGCGAGGCGCTGACGCAGGAAGTCGAGCAGGTCGGACGCCAAGACGAGTGGCTCGACCGCCAGGGCGGGCAGCAGGACCTGCCAATGGGCCGTCGCTTCGGCCATCACGGCCACCAGATCAAGCGACCAGCCTCGATCCCAGAGGATCTGCAACACACCGTTACCGGCACGGCGCAGGGCATAGGGGTCGGAGGAGCCGCTGGGCCTCTCTCCCCTGGCGAAAATGCTCAGCAGGAGCTCCAGTCGCTCGGCCAGGGCCAGCAGGGCGCCCGCCTCCGAACCCGGCAGGGCATCGCCGGCCCCACGGGGCTGGTAGTGCTCCAGCACCGCCAGGGCCACGGCGCGGGTTTCCCCCTCCGCCAGCAGGTATTTGGCCCCCATGATCCCCTGCAACTCCGGGAATTCCCCCACCATCTGGCTGACCAGGTCGTGCTTGCAGAGGGGAGCGGCCCGGCGGGCGGCGCTGGCAGCCTCCTCGCCGATCGGCAGATGGCGACAAAGCTGATCGGCCAGCCAGGCGAGACGCCGGCTGCGGTCGGCCAGGCTTCCCAGCCCTTCGGCAAAGGTGACCCGGTCGAGGGCTTCCACCCGCTCGCCGCTGCTCTGACGGCGATCCGCCGCCAGGAAGAAGGCTGCGTCCGCCAGGCGCGCCCGCAGCACCCGCTCATTGCCGCGGCGAATCGTATCGGCGGCGGCCTCCAGACCATTGGAGATGCAGAGGAAGCGCGGCATCAGCACCGCCTCCGCCACCAGGGCGAGGGGATCGCCTGAGGCCCCCGAGAGGCGCAGGGGCACATAGCGCTGGTGGGAACGCATCACCGTGCTGAGCACCTCCGGCGGCAGGGCCAGATAGGCGCTGTCGATGCGTCCCTCGATCAAGCGGGGGGATTCCACCAGGTCAACCAGTTCGTCGAACAGCGCCTCTGGCAGATCCAGCTCGGCCCCAGCCCGCTCGGCGGCCGCCTCCAGCTCATGGCGAATCCTCTGTCCCCTGGCCTCCCGGTCAACCTGCACATCGGCGGCCTCCAGGGTGGCGGCGTAGGCCCCGGCGGAGGGGATCACCACCGCTCCTTGATGCAGACGATGGCCGCGGCTGAGGCGGCCGCTGCTCAGGGGCGGATCCACATCAGTGAGCTGCACCGGAACAATCGCCCCATCCAGCAGCGCCACGAGCCAGCGCAGGGGCCGGCTGAAGCGGCCGTCGCCATCGCCCCAGCGCATGAAGCGCCGACCCTGCAGGGAGCGGATCCAGCCGGGGATGCAGCCAGCCAGTACCTCCTCGGCAGAGCGGCCGGCCTCAGTGGTACGGGCGAACACGAAGGGGCCCTTGTCGGTGTCGCGGATCTCCAGATGCTCCGGCCCGCAGCCACAACGGCGGGCGAAGCCCAGGGCCGCCTGGGTGGGCTGGCCATCGCGGAACGCCTGCTGGGCCGGGGGGCCCTTGCGGTCTTCGACCAGGTCCTGCTGGCGCTCGGGCAATCCGGCGATGGTCACCGCCAGCCGGCGGGGGGTGCCGCTGGCGGTGATTCTGTCCCAGGACAGGCGGGCTCCCTGCAGATCCCTGGCCACAATCGCCTCCAGCTGGGGCTGGGCCAGGCGCACGAAATCGGCCGGCAGTTCCTCGGTTCCGATCTCCAGAAGAAAGGTGGCCATGCGGGGGGGCGGGCAGGACGCGACTGTATGCAAAGGAGGGAGATGGCGATCAGCGCCAGCGGTCCGATCCGTCCCGTTCGCTAGTTTCGTTCCAACAACCCTTCTGCATGCCGATGTCCTCGACGACAGTCGCCGACAGCACGTCGCTCCCATCGGCATCCCCCGCCAAACCCCCCACCAAACAGGAGGCGCTCAAGGCTGGCAGCGGCCACCTGCATGACCCGCTGGCCGCCGAACTGGGCAACGCGTTGCCCAGCTTCACCGATCCCGCCGTCCAGATCCTCAAGTTCCACGGCAGTTACCAGCAGGACGACCGGGACAAGCGTCGCAAGGGGGCTGAAAAGGACTGGCAGATGATGCTGCGGTTGCGGAATCCCGGCGGGCGCATTCCCACCTCTCTGTATCTGGCTCTCGATACCCTCGCCGATCGGCTGGGCAACGGCACCCTGCGCATCACCACGCGCCAGGCCTTCCAGATGCACGGCGTGCTGAAGACGGACCTCAAGGAGGTGATCGGCGGCATCGTGCGGGCCCTTGGCTCGACGCTGTCGGCCTGTGGCGACATCAACCGCAACGTCATGGCCCCGGCCGCCCCCTTCGAGCGCGATGGCTACCCGGAGGCCCGTCTGCTGGCCGATCAGATCGCCGACCTGCTGGCGCCCCAGGCGGCCGAGGGGTCCTACCTGGACCTCTGGGTCGACGGCGACCTCAGCTACCGCATCAAGCCCAAGGGCCCCGTGAAGAAGGCGCGCAAGCTGCAGGAGAGCGGAGTCGTGTTCAGTGGCGACTCGGCCGAACCGCTCTACGGCGCTACCTACCTGCCCCGCAAGTTCAAGGTCGCCGTCACCGTTCCCGGTGACAACTCCGTCGACCTGCTGACCCAGGACATCGGCCTGGTGCTGTTCAGCGATCCCTCCGGCCGGCCGCTGGGCTGCAACGTCTACGTGGGCGGTGGCATGGGACGGACCCACAACAAGGAGGAGACCTTCGCCCGCACCGCCGATCCCCTCGGCTACGTGGCCGCCGCCCATGTGCTGGAGCTGGTACAGGCCATCGTGGCCCTGCAGCGCGACCATGGCGACCGCGAACAACGCCGCCATGCCCGGATGAAGTATCTGATCCACGACCGTGGTGTGGACTGGTTCAGGACCGAACTGGGGCGCTACTTTCCCCATCCGATCAAGGGGATGCGCCGCGAACCGACCGCCGTCCTCACCGATTACCTGGGTTGGCACCGCCAGTCGCCGGGCCTGTGGTTCGTGGGTCTGCCGGTGCTGTGCGGGCGTCTCCAGGGGGACCTCAAGACCGGCCTGCGACGTCTCATCGAGACCTACCAGCTGGAGGTGCGACTCACCCCCAACCAGGACCTGCTGCTCTGCAACATCGGCAGCGCCCAGCGGGTCTCGGTGCGGCAGGCCCTGGCGGAGCTGGGCCTCACCAGTCCAGAGGCCCCGCCCGCACTGGCGCGTCACGCCCTGGCCTGCCCGGCCCTGCCCCTCTGCGGCCTGGCCGTCACCGAGGCCGAGCGGGTCCTCCCCGATGTGCTCGCCCGCCTCGACGCGCTGCTGGAGCGCCTGGAGATCAGCAAGCCGCTCCTGGTGCGCATGACGGGCTGCCCCAACGGCTGCGCCCGCCCCTACATGGCCGAGATCGGGTTGGTGGGGAGCGCGGTCGACACCTACCAGCTATGGCTCGGCGGTAGCCATGGCCTCACGCGTCTGGCCAGGCCCTACCTGGAGAAAATGCCCCTGGAGGAGCTGGAAGCGACCCTGGAGCCCCTGCTGACGGCCTGGCGCGACAAGGGCGGCCCCCGTAGCCGCTTCGGCGACTTCACTGAACGGCTCGGCGACCAACGGGTGAGGGAGCTGCTCTCCCCCGCCTGATCCCGGCCGATCGATTCCTTCGAACCGACCCGGGAGCCCGCTTACGGTGGGGTCTGTCCGAATCGCGCGCATGCGGAACTCTGTGGCCGCTGCCATCCAGCCCCTGCTCCGCCCGCTCCTCTGCGGGGTGCTGCTGGGGCTGCTGCCTGGGCCTGGCGGGGCCAACGAGGCGGCAGAGCGACCCAACCCACCGCAGGCGCCTGTCAGGTACTTCGATTCAGACCCGCAGGCCTGCAAGCCGGAGTCGATCAGCGCCTCCTACAAAAGCCATCTGCTGCCCTTCGCTGACCAGAGCCCCGAAGTGCTGGCCAAATTGCGCCGGGTGCAGGACGACATGACCCTCGCCAGCCTCAAACGCTGCGTCCAGAAAGGTCTGCTGACCCGTCCCCAGGCCAGCGTTCTGTTCCGGGAACTGGGCCTGACCCTGCCTGACACGGTCATCCCCGTGGTCGGTGGCGCTCCACCCGCCACCCGTCAACCCTCCCCGGCGACGGCGCCATAACGAGCCTGTGGCTCCTGGCATCGCCAGGCCCAGAGCTGGTCGCCGTGGCTGAAATGCCACCACTCATTCGGGTGCTGGGCAAACCCCGCCGCTCCCATCACCGCCGCCAAAAGGCGCCGGCGGGCGTGCCAGTCGGCGGCCTCGCTGAGCGGGACGGCCCCGGCATAGTGATCGGGCTCGGAGATCGCCCCGATCGCGTCAATCTCCCCGCCCATCGCCAGGGGCTGGCCGCTGACGCCGGCCAGGGTGAGATCCACCGCAGCGCCAGTGCTGTGGGGGGGTGGGGTGGACGGATCGCTGCTCGGTGGTGCCCAGAAACGGTCCACCTCCGCCGCCACTCCCGCCTGGGCGTCCCCGCCGGCATCGGGATCGAGACCCCGCTCCCGGCAGGCCGCACGGAACGCGTGGCGGACCATGAACGCCTGGACGGCGATGGGGCGCCAGGCATCAAAAATGGCCAGCCGCCATTGGGGTTGTTGCTGCTGGAGCAGGGCCTGGGCCGTCTCCAGCCGGGTGATCACCGCGCGGCGCAGCCGGAACGGACTGGCGCCAGCGCCATAGGGCGCCCCCAGGACTTGATAGGGATGGGGTTCCAGGGGCCATAGCGTCGCCGGCAAGTCGCCCAGGGGCTCGCCAGCGTCGTCGATGGGGATCGGACTCCAGGGGCGGAGGGGGGGCATGGCTGGGGAGACCGCCTCGGTTCGCTGTCGTGGCTCAATTCAACTGGGCCGCCTCCACCGAACGGCGGCGCTGGGCTTCCAGGGCCGCGCGCAGGTGAGGGTGGCGTTCCAGGGTCGGATCCACCGCCAGTAGTCGCTGCGCCGCCGACCGGGCCTCCTCCAGCACGG
This sequence comes from Cyanobium sp. Aljojuca 7A6, assembly GCF_024346455.1. Lineage (GTDB taxonomy): Bacteria > Cyanobacteriota > Cyanobacteriia > PCC-6307 > Cyanobiaceae > Cyanobium. The sequence goes on from NZ_JAGQCY010000002.1 coordinate 239,985, forward strand.
CACCGTCGTCACTGAGACTGGCCAGGGCCAGGTCGGGCAAGCCCGACTGGCGGGTGCCGAGCACCTGGCCGGGCCCCCGCAGCCGCAAGTCCATCTCGGCGATCTCGAAGCCGTCGCCACTGCGGGCCAGCAGTTCCAGTCGCTGGCGGGCCATGGAGTTATCGCCTTCATGGAGCAGCAGACAGTGGGAGGCGGCGGCGCCCCGGCCAACCCGTCCCCGCAGCTGGTGCAGCTGGGCCAGGCCGAAGCGCTCGGCGTGCTCGATCACCATCACGCTCGCCTCCGGCACGTCCACCCCCACTTCCACCACCGTGGTGGAGACAAGCACCTGGGAGCGCCCCTCCTGGAAGGCGCTGATGGCGCGCTGCTTCTCCTCACCGCTCATGCGCCCGTGCAACAGACCCACCGCCAGGGTGGGGAACACCTCCTCATCCAGGTGGCGGTGCACCTCCACGGCGGAGCGCAGATCCAGCTTTTCTGATTCCTCCACCAGGGGCAGCACCACATAGGCCCGCTGGCCCTTGGCCACCTCCTGGCGCACAAGCTCCCAGGCACCGGGGCGCTCTGAGCCCCGCAGCAACCGAGTGCGGATCGGGGTGCGACCCGGCGGCAGTTCATCGATCTGGCTGATGTCCAGATCGCCATGGATCGAGAGGGCCAGGGTGCGGGGGATCGGGGTGGCGGTCATGGTGAGCAAGTGGGGCTGGAGTCCCTTGGCCAGGAGACGATTGCGCTGGCGGACGCCGAAGCGGTGCTGCTCGTCCACCACCACCAGGCCGAGGCGATCGAACTGGACCGGATCCTCGAGCAGAGCGTGGGTGCCCACCAGCAGGTTCACCTGCCCGTTGGCCAGGTCCTGCAGCAGCTGGCGGCGACGGCGGGCGGGGGTGGAGCCGGTGAGCAGCTCAAGGCTGACATTGAGCTGGGGCATCCAGCCGGCCAGCTTGTGAAAGTGCTGGGCCGCCAACACTTCGGTGGGCGCCATCAGGGCCCCCTGGCAGCCCGCCTGGATGGCGCCGAGCAGGGCCGCCAGGGCCACCACCGTCTTGCCACTGCCCACGTCGCCCTGGACCAGCCTGGCCATGGGCTGGGGCCTCTCCATGTCGGAGCGGATCTCTGCCAGCACCCGGTTCTGGGCGCCGGTGAGGGGAAAGGGCAGCAGGGCGAGGAACCGGCTCACCAGGTCCTCGCCGCCGCTGGGCAGCAGCAGCGGTGGGGCCGGTGAGCGCCGCAGGCGCTCACGCCGCTGGCCCAGGGCCAGCTGCAGCAGGAGGAACTCGTCGAACACCAGGCGGCGGCGGCAGCGCTGCAACTCCTCGCGGTCGGCGGGGCGGTGCAGGCCCTGCAGGGCCTCGCCACGGCGCACCAGGCCCAGCTCCAGCCGCAGGGGCTCCGGCAGGGGATCGGGCCAGCGGCACGCCGCGGGCAGCACCGCCGCGATGGCCCTGGCCAGGGTCTCGCCACTGAGACCCTCGGTGAGGGCATAAACGGGCACGAAGCGGCCGATCTGTTCCGACCGCAGCGGTGCCCCGGGGGCCTCCAGCACCTCCAGCAGGGGATCGGCGAAGCCGGGGCCGTAGGGGCTCTCCTTCACAAGGCCGCTCACGGCCACCGTGGCCCCCAGCGGGTAGAGCCGCTGCTGGGCTTTCAACCAGCCGGGGCTGCTGAAGCGGCGGCCCGCGAAGAACCGCGTCACCTTCAGGCGGCCCGTGACGTCCTGGAGGTGCAGCTCCAGGATCGCCAGATTCGGGTTTCGGGGGCTGCCGAAAGCATGGCAGCGCTGCACCGTGGCCACGATGGTGGCGGTGCGTCCCGGCTCCAGCGCGGCGATGCGCACCAGATGGGCGTAATCGAGATAGTCGCGGGGGTAGTGGTGCACCAGGTCATGCACCACCAGCAGCCCCAGGGCGGCCAGGCGGGTGGCGGCCTTCGAACCGATGCCGGCCACCTCCGCGAGGGGGGTCTGGTCCGTCAGGCGGACCGCTGCGCCGCTGCCTGTCCGCTCCGCCGCGGTGGGCGGCACCAGCCGCAGGCGGGGGGGAGCCACCGGCAAGATCTCCCGGCGGCGGCAACGCAGCTCGTGCAGGGCCTGCCGCAGTTGTCGCACCAGTGACTGGCGGGCCACCAGGCCAAGATCTCCATAGCCGCCGAAGGCCTGGGCCAGGGCGGCCAGCTGCTGGCGCTCAGCGGCCTCCAGTCCCGCCTCCGGAGCGGCGAGGCTGGCGGTGATGAAGCCGCTGAAGCGGTCCCGCCGTCCCTGGAGATCGCCAAAGCCGGCTTCGGCCTCGAGGCGACAGGCGAGCTGCAGGGGCGTGCACCAGGCGTCGACCGCCGAAAGGGCAGACACCATCCCCCCTTCTCCGGCGGAGGCCCCGGTCAGTCGCTCGGGATCGATGGGGGGCGGATGTCCTGCAGCCAAAGCTGTTCGGCCTGATGGATCCGCGACCTCCGTTGAAGGCGGCGGAACTGCTGGGCCATTCTGCGAACCTCCTGGCGATGCTGCTGCAGACGCCGCCGGCACGTCCGCAGGCGGGGTTCCTCCAGTTCCAGCTCCACGGCCCGCAGCAACACCGCCATGGTCTGGGCCTGGGTGGAGCGGCTGGGGCCGAATGGCAGGGGAAGACGCATCAGGTTGGCGGGGGCAGCCATGGTTTCCAGCTGACCGTCCAGGACCGCATCCAGCAGGCTCACCGGCAGCAGGCTGCTGCTGACACCGCACCGCAGCAACTCCACATTGATGGCATGGGACAGGTTGCGGAGCCGCCGGCCCAGGGCCAGCTCCATGCCGTCCATCCAGCGGAGCACCTGCTCGGGATCCTCCGGCAGCCGGCCGGCCTGCCACAGGGAGCGATCGTCTGTCGAAACAGGCTCTTCATCGTCGTCCTCGTCCTGCTCCAGCGCCTGGTCCTCGGGCTGTGCGTCCCCATCGGCGTCCTCGTCGGCCGCATCCTCGTCGTCGGAAGAGGTGCCGGCCCGACGGCCCAACGCTCCCAACAGGAAGGAGGATCCGGTCAGGGGTGGCGCCATGGCAATCTGAACCGACCCTGGCGGCAGGGGACCTGGGTCCGGGGAACGATCGCTGGTCTCCCCATTCCAGGTGAGCTCCTCCAGGAGCTGCTTCCGGTCGTGGCGCTCACGTCGCTCCTGCTCACGGGAGATCTGGGCGGCGAGGATCACCAGCTGCTCCACCGTCAGCAGGCTGGAGCAGCGACGCACCAGCTCCCCAATCTGGTCGAGCAGCAGGCGGCGGCGTTCGACAGGCAGCGCGACATAGCGCTGGGGGTGAACCTGGGTGGCGAGATGGAAGCAGGCCTGCTGCACCCGCTGGGGCAGCACCTGACGCAGCACCTGGAGATACAGAGCCACATGGCGGTAGAGCTCCGGGTTCGACTGCGTCAGCCGCCGGGTCAGCTGCAGCAGCTCACCCGGCAGATCGATCGCGTCGGACGGTTCTCTCAAAGGCTCGGGCTCAGGCCGCCGAGCCCATCGCCGCCACTTCCGCGGCGAAGTCGGACTGCTCGACCTCGATGCCCTCGCCGAGGGTGTAACGGGTGAAGCGGCGCACGCGGATGTTTTCGCCGGTCTTGCCGGCGGCCGACTTGACCATCTCACCCACTGTCTGGGTGTTGTCGCGGATGAAGGGCTGGTCCATCAGAGCCAGCTCCTTGAGGCGCTTGCCGATGCGCCCGGCCACGATCTTGACCTTCATCTCCTCCTTCTTGCCGGCGAGGTCGTCACGGCCCATCTCGATGGACTTCTCGCGCTCCGCCACTTCGGGGGGAATGTCATCGGTGGTGACGTATTCCACGTTGGGGCAGGCGGCGATCTGCATCGCCACGTTGCGAACCAGCTCCTGGAAGAGTTCACCCCGGGCGACGAAATCGGTCTCACAGTTCACCTCCACCAGCACGCCAACGCGGGCGCCGGTGTGGATGTAGCTGCCGACGGACCCTTCGGCTGCCGTACGGCCAGCTTTCTTCTCGGCGGTGGCGATGCCCTTCTGCCGCAGCCATTCGGCGGCCTTGGTGGCATCCCCACCGGACTCGGTGAGGGCCTTTTTGCAGTCCATCATGCCCGCGCCGGTCTTGTCGCGCAGTTCCTTGACGAGCTTCGCTGTGATCTCAGCCATGGGTGGGGAGGGAGGGAGGTCGGGAGGGAGAGAAAGGCTCAGGCGTCTTCGTCGCCGCTGCGCTGATCCTGGGCTCCATGGCGGCCTTCATTGATGGCATCCGCGAGGCGGCCCAGCACCAGTTGCACGGAACGCACGGCGTCGTCATTGCAGGGAATGGGGACGTCGCAGAGATCCGGATCGCAGTTGGTGTCAAGCATCGACACGAGTGGGATATCGAGCTTGCGGCACTCGAGCACGGCGTTGGTTTCACGGCGCTGATCCACCAGCACCACCACATCGGGCAGACGGCGCATGTTCTTCAGGCCACCGAGATACTTCTGCAGGCGGTCGAGTTCACGGCGCAGGACGGCGGCTTCCTTCTTGGGCCGCATGGCGATCGCACCGGAGGACTCCATCCGCTCCAGGTCCTTGAGGCGGTCGATGCGGGCGCGCATCGTGCTCCAATTGGTGAGCATGCCGCCCAGCCAGCGCTGGTTGACGTAAGAAGCTCCACAGCGGGCGGCTTCCTGGGCGATCACCTCAGAGGCCTGCTTCTTGGTGCCGACGAACAGAAAGCGCTTGCCGCTGCGGGCGGCACTGCGGGTCCATTTGTAGGCGTTGTTCATGCAGACGGCGGTCTGCACGAGATCGATGATGTGGACTCCGTTGCGCGCGCAATAGATGTAGCGCGACATCTTGGGATTCCAGCGACGGGTCTGGTGTCCGAAGTGGGCACCAGCTTCCATCATCTCGGAGAGAGTGACGACAGCCATTTTGGTTGGAGTGGGGTTTCGGGTTGGCCTCCACCTGCCAGGGATGCCGCGCCATAGGGAAGGCAGCGGATCACCCGAAACGTGCAGGTGTGCGGTGTTGGGGTTACCCCGTCAACCTACCAAATGGCCCTCCTGGCGGGCTTCGGCATGGAGGGCCCGCACCCCGAAGCGATTGAGGGGCAGCCGCAACAGCTCCATCGCCAGACCGGCCTTGCCGTGACGGATCAACCAGGCCAGTAAGGGCCGCAGGCTGCGTTCATTGATCAGGCCGCCCAGGGTGAGCAGCTCCCACAGCGCCAGGTGCAGCCAGGTGTACTGGATGATGAAGCGCACCCGCCAGGTGGGGTGCTTGCGGTAAAACACCAGGCCCATGCGGGCCCGTTCCCGTTCCACCCGCACCAGGTCAGGGATCTGCTCAAGGCTCAGGGGCGGATGCCAGTGGTAGCCAACGGCTTCAGGGCAGCGCACCAACCGCACGCCCATGCGCCGCAGCCGTTCCCCCAGCTCCAGGTCCTCCCAGCCGTAGAGGCGGAAGCCCGTGTCGAACAGACCCGACTGCTCCAGCACCCGGCGATCGATCGCCACGTTGCCCGTGGCGAAATAGGCCCAGGACAGGTCACTGAGCTTATGGGGTTCCGCCGTGGGCGCCTCGAAGTTGTGGGTGTTGATCACCGCGCCGTAGGTGAAGCAGAGTCGGTCGCCGCTCTCACTCCAGGCGCGCTGCAGGGCCGTGGCGTGGTGCAACAGGAAGCGCTCTGTCACCACCAGGTCGCTGTCGATGAAGACGATCACGTCGCCCCGGGCCTCGTCCACCCCCCGGTTGCGTCCTTCGGCGGGGCCGCCGTGGTCCTGGCGGATCAGGCGCAGGTGGGGGAAGGCGGTGGCATGGGCATCCAGCCAGCGCACCGTGTCATCGGTGGAGCCGTCATCCACAAGCACCACCTCATAGACCTGCAGGGGGCCGCCGGTCTCCTGCCGCTCCAGGGCCTGCAGGCACTGGCGCAGGATCGGCAGCCGGTTGTAGGTGGGGATGACGACGCTGATGAACATCGGGGTTCTGGGCGTGGCAGGGCCGCAGGCAGGGAGGGTCGAAGATGGTGGCCATAAAAAAGGGGGGATTCCGATCGAATCCCCCGGTGCCACCAAAACCGGACTGGCGCGATCAGTCCGCGGCGCCGCCGTTGTTGGCCGTGCCGGTCACGCCGTTGCCGGCGCCTTCACCGCGGCCGTCGTTGCGCAGCTTGCGCTTCTTGAACTTGCGGGCATAGGCCCGGTTGCGCTCCTGCTTTTCCTTCTTCAGGTTCCTGCGTTTGGACATAGGGCTTCGGCGCTTCGAAAAGACTGTGAGGCTCCACCCTACTCAACAGGCCCGGATCAACCGAGGGAGGCCTCACTGGCCCAGAGCCGTCCATCCTCCATCCGCACCAGCCGGTCGGCCACATCGAGGATGCGCGGATCATGGGTCACCATCAACACGGCACAGCCCTCGTCCCGGGCCAGCCGCTTGAGCAGATCCACCACCTCCCTGCCGGTGCGGCTGTCGAGGGCGGCGGTGGGTTCATCGGCCAGCAACAGGCGGGGGTGGGCGGCCAGGGCCCGGGCGATCGCCACCCGTTGCTTCTGGCCGCCGGAGAGGTCATGGGGGAGCTTGCTGAGGTGGTCGGAGAGCCCCACAGCCCGCAGCCACTCCCGGGAAAGGTCGCGGCGGGCGCGGTATCCCAGATCCGGCAGCAGGTCGGCCCCCATCTGCACGTTCTGCTCGGCGGTGAGGCAGCGCAGCAGGTTGTGGCCCTGGAAGATCATGCCAACGCTGCGGCGCAGCAGCTGGCGCTCGTGGCGGCTGGACCCCTTCAACTCGCAGCCCAGCACCTGCACCGATCCCTCCATCACCTGACGCAGGGCCCCCACCAGGGTCAGCAGCGTGGTCTTGCCGCACCCCGAAGGACCCGTGAGCAGCACCACCTCACCGGGGTGGATCTCCAGGTCGATGCCCTGCAGCACCTGACGCTCCATGGAGCCGGTGCCGTACCAGTGGCTGAGTCCGCGCACCGTCACTGTGGCGAGGCCATCGCCCGTGCTGGCGACAGGGGGGGCGGTACCGGGGTGGAGGGTGGTCATCGGCTCAGGAAGATCGACTCAGAAGATGTCCGCTGGATCGGCGTCGCCCAGCTTGCGCATCGCCATCGCCGCCGAGCCCATGCACATCACCAGGATCATCAGAAAGACGGTGATGGCCCGATCACTGGCCATCGCCACCGGCAGCTTGGTGGCGGCATGGATGACGGCGTACAGCACCTGGCCGGCGGCATAGGCGGGCAGGTAGCCGAAGATCGCCAGCAGCAGGCCCTCCCGGGCCACCACGCCGAGCAGGGTCAGCAGGCTGTAGCCCATGGCCATGAGGGTGGCGTATTCCGGCAGGTGGTCGCTGACATCGGAATAGAGGATCTGGTAAACGATCACGCATCCCACCACGAAACCCATGGCGGCGCCCAGGGTGAAGATGAAGCCGATGGCGGTGCTGCTGCGCCAGTAGTCCATCTCGAGATCGAGGAAGCCCTGCTTGGTGAGGACGCTGACGTCCTCCGGCAACAGGCCCCGCAGGCGTTCCACCACACGGGCGGGATTGGCCCCGGGCCGCAGGCGGATCAGCCCCAGCTCGATGCTGCCGGGGGGGGTGTTGGGCAACAGGCTGAGAAAGGTTTCCCGGCTGGTGAGGATGTTGCCGTCGGCGCCGAAGGAGGCTCCGGCGCTGAACAGGCCCGCCACCCGCAGCCGTTTACCGGCCACTTCACTCTCCACGGTGCGACCCTCTCGGAACCATTGGGCCACCGGTCCGAATTCATCGCGGGACTGGTCATCGAAGAGCACCCTGCCCTTCTGGGTGAGACGGGGTGCCAGGGCGGTGACGGACGGATCGATGAACAGGGGGTCGCGGGGCTCAAACCCGAGGGCCAGGATCGAGCGGGTGCCTTTGGTCTTGGGGTTGCGCCACAACAGCAGGTTCCAATGCACCGGCGTGATGCCGGCCACATCCGGATCAGCCATGGCCTGCACCAGCCGTCGCTGGGGGAAGCCGGTCATGCTGATCGAGCTCTTGGTGCGCGGGCTGAGCAGCACCAGATCAGTGTCGAACAGCTTGTGCACCGTGATGCTGGAATCGAACAGGGCATCACGGAAGCCCAGCTGCATGAACATCAGGATCCCGGCGAAGGTGATCCCCGCCAGGGCCACGGCCAGGCGCATGGGCTGGCGGGTGAGCAAAAGCCAGGCCAGGGGGATCCGGCGTCCCTGCCAGAACGTCATGGCTGCAGGCGGGCGATCACCTTGAGGCCGGTGAGGGAGGCGACCCTGGCCCCATCACGGGGATCGAGACGCACCCTCACCTCCACCACCCGGGCATCGGCATCACCGGTGGGATCGGTGGAGAGCACCTCCCGCTGGCGCACCTGGGGGCTGATGCGGCGCACCGTGCCCTGGAGGCTGCCTTCGAAACCACCGTTTTCACTGGTGAGGGTCACGGCCTGGCCGAGCCGCACCCGGTCGATGTCGCTCTCATAGACCTCCACCAGGGCTTCCATGCGATCGCTGGCCCCCAGTTCGAGGATGCCCTTGTCGCCGGGGCGTTCGCCGACGCGGGACTGGATGCGCAGCACCGTGCCGGCGATCGGAGCCCTCAATTCGGTGTTGACCAGATCCGTGCCCGCCTTGACCAATGAGGCCCTGGCTTCCTGCAGCTCGCCCTGGAGCTCCAGGGTGCGCTGCTCAAGAGCATCGAGATCAGCGGCGGCATAGGCCCCATCACTGGCCAATTGGCGATAACGCTCCAGATCACGTGTCTGGATGGTGAGCCGGCGGCCGAGGTTGGCGATGCGGGTGCGAATCAGTGCCAGTTCAGCCCGCTGCAGCGGCTGGTTGTCGAAGCGGGCCAGCAGTTGTCCGGCCTGCACCTTGTCGCCCTCGCTCACCAGCAGTTCGGTGATGCGGGGGCTTCCCCCAATGCCGGTGATCGGAGCCGCCAGGACGCGCACATCACCATCGGGCTCCAGCTGGCCCAGGGCCGCCACTGCCTCCACCGGGGCTGGCGGCCTGGCGGCGGTGACAACCGGGGCCTTGGGAGGCTGCAGGCGCTGATAAACAACGACACCCCCCACCAACAGGCCTGCCACACCGGCGACGATCAGGCCGTTGCGCCAGGGACCGGTGGGTCGTCGAAGAGCAGGTCTTCGATGTAGCGATCCGCCCACTGGGGGTTGAACGCCTTCTCCAGAACCCTGCGGGTCTTGTCGTTTTGTTTCTGTTGCTTGCAATACCTCAGCTGCCCTTGCCATCGGGCAACCGTAGCCGGGTCGTCATCGGCTTGGGAAGGGCTCACCTGGGCCGCTTCGGCGAGCACGCCCAGGAATGCGGCAACTTCCTCAACGAACCCCAGTTCCTCCGCCTCCGACACCGGCCGCACGAACAGCACATGGGGGGAGAAGATCGACCCCCAGGGGGGCAACTCCCGGACCTGCTCGAACGCCGGACGGGAGCGGGCGGCCAAGGCCTCGGCGATCGGCGCCGGCAGGAACTCCCCCACCGGCGAGAGGTCGACGATGGCGGCGCTCACCCCGGCCTTGCCGGCCACGATGTCGGCGCCGAAGACCGGCAGATCGTGGCGGGGATCGGGGAAAAAGACGCAGTGGAGGATCTGCAGTCCGGCGCCGAGGCGCGCCGTCTCCAGGTGCAGCTTGCGCAGGCCCCGGCAGCGGTGCACCTCGTTGCGGATGAAGAGCGCATCGCCATCGAGGCTGCCGCTGATCGCCTCCAGATCGGGGTCGATCGCCAGGGGGGCCAGATCCGGCAGATCGTTGCGACAGAGCCGGATCCTCTCGGCCAGAGCATCCACCAGCGGATGGATGCCACCGTCTCCGGTCCCAGCGACCTCACCCATGGACACGTCGTGACAGCAGAATGCGGATCCTGCCATGCGTCCGTGAGTGTGTCCCTGGGTTGTTGCGGGTCCTTGCTGCCCGGGCTGGCCGCCCCCATCAGCCACACCCTGAGCAATGGTGTCGAACTGGTGAAACTCGACCTGGAGGACGCCCCGCTGGTCTGCCTTGACTTCTGGTGCCGGGCCGGCAGCGCCTTCGAGCATCCAGCGGAGAGCGGCATGGCCCATTTCCTTGAGCACATGGTGTTCAAGGGCAGCGATGGACTGGTGGCCGGGGAGTTCGATCGCCGCATCGAAGCGCTGGGGGGCAGCAGCAATGCCGCCACCGGCTTTGACGATGTCCACTTCCATGCCCTGATGCCGCCGGAGGGGGCAGGGGAAGCTCTGGATCTGCTGATGGATCTGGTGCTGCAGCCTCGCCTCGAGGCCGACAGCTTCGCCATGGAGCGGCAAGTGGTGCTGGAGGAACTGGCCCAGAGCGAAGATCAACCCGAAGAGGTGGCCCTGCAGCGGCTGCTGTCGCTGGCCTGTCCGGAGCACCCCTACGGAATGCCGATCCTCGGGCGGCGTGAGGCCCTGGTCGCCCACGACCCGGCCGCCATGGCCGCCTTCCATCACCGCCAATACGCCGCCGGACGCTGTGTGCTGGCCCTCAGCGGCGCCGTAGCCGATGGCGATCTGATGCGGCGGGCGGCCGGTGGCCCCCTCGCCGCCCTGGCGCCGACTGTCGCGGCGATGGCCCCAGCGACGCTGCAGGTCATCCCGGGCGTGCACCGGCTCGCCGTGCCGAGGCTGGAAGCGGCACGGCTGCTGATGCTGTGGTGGCTACCGCCCGCCAGTGATGTGGAGAGCCTTGTGGGGGCGGACCTGGGCACCACCGTGCTGGCGGAGGGGCGCCGTAGCCGTCTGGTTGACCGCCTGCGCGAGCAGCTGCAGATCGTCGAGAGCATCGACCTGGACCTGCATGCGATGGAGGGCGGCAGCTTCGCCCTGCTGGAGGCCGTCTGCGACGAGGAGGACCTGGCCGCGGTGCGGGGAGCCATCACCCAGGTCTGGCAGGAGCTCCGCCAGGACAGCCTCGGCGAACAGGAGTGGTGGCGGGCCCGTCGGCTGGTCGCCAATGGCTATCGCTTCTCGCTGGAATCCCCCGGTGGGGTGGCGTCCCTGATCGGCAGCAGCCGTCTGTGGGGACGGACTCAGCCCCTCGACCATCCCCTGGCGCTGCTGGACCAGTGGTCGCCAGATCGACTGCAGGAGCAGACGCTGGCCCTGCTGGATCCGGCCCGGGCCTGCCTGCTGGAGGCGGTGCCGGCATGAGCCTTTCTCTTCCAGCCACCTCCGAGGACCACCGCACCCTGGACGGCGGCCTGCCCCTGCGGATCCTGCACCGGCCCGGGCCGGCGATCCTGGCGGCCCGCCTGGCCATTCCAGGTGGCAGCGGCCGGGACCCGGCCGGCCGCCGGGGCGCCCACCAACTGCTCGCCGGCAGCATGACCCGGGGCTGCGGCGACCTGGATGCCGAGGCCCTGGCCGATTGCGTCGAAGGGGCTGGCGCCGCTCTGCGGGTGGAGGCCCATGAGGACGGCCTGGTGCTGGCCCTGAAATGCGCCGCCGACGATGCCACCACCCTGCTGCCCCTGCTGCTGGCGATGGCGCGGCGGCCGCGGCTGGAGCCCGGTCAGGTGGCGATCGAACGGCAGCTCAACCTGCAGATGCTGCAACGCCAGAAGGAGGACCCTTTCCAGCTGGCCCACGACCAGCTGCGCCGCCTGCTCTACGGCGATGGCCCCTATGGCCATGACCCCCTCGGGATTGAGGCGGAACTGGCCGGTCTCGGACCTGAAGACCTTTGGCCCCTGGTGGAGGGTCTCGGGGCTGACGGGGCCGTCCTGGTGCTCTGCGGCGACGCCCCGACGTCGCTGACGGCCGCCCTGGAGGTGGAACTGGCCGCCTCCCCCTGGATCACCCAGGCCCCTGGCTCCCAAGCGTTCGCCGGCCCACCGCCGGCCACGGGGCATCTGGCTCTGCAGGTGCAGGACACCGAGCAGGTCGTGCTGATGCTGGGGGCCGCGACTGTTCCCCTGGCCCATCCCGACGCCCTGGCCCTGCGGTTGCTCCAGGCCCACCTGGGTCTCGGCATGTCCAGTCGCCTGTTCATCACGATGCGGGAGGAACGGGGGCTGGCCTACGACGTCGGCGTCCACCTGCCGGCCCATGCCGGAGCCCCTCCGTTCGTCATGCACCTGTCCACCTCGGCCGAGCGGGCGGCGGAAGCCACCGCCTGCCTGCTGGACGAGTGGCAGCGGCTCCTGGAGGACCCGCTGGACGAGGGCTCACGGCTGCTGGCCCTGGCCAAATTCCAGGGGCAGGACGCCATGGGGCGCCAGACCTGCTCCCAGATCGCCGAGCGCCAGGCCCTGGTGCTCAGCCATGGCCTACCCGCCGATCACGTGCGTCAGGTGATGGAGCGGGCCCCCGGACTTGGGGCCGACGATCTGCGCGCAGCCGCTCGCCGCTGGCTGAAGGCCCCCAGCCTGAGCCTGGTGGGCCCGGCCCCGGCCCTGGATCAGGCGCACCAGGCCTGGTTGAACCATGGGCTCAGCCGGCCGGCTCCAGGTCGGAAAGGTTGATCAGGAAGGTGCCGCGACGGAAACGGATGGCCCTCAGCTCCAGGGCCCTGATTTCCACGACCCGGCCCACTTCGCCTGGATCCACCAGGTCTGGGGGACGCAGCATCGGCATCGGGTCGGCGGTCTTGAGGTAGCGCAGGGGTTGGCGCAGGCGCACGGCATCGCCCAGATGGATCGCCACCTCCACCACCTGAATCGAGTCCTCCGGTGGCGCGGGATCGGTGGGGGTGAGATCCGGCATGGGTACGGCGCCACAGGGGGCTGTATGCCCTTCTCAGCCGAACCTAGCTGGAGCAGGATGGGCGCCAGCCACGAACGGTTCATTGCGAGCCCTTGCCACCTGGAGCGGAGCGATCGCCGGCCTCCTGCTCATCCTTGTCGGCGGTCTGGTGCCGGCGGCCTTTCCGGTCCACGAGGCCGGTGGCTGGGGGGTGCGGCCGCTCGGCATCACCCTGCAGGTGCCCGCCCTGCTGCTGTGCGCCCTGGTCTGCGGCCCCCGCAGTGCCACCCTGGCGGCGGTGGCCTATCTCAGCGTCGGTCTGTTCCAGTTGCCGGTCTTCCACGAGGGTGGGGGGGTCGGCTATCTGCTGGATCCAGGCTTCGGCTACCTGGCGGGCTTCCTGCCGGCCGCCTGGATCACCGGCAAGCTGGCGCGCCAGCCGGGCATGGACGATCCCCTCACCCTTGCCGGGGCCGCCGCCATCGGACTTTTGGTGCTGCATCTCTGCGGCCTCACCAATCTGCTGCTGGGCAGCCTGGCTGGCCGCTGGGGGGGAGACACCCTGACCCTGGTGGTGGGCTACAGCCTGGCCCTGCTGCCCCAGCTGTTGCTCTGCTGCGCCGCCGGCGTGTTGGGCTGGTTGCTGCGCCGGCTGCTGCTGGTGCCTTCGTGATGGCGCGTCCGCTGCGCCGGCGGCTGGGGATGCTGCTGCTGGCGGCCCTGACCCTGCTGCTGGATCAGGTCAGCAAGGCCTGGGCCCTTGAGCACCTGGCCAGCGGCAGCCTCCGGCCGCTCCTGCCTGGCCTGCTGCAGTTGCAGCGGGTCAGCAACACCGGGGCCGCCTTCAGCCTGTTCAGTGGCGCGTCGATCCAGCTCGGGGTGATCAGCGCCCTGGTGAGCCTCGGATTGCTGATCTGGATCCTCTGGCGCCCTCCCGTCGGCCTGTGGAACGGCCTGGCCCTGGGACTGCTGCTCGGCGGCGCCCTGAGCAACGGCATCGACCGCTGGCGCTACGGCGCGGTGGTGGACTTCCTGGAGTTCGTCCCGATTCACTTCCCGATCTTCAATCTCGCCGACGTGGCCATCAACCTGGCCGTGGCGTGCTTCTTCATCGATCTGCTGCGACCCCATGCCGACCGCCATCCTTGAGGGGTTGGAGCGGCGGCTGAGGCCCCGCTCCAACGCCACAGGCCCCCAACTCAAGGTGCTGCGTCCCGGACTGCCGGAGCAGAGCCACCAACTGCACGGCAGCCTCTACCGGATCGGCCGCGCCAGCGACAACAGCATCGTCATCGACCACACGGCCGTGAGCCGCCACCACGCCCTGCTGGAAAACCACGGCGGGCACTGGCTGCTGAGCGATGCAGGCTCCACCAACGGACTCTGGTGGCAGGGCCGCCGGGTGCGGGAGCTGGTGCTGCGCCAGGGGGATCAGGTGCGTTTCGGGCCCGCCGATCAGGAGGATCTGCCCACGCTTCTGTTCGCGCCTGAAGGGGGCCTGCGCCGGGCCTGGATGGGGCGCTGGGGGGCTCGGGGTGCGGTGGCCGTGGCCGGCGCCGGCGCCCTGCTGCTGGCCCTGTCCCTGCTGCAGGTGCCGACCCGGGGCAGCCTGGCGACGGTGCGGGGACCGCTGCTCCTCTACGACCGCAGCAATCGACCGGTGGCGTCCGTGGCCGATCGCAAGCGCCGCGAACTCCCCGACCTGGACGCCTATCCCCCTGTCCTGATCGGTGCGCTGCTGGCCAGTGAGGACAATCGCTTCTGGTGGCACCCGGGTGTGGACCCGATCGGCACCGCCCGTGCCCTGCTGACCAACCTGCTCGGCGGCCGGGTGCTGGAGGGCGGCAGCACCCTGACCCAGCAGATGGCCCGCAGCCTTTACCCGGAGCAGGTGGGACAGGGCGAGACGCTGGGTCGCAAATGGCGGGAGCTGCTGGTGGCCCTGCAGCTGGAGGCGCGCTTCAGCAAGCAGGAGCTGCTGCTGAGCTACCTCAACCGGGTCTATCTCGGTGCCGTCTGGGGGTTTGAGGATGCTTCGAGGCGCTTCTTCGCCCGGCCCGCAGCGGCCCTGAAGCTCGAGGAGGCCGCCCTTCTGGTGGGTCTGCTGCCCTCCCCAAACGGCTACGACCCCTGCGTCGATCCCTCGGCAGCCCTGGCCTCCCGCAACCAGGTGCTCGACAAGATGGCGGCCGCCAACCGGATCAGCGCCGATCAGGCCCGCCGGGCCCGACGCCAACCGATCCGACTGGCCGCGGACGCCTGCCGCTCCGCCCAGCAGCGCGGAGCCCCCTTCTACACCGATCAGGTGCGCCGCGACCTGGAGAACCTGGTGGGCAAGGACGTGGCCGCCGAAGGCAACTTTCTGATCGATACCCACCTGGATCCGCTGCTGCAGGAGCGGGTCGAGCAGGTGCTGCGGCAGCGCATCGAGGCCAGCCGATCGCTGGGTGTGAGCCAGGGGGCCGTGGTGATTCTCGACAGCCGCACGGGGGGGATCCGGGCCATCGCCGGCGGTCGGGACTACCTGCAGAGCCAGTTCAACCGCGCCTCGATGGCCTTGCGCCAACCAGGCAGCACGTTCAAACTCGTGCCCTACGTGGTGGCTTTGGAGCGCGGCGCCCGGCCTGGCGACCGGATCAGTTGCGGGCCGCTGTCCTGGGGCGGCCAGAACTTCAGCAGCGCCTGTGGCGGCAGCCTCAGCCTGCGGCAGGCCCTGGCGATCAGCAGCAACACCGCCGCCCTGCGCCTGGCCCGCAGGGATGGCCTCGACGCCCTGGTGAACAAGGGCCGGGATCTCGGTTTCACCAGCCCCCTGGCCCCGGTGCCGGGCCTGGCCCTGGGCCAGAGCGAGGTGACCCTGCTGGAGCTCACGGCCGCCTATGCCAGCGTCGCCGCCGATGGGCTCTGGCGGACGCCGACAACGATCCGCCGGCTCACGGATGCCGAAGCCTGTGCCGCCTCCCAGGCGGCGGGGGAGCGGGGGGGGTCCGATTGCCGGGCCTCCGCCGGCAGCTCGAGGGCCGTCACCAGCCCCGGTCGCCGGGTGATGAGCCCCGCCACCGCGAAGGCGATGCGGGTCATGCTGGAAGCGGTGGTCAGTGGCGGCACCGGTGGCGCCGCCTACGTGGGGGCAGGCAGCTGGGGCAAGACCGGCACCACCAACGAGGGCCGGGACCTGCTGTTCGTGGGCTATGCACCCAAGCGCCAATGGGTGATCGGCATCTGGCTGGGCAACGATGACAACAGTCCCACCGCGGCCAGCAGCGCCCTGGCGGCCTCCTTGTTCGGCGAGATCGTGCGCTCCGCCCCGCCGGGGTCATGAAGCTGCCCCAACGCCTCTGGATCTGGATCCTCCTGGGTCTGCTGGCGCTCGTGGTGCTGGGAATGGTGCTGCAGGCGGTCCAGCAGCTGCAATGGACGCTCAGCACCTGGCTGCCCTACTGGATGGTGGGGCCGCTGATGCTGATCGTGCTGGTGGCGTTGCTGCTGGCCCTGGCCCAGGTCGGCTGGCCCTGGCTGCAGAGGCTGCGCAAGCCTGGGCCATCGGGTGCCGGCAAAAGGCCCATGGCGACGGTGCCCTCCAGCCGCCGCGAGGCGGCCCAGCGCAACCTGGGCGCCATCGACCGCACCCTGGAGAAGGTGCGCGATGCGGTGGAGCGCGAAGCCCTGCATCAGGAACGCCAACGCATGGAGGCAGAACTGGAACGGGGCGACCTGGTGATCGTCGTGTTCGGCACCGGGTCGGCGGGCAAGACCTCGCTGATCCGTGCCCTGCTGCAGCAGGTGGTGGGCGACGTGGGCGCACCCATGGGCTCGACCACCACCGCCAGCCGCTACCGACTCCGTTTGCGGGATCTGCCCCGCGCCGTGATCCTGGAGGACACCCCGGGCATTCTCGAAGCGGGCCGCCAGGGACGGGAACGGGAACGGCTGGCCCGGGGACTGGCCGCCCGCGCCGACCTGCTCTTGCTGGTACTGGATGGCGACCTGCGCGCCAGTGAGTTGGAGGTGTTCGACGCCCTGGCGGGGCTGGGCAAGCGCCTGCTGCTGGTGCTTAACAAGTGCGACCTGCGCGGCGAAGAGGAGGAACGGCGCCTGCTGGCCCTGCTGCGGCAACGCTGCGCTGGCCGTCTCGCCCCCGACGATGTGATCCCCGCCAGCGCGGCCCCCCAGAGCGTGCCGATGCCGGGCGGCCGGCCGCTGCAGCCGGCGCCGGAGGTGGAGGCCCTGCTGCGCCGGATCGCCAGCGTTCTGCATGCCGATGGGGAGGAGCTGATCGCCGACAACCTGCTGCTGCAGTGCCGCCGCCTCAGCCAGGCCAGCCAGGACCTGCTGGACCGGCAACGGCACAGCGACGCCAGCACCATCGTCGATCGGTACATGTGGATCGGCGCGGGGGTGGTGATGGTGACCCCGCTGCCGGGCATCGACCTGCTCGCCACCGCCGCGGTGAACGCCCAGATGGTGGTGGAGATCGGCCGTGTCTACGGCGTCAGCCTCAGCCGGGATACCGCCCAGGATCTGGCCCTTTCCGTGGGCCGGACCCTGGCGGGGCTGGGGCTGGTCAAGGGAGGCGTGGGCCTGCTCACGTCGGCCCTCAGCCTCAATCTCCCTGCCCTGGTGGTCAGCCGGGCCATTCAGGCGGTCAGCGCGGCCTGGCTCACCCGGGTGGCGGGGCGAAGCTTCATCACCTACTTCCGCCAGAACCAGGACTGGGGCGATGGCGGCCTGCAGGAGGTGCTGCAGCGCGAATACGACCTCAACAAACGGGAGGGGATGCTGCGCAGCTTCCTGGAAACCGCCCTCAACCGGGTGGTGGAGCCTCTGCAGCAACGCCAGAGACGGCGGCTGCCGCCCCGCCCAGGGCCTCGGGGGGGGGCGGCAGAAGGGGACCGCGGGAATCCAGCACCGTGATCAGCACCAGGTAGGCCACCCCGATCAGGATCGACAGGGCACCGGTGAGGATCGCCACCCATTTTCCGCGGCGATCGCTCAGGGGGGGCTTCGGCGGGATCAGATCCGGAAGCGGTTCAACCATCGTTGGGGCCCGCGAGGCTTTGCTGCACCACCAATCTCAGCCGCTCCAGGTGATCAGGGAGGGTGTGCGGGTTGCCCAGCACGGCCTTGAGATGGTGGTGGCCCCGGTACACGGGCCGCGAAAGCATCAGCTGCTCTGCCAGCAGGGCCGCCCGGGTATCGGCGCTCCAGCGTTCCGCCTCCGCCCCTTCGCAGCCTTCGGGCCGGAAGGCGAGCAGGTGCAGGGGGCCACTGCAGAGGGTCAGACCGCCGATGGCCTGCAGCCGCTGCTCCAGGTCCGTGCGCCGCTGAACGGCCGCGTCGATCAGGGCGGCCACGCCATCGAGGCCGAGCTGGCGCAGACCCAGCCAGAGCTTGAGGATCTCCCCGGGTCTGGTGCCCTGCAGCCCCGCCTCCCCCTGGTGGCCGCCGCCCCAGCTGGGCTCCATGTAGGGCAGTCCGGTGCCGAAAGCCCGCTGCAGGTGGAGTGGGTCCGCCAACAGCAGCAGGGAGGAGGTCTTGGTGATGCCGAGCAGCTTCTGGGGATTGACCGTGATCGAATCGGCCAGGGCCAGGCCGGCGAGCCGGGAACGGAATCGTTCGCTGAAGGCGAAGATCGCCCCGATGGCCCCATCCACGTGCAACCAGTGGCCAAAGCGGCGGCACAGGGACGCGATGGGCTCGAGAGGATCCAGGGCTCCGCGCACGGTCGTACCGGAGGTGGCCACCACGGCGATCACCGGCGTACCGGCCCGGTCGAGCCGCGCCAGCCGCTCCTCGAGCGCCTGCGGCTCCAGGCCGCCGGCAGCGGTGACGGGGAGCTGCACCAGGGCCTCCGCGGGCAGGCCCATCACAGCGGCGGCCTTGATCAGCGAGACGTGGGCCTCCTGGCTGCACAGCACCACCGCCTCTCCCCGGCAGGCCAGACCGCGATGATGACGGGCGGTGACCAGGGCCATCAGGTTGCTGAGGCTGCCGCCGCTGGCGGCCACGCCCCCGGCGCCGTCGGGCAGGCCAAGCCGTCCGGCCATCCAGGCACACAGGGCCCGCTCCAACCGGCTGAGGCTGGGGGAGAGCTCTTCGGCCAGCAGGTTGTTGTTCAGACCGGCGCAGATCAGGTCCGCCACGATCGAGGCTGACAGGGGCGGCGGATCGAGATGGGCCAGGGCACCCGGGTGGTTGGGGTTGTAGGCCCCTTCCATCACCAGCTGCAGATCGGCCAGCAACTGGTCACTGCCGAGCCCAGCCGCCTCCGGTTCCACCACCGGCAGGACGCTCAGTCCGGGAAGGGGTGTGCCATGGCCAGCCTGGCCCAGCCAACGGCAGAGGAGTCCGGAGGCCTGCTGCAGGACGTCCTCCAGGGCCGGGTCCAGCTGAAAGGGATCGGCGAAGCAGCCGAACTCCTGGGGGGGCGGCACTGACCGGTGGGCGGGGGGGACGCTGGCCAACGGCGACTGTGGGGGTCTCGGCATTCTGCCGGGTGCCCCGGCGGAGAGCTGGCTAGAAGGAGTCGATGCTGAGTGACGCCGACAGCCTGCTGTGGATGGACCGGCTCCTGCGGCTCTCCGAGGCCGCCGGGGCGCGGGGAGAGATCCCTGTAGCGGCAGCGTTGCTGGATGAGTCAGGCCACTGCGTGGGCTGGGGCAGCAACCGCCGCCACCGGAGGGCGGATCCCCTGGGGCACGCCGAACTGCTGGCCCTGCGCCGGGCCGCCGCCGCCCGGGGCGACTGGCGCTTCAACGGCTGCACGCTGCTGGTCACCCTCGAGCCTTGTCCGATGTGCGCCGGTGCCCTGATCCAGGCGCGGGTGGGGACCGTGATCTACGCCGCCGCCGATCCCAAGCGCGGCGCCCTCGGCGGCAGCCTCGATCTCTCCAGCCACCCCAGCGCCCACCATCACATGGCCGTGAGGGGCGGGGTGCACGGCGAGCGGGCCTCTCAGCAACTGGAGCAGTGGTTCCGCCAACGGCGCCTGGCCCCTCAGGGGAACGGCGCAACGGAGGTGGGCTGACTCAGGCGATGGCAGCAGCCACGGCCGCAGGGGGCCGGAAGGCGGGCAGCTCGCTGGCGATGATGTCGAGCAAGCGATCGACGTTTTCCGGGGTGCTGTTGTAGCCCATCAGGCCGATACGCCATACCTTGCCGGCCAGATCCCCAAGCCCACCGCCCACCTCGATGCCGAAACGGTCGAGCAGATGGCGGCTGAAGGCCTTGCCGTCGACCCCCTCGGGGATGCGGACGGTGGTCAGGGTGGCCAGACGCAGGGGCTCGCTGACATGCATCTCCAGGCCCAACCGCTCCAGGCCCGCCCAGAGCCGTTCAGCGTTGCTGCGGTGGCGGGCCCAGGCGACCTCCAGTCCCTCTTCGGCCAGGAGCCGCAGGGCTTCGCGCATGCCGAAGTTCATGTTGACCGGAGCCGTGTGGTGATAGACCCGGTCGCTGCCCCAGTACTTGTTGAGGAGGGAAACATCGAGGTACCAGTTGGGCACCTTGCCGGAGCGGGCGGCCAGCTTGGCCTCGGCCCGCGGACCCATGGTGAAGGGGCCCAGGCCAGGGGGGCAGCTGAGACCCTTCTGGCTGCAGCTGTAGGCAAGATCCACCTTCCAGGCATCGATGTGCAGTGGCACCGCCCCCAGGGACGTGACCGTGTCGAGCAGCAGCAAGCAATCGTGCTGGCGGCAGAGGTCGCCGATCCCGGCCATCGGCTGGCACACGCCAGTGGAGGTTTCGGCATGCACCATCGCCAGGATGGCGGGCTTGTGGGCGATCAAGGCCGCTTCGAGTTCGGCCAGGTCAAAGGCCTCGCCCCAGGGGCGCTCGATCGTGACGACATCGGCCCGGTAACGGCCGGCCATATCCACCAACCGCTGGCCGAAGTAGCCCATCACCGCCACCAGCACCTTGTCGCCGGGCTCGATGGTGTTGGCCAGGGTCGCTTCCATGGCGGCACTGCCGGTGCCGCTCATCGGGATGGTCAGCCGGTTATCGGTCTGCCAGGCGTAACGGAGCAGCTCCTGCACCTCACCCATCAGCTCGATGTAAAGGGGATCCAGGTGGCCGATGGGCATCCGTGCCAGGGCCTGCAGCACCGTGGGATGGGCATTGGAAGGGCCAGGACCGAGAAGCAGGCGCTCTGGGGTGGCGATGGGATCCAGAGCGAGCCTGTGGGTGCTGCTGACGGTGGGAGGCACTGGGGGGAGAGGCAAGACCTGGCGGAGCGGCAGAAGTGATCTGAGACTAGGGAATGGCCGCTCAGCGAGCGCGGACGTTGCTGGAGGAGAGACCGCGGCAGAGGTGCTCAAAGGGGGCCCGCACAAGGCCGGTGTTCACCAGGCCGGCATCCGCCAGCATCTCGGCGATCACGTCACCGAGCAGGGAGATGCTGCGCACGGTGGGACCGGTGGGAACGCCCAGGCTCTTGTAGGTGTCATCAAGGCCGTTCAGCACCCGCTCGTCGAGGATGGTGAAATCGTCCGCCACCAGGGCATAGCTGGCGTAGCGCAGGAAGTAGTCCATGTCGCGCAGGCAGGCCGACAGACGCCTGGTGGTGTAGGCGTTGCCGCCGGGGAGGAGCAGCTCGGGGTCTTCAAGCCAGAGCCTTTGGGCCGCCTCTCGCACGATGACGGCCGCTTCCCGGTTGATCAGTTCGACGGCGGCGAGCCGCAACTCCGCCTGGCCGTAGTAGGCATCAATCCGATCGATCGCGGAGCGATCGAAATAGCGGCCCAGCTGGTCGTAGCGACCGATCAGACCGGTGATGGCATCTCGCATGGACGAAACGGATCGACGCACCTGCAGCGGAAGGTAGCACTCGCAATCCGCCAGATTCCTGTGCTGCGGCTGGTTCTGGGGAATCTGACAGAAACGGTTACGCGGCCACCGGCCCGCCGGGGGGGCACCATCGTGGCGGCAGCCTTCCGATCCGCCTCCCGCCATGGCCACCTCCGCCCAGGACGTCCTGCGCCGCCTCGGGGAGGACGGCATCGAGCGCATCGACCTCAAGGTGAGTGACCTGCAGGGACGCTGGCATTCGATCGGCCTGGAGGCCCACCAGTTCGGCCAGCTCGGTGACGGGGCCTTCCAGCGGGGTCTTCCCCTCGACAGCCTCGGCGGCGAGCCGATTGGGCTGATCCTGCATCCGGACCCCACCACCGCCTGGATCGACCCTTTCCTCTCCCCGAGGAGCCTCAGCCTGATTGCGACGTTCGAGGCGCCGGCGGCGGCCGCGGTGAGCTTCCGCCACTGCCCCCGCGCCCTGGCCAGCCGCGCCCTGGCCCTGCTGGCCGGCAGCGGTCTGGCCGATGGCGCCCGTTTCGGTATCAAGCAGGAGTTCTTCCTGTTCAAGGAGCTGCTCAGCCACTCCGACGCCCTGGGCAGCGGCTGCCGGGTCGCCATCGGTTCGCAGCGACCGGGGGCGATCGTCAGTGAGCTGCTGCTCACCCTGACGGCCCTGGGCCTGCGGGCCCGTCTGTCTCAGCCGGCAGCGCCTGGACCCCTGCAGCAATTGACGCTGGGCAGCGCTGATCCGCTGCGGGCCGCCGATGCCCTGATGGTCAGCCGCTACGTGCTGCGCCACGTGGCCAGGCGCCACGGCTGGAGTGCCACTGTCCTGCCAAGGCCCACCCCGGAGAAGGGCTGCGCCGGCCTGGAGGTACACCAGAGCCTGTGGAGGGCTGGCCAGCCCCTGTTCTGCGGTGAGGGCACCTATGGAGACCTGTCCCAGACCGCCCGCTGGTACCTGGGGGGGCTGCTGCACCACGGCCCCTCCCTGGCTGCCTTCACCAACCCCGGCACCAACAGCTACCGGCGGCTGAGGAGCGGCCCCGAGGCCCCGACGCGGCTGACCTACGCCAGGAACGACCCCTCCACCGTGGTCGGGGTGCCTCACAGCGGCAGCGATCCGGCCAAGCGGCGGCTGTTGCTGCGACAGGCGGACGGGCTGGCCAATCCCTATCTGGCCTTTGCGGCGATGCTGTTGGCCGGGCTGGATGGCGTACGGCGCCAGTGCGATCCCGGCCCCGCCAGCGATCGGGAGCCCGCCGCCGCCGCTACCCCAGGGGAGGCCCCTCCAGGCGCTAGCCTGCCCACCGACCTGGGCGGGGCCCTGGCCGCACTGGCCGGCGACCATGACTACCTCCTGGCCGGTGGGGTCTTCAGCCAGGAACTGCTGGAGGACTGGATGGCCCTGAAGCGCCAGGAGGTGGAGGAGCTGGAGCACAGGCCCCATCCCCACGAGTTCGCCAGCGACCCGATCGCCTGACTCAGGGCCGCAACAACCAGGCCAGCAACAGCCCCAGTCCCCCCCAGCGCAGCGCCATCCAGAAGCGATCACCGTGCCGGGTGCTGGGCAGCAGGGCGGTCGGGAGGGGATCCAGCAGCCGCTGGGCCAGCTCCAGCTTTTGCCGCCGCCGCCGCAGGGTCACCCCCGTGGGGGGGACGGCCCCCGGACGACCGGCCAGGCTCAAGACCGCCGCCAGGTGATGCAGCAGTCCGGGTGACGGTGGGCGACGGGGGCGGTGGAGTCGGCTCATGACGGCACGATCGACAGGGCGAGGCCTGGAACGACAGGATGGGGCCACTGCGGTCCGATCGTCCAGTGGAAGCCACCAGCGCTCCAGCCGAAGCCTCTTCCTCCGTCGGTGTCTCGGTCCCGTCCCACCGGTCGTGGCCACCTGAGGCCCTGCCCCTGGCCGAACGCCTGCATCGCCAGCTCAGTATCGGCGACCGCGACTGGCACGCCCTCAAACACCAGCGCTCCCGTCGGGCGGCTGAACAGGTGGCGGCGGCCCTGGTGCAACTCCTGGCTGCTGATGAGCCTGCCGCCAGCGCGTCCAGCGAAGGTCGGCGCAACGCCATCGCCCTGCTGGAGAACGCCCAGGCCTGGCTGCGGGCCGAGATCAGCGATCCGGGCTGTCCGGCCCACGGACGCTGACCACGGCCCGCCGTGCCGCCAGCTGCAGCCGGTTGCCCCGGCTGCTCCAGCGCACATCATCGAAGCAGTGATGGATCAGAAACAGGCCACGTCCGGAAAGGGCGTCCTGCTCGCAGGGCAGACCGCTCCGGCGGGCATGGGGCGGAAGCCCGGGGCCTTCGTCCTGGACCTGCCAGACCACCCAGCGGGGGGTGACGATCCGGCGGACCCTCAGGCACTTGCCGGGATCGCAGCCGTTGCCATGTCGCACGGCATTGACCAAGGCCTCCTGCAGCCCGAGCTGCAACTCCGCCTGGCGGAGTGCGCAGCCGATGGGTTCAAGAAGCAACTCCACCAGCGGGGCCAGCTGCAGGGTGGAGGGGGTGATGTAGTCGGCCCAGCGGAGCTGCATGAAGCAGGAATTCCCATTCGCCTCACCGAAACCTAACGTGCGCGCCCGGCCGGTGCCTCCCCCAGGCGGGCCTGTATGGCGGGATGTTGCAAAAGCGCGTCCATCAACCGCACGCCGCGCAGCTGGTTGATCAAGGGCATGTGGCCTTCCGGCGCCTCCTGCGACCACTGGAAAGAGCCCGGGTAGCGGGTCCAGGTGCCATCGCTCTTCCAGCCGAGCCGAGGCCAGAGCCGATCCCATTGGCCCTGACACACCTGCAGCAGCCGGGCCTGGACCGAAAAGCCGAAGCGCCCCTGGGAATAGCAACACCAGAGACGGTCGAGACTGGTGAGGTCGGTGTCGGGCATCGCCGCGACTTCGCTGAAATAGACATAGCCGCGTCGGACGGCCGCCTCGCCAGCCAGCTGGCGCAAGTGTTCGCTGGTGAGGCGATCGGCCGCTTCGAAGGCTTGCCGCATCAACTGCTGTTGCAGCGGCGCGTAGTCGAAGCCTGCGACGCTGGCGACGGCGAGCCATCCCTCGGGGTGGCGAGCCAGCCAGGCCTCTTGCCGGTCAGGGTCAGCGGAGGCCAGCAACAGTTGGATCAGATGGCCGGCGGCCCAATCGTCGCCGGTGGCATCCAGTCGGTCGAGCCGATCCGGGATTCGATCCAGGAGGTCGGGGCCGGCCTGCTCGAGCGGGCCCAGAAGGCTGCGGCGTTGACGGGCCGACCCTGCGAGGAAACGCTCCAGCAGCTGTTCGGCATCGACGGTGCTGGAAACCGGTGGACCGGAGAGCATGGGCAGACGACCAGCCGAAAAGGCAGCATGGTGGGATCCACTATGTCAGGGCCGATGGGCACTGGCTGAATGGGGAGCGGAGAGGGGGTTCGAGCCCTGCCTAAAGTCCCATTTTCAGAGAATGCCATGGCCGCCGCCATTCAGTTCTTCCGCGGGGTAGACGAGACGGTCGTGCCCGACATCCGAATGACCCGTTCACGGGATGGCCGCACCGGCCAGGCCACCTTCGTGTTCGAGGAGCCCCAGGCCCTGGCCCCCCAGGCGGTGGGCGACATCACCGGGATGTTCATGCTCGATGAAGAGGGCGAGATGGTGACCCGTGAGGTGAAGGCCCGTTTCGTCAACGGCAAGGCCAGCGCCCTGGAAGCCACCTACACCTGGAAGAGCACCACCGATTTCGAGCGCTTCATGCGCTTCGCCCAGCGCTACGCCGATGGCCATGGTCTCGGGTTTGCCGGCCAGGGCGACGAGACGGCCGAGGAGGGCCAGGAGGAGGCTTGAAATTCGGCCAGTGGCTGGGCCTGATCGCCCTGCTGGCGGCGCTCGTTCTGCTGTGGAGCCTGCGTGACGCCCTGATTCTGCTGTTCGCCGCCGTGGTGCTCGCCATGGCCCTCTGCACCCTGGTGGGCGCCATCCGCGAACGCATCGGCGTCTCCAGGCCCATGGCCCTGCTGCTGGCTCTGCTGCTGGTGACGCTGCTGGTGCTGATTGTCGCCACGGTGGTGATCCCCCCGTTCATCGGGGAGTTCCGCGTGTTGCTGCAACAGGTGCCGCGGGCCTGGACGGAGTTGTTGACACTGCTGCGCCAGTCGCTTGAGGGCGCGTCCCAGATGCTCTACGGCCGCCGGGAGAGCAGCCTGGACTGGCTGAAATCCAGCCTCTCGATTCCCACCACCCTGCCCCCCGATCTCTTAGGCAGGCTCGGCGGTGGAGCGATCGGCCTGGTGGGCGTGGCCGGAAATCTTGGAGCTGGCCTGCTCCAGACCCTGTTTGTGGTGGTCGTCTCGCTGATGGTCGCCGCCCAGCCCACCGGATACCGGGAGGCCCTGCTGCTGCTGGCGCCCTCCTTCTACCGGCGGCGGCTGCGCCAGGTGCTGGTGGCCTGCGGCACAGCTCTCAGCAGCTGGATGGTCGGGGTGCTGATCAGCTCCCTCTGCGTCGGGCTTTTGGCGGCCATTGGTCTATCCCTGCTGGGGGTGAAGCTGGTGGCGGCCAATGCCCTGCTGGCCGGCCTGCTCAACATCATCCCCAACGTGGGACCGACGCTGAGCACCATCTTCCCGATGTCGGTGGCCCTCCTGGATGCTCCCTGGAAGGCCCTGGCCGTGTTGCTCGTCTACGTCCTGATCCAGAATCTCGAGAGCTATGTCATCACCCCCTCGGTGATGCACCATCAGCTGCAACTGCTGCCGGGCCTCACCCTCACGGCCCAGCTCCTGTTCACGCTGCTGTTCGGCCCCCTCGGTCTTTTGCTGGCCCTGCCCCTGGCGGTGTGTCTGCAGGTGCTGCTGCGGGACGTGCTGATCCATGACATCCTCGACCCCTGGAAGCGGGAGCGACGGCAGACATGAAGGCACGCACCCTGCTCGGGGCCCTCGCCCTTGTGGCGCTGTTCCTGCTGCTCTGGGAACTGCGCTTGGTGCTGCTGATCCTCTTCGGTGCGGTGGTGTTGGCGGTGGCGCTGGATGTGCCCACCAGCCTCCTGCGACGCCTCACTCCCTTGAATCGCGGGGCGGCCCTGTCGCTGGTGCTGCTGGCATTGCTCGTGATCGGCTGGGTCCTGGGCCAGTTGCTGCTGCCGGAAGTGATCGACCAGATCCGCCAGTTCAGCCAGTTGGTGCCCCAGCTGATCCAGCGGCTCGGCGACGTGGTGCCCAAGACCCCCCTGCTGCGCGATCTGGAGCGGCAGCTGGCCGATGGGAGCGTCTTGGATCGGCTCCAGCCTTTGGGCGGGCAGCTGCTCGGCGTGGCCGGTGGCGCCGCCAACAGCACGATTCAACTGGTGCTGCTGCTGCTGCTGGCGATCCTGATGGCGCTTGATCCAGTCAGCCATCAACGCCTGGTGATCGCCGCCACGCCCCGCTTCTACCGCCGGCGCATGGAGCAGTTGCTGCGCGAATGCCGCGAGGCCCTGGGTGGCTGGTTGGCGGGCATGACCATCTCCGGCTCGGTGGTCTTCCTCACCACCTGGGCGGGACTGGCCTTGCTGCAGGTGCCCCTGGCGCTGCTGAGCGGCCTGGTCTGCGGTCTGCTCACCTTCGTGCCCACCATCGGTCCGACCGCCGCCACCCTGCTGCCCCTGGCCGTCGCCCTACTGATCTCCCCGGCGAAGGTGATCCAGGTGCTCGTGCTGCGGCTGCTGCTTCAGAACGGCGAAGCCTTCCTGCTCACCCCCCTGCTCCTGAGCCGCACCGTCAACCTGTTGCCCACGGTGGCCCTGATGGCCCAGCTGAGTCTGGGGGCCCTGCTGGGGTTGCCCGGACTGCTGCTGGCCCTGCCCCTGGTGGTGGTGCTGCAGGTGATCTGCGAAGAGGTGCTCGTCCGTGATGTGATGGACCGCTGGGATCATGTCTGATCCCACGACAGGCCAAGCGGGCGGTTTGCCTCAGCCGCGGGAACGGCGGTAGTGGTTCCAGAGGGACGGTTGGCTGAGCAGCACCGCCACGGCCAGCAGATGGGAACGCACCGCAGCGGTGACGGCGGTCAGGGTGAAGTGATCGCGGAGCAGGATCAACTCCACCCGCAGGTCGATCAGGGCCAGCACCAGCAGCACCAAGGGGAGCAGCGGCCAGCCACGCCTGACCGCTTCGACGCGATCGGAGCGGCTCATCGCTTCGCGAACACCGGAAGAAGGGTGGGAGCCAGGCCGATGCTTGACCAGCTGCCGACGGCAATGCCGAGGGTGAGCGCCACCGCGAACCAGAACAGGGTGCTGCCCCCGAAGAAGATCAGGGCGACCAGGGGCAACAGGGTGGTGAAGGAGGTGTAAAGCGACCTGGTGAGGGTGGCATCCACGGCCACATCCACCTGGTCGATCAGGGGAAGTTCGCCCAAGGTGCGGCGCTGCTCACGGATCCGGTCGTAGACCACCACCGTGTCGTTGACGGAATAGCCGGCGATGGTGATCAGGGAGACGGCGAAGAGGGAATCCACTTCGATGCCCTGCAGCAGCCCGAGCCAGGCGAACAAGCCACAGGTGATCAGAACGTCATGGGCCAGACACAGCAGGGCCAGGACGGCGAAGATGCCGCTGTAGCTGAAGGAGATATACACCGAGATCCCCACGAAGCTGACCAGCAGGGAGAGGAGGCTGCCCTGCAGGAGGCGTGAGCCCAGGGTGGGGCCGATCGTGTTCACCGAAGTGCCGCTCTTGATCAGCGGGCCGAATCTGGCGGCGAGGTCGTCGATCAGAGCCGTGCTCTGGTCGGCCCCCAGGGCCGGCAGGCGCAGCAGCAGGGAACGGCCCCCATCGAGCACCTGGACGGAGGCACTGCTCAGATTCGGGGCTCGCTCCCCTTCGGCTGAGGGCAGGTTGAGGCTGGTGAGGCCCTGGCGGATCTCGGTGGCGGTGACCGCTTTGCAAGGGGCACAGTCGCGCTCCACCTGCACCTGGGTGCCACCGGTGAAATCGAGGCCGGGCCTCAGTGGAGCGTGGATCGCCGGGTTCAGCCAGCAAAGCGCCAGGCCCAGCAGGCTCAGACCACAGGCCAGGGCCGATCCCAGCCAGGCCAGGCGCCGGTGGCGGCTGATGCGAAAGCGGGGGGAGGGGACGGGAGTCATGGCAGTCATTCAGGCCAGACCCGCCTGGGCGGCTGCGGGCTTGGCGGGGGGAAGCTGGCGGGCAGGCAGGAAATAGGTGGGGCGCCGCAGGGCCGGATAGCTCATCAACAGACGCAACAGAGTACGGGTGCAGGTGAGGGCCGTGAACAGGCTCAGCAGCAAGCCGATCGCCAGGGTCACGGCGAAGCCCTTCACCAGGCCGGTGCCGAGGAAAAACAGGGCCCCGCAGCTGATCAGGCCGGTGGCGTGGCCATCGAAGATCGAAGAAAAGGCCAGGGAGAAGCCTGTATCGATGGAACGGATCAAGGTGTTGCCGCCCCGCAGCTCCTCCTTGATGCGCTCGAAGATCAGCACGTTGGCATCCACGGCAATCCCTACCGAGAGGATGAAACCTGCGATGCCCGGCAGCGTCAGGGTGACGGGGATGAGGGCGTAGATGGCCAGGTTGAACAGGGCATAGAGACTCAGGGCCACCACCGCCACGATCCCTGGCAGGCGATAGACCACCGCCATGAACACCGCCACCAGAACCAGGCCCGACAGGCCCGCCACCAGGCTGGAGCGGATGTTCTCGGCCCCGAGCGAGGGGCCGACCGTGCGCACCTCGACGATCTTCACCGGCAGGGGCAGGGAGCCACCGCGCAACTGAACTTCCAGGTCGCGGGCCTCTTCGGCGCTGAAGTTACCGCTGATCGAGGCGGATCCTCCGGTGATGCCGGCCACCTTGAACTGCTCGCCCACGCTGGCCTCGCTGATCGAGCGGCCATCGAGGACGATGCCGAGCACCCGACCGGTGCCTGCGATGGACTGGGTGAGGGCCGCGAACTTCTCGCCCCCTTCACGGTTGAAGCCGAGGGTCACCTCCCAGCCGCTACCGGTGGCCTGCTGCTGACGACCGGCACTGGTGAGGTCCTTGCCCGTGATCAGCGCCGGTCCATAGAGGCTGAGAATCCGGCGGTTGGTCTCCCTGAGCAACAGCTCGATCTGATCCACCTCGCTGCTGCCGGCGGGAACCTCAATCCCCAGGGAGGTGAGCGCCCTGGAAAGGTCCTGCTGGGAAAGGGGTGGGGCCTCGGGCGGCGGCGGGGCCGTGGGGTCGTCGCCGGGAGAGGGGGGGCGCTTGGCCCGCAGTACGGACTCAGCCTGGCGCTTGAGGCCGAGCAGACCGCGCATCTCCTCCTCGGTGCCAGGCTTCTGGGCGCGGAAGTCGAGCAGGGCCGTGCTTCCGAGCACCCGGGCCGCCTGGCTGGGATCCTGCTCGCCGGGAAGCTGCAGCACCAGCTGGTCGTTGCCCACGGACTGGAGGGTGGATTCGGCCACCCCAAGCCCGTTGATGCGTCGTTCGAGCACCTCTTTGACGGCCTCCAGCTGCTCGGTGTCCACCCGGGTGATGGCACCGGCGGGCATCACCTGGAGGGTGAGCTGGCTGCCGCCGCGGAGGTCCAGACCCAGCTGCAGTCCGTAGTTGGCCAGCAGGGCAGCGGAAGCGATGGTGAGGGCAAGGATGAGGGCAAACCAGCCCTGTTGGCGTCCCATCTCAGCGACGGCCCGCTTTCAGGTCAAGCGCCGCCGCGACGATCTGATGCGGCTGAATGATGGTGAGGTTCTCGAGATTGCCGTTGTAGGGCGTGGGAATGTCCTGGGAAGAAAGGCGCAAGGGCCGGGCATCGAGATCGTCGAAACAGTGCTCCGTGACCAGGGCGATCAGCTCGGCACCGATGCCACCGGTCTTCATGCACTCCTCCACCACGATCACTTTGTGGGTCTTGCGGATCGAGCGGGCGATGGTCTCCATGTCGAAAGGCTTGAGGCTGACCAGGTCGATCAGCTCGATATCGACGCCCTCCTGTTCCAACTGCTCCACCGCCTTGAGGCAGTGGTGACGCATGCGGGAGTAAGTGAGGATGGTGACGTCAGTGCCTTCCCGCACCACTTCGGCCTGGTCGAGGGCGCAGATGTAATCCCCTTCGGGGATGTCCTCGCTGAGGTTGTAAAGCAGAACGTGCTCGAAGAAGAGCACGGGATTGTTATCGCGGATGGCGGCCTTCATCAGGCCCTTGGCATTGGTGGGGGTGCTCACCGCCACGATCTTGATGCCAGGAACGGCATGGAAGTAGGCCTCGAGGCGCTGGCTGTGCTCAGCACCGAGCTGACGACCGACGCCACCAGGTCCGCGCACCACGGCCGGGATGGTGTAGTTGCCGCCGCTGGTGTAACGCAGCATCCCCATGTTGTTGGAGATCTGGTTGAAGGCGAGCAGGAGGAAGCCCATGTTCATCCCCTCCACGATCGGCCTCAGGCCGGTCATGGCGGCGCCGACGGCCATGCCGGTGAAGCTGTTCTCGGCGATGGGGGTGTCCAGCACCCGCAGTTCGCCGTACTTCTCGCAGAGGTCCTTGGTGACCTTGTAGGAGCCTCCGTAATGGCCCACGTCCTCTCCCATGACACAGACATGGGGATCGCGCGCCATCTCCTCGTCGATGGCTTCGCGCAGGGCGTTGAACAGGAGAGTTTCAGCCACGGAGCGGGGGCCTTTGCGCGGCCAACCTATCTCAGCCGCCGGCAGCGAAGGTGCTGAGCAGCAGGACCGACAGCAGCATGCCCGGCAGCAGCAGGACCACCAGCAGACCCAGGTCGTGGGGAGTCATCGGGGCGAAGGACGGCGGCGGCGGCAGCTTAGGAAGGGGATTCCGCTTCGGCCGGCAACAGGCTGCGGATGAACACCAGGAACAGCCCCAGGCCGATGAAGGCGAAGCTGAAGGTGGCCAGGAAGCACATCCCCACCATCAGGGTCTTCATCGCCGTGGCGATGCTCTGGGCGAAGGCCGAATCGAAGTGGGGCGGATGGGTCACATACCAGCCCACCACCCGCTGGCTGACGCCCAGGCTCAACCAGGCCAGCAGGCCACTGGTGAGGGCGCCGGACAGGAAGCTGAGCGGTCCCTTGCGCGGGGGCGGCGTGGGGCGTTCGTCCGTCATGGGGGGGATCCATCCGTCACCAGGCTGACACCGGACCCGCCGCAACGACAGCACCACGAGGCGAAACCCAGGGCGTCGAGCTCCTTCGCCAGGGCGGCCTGGGCCGCCTGGGCCGCCGGCAGGTCGGGGTAGAGGGCATAGAGACTCGGTCCGGAACCGCTCATCGCCACGGCCAGGGCCTCCGGGCCACGACGCAGCAGCGCAAGGCCCGAGCGGACGCTCTCCACCTCCGGCGCCACCACCGACTGGAGGTCGTTGCGCAGGGGTGGTAGGGGCCCCCCGGCGGCCAGGGCGGCCAGCAGGGGGCCGTGGCGCAGGGCCTGGCGCCGCTGCTCGAAGTCCGCCTCGTTGTCGAGGTAGAAGTCGCTGCGCAGCTCCCGGCGGCGGCCGTAGGCCCAGGGCGTGGAGACATTGGCCTGCGGGTGCTTGAGCAGCAGCACCGCCCGCTCCGTCAGCCGCTGCGCCGCCACGGGCTCGAGCCGTTCTCCCCGGCCGAAGCAGAGCTGGGTGCCGCCCTCCAGACAGAAGGGCATGTCGGATCCCAGTTCGGCCGCCAGACCATGCAGCCGCTCACTGCCCAGAGACAGACCCCAGAGGGCATCAAGACCCAGCAGGGCGGCGGCCCCATCGCTGGAGCCGCCCGCCAGGCCAGCGCCGATGGGGATGCGCTTGTGCAACGTGATCTCCACCCCCAGCTCCGGCAGGCCCACGCGGGAGCGCAACAGCTCCGCCGCCTTGACGATCAGGTTGGTGCCGTCGGTGGGCAGGTCCGGGTTG
The DNA here is from genome assembly GCF_024346455.1 of Cyanobium sp. Aljojuca 7A6. Lineage (GTDB taxonomy): Bacteria > Cyanobacteriota > Cyanobacteriia > PCC-6307 > Cyanobiaceae > Cyanobium. Next base: position 272,303 of record NZ_JAGQCY010000002.1, read on the forward strand.
TCGCAGTTCAGCCGGATCGCGGCATCGGCGCTGGCGCGCAGCACCAGGGTGTCAGCCAGGTCGATGCTCTGCATCACCATCGCCAGCTCGTGGTAACCATCGGGCCGCAGGCCCAGAACCTCAAGCTGCAGGTTGATCTTGGCGGGGGCCCGCACCGTCACATCTGCCATCGGGGTCACGCTCCGCCGGGTTCGGCGCTGGAGGACCGATTCAAGCCGGTGGCGAGCGCGAGCCACTGGGCGGGCGCCAGTTCCTGGGGCCGCTGCTGCAGGTCCACTCCGGCGCCGGCGGCCAGTTCCAGCAGCTCTGGCGCCGGCAGCAGGCCCGCCAGGCTGGTGCGCAGCATCTTGCGCCGTCCGGCGAAGCAGCGTCGCAACAGGCTCTCCACCGCCAGGGCCTGCTCCAGCGGTGGCAGGTCCGACGCCGCCACCGGCTCGATCACGATCACCTCCGAGGTGACCTTCGGCGGCGGCGAGAAGCAGCGGGGCGGCACGGTGCAGACGCTGCTGCAGCGGGCCAGCAACTGCATCCGCACGCTGAGGGCCGAGAAGGCGCTGCTGCCCGGCCGGGCCCGGATGCGCTGGCCCACCTCCTGCTGCACCAGCAGCACCAGCCGCTCAAAGCGGCAGGGGGCCGGGCGGCCGAGGCGGCCCACCAGCACCTCCAGCAGGGGGCCGGTGATGTTGTAGGGGATGTTGGCGACCACCTTGGTGGGACGGGGCCGCTCGGGGCAGGGCAGTGCCAGTTCGAGCACGTCTCCCTCGATGAGGCTGAAGCGCCCATCGCCACCGAACCGTTGCCGCAGGCCCACCACCAGTTCCCGGTCCAGCTCCACGGCCAGCAGGGACGCGGCCGGGGACGCCAGCAGCCGTTCGGTCAGGGCGCCCCGCCCAGGACCCACCTCCAGGACATGGTCGGCGCCGTGCAGGTCGGCGGCGGCCACGATGCGATCGAGGATCTGGGGATCGGTGAGCCAGTGCTGCCCGAAGCGCTTGCGGGCCCGGTGGCCGCTGAAGGTCATGGAGGCGCCGGCAGGTCTCCCCAGATTGCAGGGCCGTCAGGCCTGGCTAGAGCTGGAGTAGCCCTCCCCCTTCCGCCATGGCCCATGGTTTCCGCCTGACCGGTGCCCTGCTGGCGGGCAGCCTTGCCCTGCTGGCCGGCGCCGCCCATGCCGGCAGCGTCACCGCCGAATCGATCTTCGACCGTGAGGCCACCCGCCAGCAGGCCAAGAGCCAGGTGCCCAAAGGCGCCACGGTGACCCGCACGGTCTGCGAAGACCTGGAAGTGGGCCTGGGCAACACCCGTTACCGCTGCACGGTCTTCTACACAACAACCCCGGCCAGCCCAGCCCCAGCCACGGTCGCTCCGGCCTCCAGCCAGCCCTGAGCCAGCCCCCCGGCCCGGAGGCGTTCAATCACCCAGCCGGATCCAGCGCACTGGCGCCCGCGAGGGCGGCAGTGGCACCAGGGCCGCCACCTGCTCCACCGGGATCCGCTCCCAGTCGGGATGGGCCGCCAGCCAGCAGTCCCAGGCCCGCTCCAGCCGCTGGCGCTTCGGCCAGCGCAACGCGGCGGTGCCCGAGCCATCAAGACCCGAGCGCCGGCGCCCCTTCACCTCCACCAGCAGCAGACGCCCTGGCTTGTGGACTACCAGATCCAGTTCCCCCCAGGGGCAGCGCCAGTTGCGCTCCAGCAGCTGCCAGCCCTGGAGCCGCAACAGCCGCAGCACCCGCTGCTCCGCCCAGGCTCCCTGACGCTGGGCGGGGGTGGGGGGCATGGGGAGGATTCATCTGCTCCAGGGTTCCCTGCGACCGTCACTCCCGGGGACGGCGTGGGTCTCAGTAGTACCGGCGCGGGTTCTGGCTGATGGCCAGCTGCACCTCCAGCAGGAACAACAGCAGGCCGACGATCATGGTGCCCATGGCCGCCACAAACAGGGGCACCACGATGGCCGTCACGTCCAGGGCCGCCACGGCACTGATGAACAGCACCGCGACCACGGCGGCCACCAGCAGGGCCGTGATGGTGACCGCCAGGATCGCGCGGTTGATCAGGAAGGTGCGGCGCCGTTGCACCGCCAGCACCTGCTCAAGCCACTTCCCGTCCTCCGGATCGACCTCCTGCTGGGCCCGGCTCTTCGCCAGGGCCTCCTGAATGACGCGGGTGCGGTCGATGACCCGGGCCAGCCGCGAGCTGAACAGGCTCAGCAGCCCGGTGACACCCGTGAACAGGAACACCGGCGCCACCGACAGCTGGATCGCCTTGGAGAGGCCGGCCACGGAGCGTCCATCCTCCACATCCACGGACAGCAGCAGCGGGACAATCCAGTGCATACTGCCGGGACCGCTCAGGCCGGTGGGGTGACCTGACTCTGGAGCAGGGCCTCCAGCTCCAGATCAGAAAGGGGTGCCGACAGCTGGTAGCCCTGACCGTGGCGGCAACCGAGGGTGAGCAACATCTGCCGCTGGCGGGAGCGTTCCACCCCCTCGACCACCACCATGATCCCGGTGGCGTCGCTGAGCCGGATCACCGCACTGAGCATGGCCTGCTGCAGCTGGTCATAGTCGATCGCGGAGATGAGGCTCCTGTCGATCTTGACCTCACTGAACGGCAGTTCGGTGAGCCGCTGCAAGCCGGAATAACCGGTGCCGAAATCATCCATGGCCAGCTCGAATCCCTGCCGCCGCAGGTCCCGCAGCTGGTTGGCGACGTGGCTCGACATCTCCAGGATGCTGCCTTCGGTGAGCTCCAGGACAATGCGACCGGGGGTCAAGTGGTGACGTTCCAGGGCCATCAGCAGGTCGCTGCTCCAGGTGGGGTCCTGCACCTGGAGGGGCGAGACGTTGACGCAGATCTTGCCCAGCTGCAGCCCGGCCCCATCCCAGCGGTGCAGGGCCTCAAACGCCCGCTCCATCACCCAGCGCCCCAGGGACGAGATCTGGGCCGTGGCCTCGGCCACGTCGATGAAATCGGCGGGGGACTGGCGGCCCAGCACCGGATCATCCCAGCGGCAGAGCACCTCGGCGGCGATCACCCGGCCGGATTCCAGCTCGATGATCGGCTGATAGGCCAGCTCCAGCTGCCCCTGCTCGATCGCCAGGGCCAGGGGACGGGCCAGCAGTTCCTGCAGCTGGACGGACCGTTCCACCGGCGACGCGATGCTGCAGCTGGGGAACGGCTGGCGATGGGTTTCCTCCAGCGCCCGCGTGGCGGCCTCCAGCAGCACGGCGAACTCCTTGCCATCGTCGGGAGCGCGGCTGATGCCCACGTTCAGTGAGGGCTCGATGACGTGCTCCAGCACCGTGGTGGGTGCCTCCAGGCAGGTGAGCAGCGCACCGGCCATCTCCCGCACCGTGTCGATGCCCATGGCTCCCGGCAGCAGGGCCAGCAGGCGGTCACCCCCCTGGCGGGAAAAGAAGCCATCGGCCGGGAGGGCCGCTTCCAGCCGATGGGCGATCTCCTCGATCAGGGCCTCGCAGGCGGCGATGCCCAGCCGGCCACGCACCAGGTCGAGCTGCAATACCTGAAGGTGCAGCAGCACGGCGCCATCCGCGTAACGGGCCGTGACCAGGTCATCCAGGTCATCCAGCGTCACCCGCTGGTCGAGCAGCTCCAGCAGGAACCAGATCCCCTCCGTTGCGCTAGTGGCCGGCAGGCGGGTGAGGGATAAGGGAATCACCCCATCGGCCACCGGGGAACCGGCCAGTTCGCTGCTCAGGGTGGCCACGGCACCCCGCAGCAGCGGTGCCACGTCAGCGGCGCAGAGCTCCTGCAGGCCCCGCTGGCGCAACGCTTCCACGTCCAGTCCCGAGCGCCGGCAGAACGCCCCATTCGCCGCCAGGATCGCCCCCTGGCCATCCGCCAAGGCCGCCGGCCGCTCGATCCGCTCCAACAGGCCCTCGATCGCTCCGGTCCCTGACCGCTGGACATCCCCTGGTTGGAAGTCCTTGGGTTGAAAGTCTTTGGGTTGGAGGTCCTGGGCCATCCACGGAGTCGGAGATCGAACGGGCCGGACAACCGGGCCCTCGCCACGCTAGTCGCCCTGTCTCCATCGGCATCGCTCCGCGGGCCACGGAGGGGTGCGGACCCCTTGCCTAGGCTGAACACCTTCGCTCCATCCTCGATGGCGAGCCCCCTCTCCCCGCCGCTCTCCCGGCCCCTGACCCTCCTGCTGTCCCTGTTTCTCGGCGGCCTGCTGTTGCTGGCCGCCCCCCTGCCGGTGGCGGCGGCGATGGATTACGCCAAGCAGGTGCTGATTGGAGCCGATTTCCATGGCGCCGATCTACGTGGCGTCACCTTCAACCTCACCAACCTGCGCGACGCCGATCTCTCCGGGACCGACCTGCGCGGCGCCAGCCTGTTCGGCGCCAAGCTCCAGGACGCCGATCTGAGCGGCAGTGATCTGCGGGACGCCACCCTGGATTCGGCCGTGTTTGAGGGCACCGACTTGCGCAACGCCCGCCTCGACGACGCCTTCGCCTTCAACACCAAATTCCGCGGGGTGCTCATCGATGGCGCCGACTTCACCAACGTCCCCCTGCGCGGTGATGCCCTCACCACCCTTTGTGCCGCCGCCAGCGGCACCAATCCCGTCAGCGGTCGGCTCACCCGCGACACACTGAACTGCCGCTGAGCCTGCCCCGATGAGCTTCGATGCCCGCAGCCGCGAACGGCTGGAGGCCCTCGGCCGCCAGCTGCCCAGCAAGCTTCCGGCTCCGCCACCGCCCACCCCGGTGGCTGGCGAGGCGGCCCCAGGCAGCCGGGCGGTCGACCGTCGCCATCCCGTCGAAACCGAGCAGGACCCCGAGATGCTGTTCCGCGGGCTGATGGACGTCAGCGCCGACGGCAGCGTCCCCCCCCACCTGCTGGAACGCCTGCGGCAACTGGAGGTGCCTCCCCCCCAGAACACCGCCAGCGGCGACCTGAACGGCAGCGGCCAGCGCCCCGCCAACCCCGGCCGCCGGCGAACCCGGACTCCCCGCCCCTCCGCCGGCGACCCCGAGCAGGACCTCTACACCGCCTTCCAGCAACTGCTGCTGGAGGACGACGACTGACCAGTACATCCATACTAAGATAAAGGCCGTCGCCCGGGGTCGGGATGGGGGTCGACCTCAATGAGCAGCTGGACCTCCACCCGGGCCGCACCCTGCTGCTGCGCGTCTGCGGCGACTCGATGCTCGGTGCCGGCATCCGCCATGGCGACCTGCTCGTCGTGGACCGGGAGGCCACGCCCCGCTCCGGCCGCATCGTGGTGGCCCTGCTGGAGGGGGGGTTCACCCTCAAGCGCCTGGTGCGCCGGGGGGCGCACTGGTGGCTGGAGGCAGCCAACCCCGCCTACCCGCCCCTGGCCCTTGGTGGCAGCGACGACGACCGCCTCTGGGGCGTGGCCGTGCACGTGATCCGTTCGCTGCCGGGGGGCCGATGAGCCAGGCCACCGTCCTGGTCGACGGCAACAACTTCTACGCCTCCTGCGAAGCGGCCCTCGACCCCTCCGTGATCGGCAAGCCCCTGGTGGTGCTCTCCAACAACGACGGCTGCATCGTCTCCCGCAGCGCCGAGGCCCGTGCCATGGGCATTGCCATGGGCGCCCCCTGGTTTCAGGTGCGCCACGACCTGGAACGCCGCGGCGTGATCGTGCGCAGTTCCAACTACGGCCTCTACGCCGACATGAGCCAGCGGCTGATGGCCAGCCTCGAAGCCTGGGTGGAGGAGTTGGAGATCTATTCCATCGACGAGGCCTTCGGCCGCCTGCAGCGCCCCCCCGGCGACGGCGACCTGACCACCTGGGGAAAAGACCTGCGCCGGCAGGTGCGCCGCCAGCTGGGCCTGCCGGTGGCGGTGGGCATCGCCCCCACCAAGGTGCTGGCCAAGATCGCCAACCGCATCGCCAAGCGCGACCCCTCCCATGGCGGCGTCTTCGACCTGGGCCAGGCCGGGGATCCGGGCCCCTGGCTGGAGGCCATCGCCATCGAAGACGTCTGGGGCATCGGCCGCAAGCTGTCCCGCTGGTGCCGGTTGCGGGGCATCGCCCATGCCCGGGCCCTGCGCGACATGCCGAGCGGCGAACTGCGGCACCGCTGTGGCGTCGTAGGGGTGCGCCTGCAGCAGGAACTGCGCGGCCACAGCTGCCTGCCCCTGGTGGCCGTGCCGCCGGCGAAGCAGGAAACCTGCGTCAGCCGCAGTTTCAGCGAACCGGTCACCAGCCTCGAGGACCTGCGGCAAGCAATCGCCACCTACCTCAGCCGGGCCTGCGAAAAGCTGCGCCGCCAGGGGCAGCGGGCGGGCAGCGTCACGGTGTTCGTGCGCAGCAGCCCCTTCAACGGCACCCGCTTCTATGCCAATGCCGCCACCATCCCTCTGCTGCTGCCCAGCAACGACACCGCCGTGCTGCTCGCTGCCGCCCTGCCCCTGGCCGAGCGGCTGTTCCGGCCCCACAAGCCGCTGCAGAAGGCCGGCGTGCTGCTGCAGGATCTGCAGCCGGTGGGGCTGCTGCAGCACCATCTGCTGGCTCCGCTGCCACCGGAGCAACAGCAACGGCGCGAGGCTCTGATGGCCACCGTCGACGGCCTCAACCGCCGCTACGGCAGCGGCACCGTGCAGTGGGCCGCCTGCGGCCTGCGGCCCCGCTGGACGATGCGCCGCTCGCGCCTGTCGAGGGCCGCCACCACCCGGCTGAGCGATGTGCCGGTGGTGCGGGCCTGAGGGCCGCTTTCAGGGGCCGTCGTAGAGGCTGGCGATCTGGTTGCGGCCGTTGCCCTTGGCGAGCTCGAGCGCCCGTTCAGACCGTTGGATCAGGTCGGTGAAGCGGCGATCAGAAGGGGACAGGACGGTGAGGCCACCGCTGATGTGCAGGAGGAAGTCGGAATGGGTGTGGACACCGGACAGGTGGGCGACGGCGGTGCGCAGGCCGTCAGCCAGGGCCATGGCGGGATCGCGCTCGATCCCGACCAGCAGCAGGGCGAACTCGCCATCCCCGAGGCGGGCGGCGAAGTCCTCGTCCTGGAGGAAGGTGCGGGCCAACTGGACCACATCGGTGAGCACCCGGTCGCCGGCGGCATGGCCCCAGCGGTTGTTGATCAGGCGCAGATTGTCGATATCGAAGAGGAGCAGCGACAAGGGACGCTGGTCACGGCGGGCACGCGCCAACTCCCGCTCGCCGATGCTCAGGAAGGTGTAACGGGTGGGCAGGCCGGTGACCGGGCAGAGGTGGGCCAGGCGCCGCAACTCCAGCTCGCGCATGGCCAGCTGGGCCAGGCGGTGCAGCAGCCCGCGCTGCTCCGGTCCGATGTCGCGGGGTTCCCGGTCGATGACGCAAAGGGTGCCGAGGTTGTGGCCTTCCGTGGTCTGCAGCGGCGCCCCGGCATAGAAGCGGATGTGGGGATCGGCGAAGACCAGGGGGTTGGTGCGGAAGCGCTCATCGGCGCGGGCATCGGGCACCACCATCACGTCGTCGTGGACGATGGCGTGGGAACAGAAGGCCATCTCCCGGGGGGTTTCGCGCACTTCGATTCCCCGCTTGGCCAGGAACCACTGCCGATCAGCTTCCACCAGGGAAATGGCCACGATGGGGGTCTGGAAGATGGCCGCGGTCAGATCCAGGATGCGATCGAAGTGCTCATCGCTATCGGATTCGAGGATGCCGTAGCGCTCCAGGTCGCGAAGCCGTTGGTCCTCATCGGCGGGGACGGGATAGGCAGGATAGGGAGCCATAACAAGCCTGCGTCCAGATCAAATCTAGGCAGAACAAGCGGCGGCACGCGGGATCAGCAAGTGAATTCCGGCCTCAGGCGGCCGGCACCGCGAGGGTCTCCTCGTACCCGGCACGGCGGCCGTCATCCAGCTGATTCAGGTAGCGGCGTTCGCTGTAGTAGGCCTCCTGGAAGCGCAGGGCGTCGCCGTTGAGTGCGTCAAAGAGGTCATGGATGCGGGTCTCCATGTCGAGGCCGGCGCCGGGCGCCGGAATGGCGGGGGCTGAAGTGGCGGGGGCTGACGGTGGCGCCTGGCGCTCCTCCTCCAGCAGCCGGGCGATGCAGTGCTCCAGGGTCTGAAGCCGCTGGCTCGACCAGGCATCGAGCAGGTGACGGCAGCGTCGCAGCACCCGCTGGCGTTCCAGTGACGCCGTGGCCCCGCGCAGCTGCAACGGCGGATGGGCCAAGGCAAGGCGCTGCACCTCGCTGGGCTCCAGCAAGGGGGTGAGCCGGCCGAGCAAGGCGCTCTGCTCCACCAGCAGTCGGTCGCCCAGCAAGCGGGGCAGATCGAGATCGGCCAGATCCAGGCCAGGGTCGGTGCCCCGGTTGATGGCCTCGAGACGACCGGCGCCGAGGTTGTCCTCCTCCAGCTCTCCGATCGCCGCCCAGAGCTGGCGATGGTGCTGCAGGGCGAAATCATCGAGCTCCCGGCGCCGCAACTCGGCGCGGATCACGCCGCGCCAAGGGGCGCAATGGAGGTAGAGGCGCAGGATCTCCGCCTCGGCCCGCTCCCTGTGCCCCACCTCGCCAGGTTGCTCCCATTTCAACGAGCGGCCATGCCAGCGCTGGCCCTTGACCTGCTGGCGCAGGTCCTCCTCCAACTGGATGGCCAGCCGGGCCTGGCCGCCCGAGAGGCGCTCCGCCACCTGCTGCAGGTAGTGGCTGCGCACGGCCGACTGGGGCAGTTTGCCCAGCAGCTGCACCAGAGCGGAGACAGCCTGCTGGAACTGGTCAGCGCGGGCCAGATCCTTGCCTTCGAACACCTGCTCGATCTGCCAGTCGAGCCAGAGCGGGGCCTGGTCGAGCAGGGAGCGGTACTCCCCGGGGCCGTGGTGCTGCAGGAACTCGTCAGGGTCCTTGCCGGCCGGCAGGTGCAGCACCCGCAGCTCCAGCTGGCCCTGCAGCGCCAGCTGCTCCACCTCGCCGATGGCCCGCTGGGCGGCGCGAATGCCCGCCCCATCGCTGTCAAAGTTGAGGATCAGCCGCCGGCCGTCGCAGCAGCGGCACAGCTGGGTGATCTGGCTGGAACTGAGGGCCGTGCCAAGGGCCGCCACCGTGTTGGTGATGCCGGCGGCATGCAGGGCGATGACGTCGAAGTAGCCCTCCACCACCACGGCACGGTCGTCGCGGCGGATGGCGTCGGCGGCCCGATCCAACCCGAACAGATGTTTGCCCTTCTCGAACACCTCCGTTTCCGGGGAGTTGAGGTACTTCGGTTCGGCCCCATCCAGTCCACGCCCGCCGAAGCCGATCACCCGGCCCTGGCGATCCCGGATCGGCACCATGACCCGGTCGCGGAAGCGGTCGTAGAAACCGCCACCCCCCTTACGGGCCACCACCAGCCCGGCCGCTTCCAGCAGGTCGGCACCCAGGCCTTCCACCTGCTGCAGGTGCTGCAGCAGGCCATCCCAGCCGGCCGGGGCGTAGCCCAGCTGGAAGGCCTCCAGGGTGGTTTCGCTGAGGCCGCGCGTCTGGCGCAGGTAGGTGAGGGCTGGGGCCCCCTCGGGAGAGCGCAGCTGGCTCTGGAACCAGCCCGCCGCCAGGGCCAGCACCCGGTGCAACTGGTCGCGGCGGGAGAGTTGCTGGCGCAAACGCTCCTGCTGGGGGCCATCGAGGGTCTCGACCGGCAGCTGGTAGCGGCGCGCCAGATCCAGGACCACCTCGCTGAAGCTGGTGCGCTGCAGCTCCATCAGGAACTTGATGGCGTTGCCACCGGCCCCGCAGGAGAAGCAGTAATAGAACTGCTTGGCGGGCGACACCGTCATCGACGGCGACTTGTCGTCGTGGAAGGGGCAGAGGCCGACGAACTCCCGGCCCTTCTTCTTGAGCACCACGTGCTCCCCCACCACATCGACGATGTCGGCCCGTTCTTTGACGGCCTCGATCGTGCGGGGGTGGAGACGGGGAAGACTCAAGAGTGCAGGCTCAAGGCAGGACGGGGCGAGCAGGGTGGAGGAGAGCCCGGGCGAGGGGGGGGGATGGCCGACGTGACGCCAACCCTATCGGTGGTGGTGAATGTGCTCCCATTCTGGGGCCTGACACCACAGATGGAGATCGTCGGGTGAACCAAACGCCCCATCCAGCCTCCGGAGCCGCCTTCCCGGCTGGAGGCTGGATGGTGCTCAGCGCCCTGTCCTTCAGCCTGATGGTGGTGGGGGTCAAGCAGGTGGGCGATCGGCTTCCGATCGCCGAGGTGGTGCTGGCCCGGGCCCTGGTGACCCTGGCCCTCAGCTACGGCATGGCCCGAAGGCTCGGAGTGGATCCCTGGGGCCGGCGCCGGGGACTGCTGGTGCTACGGGGCCTGGTGGGCAGTGCCGCCCTCTTCTGCGTCTACGCCGCCGTCGTCCACCTGCCCCTGGCCGCCGCCACGGTGCTGCAGTATCTGTACCCCACCTTCACGGCGCTGCTGGCCTGGCTGCTCCTGGGCGAACGCCTCGGGCGGCGGGTGCTGCTGGCCATGGGGCTGGGCTGGCTGGGAGTGCTGCTGGTGGCCCAGCCAACGGCAGCGAGCTCTGCCCTGCCGGCAACGTGGGTGCTGGTGGCGGTGGCCGGCGCCCTGCTCACCGCCGTGGGCTATGTGAGTGTGCGGAGCCTGGCCGAGAGCGAACACCCGGCGGTGATCATTTTCTACTTTCCGCTCGTGGCGGTTCCCATGAGCCTGCCCCTGGTGCTGCTTGATCCAGTGCTGCCGACCCTGGGCGAACTGCTTTGGTTGCTGGGGGTGGGGGTGTTCACCCAGGTGGGTCAGGTGGGACTCACCAGGGCCCTCACCCAGCTGCCGGCGGCCAGGGCCACGGCGATCAGCTACGTGCAGGTGGGATTCGCCGCCCTCTGGGGTTGGTGGATCTTCGGTGAATCCATTGATCTGCCGACGGCGATCGGGGCGGGCCTGATCCTGATCGCCACGCTCATCTGTCTGGGCCAGGCGCCGGGGGTAGCCGGAGCCAAGCCATCCGCTCAGAACACACCCCTACGATGACCGCGCCAGGTTGGATTCCCTTGCTGTTGATCCCGCTGCCTGGTTCCTTCCATTCCTGGCTGGCCACGATGGTGGCTGGCTTCAGTCAGGGAGCGGAGACGCTACGGATCAGCCCCCCGATCGCTCCCGGCATCGTTCCCCTGCCGCTGATGATGCTGACCATCGGTGGCATCTTTCTCGGCACCCTGGCGATCAGTCGCTTCTCCCTGAGGATCGGGGTGCCGGCGATTCTCGGCGTGCTGCTGTTCGGCCTGCTGATCAATCCCTCCTTCAGCCTGTTCAACCATGAAACGATCCTGCGTCTGCAGGTTCTGAGCCTGTCGATCCTGCTGTTCAACGCCGGACTGGAAACCGATATTCGCTCGATTCGCGGCTTCCTCGAATACGGCATCATCCTGGCGGTGGGTGGGGTGATTCTCTCCAGCCTGATGCTGGGGCTGATCATCTGGTTCGTGGCCTCCCCCGATGCCGGCGGGATCCAACTCGGCTTCCGGCAGGTTCCGGTGGCCGTGGCGATGCTGATCGCCGCCTGCCTGGGATCCACCGATGCCGGGGCCACGCTGAATGTGCTGAACCTGGTGAAAGGCGCAATACCCCGCAGGCTGGCGGCCCTGGTCCAGTTCGAATCCTCCGTCAACGATCCCAGCGGCATCCTGTTTCTCGGTCTGGTGATCGGCTTGACCACCCTCGAAGGGGGCAGCAGCGGGCAGCAGGGGGTCGTGGTGGAGCAGGTGCAGACCTTCCTGCAGAAGATCGGCTCCGGCCTTCTGATTGGCGTCTGCGTGAGCTATCTGGGGCGCTTCAGCCTCAACCGGCTGGTGCGGGAGACCAGCCAGTTACTGATCCTGGGCATCGCCATCGGCCTGATCTCCTATGGCGTGGCGGAGCTGATGGGTGGGTCCGGTTTCATCAGCGCCTACGTGGCGGGCCTGATGTTGCGGAACCACACCTACAGCAACGAACAGATCACCCCGCAGGCCCTGCAGCAGACCCTGCTGCCGTTCAACACCATGACCGAAATCACCGTCTTTCTGATCTTCGGCCTGAGTGTCTATCCCCTCGAGCTTCTGCCCGCGTTGCCGGAGGGGATTGTCGTCGCCATCGCCTTGATGCTGGTGGCGAGGCCGGCGAGCGTTCTGCTGCTGCAGCGGTTCTCGCCCTTCAGCCTGCGGGATTCGCTGCTGGTGTCCTGGTGTGGTCTGCGGGGCGCCGTTCCCCTTGCCCTCAGTTTCGAAATGGTCGACGCCATCCCCAGGGTGCGCGGCATCGACCCGACCGCGGTGCCGTCCCTGGTGCAGAACGCCGGCGGCATTGTCTTCTGCGTCGTGGTGATCAACCTGCTGGTGCAGGGGCTCACCCTTCCCCACGTGGCCCGCTGGCTCAAGCTCGACGAGGAGGCGCCAATGGCCGTGGCCGTCACAGCGGCAGGGGATCGGTGATCCAGTCCTGGCTGTTGCCGTCGCTGCTGCCGCTGGGACGCGCCAGGCGCCAGCTCTCCCCCCTGGCACCACGCTGCAGATAGAGCTCGAACGGGCTGTCAACGCGGATCGCATCCCCGGGCAGCCGCCAGTCAAAGCGGCCACTCAGGTGCAGGCCCCGCCCCTCACCGATGGCAACGGCCTCCTGTTGCTCGACCCGCACCCGGCTCACCTCCGGCAGACCGCTGGCCTCCAGATCGAGGGCGCGGGCAATGGCCCCCTGGGTCAGCTGGATCTGCAGGGAGAGGGCGTCGAGCAGAACGCCCCTGGGGGGCTGGGCCACCCTGGTGCAGCCCCCCAGCAACAGCACCAGGGCCAGCAGCGGTGCCAGCACCAAGGGCAACAGCGACCGGGAACGGCCCGGGGGGCTAGGCAGAAGGGGCAGCATGGGGGCTGACGCACGTCTCACCATGATCGGCTGGCTGCAGGGGCGACTGGCCGAACCATGGCAGCAGGCGAACCGCTGCGGGGCCCTGCTGATCTGCCAGGGGGTGGGCTACGAGGTGCAGCTCACCCTGAGACAGTGGCAACGCCTGCCAGAGGTGGGCAGTGACCTGGGTCTGCACGTGCACCACAGCATCCGCGACGACGGCTGGACGCTCTATGGCTTCCCCGCCCGCCAGGAACGGGACCTGTTCCGTGAGCTGGTCGCTGTGAGCGGCGTGGGGCCCCAGATGGCCCTGGGCCTGCTCGGCGCCCTGGAGGTTCCGGACCTGGTGCGCGCCATCGTCCACGCCGACCTGCGCTGCCTCTGCCTGGCGCCTGGGGTGGGCAAGCGCACGGCCGAACGGCTTTCGGTGGAACTGCGGCTCCGCCTGCAGGAGCGCTTCGCCGGCCTGGTGGATCCCCTTGAGGAGGAGGAGGTCCCCGGTGCTGAGCCCCCAAGCGGCCCCTCGGCCCCCTGCCGCGACGAGGTGCAGATCACGCTGGTGGCGCTCGGTTACGAGCCCCTGGAAATCCACCGGGCCCTGCGGGCCGTCGCCACCGCGGGAATGGAGGGGTCCGCCAGCGCCGATGACTGGATCCGCGAAAGCCTGCGCTGGTTGTCCCGCGCCGTGGCTTGAAGGGGCTGGCCTGAAGGGAGGGGCAACGGGCTGCGCGTTAAGGTGTTGGTTTGCACCGTTCGGGCCCAGATCCGCCCATGCCGCTCACTACCACCCAGAAACAGGAACTGATCAATTCCCATCAGGCCCACGGCACCGACACCGGCTCGGTGGAAGTGCAGGTCGCGATGTTGAGCGAGCGGATCCAGCAACTCAGTGGCCACCTGCAGAAGAACATCCACGACTTCTCCTCCCGTCAGGGGCTGCTCAAGATGATCGGCCGCCGCAAGCGCCTGCTTGGCTATCTCCGCGCCCAGAGCGAGACCCGCTACGCCGAACTGATCAAGAAACTCGGCATCCGCGGCTGAGGCTCGTCCCATGGCCCGTCGGCCAAAGCCGAAATCCTTCGCGGCGCCCGCTGCCAGTGGGCCGCCAGCCAAGACACCACGGCAGCAGGTGATCCCTGAGGCCGTGGCCAACCGAATGGTGCGGCGCATCGCCATCGCCACAGGCACCCCCACGGTCCTGGGCATGGGGGTGTTTGTGGTCAGCTACCTACTGGTCAGCCGGGGCGTGGTTGCTATCCCTCCCGGCCTCACCCTGGTGGGGTCCGGCGCTTTCTTCTTGCTTGGTCTGCTGGGACTCAGTTATGGGGTGCTCTCCGCCAGCTGGGAAGACGCCGCCGGCAGCCTGCTGGGCCTCGAGCAGATCGGCGTCAACATCAGCCGGGTCCGGTCCTCGGTGCGGGCCATGCGCCAGGGCAGCTCGGGCTCCGGCTCAGGCAGCCCCCAGGGGTGAGCGCAGCCAGGCCCTGAAATCGGCTGAGGCGAGCGTCTCGACGGCCGCCGGCGCATCGGCGACGCAGAACTGGCCGCCCAGGCGCACGAAGCGGGTTTCGTTCTGCTGCTTCACCAGGGCCACCACCGGCACCCGCACACCTGCCTCGTCCTGGCCAGGGCGATGGCGGGTGAGGCATTCCCGCAGCCGGTGCTGCACGGCGATGTCGCCGGCCTGCTCGGGGGCCAGCTCCACCATCACCAACTGCAGATCCTCGATGCTGCGGCAGTCGTCGACGAGCAGCTGAACCCGATCATCGCGGCGGTCGACGCCAGCCCAGAGCAGCAGGCGGGCATCCACCATCAGGTGGTCGGCCAGACGGGCGTAGCTCTTGGGAAACACCACTGCTTCGCAGGCGCCGGTGAGGTCCTCCAGCTGCAATACGGCCATGCGATCCCCCTTGCGGGTGGTCACCTGGCGGATCTCGCTCACCATCACCACCACGCTCACCTTGGCCTTGTCGGCCATCTCCTCGAGATTGGCCAGGCCGATCGGCGTGAGCAGGCGCAACTGGGAAGACAGCTGGCGCAGGGGATGGTCGGAGATGTAGAAGCCGAGCAGCTCCTTTTCCAGCTTCAGCTTCTCAGTGGGGGGGTAATCGGCCACCGCAGCGGCCCGTGGTGGCGCGGGAGCCTCCACGGCAGCGGCGGCCTCAGCAGCGCCGCTGAACAGATCGAACAGGTTGCCTTGGCCACTGGCCCGGTCGCGGGCGCGGGAGCTGGCCCAGTCGAGCACCAGATCGAGATCAGCCATCAACTGGGCCCGGTTGGCCTTCGGCTCGAGGCCATCGAGGGCGCCGCAATGGATCAACGATTCGATCGCCCGGCGGTTGAGCTGCTGGCCAGGGATCCGGTCGCAGAGATCGGCGAGGTGCAGGAAGGGGCCGCCGCCGGAGCGGGCCTCGATCAACTGGCGGATGGCGCCATCACCAAGGTTGCGGACGGCGGAGAGTCCGAAGAGGATCTTCTTGCCCACGGGCGTGAAGTCGATGCCGGAAGCATTCACATCCGGTGGCATCACCTCGATACCCATGGCCTGACAGTTGGCGATGTAACGCTGCACCTTGTCGGTGGTACCGGCATTCACCGTGAGCAGGGCCGCCATGTAGGCCACCGGATGGTGGGCTTTGAGATAGGCGGTCTGGTAGGTGACGGCGCCGTAGGCGGTGGAATGGCTCTTGTTGAAGCAGTACTCGGCGAACATCACCATCTGATCGAACAGTGCCTCAGCGATGGCGGCATCCACGCCCCGTTCGCTGGCCCCACTGACGAACTGGTGACGATGCTTCTGCATCTCCGACACCTTCTTCTTGCCCATGGCCCGCCGCAGCAGATCGGCTTCACCAAGGGAATAGCCCGCCAGATCCTGGGCAATCCGCATGATCTGCTCCTGGTAGACCATGATCCCGTAGGTCTCCTTGAGGATCGGCTCCAGCTTGGCGTGGGCCACATCGATGGCCTCGCGGCCATGCTTGCGGTTGATGAACTTGGGGATCAGACCCGCATCCAGGGGGCCCGGCCGGTAAAGCGCCAGGATCGAGGAGATGTCCTCCAGGGAGGAGGGCTTGAGATCGCGGACGATCTGGCGCATGCCGCTGGATTCCAGCTGGAAGATGCCCTCCAGATCGCCACGGGCCAGCAGGGCGTAGGTCTGCTCGTCGTTGGGGGGAAGGGCGTCCGGATCGATCCTCTCGCCGACACTCTGCTCGACCAGATCCAGCGTCTTCTCGATCATGGTGAGGTTCTTGAGGCCCAGGAAGTCCATCTTCAGCAGGCCCATCGCCTCCACGTCTTCCATGAAGTACTGGGTGATCACCTGGCCGTCGTTGTTGCGCTGCAGGGGCACCAGTTCATCGAGGGGTTCAGCGGCGATCACCACCCCGGCCGCATGGACACCGAAGGTCTTGTTGGTGCCTTCGATGCGGCGGGCCAGGTCGACCCAGTGGCGCACCTTGGGATCGTTGTCGTACTTCTCGCGGAACTCCGGCGCCGGCGACTCAGGGCCGACCATCTCGGCGAGCTTGGCGGGCTTGCCCCGGGCCACGGGGATCAGTTTGGCCAGGCGGTCGGCCTCGCCGTAGGGGATGTCGAGCACCCGGGCCACGTCCTTGAGCACCGCCTTGGAGGTCATGCGGTTGAAGGTGATGATCTGGGCCACCTTGTCCTCGCCGTAGCGGCGGGTGACGTAATCGATCACCTCACTGCGGCGCTCGATGCAGAAGTCGGTGTCGATGTCAGGCATCGATTTCCGTTCCGGGTTGAGGAAGCGCTCGAACAGCAGGCCGTGCTCCACCGGATCGATGTTGGTAATCCCCAGGGAGTAGGCCACCAGCGAGCCGGCGGCCGACCCACGCCCCGGACCCACCGGAATGCCCTGGTCCCGGGCGAAGCGGATGTAGTCCCAGACCACCAGGAAGTAGGTGGGGAAGCCCATCTGCTCCATCACCTGCAGCTCGAAGGCGAGTCGCTCGCCATAGCCGGGATCGATCGGGGCGTCGTCTGCCAGGGACAGGCGACGGCGCAGTCCCTGGTGGCTCACCTCACTGAGGTAGCTCACCGGGGTGTGGCCCTCGGGGATCGGGAAACGGGGCATCTGTTGGCGCCCCAGGATGTCGTAGTCCTCCACCTTCGCGGCCACCGTGGCGGTGGTGGCAATGGCGGCGGCGATCACCTCCGGCTCCAGGTGGTCGGCGAAGAGCTGGGCCATCTCCGCCTCGCTCTTGATGTACTCGGTGCCCGTGTAGCGCAGGCGCTTCTCATCGCTGATCAGCTTGCCGGTGAGCACACACAGCAGGGCGTCGTGGGCTTCCACGTCGTTGCTGGTGAGGTAGTGGGCGTCGTTGGTGGCGACCAGAGGAATGCCCAGCTCGGCGCTGATCCGGGCCATCTCGACATTGACGATGCGGTCCTCAAGGCCGCCATGGTCCTGGATCTCCAGGTAGAAGTCGTCACCGAACACCTCCCGGTACCAGCTCGCCACCTCCCGGGCCACATCGGGGCGCCCCCGCAGGATCGCCTGGGGGATCTCGCCGCCCAGGCAGGCGGTGGCCACCATCAGGCCCTCGCTGTACTGCCGCAGCAGGGCTTTATCGATGCAGGCCCGGGCGAAGATCCCCCGGCCGCGCATGCCGCGCAGGTGGCTGATGCTGGTCAGCTTGACCAGGTTGCGGTAGCCGACGGCGTTGCGGGCCAGCACCACCAGGTGATAGCGGCGCTCCTTCTTCGGCTGGGGATCCTCGATCGAGCCGTTGATGACGTACATCTCGTTGCCGATGATCGGCTTGAGGCCCGCCTTGGTGCAGAGCTTCAGCAGCTCGATCGCGCCGTACATGACTCCGTGGTCGGTGAGGGCCAGGGCCGGCATGCCCAGCTCCACGGCCCGCTCCACCATGGCCGGCAGCTGGGAGGCCCCGTCCAGCAGGCTGTAGTCGCTGTGGTTGTGGAGCGGAACGAAGGCCAAAGGGCTCTGCGTGGCGGTGCCAAGCCTAGGGGGGAACACCACCAGATCAAGGCCGTCCCTGGGCCGAATCGCGACTCCGCACACCAGATGTGGTGTCGGGGCCGATGGATCTAGGTGACGCTGAACTGACTGCTGGTGAGCGCCAGCCCCGGCGTGAGCGTCGCGAAGGCCACCGCTGTGGCTGCAGTGCCATTGCCGTCGGCGTCGTAGGAGAGCAGGCCAGTGGCGCTGTGGTACAGGATTCGCTGGCTGCCATTGGTGGCGGCCGTGCCGATTACAAAGGCCGAGGCCGCCAGGGTGCCTGCGGTAGGCAGGGCCGTGAACACGGCGTTCTCCAGCTCGATCGTGTCCCCCTGGTCAATGGCGAAATCCGTGATCACGTCGCGGTTGGTGGTGGCGTTGGGGGCCGACGCGAAACGGAAGCGATCGGCACCTGCTCCACCGATCAGGGTGTCGTTGCCGCCGCCACCATCGAGGATGTTCGCCGCTGCGTTGCCTGTGATCACATTATTCAGGCCGTTGCCCGTGCCGGTGATGGCCGCAACCCCCGTGAGCGTGAGGTTCTCCACGTTGGCCGTCAGAGCATAGGAGGCCAGTGAACTCTGCACTCTGTCGATACCGCCGCTGGCAGGATTGGCGTTGGTTTCAACCACCAGATCGCCGAGCGTTTCAATGATGTAGATGTCGTTGCCATCGCCGCCGACCAGCCGGTCGATGCCCGCCCCACCGTTGAGGGTGTCGTTACCAGCGCCACCGCTGAGGGTGTCGTTGCCGCTGCCGCCGCTGAGTCTGTTGGCGAGGCCATTGCCGGTGAGGCGGTCGGTGAGGCCGCCGCCGATCACGTTCTCAAACGTTGTGGCCGAACCCAATGTGAGGCTGAGGTTGGCGTTGACCACCTGGCTGGTGGCAACCCCGAGGTTGAGGCTGATGACGCGGGTGGTTGTGGCACTGAAGTCGAGGCTGTCGATGCCGCCACCGGCCTCATCGAGGCTGTCAGTGCCGAGAACGACATCGGCATCGAAGAGATAGGTATCATTGCCTGCGCCGCCGATCAGGGTGTCGTTGCCCCCTCCGCCATCGAAGATGTTCGCCGCTGCGTTGCCTGTGATCACATTATTCAGGCTGTTGCCCGTGCCGGTGATGGCCGCAACCCCCGTGAGCGTGAGGTTCTCCACGTTGGCCGTCAGCGCATAGGAGGCCAGCGAACTCTGCACCCTGTCGATGCCGCCGCTGACAGGATTGGCGTTGGTTTCAACCACCAGATCGCCGAGCGTTTCAATGATGTAGATGTCGTTGCCGTCGCCGCCGACCAGCCGGTCGATGCCCGCCCCACCGTTGAGGGTGTCGTTGCCGGCACCACCGCTGAGGGTGTCATTGCCGCCGCCGCCGCTGAGTCTGTTGGCGAGGCCATTGCCGGTGAGGCGGTCGGCAAGGCCGCCACCAATCACGTTCTCAAACGTTGTGGCCGAACCCAGGTTCAGCCTGAGGTTGGCGTTGACCACCTGGCTGGTGGCAACCCCGAGGTTGAGGCTGATGACGCGGGTGGTTGTGGCACTGAAGTCGAGGCTGTCGATGCCGCCACCGGCCTCATCAAGGCTGTCGGAGCCGAGGGGCCCATCGGCAGCGAAGAGATAGGTGTCGTTCCCAGCACCACCGATCAGCGTGTCGTTGCCTGCGCCGCCGTTGAGGGTGTCGTTGCCATCGAAGCCATAAAGGAACTCAGCGCCAGCGCTGCCGGTGATCACATCCGCCCCGGTCGTGCCCAGCCAGAAGCTGGGGGCGGCAGATGTGAGGTTGGCGGCGGCATCGGCCACCTTGAGGGTGGCGGTGGTGATGCTGGCCTGGGCGGCCAGGCTGAGGGTGGTGGCGGTGTTGGCGGTGAGGGCCGTGCCGAACAGCTGGCTGTTGTCGGCCTTGTAGAGGGCGGCGGTGCCCGCCTCGTTTGAGGTGATGCTGATGCCGGAGAGGGCGGTGGGCGTGGGCCCGGCGGTGATGAGTGGGGCGATGCCATCGATCACCAGGTTCTTCCTGGCCCCCAGGGAGGCAGCCTCGCCCGGTGCGGCGAGGGTGAGCACGGCGCTGTTGCCGGCCGCATCCTTGATCGTGCCGCCATTGAGGCTGAGGGCGGAACTGCTGAGCACGTCAAGATCAGCGGAGCTGTCGCCTGGCTGAACGGTGTAGGTGAACGTCAGGGAGCTGGTGCCGGAGCCGGAGGTGTAGACGGCGAAGCGATCGGTGCTGCCGGTTTCGAGCTGCAGCCGGGGAGTGCCGGTGACGAGAACGGCTTCTGAGAAGGTGACGGTGAGGGTGATCACCGCACCGACGCCATAGCTGCCGTTGGCGGTGCTGCTGCTGACGCTCGGGGTGTTGCGGAAGAAGAGGGTGTTGCCTTTGCGGTCACCGATGAAGGCATCGAGATCGCCGTCGCCGTCGATGTCCGCATAGCTGGGGCTAGCGAAGGCCCCCACAGGCACCAGTCCGAAGGGATTGGTGGCGGCGGCGACGTAGGCAGGACTGGAGCTGCCGGCAGCGGCGGTGTTGCGGAAGAACAGGGTGTTGCCGTCGCGGTTGCCGATGAAGGCATCGAGATCGCCATCGCCGTCGATGTCCACCAATTCGGGGCTGGCGTAGTCGCCCACATCCGCCAGCCCGAAAGGATTGATGGCGGCAGCGGCGTAGGCGGGAGTGGAGCTGCCGGCGGCGACGGTGTTGCGGAAGAACAGGGTGTTGCCGAGTTTGTTGCCGACGAAGGCATCGAGATCGCCGTCGCCGTCGATGTCCACAAAGCTGGGGCTGGCGATGTCGCCCACATTCGCCAGCCCGAAGGGATTGATGACGGCAGCGGCGTAGGCAGGGCTTGTGCTGCCGGCGGCGGCGGTGTTATGGAAAAACAGGGTGTTGCCGTCGCGGTTGCCGATGAAGGCATCGAGATCGCTGTCGCCGTCGATGTCCACAAAGCGCAAGCTGGCGAAGTCGCCCCCATCCGCCAGCCCGAAGGGATCGATCCCGATAGCGGCGTAGGCGGGGTTGGTGCTGCCGGCGGCGGCGGTGTTGCGGAAGAACAGTGTGGTGCCGGCGCCGTTGCCAATGAAGGCATCGAGATCACCGTCGCCATCGATGTCGACAAAGGTGGGGTTGGCGAACGCGACCACCGACGTCAGCCCGAAGGGGTTGGTTTCGGCAGCGGGATAGGGAGCCGTGATGGCCACCGGCACCAAGGTGTCGACCACCAGGTTCTTGCTGGCCCCGAGGGAACCGGATGCACCGGGAGCCGCCAGTAAGAGGCTCGCGTTGTTCCCGAAGGCCGCATCCTTGATGGTGCCGCCATTGAGCGAAAGGGCGGACCTGCTGAGCACGTCGAGATCAGCGGAGCTGTCGCCAGGCTGAACGGTGTAGGAGAAGGTCAGGGCGCTGGTGCCGGACCCGCCGGTGTAGACGGCGAAGCGATCGGTGCTGCCGGTTTCAAGCAAAAGCTGGGGCGTCCCTGTGACGAGAACGGCTTGGGAGTAGGTGACGGTGACGTTGATCACTGCACCGACTCTGTAGGCGCCGTTGGCGGTGGGGGAGGTCACGCCTGTAACGAATGCCCCTGAAATCTCCAGGTTCTTCCTGGCACCCAGGGAGGCAGGTGAGCCTGGTGCGGCAAGGGTGAGCATGGCGTTGTTGCCGGCCGCATCCTTGATCGTGCCGCCATTGAGCGAGAGGGCGGAGCTGCTGAGGATGTCGAGATCAGCGGAGCTGTCGCCTGGCTGAACGGTGTAGGAGAAGGAGAGGGTGTTGGTGCCGGAGCCGGAGGTGTAGACGGCGAAGCGATCGGTGCTGCCGGTTTCGAGCTGCAGGCGGGGGGAGCCGGCGACGAGAACGGCTTCTGAGAAGGAGACCGTGAGGGTGATCACAGCACCGACGCCGTAGCTGCCGTTGGCGGTGCTGCTGCTGACGCCGAGCACCGGCGCGGTGTTGCGGAAGAAAAGGGTGTCGCCGCCGGGGGGGGCGCCTTTCTTGGGACCGATGAACTCCTCGGCATTGCCATCGCCGATGAAGACATCGAGATCGCCATCGCCGTCGATGTCGGCGAAGCTGGGGTGAGCTTTATAGCCTGCATCAGCCAGCCCGAAGGGATTGTCTTCGGAGGCGGCGTAGGCGGGGGTGGTACTGCCGGCGACAGCGGTGTTGCGGAAGAAGCGGGTGGTGCCTGCCAAGTTGCCGATGAAGGCATCGAGATCACCGTCGCCGTCGATGTCCGCGAAGCTGGGGCTGGCGGAGAGGCCCACATTCGCCAGCCCGAAGGGATTGGTTTCGGCAGCGGCGTAGGCGGGAGTGGTGCTGCCGGCGGCGGCGGTGTTGTTGAAGAAGAGGGTGTCGCCGAAGCCATTGCCGATGAAGGCATCGAGATCACCGTCGCCGTCGATGTCCACGAAGCTCGGGATGGCATTCTCGCCCACGTTGTCCAGCCCGAAGGGATTTTCCGCGCCATCTGCGTAGGAGGGTGTAGTACTACCGGCGGCGGCGGTGTTGCGGAAGAAGAGGGTGCTGCCGTAGCGGTTGCCGATGAAGGCATCGAGATCACCGTCGCCGTCGATGTCTACGAAGCTCGGGCTGGCATTTCCGCCGACATTGTCCAGCCCAAAGGGATTTTCCGCGGCTGCGGCGTAGGCGGGAGTGGTGCTGCCAGCGGCGGCGGTGTTGCGGAAGAAGAGGGTGTTGCCGTCACGGTTACCGATGAAGGCATCGAGATCCCTGTCGCCGTCGATGTCCACGAAGCTGGGTCTGGCGAACTTGCCCACATTCGCCAGCCCGAAGGGATTGGTTTCGGCAGCGGTATAGGCGGGTGAGGTGGTGAGGGCCACCGGCGCTGTGGTGTCGGCCGCCTCGATCGCCATCACCTGGCCCCCAAGCGTCAAGGTGTGCTGATCGTTCTCGATGAGGCTGGCTGATGATGGTTGCAGCCCCCGCAGCAAGGCGGAGAAGCGTGCCCCCTCATCACCAGGGCTGTCGGCACTGCCATTGAGGCGGGTGTCGATGGCATGGCCGAGCTCCTCCAGCAGCACCGCCTCGATCTGGGCGGCGCTGGCGGCCTGCAGCCAGGTGCTGTTGAGATAGATACGCTCCCCACCGCCGGGTGCATTGGCCGTGTAGGCGCCGTTGAGGCCGGGCAGTTCCTCGTCAGCGAGCAACTCCAGGCCGATCGCCAGGCCGGTGCTCAGAAGCGTGCTGCGCAGCTCGCCCGCCGCCTGCTGCCAGAGGCCCGGATCGGTGCCGGCCTTGCCGAACACTTCCGCCAGCAGGGCCTCGTAGGCGCTGCTGTTCGAACTCCAGGCCTCCAGCCGTTGGTCCACCAGTGCCAACGCTTCCTTCAGGCTGGAAGAAGCGGCGGTGGGCAGGGTGGTAGCGAGGAGGAGCTGGGTCATGGATCAGCAGCGGTGAGGTAAGCGCGGCGGTGTTGGGCGCTGGGGGCGCGAGGGCGGCTGGGCTCAGCCCCCCGGCGGTGCCGGTGGTCCGGTGGTGGCTGGATGCGCTGTGAGGGGATGGCCGCTGCGGCGGGATTCACCGCTGCCGCTGAGGAAGGGCGCCAGATGGCGGCGCAGCACCCGCAGCATTTCGGGGTTATCGGCGGCGATGGCGGCGCGGGCGGCGCGAATGCCGGCGGCCTGCTGGCGGTGGAAGCCGGTGGCGAGCAGGGCGAGGCCGCGGGCACGGCCGCGGTGGGCCGGTGCCAGGAACAGGCTGGAGTAGCGCAGGCGGGCGGGGCCGGTGCGGTGGGCGATCAGCCAGCCCACCAGGGCTTCGTTGTGCAGCAAGGCCAGTGACACGGCGGGCTCGATGCCATCGAGGTCGGCCGGCGGCAGCAGCACGGCGGGGGCCTCCAGCCGGCGGGCCTGCTGCTGGATCGCCTCTACGCCGGTGGCGGTGGCGACCTCCATCCAGGGGAGCAGGCGGTAGGGCGCATCGATCGGGAACCGTTCGGCCCAGGACACGGCGGCCAGCCGCTCGGCGCTGCTTTCGATCAGCACAAAATCCACCGATGGAGCGCTCCAGCCGAGCCGGGCGAGGATCGGCTCGAGGGCAGCGGCGCTGAGCTCGGAGGCCTGGTAGCGCAGCAGGAGCGGGCCGATCCGCTCGCTGACCAGAAAGCGCATCAGCTCGGCCAGCAGACGGGTGCCGATGCCGCGCCGTCGCCAGGCGGGCTCCACCATCAGCGAGCGCAACGTGGCGGCCCCATTCGGCAGGCGCTCGGCCACAGCGAAACCCACCATCACACCGTCGGCCATGGCCGACAGCCCCAGCAACTCGCCGCTGATGCCGGCCAGGGCCGGGCTGCCGGGGGCGAGCGAGGGGAAGGTGAGCGGGGCGTAGGGGGCGAGGGTGGCCGGGGTCAGCTGGAGCACCCGCTGGTAGCGGAGGGGAGTATCAGCGGCTGGGGTCGCGTCCGTGCTCTTGTTGGCACCGCCACCGCCGGTGGGTGCCGGCAAGCCGAAATCCCGCAGCTCGGGGCCTTGGTGGGGGTTGCCACTGGGCGCCTTGGGCCGAACTGTCACCAGCTCATCGCGGCCCGGCAGTTTCACCAGGCAGTCGATATCTTCCTCCTGCAGGCCTAGGAGACTGATGAAAAACCTGGCCAGCCGCGAGAGAATGGAGTAACGGCACTGAGCAGATGCGCGGCCAACAGGAGAGGACCGGCCCCCTGTTCTCCTACATCTCCACGGAGGAGCGCATCCCCAAGGC
>NZ_JAGQCY010000020.1 GCF_024346455.1 Cyanobium sp. Aljojuca 7A6
CGGAGGATCCTGAATTCGAGACGTTCTACACCAAGAACATCCTGCTCAACGAAGGTCTGCGCGCCTGGATGGCCCCCGCCGACCAGCCGCACGAAAACTTCATCTTCCCTGAAGAGGTTCTGCCCCGCGGCAACGCGCTCTGATCTTTTCCCTTTCATCCACAGGCCCCTGGCAGGGGCCTTTTTATTGGCCGCCCTCACCCCCGCTGCCGCGACGATCCGCTCGGCGCTGGCCCAAAAAGCTGGTTACGATGGGCGAGTTCCGTCAGCAGTGACGTGGTGATCGACGGAAACGCCTGATTGGAGTCCATCGCGACTTCCGGTCCTGTGGCGCTCATTCCGTGCAAACGGATGCAATGGGTTCCACGGCCGGTTTGTTTTGGTGATTCTTCTTTTCCCGGTCGTTTTTCGTTCTCGCCGCAGGCGTCGCCGGCTGGCATCCAACCCACAGGAGGAGGTGTCCATGACCCCAAGTTGTCCCATCAAGGGTCTGCTGATCGCGGAGAATGCCGGCTGATCACGGCTGCTGACTCCTGATCCATCGGTTCCGCGCCAGAGCGGACCCGGCGAGAGCCCCCGGCATCGTGTTCCCCAGGTTCCCTGGAGATCACGATGCCGGGGGCATCGTTCATGGAGCTCTATCTACCTGGCGGGCCAGCACCAGCAATCCCACCGCGGTGGGCAGCAGCACGGTGCACACCCGCAGCACCAGGGTGACCGCCAGAGCGGCCGATCGATCGACGCCGAAGGCCACCGCCAGGCCGATGGCCGTGGCCTCCGCCGTGCCGACCCCTGCCGGCAGGAAGGAAAGAACTCCGCCGAGGGCCATCGCCGTGCGGATCACAGCGGCCTGGGTCAGTGCCAGGGGATCCCCCAGCATCTGGAAGAGGCCCATCAGCGCCGCCGCCTCAATCAGCCACACCAGCCCCGCCAGGGCGGTGCCCACCAGCAGGGGCCAGGGACGCAGCAGCCGGCGCAGACGGCCCACCGCTCCGAGGGCTTCCCGCAGCAGCCGGGTCAGTCCCCTCCAGCGCCGGTGGGCCGGCAGCCGGTCGAGGAACGCTTCCAGGCGACGCAGGGCGGCGGGGTGGGTCAGCAGCCAGGCGCCGATGGCCAGGGTCCCACCGCCGGCCACAAGGGCAGGCAGGATGCGACCCCCAAGCCCCCAGGCCAGCACAAGCAGGGCTCCGGCCAGGTCCGTCACCCGCTCCGCCAGAGTCACCCCCACGCCCACCTGCATCGGGATGCCGTGGCGACGCTGCAGCCAAAGCCCGCGCAGGGCCTCACCGCTGCGCCCTGGTGCGGCCACCAGGGCGAGGCCGGCCGCGTAGATCCTGCCGCTGGGACGCCAGGGCAGGGAGTGTCCCAGCTGCCTCAGATAGAACTGCCAGCGCTGAAACAGCAGCAGATAGCCCAGGGCCACCAGCGCCGCCACCAGCCCCCAGCACCACCAGGGCAGCGCCGCCAGGGAGCGCAACACGTTGGCGAAGCCGAACCAGATGCTCAGCCCCAGGTAGAGGACCAGAGTGGCCACCAGCCCCAGGAACCAGCGCTTTTTCATCAGTGGCTGGGACGCCGCCGAGGGCACGGACGTGGGCTGCACACCGGCGCGCTCATGGTGTGAAGCGCAGCTTCTGGGCCGCATAGAGACACATCCTCGCCAGGATCAGCCCCTCCTTCACGTGGGCGATGTTCGAGCTGCCGTAACTGCGCTCCTGATAGCGCACGGGCACCTCCACGATCTTGAGATTCAGCTTGGAGGCACCGAAGAGCAGGTCGAAATCGCCAAAGGGGTCGAAATCGCCGAAGTAGGCGCGCCCCGCCTTGAGGCGCTCGTAGTCGGCCTTCCAGATCACCTTGGTGCCGCAAAGGGTGTCCTTCAGCCGCTGGCGCAGCAGCCAGGAGAAGGCCGCGGCGAAGAAACGGTTGGCGGCCGTGTTCAGCGGTGGCATGGCGGCGCTGGTGCGGGGATACACCAGCCGGCAGCCGTTGACGAACTCTCCCCGGCCCTCGGCCAGGGCCTTGTAGAAGCGGGGCAGGTCTTCGGGGCGCACGGTGAGGTCCGCATCCAGGATCATCAGCACCTCTCCTCCGGCCTGGTCAAAGCCCAGCCAGACGGCATCCGCCTTGCCGCGGCCGCTCTGGCGCAGGGCGCGCAGCTGCAACGGGCCGCTGTACGCCGCGCAGACCCGCTCGATCTCCGCCCAGGTGTCATCGGAGGAGTGCCCTTCCACGAACAGCACCTCGGTGGCCGACCCCAGCAGGGGCATGCGGTCGATGGCGGCGGCGATGTTGCCCGCCTCGTTGCGGGCCGGGATCACCACACTGACGCTGGGCAGGCGCTGGGCCGGGGTGGCAGGACGGGCCACCAGCCAGTGGGTGAGCCCGAACTGTTCCAGCACGGGCAGCTGGCTCAGCCAGCGGTTGGCCAGGGGGCCGAGCAGGGGAATGCGTCGGGGCAGCAGGCAGCGGTGCCCTTGCTTGAGCACCTCCCAGCCGGCCAGGTCGAGCAGGTTCTGCACGTCCCTGGGGGTGAGCCAGCTCTCGGGGGGCTGGGGCTGGCGCAGGCCCAGGGTTTCCGCCGTCTTCAGCAGGGGCTGCCACAGCCAGTTGTGGAAACTCACCACCAGTCGGGTGCGGTCATGGCAGAACGCCGCCAGCCGCTCGATCACCCCCTGCACGTCCTCGAGGGTGTTGAGGGTGTTGGCGAGAAGAATCACATCGAAGGGCTCGCTCTCCCCGATCGCCTCCGGGGTGATGGCCGCCGCTTCGGCGCAGACGATGCGCAGATGGGGATGGGCCGTCCCGGCGGCGGCGGCGATGGCGGGGTCGCGCTCGATCCCCACCCCGTGGCTCGGGCGGGTGGCGGCCAGCAGATCCCCAAGGCCGCAGCCGATCTCGAGCACCCTCAGGCCTGGAGCGACCAGCACCTGGTGCAGACGGTCCAGGTCCTCGTAATAGGCGCGGTTGCGGCGGTGGAACCGTTGCAGCCCCTCGGGCTGGAGCGTGCCGTTCATCGCAGCAGGGCCAGGGTGCCGGCCACGTCCAGCCGCAGGCCGCTGGCCACGGCCCGCAGGGTCCGCAGGGTGCGGTTACCGGGGTCGAGCCGGGCGGCGGCATCGAGCGCCACCTGGGCCTGGCCGGGGTGGAAGCGGTAGAGCTGCACGAAGCCGAGGGCCATCAGGGCATGGGGATTGGTGGGTTCGAGGGACACAATGCGCTGCAGGGTGTCGACGGCCCCATCGGCGTGCCGCTGCAGCGCCTGGGCCAGGGCCAGACCATAGAGGTCCTCAAGATCGCCCCCACCGGCGTCGGCAGGGCGCTCCTGGAGCCGGGCCCGCAGCAGTCGCTCCCCCTGGGAGAGATAGATCTGCTGGGGATCGCGCTGGTTGATCTGACCCACCTGCCGGAACAGCAGATCCAGCTCACCCCGGCGCAGCAGTCTCCCCAGCGCGAGCAGCTGGTCGATGCGGTTCGGGGGCGCCCCGCCGTCTTGCCCACCGGCGCCGCCAGCCTCCGCCGCCACTGTCAGCGTGAGCGGCGCACTGCGCAGGGCCAGCGGCCTCCCCTGGCGGTCCGTGGCGCGGGCCCCCAGCCGGTAGGACCCGTCGGGCAGCCCCGCCGGCACCACCAGGGCCAGGCGTTCGCGGACCTCCAGGCAGGCGGAAGAACCAGCTCGCACCATCCCCTGGCCGATGCCGCGGTCGTGGCGCCAGTTCGGCAGGCCAGCTTCGGCGGATTCCGGCCGCCAGTCGAGCAACAGCAGGCCGTCGTGCAGCACCGCCGCCGGCCCCCGCAGGCGGCTCACCAGCACCGCCTCGCGGCCTGGCCGCAGAGAGGGCGGCTCGACGCTGAGATCCAGCTGGAGGCTGGGATCCGGCCCGCAGGCCACCGGCGTCACTTCCAGGCTCAGGTCCCGCCTCTTGAAGAGTTCGGCGCTGCTGCCGTCGGGCAGGGGCCAGCGGCCGGCGGCCTGGAACGCCGGCGATCGGCGCACCATCCCATCCAGGGCGGCCTGGCGGGCGTCGCTCATCACCCCCTGATCGCCCCCCTTGAGCAGGAACCAGTCGAAGCCGGCCAGGTCGCCGTTGAGCTGGTCGAGGGGAGCCACGGTCTGGCGGGCGGCGACGCGGAAGGCCTGACGGCGACCTTCGGCGTCGAGGTTGAAGGCGTTCAGGCCCTGGCTGTCCGGCAGCACCGCCAGGGTGGAGAGTTGGTGCGGACTGCGCTGCCGGATCGTGGCCACGATCGCCTCCAGGGGCCAGGCGGGGCCGGCGATGGGGGGTCGCGGCGGGAACCCGGTGGGGTTGGCCGCCAGGGCGAACTGGCTGGCCAGGGCTCCCCAGACCCCGATCCCCACCACCGCCAGCCGCCAGGCGGTTGTCCAGCGCCCGGCGGCCGAGGCCAGCACGATCCCCAGGCCGAGGCACAGCTGGGGAACCAGGGGCAGCACGAAGCGGAAATCCTTGGTGCTCATCAGGGTGGCCAGCAGCAGGGCCCCGAGCGGAAAGCTGAGCCACCAGGCGATCTGTGGCCAGGGCGAACGGGAGGCTGGGGTGCCGCGGCGGGGCCACCAGCTCAGCAACCCTCCCGCCATCACCACCGCCACCAGCGCGGCCCCGGCCATTGTGGGCAGCAGACGGGGGTAAAACAGCCAGCCCGCCAGGGTGTTCGCCTCCAGGCCGTCCTGATACAGCACCCCCCACTGGCGGGCCTTGTTGACGGTGGAGAGGATCGTCAGCCAGTTCTGGCTCCACCAGGGCCAGGCCACGGCCGTGGCGGCGGCGGCGGCCAGCAGCAGCTGGGCCAGCCGGCCGAAGCGGGCCTTGCGGCCACGTTGGCGCAGGGGAACGAGGGCCATCCAGGCCAGGCCCAGCAGGGGCAGCCAGAGCATCACCAGGCCGGTCGGGCGCGTCAGAACGACGGCCCCGAGGCCCAGGCCCCCGCCCAGGCTCCAGAGCCAGGGGTGCCGGGGGCGGGCGAGCACCCGCACGGTCAGCACCCACCAGGTGGCGGTGAGAACGGCCGTCAGGCTGAAATCGATCAGATAGTCGCTGCGCTGGTTGAGCAGGGCCGGGGAGACGCCGCAGAGAAAGGCGGCCCAGAGGCCGGCGGCGCGGCTGTGGGCCAGGCGACCAAGGCCGTACAGGCTCCCCAGCAGCAGGGCCTGGAACAGGCCGTTGGAGAGGATCGCGCTGCCATACCCGGGCCCCAGCAGGCTGAACACCGGTGCCGTCACCAGGTAGGTGAAGGGCCCTCGGTAGGTGGGGGTTTCGGCCCAGAGCCGTTGCCACCAAAGCGGATCCAAGGGAGCGGCCTCGCCGAGTACCTGCCACACCCCCAGGGCGCGGCTCAGGTGTTCCCCCTGATCCCAGGCCGGCGGCTGGCCGTGGCGCTGCAGCCAGAGGGCATCAAGGAGCAGCCCCGCCAGCCACAACCCCAGCAGGATCCAACCGTCCCGACCGCGCGCCAGCCTCATCGGGCCCTCCCTGACGCTTCGGCCAGCACCCAGGGCTCCAGCTCGGGGGCCTGCAGCCGCACGGGCCATCTGGCCGGCAGCTCCTGACGCCGGATCCACACCCGCTCCCCAGGGGGAACCCGTTCCGGTGGGCTGAGGCGGGGAATCAGCCTGGGGCTGGCCAGGGCCACCAGGATCAGCCCCGCGTGTTCACCGCCGCTGAGGGGGGTGCCCGCCACGGCCGCGATCGGCCCGGCCGCCAGGGCCGCCGCCGCCTCAGGGCGCGTCAGGGCCTGGCGCTGCAGGGGGCTTCTGTCCGTGAACAAGCCAGCCTGAACGAGCACGGCCAGGGCCAGCCAGGGACCGATCAGCAGGGCCCCCAGTCGGCGCCGGCCACGGCCACACCAGGGCACCAGGGCCCAGGCCAGCCCCAGGCATGCCGCCGCCACGGCAAAGAGAGCCGGCGCCGGCGCAAGGGCGGCCACCCCATTGGCCACCAGGACCCCGGCAGGCGTTCCCGGCCACAGCACCAACGCCGCCGCCAGGACCAGGACAACTCCCAGGCCAGCGAGGCCCAGGCCCGCCCAGCGGGCGCCCCTGCCGCCCCCCCTGCTCCAGGAGCGCAGGCCGGCTGTTGCCGCCAGGGCGACAAAGGGGGTGAGCTGCAACCCGTAATAGGTGGTCTTGGTACGGAAGGCGCTGAGAAGAAGAAGCATCAGCAGCGGATAGAGCAGTAACAGCAGGCGCCGGGTCCGGTCCATCGGCGCGGCCAGCCAGCCGCGCCAGCCCGCCAGGGCGAACAGGCTCCAGGGGAAGGTGTTGGCTGGCAGGCTCCAGAGGTAATAGAGCGGACCGGCGCTGTAGACGTCGCTCTCCGAGAGGTAGAGCAGCTTCTGCCACAGGCCCGCCACCACCGGCAGGCCGAGCACCTTCAGACTCAGGCCCAGCCAGAGGGCCACCGGCAGCCAGCCCAGGGCGAGGCCGAGCCAGAAGGCGGGCCGCCGCAGCACGGGCTGGCGCTCCAGCAGGGCGAAGGGCAGCAGGGCCAGCACGGGCAGCGCCACCATGAAGCCCTTGATCAGGAAGGCCGGGCCGATCCAGGCTCCGGCCAGGAGTGTCCAGTGCCGTTGTGGGCTGTCACCGGCCCGCAGCAGGGCCAGGATTCCCAGCAGCTCCAAGGCCAGCAGTGGCATGTCCTGGCTGGCCAGGTGGGCGTAGTCGAGCCACAGGGGGGTGAGCGCCAGCACAGCCGCGGCCAGCCAGCCGGTGCGCTCGCCACCCAGCAGGCGCCTGGCCAGGGCCGCGGTCAGCAGCAGGGAGGCCACGGCGGCGACCAGGGACGGCAGATGGGCCACCCAGGGGCCCATCCCCAGCAGCCGGTAGGCCGCGGCGATCAGCCAGGGCAGACCGATGGTGCGATCGAAGACGACCTGGTCCCACCAGGGGGGCGCCAGCCACTGGCCGCTCTCGGTGATCCAGCGGGCCTGCAGGGCGTAGTAGCCCTCGTCGTGGGCCAGAAAGCTGCGCGGCGCCGCCGTCAGCAACAGGGGCAGGAAGGGCAGCGCCGCCCAAAGGGCTTTCATGGGCGGCACTCTGGCAGCACCCCCGGGTACCGGACGTTGTGTTTTCTGGCACATGGACCCTGGATGGTCAGGTCCACCTGGGTGATTCTTCGTTTGGCGCATTGCGCCGCTTCCGTGTGAGGAACCCATGAAACTCTTCCAGCAACTGCTGGTTGCTCCCGCAGCCCTCGGCCTGCTCGCCCCTGTGGCGGTCCAGGCAGCTGAGCTCAACATCGACGGCATCAACAAGTACGCCGCCGAGGAGCAAGTCACCAGCATCAACCAGTTTTCCGACGTCAAGCCCACCGACTGGGCCTTCCAGGCCCTTTCGAACCTGATCGAGCGCTACGGCTGCGTCGCCGGCTACCCGAACGGCACCTACAAGGGCGGCCAGGCCATGACCCGCTACGAAGCGGCGGCCCTGCTGAACGCCTGCCTCGACCGGATCACCGAAGTGACCGACGAGCTCAAGCGCCTGATGGCCGAGTTCGAGAAGGAACTCGCCGTGCTGCGCGGCCGTGTGGATGGCCTGGAGGCCAAGGTGGGTGAGCTTGAAGCCACCCAGTTTTCCACCACCACGAAGCTGACCGGTAAGGCCACCTTCATCATGGGTGCCAACAGCTACGGCGGAAATGCTCGGGTGAGCCCTGCCGCTTCTGCTTTCTTCGGGACTTCGGCCGCCACAATCGCTCCTAACGGTGTGATCACTCCAGGTGTGCCGAACGTCCCCGTTCTGGTCCCTGGCGCCTTCGGTGCCAACTTCCCTGCTCTTTTCGTCCCTAACACCTGGGCGAACCAGGCCCGTCAGAGCCAGGGCGCCACGGCGTTCAACTACGACATCCAGCTCAACTTCGACACCAGCTTCACTGGTAAGGACCTCCTGCGCACCCGCCTGCGCGCCGGTAACTTTGCCCAAGGCCCATGGGCCGGTGGTCCGGTCGTTGGTCTGAACGCTACGGAAACTGCCTTTGAAGAGAACTGCGGCCTTGGGGTCGACTGCGGTGACGTGGTCGCCATCAACCGTCTCTTCTACCAGTTCCCCCTGGGCAGCAACTTCACCGCCACCATCGGTGGTCGGGTCCGTCAGGACGACATGCTGGCCGTCTGGCCGTCCGCTTACCCGGCTGACACTGTCCTTGACATCTTCACCTACGCCGGTGCCCCCGGCACCTACAGCCTCAACCTGGGTGCTGGTGGCGGTCTGTGGTGGAAGAGCGGCGGCTTCAGCGTCAGCGCCAACTACGTCTCCGCCAACGGCGACTCGGGCAACCCGATCGCCGGCACGGCGAACTGCGGTGGCATCGGCAACGCCTGTTCCGCCCAGACGGGTACGGCCCAAGTCGCTTACACCGGCTCCAACTGGGGCCTCGCGGCGGCCTACACCTACTCCTCGGGTGGTGCAGGTACCTATGCCGGCAACGCCACGCCTCTGGCCAACACCCTCTTCTTGAACTCGAATGCCACCAACTCGGTTGGCATCAGCGGCTACTGGCAGCCCAGCAACTCCGGTTGGATCCCCTCGATCAGCACCGGCTGGGGCATCAACACCAGCAACTTCAACGGCACCAACTTCGCCGACGGGGGGCTCGTCTCCACCACCGGCATCACCAAGGCCACCAGCCAGTCTTGGTACGTGGGCCTGCAGTGGGATGATGTGTTCATCAAGGGCAACTCCGCCGGTATGGCCGTGGGTCAGCCCACCTTCCTCACGGCTGTCAGCGGTGGCAACGCCGTCTTCGGTGGCCCAGCCGCCGCCACCGCCATCGTTGATGGCAACTATGCCTGGGAGTGGTGGTACAAGTTCCAGGTCACCGACAACATCAGCGTGACCCCGGCGCTCTACTACCTGAGCGCTCCGCTGGGTCAGGTCTCCAAGAACGTCGGTATTGGCGGCGTTCCTACTGGTGCTGGCGGAAGCGAGTTTAACAACTTCGGCGGCTTCATCAAGACCACCTTCAAGTTCTGATCCCTCAGGATCAATCCCCCTCACAAAACGTCCTCTCTCCTGCCCGGCTGCTTTGCAGCCGGGCTTTTTGTTGACCATATGATCACGAGTTGACGAAGACTTCAGCCTGTACCAATCGCTACCTGTGCCTGTGATGGGTGCTGATTGGCCCTCGCTCCCTGGCCATACCTTTGGGCTTCCCCTTGCGGGGATTCCTCTTTTTGGTGTGAGGACCAATGAAACCCTTCCAGCAATTTCTGCTGGCACCGGTAGCCCTTGGGCTGCTGTCGCCACTTGCCGCTTCCGCCGGTGAAATCTCCCCCAGCCAGCGGGCAGAGATCTCCACCTACATGGAGCAGCAGGACATCGATCGCTTCAAGGCCTGGGAAGCTCAGAACCAGGTCACGAGCGTCAACCAGTTTTCCGACGTCAAGCCCACCGACTGGGCCTTCCAGGCCCTTTCGAACCTGATCGAGCGCTACGGCTGCGTCGCCGGCTACCCGAACGGCACCTACAAGGGCGGCCAGGCCATGACCCGCTACGAAGCGGCGGCCCTGCTGAACGCCTGCCTCGACCGGATCACCGAAGTGACCGACGAGCTCAAGCGCCTGATGGCCGAGTTCGAGAAGGAACTCGCCGTGCTGCGCGGCCGTGTGGATGGCCTGGAGGCCAAGGTGGGTGAGCTGGAAGCCACCCAGTTCTCCACCACCACCAAGCTCCAGGGTGAAGCCACCTTCGTGATCGGTGCCAACTCCTTTGGTGGCAACCAGAGCCTGCCAAACCCCGCAGCCGGAATTCCGGCTGCTGCCGCCAATGCCTTCCCCGCCAACAACCGCCGCAACTGGGGAGCAACGGTCTTCAACTACGACGTTCGCCTCAATTTCCTCACCAGCTTCACTGGCAAGGATCTGCTGTACACCCGGCTGCGCAGCGGCAACGCCAACAACAGCCCCTTCAATGGCAACCCTTACAACTTGATGGCGCTGGACAAGCTCACCGCTCCCACCGCCGGTGCCGACACCGTTTTCATTGACCGTCTCTACTACCGCTTCCCCATCGGCAAGGACTTCACCGCCATGATCGGCCCGAAGGCTCGGGCCACTGAATTTCTTGCTATCTCACCCTGGTTCTACAAGTCCGACATCCTCGATGTCTTCACCTTGCATGGAGCACCGGGCGCGTATAACAAGTCCACCGGCGCGACCTTCGGCCTGATGTGGAAGCAGAACGTGCAGAAGGGCAAGCCCTTCTTCGCGGTCTCCACGGCTTATGTCGCCCCCAATGCTGACAACGGCAACCCGAATCAGGGTGGCCTGCTGAATGAGCGCAGCCGCGGCACCTGGACCACCCAGGCCGGCGTGTCCGGCCAGCAGTGGCGCTTTGCCTTCGCCTGGAGCTATGTCCAGTGCGGCCAGAACTTCCGCCGCGGCAGTTCCTTCGCCCAGCCGGCCGTCGGCTGCACCAGCATCAACAACAACTTCCTGGGTTCGGAGAACTTCGGCAACAGCGCCGCGTACTCCAACAACTTCGCCACCACCTTCGCGTGGCGTCCCAAGACCAGCAGCTGGATCCCCTCGATCAGCCTGGGCTGGGGCTACAACGCCATGACCCAGCCCGAGCTGAACCCCCAGACCCAGGCGGTCCGGATCGGAGCCACCACGGTGAACGTTCCCACCGGCTTCAGCACGGTTCCGACCTTCAACCAGTCGGCGAACCGCGGCGCCAGCCAGTCCTGGAGCGTGGGTCTGCAATGGTCGGATGTGTTCATGAAGGGCAACCAGGCCGGCATGGCCGTGGGTCAGCCCGTGTTCGCGACCTCGCTGCGCAATGGCGAGACGCCCCAGGACGGCAACTTCGTCTGGGAGTGGTGGTACCAGTTCCAGGTCACCGACAACATCAGCGTGACCCCGGCCATCTTCTACCTGAGCAGGCCGAACGGCCAGTTCACCACCGCCGGCGAGTCAAGCAGCGTGTTCGGAGGCCTGATTCAGACCCAGTTCAGGTTCTGAGCGTCCCGTTCAGCCTTCCTCACACACAACCCTCCGCCCCCCTTTCCAGGGGGGCTTACCCATGGGGTGCCATGTCGGCTGCAACACCAGCCGGTGTGCTGCGGCCTTGCAGCAGGGCGGATGGATTCCGATACCTTTGCGCCGTCCCCCTTGCGGGGATTCCTCTTTTTGGTGTGAGGACCAATGAAACCCTTCCAGCAATTTCTGCTGGCACCGGTAGCCCTTGGGCTGCTGTCGCCACTTGCCGCTTCCGCCGGTGAGATCTCCCCCACCCAGCGGGCAGAGATCTCCACCTACATGGAGCAGCAGGACATCGATCGCTTCAAGGCCTGGGAAGCCCAGAACCAGGTCACGAGCGTCAACCAGTTTTCCGACGTCAAGCCCACTGACTGGGCTTTCCAGGCCCTTTCCAACCTGGTGGACCGTTACGGCTGCGTCGCCGGCTATCCCAACGGCACCTTCAAGGGCGGCCAGGCCATGACCCGCTACGAAGCGGCGGCCCTGCTGAACGCCTGCCTCGACCGGATCACCGAAGTGACCGACGAGCTCAAGCGCCTGATGGACGAGTTCGAGAAGGAACTCGCCGTGCTGCGCGGCCGGGTGGATGGCCTGGAGGCCAAGGTGGGTGAGCTGGAAGCCACCCAGTTCTCCACCACCACCAAGCTCCAGGGTGATGCCGTCTTCGTGATCGGTGCCAACAGCTTCGGCGGCAGCCAGGGCAACCCGAACACCGCGGCTTTCCTGCCCTTGGGTGCTAATCCCAACAGCGCGTTGCCGGCCACCAACGCCAATGCGAACCGCTTCCCCGCCAACAACCGTCGCGACTGGGGCGGCACGGTTTTCAACTATGACCTCCGCCTCAACCTCCTCACCAGCTTCACCGGTAAGGACCTGCTCTACACCCGTCTGAGGGCCGGCAACTTCCAGAACAGCCCCTTCGGCGGCAACCCTTACAACCTGATGGCCCTGGATCGGGCCTTCTCCTCCAACGTTGGCAATGCTGCCGGCAGCACCGGCAACGACATCGTTTCCATCGATCGTCTGTACTACCGCTTCCCGATCGGCCGCGACTTCACGGCCCTTCTCGGCGCCAAAGCCCGGAACACCGAGTTCCTGGCGATCACGCCCTGGTTCTACAACGGCGGCATCCTTGATGTCTTCACGCTGCACGGTGCTCCCGGCACCTACAACAAGGCCACCGGCTCCACCTTCGGCCTGATGTGGAAGCAGAATGTCAAGAAGGGCAAGCCCTTCTTCGCGCTCTCCACGGCCTACGTCGCCCCCAGAGGCGACAACGGCAACCCCAACCAGGGTGGTCTGCTGACTGAGCGCAGTGGCGGCACCTGGACCACCCAGGCCGGCATCGCTGGCAAGCAATGGCGTTTCGCCTTTGCCTGGAGCTATGTCCAGTGTGGAACCAACTTCCGCAGGGGCACCCAGTTCGCCCAGCCTGGCGTGGACTGCACCAACATCACCACCCCCGCTGGCTTCGAGAACAACGGCGGCAGTGCCTCCTACTCGAACAACTTCGCCACGACCCTGGCCTGGCAGCCCAAAAAGAGTGGCTGGATCCCCTCCATCAACCTGGGCTGGGGCTACAACGCCATGACCCAGCCAGAGCTGAACCCCCTGACCTCAACGGTTCGGGTCGGACGCACCACGGTGACCGTGCCTAACGGCTTCAGCCGGGTCCCCACCTTCAGTGAGTCGACCAACCGCGCCGCCAGCCAGTCCTGGAGTGTGGGCCTGCAGTGGTCTGACGCGTTCATGAAGGGCAATGCCCTCGGCATGGCTGTGGGTCAGCCGGTGTTTGCCACCTCGCTGCGCAACGGCGAGACCCCCCAGGACGGCAACTACGCCTGGGAGTGGTGGTACCGGTTCCAGGTCACCGACAACATCAGTGTGACCCCGGCTCTGTTCTATCTGAGCCGCCCCAACGGTCAGTTCACCACCGCTGGCCAGTCAAGCAGCGTGCTCGGTGGCCTGATCCAGACCCAGTTCAGGTTCTGATTCTCTGGTTTCACGCTTCCTCACAACCCCCTGCCCCCCTTTTCGAGGGGGGCTTTTTCATGGGCGCCATCGACCTGGCCCATCGGCGATGCTGGGTCCAGATGGCGCGCCCAGCGCATGGCCAGGATCCCAGCCGACCACTACGCCACCCTTGGGGTCGCCCCCGGGGCCACCACCGCCGAGATCAAGGCCGCCTACCGAGCCCTCGTCAAACGGCACCATCCGGATGCCGGCGGTGATCAGCGCACGATCCTGGCCCTCAATGCCGCCTGGGAGGTGCTCAGGGACGGGGACCGTCGCCGCCATTACGACCACGGCGCCGGGCTGGGGGCGGCGGTTTCGCCGCGCTCCGGTGGACATGGTTCAGGCCCACGCCGTGGCGCCGGGGCGGCCAGCGACGAGGAGTTGCTGAGCTGGCTCCAGCAGGTTTACGTGCCGATCGACCGGTTGATTGGCCAGGTGATCAATCCCTTTCCGGCCCAGTTGCGCTCCCTGGCGGCCGATCCCTACGACGACGACCTGATGGCGGCGTTCTGTACCTTCCTTGAACAGAGCCGCTCACGGATGGAGAAGGTGGAGGCCCTCTACCGCTCCAGGGCCTGCCCGGCGGCGGCCAGGGGTTTCGGTCTCAGCCTGTACCACTGCCTCAGCCAGGTGCAGGATGCCCTGGTGGAGCTGGAGCGCTACACCATGGGGTATGTGGACAGCTACCTCCATGACGGCAAGGAGATGCTGCGCGAA
This sequence comes from Cyanobium sp. Aljojuca 7A6, assembly GCF_024346455.1. Taxonomy (GTDB): domain Bacteria; phylum Cyanobacteriota; class Cyanobacteriia; order PCC-6307; family Cyanobiaceae; genus Cyanobium. The sequence goes on from NZ_JAGQCY010000020.1 coordinate 13,725, forward strand.
GCCAGGCTGCGGCGCAGCCGGCTGAAGGAGGAACGGCGCCGGGTGGAGCTTTAGGCGGCGGGCATCGCTTCGAGCTGGTCGAGCCGCAACCACACATCTGGAACGGGCCGGCTCCAGCGCAGCTGGGCGTAACTCCCCTGGATGGCGAGGATCTCCCCCGGCCCCTCGAACAGATAGCCGGGGGCCACCGGATCACTGGCTCCGGCCTCGAGGCTGTTGGTGTAGGCCGTTCTGTTCACCCTCACCAGGGCACCCTTCTTGAGGCTCGGGGCAGCGGCAGGCGTGGAGTCAGCCATCTTGGGAAGGTGCGATCGGCTCAGGTTAGGGCTGCCGGAACCTAACCTCGGCAATGGATTGCGACGGACCTGTAGGCATGCGATTGCTTCTGCTCGGATGCACGGGTTTCGTCGGCCGGGAGCTGGTGCCGTTCCTGCTCAACCTCGGCCACCAGCTCACCCTGGTGAGCCGGCGGCCCCGGCCGGCCAGCGAGGCGGCCGATCCCAGGATCACCAACCTCTGCTTCGATCTGGCCGATCCGGCCAGCTGGAGCCAGCCCCCACTGCTCGAGGCGCTGGAAGCGGCCGATGGGGTGGTCAACCTGGCCGGTGAGTCGATTGCCGACCAGCGCTGGACGCCTGCCTACCGCCAGCGCCTGCTCGATAGCCGCCTGGTCACCACCTCGCAGCTGGTGCGCGCCATGGCGGGGCTGGCCAAGCCTCCCTCGGTGCTGGTGAGCGGATCGGCCGTCGGCTACTACGGCACGAGCCTGGACGGGTGCTTCACGGAGGCCAGCGCGCCGGGTGACGATTTCCTGGCCCGACTCTGCGCTCGCTGGGAAGCCGCCACCCAGGTCGCTCCCGAGGCCTGCCGCGTCGTGGTGTTGCGGGTCGGCATTGTCATCGGACCCGATGGCGGGGCCCTCGGCAAGATGCTGCCCGTGTTCCGCGCCGGGTTCGGCGGGCCGGTGGGCAGCGGCCAGCAATGGATGAGCTGGATTCAGCGGCACGATCTCTGCCGGCTGATCGCCACCGCCCTGGAAGAGGCCGCCTACGCCGGCCCCTACAACGCCGTGGCCCCGGAGCCCACCCGGATGGCCATTTTCGCCTCCACCCTCGGCCGTGTCCTCGGGCGTCCCAGCCTGTTGCCCGTGCCTGGCCCCCTGCTGCAACTGCTGCTCGGTGATGGCGCCAAGGTGGTGCTGGAGGGGCAGCAGGTGAAGCCCGAACGGCTGCTGGCCCAGGGCTTCCACTTCCAGTTCACCGATCTCAGCGCTGCCCTCGCCGCTGCCACCAGCCCAGAGCGCCGCTGAGCAGCGCTGCGGCCATCAGCAGGCCGATCGCCGGGGTGAACAGCGGTTGCCACAGCTGCTGGAAGAGCTCCAGGGGGGCATTGAGCTGCTGGCCATGCAGCACCACCGCCACGGCGAAGAAGAGGGCTCCGGCCAGCACGAGAAACACGTCGGCCACCAGCACGATGTCGAGGACGCGGCGCAGCTGGGCGCCGGGGCCCGTGGCGGGAGTGCTCATGCCGTTGGGGTGAACCGGGAGGAGGCGGAAATCCCGGCTGTGCCCAAACCTAAACTCGACCGGACTTGGTGTCCCGTGTGCCCCTTTCCCCTGCTCCCAGGATCCTGCTGATCAGCAACGGTCATGGGGAGGATCTCAATGGGGGGTTGATCGCCGACGGTCTGCGCCAGTGCTCGCCCGGGCTGGAACTGGCGGCCCTGCCGATCGTCGGTGCCGGCTCGGCCTATGGAGGCCGGGGCCTGCCGCTCCTGTTCCAGGGCCGGACCCTGCCGTCCGGGGGCATGGTGTACCAGGGCCTCAACATCTGGAAGGATCTGGCGGCCGGCTGGCTGCAGCAGAGCGTGGCCCAGCTCTGGGCGGCCTGGCGCCAGGGCCGTTACTACGACCTGGTGGTGAGCATCGGTGACCATGTCCCCCTGATCTTCGCCCTGCTCACCGGGCGGCCGACGGTGGTGTTCCTGGTCTCCACCTCCAGCTTTTACGAGGGCCGGCTTCGGCTCTCCGCCCTCACCCGCTGGTGTTGTCGCCGCCGGCGGGTGCGGCTGGTGTTGACCCGTGATGCCTTCACCGCCGCCGACCTCCAGGCCCAGGGCCTGGCCAAGGCCCTGTTCTGCGGTTACCCGATCATGGATCTGCCACCCCCGGACCCCGGCCAGGTGGCCCGCCAGCCGGGCACCCGAACCCTGGCGTTGGTGCCGGGCAGCCGCTTCCCGGAGGCGCTGCATAACCTGATGCTGATGTTGCGGCTATGCAGCCAGCTGGGGGGCCTGGCCGGAGATGGCCGCTGGCGTTTCCTCGTCGCCGTGGTGGAGAGCCCGCGCTGGCGGGAGCTGGAACCCCTGGCCGCGTCGATCGGCTGGCATCTGTCCGATGGGGTGCTGCGCTCCGCCGCCGGCGATCTCGAGGTGCGGCTGCTTCCGGGGGCCCTGGCGTCGATTCTGGCCGCCAGTGATCTGGTGGTGGGCATGGCCGGCACCGCCGTGGAGCAGGCGGTGGGGTTCGGACTGCCGGTGGTGCAGCTGGTGGGACGCGGTCCCCAGTTCAGCTATGCCTTCGCCGAATCCCAGATGCGACTGCTGGGTCCCACGGTCCACACCGTGGGGCGCCGTCCGGCCGAAAGCGGCGAGCTTCAGGAGGCCGCGGCGCTGATCCTGCGGCTTCTGGCCGATGCCGACCTGCCCGAGCGCTGTGCCCAGGCGGCCCTGGAGCGGGTCGGGCCGGCGGGGGGCTCGCGGCGCATCGCAGAAGCCGTGCTGGAAACCCTCGCCCAGGGCCGGTCGGCACTCAGCTGAGCCAGGCCTTCACCTTCTCCAGGGCCTGCCAGCCTGGCCGCCGCTGCAGCCCGTCGGCGATCGAGCCCTGCAGTTCGCCGGCCAGCTCGGGGGCCATCAGCATCACACGCTTCACAACGTCGATGTGCTCCCTCACCCCCTTGGCGCCGGTCTCGAGCATGGCCACGCTCAGGTTGATCCGGGCCTGGGGGTCCTGCGGATTGAGTTTCACCGCGTGGCGGGCCGAGGGCAGCGCCGCCTGGGGCTGGTCGAGCAGCAACTGCAACCAGGCCAGGCAGGTCCAGCCCGCCGACTGGCGCGGTTCCTGGGCCGTGATCTGCAGGAACTCATCAATCAGGTCTTCGGGCGCCGCCCCCTGCTGGTAGCGGGCGATGGCCTGGTCGAAGCGGGAGTCCTGCGGGGCCGTCATGGCGGCGGGGGGTGGCTAGGTGGGGTCCGTCAGACTCCCACGCCATGGGGCCGTGGCGCCAGCGGCAAGACCGGGCTCAGACGGCGAAGGAACTGCCGCAGCCGCAGGTCTGGGAGGCGTTGGGATTGGTGAAGTTGAAGCCGCCGCCAATCAGTGCCGAAGAGAAATCCAGCTGCATGCCGTAGATGTACAGCAGGCTCTTGGGGTCACAGACGACCCGGAAACTCGGCGCACCGGAAGGTTCGTAGGTGTAGGTCTCGTCGTCGCCCAGGATTTCCGCGCCCTCGATGAAATCCATCGTGTAGCTCATGCCGCTGCAGCCGCCGGAGCGCACGCCCACCCGCAGCACCTTGTCGCCCCCTTGCGAGGCCATCAGGGTACCGAGCTGGCGCATGGCGGGCTCGGTGATCAGGATGCCCTTGCCGTCGACACCGGCCGTGGCCGTGGTGGTTGGCGGGGCGCTGGACGTGGGGGCGGCGCTGGGGGCCTGAACGGGGCTGCTCATCGGGCGTTGGGGGGTCGGAGGGGAGGGATCGGGCCGCCGGACGACGCGGTGAGAATCCACTCTATGGAGAACCATCCTCGGTGGGTGGGCTCCAGTCCATAGAGTCAGGACCTTCGCGGGACTCCAAGGGTGCGGGTTGCCATCGTGGGTGCGGGTCTGGCCGGTCTGAGCGCAGCCGTCGATCTGGTCGACGCCGGTCATGCGGTGGACCTCTACGAATCCCGTCCGTTCATGGGGGGCAAGGTCGGCAGCTGGGAGGACCCGGACGGCAACCACATCGAGATGGGCCTGCACGTCTTCTTCTTCAACTACGCCAACCTTTTTGCTCTGATGCGCAAGGTGGGTGCCTTCGACAATCTCCTGCCCAAGGAGCACTGGCACCTGTTCGTCAACCGCGGCGGGGACCTGCGGGCCCTGGATTTCCGTTTTCCTGTGGGGGCTCCGTTCAACGGCCTCAAGGCCTTTTTCACCACGTCCCAGCTCGACTGGATCGACAAGCTGCGCAATGCCCTGGCGCTCGGCACCAGCCCGATCGTCCGGGGGCTGGTCGATTACGACGGGGCCATGAAGGTGATCCGCTCGCTGGATGCGATCAGTTTCCAGCAATGGTTTTTGAGCCATGGGGGCAGCCCCAGGAGCCTGAAGAGGCTCTGGAACCCGATTGCCTACGCGCTGGGATTCATCGATTGCGAGGCCATCTCGGCCCGCTGCATGCTCACCATCTTCATGATGTTCGCCTCCCGGACAGAGGCTTCCAAGCTCAACCTGCTCAAGGGGTCCCCCCACCGCTGGCTGACCGGTCCGATCCTTGACTACATCCAGGCCAGGGGCGGCCGCCTGCACCTGCGCCACCGGGTCAGCGAGGTCCGCCACGAGGAGCGCGACGGCCAGACCGTCGTCACCTCCCTGCTGCTGGGCACCCCGGAGGGTGAAAAGCGGGTGGAGGCCGACGTCTACCTGGCCGCCTGCGACGTGCCCGGAGCCCAGCGACTGCTGCCCCAGGCCTGGCGCCGTTTCCCTGAGTTCGCCGCCATCGACCGGCTGGAAACGGTGCCGGTGGCCACTGTGCAGCTCCGTTACGACGGCTGGGTGACCGAATTGGGTGACGGGGCCGGCCCCCAGGCCCGCCGCGCCGATCTGAGCCGCCCGGCCGGTCTCGACAATCTGCTTTACACGGCCGATGCGGACTTCAGCTGCTTCGCCGATCTGGCCCTGGCCAGCCCTGCCGATTACCGGCGGGAGGGGCTGGGCTCCCTGCTGCAGTGCGTGCTCACCCCTGGTGATCCCTGGATCCCGTTGAAAACCGAGGAGATCGTCGCCCACACCGATCGCCAGGTGCGTGAATTGTTTCCCTCGGCCGCGGGGTTGCAGCTCGTCTGGAGCAACGTGGTGAAACTGGCCCAGTCGCTCTACCGGGAAGCCCCCGGCATGGAGCCCTTCCGCCCCGATCAGCGCACCCCCGTGGCCAATTTCTTTCTCGCCGGCAGCTACACCCGCCAGGACTACATCGACTCGATGGAGGGCGCCACGATGAGCGGTCGGCTCGCGGCCGCTGCGATCCTGAACCAGCCCGTGGCCCTGGCCACCTGCGCGGCGGTGGCCTAGGAGCGAACCCATGGGCAAATGGCTCGAGCACAGCGTCACCACCGAGATCCAGGCCCCGGTGGCCAGGGTCTGGGAGGTTTGGAGTGATCTGGAGGCCATGCCCCGCTGGATGCGTTGGATCGAATCGGTCGTCACCCTCGACGACCCCGACCTCACCGACTGGACGCTGGCGGCCCAGGGCTTCCGTTTCCACTGGAAGGCCCGGATCACCGAGCGGGTCGACTTGCAGAGGCTGCACTGGGAATCGGTGGGTGGCCTGCCCACCAAGGGAGGCGTGCGCTTCTATCCCCTCGGGCCTGACCTTACGGCCGTCAAGCTCACAGTGAGCTATGAACTGCCTGGTGCGCTTGCGCCCCTGATGGAACCCACCATCATGGGGGGCATCGTCACCAGAGAATTGCAGGCCAACCTTGACCGATTTCGCGACCTGGTGGAAAAAGGGTAACGGCCACTTCGGCCTCTGGGCGCTGGCGCCCCTTGTGCTCGCCGGATGCGCTGCCGCCCCCACGGTGGAAGCCCCACCGCCGCCAGCTCCGCCCAGGCCGGTCCCTGCCGCGGTGGCCTCAGGGGCCGTACCCGCTGGGCTGACCCCTCTGCCCACCTCCCAGCAGGTGGTGGCGGCTTTCCCAGTGGGCCGCAAGGATCCGTTCGGTGCCCTGGTGCCGCAGCTGGCCCCGGGGGGTGCGGCAGCCGCGGCCGGCGGTGGGGCGGCAGCATCGCTCCCTCCACCGGCCTTTCTTCAGGACTTCCGCGTCACCGGCGTGATTGACAGCGGCGGCCAGCGCGAAGCGGTGGTGACCTACAAGCAACTCAGCGGCAGCCTGCGCCGGGGCGACCGGGGTGGACGCAACACCGATCTGCTGCCCGCCGGCTGGAGCGTGGCTGCGGTGGATGTGGCCAACGGTCAGCTGATCCTGCAGAGCGGCAGTCGCAAGGTCAAGGTCGACCTCTGAGGGCCAGGCTGCAGGCCGCCACCAGACCCTCCAGGTCGTGGGGGTCTGCTTCCCCATCCACCCGTCCAAGCCGCTCCAGGCAGCGCTGACTGGTCTGGGGGCCGATCGAGATCACCTGCACCCCCTCCAGCTGCTGGATCCAGGCGTCGCCGAAGCTGCCGGCCAGCAGCTGGGCGGTGTGCTCCACCGTCTTGCCGCTGCTGAACGTGATGGCATCGAGCCCGCGCCGTTCCAGGGCCTGCAGGGCCCCGGTGGGCAGCACCGCTGGACAGCGCGTCTCGTAGGCGGCCACCTCCACCACCCGGGCTCCGGCCGCGGCGAAGGCTTCGGCCAGCAGCGTGCGCCCGCCGCTCTGCACCCGCGGCAGCAGCAGCCGCTGCCCCCAGCCCGACACGGGGAAGTGCTCGATCAGGCTGTCGGCCACGAAGGCCGGAGGTACAAAATCGGCGGGGGCTCCCAGGTCCTCCAATGTCTGGGCGGTCTTACGCCCCACCGCGGCCAGCCGAACCCCCCTTGGTCTGCGGCCCAGGCAGGATCCCTGCCGCACCAGCCGCTGCTCCACCGCGTCCACCCCGTTGGCACTCGAGAAGACGATCCAGTGGAACTGGTCCAGTTCCGCCAGGGCATCGTCGAGGGGGCCCCAGAGATCGGGAGGGGCGATCACCAGGGCCGGCAGGTCAATGACGCTGGCGCCGGCCTGCTCGAACAGCTGGCGGGCCGCGCCCAGCTGGGTTTCGGCCCGGGTCACGGCGACCGTGCGGCCCGCCAGTGGCAGTGGCAGTGGGCTGTCCATCAGGCGTCCAGCCGGACGAGGGCGCCGGCCCGTTGGGCCAGCTCGCTGGCCTGCTGCGGCTGGCCCTGGCTTTCCAGCAAGGCGATCGCCCGGCGGAAGCCATCCCGGGCCCCGGGAATGTCGCCCGCCAGCAGCAAGGCGGCCGCCAGGTTGCGCTGGGCGTCGGCGTGCTCCGGTGCCAGGGCCAGGGCCTGCCGGTAGGCGGTGATCGCTTCCAGCGGCCGGCCCCGCTGCCGCTCGATCAGGCCCAGGTTGAACCAAGCCAGGGGGAGCTCCGGGCAGAGGCGGGTCACGTCCGCCGTCAGGGCCGCCGCCTCCTCCAGGGCCCCCTGGCGCAACAGCAGGGCCCCGAGGTTGAGCCGAGCCCCCAGGGTGAGTCGCTCCTCCAGGGGCAGGTCCAGGGCCTGGCGGTAGAGGGCGGCGGCGGCGGCGGGCTCCCCAGGGCTGCGGGCGATGGCGAGGTGGAGCAGCAGTTCGTAGTGCTCGGCGACCGACCTGGCGCCAACCTGGGCCAGGCCCTCCTCCAGCAGGGCGATGCCCCTGGCGCGCTGGCCCTGGCTCACCTCCAGGGCGCCGAGCTTGGCGCAGGCGTAGGGGTCACCGGGCCTGGCCGCAAGCTCCGCCTCCATGGCCTGACGCAGGCGCTCAGCCTTGCCGGAGGCCGCCAGCAGGTCCGGGCGGTAGCCCTCGTGCCCCAGGGCCGTTTCCCCACAGGCCAGCACCTGCCAGTGGGGCTCCTGCTCCAGCAAGGCGGCCACGCTGTCGTCGACCATGGCGTGATAGCGGCGGCTCCAGCGGATCGCGGGATGGCGGCGGAACAGGCGGCTGACACTGGAGAACGGGGACTGGGCGGCCCCCACTTCCTGGCGCAGCAGGTTGATCAGCAGCACCTGGGGCTGCTCCATCAGGGCGCGCAGCGGGGAGCGGGCCTCGGGCCGCAGCCACTCGTCGGCATCCAGCACCAGCACCCAATCGCCCCGCACCAGATCCAGGGCGTGGTTGCGGGCGGGGGCGAAGTCCCCCGGCCAGGCCAGGTGGTGCACCCTGGCGCCGCAGTTGGCGGCGATCGCTGCCGTGTTGTCGTCGGACCCGGTGTCCACCACCACCACCTCGTCCACGAAGCCGGCCACCGAATGCAGGCAGCGCTCCAGCCGCTCCGCTTCGTTGCGCACGATCATCGACAGACTCAGCATCGGCGCTGCGGGGCAGGACAGACGTGCCAGGAGGCTAGGTGCCGGTGAGGGCTCAGTCGGTGAAGTCCACCCCAACGGCTGCGCCGGGCGCCGTGCCGCCGCTTGGCTTCGGACCGAAGCCGAGGCGCCCCAGCAGCTCGCCCTGGGCCAGGGCCATCTGGCCCGGAGACCAGGCGGCCGGCAGATCCGGCTCCAGCAGCGGCTGCAGGGCCTGCCAGGCATAGGGGCTGCCGTAGACGGCCAGGCCCGCCAGTCGACCGGTCGCCTGGAGCTGGCGGATCACTGCCGGCCAGGGATCCGGGCCGTCGGCCCGGCCGCGGAAAGGGTTGCCGCGTACGAACAGCTGCAGCAGCACCGGCCCCTCGCCCAGCCGCTCCAGGGCCAGGGGGGCTTCCTGATCGCCGCTCCAGGGGGAGGGTCCCTGGCCGTCGATCAGGCAGGGCCGCAGTCCTGCGGCCGCCGGCAGGGCCAGGGCCGGAGCAGCCGCCGGCAGGAAGGGGCAGCCCAGGCTGTTGTCGAGCTGGATCAGGTTCACCCCGGGGCCGCCGCGCACCGGGCCCCGTCCCCGCTGCTCCAGGCTGCGTTGCACCAGCTCCAGCGCCAGGGCCTGGTCGGCGGCGGAGGGGCCATTGCTGAGGCCGCCCAGGGGGGCAGGGGCGCTGGGGTCGTCGCCGGCGGGGCAGCGCCCCAGGGCCAGGCGCCGCCGCTCGAGGCTGGCCTGCAGCCGCTCCAGGCTCAGCCTGCCGCTGTGGACGGCCGCCACGATGGCGTCGATCGCCCCGTCCGCGTCGCCGGGCATCAGCACCAGGTCGGCCCCCGCCTCCAGGGCCAGCACGGCGGCCTGGGAGGCGCCGTAGCGGCCGGCGATCGCTTCCATCACGAGGGCGTCGGTGACGATCAGCCCTTCGAAACCGAGCTCCTCGCGCAGCAGACCCGTGAGCACCGCCCGCGACAGGGTGGCCGGGTGCTCGGCATCGAGGGCCGGCAGCAGCAGGTGGGCGGTCATCACCGCGGCCACCTCGGCCGCGATGGCGTCCCGGAATGGCGGCAGCTCCACGGCCTCCAGGCGGGCGCGACTGTGCGGCAGCAGGGGCAATTCCAGGTGGGAGTCGCTGGCGGTGTCGCCGTGCCCGGGGAAGTGCTTGGCGCAGGCGAGCACCCCTTCGGCCTGGGCGCCGCGGCAGAAGGCGGCCGCCAGGGCACCGGCCGTGGCCGGGTCTTCGCCCCAGGCCCGCACGTTGATCACCGGGTTGGCCGGGTTGTTGTTGACATCGCAGACGGGGGCGAGCACCCAGTTGAGCCCGAGCTGGCGGGCCTCCCGGCCCGTACAGGCCCCGTAACGCCGGGCCAGAGCCAGGGCCAGGGCGGGGTCTGTGGCGTGGATCCCCGCCAGGGCCAGGGGAGGCACCAGCCAGCTGGCCCCCTCAAAGCGCTGGCCCACCCCCTCCTCCACATCGGCGCAGAGCAGCAGGGGCTCCCTGGCCCAGGCCGCCAGTTGGCGTGTGCGCAGCCGCACTTCGCCAGCACTGCCGCCCAGCAGGATCACCCCGCCCACCCCGCGCTCTAGCAGGCGCTTCAGGCTGGCGTTGTCCAGCTCCCAGCGGGGATAGCGCCGCTGGCCATCGGCCGGATGGCCGCTGCAGCGCACCACCAGCAGGGCGGCGACGGTGCGATCCAGGGTCTGTGGTGGATCGAGGAACGAAGCCATGGGGCGGCTCAGGCTTCGGTCTCAGAGTCGGCGTCGGTGTCGCCCGCCGGATCAGCGGGTTCCGCCTCGGCCATCGGCTCCTCGCCCTCCTCGCCACCGCGCTCGCGCCGTTCGGCCTCCAGGCGCTGCAGCAGTCCCAGCACCGTGTTGCCCTTCTCCAGACCCCGGTCGAGGACGAAGGCCACTTCTGGTGTGCGGCGCATCTTGAGGCGGCGCCCCAGCTCCCCCTTCACGTAGACGGAGGCGGCCTTCAGGCCGTCCATGGCCACTTCCTGGTCCTCGGCGCTGCCGAAGATGCTCACGAAGATCTTGCAGTGCTGCAGATCGCCAGCCACCTCGACGCTGGTGACACTCACCATGCCGTGCTGGACCCGCTCATCCTTGATGCCGCTCATCAGCAGCTCGCTGACTTCACGGCGGATCAGGGCCGCCACCCGTTCCACCCGTCGGCTCTGTGCCATGACTACGAAACCGACCCGGGTTGCACCATGGCACGCAGTACCAGGGTGAGGCTGACCATCCCGCTGATCAGCGCGCCCACCAGGGCCACCGCCGTCACCGGGTTGCTGCGCCGCCGGGCCAGGGGTTCGAACACCGAGTTGAACACCCCCAGGCTGAAGGCGATCAGGTAGCGCGGATAGCGGGTGACATTGACGAAAAACTCTTTCATGGCCTTGGCGGCGGTCCTGGTCGGATGCTGGCTACTCTGCCGCCCAGGGCCACGTACAGCCGTCAGCGAGGGTCCATGGAGCTGCATCAGTTCAGACATTCCGCCTTCTGCGAGAAGGTGAGGCTTCTGCTGGCCCGCAAAGGTCTGGAGGCCACCATCGTGGAGGTGACCCCCGGCCTGGGCCAGCTGGAGCTGTTCCGTCTCTCCGGTCAGCGCCAGGTGCCGGTGCTGGTGGACGGCGGCGATGTGATCCCCGATTCCACCGCCATCGCCCTGCACCTGGAGGCCAGCCACCCGCAGCCGCCCCTGCTGCCGGCCGATCCGCTCGCCCGCGCCAGGGTGCTGCTGCTGGAGGACTGGGCCGACACCGCCCTGGCCCGGGGCGCCCGCCTGGCCCTGCTCCAAGCGGCGGCCATCGATCCGGTGCTGCGCACAGCCCTGCTGCCCGAGGCCACCCCGGGGCCCCTGCGCGATCTGGTGGCAGCTCTGCCAGGGGGCCTGATGGGCACCGCCACCGAGGCGATGCGCGACCTGCTGGGGCCCTGTGAGGTGCGCCAGCTGCACCGCAGCCTTGAGCAGCTCGCCCTGCTGGTGGCCCAGCGCCCCTACCTGGAGGGCGATGCACTCACCCTTGCCGACCTCGCCGTGGCGGCCCAGCTTTACCTGCTGAAGTTCCCCGTCTGTGCCGGCGCTCCCCTGGCGGGGCGGGGTGTGGAAGGCATCGCCGACAACCCCGTGCTCGAGCCCCTGTTCGCCTGGCGGGACCGGCTGCTCGCCGAGGTCGGTCGGGACTGAGGTCCCCGACTGCATCGGGCCCAACACCCGCCAGGATGGACTCCGCTGTTGTCCTGGCCTTGTCCGATCCGCTGCTGCGGGAGCTCGACCACTACGTGGTGCTGGAGCCCGGCCAGGGCGAGCGCATCCTCACGGCGGCCGAAACCGTGCTTTGGCTGGCCTCCCACGTCGAGGCCCTTGGCGATCCGCCGGCCGACCTGGCTGATCTGGCCGATCCGGAAGCCCAGGCCGTTCGGCTGATCGACACCGCCTGCGAGCTGGAGCTGGCGCCCGGATGCTCGATCCAGTGGTTCGCGGTGCGGCTGGAGCCCCCCGGCTGAGGACCACGTTGGGTTCGGACGGGGCTCAGTCGAGGGCTTCTGGGGCCTGGCGAGGCTCGCGCAGCACCGAGGGCAGGGCGTCCAGCACCTGCAGCGCCACCTCGGCGGGGAGTCCACCCTGCTGCGCCACGGTCAGGTCGGCCTGGGCATAAAGCGGCCGGCGCTCGCGCAACAGGGCCTCGAGGCGGGCGGCGGGATCGGGCGCGTCGAGCAGGGGCCGCCGGGTGGGATCGGCGGCCAGACGCCGCAGCAGCTCCGCCTCAGGGGCCTCAAGCCACACCACAACCCCCTGACGCATATGACCCCAGTTCTCCGGCCGGGTGACCACCCCACCGCCGGTGGCCACCACCAGGGAATGCCAGCTGGCGATGCCATTGAGCACGGTGGTTTCCAGGGCGCGGAACGCCGCCTCGCCATCGCGGGTGAAGATCTCGGCGATCGGCCGACCGGCGGCTTCCGCCAGGGTGACGTCGGCATCAATGAATCGATAGCCAAGGGCTTCGGCCAGCGGCCGTCCCACGGCACTCTTGCCCGCCCCCATCATTCCCACCAGATAAATGTTGAGGCCATCGAGGCGGCGGGCCAGGGTCCGGTGGCTGGGGGAAGGGGCGTCGTCAGGGGCCATGCGGTCGCGGTCGGCGGCGGTCCTGACCCCGTTTCTAGGATGGGCGTCCCCTGGGCCTCGGCGATGACCGCAACCCGGTTGACCGCCTTCCCCGCGGCACCCTCCTCCACCAGCACCGCCCACGGGCGGGGTCGGCCCTGCGTGATCACCCGCCGGGCCACCTTCAGTGCCAGCCACCTCTACCGGCTGCCGGAGCTGGATGAGGCCGAAAACGCCCGCCGCTTCGGCCGCTGCAGCCTGGCCCCAGGCCACGGCCACAACTACGAGCTCAGCGTGGCGATGGGTGGTCCCCTCGACGGCGACGGCATGGTGCTCAACCTCTCCGACGTCAAGCACGCCATCCGCCGGGAGGTCAGCGATCCCCTCGACTTCCGTTTTCTGAACGACGTCTGGCCCGAGTTCGACCTCTCCCGGCCCGAGGGGCGGTTGCCCACCACCGAAGCCCTGCTGCTGGCCATCCGCGAGCGGCTGGCCCCCCACCTGCCGCTGGTGGCCCTGCGGCTCCACGAACAAACCAACCTCTGGGCCGACGTGCTCTGCGGTCCCACCATCGATCCCATGGAAGCCTTCCTCTCGATCCGCACCCACTTCGCCGCGGCCCACCGCCTGGCCCGACCCGAGCTCAGCCAGAGCGAAAACGAGGCGATCTACGGCAAGTGCGCCCGCCCCCACGGCCACGGCCACAACTACCTGCTCGACGTCACCGTGCGGGGTCCGATCGATGCACGCACCGGCATGGTCTGCGACCTGGCCGCGCTGCAGCAGCTGGTGGCCGACCTGGTGGTGGAGCCCTTTGACCACACCTTCCTGAACAAGGACGTGGAGCACTTCGCCGACTGCGTTCCCACGGCCGAGAACATTGCTCTCCACATCACCGACCTGCTCAGTGCCCCGATCGCGGCCACCGGCGCCCGGCTGCACAAAGTGCGGTTGCAGGAGAGCCCCAACAACGCCGCCGAGGTCTTCGCCGAGACTCCCCAGCTGGAGATGCTGCCGGCGGCCCTCGAAGCCCTTGCGGCCGTTTGAGTCCGGCGGCAGCGGCGGATCCCCGCCCTAACAGCCCTCGCCCCGAGCTGCGGCTCGTGCTGGCCGTGAGCCTCGACGGTCGCCTCGCCCAGGCCGAAGGCGGGGCCGCTCAGTTAGGTGGTGCCGGTGATCGGCAGGCGCTGGAGGAGGCCCTGGCCTGGGCGGATGCCGCCCTTGTGGGGGCCGAGACCCTGCGGCGCCATGGCAGCACCTGCCTGATCCGCAGTCCCTCGCTGCTCGGGGCCCGCCGCCGCCATGGCCGCGCTGCCCAGCCGATCGCCATCGCGGTCAGTCGCAGCGGCCGGTTGCCCGCCGCCCTGCCCTTCTTCCGCCAGCCCCTGGAGCGCTGGCTGTTGCAGGCCGCCCCGCTGCCCCCCTCCGCCCCCGCCGAGGGCTTCGAGCGCCACCTGCCTCTGCGGAGCTGGGGCCAGGCCCTGGAGGCCCTCGGGGCCCTGGGACAGCGGCGGCTCGCGGTGTTGGGAGGGGCCCAGCTGGCGGCCTCACTGGCCGCCGAAGACCTGCTTGATGAACTCCAGCTCACCGTTTGCCCCCGCTTGCTCGGAGGCGCCCATGGCTGGTTGCCGGCCGAGGCCCGGGTGGCCCCGCTGGCCCAGGCAGGCTGGCGGCTGGTGGAGCACCGGGCGCTGCCGGAGGACGAACTGCTGCTGCGCTGGCGGCGCCCCGAGGATCAGGGCGTGACCTCCTGAAGGCCGAGGCTGCCGAAACGCTTGCCGAGTTCCCGCAGTGGCATGTCACGCAGGCTGTCGGTGGGGAGGCCGAACATCCTGGCCAGGCAGCGCTTCACCACCGCCTCGCTGTCATCGCCGAAGCGGCCGCTGACCATCTCGGTGAGCACTCCCAGGCTGCGGCCGCTGTTGTCGGTCTCCTCAATCAGGCACTTGCTGGTGGGTACCGCCAGCTTGCGGCAGGGATCCTGGAGGCTTTTCTCCAGATCCGCCCTGCCCGCGGAGGCCGTCTCCACGCAGACCCGTGTGAGCTGGTTCTCCAGCTGGGGGCGCAGCAGCATCAGCACCGGTCGGAGCAGCCCGGCCCTGGCCGGCGGCTGGGGCAGGACCAAGGCGGTGGCGGCCGTCAGGAGCATCAGGATCCGCAGGGGCTTGGCCATGGCGGGGCAAGGACGCTCGGTCGCAGGGAATCAACCGTTAGTTTTGCGCCTGCCCTGTCCCCCTGCGTCGCCACCGGCCATGGCCGAGCTGCAAGTTTGCTGGCACAAGGCAACGCAGGAGATCCCTGAAGACCAGTGGCAGGCCCTGGTGGGGGGCGACGGCGGGTCGCTGGGGGCGGCCGTGGATCGCCCGTTCTATGGCTGGCGCTGGTTGCACCACCTGGAGGCCAGCGGCAGCATTATTCCCCGCCAGGGCTGGCAGCCCTGCCATCTCGGGCTCTGGCGCCAGGGGCGACTGGTGGCCCTGGCACCCCTCTATCTCAAGGGCCACAGCTACGGGGAATTCGTCTTCGACCAATCCTTCGCGCAGCTGGCCGGCCAGCTGGGCCTGCGCTACTACCCCAAGCTCGTCGGGATGAGCCCGGTGAGTCCGGTGCAGGGCTACCGCTTCCATGTGGCGCCCGGCGAAGATGCCGCCGCCCTGACGGCGTTGATGCTGGCGGAGATCGACACGTTCTGCCGCCGGCAGCACATTCTCAGCTGCAATTTTCTCTATGTGGATCCGGCCTGGCAGCCCCTGGCGGAGGCCGCCGGCTGCGCGCTGTGGATCAACCAGCAGAGCGAATGGCGCAATCCGGGCCATGGGGATTTCGAGGCCTATCTGGCCAGCTTCAATGCCAACCAGCGGCGCAACATCCGCCGCGAACGCCGCTCCGTGGCGGAGGCGGGGCTGACCGTCACGCCCCTGGCTGGAGAAGAGATCCCGCCGCCGCTGCTGGAGCGGATGCATCGGTTTTATGAACAGCACTGCAGCCGCTGGGGCCCCTGGGGGAGCAAGTACCTCACCGAGTCCTTCTTTCAGGCGGCCGCCACCGACCTGCGCCAGCATCTCGTGCTGTTCAGTGCCCATCGGGGCGAGCCGATGCAGCCCCTGGCGATGTCGCTCTGTGTGCACGATGCCACCGGCCTCTGGGGGCGCTACTGGGGCAGTGACATCGAGCTCGACAACCTGCACTTTGAAGTCTGCTATTACGCCCCGATCGCCTGGGCCATCGGCCGGGGTCTGGAGAGCTTCGATCCCGGCGCCGGCGGCAGCCACAAACGGCGTCGTGGCTTCGTGGCTCAGCCCCGAGCCAGCCTGCACCGCTGGTACGACCTCCGCTTCGACACCATCCTGCGGGAGTGGCTGCCGGGGGCCAACGAGGAGATGCACCAGGCGATTGCGGCGATGAACGCGGAACTCCCTTTCACCGCTGCCTACGATCCCCCCCATGCACCGCGACCCGTGCCCACGTCAGAGCCTGGATGAGGCGCTCTCCCAGCGTTTCATCGCCCTCGATCCGTCGGGCTATTTTCTGATCAAAGTGGATGCCGCCAACGCTGAGTTGGTGGCCGAGCATTACGCCAATGGCATCGATGAACGGGGGCTGGCCACCGATCCCGACACGGGGGAGGTGATCAGCTGCCGGGGCAGCGACCCGCGTGCGCCCGTGGCCATCTACCGGGGCCGCACCGCCAAAGAACTCGGCATTGCCCTTACCGAGGGGGAGGGGCCCCATCCCCTGTCGAGGCTCGACCATGCCTTCTACCTGGGCCGGGAGCTCCAGAAGGCAGAGTTCTGCCTGGTGCAGGGCTTGCCCTATGAACAGGACTAGGCAGTAATCTCCAGGGTCCCGACTCAGCGGGAGGCGACGAGACGGCAACGGCCATCCATCATCAAGGCCCTGAGGCTTCCCCGTTTCTCGATCGCATTCTCCTGGAAGGTGAGCGCTCGACGGTCGATCGTCGTGTGATGCTCCTCGTCGTGGCCGTGGTCGGGATGAATGACCAGGGGAGCCTTCCCGGCGGCCATTCCAGGACGTTGATCCGCCGCACGGGGATGGCCCAGGGCGACCTCATCACCGTCGTTGTCAGAGAGGTGGAAGCTGTTGGACTCCTTCTCCAGAAACGTGATCCGATCGCGGGAGGTTTGCACCGGCAGACTCTGACCATCGGCGAAACGGACCCGATCATCCCCTTGACCCACATCCACCCTGAAATCGATCTGTCCCTTGGGATCATCCCGATGGCGACAGATCATCGACTGGGGGCCCAAGGTGTCCCAGCGGCTGAGGCCAAGGACCAGCAAGCCGATACCGCCGATGATGGCCAGAGCCGAGAGCCTGGTGAGCCCAGGGTTCATGGGCTGTGACGTCCCCATCACTGCGCCCCATAGGCAGCCAATCAAACGTACTCCGACCTCAGACCGGACCAGGCCACAAGGACGCTAGACAGGCTGAAGTTCGCGGCTGGTTTCGCGGGAGCCTTCGGGTGGTTCCGGGGGCAGGGCGGCGAGTTGGTCCTCGATTTCGCGGGTCACCACGCCCCGGTACTCCTGGAAGTGCTCGTTATGGGCGAGGGTTACCAGGAACTGCTCCAGGTTGTTGGGGTTGTGACGGGCGATGGTCAGCAGGGAACGCCAGAAACGGCCACGGGTGTCACGCTTCAGGCCTTGACGCCAGATCACGATCAACAGGGCGCGGACATCGGTCCAGCTGGGCAGGCTGGCCTTGCCGAAGGCCGCCGCAGGTACGAACTGCTGCCAGCGGGGCTGGCCCATCTTCAGGTAGTAATGCGTGACCCGGTCGATGTAGGCGTTGGGTTCGTACAGGCGGCAGAAGGCATCCACGTACTCATTGGCGATCTGCCGGATCGGCCGTGTGGGCACGAAGTTGAGCAGGTTGGTCTGGTTGACACCTTTGGCGTCGGTTTTCTCCTGCACCAGACGGCCCTCTTTTTCCAGCCGATGCCAGAGGCCCGTGTTGGGCAGGGCCTGCAGCATGCCCATCATCGCGGCGGGGATGCCGGTACGGCTGACGAATTCCACGATCCGATCGCCGGCGCCCTGCTTCTCACCATCGAAGCCGATGATGAACCCGGCCATCACACGGATGCCGTAGGAGGTGATCCGGTCGACCGACTCCTCCAGCGAACTGCGGGTGTTCTGCAGTTTGCCGGCGGTCGCAAGGCTGGCCTCATCGGGCGTCTCGATACCGAGGAAGACGCTGTCAAAGCGGGCCTCCGCCATCATCAGCATCATGTCCTCGTCGGCGGCTAGATCCACCGAGGCTTCGGTGGCAAAGCTGAAGGGGTAGCCATGGGCAACCTGCCAGCGCTTGATCTCGGGGAGCAGCAACTTGGCGTTGCGCTTGTTGCCGATGAAGTTGTCGTCCACCAGGAAGATGGAGCGGCGCCAGCCGAGGTCGTACAGGTACTGGAGTTCGGCCACCAGCTGATCAGGAGCCTTGGTACGGGGTTTACGGCCGTACAACACAATGATGTCGCAGAATTCGCACTGGAACGGGCAGCCCCTAGAGAACTGCACCGACATGGAGTCGTAGGCATCCAGCTCGAGCAGGTCGAAGCGGGGAATGGGGGTGCCGGTCACGTCCGGCTTTTCCCCATCGGCACTGAATCGGCCCTGACGATCGCCGCGTTCAATGGCCTCAATGAACATCGGCAGGGTGATTTCCCCCTCGTCGAGCACCTTGAAGTCGGCCAACTTAAGTTCAGGCGCGTCTGGGGTGGAGCTGGCGAAGGGTCCGCCCACCGCCACCGGCAGACCCCGCTGCTTGGCCCTGGCAATCTGGGCGGCCATATCGGCCTTCTGAACGATCATCCCGGAGATCACCACCAGTTCCGCCCAGTTCCATTCCGCCTCGGTCACCTCCCGGACGTTGCGATCCACCAGCTTCATCTCCCAGGTCTGGGGCAGCAGGGCGGCCACGGTGACCATCCCGAGCGGCGGAAGGAGCACCTTGCGGTTCACCAGCTCGAGAATCTTTTCGTAGCTCCAGAACGTCTTCGGGAATTCGGGATAGATGAAAAGGGTGCGCATGCTGCAGGTGAGTTGTGGAGGGGCCGTGGGCGATTGCGCGGCGGCGGAAAGGGTGTCTTGAGCAGGTTCCGCTGCGCCGCAACCTTAGGAGGTTTCGGGAAATATCAGGTCGTTCTACCGCCTCCTGCCAGGCCGTGGGGGTGGAAGGGGGCGGATCCTCTGCTGTAATGATCCGGTTCCTCGCAGCAGCGGCCGTGGGTGTGGTGATTTATCTGGCGCTCGTCGGTGGCGGGCTCACCGCCGCCTTCCTGGCCACCGTCGTGCTCAAGGGCGTCAGGCTGATCTGAGCCTGAGAGCTCCGTTTCGCCCGAGTTCCAGCACACCCACCACCAGCCCCAAGCCGCCGAGCAGGGCGAAGGTGGCTTGCAGTCCCATGGTCATGGTCAGCGCGGCGGCCACCAGTCCACTCACCCCGCCCCCGCCCAGGAAGGCGATCTGCCCCAGGCCGGCCATCCGGCCGCGCAGGGCCATGGGTGCCCCCACCTGGAGGATCAGGCTGGAGCCGGCCAGCAGGCCGGCCGTACCGGCACCGATCAGCAGCGCCATCGCCAGGGCCGTCGGGCCCCCAGTGGCCGCGGCCATCCCCAGCTGGGCCAGGGCCACCACCACGGCGCAACCCCCCAGCAGCAGCACCGGTCGTTCGCTGAGGGCGGCGCTGTTGCGCTGCAGCACCACCCCGCCGCAGATGCTGCCGGCCGCCAGCACGCTGGTGAACAGGCCGAGGGCCTGCGGCGAGGGGCCAATCACTTCGGCGGCGATCAGGGGGGCCAGGCCCGGATGGAAGAAGCCCACCAGGCAGGCCACGGTGGTGAAGCGCAGCACATGGCGCAGGGTCGAACCGCACTCCCGCCAGGCGGCCCCGAGGCTGGCCCCTTCCCCCCCGGCGCTGCGCTGCTCCAATTCCCGGTGGGGCCGCAGCAGCCAGATCACGGTGGCGATCGGCACCAGATAGGACGCCGCATCGATCGCCAGGGCCATGGCGGGTCCGGAGAGGGCCACGAGCCAGCCTCCCAGTGGAGGGCCCACCAGCTTGCCGACATTGAACACGACCGAGAAGCTGGCCAGATAGGGCGCCACCTGCTCCGGCCGTTCCACCAGCAGGGAGCAGTACTTGCTGCGGGCCGTCAGTTCGAAGGAGCTGGAGACGCCCACCACCAGGGTGCTCAGAAGCAGCAGGACCACCTGCCCCGTCCCCTGCAGCAGGGGAATGGCCAGGGCCCCCAGGGTGGCCCCGCCGAACAGACCCCACTGGGAGCGGATCAGCATGGTTTCGCAGCCCAGCCGATCCGTCAGCACACCCGCCCGGCCGCTGACCAGGAGGCTGGGTAGGGCCAGGGCGGCGAAATGCAGGGCCAGCAGCAGCGGATTGCCGGTGCCGGCCATCAGGATCCAGCCCTTGGCCGTCAGCCCGGCAAAGGATCCAGAGGTGCTCAGGCCGGAGGCGATGAGGAAGAGGGGGCGCTGGTGCCGTTGCAACCAGCCGTGTGTGGGGCTTGGGGTCAAGCCCCGCTCCGCGTGGCGGCCTGGGCCTCACGCACCATGGCGCCGGCCCCCACCACCTCGCCGCGCAGGTCGTAGGTGTCGGCCGCGGTGATCCGCACCGGCACCATCGTTCCCGGAGCGGCGCAAAGCCCCCCCTCGCCGGGGCTCACGTGCACCTCACCGTCCACGTCGGGGGCGAAGCGGGCGCAGCGTCCCAGCATCGCGCCGCTGGTGGGGTTGTCCTGCTCGATCAGCACGTCCACGATCCGGCCCACCCAGGCGGTGTTGCGCTCGGCGGCGATCGGCTGCTGCAGGGCCATCAGCCGGTCCCGCCGCTCGCTGGCGACCTCGGCGGGCACGGGATCCGGCAGGTCGGCGGCGGCGGTGCCGTCCTCGGGGGAGAAGCTGAACACGCCGACGTGATCGAAACGCTGCTCGGCCACGAACCCCAGCAGGTGCTCGAAGTGCTCCTCGGTCTCCCCAGGGAAGCCGACGATGAAGGTGGTGCGCAGCACGGCGTCGGGCAGCTGGTCGCGGATGCGCTTCAGCAGGGCGCCGTTGACCCCGGTCTGCCAGGGACGGTTCATGGCCCGCAGCACCTCCGGGTGGCTGTGCTGCAGGGGGAGATCCAGGTAGGGCAGCACGTTGGGGACGTCCCGGTAGGCGGCCAGGACGGTGTCGGTGAGACCGGTGGGGTAGGCGTAGTGGACCCGGATCCAGGGGATCTCCACCTCCCCAAGGGCCCGCAGCAGGTCGTCGAGGCGGGGCCTGCCGTAGAGATCCAGCCCGTAGTTGGTGGTGATCTGGCTGATCAGGATCAGCTCCTTCACCCCCTGCTCGGCCAGCTGGCGGGCCTCCGCCACGATCGATTCGATCGGTCGGGAGCGCTGGTCGCCCCGCAGCCGGGGGATGATGCAGAAGGCGCAGCGGTAGTCGCAGCCTTCGGCCACCTTCAGGTAGGCCACCGCCTCGGAGGTGGTGCGGTAACGGGGCAGGTGCTCGTCCCCCACGAAGGTGGGCACCGCGCTGACCCTGTTGACCCGTTCCCCGGCCTCAACCCGCTCCAGCACTTCCACGATGTGCTGGTAGTCGCCGGTTCCGACGATCGCCCGCGCTTCCGGCAGGGAGTCCAGCAGCTCCTGCTGAAAATGCTGGGCCAGGCAGCCGGCGATGATCAGTTCCTTGCCCTGTTCAGCCAGTTCCACCAGGGTGCGCACCGATTCGGCGCGGGCGTCCTGGATGAAGCTGCAGGTGTTGACCACCACCACCCGTGCCTCGCTCTCGTCGGCGCTGACGCCGTAGCCGGCCTCGGCCAGCAGGCCGAGCATGTGCTCGGTATCCACCCGGTTCTTCTCACAACCCAGGTGGGTGAAGGCCACGGTGGGCCGTTCTTGGCTGGGCTGGGGAGACATGCTGTTGCGGGTGGAAAGGGGGACGGGCCGGCTTGCCGGCATCAAGAGAGTGGGCGCAAACGCCGATGTCCACCCTATGCAAGCCCCCGCGACTGCGAGAATCGCTCCACGATTTGTCCGTGCCTGTGACTTCCACCCGCCTCGCCAGCCGCCTCACCAATCGCCGCCGACCCGAGCCGGGTCGCCGCTGGGCGCGGGTGGTGATGGCCGTGCTGGCCACGATCGGTGTGATCGACACCGCGGCGATCACCCTGAACCGCTGGGGCGTGATCGGCAACCTCAGTTGCCCCGGGGGCGCCGAGGGCTGCGACAAGGTGCTCAACAGCCCCTGGGGGAGTGTCTTCGGCCAGCCCCTGTCCCTGTTCGGCTTCCTGGCCTACGGGGCGGTCCTGGTCATGGCGTTGCTGCCGCTGGTGCTGAAGGGGGAGGCTCGCGCCAGCATCAACGGGCTCAGCTGGTGGGGCCTGTTCCTGCTCAGCGCCGGCATGGCGATCTTCAGTCTGGTGCTGGTGGGGGTGATGGCCTTTCAGATCAAGGCCTTCTGCACCTTCTGTCTGATGTCGGCCGCCATCAGCCTGTCGTTGTTCGTGCTCAGCCTCATCGGCGGGGAGTGGGAGGACACCGGCGCCTTGCTCTTCCGCGGGGTCCTCACCGTCCTGGCCGTCGGCCTGATCGGCCTTGGCTGGGCCACCTCCCTCAATCGCCCCGAGGCCACCACCGGCCCCGGTATGGCACGGCCAGTGGTGGCCGCCAGCACCCCGGCCAGCCTGTCCCTTGCCGAGCACCTCACCAGCACCGGTGCCGTGATGTACTCGGCTTACTGGTGCCCCCATTGCCACGACCAGAAGGAGCTCTTCGGCAAGGAGGCCACGGCCAAGCTCAAGATCATCGAGTGCGCGCCCGATGGCCGCGACAACCAGGCGGCGCTCTGCGCCAGCAAGAACATCCAGGGCTTCCCCACCTGGGAAATCAAGGGCCAGCTGGATTCCGGCCAGAAGACCCTCGCCCAGCTCGCCGCCTTGAGCGGCTACCAGGAACCAGCAGCCCCCGCCAACTGAGGCGCACCCCTCAGCTCTCGCCCACCGGCCCTGTGAAGGGGGATCGGCCGCGTTGCTGCAGCGTGTGACGCCGCCAGAACAGCTGGGAGGCGGGGGCATCGGTGCGGTAATGGCCGCCCCGGCTCTCCACCCGGAAGGCGGCGGCTTCCATCAGCAGTTCCGCCAGCACCAGCCGCTGGCGCAGATCCTGGAGCAGCAGCAGGCGTTGGCTCTGGTCTGGCGTCAGCTGCAGTTCCTGACCGGGTGGCAGGTCATGGGCCCGGCGCAGCAGGGGAGACCGTTCGTGGCCGGAGCGTTGGCTGCGGACCCGGCCCAGGGCACCGATGAGATCCACCCCGCGCCGCTCCACCCCGGCCACCTGCCAGCACAGCCGGCGCAGGTCGCCGATCGCCTTGATCAGGCTGGCCTCATCGGGGCTGGCCAGAAGCTCTGCCTGGCTCAGCCGCGGGGCCGCCGCGGGCGTGCCCTGGGGCGCAGGCGGCAGGGGCTGGGGCCGCAGATGGCGCAGCCGGCGGGCGAAGACCAGGCATTCCATCAGCGAGTTGCTGGCCAGGCGGTTGGCCCCGTGCACACCGGTGCTGGCCACCTCCCCCACCGCGTAGAGGCCGCCCAGACTGGTGGCGGCCTCCAGATCGGTGCCGACGCCCCCCATCCAGTAGTGGGCGGCCGGGGCGACGGGAATCGGGGCGTCGCAGGGCGACAGCCCCAGCTCACGGCAGCGGCGCAGGATGGTCGGGAACTGGCGTTCCAGCCGTTCGCGGCCCACCGGCCGCAGGTCGAGCCAGAGATGGGTCACCCCCTGCTCCGCCATGCAGCGAGCCAGGGCGCGGCTCACCTGGTCACGGGGGGCCAGATCGCCCCCCTCCAGCTGCGCCACCGGAGAATGGCCGCGGTCGTCGAAGAGTCGCGCCCCTTCGCCGCGCACGGCTTCGCTGATCAGGAAATGGGGGGCGTCCGGCAGCATCAGCGCCGTGGGGTGGAACTGCACGAACTCCAGGTCCTGCACCCTGGCGCCGGCGCTCCAGGCCATGGCCACGCCATCGCCGCTGGCCTGGGTCGGGTTGGTGGTGTGGGCAAACAGATGGCCGCCGCCACCACTGGCCAGCACCACCGCACCGGCCCGCAGCCAGCGCAGGCAATTCCCCTCGAGCACCTGCAGCCCGACGCAGCGGCCGTCCTCCATCCACAGTTGCAGGGCAGGGATGCCCTTGCGTTGCTCCAGCCCCGGCCGGCGCCGCACTTCCCGCTCCAGGGCATCCACCAGGGCCCCGCCGGTGCGGTCCTGGGCATGCAGCACCCGGCGGTGGCTGTGGGCGGCTTCGAGCGTGGTGCTCAGACCCTGAGGGGTGCGGTCGAAGGCCATGCCCAGTTGCACGAGCCGCTCGACACAGGCTGGAGCTTCCCGCACCAGCACCTCCACCGCCTCCGGATCGCACAGGCCGGCACCGGCCTTGAGCGTGTCGGCGACATGGCTGGCAAAGCTGTCCTCGGCTCCGGTGACGGCGGCGATGCCGCCCTGGGCCCAGCGGCTGGCGGAGGGGGGGCTGCTGGATTTGCTCAGCAGCAGCACGCGCAGTTGGGGGGGCAACTCCAGGCAGGTCATCAGTCCTGCGGCACCACTGCCCACCACCACCACGTCCCAGTGGGGGGCCATGCGCGGATCCGGCTCATCCAAGCGGCTGCTTCACCCCTTTACACCCTGCTTCGTGGTGGAGAGCCTATGGGACGGACGGCGGGTCGCCCCTCGCCCACAAAAAAACCGCCGTAGGTACGGCGGTTCTGACTGGGTCAAGGATGGGCCGGCTGATTGGTCGTTGGGCTCAGCGGTAAACGCCATCGTTGATGCGATCGAAGCCTTCGTTGAGGGCAATCGCGGGCGGGGTCACGGTGAAGTTGTCTTTGTACTTGTTGAACAGCTCTCGCTGGCGGTCCGTCAGCTCCAGCTCCAGCACGTCGTCGACGCTGTCGTAGGGACCGCCGAGGACGATCTTGCCGGCCAGAGTCGGATACATGCCGGGGTATTGCTGGAAACGGCGGACCGAGGCGTTGTTGAGGTCCACCTTGCCGCCGCTCTCGGCAATCTTGTCGTCGATCTCGTTGCGGCGCTCCGCAGCGAGGGCGGCACCGGGCAGAAGCAGGGTAACGAGCAGACCAGCCAGGACCACACCACTCATCAACCAGGCAAGCAGCCGCTTCATCACGACACTCCTTTTAGGGATAGAACCAGGGGACCCTGGCAGGGACAGGGCGGTGATCCGCAGACCACCCGTGCAACGTTACAGAAAGCCCCGTGGTCTCTCTCGGCAGGCGGCCTTGCTTTTGCAGATCTTCAGATCAGGCCGCTCAGGTGGGGGGCCACCAGGGCCGCGCCCAGAAACAGAGCGTCGACCGCCAGGGTGGTGCCCAGGGCCGCAGCGGCGACCCGCCAGGGCCCGCCCAGGAGCCAGAAGCGCCGACAGATCAGCACCAGCAGGCTCGCCGTCAGGCCGATCAAGGCCAAAGGCCAGGGCTGCAGCACCTGGATGGCGGCCCCCTGCAGCAGCAGCGGAGCCTCGGACAGGGGAGCGTTGAGAACCTGGGGCCAGAGGTTCATGATCCCGGCAGCCGCGATCACTCCGTCGGTGCTGGCGGTGCCGAGCAGGGAGCTCAGGTAGAAGGCGCCCGCCAGCCGCCAGCGGCCTCCGAGGCCAGCCAGTGCCAGGGGCAGGGCGAAGGCTTCGATCGGCAGATGCATCACAGGGTGGAGCCGGAACCAGCCCCAGAAAAGGCAGCCGCCCAGCCAGCTGCCGCAGAAGCCCACCAGGAGCACGCCCAGTTGCTGCCACTGACCCTGGCCCCGGCGCTCCAGGAGCAGGGCCAGGGCCATCAGGGGGAGGGTGAACAGGGCCGCCGCCATCGGCGCGGAGCGCACCCAGGGGGCCTGCAGGAACACCGGCACCGTGACCAGCAGGGCAGCCGTCAGGGGCAGCACGGCTGCGGCCGGGATGGCAGCCGCGGCAGGAGCGATCGGAAGACCCGGCAGGGCCGTGGGGCGAGTCGCAAGGGTGGGTGGGACCCCGATCACCTGGTTGTGAAGAAACTTGACCAACCTTAAAGGGCGGGGTGGGTGCTTCCGTGACCCGTCCGGCCATAGGGTCAGCCGCAGTATCGGCTTTCCCCATGCCGCTGGTCGCGACGGCCGCCTCCTTGCCCCTGCTCGAGGCCTGCTGGCACGCCCTCGTTCTGGGGATCGTTCAGGGGTTGACGGAGTTCCTGCCGATCAGCAGCACGGCCCACCTGAAGGTGGTCCCGGTGCTCCTGGGCTGGGGTGATCCCGGAGTGGCGTTTACAGCCGTGATCCAGCTGGGCAGCATCGCCGCCGTGCTCGGCTATTTCCGCAATGACCTCGCTGAGGTGGGCGCCGGAGTGGCGCGCGCCTTCCGCCATGGCCAGTGGAACGATCCACCGGCGCGGCTGGGTGTCGCCATCGCCATCGGTACGGTGCCGATCCTGCTGGCGGGTTTGGCCATCAAGGTGCTGCTGCCCGGCTACGAGACCTCCCCCCTGCGCAGCCTGACGTCGATCGCCATCGTTTCGATCGTGATGGCGCTGCTGCTGGCGGTGGCCGAACTGCTGGGCCGCCGCCGTCGCCTGCTCGCGGCCGTCACCCCCCGCGACGGCCTGCTGGTGGGCCTGGCCCAGTCCCTGGCCCTGATCCCCGGGGTGTCGCGCTCGGGCAGCACCCTGACGGCATCGCTGTTCGATGGCTGGCAGCGGGCCGACGCGGCGCGCTTTTCGTTTCTGCTTGGCATACCCGCCATCACCCTGGCCGGGCTGGTGGAGCTCAAGTCGGCCTTCGGCTCGGTGGCGACCGGCGGTGTGATCCCGATGCTGGTGGGCATCGCCGCGGCGGCGGTGGTCTCCTGGCTGGCGATCGCCTGGCTGCTCCGCTTCCTGCAGCAGAACAGCACCTGGATCTTCGTGATTTATCGGCTGCTGTTCGGTCTGGTGATCCTGCTGGGGTTCCGGGGCCTGGAGGGGGTCACCCCCTGAGTGGGCACGGCCGCCACACTGGAGCCACAGTCCTGTCGCTTCGCCGTAACCGACCGTGTGGAAGGAGCCTTCCTCTGCCCTTGCTGGGCCCGCTGCCCTAGCCGGGCCCGTCACCCAACCCCGGCCGGCGCTGGTGGCCACGGTGGAGCCGGGATCGATCGCCGAGGAGCTCGGCTTTCAGCCCGGTGATCGCCTGCGCAGCATCAACGGGATACGGCCGAGGGACTTGATCGACGTCCAGGTGCTCCAGGGGGAGGAGGAGCTGGTGCTGGAGGTGGAAGACCCCGATGGCAGCCTGCACGTGGTGGAGCTGGAAAAAGACCTGGACGAGGGGCTGGGGCTGGGCTTCAGCGAAGCCCTGTTCGATGGCCTGCGCCAATGCAACAACCACTGCCCCTTCTGCTTCATCGACCAGCAACCGCCCGGGCGACGCGGCAGTCTCTACCTCAAGGACGATGACTACCGGCTCAGCTTCCTTTACGGCTCCTACCTCACCCTCACCAACCTGAGCCCGGCCGACTGGAGCCGGATCGAAGAGCAGCGCCTCTCCCCCCTGTTCGTGTCGGTCCATGCCACCGACCCGGAGCTCCGCAGCCGCCTGCTGGTCAACCCGCGGGCCGGTCTGCTGCTGGAGCAGCTGGCCTGGTTCGCCGAGCGGCGCCTGCAGATCCACGCCCAGGTGGTGGTGTGTCCGGGGCTGAACGACGGAGAGGCCCTGGAGCGCACCCTCACCGACCTGGCGCGCTTCGCCACCGGACCCTGGCCGGCGGTGCTCTCCACCGCCGTGGTGCCGGTGGGTCTGACGCGCTTCCGGCCGGATGGCGATGCGCTGCGTCCGGTCGATCGCGATGGGGCCCTGGAGGTGATCGCTCGGGTGGAGCGTCTGCAGCGGATTTTTCAGGCCAGCACCGGCAGCCGCTTCGCCTGGCTCTCGGATGAGTGGTTCTTGATCGCTGGCCAGCCCCTGCCACCCCGGGCCAGCTACGAAGACTTGCCCCAGCAGGAGAACGGCGTCGGCAGCATCCGCGCCTTCCTGGAGGCTTTGGAGGAAGCCACCCGAGAGCTCCCCACCCGGATCGCCGGGGCACGTCGCTGCAGCTGGGTGGTGGGACAGCTGGTGGCGGAGGCGCTGCAACCGGTGGTGGAGCGCCTCAACAGCATTGAGGGGCTGGAGCTGTTGCTCCACGGCCTGCCCAGTCCCTACTGGGGCCAGGAGCAGGTGGTTACCGGGCTGCTCACAGGCTCGGACCTGATTGAGGGGCTCGGCGGCCGTGACCTGGGTGATGAACTGCTGCTGCCCAGGGTGATGCTGCGGGAGGGGGAGGAGGTGTTTCTCGACGACTCCACGCTGGCGGAGCTGCGCCTCCGCCTGCCCGTGCCGGTCCGGTTGCTGGGGGGTGCGGACGATCTGGTGGCCGCCTGCCTCGGCACCCCACGGGGAGATGCTTAAGCTCGGGCGGAAGCGAACGGTTCAACGTGAGGCCCCAACCACTCCTGCTAGCGGCACTGGTGGTGCTTCCGTCGGTTGGCGTTCAGATGTTGCCGGCAGGGGCCCAGACGGCTCCTGCCCCTGCAAGCCAGGCGATTCCGGCTGTTGAGCCCCTGCCCCTGGCTCCCGAGGTCAAGGGATCCCGGCCGAAGTCCAATCCGAACGTGCTGGCTCCCGCCGCCAAGGAGCTGCCCCCCGCCCTGCAGGATCTTCGGGCTCCCAATCCCCTGGCCCTGCCGGTGAAGCCGGCCCAGGTCCGCATCCGGGAATTGCGCCCCCTCGGCCTGGCCGATGTCGAAACCCTGGTCGAAGTCAATAACCCAGAGCTCAAGGCGATCGCCAGCCAGGTGGAGCAGGCCCAGTCGGCCCTGCGCGCCCAGATCGCCCTCTGGTACCCCAACATCTCTCTCAACGCCACCAGCCTGCCCACCTACACCGGAGGGCAGCAGTTCAGCAGCGCCTTCACGGGCACTGGTCAGCAAGCCGGCAACACGATCACCAGCATCTGGCGGATGTCGGCGGTTCTTCAGGCCACATGGGGCCTGATCAACCCCACTCGCACGCCCCAGATCGCCGCGGCCCGCGACAGGTTTGAGCAGGCCAAGAACCAATACCTGATCGGTCTGCGGGTCCGGCGTCTGGAAGCAGCGGTGGCTTTCTTCGATCTTCAGGTCTCCGACGAAACCGTTCGCATCGGCCAGGAGTCCGTGCGCTCCTCCCTGGTGAGCCTGCGGGATGCCAAGGCCCGTTTCCAGGCTGGGGTGGCCACCAAGCTGGAGGTGCTGGAAGCGGAAACCCAGCTGGCCCGTGACCAGCAGGTGCTCACCCAGGGCCTGTCCGACCAGGCCATCGCCCGCCGCGGCCTCGCGGCCATCCTGGATTTGCCCCAGGATGTGACCCCCACCTCCAAGGAGCCTTCCCGGGTGGTGGGATCCTGGTTGCCCTCGTTGCAGGAAAGCATCGTTGCCGCCTACGCCTTCCGCGAAGAGCTCGACAACGTCCTGCTCAACATCTCCATCGCCAACAGCGAGGCGAACACCGCCTTGGGCCGGGTCCAGCCGTTTCTGAACATCGCCTACGGCTTCACCGGTGGTCGCACCAGCGGTATTCAGTTCGCTAACCGCAACCAACAAGGTGTCAACTTCGGCAACCAGAGCTGGTCGGTCGAGAACACGGTCGGCCTCAACCTCAACTGGACCTTGTTCGATGGCGGTGCCGCCCGGGCCAACTACCGCCGCCAGAAGCAGGTGGCTGAGCAGAACACCTACCAGTTCGCCCAACAGCGCGACACGATCCGCCGGGAGGTGGAAACCAATTTCTACGAGCTGGAGAAGAACAACCGCAACATCACCACCACCTCCCGCGAGGTGATCTCCACGAGGGAATCCCTGCGTCTGGCCCGCCTGCGCTTCCAGGCCGGAGTCACCACCCAGCGGGAGGTGGTCGACACCCAGAGGGATCTCACCCAGGCCGAAGTGCGCTGGTCGACGGCCATCTCTGATTACAACAAGGCCCTGGCCCGGTTGCGGCGCTTCACCGGCCTCGACCAGGTCGGCCTTTGCCAGCGCCAGTCGCTGCCGGCCACCAGTCCGAGGCCGGCCGGGTCGGCCTTGATTCCGGTGGAGCCCCAGCCGCTGATTCCGGCCTGTCGGGCGGGCAGTCCGATCGGGCCCGAGGTCATGCCGCCGGGGTCCTGAGGCCCGTTGTCATCCCACCTCCGCTCCGGTCTCTCCCTTACCGCCACCATGCGCCTGGGTCTCTTCCAGGGATGCCTGGGCTGCCTGGCGGTGATCTTTTCCGGTCTGCTTAACCGGATCATGCTCAGTGAGCTGGGCTTTCCCGGACTGCTGGTGGGTGGCGCCCTGGCCTTTGAGCAATTCGTGGCCCCGTCAAGGGTGCTGTTCGGCCAGATTTCCGATGCCCATCCCCTGGCCTCCCGTCACCGGGTTCCCTACGTCCTGATCGGCACGGCGGCGTTCTGCCTGCTGGCGGTGTTGTCGGTGCCTCTGATCTTTGAGGTCGGGCGTCTGCTGCAGGACGGCAGCCAGCCCGGCCTGGCCCTGGGCATCGCGGCCCTCTGCGGCCTGTTTGCCCTCTATGGCCTGGCGATTTCCCTGGCGACCACCCCCTACCTGGCCCTGGTGATTGACCGCACCAGCGAACAGGAGCGGCCCCGGGCGGTGAGCATCATCTGGTGCATGCTCACGGTCGGCATCGTCATCGGCGCCGTGGCCATCGGCGTGAGCCTGCGCTCCCTTGACGGGGTCAGCGATCCGGTGGTGCTGCAGGCGACCCTTTCCCGCTTCATGTCGATCGTGGCGGCGGCGGTGATGCTTCTGACGGTCGTGGCCACCTGGGGAATGGAAGCGCCCCTGCGCGAGCGCAGCGACGGGACAACGGCCCGTCGGGAGGATGCCATCGGCCTTCGACAGTCCTGGACTCTGATCACCTCCAGCCGCCAGGTGCTGATCTTCTTTTCCTTCCTGATCCTGTTCACCCTCGCCCTGTTCCTGCAGGATCCGGTGCTGGAGAGCTACGGCGCCCAGGTCTTCGCCATGCCGATCGCCGCCACGGCCCAGCTCAACGCCTTCTGGGGCGTCGGCACCCTGGTGGGCTTGCTGCTGGCGGGGCTCTGGGTGGTCCCACGGCTCGGCAAGATGGCCACCGCTCGCCTGGGCTGCCAGCTGATCGCCCTGTCCCTGCTCCTGCTGATCGTGGCGGGCCTGACGGCGAGGATCCCCTTCCTTCAGGCCGTGATGGTGCTGTTCGGGCTGGCGGCGGGCATCGGCACCAACAGCGCCCTGTGCCTGATGCTCGATCTCACCTTGCCTCAGGCGGCTGGCACCTTCGTCGGGGTCTGGGGTCTGGCCCAGGCCCTGTCCAGAGCGATCGGCAAACTGCTCGGGGGGGGCTTGTATGACATCGGCCGCTCCCTGCCCCTGGGGGAGGGACCCTATGGAGCTTTTGCCCTTGTGCTCGGTGTGGAGTTGCTGGTGGCTCTGGCGGCCCTGGTGCTGTTGTCTCGCGTCAACGTGCGCCAGTTCCGGGAAGACACTTCCCGCAGCCTTAGCCAGGTCCTGGAGTTGGAACTGGGATGACGCCTCTTTCCCCACAACCCCTCGACCCTCGGCTGGAGACCTTGATTGATCGGGTCGCCGAGCGGCAGCGCGCCGATTTCGGCCACAGCCACCCGGATCTGAAGGCGGATGGCTCCTTCATCACCGCCTGTGATCGCTGGAGCGACGCCACGCTGGTCGAGGGGCTGGCGGAGCTGTTCCCTGGAGAGGGCGTCCTCAGCGAGGAAGGCCGGCAGCAGGTTCCCGCGAGCCCCGCTTACTGGGTGGTGGATCCGCTGGATGGCACCACCAACTTCGCCGCCGGCATCCCCTATTGGGCGATCTCGATGGCCCGCTTCGAGGCCGGAGTGCCGGTGCTGGGGATCCTGGATGTGCCGCCGCTGCGTCAGCGCATCGTGGCCATCCGGGGTCTCGGCGCCTGGCGCAACGGCAAACCCATTCCGCCGCCGGCCCAGCAATTGCACAACGCCGGCTGTGCCTCCCTTTGCAGCCGATCGATCCGTGTGCTTCAGAAGCTGCCGCACCGTCCGTTTCCCGGAAAGATCCGCCTGCTGGGCGTGGCCAGCTTGAACCTGGTATCGGTGGCCATGGGCCAGACCATGGCGGCCCTGGAGGCCACTCCGAAGATCTGGGACCTGGCAGCGGCCTGGCTGGTGCTGGAGGAATTGGGCTGTCCCCTGCGTTGGCTTGGACCAAGTCCGCAAGGGCTGCAGGCCGGGACGGACCTGGCTGAGACGAACTTTCCGGTCTTGGTGGCCAACCGCCAGGAGACATTGGATCGCTTCATGCCCTGGGCTGAAGCCCTTGAGACGTCTGAGCCCCCAATGAGGTGATATGATTTTGGACTGCGCCCCACCAGAGCGAGAGCTCAAGTGGGAGGCGGGCTTACTGAGACTGAGAGGCGCGAGCCGACGGTGCTGTAAGTTTTCTGAGTCGCCGGGAGGCGACGCGCCGCGAGAGCCCCGGAAGGGGTGGAGCGGTAGAACCTGGACAACCAAAAAAGTTT
>NZ_JAGQCY010000021.1 GCF_024346455.1 Cyanobium sp. Aljojuca 7A6
GTGCTCAACCGTGCCGGCCTCGGCATGGAAGTGATGCACGAGCGCAATGCGCACAACTTCCCGCTCGACCTGGCGGCCGCCAGCGCCACTCCTGTGGCCCTGACCGCCCCGGCCATCGGCTGATCCGATCCTGCTCTCCACGAGCCCATGACCCCCTGCTTCGGCAGGGGGTTTTTTGATGGTTGTCCGCCGCATCCATCACGTGCTGCCTCTGCAGAATCGAGCCATGCACACCTTGCCTGCCATGACTGCTGACGCTGGCCATGACCCCTTGCCCTCCTGGCGGGAGGGCGCACTCAAGACCAACCTGCTCGACTTCGTCGAGAGCGTCAGTGGCCCAGGCAGCCCCGACTTCGTGGCGCCGCAGGAGCGGATCGCCGTGTTCGACAACGACGGCACGCTCTGGTCCGAGCAGCCGATGTATGTGCAGATGGCCTTTGCCCTGGATCGGGCCCGCCAGTTGGTGGCGGAGCGCAGCGATCTGGCCCGTGATCCGCTGGTGGCCGCGGCGGCGGCCGAAGACATGGACACCCTGATGGGCCAGGGCATGCGGGGCCTGCTGGAGTTGGTGGCTCACACCCATGCCGGGATGACCACTGCGGCGTTCGCGGACCTGGCCCGCGACTGGTTGCGCGACGCCCGCCATCCGCAACGGGGTGTGCCCTACACCTGGCTTGTGTACCAGCCGATGCTGGAGCTGCTGGCTTACCTGCGGGCCAGGGAGTTCAGCAACTGGATCGTGACCGGCGGTGGTGTCGAATTCGTGCGGCTTTTCGCCGAAGAGATCTACGGCATTCCCCCGGATCAGGTGATCGGCTCGACCTTGCGGTTGCGCTACGCCGACGAGAACGACCAGCCCACCCTGTGGCGCGAGCCCGTGGTCGACTTCATCAACGATGGCGACGGCAAACCGGTGGGCGTGCAGCGGGCCATCGGTCGCCGCCCGATCGCGGCTTTTGGCAATTCCGATGGCGACCTGGCACTGCTTCGCTGGACCACCTCCGGTCCGGGGCGGCGGCTGGGGTTGCTGTTGCACCACGATGATGCCGAGCGGGAGGTGGCCTATGACAGGAACTCCCGCTTCGGCCGGCTGGATCGGGGGCTGGAGCTGGCAGCGCAGAATGGCTGGAGCCTGGTCAGCCTTCGCCGTGACTGGAGCCAGGTGTTTCCCGCTTCCCCTGCCAAGCCGTGACCCTTCGATGATCAGGCGTCCCCCCCCTTCCACCTGGTACGAGCGCCAGCGGCAGCGGCGCGCCTCGCCCTTCTTTCGTCTGCTGGAGAGCTCCTTCGGGTTCCGGGTTGTGATCGCAGCCGCCCTCTCCTTTGGCTTGCTCGCCGCTGTCAACCGTTTCGAGAACTGCCACGATCCCTCGTCGGGGCCCGACTGCCTGACCACCGACTTTCTGGACATCATCAGCATCGGCAATGTCGAGTCGTTCAGTATTGTCACGGCCGCAATTGTTTACCTGCTCGAAGCCTCCAAAAGGAAAGAGCGGGAGCACCATGAAATGTTCGAACTCCTGCTCGCCCAGCGCGAGGCAAGAACGTCCAACAGCCTTGGCCGGCTGAGGGCTCTGGAAAATCTCTCTGCCGCCGGACTCTGGCAGGACGATTTCGATCTGCAGGGGGCCAATCTTGAGGGTCTAAGAATCCCATTCAGCCGTTGGCGGGGGGCAAACTTCACCAACACGCTGCTGTGCCAAGCCGATCTCCATGGCGCTGATCTGGCCAGGGCTGATTTCAGCCATGCCGATCTCACCGGCGCCGATCTCAGTGGTGCCGATCTTCGGGCCGCCAGCTTCGTGGGCGCCAAGCTGAGCCTGGCGGATCTCCGAGGAGCCAATATCGATGGGGCCAATTTCCGGGAGGCTGAACTGAACCAGACACGCTGTGACGGCAGACTTCCGAGCCAAAACGGTGCAGACGTCGCCAACGGTTAGAAGGCTTCAGCCTCAGGCGATAAGTCTGGTCAGGGCGTCCTGGGACAGAGTGGAATTGACGAAAGAAAGGCCCACGTAGGTGTTGAATCCGGTGTTCCTCACCCAGCACACCTTGCAGGGGAGGGTGATCTTGGCAGCGGAGTCGTATTCCAGGACGAGGATGACGACGTTGTCGTCCTCGTTGATGTCAAGACTCCCCTGACGCACCACGCAGGCCCCCTTCTCACTGACGTTACGGAGGTTGACGAACACCGATTGCTTCGAGGCCAACCTGAGGCTGACGGAGACGCCGACGGGGACAAGGAGCCGTGGGCTGCGGCGTTGCTCCTCTGGGTGCAGGTCTTGGGACATGAATGGCGCTACAGCCATCGCACTGGAGCGATCTGGCGGGGAATCGCATCATGGTAGGTCTGCTTTTTCGCTTGGACATCCCCCGCTTTCTGTCATTTTTTGCTCCCTGCGGGTGGAGCAGCCCAAGGATCGGCTATGGTTGTTACATCCGGCAGAAGCCGGCGGACCTGGTGTTCGCCTTCGCCGGAGCCAGCACCGAGCCGCCCCGCGCTTCCTGGGGACGGTCCACCAGGTCCAGCAATGACTGCCGTGTGCGATTCCCCGCGTGGGAACGGCAGCCTCCCGGTGCGAGATCCATATCCCCTTGTTTTCATTTTCCATGAACACCCTTTCCAGGCGTCCGTCGCCCTCGACACGTCCCAGTTCGTCCCCCGCCGTCGCCGGCAGGGGCACTGCCTATCCCAGTTGCCTGCTGGTGGCCAGGCCACCGCGCCACGACCCTGGCCAGCACCCCCTCACCTGGGAGGACCTGCTCGGCCGTCGCTGACGCACCCTCTCTCGGCTGGCCCTCACTTGTTGGGGTTCTCAATCGTCGTCGTCCCAGCGGCGGCGCTTCTCCAGCCCGTAGGCGCGCCCGGCGGGTGTCACCAGCACCCATGTGTCGCGCTTGGCCTGGGCGGCCCGCAGACGCGGCGCGTAAACATGGCGGTACCAGTCGTCTCGGACGAACTGAACGGGCACATGGCAGGCCTGATAGAGACCGCAGTAGCGACCCCAGTCACGAATCTGGTTCGGGGGCACCCGCAGGTACACCGGTTGGCTGGAGGCCTGAGTCCAGCGGTTTCGTCCCTGGGACGGCGGCCGGACGATCACCGGCCGGTAGCCATACACCGGCGGCGGGCCCTGATTGCCGAGGTTGATCTGTCCGAGGTAGCCGGGTTGGCCCAGCTGCAGGCTCAGGGAGGTCTGGGCCTGGACCGGTGCGTAGACGATGCCAGCGCCACAGCCCACCACCAGGGCGGCATGGAGCAGTCGGGAGGATCGGCTGATCATGGTGGAAGTTCCGTTGCCCCATCAGACAAACGCCTCCGGATGACTCACCGCTGACCGGGGTGGAGGGGATCTGTGACCGGACGTGACCAGTTGGCGCGCAGTAGGCGCGTCACCCGTCCGCAGGAAGGGGCTCCAGCAGGCCGTAGGGGGAGTAGTGGCGTTCGATCCGACAGCGGACATCGGCGTCGACCTGCCAGGTGAGCGATACCTGCACGGGCCCCGGCGGGGTGGGGGGATGAACGATCACCACCTCAACGTTGTCGTCCAGGCACCAGCGGGTGGCTGCTGCGCTGCCCGCTTCAGTGGTCTGCAGGCTGGCGACCAACGGGGTGGCGGGGCCTGCTTCGGTGACGCCGGGCCGCCATTCCCTGGCGTAGGTGAGGTTCTCCAGGGCGTCGACACCATGGCGCAGCACGATCCGGCGGCGGCGGTCGCCGTGGGCGACGCACAACTCGGCGATCCAGGGCCAGGGACCGGTCCGATCGATGCCAAGGCTCCAGTGACCGGCGGCGCTGATCTGCATGGCCGCCGGCGGCTCATGGAAACGCATCGGTACGGTGCGCCCGGAGTTGAGGTAGGTGAGGGCGGCTTCGATGCTGCCGTCCTGGTCGGTGACGAGCAGGCGGGTGGGGAACCGTTCGATCTCGCGGCCATCGGGACCCAGGCGAACGAACAGGCCCTCCCAGCAGCCGCCATTCACCTCGAGCAACCTCTGGCGGGGTGGGGCACTCAACGGCATGGCAGGCCAGGTAAGGCCCTCCAGCATGGCGACAACGTTCGTGCCCCCGAGGCTGATCAGGTGATGACCAGGGGTTGGGCTGAATCTGCTCAGGGCCGTGGACGAGGAGACAAGCGTCAACCTTCAGACCAAATAGGCCACGATGAGGATTAGTAGCACCACCCCAAGGATCTCCGTTCCGGAAATCGTGTACAAAGGATGGCTGGCTTCGGCGAGCGTGAACAGCCGGTAGCGCCGCTTGATCG
Source organism: Cyanobium sp. Aljojuca 7A6 (assembly GCF_024346455.1). GTDB lineage: Bacteria > Cyanobacteriota > Cyanobacteriia > PCC-6307 > Cyanobiaceae > Cyanobium. The sequence continues at coordinate 4,269 of NZ_JAGQCY010000021.1, forward strand.
TGCGTTTCCTCAACTTCTGAGCTGATTGTGGCTTTGGCATGGCAGAGCTCTTCGCTCATCGGCCAACGGCAGCCACGAACGACGGCAGAATCAGCCGGTTCGCGTCGGCATCGGCTGGTGAGCAACCAGGAAAATCAGCAAAATCTAATCACCCTCTCATCCTCTGGGTGTTTTCGTTCACAGCACGTTTAATTCCGACCGCCAGGCGTGTTGACGCGGGGCCATCGCAGCGGTGATCGGCCCAACGACGTGCTCACCCCCCCAAGGAGGGCACCAGGGTTTGGGGTTGCTGCCTTGGCGGCGCCGGTAGGCGGGTGCTCACCAGCCAGGCCAGTCCCACCAGCAGGGCCGAGGCCCAGAGGCAGGCCTGGATCCCGCCCACCAGGAACAGGGCGCCCGAAAGCAGGGTGCCCACCAGGCGGCCGGCGGCGTTGGCCATGTAGTAGAAGCCCACGTTGAGGCTCACCGCATCGGCATCGGTGTAGGCCAGCACCATGTAGCTGTGGATCGAGGAATTCATGGCGAACACCACCCCGAACACGGCCAGACCCACCACCACCGTGAGCGCGGGGTTGCCCACCTCGCGCCAGAGGGTGATCGCCATCAGGGCGGGGATGGCCGTGAGCAGGGCGGCCCAGAACTGCACGGCGCTGGGCCCCGGCGGCCGCGTCTGACCCCAGGCCTGGCGCAGGCTCGGCGCCGACCCCTGCACGATGCCGTAGCCGATCACCCACAGGCCCATGAAGCCGCCCACCTCCCAGAAGCGCCAGCCCAGGCTGGATTGCAGGAACACGGGCAGGGCCACCACGAACCAGACGTCGCGGGCGCCGAACAGGAAAAAGCGGGCCAGGGAGAGCACGTTGATGCCCTCGCTCTTGGAGAACAGCGCCTTGAAGGCCGGCTTGGTCTTCATCCTGCCGATGTCCTGTGGCAACAGCAGCGTCACCAGAAAAGCCAGCGCCAGCCAGGCCGCCATCACGATCACGGCTTTGTTGAACCCCACCGTGTAGAGCAGCAGGCCCCCCACGAAGAAGCCCAGGCCCTTGAGGCCATTCTTGGCGCCGGTAAGGATGGCCACCCAGCGGAACAGCTGCTGCTCCCCCTTGGCCTGATCCTCCGGAGTTTCCGGCACCACCACCCGGATGGCGCTCTTGGCGCTCATCTTCTCCAGGTCCTTGGCGATGCCGCTGATCGCCTGGGCCCCCATCACCCACCCCACCGACAACGCCTTGGGCCAGGTGTCGGCCACCGGCACCAGCAGGAGCAGGGCGGCGATCTGCAGCAAGGTGCCGATCCAGAGGGTGAGCTTCAGGCCGAAGCGAGCCCCCAGCCAGCCGCCGTAGAGGTTGGTGAGAATCCCGAAGAACTCATAGAAGATGAACAGGAAGGCGATCTCCAGCGTGGTGTAACCCAGCTGCAGGAAGTGGAACACCACGAGCATGCGCAGTGCCCCATCGGTCACCGTGAACGCCCAGTTGTTGGCCGTGATGATCGCGTACTGCTGCAGGGGGGACAGCGTGCGCATCACGTCGCCTCCAGGCTGGCCACATGGCAGGCCAGATCAGCCATCCGGCAGCTGTAGCCCCATTCGTTGTCGTACCAGGCGAACACCTTCAGCTGGGTGCCGCCCGTCACCATCGTGGAGAGGGCATCCACGATCGAACTGCGGCTGTCGTTGAGGTAGTCGACCGACACCAGGGGCCGCTCCTCATAGCCGAGGATGCCCAGCAGGGGGCCTGCCGCCGCCGCGGCGAAGGCCCCATTCACCTCCTCCACGGTGACGGGGCGCTCCAGCTCGAACACCGCGTCGGTGATGGAGGCATTGAGCAGGGGCACGCGCACGGCGTGGCCGTTGAGCTTGCCCTGCAGCTCCGGGAAGATCAGGCCGATGGCCTTGGCTGAGCCGGTGGTGGTGGGAATCAGGCTCTGCATGCAGGACCGGGCCCGGCGCAGATCGCTCTTGAAACTGTCGATCACCACCTGGGTGTTGGTGATGTTGTGCAGGGTGGTGATCGAGCCATGGCGGATGCCGAAGCTCTCCTGCACCACCTTCACCACCGGCGCCAGGCAGTTGGTGGTGCAGGAGGCGGCGGTGAGGATCCGGTGGCGTTCGGGCACGTAGGTGCCGTGGTTGATGCCGAAGACGATGTTGGGCACGGCGACGCCGTCCAGTTCCCCTTTCACGGGACAGGCCACGATCACCCGCCGCACACCGGCCTGCTGCAGGTAGGGGGCGAGGGTCTCGGGGGTCTTGAACTTGCCGCTGCACTCGAGCACCAGCTCCACCCCGGCTGCCTGCCAGGGCACCTCGGCCGGATGGCTGAACGTCGACCAACCCACCCGGCGTTCCTCGACCGCGAAGCCATCGCCATCGGCCAGCACCGGCCGGCTCCACCGACCATGCACCGAGTCGAACTCCAGCAGGTGGGCGGCGGTGGCGGCGTCACCGGCACTGTCGTTGACGTGCACCAGCTCGATGCCGGGCCGCCCCCAGAGGGCGCGGAAGACCAGGCGGCCGATGCGTCCGAAACCGTTGATGCCGATCTTCAAAGCGCCTGCCGCAACATGGACCTATCGTCACATCAGCTGCTGTTGATGGATTTATGGCCGGGTTAAGGATGGCCCCTGCTCCTTCGGCTCTCTGCGAGCCGGCTCCCCTGCAGCCCGAGCAGGCGCGACTGCTGCTGCGGGCCCTGGCTGATCCGATTCGGCTGCAGGTGATCGAGGCCCTGGGCGATGGCGAGCGCTGCGTCTGCGACCTCACCAGCGAGCTGGGCCTGGCCCAGTCGAAGCTGTCGTTCCACCTCAAGGTGCTCAAGGAGACGGGCCTGCTGGCCGACCGTCAGAGCGGCCGCTGGGTGTACTACCGCCTGCAGCCCGCCGCCCTGGAGCGCCTGCGGGCCTGGCTCGCCACCCTGGCGGCCAGCTGCACCGCCCCGGCCTCACCCTGCTCCTGATCCCCCCACCAAGTGAGTCCCGATGGGAATCTTCGAGCGCTTTCTGAGCCTGTGGGTCGCCTTGGCGATCGTGGCCGGTGTGGCCCTTGGCGCCTTGGTGCCCCAGCTTTCCGAGGCTGTGGCGGCGTTTGAATTCGCCCGCATCAATCTGCTGATCGCCCTGTTGGTGTGGGGAATGATCTTCCCGATGATGCTGGCGGTGGATTTCGGTTCCATCGCCGGCCTGCGGCGCCAGCCCAGGGGATTGGTGGTGACGGTGGTCGTGAACTGGCTGATCAAGCCGCTGACGATGACGGCCATCGCCTGGCTGTTCATCCGCGGCCTGTTCGGCGCCTGGATTCCGGCAGCCGTGGGTGATCAGTACATCGCCGGCATGATCCTTCTGGGGGTGGCGCCCTGCACCGCCATGGTGTTCGTGTGGAGCCGGCTCAGCAACGGTGATCCCAACTACACCCTGGCCCAGGTGGCGATCAACGACCTGATCATGGTGTTCGCCTTCGCGCCGATCGCCGCGCTGCTGCTGGGGGTGAGCAATGTGCTCGTGCCCTGGGACACCCTGGTGACGGCGGTGGGACTGTTTGTGGTGGTGCCCCTGGCGGCCGGTTGGCTCACCAGGGTGCTGCTGCGTTCCCCCACCCGGATCGAACGCCTGGAGCAGCGGCTCAAGCCGGTGGCGATCGTGAGCCTGATCGTCACGGTGCTGCTGCTGTTCATGGTGCAGGCCCAGGCCATCCTCTCCAACCCGCTGGCGATCGTCCTGATCGCCATCCCCCTGACCCTGCAGACCTACCTGATCTTCTGGATCACGGCCCTGTGGATGCGCTTCTGGCACCAGCCCCACGCCATCGCCGCCCCCGGCGCCATGATCGGCGCCTCCAATTTCTTTGAGCTGGCCGTGGCCGTGGCCATCAGCCTGTTCGGCCTCCACTCCGGAGCGGCCCTGGCCACCGTGGTTGGAGTGCTGGTGGAGGTTCCGGTGATGCTGTCTCTGGTGGCGATCGCCAACCGCAACCGGCGCCTGTTTCCGGCAGCCGTGTCCTGAACGAACGGGCAGGGGGGCTCACTGCCGCCATGCTGGAAACAGCACCGGACCTCCCCCCATGCTGCGTTTCCTGCTCAACGTCCTCTGGTTTGTGCTCGGGGGGTTGGTGATGGGCCTGGGCTGGTGGCTGGCCGGCCTGGTGGCGGCGATCACGATCGTGGGGATTCCCTGGGCCCGGGCCTGTTTCGTGATCGGCAACTTTTCCTTCTGGCCGTTCGGCTATGAGGCTGTCAGCCGCCGGGAGCTGACCGGCCGCATGGACTTCGGCACCGGTCCGCTGGGGCTGATCGGCAATGTGATCTGGTTCCTGCTGGCCGGCTGGTGGCTGGCCATCGGCCATCTCAGCGCGGCGGTGGCCTGTTTCGTGACGATCATCGGCATCCCCTTCGGCCTCCAGCACATCAAGCTCGCCCTGATCGCCCTGGCCCCGATCGGGATGCAGGTGGTGCCGGTGCGGCGCTGAGTCGGGGCGATCAGGCGGGCGAGCTCCAGCCAGTAGCAGACGGCAGTCTCAGCTGGCTTCAAGGCAGGAGATCAAGCGCCCCAGGCTGATGAGACTGGCTTTTGTGGACAGGTTTAATCGATATCCGCTGAAGCGTTGTTCACTCTGCGAGCGTCTCGAAATAGTCCTGATCGACGCCGCGATTACCCCCACCCGACACTTGAGTCCGAGGCAGGACCCCGGCGAGGAAGGCGAAGCCGATCGCATAGGCCAGGGCGGAGATGGCGATACGGATGGTTTCCTTGAGCGGCAGAGTCGGTTTCATGGCAGCTTGGGCCTCAACCTGCTGCATCATCCGGGTGGAAGCCAGCTCGGCCCGTGCGCGCAGCATGTTGCGCAGTTCGTTGATGGGCATGCGGAATTCAGATGGCGAGAGGCCGGCGTTCCGGCCGATCAGCTTCTTCAGCTTGGCCTGTAGCTCAGCGTGGGTGGTGGCGGAATTGATGGCCTGGCGCAGTTCAAAAAGCTGCTTACTGGTTTGGGTGGTCTGCTGCTCTTGGGCGACGGTGGCAGTTCTCTGGAACTTCCAGGCGGCATAGCCCTGCAGGGGAATCAGCAACAGAAAACCGAGGGCGGCAGGCAGGGCCCAGCGGCGGAAGGCGTCCCAGCGGGCCCTTAGCCGATGGTTGGTGGGATCGAAGCCGAGGGCCAGGGGCAGCAGCAGAGTGCCCATCAACGCCAGGGAGGCGTTCGTGATGATCGTTGCGATGAGGGCCAGCTGCCACGAGGGATTAAGGAGCCTTGGTGGCAGCGCAACCGTGGCTACGGCGGCGAGGAAAACCACCAGCAGCACAGGCGACAGGGTGGCCAGAAGACGGGAGAGGTAAGGGCTGGCGGCGAGCGAGGAATCAGGGCTGACAGTCATGATCGGTGAAGGCAGGAAATGCAGGCACGCCGGGGATCAAGGGTAAAAAAAGGCCCCTATGTCAATAAGGCATAGGGGCTTGTTGGGAAGAAAAGTGCTAGGTATCTCTCAAGCCACTGCAGGTGACTGAGTTGCTGCGCGCATCAGTTGCCTTGAATACGTTTCCTGAGCTTGCGGCTGTATCCGAAAGCTGCAGCAATACCGAGAACGGGCAGGGGTCCGGGGACGGCATCCCCAGGGCCTGTCACGGGGTTGTCCCCGGGGTCCGTAAGTCTCCCCCAGAGTTCGGCGGTGGTGGTCCCACCTTCTTGGGAAATCAAGGAATTCGTTGGATTCTTGTTGGAATCGAGGAAGAAGGAAGCCAGTGTTAGTTGTCGACCCTCAAAGGTGAACGTTTGGGCGGGAATAGTGCTGATGCTTATCTTGTCAGCGCAAGGGTTGCCGGGAGTGCTCGGGTAAGCGCAGGGTGTGGAATTGGGAGTTTCATCAATGCTGGTGGTATATATAAAATCAATACTTAGAGGGTTTGTGTTTTCAAATAATGTATCAATAGTTAATTGCGCAGAAGTCAGAGCCGTGCCAGCGCTAATAGGATTATTGAAATGCTGGAGTGTGCCAATCAGGAAGTCTGTTGTCCCTGGAAGGATTGTCAAATTTGGATTATAGTCTTCTCCCGTGAACCCCAAGCCACTCTTGGAGTTGACATTAGTAGGGGAACCCCAACGGATCTGGTTTTGGCCAGCAACTGTTTGATACTCGACAGTGTTAATTGCGGTAGTTGGGCCAACAGGGTTGCTCCAGGACCCAGTCGTTTTGTCAAGAACGACCTGAGCTTGCACTGGAGCTGGGGCAAGCCCAACGGCGAGGGCTGACCCGGCGGACACCGCCATGCAGGCGAGGACGCCAAAAGGGCTGGATGCCTTGCTCAGAGGAGATCTGAACCCGTTAAAAACTTTAGTCATGAGTTTTTTCTTGTCCGGCGCTCACCGTACAGCAACCAAAGCCTCACTTGAACTAAAGAAGCCCTAAAGAAGCATTAAAGTCCATCCATGCATCCGCAATGGGCCTGAAGCCTGCGCTGTATTGCTGGTCCAACTCTGAGACCGTCCGGGTGACTGCCGGGCCGCGACGGCCGATCAGGCGCCCTGCGGTTGTGTTTTACAGCATGGCCATGGTGGGCGCGTCCATCAACGGCTGGCCCGGTTCCCGGTAGCGCCCCCCCAAGACTCACCCCTTGTGGGGATGTCGCGATCCACGGAAGGCGGCGGATCGGTGGAGTTGCCCATCCCGAGGTGCCCTGTTCTCGATCAGGAGGTGCTGGTGGCCAGCCAAAGTAGCAAGGTCTGCCTGACGGGCGACTGGTTTCTTGATCCCACCGGAGCGAACTGCAGCCCGGTACTCACTCGCCGCTGCCAGGGTTGGACCGACCACATGACCGGCAGGTGCTGCGCTTTTGCCCACACCGTTGGGAGCGTACCAATGAAAGGCAGCTGATCACCACCGGCGAGTGGCGTCCCGATCCGGAGATCCCGTTGCTGAAACCACGCTGAGAGCCGAGCCGAGCCGAGGCCCAGACACTCTGGGCCGACAAGCGCAAGACGTGCAGGGCGCCCTGCTTCTGCAGTGTTGAACGGGCCGTCTTTGCCGTTGGGGCCCTCAGCGCCGCTTTCGGCTTGCCGTACTGAGAAGCAAGGCAAGCGGACCCATGAATGAATCGAAGCCCACGACCAGGCCAGCGTGAGCCGGGACCCTGCAGCCGGCTCGAGCCCTTGGCTTCTCGAAGCCGTAGAGCTCCCGACACCACGGGGCGCCATTCTCATTGGCAGCGAGGTAGGCGGTGACCACCCCCAGAGAAGGCAGGACCAGCACGGCTGTGCATACCTCCAGCCATCGGTGACATTTTCAGCAACTCCTTCAGGTGTGGCCATTTCAGGCTCTGCTCCATTCAGGGCCTCAGCATCACACCCATGTCGCGCACACCATTCAGGCCCGGCGTCGCTCCGCCATCAACGAGTGAACCGCTCCCCATCAGGGCGGCCAGAAGTCGATCAAGCGCCGAGACAACGGCACAAAAACCAAGCAAATTGGATCAGATGACCGGAACCGGCATCCACGGGCTCTCGATCTTCAAGGGGGCATTGGTCATGTCCAGTAGCGGCTGGATAATGGTGTCAGAGATTGAGCAGGACCTGGGTCTCGAGCACTGAAGACTCGCGCGGGCTCCAGGCATCCAGCTCCATGAGGACGCCAATCCGTAAGGGGGCGACGGTGCTGGCGCGATGGCCCGGTTTCGCAGGGCTGCATTCATCCTGCTGCGGCTGGCTGAGCCGCACCTCATCCGTGCGCGCCAAAGATAGATTCAACGGCTACCCCGCAAGGACAGAGAGGAGAATGGCAGTGATTGCATTCCCTGGCCTTGATACCGTCCGCTCCAGCCTTCTTGGGTCGTCTCTGGCCCAGGCAAATCGGCAACCAATGCCTGTTGATGATGGCCGCAGGCATCCTGTTTGGTCTGCTTGCGCCGGCCCAGACCCCCTGGCTGCAACCGCTGGCGACAGTCTTTTTGCAGGCCTCACAGATCGTGGTGATGCCATTTCTGATCTGCGAGCTGATCGTCGGGTTTGGGCGGCTGCGCGAAGGATCGCTCAGCGAGCTGGCGAGCAGGGGCGGGGTGGTGCTCCTGGGGCTCTGGCTGGCCGCCTCGCTGCTGGTGGTGGGGTTGCCCCTGTTTCTGCCGCCCCTGGTGACCTCCGAGTTCTTCCACGCCGGTCTGTTTGAAACCAGCGAGACCGCTGATCTGCTCACCACCTATCTGCCCGACAACATTTTTGGAGCCCTAGCGGCTGACAACTTTCCCGCGGTGGTGTTATTCAGTTGCCTGCTTGGAATCCTGTTGCAGGGGGTTGATCGCCGCGATGATCTGCTCAACCCCCTGGCGGTGATGCGCACGGTGTTCGGCAAGCTTAATAAGCTTGTGGTCCGTCTGATCCCCTTCGGTATCTTTGCACTCATCGCACTCAATATATCCAGGTTAGATTTGCAGCAGCTGATCCGGATTCAGGGTTTCTTTCTCATCAGCCTGATCTCGTTCTTGGTATTGAGTTTCGGCTGTGCCATGGCGGTATTGGCCTTGACGCCCTTGAGCCCCTTGGTCCTCTGGCGGATCGTGCGGGGCCCCTTGGTCCTTACCGCCAGCAGTGCCAACCTGCTGATCTCGCTGCCGATGCTGGTGAACAACCTGCAGGAGCAGTTACCCGCCCAGCTGAATCCGCCTGCCCGGTCGAATCTGGCCGCTGAAATGCGTGATGAGCTGGCACCGTTGGTTTCGCTTGGCTTTGCCCTGCCCAACCTGGGCCAGGTCGCGAGCTTGATCTTCATTCCTTTCTCCGCCTGGTATGTGGACCGGGCCCTGGAGCCCGCCACCACCGCCCGCATGTTGCTGAGCGCGATTCCAGCTTCGGTCTCGGGGCTCAAGGCGGTGATCCGGCAGGAATTGCTCCATCTCGGCCTGCCGATAGACCTGCTGCAGCTGGTGTACATCAATGGTGAATGGCTTTATCGGATCGAGAAGGTGCTCTCACTCGAGGGCCTGGTGGTACTGGCGGTGCTCGTTTATGCCCGGGGCGTAGGGGCTTGGAGACCGCGGCCGCTGCTGGTGCTGGCCAGTTTCAGTGCGGCCTTGGCCCTGGCCTTTGGCCTGGGCTTGGGCAGCCGGCTCAGCCTGGCGGCGGCCCTGCAGAATTCGTACCGAAATGACGACCGCCTGCTGGCTCTCACCACGGCGCGTAGCGGCGGTCAGCCCCAGGAGCTGCAGGGAGTACAGCCAGCCCAACGCGTCAGCTTGGAGGCGATCCGGGCCCGCGGTCTTTTGCGGGTGGGCTTGCGCCAGGACGGCCTGCCCTGGGCCTTTCGCAACCAGGACGGCACGATTGTGGGCTTTGACGTGGACCTGCTCAAAAGCCTGGCCTCCAACCTGGGCGTGCGACTACAGGTGCAGGTGGCACCGATGGCCCAACTGGAGCAATGGCTCGCGGATGAAAGGATTGATCTCGTAGCCGGTGGCATTCAGACCAGCCCACGCCACGCGATTCGCCACGAGCTCAGCCTCGGTAACCTACCGGTGCACTTGGCCCTGGTTGTGGCTGACGCAAAGGTCAAGGAACTGCAGCGCGGATTGGCAAACCCCCAGGAGCACACAGTGACCCTGGCCGTGCGTGATGCCGCCATGATCAGCCCCGGTCTGCAGGCCCAAATCGCAAAGTATCTCGGTGACGGTCATCAGCGCGCCAAGGTGGAGTTGATCCCAATCGAATCAAAGCAAGAATTCTTTTCAGCAGCAGGCCAAAAGAAGTTTGATGGTCTGCTCACGACGGCTGAGTCGGGAGCAGCCTGGGCGGTGTTGTATCCCCGCACATCATTGATGACTCCCTTTAGCGATGATCTGAGCAGCGAATTGGTGCTCTTGATCGGTGGTCAGGATGCCACCCTTCGCCGCTACCTTAACGGCTGGCTCTCCCGCGAAAGGGCCCAAGGCCGCATCGACGAGCTCTTCAACTATTGGATCTTGCTCAAGGATTGAAAGCCGAAGATCAACGCCAATAGGCCTTGATCGGCCCAGCGACAGCGGTGGCACAGCTCACGCCCCTGTGGTGTGCCTTGCCTATACCATCCGCGCGCTGGAAGGGCTGTGCAAGCAGGTTACAAATCAGAACCGGGCCAAGAGACAGCCTGGGCAACAACCGTCGTGTTGATTCCAACGTTATAGGAATCGTTAATGACCTTGGTAATGAGCTGGGATCGACTATATCTAAACTATGTTTGTTGATCATCATGCCACCACTACAGGCTAAGACCCACCGGTCACGAGCCATAAGGGCTTCCGCTTTGATGAGCGGCGTGGTACTGGCTGTGCTGGCGGCCAGTGGCGAGGGCTTGGCAAAGCCGATGACGCCCATCCCGCGGGTGGAAGCCACCGGAGGTCTGGTGTTCCAGAGCCAGGGCGGTGGCACCCCCAACACCGTCACGGCCTACCTCTTTGCGCCCCTGAGCCAGGGGGAGCGAGGCCAAGTGTTGTTTTTGGATGTGGCGGCAAACATGAACCTTGGCGGAGCGCTTGGGCCAGGTTCCGATGTTTCCGCTGGCTTCAGCACGCGCCTTGGCTATCGCTGGCTCAGTGGTGATCAACGCTGGATGTATGGTTTCAGCGCCGGTGTGGACACACGCCAGGCATTTAACGACTATGCCTTTCAGGCGGGCGTTGGAGCCGAGGCCCTTAGCCGCAACGTGGAATTGCGGTTCAACGGCTACATCCCCTTCTCCAACCAAGCCGATCAGTACCAGACCGGTTACAGCAATGCTTCGTTGCGCAACAACCAGTTGATCATCGATGGCTGGAATCGCTATGTGGTGTCGCTGGGTGGAGTGAATCTTGAGGCCGGCATCCCGGTGGCCCGCTGGAAGAAAGACAGCCTCTGGCTCTACGCCTCCTATTACTACCTTAACGGCAACTATGTGAATGCCAGTTCAGGGGTCCGCGGGCGCGGTGAACTGCGCATCGGCAATCAACTGGCCCTAGGCGCCACGATTTCCTACGACTCGATCTTCAAGACCCAGGCCACGGGGTATCTGCGCTATGGCGCCAAACCATTGGCGGGTAGCGCGACTGACGCGGTGGATGCTGCCGAGCGCAACTTCTTGGCCTTGCGCGGGTTGCCGATGCAACGGGAGACATCCCTGCGCCTGGTTTCGGCACAGCAGGACTTGCCCGATAGCGTGGCCACCAATCCCGGCAATTTCGACGCGAGCTGGGTCGTGCGCTGCTCCGGCACTACCACCAACACCGGCACGGCTCAAGTGAGCTGCGTCAATCCAAGTCTCGATGCGCTGCTGGCGGCCGCCGGGCCCGGAGATGTGCTGTTGGTGGGCGGTGGCGCCAGTTCCGACCTAGGCGGATGAACTCTGCGCCTCGCAGCGGGAACCAGCCTCACCGGCAGCGGCCATGCGCCCACCCTGACCACGCAATTCGGCCCTGTGAATCTTAATCCGGTGTTCGGTGCGAGGGTGGGGGCGCAGGCCTCCGTCGGTAACGGCATCATCAACATTGGCAGCAATACCACCATTGCAGGTTTGAGCTTCACCAACAGCTCAATTACTAATTACAGCACCAGCAATGTGCTGATCGCCGACAACACCTTTACAGGCTCCTACACCGACAGGCCGACAGACCTGGCAACGGCCCAGGCCTTTGGCGCCATCAACGTGTCAGCCAATGCGCTGCCAGCCATTCAACTGGACGGTGTTGACAACCTCGTGATCTCCAACAATACCTTCCTCTATCCACAGGTTCAGACCTACCAATCACAGCTGGGAACGCTTGGTGGCGTCGGTATGGCTCCAGTCTGCAATCAGAACGGAGCCAACACCAGTGGCCTTTGTCTCAGCGGTAACGCCATCCGGCTCAACAACAGCACGAATGCCGTCATCTCAGGAAATACGGTGATCGGTGCTCTCGATGAAGCCTTCCGAATCAACAATCCCTCAGGCACCTTGCTGATTGACAGAAATACCATCTCCAACATGCGGATGGGCCCTGATAGCAACATCGGCACGGCCATCATCATTGGCCAGAATCGGGGCACCAGCACTGTGACCATCAGCAACAACTCGATCAGTAACAACAGCCCTGGTGTTTATCCGATTGTCGCATCCCCCAATCAGAATGGTGTCGCCGTAGCCTCAGCCAGAGACCTGAAGCTCAATAACATTGACCCGATTGAGATTGGCCTTTGCCGCGGAAGTGCCAACTACCCACGTGCTCAAGACCTGTATGCCGATCCGAACTTTTCGGGCAATTGCAGTGGACCCACCACGATGAATGTCTCTGTCATCGGCAATACCATCGGCTTGCCTTCCATCTCCGGCGGCATCAAGCAAGACGCCGACGGAATCGACTTCAACATTGGTAGCAACAGTATCCTGCGTGCCAATGTCTCCGGAAACACTATTTTGACCCTCGGCGGCAGCAGGGGTGGAGACAATGGCATTACCTTCGACATCCGCGGCAAAGCCGATGCCAGGGTCACCATCGCCGACAACAAGATTAATGATGTTAGTGACGAGGCTATCGACCTCGGCTTCACTAACACGGTCAGCAACAATCAGCCTGGATTTGCTGAATTCACCCTGTCGGGCAACGGCTTCAGTGGCAGCACAGACGGCCTGCTCAATATCGACCTGATCAACAACCCCGGCATCCCAGTCTCCAGCTTCTTCGTCACGGGCCAAGGCAACAACGCCAGCCAGGTGGGGGCTGTCAAGCCTCGCTCCTTCAGCTTCAACACCGGCAGCTTCCCCAAGCTTTATCTCAATGGCTCGCTTTTCCTCCAACCTTCGCCATGAGCCAGCCTCCTCTGCGCTGGATGGCCTTTTTGGAAGGCGCCACTGTTAAACGTTGGCTGTTCCACCGTGGGAGCCGAGGTTGTTCGCTCGCCTCGCTGGCCGCCCAGATGTATCACCCGCGGCAACGTCGTTTCAATCGCAGGCGGCCGCAGCAGCTTGATTGCCGCCTCGGCTGGACGGCTCAGGCTCTGCAGGAACTCCGTCACCAGCGCCGTGACCACGACCCACTGCCAGCTACCCCCGTGTCCTATTGGCGGCAGCACCCAGCTAGGGCCGCTGCAACCGATGCCGGATCTGGCGGAGTGGATGCTGACCGCCTCGGCTGAGCCTGTCCGGATGGACTCAGACCCCAGACCCGCACCCGTTTCCACCAACGCCCCCTGATGGATTCGAACCATCGACCGGCTGCTTAGAAGGCAGCTGCTCTATCCAGCTGAGCTAAGGGAGCACGGAGCGCATTGTGACAGCGTTCGGTGGTCAGGCCACTCCGGTAGCCAGCCGTACAGTGGGCGACCGCGCTTGAACCGTTCCATGGCCGCCACCCGGCTCAGCGACAGCCAGAAAACCGAGCTGGTTGGGCGCTTCCGGGAGGGTTCCAGCAGCCAGGAACTGGCGGAGACCTACGGCTGCAGCCCCAACACGGTCATCCGGGTGGTGCGCACGGAGCTGGGGGAAGAGGCCTACGAGCGTGTCAAGTCCGAGCGCTCCCGTCGCCGCAGCCGGCCGCCAATGGATGGGGCCGCCCCCCCGGAAGCCCTGCAGACGGCCCTGGCGATCAGCAGCACCGACGACTCCAGCCTCGAAGCCGCTCCGGAACCGGCAGCCCCAGCACCGCCAGCCCCAGCACCGCCAGCCCTGGTGTTCATCCCGGAGCCCACCGAGGCCTTCACTCCCGAGGAGCCCGAGCCTGAGCTTGAGCCCGCGCCCCCCCGCAAGGTGTTGCCCGATCCCCCCCGCCGGCTGAGCGTGGCGGCACCGGTGAGGGCCGAGGCGGTGGCGGAGGACGGCCCCGCGGTGCTCGCCATCGAGGATGCCGACGACTTCGGCGCCGATGACGACGATCTGCTGACCAGTGACGACGACGACAGCGATGACGGTGCCGACGGGGAGTTCAACCCGTTCCAGGTGATCCCTGTGGTCCGGCTCGACGACGGCGCAGCGGCCGGTGGTGAGGGCCAGCTCCAGCCCCTGGTGGCCGCCGCACTGCCCTCCAGCGCCTACATGCTGGTCGACAAGACGGTGGAGCTGCAGGCCCGGCCCCTGAGCGAGTTTCCCGAGCTGGGCCGGCTCCCCGACGCGGAGCTGGAGCGCCAGGCGCTGGTGGTGTTCCTCAACCCCCGCCAGGCCAAGCGCCAGTGCGGCCGCACCCAGCGGGTGATCAAGGTGCCCGACCTCAAGGTGTTCGAACTCACGGCCCCCTATCTGCTGGCCCAGGGCATCAGCCGGGTGGTGATCGAGGGTGCCCTCTACGCCCTGCCCGGCAGCTGAGGCCTCAGCCCTCGTCGACGGGGGTGTTTCCGGGCAGCAGCAGGGCCGCGGTGGCGCCGCCGCTGATCACCCCCAGCACCAGGGCCACCCCCACGATGAAGCCCGCGGGCAGCGGGGCGCTGCGGGCGAAGCCGAAGCGCAGCTGGGGCCGCTCCTCCAGGTTCTGGGCCCCGAGGCAGAGCAGGGTCAGCAGCAGGGTGCCGCCCAGCAGGCTGCCGCACAGGAGGCGCAGGCGCAGAAGCATCGGGGCGTCGCGGGACCGGGCCCTCAGTCTGACGGCTCGCGGTGCAGCAGGGCATAGAGGTCCCGGCGGCTGTGGCCGCTCCGCTCAGCCAGGCTGCGGGCGGCCTCCCGGTTGCTGAGGCCGCCCGCCACCAGCTCATCGAGGGCGCGCCGCAGGGCGGTTTCGTCCCAGACGGGGGCCGCTGCCGGGGGGGCACCGCCGAGCACCAGGGTGCATTCCCCCTGGGGCGGGGTGCGGCGGAAGTGCTCAAGGGCCGCCGCCACGCTGGGGCCCACCTGTTCCTCGTGGCGCTTGGTGAGCTCCCGGGCCACCTGCAGGGGCCGGTCCCCCAGCACCGCCAGCAGGTCCTCGAGCAGGGCCAGCAGCCGGTGGGGGGCTTCGAACAGCACCATCGTGCGCTCCTCGCCGGCCAGGGCCTCGAGCCGCTGGCGCCGGGGCCCGCCCTTCGGCGGCAGGAACCCCTCGAAGCAGAAGCGGCCCGTGGGCAGGCCGCTGCTCACCAGGGCCGTGGTCACGGCGCTGGGGCCGGGGATGCAGATCACCTGGCGGCCGGCGGCGCGGGCGGCGGCCGCCAGCTCCTGGCCGGGATCCGACACCCCCGGCAGGCCGGCATCACTGATCAGGGCGATCGCTTCGCCCGCCTCCAGGGCCGCCAGCAGCTGGGGGATGCGGGCCGTCTGGTTGTGCTGGTGGAAGCTCAGCAGGGGCACCCGCAGGCCGAGGTGGTGCAGCAGCAGGCCGCTGCGGCGGGTGTCCTCGCAGGCGACCCGGCTGGCCCCCGCCAGCACGCGCCGGGCCCGGGGGGAGAGGTCGTCGAGGTTGCCGATGGGGGTGCCCACCAGATAGAGGACGCCGGCGGCGGGTTCGTGCTCCTGCACCGGGTCCTGCACAATGCCGTTTTTCGGTCCCCATGATGCCGTCTCCCTTCGCCCTGCCCGACGGCGTCGGCCTCGAGCCCCTGCTGGCGGAGTTGCGCCGGCTGGCCTGGGGGGCGGCCGACATCCTGCGGGCCTACGCCCGTGGTGAGCAGCCCCCCTATGGCTTCCCGCCGGCCCTGAGCGTCGACCATGGAGGCGAGGGGCCCGTGTCGGCGGCGGATCTGGCGGTGAACCGCTGGCTGCTCGATGGCCTGGCCGCGGCCTTCCCGGCCGCCGGCTGGACCCTGCTGAGCGAGGAGACCGCCGCCGAGGTGCTGGTGCCGGGCCAGCCCCTGGACGCCGAATGGCTGTGGATCCTCGATCCCCTCGATGGCACCAAGGATTTCCTGCAGGGCACCGGCGAGTACGCCGTCCATCTGGCCCTGGTGCACGGTCAGCGGCCGGTGCTGGGGGTGGTGCTGCTGCCGGAGCCGGAGGAGCTCTGGTTCGGGTTGCTGGGCGCCGGCGGGGCCGGCACCGGGGCGGGGGAGGCCTGGCGGGAGAACCGGGCCGGTGAGTGTTTCGCCCCGGCCCTGAGCGGCCGCAGGGAGGACCTGGTGCTGGTGGCCAGCCGCAACCACCGCGACGACCGCCTGGAGCAGCTGCTGGCTGAGCTGCGGCCCGCCCGCAGCCGGGCGATCGGCAGTGTCGGCGGCAAGGTGGCCACGATCCTGCGGGGGGAGGCCGACCTCTACATCTCGCTGTCGGGCCGCAGCGCCCCCAAGGACTGGGACATGGCGGCCCCGGAAGCGGTGCTGCGCGCCGCCGGGGGCGGGTTCGACCATGCCGATGGCCGGCCGCTGCTCTACAACACCGGCGACGTGCGCCAGGCGGGCTGCCTGATCGCCAGCAACGGCCCGGCCCATGCCGAACTCTGCCGCCGTGCCGCTGAAGCGATGGCGAGGATCGATCCCGGCTTCGCGGTGTGAGTAAGGGCCGGCTGAATCAGCAGGCGAGCAGCTCCAGCCCGCAGCTCTTTGCGGCCGCCAGAAGCGCGTTGTCGCGACTGGCCAGGGGGAGTCCTCCACGCATCGCCAGTTCCAGATAGGCCGCGTCGTAGCTGGTGAGGCGATGCTGCGCCGCCAGGCTCAGGACGTCGTGCCAGATGACGTGCGGATCCGCAGGATCGATCTGCAGGTCGAGCTGAACCACCAGGGCAAGGAAGCGGCTCCGATCCGCCGCGGTGATCCGGCCGCGCCGTTCGGCCATCAGCAGCACGTTCCCCAACTCCCACAGAAACAGCGCTGGAACGAAGAGTTCGCACTCCGGTAATCGGCCCAGGAGCGCCTCCGAAGCCGCCGTGCGCTCGTCCTCGAAGCACCAGGCGCACACCGCAGAAACGTCAGGGACGAAGCTCAGCACCTGCGGCCTTCGTCCCGCAACTCCCTCATGGAGAGGCCATGGAGGCGACGGCCCGTTGCGAAGCTGCGAAGATGGTCAATGGCCTCCAGGCGTCGCTCGCGCCCATCGGAGGCGATCGGAACAAGCCGCGCCAACGGTTTGCCGTGGCGCGTGATCAGAATCTCCTCGCCGCCGGCCACCTCTTCCAGCAGGCTGGAGAGGTGGGTCTTGGCTTCGAAGGCACCGACCGTCTTCATCGCCCCATTCCAACCAGTCGTCAACCAGTTTAGGGGTGAGGGCCCAGCCGCGCGGCCAGGCCCCGTGACAATCAGACCGCCGCCGGCTCCTGCTGCTCCACGCCCCGCAGGGTGAGGTTGATGCGGCCGCGGTTGTCGATCTCCCGCACCCGCACCGTCACCTGGTCGCCGACGTTGACGACGTCCTCGACCTTCTCGACCCGCGATTCGGACAGCTGGGAGATGTGGATCATCCCCTCCTTGCCCGGCAGGATCTCCACGAAGGCCCCGATCGGGATCACTCGGGTGACCGAGCCGTTGAACACTTCCCCTTCGCTGACGCGACGGGTGAGGCCCTCGATGATGCGCTGGGCCTCCTCGGCGGCGGCGCCGTCATGGCTGGCGATCGTGACGATGCCGCCGTCCTCGATGTCGATCTTGGTGTTGGTGCGCTCGGTGATGCCCTTGATGGTGCGACCGCCGGGGCCGATCACCGTGCCGATCAGTTCCGGATCGATGCGGAAGCTGAGCAGGCGCGGGGCATGGGGGGAGAGGACGTCGCGGGGCTTGTCGATGGCTTCGAGCATCTTGCCGAGGATGTGCAGCCGGGCCGGGCGGGCCTGGTTGATCGCTTCGGCGACGGTCTTCACCGCCAGGCCGGAGATCTTCATGTCCATCTGCAGGGCGGTGATGCCCTTCTCAGTGCCGGCCACCTTGAAGTCCATGTCACCGAGGAAGTCCTCGATGCCCTGGATGTCGGTGAGGATCCGCACTTCCTCGCCCTCCTTGATCAG
The DNA here is from genome assembly GCF_024346455.1 of Cyanobium sp. Aljojuca 7A6. GTDB lineage: Bacteria > Cyanobacteriota > Cyanobacteriia > PCC-6307 > Cyanobiaceae > Cyanobium. Next base: position 22,053 of record NZ_JAGQCY010000021.1, read on the forward strand.
ACCCATGGCGGCGCCGCTGACGGGGGCCGCCAGGGGCACGCCGGCATCCATCAGGGCCAGGGTGCTGCCGCACACCGAACCCATTGAGGTGGAGCCGTTGGAGCTGAGGCACTCCGACACCACCCGCAGCACGTAGGGGAAGCTCTCCTTGGAGGGCAGCACGGGAATCAGGGCCCGCTCGGCCAGGGCGCCGTGGCCGATCTCGCGGCGACCGGGGGAGCGCATCGGGCGCGTCTCCGCCACCGAGTAGGGGGGGAAGTTGTAGTGGTGGAGGTAGGTCTTCTCGCTGATCGGGTTGAGATCGTCCATCTCCTGGGCGTCGCTCGGGGTGCCGAGGGTGGCGCAGGAGAGCACCTGGGTGAGCCCACGCTGGAACAGGCCCGAGCCATGTACGCGCTTGGGCAGCACGCCCACGGCCGCCTGGATCGGGCGCACCTCGTCGAGGCTCCGGCCATCGACCCGCTTGCCTTCGGTGATGATCTGCTGCCGCATCAGCTTCTTGGTGAGGCCCTTGTAGGTGTTGCCCAGCACCTTGCCGTTGCTGCTCACCGCCACCCGGATCGGATCGTCCTCCTTGAGGGCGGCGATCTTGTGGCTGACTTCGGCCTTGATGGCGTCGAGCTTCTCGTCGCGCTCGCCTTTGGTCTGGCTGAACTGCTTGAGCACCTCACCGATGCCACCGGAGCATTCCTGCTCCAGGAACGAGGGCAGGGCGGGATCTTCGCTGCGCTCTTCGGGGAGCACCTGCTCGATGCCGAGTTCCTTGAGCAGCTCGAGCTGGGCCCTAAGCAGTTCGCCCACGGCTTCGTAGCCGAAATCGATGGCCTCGATCACGTCCTGCTCGGGGAGCTGGTTGGCGCCCGCTTCCACCATCACCACGCCGGCCGGCGAGCCGGCGACGACCAGATCCAGTTCGCTGCGCTCGATCTCGCGGAAGCTGGGGTTGAGCACGAAGTCGTCACCCAGCAGGCCGACGCGCACGGCGGCCATCGGGCCCATGAAGGGGATTTTCGCCAGCAGGGTGGCCATCGAGGCCCCGGTGACGGCGAGCACATCGGGCGGCACCCGCTCATCGAGGGACATGCAGGTGGCGACGATCTGGAGGTCGTCGCGCAGCCAGCCCGGGAACAGGGGCCGCATCGGCCGGTCGATCAGGCGACAGGTGAGGATGGCCCGCTCGGGGGGGCGGGCCTCACGACGGAAGAAACTGCCGGGGATGCGGCCGGCGGCGTAGAGGCGTTCTTCGTAATCGCAGATCAGGGGCAGGAAATCGATGCCTTCGCGGCCTTTCGAGCGGGTGGCGGTGACCAGGATCGACGTATCGCCGCATTCCACCATCACCGAGCCCCCGGCCTGGGGCGCAAATCGGCCGCTGGTCAGCCGGATCTCCCGACCATCGAAGGAGATCGACTGAGTGTGTCCTTGCACTGGGCGTTATGTCCGTTTTGTTGTCGCCCGGCATTCTCGCATCCACCCCCGCCCGGCCATGAAGAAGGCGCCCCCAAGGGGCGCCTGCTGCAGCCGAGAGCCGTTGCGGGACAGGGCGGTTGCCCCGCCGCTCACCAGCTCGACTTGACCACGCCGGGGAGCTCACCCTTGTGGGCCCGCTCGCGCAGCTGGTTGCGGCAGAGACCGAAATCGCGGTAGAAGCCGCGGGGCTTGCCGGTGGCCCAGCAGCGGTTGCGGATGCGGTTGGGGGCGCTGTTGCGGGGCAGCGACTGCAGCTTGCGGTGGATCTCCAGGCGCTCCATCGGATCGCCGGCCGCATCGAAGGCCTCCTTGAGGGAGGCACGGCGCGTCGCGAAACGCTCCACGATCTTGCGGCGCTTGACGTCACGCGCGATCATCGACTTCTTCGCCATGCGGCCGGAGGAGGGAGAAACTTCAGCCTGCCACCATACCGCGTGGGCTGGCCGTCCCTGATCAGGAGGCCGGATGGCTGGGGCAGAGATCGGCCAGACCGCAGCCCTGGCAACGGGGCTTGCGGGCGACGCAGACGGCCCGGCCGTGGAAGATCAGCCGGATCGAGAGGTTCTCCCATTCGGGTCTGGGCACCAGCTTCATCAGGTCGGGTTCGATCTTCTTTGGGTCGCTGTGGCGGGTGAGCCCGAGCCGGTTGGCCAGCCGTTTCACGTGGGTGTCCACCGTGACGCCGGCGTTGATGCCGAAGGCGTGGGCCAGCACCACGTTGGCGGTCTTGCGGGCCACCCCCGGCAGGGGCAGCAACTCCTCCATCGAAGCGGGCACGGCGCCGCCGTGGCGCTCCATCAGCAGGCGGGAGGCGGCCACGATGTGCTTGGCCTTGTTGCGGTAGAAGCCGGTGGACTGCACGTAGGGCTCCACCGCCTCGCTCTCAACGGCGGCGGCGGCGGCGGCATCGGGGAAGCGCTCGAACAGGGCCGGGGTGACCTTGTTGACCCGCTCGTCGGTGCACTGGGCCGACAACATCGTGGCCACCAGCAGTTCCCAGGGCGTGCGCCAGTCGAGGGAGCAGGTGGCGTCGGGGTAGAGCATGCCGAGCCGCTCCAGGATCAGCGGCGCCCGGGTGCGGGGGCTGGGGAAGCGGGGCACCTCAGCGGCTGAGCAGCTGCTGGATGGCGGGCAGCTGGCTGGTGTCCTTGACGATCAGCACCAGCGAGAGGCCCACCAGGAACACAAAGCCCGACTGCATGAAGGCCATCTGGTAGCGGTCGGAGAGGGGGCGGCCCCGCGCCCCCTCCAGCAGCAGCAGGGCGAACTGGCCGCCGTCGAGCAGGGGCAGGGGCAGGGCGTTGAGCACCGCCAGGTTGATCGAGATCAGGGCGGTGAACAGGAACAGGCTGCTGCCCCCCTGGCTGGCCAGGGAGGCCCCCATCTCGACGATCTTCACCGGCCCCGACACCTGGGGGGCGGTTTCGCCGAAGTGGGTGAGCAGGGTGCCGAAGCCTTCCACGGTGCGGCGGGTGAGGGCGACGACGTCGTGGTTGGCCTGCAGGACCGGCTCCAGGGGGCTGGTGGGGGTGCGGAAGGATTCGCTGCCGTTGGGCTGCAGCTGGGCGCCGATGCGGCCGATGCCGCCGTTGTCGGTTGGGGTGAGGGGCAGGGTGACTGTTGTGCCGTTGCGGTCGGCCTGCAGGCGCAGGGTGCGGCCGGGGGCGTCCTTGATGCGGCCCACCAGGGCCAGCACCGCCTCCTGCCCGCCGGCCAGGGGGGTGCCGTCCACCGCCACGATGCGGTCGCCGGGCTGGAGGCCGGAGCCGGCGGCCGCCTGGCCGGGCTGCACGGCGGCCACCACCACGCCGGGGATGGTGCTGAAGCCGGAGGGGATGCCGAGCACCAGCCCCTGGGCCAGCAGCACACTCCAGGCCAGCAGCAGGTTGGCGATCACGCCGGCGGCGATCACCAGGGCCCGCTGGGCCAGGGGCCGGTTGCGCATCAGGTCGGGATCATCGGCGGGGATGGTGCTGTCCTCCTCGTCGTCGGGGAAGGACACGAACCCCCCCAGGGGAATGGCCCGCAGGGCGAACAGCACGCCGCGCCGCCGCCACTGGATCAGGGCCGGACCGAAGCCGATCGAGAAGCCGCTGACCCGGATGCCCTGCCAGGTGGCGGCGAAGAAGTGGCCGGCTTCGTGCACCAGGATCAGGCCCGCCAGGATCGCCAACGCCGTCAGTACACCCATTCCGTCGCCCGGCTCCGTTGGTCCCATTCTGCGGGAACCGCCCCGCCGCCGTGCCAGGGGCCTGGGCCATGGCACCACCGGGACCGGCGGATAACATGACTGTGTCGATGTTGACAGCTGCCTGGATGTCACCAGAAGAGGCCGAAGGCCAAGGACAGCTGGAAGAGATGCGCACGGCGCTGCGCCATGTCCTGCCCCCGGGGGTCTCCGCCAGCATCCGGCTGTCCACCGGTCGCACGGTCTACGTGACGGTGGGTGACATCAGCCGCACGGGGGCCTGCGTGATCCGGCGTGGCTCGCTGGAGGTGGTGGCCAACGAAGCCGTTCTCCTCGACATCAGCGATTACGAGCAGCACCAGAACATCTCCCTGGCGGCCCGGGTGCAGTGGGTCAACACCCGCAGCTACAACACCCTGGTGGGGCTGGTCTTCACTGAGGGGCCCCTGCTGCCGGGCACGATGCTGGATCAATACTTCGACCAGACCCTGAAGGCCCGCGGTTCCGTGGAGGGTTGAGGCGGCCATGCCCTGCGAGGCTTGCGCAAGGCTGCTGTGACCACCCGGCACCTGTAGCCATCGCTGGGGAATGATCTAGGCTTGATTCCTGGGCCCGTGGTGTCGTAACACTGAATTTCCACAGGGTCTGCTGCTGGTTCGTGCCGTGACACCTCAAATTCTGCTGCAACTGCTCGCGGCCCGTTCCAGGGGGCGCCGTGGTGAGTCGGGATTTTCGATGTTGGCCGGCATCCTGATCCTGCTGGCCCTGGTGGCGGGAACGGTGGGGCTCACCACACTCACCGCCAACAATCTGCTGGCCAGCCGCAAGCAGGACACGCGCAGTGACGCTCTCTCGGTTGCCGAAGCCGGCGCCGACCAGATCATTGCGGTGCTCAACCAGGTGGAAAACCGCAAGATGCTGGTGTCCGGCCAGAAGATGACCCAGTGGTCCTCGGCCGATTTCACCAGCCCCTGCCGCGACAAGACCAACAATCCCCCCGGCCTTCCCTCGGCCACGGCCCGCAGTCTCGGTGATGGCCAGTTCCGCAATCTGGATACCCTGGTGGCGAACACGGGGGATCGTCGGTTTGCCCTCAAGTCGGTGACATTCGCGGCGGGCCAGCCCGGCGCCGCCGATCGCCGCAGCGACTCGATCACCACGACGGCCGGTTCGGGCACCACGGTCAACAAGGGAACCTTCAGCAGCGACCTGATCAACCTGCAGGATCCCGCGGACACCCCCTCCACCAAGCTGCCCGGCTTCAACAAGGGATACATCACCCTGACGGTGGAAGGCCAGGTGATCAGAAACGGTGTGGTGCAATCGACGGCCACGGTGACGCGCGAATTTGAAGTGTTGCCCAAATGCTGCGGGGCTTCCCTCGGTTCCGGCGGTTCCGGTGGGGTGGTGGCATCCAAGGGATCCGACCCCAGCCAATCTCTTGGCGGCGAGAGCCGCTTCTGCGGGGTGGAGTTCGGCATGATCGTGGGCCTCAATGGAGGCACGATCTGGAGCAATGCCGCCAACGACCGCTTCACCAAGCGGGTCTCCAGCACCAAGATCACCGACATCTCCAACGCGCTCGGCGTCGTCGCCAAAGATGGTGATCCGTTTGATCGGGCCTCCAATCGGGTGGTGCCCAACCAGTTCTCCACGGCGGTTCCCGATGTCTGCGATCCGGCGCGCTGGATCGGCAGTTCGCCAGGTTGCAGCTCCACCTGGCCCGGCGGGCTTAAGAATGCCAAACCCGGTGCTTTCTACGGCACTCAGGACGATATCCTCGGGCGCTCGGTTTCCGGAATCCCCATCATTCCTTCGGCGATCACCCTGCCTGCTATCGGTAGTCAGATCACAACGGGCAAATATAATTTCACCTGGACCAGCGGCAGTGGTCCCAGCACCCGTCTAGCGAGTCAAAAGGAATACGCCACCCTCAATCCTCCCGGTGCCAGCGGTTACAAATTCCGGTTCCGCACCCGCGATGACACCTCACCGCCCCGCGTCGAGGTGTGCAATGAGTCTCCCGACACCATCGGCGGCACCGGGCCCTGCACCAACACGTCCTGGCGTGCGATCAGCGGCACGGCCGGCACGGTGGAAAATCTGGAGAACTTCCAGGGAATGACCGGGGGGAGCACCGCCAGCACCCGTTACAAATCGGCCTACACCAACATCACCACGCCCATCGCCCACCCGAACTGGGTGAACGTGAGCAACTGGCAGTGGTATGCCATGGATCAGAACAAAAACGACACCAATGCCGGTGGGGGCCGTGTTCGGCTGGCCTCCACCAGTGGGAACAGTCACATCCAGCTCGGCGTTGGCGGCACCATGACCGCGCTTCAGAATGCCATCTGCCGGCCCGCCAATCTCAGCGGCAATCTCGGTCGAGCCACCCTCTCCTTCAAGCAGTCGGGCAACTCCAATGTTGATGCCGCCGATCAACTATGGGTTCAGGTGCGAACGGGTGCGGCTTCAACCACCACCCAGTGCACCGGCACCACCGGCACCAACATCACCACCAACTGGGTCACGGTTGCCAAGTTCCCCGGTGTGAATGGAGGCATCAAGACCAACGAAGTGACCCGTGTCGTCAGCCTGGGCGATTACCAGAATGCCGATACTCGGATCCGGATCATCAACGGCACGGCAACCGCCAACAATGAAACCCACGCCATCGACGAAACCCACGCCATCGACGATGTCAACCTGCGGCTGAGTGACTGGTGCGAGTACTCCGCCAGCTCGCCGGCCTCCGCCGCGCCGGGTTTTCATTGTCTCGGTCCCCACTTCAATCTGTCGGTTGATACCTCACTCTGGACCGGCACGGTCGCCGGTGGACAGGTGTATATCGACACCGTCGGCGGGCCGCTCTCCTTCTACTACACCCGCACCGATGACCTGCGCGGCAGTTCCTTCACGGATGTGAACCCCACCGTGGATTCCAACCCGTTGGTTTCCGTGGGCAATGGGGGCTTCCTGCGGCTGGTGAAGTGCGCTGGCGCTCCCGTCAACAATTGCACCACGGCCGTACCGGAAACAGACGTGGCCCTGGTGGGCGATCCCGATAATCTCAATATCTTCGGGCGCGACAGCGGCAGCTTGCAGATCGTCAATTTCGGTGTGATCAGCACCGCATCTGGATTTGGCCGTATTTCAGGCGCTTGGTTCTACATGCCTGTGGGTTATTTCGAGCTCAAATCCTATGGTTGTGCTGGCTATAACCCCCCCGGCACAGCTCCCGGCATCAGTGCGGATGATTCCTGGATCTTCAACGGCCGCATCTGGACCCAATCGTTCAAGCCCTGCGGAGATATCCACATCCGCGTCCCACCCTCTTCGGCCAACAACCTGGGTGCTGTTGTCGCGGCCAGTTCCTTGCTTGACGACATCAGTTTCGTTCCCTGGGTGGGTGAAGACTGGGTGGCCCGCAGCGTCACCAATGCCCGCAACTACGGCCCGTGAGGCGCTCCCGTCCCACGGCTGCCGGCGGATTCACCATCGTCGAACCCCTGATCCTGCTGGTGATGCTGCTGATCGTGAGTTCCGGCACCTCCGTGCTGATCGACAGCATCAATCGCAGCTCGGTGAATGCCCGGCTGCAGATCAAGATCAACGAGGACATCGAATCGGACATCGCCACCGTTCGTGGCGTGGCCGACCGCCTCACCTGCTGCTCCGGCACCTGCCTGGTGGCCACCCTCAACGCCGCCACGGGCCTGGCCACCTTCCCCTCCGTGGATTCGGGCACCGCCACCTCCTCCTGCGCCACCAACAATCCGCGCAGCAGCGCCTTCTTCTTCCCCACCCGCGACGACCTCTCCACCGCATCCCCCATCCCGGGTTCCACATCGGCCCGGGAGCCGGATGCGGTGACCGAGTTCTGTGCCAACAACACCACCACCTCGCCGGTGATGACCCCACTGCTGACGGCCGTCAACGCCCTGCCCAATCCCCTGGCGGCCCAGAACATCACCCGGGTTGCCAGCATTCAGCCGAACAAGGTGCTGCGGGTGATCTACCGGGAGACCGTGCCCACCACCAGGGATCTGCGGCTGATCAGCATCGTCCCGCCGATGGCCAACTTCTGCACATGACGGTTCCCTTCCCGCCAGCGCGATCCCGGCCCTGGGCCCAAGGCTTCACCACCATGGAGATCATGGTCACCGTGGCGGTGCTCGGGGTGGTGGCGGCCGTGGTGGTGCCCGCCAACCAGGTGCAGTGGCGGCGGGAGCGGGTCAATGCGGCCGCCCTCGAGCTCACCTCCTGGCTGGAGGTGATCGCCCGCACCCCCGACCAGACCGGCGCCAGCTGCACCGTCACCGTCACCACCGGCACCAACCGGGCCGCGGGGGCCCTCCTGGCAACCGTGGTTTCGAACCCCTCCGGTGTCGCCTGTGCCCCCGAGAGCACGCTCAATCTGCCGGCGACGGTGCTGGGGGCCTCCACCTACCACGTGGGGGCTTCGTCCACCACCATCACCTTCACCCCGCGGGGGGCCGTTTCCACCGCAGGCCCCATCCAGGTGCGCATCAGCGTCGACGGCCAGCTGCCCCTGCGCTGCGTTCAGGTCTCCGGCCTGCTGGGGCTGCTGCGGCTGGGGAACAACAACACCACCGGCAACGTGGGCACCGCCTGCGACGCCAGCCAGTTCAACCGCGCATGAAGCCTCTCCATCGCCCCCACGTCGCCGCCGCCGGGTTCACCCTGGTGGAACTCCTGGTGGGGGTGGTCCTGGGCGGCATCGCCCTGGCTTCGATCGCCAGCGTGGCGGTGAGCCACATCCGCACCACCAGCCGGGTCACCTGGAACACCCAGGTGCAGCGCGACATCGCCAAGATCAATTCCTTTCTGGCGGTGGAATCCCGCGAGGCCTGCGCCTTCTCCGCAGGTGCGGCGGCCCCGGCGAACTGGGCCACCTCGCCGATGCCCACCCCCTCGCCCTGCACCACGGCCTGCACCACCGGAGCGGCCAACGAAGTGCGGCTGCTGGTCCCGTTCAACACCGGCGTGAACGCAGCTCCGACCCCGCGGGTGATCCGTTTCTACACGGCGGTGAATGGCACCACCGGCCTCACCGAGCTGCGTCGCGACGGGCCTGCGATCACCGCCACTGGCCAGCTCAATCAGACCACCAACCTGACCGGATCGGTGCTGGTGGACGGGGTCAACACCTTCACGGCCACCGTCTCGCCCGATTGCCGCACCGTGACCCTGCAGCTCAGCTTCGACGTCCCCAACAACGGCGGCACCACCCCCCTGGAGTCGATCACGCTCACCACCGGTGTGCGGATGTTCTCTTAGAGCCCCGGCATGGCCTGGGACCACGGCTATTACTCCCACTCCACCTACACCAGCGGCTTCTTCCGGGAACTGACTCCCGGCTGGCTGGATTTCGCCGCCCTGCTCAAGGGCCATTCCCCCCCCCGCAGCGACGAGGGCCAGCCGTTTCAGTACCTCGAACTGGGCTGCGGCATGGGTTTCGGCCTCTGCCTGCTGGCGGCGCTCCACCCGGAGGGCACGTTTCTCGGCATCGACTTCAATCCCTCCCACATCAGCCATGCCGAGGGGCTGCGCCGCCGGCTGGCGCTCACCAACGTGCGCTTCGTTGAAGCCGATTTCCTCTCCCTGGCGGACGATCCCCACCTGCTGGGGCCCGGCCGGGCCGACGGCGGTGGCTACCACTACGTGGCCGCGCACGGCATCGCCACCTGGGTGAGCGAGCCGGTGCAGCAGGCCCTGTTCGCCGTGGCGTCCGCGGCCCTGCGGCCGGCCGGTCTGTTCTACTGCTCCTACAACACCCATCCGGGCTGGCTGGGGCGCACCACCTTCCAGACGCTCTACTCCCTGGAGCGCCGCCGGGCCGATCCCGCCGATCCCCGTGCCCCGTTGCGTCGGGCCATCGCCGCCATGCAGTCCCTGCTCGGCAGCGACGACCAGCCCTCGGCCCTGCGGCATGCCATACCCCAGCTGGGGGAGGATCTCGCCGGCCTCAATCCCGACCATTTCGATTACCTGTGCGGGGAGTTCGCCAACGACGGCTGGCAACCGCTCTACGTGGCCGACCTGCACCAGCGGTGTCAGGCCCACAAGCTGCATCCCCTCGGCACGGCCACCCTGCCTGAGGCTTTCGAGCAGTTGCTGGCCCCGTCCCTGCAGGGCCCGATCTTCGCGGAGGCCAATCCCCTGATCCGCCAGACCATGATCGACCTGGCCACCAACAAGGCGTTTCGCCGCGATGTCTTCGTCAAGGGGCTCGACCCGCTCACCCTGCAGGATGCGGAGCTGCGGATCGGCGTTCTGGGCCTGCGGCCCCTGCAGTTCCCCCCGGTGACCGCCTGGGGGGAGGAGTCGTTCAGCTTCAGCACCAGCTTCGGCCAGGTCCAGGGGGACCCTGCTGTGTACGGCCCGGTGGCCGACCGCCTGGCGGCCGGAGCCTGCACGGTGGCCGAGCTGCAGGAGCACAGCGGCCGATCGGCCGCGGAACTGCTGATGATCCTGGCGCTGTTTCTCGATGCCGGCTGGATCGGCTTCGATCGCGCCCGCCTGGCCAATGCCGGCAAGCTGGCGGCCCAGGTGCAGCGCTGCAATGGCGTGCTGATGGAGCTGATCGCTGGGGGCCGGCCCTATGCCTCGCTGATGCTTCCGGAGGTGGGGACGGCCCTCCCGGTCAGCGTCGTCGATGTGCTGATCCACCAGGCCAGGTCCCAGGGGCTGGAGGAGCCGATGCTCGGCACCTGCGTGCTGATGGGTATGGAGCAGCTGGGCGTTCACCTGCTGGCTTCCGACAAGAGCCCGATCAACGACCCCGAGGCGCAGCTGACGCGTCTGACGGCCCTCATCGCCGATTTCTGCGAGCAACGGCTGCCCCTGCTGCAGCGCCTGGGGGGCCTGCCTAAACCGAAGCGGCGCTGATCGCCTCCGCTCCGAAGTAAGGCACCAGCGCCGCCGGCAGCTTCACACTGCCATCGGCCTGCTGGCCCGCCTCCAGCAGGGCGGCCATGGTGCGGCCCACCGCCAGGCCACTGCCGTTGAGGGTGTGCAGCAGGCGGGTGGTCTTGCCGTCGCGGCAGCGGATCGAGGCCCGCCGGGCCTGGAAGTCGCCGCAGGTGCTGCAGCTGGAGATCTCCCGGTAGGTGCCGGCACCCGCCAGCCACACCTCCAGGTCGTAGGTGCGGGCGGCGGAGAAGCCCAGATCGCCCGTGCACAGCTCGATGCGGCGGTAGGGCAGCTCCAGGGCCTCGAGAATCGCCTCGGCATCAGCGGTGAGCTGCTCGTGGGCGGCTTCCGAGTCTTCGGGGCGGCAGAACCAGTAGAGCTCCACCTTGTTGAACTGGTGCAGGCGGATCAGGCCGCGGGTGTCGCGGCCGTAGGAGCCGGCCTCGCGGCGGAAGCAGGGGGTGTAGGCGGCGTACTTCAGCGGCAACTGCTCGGCGCCCAGCACCTCGCCGCGGTGCAGGGACGTGACCGGCACCTCGGCGGTGGGGGTGAGCCAGAGGTCGTCCTCGGCGCAGCGGAAGCTCTCCTCGGCGAACTTGGGCAGCTGGCCCGAGGCGGTGAGGCTGGCGGTGTTCACCAGGATCGGCGGCAGCACCTCGGTGTACCCCCGTTGGCTGTGGCGATCGAGCATGAAGCTGATCAGGGCCCGCTCCAGCCGGGCCCCCTGGCCCAGCAGCGTCACGAAGCGGCTCTGGGCGATGCGCACCGAGCGCTCGGTGTCGACGATGCCGAGCCGTTCGGCGATCTGCCAGTGCTCCTGGAGCTGCTCGCCGCCGGTGGGAAGGCGTGGCGTGCCCCAGCGCTTCACCTCGACGTTGTCGGCCTCGCTGCGGCCCGTGGGGCAGAGGGGCGAGGGCAGGTTGGGCAGCACCATCAGCTGCTCCAGCAGCTGGGCCTCGATCCCCTTCTCCTGCTCTTCGAGCTCCGCCACCTGCTGCTTGATGCGATTGCCCTGCTCGCGCAGCTCCTTCACCTCCTCGCCGCCGGGGGCGGCGCCGGCCCGGATCCGCTCACCCACCTGGCGGCCGATCCGGTTGCCCTCCGCCTGCAGCTCACTGCGCTGCTGCTCCAGGTCGCGGGCCTCCAGGGCCAGTTGCTGCAGGCCGGAGAGGTCGGTGGCCAGGCCGCGCCGCGCCAAGGGGGCGGTGATCTGCGTCGGGTCGTTGCGCAGCAGGCGCTGATCCAGCACGGGAGGGTCATCGTCTTGGGGGCAGCCTACGGACCGGGGGTTCCAGGCCTGAATTCAAGATCTGGCTGCGGCTGGGGCTGAGGCCCATGGCTGCATCGGCCCTAAGCTCTAAAAACTATCTGACCATCTGACCATGCGATCTGTTGGATTGGCGGAGGCGAAAGCGCAGCTCTCCGCCTTGCTGGATGCGGTGGAGCTGGGCGATGAGGTTGTGATCACCCGCCGCGGCCAACCGGTGGCCCGACTGGTGCGCGAAATCCCGGCGCTATCGAAGGATGCCGCGCTTCCCTGGCCGGAGCGGCTGCGGCGGTTTCATGGCAACCAGCCCCCCTTTGCAGGGAACGCGGTTGCCCTCGTTGGTGAACTGCGGCGGGATCGGGGATGACGCCCCAACGCCGGAATCCGATGGCGGCTCCGTATGTGGACACCTGCGTGGTGCTGTCCCTTTTTCTGAACGACGCCGGCTTTCCTGCGGCGGAGCAGTGGTTACTCGACCAAGGCCATGCGCTTCTCTGGGTCAGCCACTGGGTGTTGCTGGAATTCGCCGGCGTGGTCTCTCTGTGTGTGCGCCGGGGTGATCTCAGCGCGGATCGCGCCGGGGCCGTCCACGCCGAATTTGAGTGCTTCCGCCGCGAGCGCCTGCAATTGCTGGAACCGCGGGGAACGGATTTCCTGCTGGCCAGGCAGTGGATTCAGGAGGTGGGGAGCCTGCCCCTGCGCAGTGGCGACGCCCTCCACCTGGCCATCGCCAGCCGGGAGCAGTTGATCCTCACCACGGCTGACCAGGCGCTGATTCAGACCGCCGCCGCCCTGGGCCTGGACCACCACTGGATCCGCCCAGACCCGTGAGATCTGGGGCGGAATCCGCTGGTTACTGCGGAAGAAACGGTTGACAATTCCACATGAAAAACCCCTCCAGAAGGAGGGAGCATTCAGACCGATGAAGGCAGGATTTCAGAGCACCTGCACCACTTCGCTCACTTCCGGGATCGCTTCGCGCAGCTTGCGCTCGATGCCCATCTTCAGGGTCATGGTGCTGCTGGGGCAGGAGCCACAGGCGCCCTGCAGGCGCACCTTCACGATTGGCCCGTCGATTTCGACCACTTCCACGTTGCCGCCATCGGCCATCAGGTAGGGGCGCAGCTCATCGAGGGTGCGCTCCACGTTCTCGATCGTGAGGGCGCGGGGGTCGGTGCCGGTTTCGGTGGTGGTCTCGGTGGTCATGGGTACTCCATTGCTTGACAAGAGCTTAGTAAGCCCGCGGCCGGTTCAGGCGAGGCGCAGGGTGGCCGGTCGGGGACGGGTGACGCGTTCCCACAGATCGTTTCCTGAGGCATCCTGCGCGCACTGCGCCTGCACCGCCGGGATGGATTTCGCGCCCGCCTATCCCACCGACAAAACCTACGGGGCCTTCCTGCACCGGGAACTGTCCGTGTCCTGGCTCGTGCTGGCGACCCTCATGGGCGGCCGCCATCGGCTCGATCCCGGCCTGATCCGCTCGGGCTTCCATTACCTCGATTTCGGCTGCGGCCACGGCCTGAACCTCCTGTTCAACGCCGCCGCCCACCCCGAGGCCCACTTCTACGGGCTCGACCTGAACCCCACCCACATCGCCGGCGCCACCGCCAAGGCGGAAGCGCTGGGCCTGGGCAACGTGCACTTCGCCCTGGCGGATCTGACGACCTTCGCTGGCGGCCTGCCCAGCACCGGCCCCTGCCGCGGCTGGCCGGAGGCCTACGACATCGTGGTGGCCCATGGGCTGGCGAGCTGGGTGGGGCCCGAGGTGAGGGAGGCCCTGATCGCCGCGGCGGGGTCTGTGCTGCGGCCGGGTGGCCTCTTCTACTGCTCCTACAACACCTATCCGGGCTGGCTGTCGCGAAGCACCCTGCAGATGCTGAGTGTGGAGGAGGCCCTGCGCGCCGGTGGCAGCACCTCCACGGCCGGCATTCGCAGGGCCGCGGAGACCCTCTCCCGATGCACGGGCCCGGAGGACAACGCCTGGCCCCTCGGCAAGGAACTGCCGCAGCTCCGCGGCCTGGTCACGGCGCTTCAGCCGATGCCGGAGTCCTACCTGGTGGGGGAATACCAGTCGGCCCATCAACCCCTCTATGTGGGCCCCATGCACCGGCTCTGCGGAGCCCATGGCCTCACCCACATTGGTTCGGCAACGCTGCCGGAGATGTTCCCCGAGATGCTGGATCCGGAACGGCGTGCCCTGGTTCTGGGGGCGGCCGATCTGCCCATGCGCGAGGTGTTGCTGGATCTGGCGATCAACCAGACGTTCCGACGCGATCTCTTCGCCCGGGGGGCCTGCCCGCCATCGAAGCCATGGCGCCGCCAGGCCCTGGCGGAACTGCTGCTGCATTCCTGCGCAAGATCAGACGACGAGGCGGATGCGTTCGACACGTCTCTGGGCCGCCTGGGGGTGGATCCCAGCTTCGTCCAGACATTGAAGAATGTGCTTGCCGACCAGCCCGAGAGCTTCGGATGGCTGCTGGATCAGGCCGCGCTGGACCTCGAGGACGGGCTGATGCGGCTCGCCGTTCTCGCCGGTGCGGGAGTGGTGGGGGTGGGTGTCTGCGAGGGAGCTGAACCGTCAGGGCCTGCCATCGCCGCGTTCCATCAACGTTGCCTCGAGCAGATCACGGCGGGTGAGGAGATCGGCGCCCTGCTCTCGCCGGTGCTGCTGCAGCCCGTCGCCATCACCCTGCTGGAAGCCTTCTTCCTGCAGGTCGCCCAGGCGGACCTGCCACCCGAAGACATCGTGCCGCTGGTGTGGATGGGCATGGGCATGGCCGGCGCCACTGTGAAAGACCCCGAGGGACGACCGATCGAGGATCCGGAGCAGGCCCTGGGACAGCTGCAGCAGTTCTGGGACAACTTCTCCAGCGAGCGCCTGCCGGTGCTGCGGCGGCTCGGCATCGCCTCTGCCGCCGCTGCCTAGGATCGCCCCAACTTGCGGTGGCCCCTGTGGGCCGCCTGTCGCTGCTCCTTATGACCGACGTTCCCGCCCAGCGGATCCGTAATTTCTGCATCATCGCCCACATCGACCACGGCAAATCGACCCTGGCCGACCGGCTGTTGCAGGACACCGGCACCGTGGCGGCCCGGGACATGCAGGCCCAGTTCCTGGACAACATGGAACTGGAGCGGGAGCGGGGCATCACGATCAAGCTCCAGGCCGCTCGCATGGAGTACAAGGCCGCCGACGGCCAGACCTACATCCTCAACCTGATCGACACGCCGGGCCACGTCGACTTTTCCTATGAGGTGAGCCGCAGCCTGCTGGCCTGCGAGGGGGCCTTGCTGGTGGTGGATGCCAGCCAGGGGGTGGAGGCCCAGACGCTGGCCAATGTGTACCTGGCGCTGGAGAACGATCTGGAGATCATTCCGGTGCTCAACAAGATCGACCTGCCCGGGGCCGATCCCGACCGGATCAAGGCGGAGATCGAGGCGATCATCGGCCTGGATACCTCCACGGCCATCAATTGCTCCGCCAAAACCGGCCTGGGGGTGCCCGAGATCCTGCAGGCGGTGGTGGACCGGGTGCCGGCGCCGCCGGACCAGGCGGATGAACCGCTGCGGGCCCTGATCTTTGACTCCTATTACGACCCCTACCGGGGTGTGATCGTCTACTTCCGGGTGATCAGCGGCGTGATCGCCCGCAAGGACAAGGTGCTGCTGATGGCCAGCGGCAAGGTGGTGGAACTCGACGAGGTGGGCGTGATGGCGCCCGACCAGCGCCAGGTGGACAGCCTGCATGCCGGCGAAGTGGGCTATCTGGCCGCCTCGATCAAGGCGGTGGCCGATGCCCGCGTCGGCGACACGATCACCCTGGCGGCGAATCCGGCGGCTGAGCCGCTGCCCGGCTATGCCGAGGCCACCCCGATGGTGTTCTGCGGCCTGTTCCCCACCGATGCCGACCAATATCCGGATCTGCGCGAGGCGCTCGACAAGTTGCAGCTCTCCGATGCGGCGCTGAAGTTCGAGCCGGAGACCAGCAGCGCCATGGGCTTCGGCTTCCGTTGCGGTTTCCTCGGCCTGCTGCACATGGAGATCGTGCAGGAGCGGCTGGAGCGGGAGTACGACCTCGACCTGATCGTCACCGCTCCCTCGGTGATCTACCAGGTGAACATGGTGGACGGCAGCACCTTGATGGTGGACAACCCCGCCACCCTGCCCGATCCCCAGAAGCGGGAATCGATCGAGGAGCCCTATGTGAAGCTGGAGATCTATACCCCCAATGTGTACAACGGCGCCCTGATGGAGCTGTGCCAGGAGCGCCGTGGTGAGTTCATCGACATGAAGTACATCACCACCGACCGGGTGACGCTGCACTACGAGATGCCGCTGGCGGAAGTGGTGACCGACTTCTTCGATCAGATGAAGAGCCGCACCAAGGGCTACGCCTCGATGGAGTACAGCCTGATCGGCTATCGCCGCAACGAGCTGGTGCGGCTGGATGTGCTGATCAATGGCGAGCGGGCCGATCCGCTCACCACGATCGTGCATCGCGATAAGTCGTACAACGTGGGCAAGAGCCTGGTGGAGAAGCTCAAGGAGCTGATTCCCCGGCAACAGTTCAAGATTCCGATCCAGGCCTCGATCGGCAGCCGCATCATCGCCAGCGAAAGCATCAGCGCCATCCGCAAGGATGTGCTGGCGAAGTGCTACGGCGGCGACATCTCCCGCAAGAAGAAGCTGCTCAAGAAGCAGGCCAAGGGCAAGAAACGCATGAAGGCGATGGGCCGTGTCGAGGTGCCCCAGGAAGCCTTCATGGCAGTGCTGAAGCTGAATCAGTGACTTGGCTTACGAAGCAGCCCGAGCTCGTGGGCAACGGCGGAAAGGCGTCGGTCTGCTGTCCAGATGGTGGTCTGGCTGAGCATGGCCGAGGTAAGCAGATGGGCATCAATGAAGCCGATCCCTCGTCCCAACAGCTGTCTGTTCTCGATCGTGAGCAGCACCTCATGATCCGCCGCGACGGAAACGCGGGGTAAGCCGTTGAGCAATCCCAGAAGGGTTGCGCGGTTGTGAAGCTGGCCGCAGGCCAGTTCGCCGATCACCCATGGATGGGTTGCCACCGTCCCATCCTCGAGTGCCTTGGCGAGTGTCGGGAGACGGCTGCGGAGGTGCTCGATCCAGATCGACGTGTCCACCAGGGTCATGGGCGCGTGCTGCGTCGGCGTGGCACGGCCTCCAGTGCGGGCTCGCTGCCGCCAAGAGCCGCTAGGCGGCGGGCACTTTCCCGTTGGACGAGGGCTCGCAGCGCCTCTCGTATCAGCAGCGCCCGTTCGCTGATGCCACTGAGGCGCTGGGCCTCGGAGAGCAGTTCGTCGTCGAGATTCAGGGTGGTGCGCATGGCCGGCCAAGCCCACGAGGTGTCAGGCATCAATTGTGGCACCAGATGATGCGCCATCTGATTCATCCTGTATCCCGACGGCTACGCGAAAAGCGCACCCGGTGAACATTTCGGCGGACTGCTGAGTGAGCAGGGACTCTTTACTGCCAGCACGATCATCGAATGGGTAAGAGCTGCGCTGGCCCAGTTCTGCCCACGTCTTTTGCGGACTCCGGAGTGTCTCTACCTGCAGGCCGTGACGGGCTGGCGGCCATGGCCTAGGGCCGTAGATTTCAAGCGCCCAACGAACGACCTCTTTGTGGCCAAGCATTCCGTCCAGGCCTACATCGAGGATGTGCCTCTCTGGGATGATGGTCTGCCACTCGCCGGTCCACCGCTGTCGGGAATGCAGTGGTTTTTGTGGAGTCTGGCCACCGCCGGCAAGTTCTTTGAGGGCATGATTGTATTCATGCAAGGTGTCGGCCTGCCCCTGATCGCCAGAGAATTTGCGCTCACAGACCTGGACAAGGGGCTGGTGACGGCAGCCACATTGGCCGGGATCCTGGTCGGTGCGCTGCTGCTTGGTGGCTTGGCCGATCGACTGGGGCGCAAACCGGTTTTCATCGGTGAGATGGTGCTTCTGCTCGTTGCCTTGGTGGTGGCGGCTGCAGCCCCAAACAAATCGGTGCTGATCGGCAGTCTGTTTGTCATTGGACTGGCTTTGGGGGCCGATTACCCCACGGCCCACCTGGTGATCTCCGAAAGCATCCCTTCCGCCATCCGCGGCAGGCTGGTGTTGGGTGCCTTCAGCTTCCAGGCGATCGGTGCTGTGCTGGGAACCGCGATCGCCGCAGTCGTGCTTGGCGCGAGCCCGTCTCTGGAGGCCTGGCGGATCTTCTTCCTGGTGCCCGTTCTGCCGGTGGCGGCAGTGATCTGGGGCCGGCTGTTCCTGCCGGAGAGCAGCCATTGGCTGTACAGCCGGGGCTTCCCGGAGAAGGCGGAGCAACAGCTGCGCAAGCTTCTCAACCGCCAGAATCTGACCCTGGCCAAGGTGGACCGACTCAAGGAGATCCGTGCGGATCAGCGCAGCAATGATGTGATGAAGCTGTTTCGCGGTAAGTATCTCCGCTCCACCATCCTTGCCTCGGTGCCCTGGTTTCTTCAGGATCTCTCCACCTATGGCATCGGCATCTTCACGCCGGTGATCATCACCTTGGCCTTCGGCGCGAAGGTCCATGAGAACACGGTTGCGGCTCTGATTCAGAACGATGTGGTTGCTGCGCGCGGCACGGCACTGATCGATGTGGGTTTCCTGGTGGGGATCGCCGTGGCGATTGTGCTTGCGGATCGCTGGGGTCGCATCCCGCTCCAGATCACCGGCTTCATCGGTTGTGCGGCCGGTCTGGCCCTGGCCGGATTTGGTAGCAGTGGACCCACCAACAATCTGCCCCTGATCGTTGCCGGTTTCCTGCTCTTTCAGTTCATGACCAATCTGGGCCCCAATGCCACCACGTATCTCATGGCCGGTGAACTCTTTCCCACCAAGATCCGAGGTCTTGGAGCCGGTTTTGCCGCTGCCAGTGGCAAGGTTGGCGCTGTGCTGACGGCGTTTTTCTTCCCCACGCTCCTCAAGGTCTGGGGGACCGAAACGTTGCTGTCAGTGCTGGTGCTGACGTCCCTGCTTGGCGCCGTGGTGACCTGGCTCTATCGCATCGAACCGAAGGGCCGGGATATGGAAACCATCTGACGGCCGTCTGGTTCAACCCCCATCCGTTGAGCGGCGCCGCTGTTGCTGCACCGGTCCGGTGGCGTCGGTGCGGAAGAACAGGGCCGGGGTGAGGCCCACCCGTCGCATCTGGCGCAGTCCCTGGCGCCGCAGAAGCAGCAGTCCGGCGCCGGTGATGCTCTGCAGCAGCAGGGTGGTGATCAGGCGCAGGGGGTTGAGCAGGTCCTGGTGCAGGGGCGAGAGAGCTCCCAGGCCCTGTTCCTGGCTGGCCAGGCTGACGGCGTCATGGATGGTGATGGCCGGCAGCAGCAGCAGCAGGACCAGGCCCAGTGGCAGCAGGGTGCGATGCAGGGCCCCGGTCCAGGGCTGCTCGCGTCGGTGGCGGCGATGGCCGCCGCCCAGCAGGTAGAGACCAAAGCCCAGGGTGAGCAGCGGCAGGGCCGGCGAAAGGCCGACCAGACCGCTGAGCCGCGCCAGGGGAGGCTCAGCGCTGGCGAAGACCCCCGCCAGCAGCAGGGTGCTCAGCTCCAGGGCCAGCAGCAGCAGCCCCACGAGCCGCAACTGGCCAACGGAATAGTCCAGCTGGTGGCGGTGCACGAAGCCGTCGACCTCGTCGCGGCTGTCCCTGGGCCTGGGGTGGGTCATGGGGGGAACTTTGGCGCAGGCCCCGGTCCGGGGCATCCGCTTGCAGCCGCTGCCGATGTTCTGATCAGGGGGCGTCAAGCCAGATCTGAAACTCATCCGGCGTAAGGATCAGCAAGGGCTGCACCTGGTTCTTCAAGGCAAGCAGGTCACCATCTCAGCTGACGAGCACCGGCACGCCAGCAGCCAGGGCCAGACCGAGAAACACCTGATCCTTGGGGTCACGTATTTGGTGCTGACAGGGCTCAATGGGGCCCGCCTTCGTTTCACACCAAGGCAGCACATCCCCCAGCAGCTGATCGATAGCGGGCCGTGTGAGCCGAAACTTGGGGTAAGCCAGCACACGAATCAGTTCGCGGGCGGTGGGTTCCGCCAGCACAGGCCTGATCGCGCCTGCCTGCCAGCTCCGGCGCAGCCAGGCCAGGCGGCCCTTCTCGAACAGCAGTGCCGACACCAGCACGTTCGTGTCGAGAACGACGCGGCTGGTCACTCCTGGCGAGACCAGGCCACGGCGTCGCTCACATCCGCTTCGGTGATTCCCAGCTCCGTCAGGCGGGCTCGCACGTTGGCGGCAGCAGCCGGATGGACAGGTGTGAGCACGATG
Source organism: Cyanobium sp. Aljojuca 7A6 (assembly GCF_024346455.1). GTDB lineage: Bacteria > Cyanobacteriota > Cyanobacteriia > PCC-6307 > Cyanobiaceae > Cyanobium. The sequence goes on from NZ_JAGQCY010000021.1 coordinate 42,209, forward strand.
CGGCCATTTTCGGTGGCCACGTCGTAGTAATCGGCGACCCCAACAGCCTCCACCACAGCCTTGGGCAAGGTGAGCTGGTTTTTGCTGGTGCGCTTGGCCAGGACCATCAACGCAGCCGGCTGAGTCCGGAAAAAAGGATTCCTTACTTTCGCTGCTGTCCTCGGGTGGGAACTCTGGAGCAGACGTTGCTGTCACCGCCATGCCCGCGATGCTTTGCCGCCATTACCCCCCCCGATCACCGGGGTTCGTACTGCCCCTGGCCATGGGGGCGTCCATGGTTCTGCTGCTGGGGAGCCTCTCGGCCCATACCGTCAGTCTTCAGGTGCGCCTGCAAGGGATCCGGGAGCAGCAGCAGCGCCAGGCTGAAGACCGGTTGGCTTCGGCGGGCCAGCAGTGGCTGGCCGATCTTCACCGCAGCCATCCCTGCCTGCTGGCGCTGCCGTTGGAGCATTGGGATTCCCAGGGGCTGGCCTGCGCTCCCGCCCAGGCGATCGCCTCCCTCAAGGCCGGTCAGGTGCTGGGCAGCTCCTACCGGCTGGTGGGCTGGCGCCCGCAGCTGGTCCCGGCCGAACTGCTGCTGGAGCTGGCCGCCGCCGCGGGGCAGCCGGCGCGCCAGGGGGCCTTTGCGGTGCAGCTGGCCCCGGCCCAGCCCCAGCCGCAGATCACCGACGTGCGCCTGGTGGGGCTGCAGGGGGTGGCGCCATGAACCTGATCGAAGTGCTGACCGGATCGGTGGTCTTCGCCGCCTCGGCCGGATCCTCCCTGCAGCTCTGGGGTCTAGCGGCCGCGGCGGCCGTGGCCGAACAGCGCCAGCAGGAGCGGATGGAGCAGGCGGAGGTCGCCCTGTTGCGGGCCGAAACCTCCCTGCGCGGCCTGGCCCCTTTCGCTGGCGACTGCACCGCGGCGACGACTCAGCTGCTGCAGGCCCTTGGGGCCCAGCCCCTGGCCCCGGGACTGGACCGCCAGCTGGAGGTGTCGGCCAGCGGCGATGGGGTGGTGCTGCGCCTGGCGGTGGCCGGCGAAACCGAACCACGCCAGCGGCTCTACGTGCCGGCGGTGCTGGGGCTCTGCGCAGGGGCGCAGGGAGGCGGTGGTGGCAACCCCTGAGTCGGGCGGCTTCACGTTGCCCGAAACCCTGCTGGCCCTGGTGCTGGTGGGCCTGCTGGCTCAGCTGGGGCTCACCTCCGCCAGCACGGAGCTGGCCGCCGCCCGGCTGGAGGGCGCCAGCCGCCGGGTGATGCTGGGGCTCGAGCGGGGGCGCGATGCCGCCCTGCGTCTGGGCCAACCCTGCGCCCTGTCCCTCACCGACACGGGCTGGCAGGAGCCCCAGGGCAGCAGCCTGCCCCCCTGCGAAGGAGCCGCACTGGATCTGGGTGAGGGCCTCGGTGGCGGGCCGGCGGTGAGCCTCAGCCACAACCTGCCGGCCGCGGTGCGCTTCACCAGCAACGGGCTGATCATCGATGGCGGCACCGTGCTGCTCAGCACCGAGGGCACCGACCTGGTGCGCTGCGTGGTGGTGGCCCTGCCCCTGGGGGTGACCCGCCTGGGCCGGCAGGGGCCGGGCGGTTGCCTGCCGGATCCGCGGCCCTGAGCCGCCCTTTCATCGGAGTTAAACCATGGCGTTGAAGCGTTCCAGGACGATCCCAGCTCCCAATAGGGCGGGATTCACGCTGGTGGAGCTACTGGTGGCGGCCTGCCTTGGGCTGCTGGTGTGGGGGGTGGTGCTGCAGGCGCTGGTGGCCGATGGCCGTCAGGTGGACCGGATGGTGCGCCAGCTGCGGGAGCGGGGCCAGCAGCGGCGGGTGCTGGCCCTGCTGCGGGGCGATCTGCTGCGCGCCGAGCGGGTGGACCTCGCCCAGGCCACCGGGGCCGCCTGCGGCCTGGGCGGCAGGGATCCCGTGCTGCAGCTGCAGACGCCGGCCGGCCCGATCACCTACACGGTGGGCGCTGCCCCCAGCGCCATCTGGCGGGGCCGGGTGCTGATGCGCTGCGGCCCCGCCTTCGGGCTGCACGGTGAACCCAGCGCCGGAGCGGCCCAGAACCGGGTGCTGCTGGATGGACTCGCCGACCCCGGCCTGGCCGGAGCCCTGGAGCCCGACGGCCTGCTGCGCCTGCAGCTGCGGCAGGAGTTTGAGCCTTCCGGCGGCGGCACCCAGCGCATCGAAACGACGGCGCGGATGGGGGCGGGGGGGTGAGGGAGGAGCCCAAGCTTCCGCAGCATGCCATCCGCATGCATTCCAAGTAAACTGCTTGAAGAACGGAGCCTGCCATGCCTTCCCTGCAGATCCGCGACCTGCCGGATCCCCTGCATCGACTGTTGCAACGCCGGGCTAGCGCCCAGAAGCGCAGCCTCAGCCAGCAAGCCCTGGCTGATCTGGAAGCGATCGTTGGCGGGGACCCGAGGCAGCGGCGCCAGCTGGCGCTGGAGAGGATCGCCGAGCGATGGCAGCAGCGACCGGCGCTGCAGTGGGAGGAGTCGCCGGAATCCCTGATCCGCAGCGACCGCGAGCGCTGATGGCACCGGCGCTGGTGCTCGATGCCTCGGCTGCGCTGCGCCTGATCACGCATGATCCGATCGCCAGTGGCTGGGCGGAGCAACTAGGTGTGCAGTGCCACCAGGTTGTTCCGGCTGACAAAGGGGTGTGAGGCCGACAGGGTTGTGGTGCGACCCAACAGCCCCAGACCTCACCCCCCATGCATACACACCCGAACGCCCGCCTGACACCGAT
>NZ_JAGQCY010000022.1 GCF_024346455.1 Cyanobium sp. Aljojuca 7A6
ATTGGAAGATCAGGCGACCGAAGTAACCGTGGGCAGCCACGATGTTGTAGGTCTCTTCTTCCTGGCCGAACTTGTAGCCGTAGTTCTGCGACTCGCTCTCGGTGGTTTCACGCACCAGGGAGGAGGTCACCAGCGAACCGTGCATGGCGGAGAACAGGGAGCCACCGAACACACCCGCCACACCCAGCATGTGGAAGGGGTGCATCAGGATGTTGTGCTCAGCCTGGAACACCAGCATGTAGTTGAAGGTGCCGCTGATGCCGAGGGGCATGCCGTCGGAGAAGGAACCTTGACCGAAGGGGTAGATCAGGAACACGGCGCTGGCGGCCGCCACGGGGGCGGAGTAGGCGACGCAGATCCAGGGGCGCATGCCGAGGCGGTAGGAGAGTTCCCACTCGCGACCCATGTAGGCGAAGACGCCGATCAGGAAGTGGAAGACCACCAGCTGGTAAGGACCACCGTTGTACAGCCACTCGTCGAGGCTGGCGGCTTCCCAGATGGGGTAGAAGTGCAGGCCGATGGCGTTGCTGGAAGGAACAACGGCGCCGGAGATGATGTTGTTGCCGTACATCAGGGAGCCGGCGACGGGCTCACGGATGCCGTCGATGTCGACAGGGGGGGCCGCGATGAAGGCGACGATGAAGCAGATGGTGGCGGCCAGCAGGGTGGGGATCATCAGCACACCGAACCAACCGACGTAGAGGCGGTTGTTGGTGGAGGTGACCCACTCACAGAACTGGTTCCACACCGAAGCGCCGGAGCGCTGCTGGAGAGTGGCGGTCATGAGTGCGAGAGAAGAGTGCCATCAGGCGCGAACGCTGGTGCGCTGGCCATGGGCGTAAGGAAGAGCGAGGAATCGCCTGAAACGACTGTAACAGACTGTTGCGGGGTGTGAGCGGTCGTTCATGAAGAAAAGCTGAGTTTGTTTTCTGGCCTGCCCCGCCCTGCCGCTGCTAGATGGTGAGTTGCTCCGGTCATCACGCCCGCCCGCCCGCCGATGGTCTCGCGTTCGCCGCTCTCGCCCCAGCCACCGCGTCACGCCGGCTTGCGCCTGCGCCGGCTGTCTCCCGCCCTGCTCGTCCTGCCGTTGTTGGCGGCGGGTTGCCAGGGGTTGCCCAATGCCGACAGCCGCCGCATCGATCAGCTTGAGTTGCAGATCCAGCAGCTCGAGCAGCGCCTGAACAAGGCCAACCTGCGCCCAGACACCGCCGACCCGGCCGGCAAGCCCCCGGCCGGCGTGGTCAAATCGCTGACCCTGCGCACCGACACCGAGGACGACCGGTTGCGGATCTACTGGGCCGACGGCAGCAAGACCGATCTCCCCTGCACCAAGGAACAGACCACCCTCGTTTGCGGATGACCATGCGCTCACCCCGTCTCCGGCCCCTGCTGGGCTGCCTGGCCCTGCTGCTGGCCACCCCCTTGACTGAGGCCGCCCCCGCCCTCTCCCAGACCACCCAGGAATTGGCCTTCCAACGCGGCCGCGCCGTCAACCTGGCCCGCATGCGGGCCGAGGTGATCAACGGCGGTCTCGGCGTCTATCGGCCCGCCACCTGCATGTACGAACGCAGTGGCGGCGACTGCCTGGTGCGCTCCGACGCCGCCGGTCATCTCTTCCGCTTCTACGGCGGTGGGCCCGGCTGGGCCCAGCTCGGCCAGCCCCCGACGCTGGAGACGGAGATTCTCATCGCTCCCGACGGTCGCACCGTCGTGAGCGTGCTCTACAACGGCCCGCCCCGATCGCAGCCAGCTCCTGGGGTCTGAAGGTTCCGGGCCAGGTCCGTCAGTGCCTGGCCCCAGGCGGGCGCCACGGGCCAAGCTTCCCGGCGCGTGAGGCTGAGGGCGATGCCCTTCTCGCCGTAGGCCGCCTCGTTGATGAACACGGCCCAGACGGTTCCCTGCTCCTGGTCGCCCTGGGGGTGATAAGGGATCGTGGTGCCCTCCGCCGTCAGGAACAGGGGCTCGCCGGCGCCGATCGGCCACCAGTCACGTCCCTGACGCTGTGGGTGCACCACCGCCGCCGGGGATCCGTCGCTGTGGCGCGGCAGATCCAGACTGCCCAGGTGCCGGTGCACCACCAGCTGGGCCGGCTGGCGCAAGGCTCCGGCCCGAGCCTCCGCCAGCACCTCCAGGGCCGTTTCCAGGGCCAGCTGGCTCTGGAGACAGATGGCGGCATTGATGACCCCCTGGGGCACCGGGCCCACCTCCACCACCAGCCCGCAAGGCCAGCGCTCCACCAGGTAGCCGGTCTGGACCTGATCCTGCTCGTGCAGGTAGATCGGCAGCCCCAGGCGCTGCTGCATCGCCGCCGCCAGCGCCAGATCGGCCGGCCGCCGGCCATACACCACCAGGCCGTTGCCCATGGCGGCGGTGGTGCTGTGCAGGTCGAGGGCCACCAGGCAGGGGGCGCTGCCTTCGGGCCCATGGCAAGCCAGCAACTCCCGCGCCCGCTGCCGTTCCCGGTCCCCCGGTTCGGCGGCGTCCAGCAGGGCCGGCACAAAGCTGCGGTTGAGGTCGCGGTCCAGGTAGCGCCGGCCCGCGGCGTGGGCGGCGGGGTTGCCCAGCACCAGCTCCAGAGCGAGGCCATGGCGCTGCAAGAGGGCCGGGTGCTGCCGCCAGGCCTCCAGCAGCCAGGGTGCGTTGCGCTCGTTGCCGTGGGTGCCCCCCACCACCATCACCCTGCCCGCCGCCATCGCCTGCTCGCTCACAGGGCTCCAGCCTGGCGCAGAGTCATGGCTGGACAGCGCTGATTCCCATGGCCCCGCCCGCCACCCTGGTGCGCACCGCTCGGCAGCTCTGGCAGTGCCAGTGGCGTCTGCTGATGGGCGGGCTCGGCCCCGCCGACAACCAGGGCCGCTACCGGCGGCCTGCCGGGGCCTTCACCAGCCTGCCGCCGCTGCCGCAGGACGCCGCCGACCCCGGCGGCCACGTCTTGATCGTGGGCCGCAGCTGCCCCTGGGCCCATCGCGCCTGGCTCACCTGGAGCCTGCGCGGCCTGGCTTCCACGATCGACACGGTGGTGGTGGATCCCGATCCGGCCGCCGGCCGCTGGCGCTTCGAGACGCCCTTCGAGGGCTGCCACACCCTGATCGACCTCTACCGCCGCAGCGGCGCCGATCCCCGGACCCGGGCCACCGTGCCGGCTCTTTACTCCCGCAGCCAGAAGCAGATCCTGGTCAGCGAGAGCGCCCGCCTGATCGAGCTGCTCAACGCCTGGCCCGCCGCGCCCAGGGCTCCGGACCTGGCCCCGCCGGACGACCTCGCGGCGATCAGCGTCTGGCGGGAGCGGCTGCAAGGGGATGTGAATGACGGGGTGTATCGCTGCGGCTTCGCCCGCACCCAGGCGGCCTACGACGAGGCCGAAGCGGCCCTGTTCGACGCCCTGGAGGCCGTCGAGGCCAGCCTCGTGGCCCAGGGGGAGAGCGGCGGCTGGCTCTGCGGCGGGGCCCACCCCAGCCTGGCGGACGTGGTGCTGTTCCCCACCCTGATCCGGATGGAGCTGGTCTACGCGCCGCTGTTCGGCTGCAGCCGCCGCCCCCTGTGGCAACTGCCGCGGCTGTGGGACTGGCGGCGCCGCTTCCACGCCCTTGAGGGGGTGGCCGCCACCTGCTTCCCGACGGCCTGGCGCCGCGACTACTTCGGGGCCCTGTTCCCCCTGCATCCCTCCGGCATCGTCCCGGCGGGACCGGACCTGGCCACACTGGTGGGCAGCCCGCCCCCTGCCGCCCCCGGCGCCCCCACCCGATGAGCAGCACCCTGGCCACCCCGGATGGCACCGACCCCGTCTTCGAGGGGGTGTACGGCCACTTCACGATCACCGCTACCGACCGCCGCGAGGTGCTCGGCTACCGGCTGGCCCTCACGGCCGTGGCCCTGGCCCAGCTGGCCCTGCTGGCCCAGTGGCGGCAGTTCGGCCCCGACCTGCTCTGGCCCTGGCTGCTGGTGATGGCGGCGGGACTGGGCCTGGCCCTGCGCTGGATCCACATCTACCTGCGTCCCCTGCACCGGGCCCTGCAACTGTTCTGGCTGGCCGGTTGCCTGGGCGGACTGCTGCTGGCCCTGCGGGCCGGACCCGCCCAGATGCTCCCCGCCCTGGCCCAGCAGCCCCTGTGGATCCTGGCGGTGGGTCCCTTCTTCGCCGCCCTGGCCGGCATCGGCTTCAAGGAGTTCTTCTGCTTCCAGCGCCCCGAGGCGATCGGCGTCACCCTGCTGCTGCCCCTGGCCCTGCTCGGGCGCCTGGCCGGCGTGCTGAGCCCCGCCACGACCGCCAGCCTGCTGGCCGCCGAAGCCCTGCTGCTGCTGCTGCTCTGCCTGCGCAAATTCCCCATGCCGGCGGCGGCCGATGTGGGCGACAAGAGCGTCTTCGCCCATCTGGAGCAGCAGCGCCTGGGCCTGGGCCAGAGCGGCACTACCCCATGAGTGCCATCAGTCTGGTGGGGGCCGCCAAGGACTTCGGCCTGCGCAGCCTGTTCGCCGATCTCGACCTGCATGTGGGCGAGCGCGACCGGCTGGGGCTGATCGGCCCCAACGGCGGCGGCAAGAGCACCCTGCTGCGGGTGCTGGCCGGCCTCGAGCCGCTCGATCGCGGCGAACGCCGCTGCCACGCCCGCACCCGGGTGGTGCTGCTCGACCAGGAGCCCCGCCTGGATCCCTCCCTCACCGTGCTGGAGCAGGTGTTCGCCGGGGACGGGGAAGCCATGGCCCTGCTGCGGGAGTACGCCGGGGTGAGCCACCAGCTGGCCAGCGGCGCCGAAGACGACCAGCTGCTGGCCCGCCTCAGCGCCCTGCAGCACCGCATGGACGGTTGCCAGGCCTGGGACCTGGAGCGCCGCTGCCGGGAGGTGCTGGAGCGCCTGGGCATCAACGCGGCCCAGCAGGAGCGCACGATCGGCGAACTCTCCGGCGGCAACCGGCGCCGCGTCGCCCTGGCGGCGGCCCTGGTGGCCGAACCGGAAGTGCTGCTGCTGGACGAACCCACCAACCATCTCGATGCCGAGGGGGTGGAGTGGCTGCAGAGCTACCTGGATCGCTTCGCCGGCGCCCTGGTGCTCGTCACCCACGACCGCTACCTGCTGGATCGGGTCACCCGCCGGATCGTGGCGGTGGAGCGGGGCGAGGCCCGGCCCTACGAGGGCAACTACGGCACTTATCTGGGCCTCAAGGCGGCCGAAGAGGAGGCCGAAGCCTCCACCGCCGCCAAGCTCAAGGGCACCCTGCGGCGGGAACTGGCCTGGTTGCGCCAGGGCCCCAAGGCCCGCAGCACCAAGCAGAAGGCGCGGCTGCAACGCATCGATGCCCTGCTGGAGGCGCCCGCCCGCCAGGGTCGCACCAGCCTGGCCATGGCCGCCACCGCCCGGCGCATCGGCAAACGGGCGATCACCGCCGAGGGGCTGGCGGTGGCCGTGGGCGAGCGCACCCTGCTGAGCGACTTCAGCTACGACTTCAGTCCCGAGGACCGGGTGGGGATCATCGGACCCAACGGGGCCGGCAAATCCAGCCTGCTGGAGGTGATCGCCGGACGGCGCCCCCCCAGCGAAGGCCTGCTGGAACTGGGGGCCACGGTGAAGCTGGCCTACTTCGACCAGCACAGCGACGTGCTGCTGGCCAAGGACGGCAAGCGCAAGGTGATCGAAGTGGTGCAGGAGGCCGCCAGCCGGGTGCAGGTGGACGGGGTGGAGCTGACGGCCTCCCAGCTGCTGGAGCGCTTCCTGTTCCCCCCCGCCCAGCAGCACCAGCCGGTGGCGAAGCTTTCGGGGGGCGAGCGGCGGCGCCTGCACCTCTGCCGGCTGCTGATCGAGGCCCCCAACGTGCTGCTTCTGGATGAACCCACCAACGACCTCGATGTCCACACCCTGAGCGTGCTGGAGGAGTTCCTCGACGATTTCCGCGGCTGCGTGGTGGTGGTCTCCCACGACCGCTGGTTCCTGGACCGCACCGTCGACCGCCTGTTCCACTTCGAGGACGGCCGGCTGGAGCGCTTCGAGGGCAACTACAGCAGCTGGTTGGAGCGAAAGGCAGAATCGCCGGCAACCGCCCCTGGGTCCGCCGCCGCCGCGGCCGTGGCCCAGGTGGCCGCCAAGCGCTCAGCCCCCTCCGCCAAGGTGCCGGCGGACGGCCCCAGACGGCGCAGCTTCAAGGAGGTCCGGGAGCTGGAGCGCCTCGAAACCGAACTGCCCCAGCTCGAACAGCAACGCCGCGAGCTGGAGCAGCACCTGGCGGCGCCCAGTGGCCCGGATTACGCCCGGCTGGAGGAGCTGACCCACGAGCTGGCGGGCCTGGTGGAGCGGATCCACGCGGCGGAGGAGCGCTGGCTGGCGTTGAGCGAGCTGGCCACCTGAAGCCGGTGCCTCAACCAAGGGTGTGCGGGAACCCACAGGAAAAGGCGGTCCCCCTGCCACGACCGTATGGTGTCTGCGGTGAGTTCCGGCTCGTGAAGGCCGGTTTTTGCATGAAGACGATCGACGATCACATCGAGAAGGACAAGGTCGAGATTGAGTCGGCCAAGGCCGACGGCAATCTCGGCAAGGTGCGCCATCTCGAGGAGGAGCTCAAGGCCCTCAACGAGTACAAGGAGCACCACCCCGAGGACAGCCACGACCCCAGCCCCCTCGAGGTGTACTGCGACCTCAACCCCGAAGCGCCCGAGTGCCGGGTCTACGACGACTGAGGCGAAGCGTCAAACGATGCCCAGCTGCTGCCAGACGGCGGCCAGCAGGGCTTGGAGACCCTGGGAGGCGGCAGCGGAGATGACGAGGGGGGGCTGGCCGGTGTGGGCGGCAATGGAAGCCACCCGTTCCTCCAGTTCCTCGTCATCACACAGCTCCATCTTGTTGAGCACCACCAGGCGGGGGCGCTCGCTGAGCCCGTTGCCATAGGCGGACAGCTCCTCCTCCACCACCAGCAGATCCCTGAGCACGTCCCCGCCGCCCGCATCCACCAGATGCAGCAGCAGTCGCGTGCGCTCGATGTGGCGCAGGAACTCATGGCCCAGGCCGGCTCCGCGGGCTGCCCCCGCGATCAGTCCGGGGATATCGGCAAAGACAGTGCCGTCGCCGCTCGGCCGCCGCACCACGCCCAGGTTGGGCACCAGGGTGGTGAAGGGATAGTCGGCGATCTTCGGTCGGGCGGCCGAGAGCACGGCGATCAGGGTGCTTTTGCCCGCGTTGGGCAGGCCGATGATCCCCACCTCGGCCAGCAGCTTCAGCTCCAGCTGCAGCTTCCATTCCTCCCCCTCCTTGCCCTCGGTGAACTTTTCCGGGGCCCGGTTGCGATTGCTGAGGTAGTGGGCGTTGCCCAGCCCGCCACGGCCACCGGCCGCCACCAGCAGTTCCTCGCCGGCGTTGGTGAGATCCCCCAGCAGGATGCCGGTGCGGCAGTCACGTACCTCCGTGCCGCACGGCACCCGGATCGTCAGGGTGGCGGCACTGGCTCCGGAGGAGCGGTTCGGGCCGCCGCGCCGGCCGTCATCGGCGGCGAACAGGCGTCGGTACTTGAAATCCAGCAGGGTCTGGAGGTTGGAATCGGCCACGAGGAGCACGTCACCGCCCCGACCCCCGTCGCCGCCGGAGGGCCCCCCGGCGGGCACGTATTTCTCACGACGGAAGGCCACGATGCCGTCGCCGCCGCGGCCGGCGCGCACGGCGATGCGGGCCTGATCGATGAACTGCAAGGAAGGGTTTCGGCCGGGGCTCTGATGAGGAACAACCCTAGGATCCCCCGGTTGCACCGCTTGTTTGGCCGAGGTCCGCTTCGAAAAGGTCGGCAAGACCTACCCGCCCCGTCGCGGCGGCAGCCCGGTGGAGGTGCTGCGCCAGCTCGACCTGCACATCGAGGACGGTGAATTCCTGGTGCTGGTGGGCCCTTCGGGCTGCGGCAAAAGCACCCTGCTGCGGCTGCTAGCGGGCCTCGAGGCCACCACGTCGGGCGAGATTTACGTGGGCGAGCGGCCCGTGAGCCGTCTGCGGCCCGCCCAGAGGGATGTGGCCATGGTGTTCCAGAGCTACGCGCTGTACCCCCACCTGAGCGTGGCCGACAACATCGGCTTCGGCCTGCGGCGCAGCCGTCACCGCAGCCTGCCCCAGCAAGTGCAGGACAGCCTGCATCGGGCCAGCCGCCGCCTGCCGGCGGCCCTGCGAATCGATTCCGAGCGGGAGCGCCGCATCGAGAGGCGCATCGACGAGGTGGCCACCACCCTGGAACTGGAGCCCCTGCTGCAGCGCCGGCCCAAGGAGCTCTCCGGGGGCCAGAAGCAGCGGGTGGCTCTGGGCCGGGCCATCGCCCGCCAACCGGCGGTGTTCCTGATGGATGAACCGCTCAGCAACCTCGACGCCAAGCTGCGCACCGGCACCCGCACCCAGATCGTGGAGCTGCAGCGGCGCCTGGGCACCACCACCCTTTACGTCACCCACGACCAGGTGGAGGCGATGACGATGGGCCACCGCATCGCCGTGCTCAACGAGGGCCGGCTGCAGCAGCTGGGCACGCCGATGCAGCTCTATCAATGGCCGTCAAACCTGTTCGTGGCCCAGTTCATCGGCAGTCCGTCGATGAACCTGCTGCCGGTGGAGGTGGCTAGCGCGAGCCAGTTGCTGCTGGGGGAGCGGCGCTTCCCGGTGGAGGGACCGATGGCGGACCTGCTGGGGGACTGGATCGGCCACCGGATCACCGGCGGCCTGCGGCCCGAGCACCTGCGGCTGGCCCCCGCCACCAACCGCAACCTGGCCGCGGAGGTGAGCCACTGCGAGGCCCTGGGCAACGAGCAACTGGTCACCTGCCGGCTGCTGGAGGGCAGCCACCTGGTGCTGGTGCGGGCCACACCAGATCAGAGCGTGACCGTCGGCCAGACCGTCCACCTCGACGTCGATCCCACCGGCTGGCGCCTGTTCGACGGCCTCGGAGCCGCCTTGTTGCCCACCGATGTCACGGCGCCCCCCCGGCAAGAACCCCAGCTGCCCGCCATCAACTTCTGAGCGGCGCGGCCCGGGCCTCACTTCACCCAGATGACGCTGCAGCCGGGGCCGCCATCCCCCTGCTCGGCATCGCTCACTCGCTCCACCCAGGCCAGGCCGGAGAGCCACTCCCGCAGGCCCCGCTTGAGCTTGCCCGTGCCGATGCCGTGGATCACCCACACCGGCCCGTTCGCCCCCCGCAGGCGCTCTTCCACCGCCGCCTCGGCCTCATGCACCCGCAGGCCACGCACGTCCACCGTGTTCCCCTCGGTGCGCACGTCCGGGCCGCGGCTGCCGGGGGAGCGACGGCTGCGGATGCGCACCTGGGGCGGCGGCTCGGGCGGCGCCGGCTTCTCGCCGTGCAGTCCCTCGATCGCCGCCAGCGCCACCGTGAGCCGCAGCACACCGCAGCGCACCGTGAGTTCCGTTCCCTCCTCCGAGATGGCCAGCACCTCGGCGGCCTTGCCCAGGGCCAGCAGCCGGATGCGGTCGCCCACCCGGGGCCGCCAGCCGCCGTGGTCGCGCTGCTCCGGCAGGGGCCGGTGCTGCTGCTCCAGCCGGCGCAGGCGCTGGCCGGCCTGGCGGGCCGTTTCCCCCGCCAGCCTTCCGCCAACGCGCACCTCCTGACCCACCGAGCGCAGCCGCCGGATCAGGCGCCGCACCTCCCCCTGCCCCTCCCGGATCGACAGCTCCAGCCGCTGGCGGCGCTGCTCCTGCAGTTCCGCCGACTGCTCCTTCTGCTGCGACCAGCGCTGCAGCAGTTCCTCGTGCAGCAGCTCGGTGCGGGCCAGCAGCACAGCCGCCGCCTCGGCCGCCTCCTGCTGGCGCTGGCGTTCCTGCTCCAGCCCCTCGATCACCCGGTTCACGTCGCCTTCACCGCCGGGCTCCAGCTGGGCGGCGGCCGCGGCCAGCACCGCAGGGTCAAGCCCCAGCCGGGAGGCGATCGCCAGGGCGTTGCTGCGGCCGGGGATGCCCCACTGCAGCCGGTAGGTGGGCGAGAGGGTCTCCACGTCGAAGGCCACCGAGGCGTTCTCGAAGCGGGAATCGGCGTACTTGAGCGCCTTGAGCTCGCCGAAGTGGGTGGTGGCCACCGTGAGGCGGGCGCGATCGGCGAGGTGGCGCAGCAGGGCAGCGGCCAGGGCGCTGCCTTCGGTGGGATCGGTGCCGGCCCCCACCTCATCGAGCAGCACCAGCGCCGCGGAATCCTGGGCCAGGGTGGCCCCCTCCGCCAGGGCCGCCAGGATGCGGGCGATGCGGCGGATGTGGCCGCTGAAGGTGGAGAGGTTCTGCTGCAGCGACTGCTCGTCGCCGATGTCGGCCAGCACCTGGCCGCACCAGGGCAGCCGGGGGGTGCCGGCACAGGGCAGGAACAGGCCGGCGCGGGCCATCAGGGCCGCCAGGCCGAGGCTTTTGAGGGTCACCGTCTTGCCACCGGTGTTGGGGCCCGTGATCGCCACAACCCGCAGCTCGGGGCCCACGCTGATGCTCACGGGCACCACGGGCCGGCCGCCCTCCCGGCGCTCCTGCCAGAGCAGCAGGGGGTGGCGCAGCTCCCGCAGCTCGAACGGGGCCTCAGCCGTCTCGGCCAGCTCGGGCCGCACGGCCCCCAGCCACTGGCCGTAACGGGCCCGGGCCAGGCCGGCATCGAGCCGCACCAACACCTGCTGCAGATGGCCCAGCGGCTCAGCCTGCTCTCCCACCAGGGCACTGAGTTCGCTGCGCACCTGGCGCTCCTGCTCCCGTTCCTGGCCCTCGGCATCACGGATGCGGTTGCCCAGGGGGATCACCGCCTGGGGCTCCACATACACCGTGCTGCCGGAGGCGGAGCTGTCGTGCACCAGGCCGCTGACCTGGGCGGCGGCGCCGGCCTTGACCGCCAGCACCGGCCGGCCGCTGCGCTCGCTCACCACCGTGTCCTGGAGCAAGGAGGCGTAGCGACGCACCAGCTCCTGCAGCCGCTCGCGCCGCTCAGCCCGCAGGCCCAGCAGCTGGCGCCGCACCGCCTCCAGGGGGCCGCTGGCCCGATCCGCCACCCGGCCCCCCTCCTCCAGGCAGAAGTGCAGCCGCTGCTCCAGCTCCGGCATGGTGCGCAATTCGGCCACCAGGGCCGTGGTGATCGGCCGCAGCTCGGGGTCCTCGATCTGGCGCCGCAGCCGCCTGGCGGTGGCCAAGGTGGAGGCCAGTGCCAGCAACTCCTCGCCACCGGCGCAGCCCCCCTTGGCACAGAGGGCCATCGTGGCGGCGATGTCCTCGGCCCCCTGCAGGCTGAGGCCGCCCTCACTGAGGCCATCGAGGGCCAGCAGCTCGGTGGTTTCCAGCAGCAGGCGGCGGCTCTCGGCCGGATGGTCCGGCAGGCCGAGCCCAGCACAGTCGCGCCGGCCGGCGGCGGTGCTGGCGAAGCCGGCCAGGTGGGCGGCCAGACGGGGCCACTCCAGCAGCTCCAGCGTGTCCTGATGGATCTCGCTCACCCAGCCGGCGCCAGGGAGGACGGGGCGGGGATGGCGGCGGCTCCGACGTTGGAGGGAATGCCTTCGGCAGGCTCGTACAGCATCTCCAGCCAGTTGCCATCCGGATCCTGCAGGTAGAAGGAAGCGGTGCCGTCGCGATGGTCATGCACCGGTCCCACCCGGTGGCCCGCCGCCTCAAGCCGGTCGTGCACCGCCTGCACCTCGGCGCGATCGCTGAAGTGGAAAGCGAAGTGGGGGCCGGCGGCGGTGTAGGTGGGGCTGAGCAGGGCGATGCCGTCGCCGTTGCCGGGCGACTGCATGTAGGCCCAGTCCTGGGCATCCCAGGTGAGGCGCAGCCCCAGCCCCTCATAGAAGCGCTTGGCACGCTCCATGTCCTGGACCCGCACCGCCACGTGGCCGAGACGTGTCATCGGAAGGGGAAACGTCGGTTCATCCCCCCATTCAAGCGGTGTGGCTCAGCTGTCGCGGAGCCACTGGGCGGCATCACAGGCGTGGTAGGTGAGGATCAGATCGGCGCCGGCGCGCTTGAAGCAGAGCAGGGTTTCCAGCACCACCGCCCGCTCGTCGATCCAGCCCCGCTCGGCGGCGGCCTTCACCATGGCGTACTCACCGCTGACGTTGTAAGCGGCGATGGGCAGCTCGCTCTCGCCGCGCAGGCGATGGATGACATCGAGGTAGGCCAGGCCGGGCTTGACCATCAGGATGTCGGCCCCCTCCTGTTCATCGAGCAGGGCTTCGGTGAGGGCTTCGCGGCCGTTGGCCGGATCCATCTGATAGGTGCTCTTGTCCTTCGGGATGGGCTTGGTGCTCACGGCCCGGGGGGCGGAATCGAGGGCTTCGCGAAAAGGGCCGTAGTAGGCGGAGGCGTATTTGGCGGTGTAGCTGATGATCCCGACGTGCTCGAAACCTTCCTCGTCAAGGGCTTCCCGGATGGCCCCCACCCGTCCGTCCATCATGTCGCTGGGGCCGATGAGATCCGCTCCGGCCCGGGCCTGGGCCACGGCCTGGCGGCACAGCTGGCTGACAGTCTCATCGTTGAGCACCACGCCCTCGGTGCTGACGATGCCGTCATGGCCATCGCAGGAATAGGGATCGAGGGCGACGTCGGTCATGATCGCCATCGCCGGATGTTCCTGCTTGAGGCGGCGGATCGCCCGGGGGATCAGCCCACCCTCGTTGAAGCACTCGCTGCCGTCCTCGGTCTTGAGGCCATCGGCCACCTTGGGGAACAGCACCACGCAGCGGATGCCCAGATCCCAGGCCCGGCCCACCTCGGTCACCAGGCCCTCCAGGCTCCAGCGCTGGGCGCCGGGCATCGCTCCGATCGGTTCGTTGGACGCGCCCTCGTGGACGAACAGTGGATAGATGAAATCAGCGGCGCTGAGCTGAAATTCCCGCACCATGGCCCGCAGGGCCGGCGTGCGCCGCAGCCGGCGGGGCCGATAGGTGAGCTCCATGGGGCCGTTCTGACTGGCCGGATCCTACGGAAAGCCCTTCCGGCGCTTGAACGGCGGGCCGGTTGGGGGTTCAGAGCAGGGCGGCGCTGATCCAGTCCTTGCGGGGGTCGACGCTGCGGGCCTGGCGCAGCTGCTCCAGCAGGTCCCGCTCCTGGGGGCTGAGGCTGTCGGGCAGCTTGAGGGTCGGGGTGAACAACAGATCTCCCCTGCCGTCCTTGACCGGCCAGCCCTTGCCCTTGAGCCGCAGGCTGCGGCCCAGGGTCATGCCGGGGGGCACCTGGATCGTGGCTTCCCCATCAGGGGTGGCCACCCGCACCTCACCGCCAAGGGCCAGTTCGTCGAGGCTGAGGGGAAGTTCGGCCCGCAGCTGGTCACCATCGAGACGCCAGACGGGATGGGCCTGGAGCTTGAGCGTGAGGTAAAGGTCGCCGCGGCGCCCGGTGCCGGGCTGCAGGTTGCCTTTGCCCTTGAGCCGCAGGCGGCTGCCGTCCTTGACGCCGGCGGGGATGCGCACCTGCACCCGCTCCTCGTTGACAGCCAGGGTGCGCTCGCAGCCGCGGAAGGCATCGGCCACCGGCAGGCTGATCGTGGCTTCCGCATCCAGCTGGACCTGGGTGGCGCGTTCAGCACCGGTACCACCGAAACCGGAGGCGAACCCGCCGGGGAAACCGCTGCCGAAGCCGAAGCCGCCGGGGGCACCGGCCGCAGCCCCGCCACCGAAACGGCCCAGCAGGTCGTTGATGAAGTCGTCGAAATTGCCATAACGGCCGAAATCGACATCGACACCGGGAGCCCCGCCGCCGCCACCCATCTGGTTCCAGTACTGGCCGAACTGCTCGTAGCGGCGTCGCTTTTCGGGATCGGAGAGCACTTCATAGGCCTCGCTGATCTCCTTGAAGCGGGCCTCGGCGGAGGCATCGTCGGGATTCACATCCGGGTGGTACTGGCGGGCCAGCTTGCGGAAGGCCCGCTTGATGCCATCGGCATCGGTGCCCCTTTCGACGCCAAGCACCTTGAAATAGTCGCGGTATCCATTGGCACTCATCTCGTCACGCTCATGTCGCCAGGGCGCCAGTCACCGTCCGTCGAGGAAATTGTCCCAGTCCAGCCGCTGAATTCACACGCCCCGGCAGGGCGGAAGCCCGTACGGGGCCAGGGGTGCGGCCTAGATTTTCAGCCCAGTTCGCCCGCCGATGCGCTTGTCCTCCCCCTCCGTGAAGGCCACCCGAGCATCGGTGCTGCGGCCACTGCTGCTTCTGGGCGGACTGCCCACCCTGCTGGGTTGTGTCCTCACGATCACCACCCCCGCCCAGGGAGGCCAGGCCGGGAGCTCCACCACCCCCACGCTTGGGGAGGCCCTGGCACCATCCGACCGTTCCCAGATCGAGCTGACGGACCACCTGCGTCGCGTCGGGGCGCTCTTCTATGGCGCCTGGTGGTGCCCGGCCTGTTTCCGCCAGAAGAGCCTCTTCGGCCAGCAGGCGGGCAATCAACTGCCCTACGTGGAGTGCGACAAGACCAAGGAGGGTCGGGAGCGCTGCCAGGAAGCTGACATCAAGGCCTACCCGACCTGGGTCCTGGGGAGCCAACGGGTGGAAGGGGTGCAGACGATCGAGGAGCTGAAGCGCTGGAGCGGTTTCTCCCAGGCGCCGGCCGGCGGCACCCCCTGAGCAGGGGCCTGGCGTGCCGTTGGCCGTGCTTTGCATGCCATCCATGTGTCGCATGGGTGCGAAGGTCCAGGTAGACGCCCCTGTTGTTTTTGGTAGAGTCTTCAAACCCATTTCCTCAGAACACTGAAACCTGTCTGGAGCCAATCTCCTCAACTCAGGGACATGAAGGAATCAGCACTTCCCGCCCGAGAACCCAAGTTTTCAGCACCTTTTTTTCAGATCCTCATAAAAGTCGAGGTGTTTTCTCAGGACCATTGTTATTCGGGACATCTTTGGGATGTCAGCCGCTCTGGAGCCTGCATTCGCAGCTTCCAGGAGGTCCCCATGGGCCCGTCTATCCAGATTCGCTTCCACGATCCCTCCGAGGCTGAGATCGTCGAAGCGAAGGGAGAACTGATCTGGATGAACCAGCTAAGGGGGGCCCACTATTCCGGCCTGCGCTTTGAGCAGGACTTCGACATTTCAAAGACTTTTCTGAGGTTGCTGCTCAAGGCGGATCCCTGCTGAAGCCGCCGGCCCAACATGTGACCAGCCATGACTGAACCGCACGTCGGTCACACGTGGTCAGAAAGCATGTGCGACCCACCAGCAAAACTTCCATAGGCTTCGCACGTTCACTCAGCTTGCAGCCTTGTTGTCATGAACCTGCGTCATTCCGCCCTTGCAGCCTCGCTTTGTCTTGGAATGGTCAGCACACCGGCACTGGCTGACTGCTTGGAAGGCAGGATCCAGTCGGTCAACCCCAATGACCGCTCCTTCGTCGTCCAAGGTCAGCGGTTTTACACCGATGGATCCACGGACTACGAGGATGGGCTGAGGAGCTTTGCTGATCTCAAGCCTGGGCTGAAGGTGGAAGTGGATCACGTTCAACGCGGCGGCAGGAGTTTTGCCAAGGAGGTCGAGCTGGAGGATTGAATCCCCAGCTCTTTTCCACGCTCCGATGGCGCCCGCCAGGGATCAGTGCCAATGCATCCCCGCACCTGGAGCCCCGTAACCCAGCCCGGGTCGCACACCGGCTCCAGAAGCCGGCCCGCCGAGACCTCCCGGGTTGGGTCATGCAGGGCTGGGCGAGGGGATCGCCACAGCGAGGGCCGCCACGGCGAACGCCAGAGCGCTGCAGTGCATGAAATACTTCATCGCCGTGAGATTCAGGAGAGAACCTTTTCCTGGCAAGGTCAGCTCATCACTCCCTCAATGTCCATGCCGTCTCCGTCTCCTGGTTCGAGCCTCCAGACCAGGTGCGAGGAAGGTCCATGGCAAAAGGCTGCTCGTAACATGAGCGACAGCGCCAGGTGCCAGGTCCCTCACTGCCCATCCATAGAGGTAAAGCCCCAGAATCGATTGCCCGCCCCTGCAGAACGTCGGGACCACGGAAGACAGAAAGAGGAGCATGAGCAACACCGTTGACCAGAACGTTCGTCGGCTTATCCCCAAGCCAACCACCCGGCCCTCGGTGCACGCTCCTTGCCACCCATAAGAGCGACCAAGGCTTTCCTGCTGGTGGCCCTGCCCCTCACCCTTCTCTCCGCCTGCGACCTCCGTTCGAAGGAGCTGAGCGGAACCGCCTATCTGGCCATCAGTGTCGAAGGTGACCAGCCGCTGACCAAAGCGATCCTGCAGGAGGAGGTGCTTCAGGCGCAGACGATCGTCGAAGCCTTTCGCCAACTGCACCCCCATGTGGCGATCGAAACAAACCTCTTCCGCGAAAGCGAATTCATCGCGGAGGTGCGCAAGCGCCAGGCCGCAGGCCTCGGCCCTGATCTGATGCTGTTGCCTGGCTCCACCGCCCGCACCCTGGTGGAAGCCGATCTAGCCAGGGAGCTCAAGCTTCCAGGGGCCACCCGCAACCAGCTGGACCCGGATTCCCTGACGCGGCTGGAGACCACACCCGGGACCCTGGCGGGACTGCCCATCCTGATGCGACCACAACTGGCTTGCTACAACCGCAACCGGGTGGCGGCCAGCCCCGCCACCACCATCGCCCTGATCGACCAGGCCCGCCGGGGACTGCGGGTGGGACTGGCGGTGGACTCGCGCAGCCTCTTCTGGAGCACCGGCCCGCTGGGGGCCGATCAGGCGCTCATCGCCGCCGCGGCAGGGCGTCCCCTGAAGGCCGACGAACGGCAGGGACTGATGCGCTGGCTGGAATGGCTTTCCGCCGCCAACTTCAACCAGCAGGTCTTCCTTGAGCCTGACCAGGAGGCGCTGGTGCAAGGTCTGCTGGAGCGGCGCCTGGATTGGATTCCCTGCAACAGCGGCAACCTCAGCCGGTTGCGCGAGACCCTGGGGACCGCCCTCGGGGTGGGCGAGCTTCCCAGCGGTCCCCACGGACCAGCCACACCGATCACGCGGCTGCGGGTGCTGGCCTTCGGCACGGGCTCCACGGCCCGGCAGCGAAGCTTGGCGGAAGCCCTGGCCCTTTTTGCTCTGAATCCCTGGATCCAGAGCACCCTGACCTCGGACAACCAGGACATGCTGCCCACCAATCGCTTCGTGCCCCCCTCGGCGCTGCACACCCCCGTGCTCAAAGCCATGCAACGGTCCATCGAGCAGGCCGACGCCAGCGATGCCATCTCCAAGCTGCTGCCCGCCGGCGACCCGCGCGACCGTGCCCTCAGTCGCCTCGTGACCGCCGTGGCCTTCGGGGAACTGACCGCAACGGACGCCACCGAAGCCGTGATCAAGGCCCTTGCTCCGGCGCCATGAACGACCTGTTCGGCCAGATCCTGGGCTGGTTGCCGATGCTGAGCCGGCCCCAGGTGCTCCTCCAGCTTGGCCTGGTGGCCCTGGTCGTGGTGGGCGGTCAGTTGCTGGCCAGGCGCGATGGGCGCACGGCCCGGCACTGGCACTGGGCACTTGGGCTGGGGATCACGGTGGTGGGGGGAGGCCTGGGCTGCGGCCTGCTGGCCATCGCCCATCAGCCGGTGACGCTGGCCATGCTGCTGATCGCCTTCGTGGCCAGCCTGCAGGTGTCGGAGCTGCTGCTGCGTCGCAGCGTGGGCTGGTTGCCCGCCGACCAGATTCAGCCGCTTCGCTATCTGCTGATCCGCCCCTTCCTGTTCGGTGGGTTGGTGTGGTCGTTGATCGAACTGCTGGACACCCGGGCGGAACTGGCCCTGATCCCGCTGGGGCGGTGGGTGGGAGCGAACGTCAATGTCGGCGACCTGACGCGGTTGTTGGTAGCCCTCTACCTGCTCATGGTTTCCTCAGGGCCACCGTCGTTGGGGGTGGCCTGGCTGCTCAAACGGGTCTTTGCCCTGGAGCGGGTGAGTGTGCGGGCCATGGGGCTGATGGTGCGCTACGCCGTGATCACCCTCGGCACCATCGCGGTGCTGGAAACGATCGGCTTCAACAGCACCGCCGTGCTGGCCATCGCCGGGGGGCTGTCGGTGGGCCTCGGCTTTGGCGTCAAGGAGGTCTTCGGCAATTTCGTCAGCGGCCTGTGGCTGCTGTTCGAGGGCTCCCTGCGGCCGGGCGACATCGTGGCCCTGGATGGCGATTTCTGCGAAGTGCGGCGCCTGGGCCTGCGGGCCACGCGGCTCTGGCGCGACCGGGACAATGCCGAGCTGGTGATCCCCAACCAGACCTTCTTCAACAGCAGCACGGTCGAGTTCAGCGTCGGCCGCACCCTCTTTCACACCCAGATCGCCATCAGCGTCGATGAGAGCCAGCCGATCAGCACCATCCTGGGCCTGCTGGAGGAGATCGCCGCCGCCGTGCCGGGTGTGGAGACCCATCTCCCCCCGCAGGCCTACCTGCAGGGGATGGGGGATTGCGGAGCGGACTACGTGCTGAAGTTCTGGATCGCCACTCCGTTCAGAAACCGGAGCCTCTGCAGCGCCGTGTTCCAGTCCGTCGTGGAGCGGTTCCAGGTGCTGGGCATCGCGCTGCCCTACCCCCACCTCGTGATCGAGCGACCCCCGGTTGGGCTTCCCGTGGAGCCTCCCGCCCAGCCCAGCGACTAAACCTCCAGTTCGCCGTCCGCGATCGCCGCCACCAGCCGCTGGTGGTCGGCGCGGGTCTGGTCGGCATAGGCCGAGGCGGCGTCGGCCAGGGCCCCATCGGCATCGTCCTGGGCTTCCAGATGGGCCGCGATGGCCTCGCCATCGCCCGAGCGGGCGTGGGCCTTGGCCAGCACGGCGGCACAGAGGGCGCCGTAGTCGGCGAGGGCCTCCTGATCCAGGTTCTCCAGCTGCACCATGGCCTTCCAGTCGCGGAACTGACGCCAATAGCTGGCCACGCCACCGGGGGAGGCCTCCACCCAGCCCAGGAAACTGTCGCTCACCGTCTGAATCAGCCGCTGGCCGCGCACGACGCGCTCGCCCGGGGACCCCGCCGTGCTCGGCCCCAGGTGGGCCTCCAGCACCGAAGCTCCCGCCTCCTTGCCTTGCAGGATCAGCAGGTCGTCGTCATCGCGGCCCTGAAGAAGCACGACGGCGCAGCGGGTGCCCACCGATCCAACACCAACGGTTTTGAGGGCAAAGTCGAGCACCTGGTAGCGCCCGACCAGCCACTGCATCTCCGGTCGCAAGGAGGCGCTGTAGCGCTCGATCGAGTGCTGCACGAACCGGCGCATCTGGCTGGGGTCGGCGCCCTGGCCGGCCAGCGACTCCAGGCTCCAGAGCAGGGGCGGATCGTGGCGGAAGCGCAGAACCCCGTCGGAGTCCCGTTGACAGAGCTTGCGCGCCGCCCGACGGTTGTCGTTGTGCTGGGCCTGCTCGGCGATGGCATCCAGCGACTCCCGCAGGGGCTTGTGCTTCACCCCCTCGCGGTAGGCCGCCACATCGACGCGGTGATACCAGAGGTCGAGATAGCCGAGCTGGATGAAATCCCGGTTCGTCTGGCGGTAGCGGCGGGCGCACTGGCGCACGATCGATCGGGCGTCGTCCGCGGCGAGCCCGAGGCTGTCCGCCGCCAGCCTCACACTGCCCAGGAGCCGTTTGAGGTCCCATTCGTAGGGGCCCGGCAGGGTCTCGTCGAAGTCGTTGACCCCGAACACCAGCGTGCGCTCCGGGGAGGCATAGAAGCCGAAGTTCATCAGGTGGGCATCCCCGCAGAGCTGGACCGTCACCCCGGAATGGGGTTGCCAGGCCAGGTCGATGGCCATCTAGGCCGCGGCGCCGCGGAAGAAGGCCAGCGGGCTTTCCGCCATGCGCGCATGGCGCAGTGGCAGCAGCCAGGGCAAGCGATGGGCTTCCTGCTCGCGCAGGACGGCGATGGGATCGGGGCGCTGACTGGTCATTCGAATCCCCTGCAGGTGGCCACACCAAAAGGCTGACAGGGCCCCGGCCAGACACTGAAAAGGGCCCTTCCAGGCCCCATGGGTCATTTGGGTGACAAGGCTGACCTCACCCCGTCTCCGTTAAGAGTGTCAGGCAGCCACAGGGGCGGCTTGACGGGAGAAACGAACGATGTTGTTCGCTGTTACGGGTTCGCTCTTACCGAGCAGGCTTCAGTCACCCTCCTCATGCCCCGTCGAAACCATTGCAGCCCCGCGCTTGGGTTGGGGGAATGGAGCTGAGCGGAATCGAACCGCTGTCCGAGACACTGGTGTGGACCACCTAGTTCGTCCGAAGACGAGCCTGTTCATCTTGCCACCTTCGGGCCGCTTACGCTCCGATCCACTGGCCGGGCACAGGGTCGATGGCTGAGCCGAGATCCGACTCTGCTGTTGTGGTGGCCGTGCCGGCGCGGCTGGCCTCCGCACGGTTGCCGGGCAAGGTGATGGCCAACATCGGCGGCCAGCCGATGTTGCGCCACGTGCTGGAGCGTTGCGGCAGGGCTCGGGGCGTGGCGGCGGTGCTGGCCTGCAGCGACAGCGCCGAGGTGCTGGAAGCGGTCCGATGCTGGGGATTCAGAGCCCTGGCGACCTCTGAGCACTGCAGCAGCGGCAGCGAGCGGCTGGCCTCCGTGGTGGCGGACCTGTTGGCTGCCGGTGGCGCAACGCCGGAGCGCACGTTGGTGATCAACGTGCAGGCTGATCAGCCCCTGCTGGATCCAGCCATTCTCGAAAAGATGATCGCTGAGGCCTCTGGAGCGGCGGCTGAGGCCCCTGGGGCGGCCGTCTGGTTGCCGGTGATCACACCGGTCTACCCACTCGTTCCAGACAAGATCCACGATCCCAACATCGTGAAGGTGCAACGCGCCGCCGATGGCCGGGCGATCACCTTCTCCCGCAGCGCCCTGCCCCACGTGCGCGACCTGAGGCCGGAGCATTGGCACAGCCGCACCACCTATTGGGGCCACGTGGGCATCTATGGCTACCGCGCCGATGTGCTGGCCAGCTGGAGTGGGTTGCGCCCGTCGCCAATGGAACGGCTGGAGAAGCTGGAGCAGCTGCGCCTGATCGAAGCCGGCATCCCCATCGCCACCTTCCGCGTGGAGACCGATTGCTTTTCGGTGGACACCCCTGCCCAGCTGGAACAGGCCCGCGCTCTGTTCCAACCAAAGGCCTGAGGTGCCAGATCAGGTGTTGCCCTCCCGCCAGCCATGGCGATGCAGCTCGGTCAGGTGGCTCTGGCTGGCCAAAAGGGCTTCGGCGCATTCGCGCAGGGCGCCGTCGCCGCCACGGCGGCGCAGCACCCAATCGGCCTGGCATCGCAGCCCCCGAGCGGCATCGGCCGGCGCCACCAGCAAACCAACGACCGACCGCACGGCCAGGTCGTTGAGGTCGTCACCAATGAAGGCTGTGTGGTCACGAGCCAGGCCCAGATCGGCCCGCAGCTGCTCCAGGCCTTGCTGCTTGTCGCCCACACCCACGCGGCAGTGTTCGATGTCAAGGTGACGGGCCCGCTGCTCGATGGCGCCGCCACAGCCGCCGCTGAGAAGGGCCACGGTGATGCCGGCGCGCTGCAACATCCGCACCGCCAGTCCATCCCGCACGTCAAAGCGCTTCAGCACCCGGCCGTCAGCGTCGTAGAGCAAGCCGCCATCCGTGAGCACGCCATCCACATCACAGACCAGCAAACTGATCTGGCGCAGGCGAGGCGTGATCAGCTGCCGCTGCAGGAGCGAGCGCAGACCCAGACCGCTCAGGCTATCCATCTCAAAGAATGCTTTCGGCCGCACCCACCGCCACCACCGCGCGAATGGCCAGCAGTTGGCGCAGCAATGCCTCCAGCCGGTGCAGCGGCACCATGTTCGGTCCGTCGCTGAGGGCCTGCTCCGGGTCGGGATGCACCTCCATGAACAGCCCGTCCACGCCCACGGCCATGGCCGCCCGCGCCAAGGTCGCTACGAATTGCCGTTGGCCGCCGGAGCTGGTGCCGCGCCCGCCGGGCTGCTGCACAGCGTGAGTGGCATCGAAGATCACCGGACAGCCCAGTGCCTTTAGCTGGGGCAGGCTGCGGAAGTCGACCACCAAAGTGTTGTAGCCGAAGCTGCTGCCGCGTTCGGTGAGCCAGAGCCGGCCACTGGCGGCCTTGAGGCCGCCAGTGGCCAGTTTGTTCACCACCTGGGCCATGTCCCAAGGGGCAAGGAATTGCCCCTTTTTGACGTTCACACACTTCGCCGTACCGGCGACCGCCCGGGCGGCGGCCTCCAGTAAGTCGCTCTGGCGGCAAAGAAAGGCCGGGATCTGCAGCACATCCACCGCCTGAGCGGCAGGAGCCGCCTGATGGCTTTCATGGATGTCGGTGAGCACCGGCACCCCGAAGTGCTCGCGCACCTCCGCCAGGATCGCTAGACCTTCGTCGGGGCCTGGGCCTCGGTAAGACTCGCCGGAGCTGCGGTTGGCCTTGTCGAAACTGGCCTTGAACACGTACTCCACGCCTAGTCGGCGGCAGAGGGTGCTGACTTGATCAGCCACCTGGAACACCAGATCGCGATTCTCGATCACACATGGGCCAGCGATGAGGCGGAACGGCACTGTTGCTGTGGCAGAAGGATTCATCGCTCCACGGGGCCGAGGCCAGCCTGAACCAGATCATGGAGCCTGAGCAGTCCCTGTAGCTGCCATGGATGATCGGGATGCACCACGGGCAGAACGGAGATTGATTGGCGCGGATTGCGCTCCATCAGCTCGAGAGCCTCGATCGCAAGGGTCTGGGGGGCCACGGTGATCGGATGGATGGTGGCCATCTGAACGGCCGTCACCTCCCCCCAGTTCTGGGGGCCATGCCGCTGAAGGGAACGACGCAGGTCCCCATCGGTGATCAATCCAGCCAGACGCTGCGGGTCCCCTTCCGCGTGAACCCAAGTGGCGCCAAGGCTCCCTCGGTTGGGACTGCCCTGGGTGAGCTGGGTGATCACGACCAGCAGCGGCGCATCGGGCGCCAAGGGGGTGAGTTCGTGAGCAGGCACCATCAGATCGCCCACGAGCAAGGTGAGACGCCGTCCGAGCGTGCCGGCGGGGTGATTGACAGCGAAGTCGGCAGGGGAAATGCCTGCCCGCTCCATCCACACCGTGGCCAGGGCATCACCCACGGCCATCGCCACGGCCGTGCTGGCGGTCGGGGCCAGGTTCAGGGGACAAACCTCACGGTCCACGGAGCCATCCAACACCACATCGCATTGCCTGGCCAGGCTGGAAGCCAGGCGGCCCACCAGGGCGATGCAGGCGGCCCCACGCCGCTTCAGGTGGGGCAGGATCGCTAGGAGCTCCTCGGTTTCCCCGCTGTTCGAGAGAAGTAGGGCTACATCCCTATCCGACACGATGCCCAGATCACCGTGGAGGGCATCGACGGGGTTGAGAAAAACCGCTGTCAGGCCGATGGAGGAAAAGGTGGCGGCGATCTTGCGGGCGACGATGCCGCTCTTACCGATGCCGGAGAGCACCAATTTGGAGCGGTGCCTGCGACAGCTTGCCAGCAGCTCCAAGGCAGCTTCCACCTGCGCAGCATCCAGGCGTTCGGCGGTGAGGGCGATGGCTGCCGCCTCTTCCTGCAAGCAGCGGGTAAGAGCAGACACGGCTACGTACGAGGCCACGTCATCTTCTCAGCCCTGCTGAGCGGGGATATTCTGGGCCTGCCTGCACGGCTCAGGCCAGAGCCTGGAGCTGGCGGAGCATCCAGAGCGCGGTAGCCGGGGCATTACCCAGCGCGCCAACGCGCTTCTGAAGGGCGCAATGGTAGTGAGGCAGCTGGTCGATGAAGTCCTGCAATCGATGGGTCTCAAAGCACTCAAGCTCCACAGCCAACCCATACCCAGCCCGCTCCCACAGGCGGGCATTGAGCCGCTGTTCATCGTGGGCACGCTCGTAGAGGGCCAGGACGGGCTTCTGCAATTCCATCGCTTCACACAGCAACTGATGGCCAGCGGCCGCCACCAGAAAAGGAGCGGCGGCCAGACAACCCAGAAAGCCGTCGGGATCAACGGAACGAAACTGGAGCCCCGAAAACGCCGGCCCCGGCGGGCCGTCAAGCCCGAAAACGACCGTGCCTGGCAGCAACTCCTGAAGGCCGATCAACACCGGCCGGTGCAGACCATGGCGCCGGAGATAGGCCAGAGGAGCACCCACCGCCTGCTGGTGCTCCTGACGGAGCTGCAGGAGCTCGGGCCGCAGCAGACCACCGACCACCAAGGCCCCTGCGAACCGGCTTCGCAGCGGCAGTTGAAAAAATGAACTGATCACCAGCGCCCCGAAGCGTGGTGTGTTGAGCCAGGCGTAGAGGCGATAGATCCACGGCTCCAGAAACGACAATCCCAGCTGGCCCGGATCCATCGCGGCCATCGCATGTTGGTGGCTGAGGGCCACCAGAGGCAGGCCCGCCCGGGCGGCCGCCCGGGCCACCACCGGTTCGAAATCGCAGATCACCCCAACCGGAGACACGTGCCGCCAGGAGCGCCGCAGCCGCCTGGCCTCACGCGGGAACAGCCAGAGCGCCTGGGCCAGGAAGTGAAGCGCCGAGCGCCAGGGGCTGATGCGCTGGTGGCGATAGATCCAACGGGTGCCAGGAATCTCTACAAAAGCGATGTCGTCCTGGTTCACAAAGCTCTGGCGCAACAGGGCCAGGGCGTCCTGCGAACTATGAAACGCTATCCGGTAATGGGGGCGGAGGTAAGGGGCCAGCACCAAGGCTCTGGCGGCGTGCCCACGGCCATCCCCATTGACGCCATAAATGAGCAGCGGCTTAGCAAGAGCGCTCATTCAGATACCGGGCGTAGGGCGAAAGGCTGGGATCAGTGATGAATCGCCACAGGCAGCCTCCCCAGGATCGATGGGACGGCTGCTGATAGAGATCAGGAGCCAATGCCCGGATCCGGGGCAGGGCCACCCATGGCACTGAAGGCAGGTCATGGTGCTCGGTGTGGTATCCCACATTGAAGGCCAGGCGATTGGCCCATCCGTACATCGAAGACGTTTGCTGCCCAGGGAAGAAGACGTAATGTTCCGCCAGCCAGCGGCCGGCGAGGGGGTGGGGCCCCAGAGCAACAAGGGTGGAGGCGAGCAGATAGGCTAGGGCCCCAACCCCGCCGGCCATCAGCAACAGCAGATCGGCCAGTACCACCAGCGCAAGATTCAGGGCCAACCACCCCCTGGGCCCTGCCATGGCCTGGCTGGAGAAGGGCCGAAGGGCTTCACTGAGGCCATAGCCACACATCCAGAGCGCCTTGCGCCAGGTGGAGTGGCCCACCAGCCGCGCCTCCAGGGGTGTGGGCAAATCGGCATCGACACCGAGCTGGCCCATGGCCGCGTGATGGCGCAGGTGATAACCCCGAAAACTGGCGGCCGAGGGGATCGCCTGGGCCAGGTCGCAGAGGATGGCCAGCAGCTGGTTGTGCCAGCGATGGCGTGACACAAGGTCATGGGCACAATCGTGCATTAATACAAACAGGGCGTGGCTGACGGGTGCACCCACCATCCAGATCAGCAACAACACTGCTGGCCAGGGCAAGCGAGGGACGGCTACCAGGGCCAGAACCCACTGGGCGGCCACCAGGGCGATAATCCAGAAGGCGGTGATCGGGTAGGGGTGGCAGAGGCGTTTCACCTCCGGTACATGACGAAGCAGATGGCGCCGCCTGGCTGGGTGGGGTTGCTCGCCCGTGGGGGAGCGCAGAAATCCGCCTGGGTTAAGGTTAAGTTTCAATGGGCTCAGAAGCTTGCCGCGCCCAAGAGTCTCATGAATCCACGCGCTCTGAGGCTCGTGTTTGTGAGTCACTGCATGGCCCCGGCTCGCGCCCCAAGCAGCAACGCCGGGGGCATGCAACGGGCGGCGCGGGATCTGCTCACCCAGTTGGGGAGCCAGGACGACGTGACGCTCAGCCACGTGGTCCTGGCCTGCACGAAACGAGAGATCGGCTGGCGGGTGCCCCTGTTTTTTCTAGCCCTGCCCTGGCGGCTGGCCCGACAGGTCTGGCTGGGGCGCGCCGATGTTGTGCTGTTTGCCTCGCTGAACCCGGCGCTGCTGTTGCCCCTGTTGGCACCGCTGCTGCGGCGGCGGGGGCTGAGGCTGATGGCCATCGCCCATGGGCTGGACATCACCCAAGGGCCGCCTGTGGCGCAGTGGTGGATTCGGCGCAGCCTGGCCCAGCTGGACGGAGTGATCGGCGTCAGCCGCGCCACAGCGCAGGCGTGCCTGGAACGTGGTTTTCCTGCAGATCGCCTGCAGGTGCTGCCCAATGGCATCGGCCAGCGGTGGCATTCAACTCCCCCGGTCAACGGCAGCGTGCGCGTCCCGCCCAAGTTGCCCGGCACATTTGTATGCCTAACCGTGGGCCGCCAGATTCCGCGCAAGGGGTTTGCCTGGTTTGTGGATGCGGTGATGCCCCTGCTGCCGGAGCATGTTCAGCTCTGGTTGGTGGGCAGCGGACCTCAGGCGCGGGAGATTCATGCGGCCATAGAAAAACGTGACCTACAGCACAGAGTGTTTCCGCTGGGACTCCTAGAGGATGGGGATCTAGCCAGCGTGTACCAGCTAGCCGATCTGTTCGTGATGCCAAACCTGCGAATCCATCGCGATATGGAAGGTTTCGGCCTTGTGATGCTGGAAGCAGGCCTCCATGGCCTCTACTGCCTGGCGAGCCGGATCGAAGGCATCACCGATGTGATCAGCGACGCCAATGGCTCACTGCTGCCGGCACGGGACGCAGAAGCCTTCAGCCAGGAGATTCAGGCCCAGGCAGCCCTGACAGGCCAGCAGCGTCAACAGCAGAGCGAGCGGGCAGCCGCCTGGGTTCAACAGAGCTTCGGCTGGAGCAACCTGCTGCCCCACTACCGCGCCGCCATCGAGCAGGTGCTCAACCAGCCGAGGGCCTGGTGAACACAGCCCCCGACGCCCTCCACACCGCCACCATCGCCAGCAACCATGGCCGCTGGCTGTGCGTCGTGGCGCGCCGCTGGAAGCGGGTGGTGTTGCAGGAGTATCTGCGCGGGGCCACGAGTCTGCGTTTCTGCACAAGGCTGCCCCGCAACCCTGCGGCCTACCGCGAGGTCAACCACCTGCTCGTGTGGGGCCGCCAGACCACCATCCCCCCCGAGCTTCTGGCCGCCCATCCGCACCTGAAGATTGTCACGGCGGAGGATGGTTTCATCAGTTCACGCGGGCTGGGGCTCACCGGCAGCTTTTATTACTCCCTGCTGCTGGATCGTTTGGGCGTGCATTACGACGCCCAGGTCCCCTCGCAACTGCAACAGCTGCTCAACCAGCGCCCGCTGAGCACGGCAGACGAACAGCTTGGCCAGGAGCTGGTGGCCTTCATCCGCCAGCATCGGCTCAGCAAATGCAATCTCTCCCAGCCAGCCCTGGATGCAACAGCGAGGCCGCCGCGGCACCGCACCACGATCCTGGCCGTGGGCCAGGTGGAAGGCGATCAGGCCCTGCGCAAAAGCCTGAGCCCCGTCCGCAGCAATAAGGCGCTGCTCCAGGCCATTCGGGAGCAGCATCCGGCGGCGTGGATTGTCTACCGCCCCCATCCCAATGATGTACGCAAGGGCTATCTCCGCGGCAATCGTGCCTACCTATGGCATCAACACTGCGACCAACTGGCATGCGACAGCGACATCAGCCATTGGATGGATGCCGTGGATGCGGTGCACGTGATCTCCTCAACGGCCGGCCTCGAAGCGCTGATCCGCGCCAAGCCCGTGCATACCTACGGCACCCCGAGCTACGCAGGCTGGGGCCTCACCACCGACTGGGCCGAGCAGCCCGGCCGCGACCGCCAACTGAACCTCCATCAGCTGGCCGCGATCATGCTGGGGCACTATCCGCGCTATTTCAACTGGAGCAATGGCCAGTTCTGCGATGCACTGAGCTGCCTGCGTCACCTCCAGGCCATCAACAGCCAGACCATCCAAGAATCCTTCTACAGCCGCAGGCTGGCCAACAAGCAACGACGCATCCGATTGGCGCGCCGCCTGAAGATGGCCGCTGTGCGGCGAGTCGCTCCGATTGGGCATTGGTTGGAGAGGGCGCCGCAGGTGGGTTGAAGCGGTAGGGAGGTTCAGTTCACGGCCAATGCCTGGGATCACTTCCCGAGTTGTGGCCCGGTTCTTTCTGAGAACTGGCAGGTGCAAGGGAAACCTATCAATCCAATGAGATTTAAGGAAGCCCCTTGCGAATCGAGACGGCGACCAAGCACCTTGGCCATGCCTTTCGGATCGACGCTCGACAATCTGGATCAACTACAACGCCAACGGGCTTTCCTGTGGGATCATCTGCATCAATGCATCATTTCTTCCACGATGGCTTCCGTCAAGCGCCGAGGCATCCTTCTAGCTGGCGGCAATGGCACCCGGTTGGCCCCCCTAACCAGCGCCGTTAGCAAGCAGCTGATGCCGGTGTACGACAAGCCGATGGTGTACTACCCCCTCACCACACTGATGCTGGCGGGGATCCGGGAGGTGCTGATCATCACCACCCCACAGATCAGCCCGCCTTCGAACGGCTCCTGGGCGATGGATCGGCCTGGGGAATGGCCATCCAGTACGCCATCCAGCCCAGCCCCGATGGTCTGGCCCAGGCCTTCCTGATCGGGGCGGAGTTCCTGGCGGAAGGACCCGCAGCCCTGGTGCTGGGCGATAACCTCTTCCACGGCCACGACCTGGTGCCCCAGCTGCAGGCCAGCAATGGCCCCGGAGCCGGAGCCACCGTGTTCGCCTATCCGGTGAGCGATCCGCAGCGCTACGGCGTGGTGGAGTTCGATGCCGCCGGCCGGGTGCTCAGCATCGAGGAGAAACCGGAGCATCCTCGCTCACGCTACGCGGTCACCGGGCTCTACTTCTACGACGACTCGGTGGTGGAGCAGGCCCGCCGGGTGCGGCCCTCCCCTCGCGGTGAGCTGGAGATCACTGACCTCAACCAGCTGTATCTCGATGCGGGGCTGCTGCGGGTGGAGCTGATGGGCCGGGGCATGGCCTGGCTGGACACGGGCACGCCCGATTCCCTGCATGAAGCGGCCAGCTACATCCGCACCCTGGAGAAACGCCAGGGCCTGAAGGTGGGCTGCCCGGAGGAGGTGGCCTGGCGGATGGGCTGGATCAACAGCGAGCAGCTCGAGCGACTGGCGCAACCGCTGCGCAAGAGTGGCTATGGCTCCTATCTGCTCGATCTGATCAAGGAAAACACCAGCGACCACAGCGCCCTGCAGGCCTCCCTGCTGCCTTCCCATGCAGGTTGAACGCTTCGCGATCGAGGGACCGCTACTGCTCACCCCCCGGGTGTTCAGCGATGAGCGGGGCTACTTCTTCGAGAGCTGGAATCAACGCCGCTTCGCGGAAGCATTGGGAGTAGCACCGGAGCAGGCCCCCCTGTTCTTCCAGGACAATCATTCCCGCTCCGTCCGGGGGGTGCTGCGGGGGCTCCACTACCAGCTGGAACCCGAGCCCCAGGGCAAATTGGTGCGCTGCGTGGCAGGCGAGATCTACGACGTGGCGGTGGACCTGCGGCGCAGCTCCCCCACCTACGGCCAATGGCTGGCTGCCCGGCTGAGCGGCACCAACCACCAGCAGCTCTGGGTGCCGGTGGGGTTCGCGCATGGCTTTCTCACCCTGAGCGAAACGGCCGATGTGCTCTACAAGGCCAGCGGCTTCTGGAGCAAGGAGTGCGAGCGTTCGCTGCGCTGGGATGATCCCACCATCGGCATCGACTGGCCCCTGGAGAGCATCGGCGACACAGCACCGCTGCTGGCGCCCAAGGATGCGGAGGCACCGACGTTGGCCGGGGCGCTGGCAGCCGAGGAGGTGTTCGCGTGAAGCATCCCTCAGCCAGGGAACCAAGAACGTCGGACTTTGCTGGCTGTGCACCGCGCCACGATCGGGGTGTGGAGACTTGGGCACGAGATCCAGGGCTTTCTTTGGGCAGAAGGGGTTGCGAAAGCTGTTGGGAGAGGACATCAAGGCCAGATTCAGCTATCCCTTACCCGCAGGCAAAGAGCGCACCATTGCCAACGGTCGATGGATGCTTTTCTCCCGCGACGGTCACTGGCTGGATGAAGAGTTTGGACTTTCACATTCCGTGGATGCGCTGTTGTTGGCCGGCTGCCAAGTGCAGCTGGGCGAGGGCTATGGCATGGTGATTGGACACGGTTCCAATGGATCAGCCAACGAGCGCACAAACAATCCGGAGGTGGATGCGATCTGCAGTGCTCAGCTGGTGCCTGCTGGGGCTCCTCACAGCCGCCTGATCAAACCGGCAACGGGTTGCCATGGACACGGCCGACGTTACGCCATCAATCCCCGCAATAACAGCGCTGAGATGGGCTGGCAGCCGCACAACAACTTTGACAAAGTCCTGGCAGTCACAGTATGCAGGTTTCTGGCCAATCAGAGTTTGTGCGAGATGCTGAGTGAGCGATCGGTCTATGGCGGCCAGCCCTTTGGCCTGAGCAAGCCATCCCCAGCCTTCGCCATATCTAAACCAACGAAACCCACTCCTATCACCAACCACGGACGCATTGGCGACGCCAACATTAGCGGTGCCACGATGGCGATCATTACCGACCACTGCATGGATGTACAGGTGAGGACGGTTGACCTCAATGCCAAGGAAATTGCATCCTGGAATGATCAGGCTCTGGCCCAGCTGCCGGCGCATGAGCAGGTGCTCCACAGGGTGGAGGAAGCGGCCTTCGCCCTGATTGATACGCTAGAGCCAGCGTGCGCTCCCCAACCCAGCCTGATCCTGCCGGAAACCGACGAAACTTCTCGCGTTCCCTGGCACGCGCGGCGGATCAGCACCAAGATATCCGTCCACGCCCCGCCAGAGCTTTGCGGGTGGGGTGGGATCTGAAAAGTCATGATGGACAATAGAATCCACCCCAAAGACTTGGTTTCAACCCCTAAACCCACAATGCAAGCCAACAAGAACTCTGGAATCACTGAACGACTCATTCTACAAGCTAATAATCATTATAGACTTAAAGATTATGGCCGAGCCCTGGATCTGTACTTGCAATTCCAAGCAAAGTTCCCAGACAACAGACACATTGTCACCTCCAATATCGAGCGATGCAAAAGAAGACTGGCACTGCCAGGGGCTGACGAGCCGAATGTTCCTAGCGCGGAGGACAAATCCGCGAAAAAACCGGAAAAGCCTACCAATCCCGCTTCAATGCCGGCCAATCCACATTGGACCTGGCGCTTAGGGCTTGATGCCTTCATGCTGCGCGGGCTGGAACCTACGGCACCTTTGGCCGTTGTTATCAACGTGGCCGGGGGGCTGGCCTGGGTGAAAGCACTGGCTGCACTTGAGGCCTTAGATGAAGCGGCTCATGATCTGTTCCTGCTCGGGCCCGACACCCTAGATTTCTCGTCGATGCCAGCAGGCCTTTCCTCCCTCACACACCTCGGCCCAGCTGATGTAACTGGCAATGCGCATGGCTTTTTTTGCAGCGCCATTACTGGGGTCTTCTCGCAATATGAGGCACTTTTGTGGGTGTCTCCCGGCGATGGCGGGAGCGAGGCGGATGATGAGCTGCTGGAGCTGGTAGCAAGGGGCCAGGCATTCCGGGCTGATGCAGAATGGGGTTATCTTGCGACAAAGCTGAGAAGCCTTGGCCCCAAGGCCCAAACAGAGGCGGATCAAAAACTGCTGGATGCGCTGCGAACCGCATTGCCAAGGCTGGGTCTGTCCATTGGGAATTCGCCGCTGGCATTACCCGAAGGTAATGCGCTTTGGCTGCGCCCAATCCTTTTGCGGGCGATTAAACCCAGCGTGCGTCTCTTCGAAATGAAGGTTGAAAGCAAGGGCGACTTTCCCGGACGCGCAACAGTGCTGGGCATACTCGCCGCGGTCGCAAGAGAGGCGGGGATGGAAACTGTCAGCGCCTCTCGTTTGGCCACAATTCCCGCAACAGTCAGGGATCGTGAAATCAAGGCGGTGGCATTTTACCTGCCGCAGTTTCACCCAATACCAGAAAATGATAAGTGGTGGGGGAAGGGTTTTACTGAATGGTCTAATGTGACACGCACCAGGCAGTTATTCCGCCACCATTATCAACCTCGTGTGCCTGCGGATCTAGGCTTTTATGATCTCCGACTGGAAGATACCCAGGTAGCGCAAGCTGAACTAGCGAGGCAATTCGGTATCCACGGTTTTTGCTATTACTACTACTGGTTCAACGGGAAAAAGCTTTTGAACCAGCCGATCGAGCAGATGGCACGATCGAGCCGCGTAGAAACGGGCTTTTGCGCCTGCTGGGCCAATGAGAACTGGTCGCGCAACTGGGATGGCCAAAACCGCCATGTTCTAATGAAGCAGGAGTATTCGCTGAACAGCAATATCGCACTGATCCGCGAGATGATACCGATGATGAAAGACCCCCGATGGGTACGATTTTCCGGGAGACCAGTGATGGTGGTTTACCGAATCTCAATCATTCCGAACTGGACAGAAACCGCTCGGGCTTGGCGTGAAGAGTGTCGTATGGCGGGATTGGGCGAAATTCATCTTTGCGCTGTACGCTTTGGTCTGGAAACGCTGCAAGGCAAGCCTCAGGAACATGGACTTGATAGTTATGTGCTGTTCCCTCCCCATGAGACACGACGCAAGAATATACGGGACGAGGTACATGATCTACACAAAGAATTCGGCGGTGAAATCTTCGACTATACCGCCGTGGTTGACGGTGATCTTCAGAAATATGATGGCGGTTACGAGTGGCCGGTGCATCGTGGCGCAATGCTGGGCTGGGACAACACCGCCCGGCGTCTGACCGACGCACGCATCTTCCATGGAGCGACACCGTACGGTTTTCGCCGTTGGATGAAGGGGATTGTGGAACAAGAGGCAAGGTTTAACTCAGGATCCGAAAGCCTGATCTTCATCAATGCCTGGAACGAATGGGCCGAGGGCACCTATCTGGAACCCGACCAACGTTGGGGCACCGCGTACCTCGAAGCCTTTGCCTCGAGCATACAGTCGGTCCCAGGAGCAAAGGCTGTACTGGTTCCAAAGAGAAAGTCACCGCGATCAATGGTACAAGGCCGACTTGCCGTACAGGGATCACCATTAGACAATGGCGGGGCCGCATTGGCCCCGCCTGCTTGGCATGAGGGCCAACGCAGACATGATGCAACCCTGCCAACCGTTCTCCTGTGCGCGCACATTTCTGGCCATCATCTGTTTGGCGGCGAGCGAAGCCTCCTTGATGTGCTGCATGCCCTATCGACCCTGCCATTGAACGTGGTTGTGACCCTACCCTCGGGCAACAACACAGCCTATCTTGATGGGATCGCCAGTCTTTCAATTGGTTCATATGTCTTTTCCTATCCGCAATGGATGAACAACCGCGAGAACTATGCCTGGTTGTCCAATAAGTTTTCCGATATTATCGCGCGGCATGGAGTGGATATCGTGCACGCCAATACGATTGTTTTATCTGAAGCAGTGCTTGCCGCCCGAAGGATGGGGCGGCAAGTGCTGATCCATGTGCGGGAACTCATCTCACTAGATGAACCCTTACGCGAAAGGATGGCGATGAGAACCAGCGATATCATCGCCGAGGTCCTTAAACGTGCTGATTGGATCGTAGCAAACTCGCAGGCAACCGCTACACTTTTCTCTAAAGGAGGCCGCACGTTGTATGTGCCCAATGCAGTGAACATATCCGATTTAGATATGAGCAACAAATTCGGCACGACCATCAAGTTCGGAATTGTCAGCTCAAACATTCCTAAGAAAGGAGTTGCAGATTTTGTCGAGGTTGCCCGACGTGCTGCGGCTCTTGTTCCAAGTGCCCGCTTTGTTGTAATCGGTCCGCTCAATGATCAGATCAGAAAGTGGAGCGTAGAGGTGGAACAGGGTAAGCGGCCAGACAATCTTGCTTTCCTCGGATATCGTGATAATCCACGTGCAGCAATGTCTGAACTAAATGTCTTATTAAATCTGTCGCATTTTGCTGAATCCTTTGGCCGAACATTAGCCGAAGGGGCCGCTGCTCGCCGCCCTGTCATCGCCTACGAATGGGGGGCCTTGCGGGAACTGGTGAATCAGGGTGAAAATGGAATTTTGGTACCGTACCGCGACATTGATGGGGTAGTCGATGCGGTAGTCACTCTTTGTAACACTCCCTCATTGATCCATAAAATGGGCGATGCCGGTAGGTCTTTTATCTCCAAGGAATTCTCTCAAGAGAGTTTGCGCGATGCGCTGGCGAGGGGATATGAACAAATTTTCGGCCTCCCCATGCGCGGCCAGGCCACGCTAGAGGCCCCCAATACCACTCCCCATATTCCGGCCATTACCCGTGTGGGATGTGCCCAGCGCACGTCTATAATTATCCCAGTCTACAATGCGCCCGATGAAGTGAACGCCTGCATCTCTTCTGTTCTCCGCCACACTGATCTTTCGCGCAACCGAGTGCTTGTGATCGATGATGGGAGCTCCGATCCAGCGGTGACATCGGTACTTTCAATTTTTGAAGGTCACCCTAGTCTTACCATCCGCCGTAACAACTCAAATATCGGCTATACCCGAACTATCAATGCAGCCATCACCGAGACAGATGCGGATGATGTGGTACTCCTAAACTCTGACACCATCGTGACTCCCAAATGGCTTGAAGGTCTGCTCGCTACCTCCTACTGCCGCGCAAAGGTGGCGACAGTGACTGCGATGAGCGACAACGCAGGTGCCTTTTCATTCCCGAAGTTCAATGAAGCTTGCTTTAAACCAGATCATCTCAGCCATGATGAGTATGCATTGTTGATTCTGCAAGCCACGCAAGCCTGTGTACCACCCAAAGTGCCAACTGGATCAGGATTTTGTATGTTGATTAGACGAGATGTTATCCGCAAATGTGGATTATTTGACTGCATAGCCTTCCCCCGCGGCTATGGAGAGGAAAATGACTTTTGCATGCGCGCACTGAAAGCGGGCTGGATCAATCTTGTTTCGCCCTGGTCTTTTGTGTACCATGTTCGCTCAGCCAGTTTCAAAGGTGAAAAGGTGGCGCTGGTTAAGGCGGGTGTTGACATGGTGACCAAGCGTTATCCTGAATACGCTAGTCTTGTGAAGGAAGCGTTTGCAGCGCCTGAAATGGCGGCACTTCGCCAGGCTTCGCTTCGTGTTGCGTCTGAGAACCGGACTGACATCATAAAATGAGGTAGAATCTCAAAGTGTTTGGCAAATGGAGTTTTACCGATGCAGGCATCCGATCTTACTGGATATCTTAGACTTATGGGAAAAGAATCCCTTGTTTCTGCCCTGATGAATGGCACCGGTTTGCCAGAATACTTACGCAGCGGGATTCCAGGCATGCCATCAGAAGAGATACAAATGTCCACTACCGGAAAAGTCGGTCAACGCAACATCATTGAGGCTGTTGACTTCTGCCACTCCGTGATCGAGCGCTATCGTACTCATACCAGTTCAGGGCAACCTGCGGTACTTGATTTTGGTTGTGGTTGGGGGCGAATTGCTCGAACTTTCTTGAGCGTTACACCAGCCTCAATGATCACTGGTGTCGATGTTCGGCCAGACGCCGTTGAATTGGCTCGATCATTGTCGGCAGCTATTGATTTTTCGCTCATCGCACCACGGCCTCCTGCTTACCAGTTTCAGAATAGAATCTTTGATTTGATAGTCGGATATTCTGTATTCTCTCATCTATCCGAAGATGTGGCGCAAGCATGGATTAATGAGTTTGCGCGTATTGTTGCGCCTAGCGGGCTTGTCTGCATAACCACCCGTGCCAGGATGCATCTCGTAAATTCTAAGGGACAGTCAGAGAATACAGTAGACCTCAGTGGCCATCTAAAGCAATATGCAACTATGCTAGATGATTTTGACACCGCAATATCACGTTATGATGCTGGCGAATTTGTTTATGTTCCAACCGGTGGTGGAGGCCTTTTGTCCCCAGACTTTTTTGGAGAGGCGATAATTCCGAAGAGCTACGTTGAAAAGAATTGGCAGACCCATTTCACGCTGGTTGATTGGATCGATAACTTTTCCGAAGTCGGTACACAGCCTATTATTGTATTGCAGCGCAACAGCTTTTGACGCAAACGGTTCCCAGGAAACCCAGGCACGAGTTTCACGTTTTGTTTTATGCATGCAAATTGGTCCATATCGCTAATAGACCACCGAAACTCTGATAAGATACAAGGCTGGAATCTTGAAAGCCCCAAGTCAGGAGCGGAATCAGAACAGGATTATTCGGATCAGATTCGCTTCCGTGGCTGGTATCTTGCGCAGCAGGGTGGTCCTGGGAAAATTAAGCTTTCGCACGGTGGAGTAGTGCTGGCCGACATAGCCGCAGATCTCCCTCGTCCAGAAGATGTCACTCGCGCCCGGGTAGACAACCCTGCAGACCGCCCTGGCAAGGAATGTTGTGGTTTTGATCTGACCCTGTCGCGCCGGCCTGGTCCTTACCGGTTGGAGGTGTCCGGTCCGGGACTGGATGGTGGAATAATGGTGTTTGACATCCTTGACCTGCAGTGCGGTCCATACGCGTTGATCGGTAAGGACAGGCAATTGTTTTTGGGCGGGGACAGCAATGACAGTGTGGGCCAGTTCACCGAAAGACGCATTGTACCGGAGAGGTCGGCCATATCCTGGGCGGCAAATTTCGCGGCGATGAAGGCATGGGAGACGGAGTATGGCATGCGCATGTCGCTTCTTATCGCCCCGGCCAAGGAAGAGATTTTTCCTAATTACTTTCCCTTCCCGCGAGCTTCGCGCACCGTGCTTGATGATTTTCGCTTCCGCTTTGCTGCCAATAACCCGGTAGTGCCGATCCACGAGTTACGCGCACAGCGTCAATTTGCCTATTGTGAAACAGATACACATTGGACCGATCATGGTGCCACCCTCGCTGCAAAGGCCGTGCTGAAACACTGGGGCATGGACGAAACCATCATTGGCGAGCTCCCACAAGAGTTTGTTTCGCGCCAGCGGCATGGCGATCTAGGCGTTAAGCTTGAGCCGCACCGCGCCAGCTATCAGCTGGTCTTTGCGAAAGACCCTGATCGCCTTCTGGTTTTCGACAATGGCGTGCGCAACCAAGGTTGTATCCGGATGTGGAAAAATCCCGACGCCCCGCTGCCCAACAGCTGCCTAATCTTCGGTGATAGTTTTGGCACAAACTTTGCGCAAAGCTTAACCGGAGTTTTCTCGCAAGTGACCTATGCATACCGCCCAGCCAGCTTTTGCACCACTCTTTCGGGGATGCTGAACCCCAGCCATGTGATCCTGCAGATCACACAACGATTTTTGCACGGCTCTCCCGACCGACGCGAGACGATTTTTGACACCGCCGCAACAAAGATAAACTCTCTACCCGATGCGGAACGCCAAGCCCTCACACGCAGCTTTTTCGCGCAGGCTGATGGCCCCTTCTCTGCCCTAATTTCATCGCATCTGGAAAGACTTTGACACGGGAATAGCATTCTGGACAGCGCTCTTTTATCCCTGTGCAGCAAGTTGAACGGGCATACTTTTCCCCCGACTACGTAGGGCCTCCTGAAATAAGCAGACCGTCCACTCTGCAGTGGACTGAGCACTATTGGTCAGTAGACTGTGCGCAAATTGGCTCATTCCTGCCGAAAAGGTGACCAGAGTTTTACACATGTGTCGACGCGAGCATCGGAACCAGCTCTCGTCTGAGGACTTCTTCCTACCTTTTGGCGGCAAACTCTCTGGTAACAATCGCTGGGTCAAGCTCGCCGAGCTGATTCCCTGGGATGAGCTGGCCCGATCACCTGGTGATCACC
The DNA here is from genome assembly GCF_024346455.1 of Cyanobium sp. Aljojuca 7A6. GTDB lineage: Bacteria > Cyanobacteriota > Cyanobacteriia > PCC-6307 > Cyanobiaceae > Cyanobium. Next base: position 37,642 of record NZ_JAGQCY010000022.1, read on the forward strand.
ATCGACCGCGGATGGCAGTTTTAGCCCTGAATCCAGCCATCACCGCCTTTTGAGGATGTGGCTGGCTGGATCAGGAAAATTCCTCTGGGCGTTGGCCTTGGGATGGCCAGCCACATCAGTGGGGAGCTGTCGGCTCACCACCAGCCGCACGCCTGTGAGGCCGCGTTCTTTGAGGGAAGCGATGAACTCGCTCCAGAAGCCCTCGGTCTCGCTGTCGCCCACCTGGGGGCCCAGCCAGGGCCGACTGAAAGTCTCGTTAATCCCTCTCCAGCGCCTGGATCCCGCTCCAGCCGAGCATCCTGTTGATGTCGTGGGCCACGGCCATCAATCCAGCCCTGATGGAGCGGAAGCCATTGGTCCGCAGCAGGTTGAGGCCCAGGGTGCGCCATAGCGCCAGAGCCTGAACGCCGTTGCGTTCGGCATAGCGGTGGGCATCCTCGCCAAGTTGCACATCACGGACCCAGTGCCACTCGTTCTCGATTGCCCAGCGCTGCCGCACAAGGCGCAGCAGGGCCTTTGGGCTGGTACGCATCGTCGTGATGAATTGGTGGACGTGGCGGAATGGCTTGCCGTCACGTTGGCCTGAGGACACCAGTTCAATGATCCAGCTGGCGCGGATCCAGCGTTCGCGGATCGCCTCTGTGGCGTTGCGGGCCCTCAGTTCCCAAAGCACCTGGCGGCCGTGACTTTTCTCGAAATCGCTCTCCTCGACAGGGAAGTGCCGCTGGTATCGGAACTGATCGGCGATCTGCCGGTGCAGTGTGCGCTGATTTTTCCACTCCTTCGGAGAAGCCTTCGGCTAGACGGTCAGGAGCAAGTCGGCCCCCTGTTCTGCTGCGAGCTGAAAAAGACGGTGAGGTGTGGAGTGCATCCGCCTGGATCAGCACGCCATTGAGATCGAGCGTGCTCAGCAGCTCCTTGAGGGCAGCGCGCTCATGGGAGTCACCGGTGTCGTAGGAGGTCTGGGCGTAGCCGCCAGGCTTCTGCGAAGCAGTAGGCGACGCCCAGATCGCGGGCGTAGAGCGTCACCTGGGTGACAAAGCGGGTGGCACCGTCAGATCCCTCGGGCTGGCTGGCGGAACCACGCAAGGTCTTACCGTCACAGATCAACTGATCAAGTTCCCTGTCCTGCTCTGCGATTTGGGCCAGCATCCACTGGCGCAGCATCGCGAACATGCTCTGCAGATCCACCCGCTCCAACAGGTAGAGAAAGGTGGAGTCGGTGGGTGTCCCGCGAAGCTCAAGACCGAGAGCCGTATTGAAGGCCTCGCGGTGCCGGCGGGCAAATCGCTCCAGATCCCTGGCGCTGCGACAGCCGCTCAGGATTCCCAGGATGGCCACCATCAGCAACAGCAGCCACTGGGGATAGCGCACGCCCCGGCGCTTGCGACCCTCAGGAAGCGACTGCAGAAAGCCGATCAGATCAGAAGGCGACGCGGGCTTGGACAAGAGAGAGGAGCGGTGCCAGGGCTGAGGCGCCAGAATCAGTCTTGGGCATGGTTCGTCTGGTTGAGGTGGTTCTCAAACCAGGGTCACGGGCCTGCGCACCCCTTGCAACGCCAGCGGCTGAGCCGGGATGCCTGAGCTGCGCGCTCAACCCCGGCGTAGCCGGGGTTGAGGTCCCCAGGGATTTACACCAACACAAGGGACCCAAGCTCCTGCTGGCCTCGGCATCAACAGCCATGCAAATGACCCATTTTCGCAGAATTGACCGAGTTTTTCAGCAAGCTTTAAGGAGTGTTGAACCAGTTCGTGCCAATAACTGCGGTAGATTTTCACGTTTGCCATCAAAAACTGCAATGGCACTCAATGAATTTCCAGTTTTGAGAGACTAGAGCGTTCTCAGTGCTACTTTTCCTGAAAGCAGGAATCTCACAACCGAGAATCTCGGCTTACAACATGCACACATCACAATATTCAACAACTTTGCGAAGCACCAATCTCCATTGGATTGAGCTGGTGCAGCGCAATCCTGTCCCTATATATGGACACAAGACTAGCAGATGATGAGTAGTGATAAATTTCAGATCCATCACCACGGCATCTCAGCGAATACTCAAGGTCTCCTCTTGCAACGGATAGCTTAAGCAGTATATCTTCATAAAGAAGATCACATAAATAATGCTCGTTCGTCAAAGAGCTGCCACTGAATATACTCTTTTCACATACATGTCTGTCCAAATCATCCAAAATATTTCTAAGGAACTCAGACTGCATCCTGAGTTTTCGGCCTAGCGATACAGCCGATTTTGACTGCCATTCCTTCGCCATACTCACCTTCAGCTGGTTACTTGATTCCTCTTGGGTGCAATGAGTATCGCCGTAAGACTGCATATTATCTGAGGTGGTTGGTTCATAGCCAAACGCCAAAAAATCATCTCGATAAAACTTATTCACGAGATGTAAAGCTCGCTCATCAAGCGCAGGGTTATCACTTTTATATTTAAAGAGTGACGCCTTTTTATTGTGGGCAACAGTGATATTCAGCATCGATTCAACAGGCTGTAGATAGAACTCGATAATTGCCTGAAGTCCACCTTCCAGCCGAAATATCCTTGCCGGATGACCCACGTCAAGAAAATCGATCATAGGCCTTAGGTGGTTGTCCAGATAGTAAGGGTCTTGCTCCACAATGGCTATGCTATTAATCACCCATTGGCTATATTCAGGCCGCTCCTCTGGAGAGACTTCACGAAAAATCCAATTATATTCAGACACAAGGCGTTGATAAGGATTTCGAACAACCATAAAGATCTCCTTTATGTTATCAAAACGCACAAGCGATTTTAGTGCCGAACAGGTTTGATGCTGTGGAGAGGCCAGCAAGCAGTCTTGGGCAGGCTTTCCTCGCATCTCCAATTCAGATGTATAGCCATTCGCCGTAAACGTGTCAACAATTGAGGATCCTCCACACTTGGGGACATGCAGAAAAAGGATACTGTTGCTGTCTTTTGTGAGAATTGTCATCGTTCCATGCTATGAAAATAATGACCGGTTAGGTTACCATTGATTCACTTTGCTGAAGAAGGGTAACCCCTAGGGAGACTCTGGAAAAGCCACCCATTCACGGGACGATACCCTTGTTATCGCAGGCAAGCGATTGGCTCATGGGCGGACGGTCAAGCGCCACTGCCCCCCCCTTGGGCAGACACTTTGTCTTCCAAGGGATATTTGCGGGACATCGGACTGGCAAGTGGCACAATAGAGAGGGGAAACGCTCTCGCATGATGACTCTTGATTTTGAGGCCCACAATCATAGCAGCAATGTGTTCGAAGCTCTTCAATGCGTCGCGAATCTAATTACAGAGGTTCAAGATGCCAAACGGTTGTCTTCACGGCAAATTGACAACCTTTCTTCTGCATTAATCATCAAAGAAAATGAGTTACAAGCGACGCAGGCTGAGCTCGACAGCCAGCTCGCCCAGCTCACCAGAGAGCGCGACAAGCTCTTGGGCGAACGCGAGCAACAGGGCAAGGTGCAAGACGACCACAACGCCCTGATCAAAAGCCTCCAAGACGACCTGGCGAAGTCCAAGGCGCTACAAGACGCCCTCGTCTCTGAAAAAGACGCCCTCGCTTCCGAGAAAGACGCCGCCAGCCAGAGCGCCAACGACCTCCAGCAGAAGCTCACCGCCCAGGCTGA
>NZ_JAGQCY010000023.1 GCF_024346455.1 Cyanobium sp. Aljojuca 7A6
CCTTGATCCGCAACGACAGAGGGGCGGGCATCGCGGGGCTCCAGACCAGCATCGGAGCCCTGTTGTCGCGTCCTGAGACCCGCCTATGTAGTTGCGCGGTCCCGCCTATCTAATCGTCGCCGAACAGGCGATCGAAGCAGGCGAAGGTCAGCGGCTGTTCACTGTTGTGATGCAGTTCATGGGCAGCTGCCAGCTGCACACTGTCGTAGCCACGCAAGGCGAAGGCATCAGCAAACCGCCCGGCTGTTTCGACAAGGCTCTGGCTGACCTCGACGATCGCGCAGTGCGGCCAGCTCTGGATCAGTTGCGCGCGGCCCTGATCGAGCATCTCGGCGTCGCCGGGGACCTCGCGCTGCCGGCGGGCCATGCCCGCCATCACCTCTGCCTCCGTGATCGCGTGCTGCATCTGATCGGAGCCAGGTTTCGCTGATCAGCAGCTTGTTAGGCCTATCAGGTGGATGTCGCGTCTCAGCTGGAGAACTCAGCTATAACGGAACTCATGAGCACCCTGGAAGAGATTGAGGCTGCAGTTCAGCAGCTGCCGCCGGCCAAGCGGGCCGAGTTCCGGGCTTGGTTCCAGTCGTTCGACGCAACGGACTGGGACCAGCAGATGGAGGATGACATGACTGCAGGCAACTTGGAATGGCTAGCCAACGAGGCAATCAGCGACAGCAAGGCTGGTCGATGTTCTGAATTATGAGGCATCGGGCCAGCCCACGCTGCTGGGCTTGCTATAACTCACTTCCTTCAGAGGTGAAACTCCAGGCTGATCGCTGCTTCGAATTGCTCAAAGCCGAGCCACGTCATCCTTCGCTCCCTTTCAAGAAGATCGGCAAGTTTTGGTCGGCCAGAGTTGGACTTCGTTTCAAAGCTTTAGCTGTTGAAGCAAGCAGCCAAGACTTGATCTGGGTCTGGATTGGTAGTCATGCTGAGTATGATCAATTGCTTCGTTTGAAGGCCTAACATCAAGATGCATCGGTCGGGGAGCCAAGCATGCCTGTTCAATGCAACGAGCTATCGCCCGCCGCTGATCTTGAGCGTTTGGCATGCTGTCTGCTGAGGAGGAGGCGATGAGCGAGGTCGTCATCAGACATCTAGAGCTGGACGACTATCCACCGATCATCTCGGTTCTTGATGAATGGTGGGGTGGTCGGCCGATGGCCGCAAGGCTCCCCAGACTCTTCTTCGTCCACTTCAGCTCCACCAGTTTCTCCGCCGTAGAGGATGGCCAGATCGTTGGGTTCCTCATCGGGTTCGTTTCGTAGACCTTTCCCGACCAGGCCTACATCCACTTCATCGGCGTGCATCCCGCGCGTCGTGGAGAGGGGTTGGGGCGCCTCCTCTATGAGCATTTCTTTGCCACGGCTGCCTCGGTTGGCTGCCGCACTGCTCAATGCTTGACCGCTCCGGTCAATCGCCAATCGATCGCCTTCCATCGTCGCATCGGCTTCTCTCTCCTTGACTCCGACGACAAGGTCGACGGCCTGCCCGTCGCTGTGGGCTATGACGGGGAGAGTGAAGACCGCGTGATCTTCATGATGGATCTGGATACCCTTGATACCGTTCAGTGATGCTCAACATCAAGATTGAACTGAGAATCGGCTGACTCGCGTAGCGTTTACCCGCCAAGTGGTCGGCCTCCAAGAACAGCTGGGCTGCCATTGTTGCTAAAACTCGCCAAACCCCGTTCCATCGAGACCATGATGAGCCCGGAGCGTTTATTCAAGGTCACAGATTTCCTCCGACCCGCAGACGGTGAGCCCATTCGCTCAGTCATCACCGAGTCGGCTGATGCCGTGGTCGTTGCTTGGTATGTCAAGCCCGGCCAGCATATCTCGGCTCATGTGCATCCTGATGGCCAAGATACGTGGACCATTCTTTCAGGTTGCGGCGAGTACCGCCTCAGTTCTAACGGGGAGTCGATTGCCATAGCCAAGGGAGATGTGCTGGTTGCCCATCGCCGAGACGTTCACGGTGTTCTTAACACCGGGCAAGAACCGCTTGTCTTCGTGTCCGTCGTCTCTCCCGCAGCATCGGGCTTCCAGCCGGTGTAGTTCATTATGAGCAAGATGCCTAACATCAACCACAACGAAACCCGTGATCTCCGCATGGTCGATCCGTGTCCCCGGCTCCACTGACGCTCCAGCGCTCCGCCAGATGCTGGGGCTCTTCAGCGACGCCTCCATCGCTGTTGCCGCTTCGCGGCAGGCCAGGTTGTCGGCGGCCTGACCGGTTACGTCCTTCCCAAGTTTGAGCAGGAGCGCAGCGAGTTCTTCATCTACGATTTAGCGGTCGCGGCGGAGTTCAGGCGCCAGGGCATCGCCACCGAACTGATCAACACCATCAAGCGCATCGCCCAGCAGCGCGGCCTCTACGTCATCTTCGTGCAGGCGGACTACGGCGATGACCCTGCGGTAGGGCCATCCGCAGTTGCTGCCAATCCTCCCCATCCAGCCCAGCGAGGTAGGCACGGCAACCGCACCAGCGCTGGCGCCGCGGGATCAGCCCGCCGAAACCGAAACGGCCCACCGTCAGCCCCAGCCAGTAGAGACGGCCGCCGATGCCGGCCGCCACCGCCGACTGGGAGCGGCAGGGATTCGCCGTGGAAAGGGAATTGGTGGCCAAAGCCGGCAAACTGGTGAGCCCCGTCTGGCTGCTGCACCGTTCTCTTCAGGCGCATGCGATGACAAGCGTTTCAAGGAGGTCTGATTCATGAAGGTCATCATTCTTGGTAACGCCGGGGCCGGAAAGAGCACCCTGGCCAGGAAGCTGATCGCCAGGCAGCCGGCCGCCCGGTTATCGCTGGATGAGGTCGCATTTCAGAGTGGAACCGAACGCCGTCCCCTTCAGGACAGTGTCGAGGCTGTGAAACGTTGGATCTCGGAGCAGGACAGCTGGATCATCGAAGGCTGTTACGCGGACATCCTGGAGCCCGTCCTGGGCTGTGCCGATGAACTCATCTTTCTGAATCCTGGGGTCGCTGCCTGCATGGCCCACTGCCGCTCAAGACCCTGGGAGCCCGAAAAGTTCAGCTCCCGCCAGGAACAGGATGAGAATCTCGACAACCTCCTGCAGTGGGTTGGCTCCTACGACACCCGTGCCGATGACTATGGCCTTGCCAGGCACCGGACACTGTATGAATCCTTTGAAGGGAAGAAGCGGGAATTGTGCCATCCTGAAGCGTATGAATCTGTCAACTGGTGACGATTCCCAGCAGCTTTCTTATGTCCACCAGGTGCTCCATGCCACGCCCCATGAGCTCGTGTCGCAAACCGCGCAAGTAGGCCACCGCCATCTCTACATCGATGGCGGACGAGCCATCCAGGCCTTCCTGAGGGCTGGCCTGATCACCGAGCTGACGATCACCGTCATCCCGATGCAGATCTCGATGGCATCATCGCAGCTCCTTTGAAGTCAAGGTGCATACTAAGGGAGTTGAATGATGCCAGGCTTGATCTCCCATGCGTATCGCGATTTCCGGATCCCACTCCCTGGGTAAATCCACCGTGGTCAACGACTGGGTCGCCTCTCAGCCAGGTTTTCGCAGGGAAGAAGAGCCCTATCGCGCTCTGGGCCTCTTCGGCCCTTATGAGATCAAGTTCCGAGAAGCCTCAACCAGGCTTCAGAACGGCATTCAGCTGTACTACAACATCTCTCGAATCCATCGTTACGCCAGCAGGTCTGATGATGTGATCTTCGATCGAGCCCCGGTCGATTATCTCGCCTATTCGCAATACACCGCCAACCAGGCCACCACCGACATCGACGACGCCTTCGTGGCCTCGATGGTGCCCGCCGTGAGGGAGTCGCTGGATCATCTCGATATTCTGGCTTTCGTACCGAAATCTGAGACCTGGCCCGTGGCCATGGAGGAAGATGGCATCCGCCCCGTGGATCATGCCTACCGTGACGACGTGGACGCGATCTTCAAGGAGATTTATCGCGACGGTCGCTTCGATGTCATGCCCCAAGAGCAGGCGCCACGGCTGATCGATTTGATCGGGCCAGCAGAGCAACGGCTGGACCAGCTCAAGAACGCCATCCGTGCCCTTCAGCAGGACCGCAGGTCTGCCTGATGGAAGACGCGATCACATTCCCCAAGCGGCCATCCCCTCTCTGGAGACGTGGGTCCAGGCGATGGCCAGGGAGTCCGCCGCTGGGGCCGGGGGCGCAGGCGTTTACGGTTGTCTCTGACTGAATCTCCCCCCGTTGTGGTGAGGTTGTGTGCACGAACAGCCCCTGACGGTTCGCCGAGCGACGGACACGGACGTGTCGCTGCTGGCCCGGTTCGGCTTCGCCCTCGGCCAGCTTCATGTCGGCTTTGATGGCGAACGCTTCGCCGTGCCGCCCGGTGGCGAGGGCGCCTATGCGGCGTTCTTCCGGGCGGAGCTCCAGCGTCCGGAGGTCGTGCTGCTGATCGCCGAGGCGGGTCCCCAACCCGTTGGCTACGCCTTCGTGCGGATGGAGCCGATGAGCCTGGTGGAGCTGCGTTGTGCCGGAGCCTGGCTGCACGACATCTATGTGGATCCCCAGGCCAGGAGCGGCGGGATCGGCCGCCGGCTCCTCGAGGCGGCCAAGGAGGAGGCCCTCGCCCTGGGCTCCAGCAGCCTGATGCTCAGTGCGTCGTCGCAGAATGTCGCCGCCCGGAAACTGTTCGAGCGCGCCGGACTGCGCCCGACCATGGTCGAGATGCGGATCGAACTGGGGGCGTGAAACGGGAGCTCCCCCTCAGCGACGACGGCGAGATCGAACGGCTGGTCCGCGATTTCGAAGCCCTGTCCCTTCCCCGTGCCAACTGGACGCACCGCGCCCATCTTGCCGTTGGGGTCCACTACGTTCGCCATCGGGGCCTGGATGGCGCCCTGCAGCAGATGCGGCAGCGCCTCCAGGCCTACAACCTGGCCTGGGGCGACCCTGACGGTTACGACGAGGCGATCACGGCCTCCTATCTCTGCAGCATCGCTGCTGATATCAGCGCTGATGACCACACGGTCAGCATGGCCGAACAGGTCGCTCGGCTGGAGAAGCGATGGCCTTCTGGGATAACCCCGCCGCCACGGCCACCGAGCCCGTGCTGATCGTCCGCCGACCGGCCTAGGGCCCGCCGATCAAGGGCACCAGCTGTTGCACCGCATCGCCGGCCTTCAGGGCCAGCAAGGTGCCTGAGCCGCCGCAGTCTTCCAGGGCCAACTGCTCGGCCTTCAGCCGCAGGCTGCGGCCATCGCCGCCCTCCAGTGTCACACCGATCACCGGGGCGTCGCCCGCCTGCAGGTCCACCAGGCCGTCGTCGCGCTCCAGGAAGCGCAGCCCGATCTGGCCCATGGCACCCCGCTGGCAGGGCCGCAGGCTCTCGAGTTGCAGCCGTTTCACCTGGCCGCGGCGGCTGGCCAGCAGCACATCGCCGCCGGCGGCTGCCCGCGCCGCCCCCACCACCCGTTCGCCGGGCAGCAGGCGCAGCAGCATCGGCCCCTGGGCCGTGCGGCCCAGCACCGGCAGGTTGGTGTCGTTGATCGCCAGCCGCAGCACCCGTCCGGTGCTGGTGGCCACCACCAGATCCTCTCCCTCCTGGCAGGGCACCACCCGCTGCAGCGCCACCCCCTCTTTGAGCTTCAACACGGTGGCGGGCCGGCCCGACAGCTCCAGGAAATCCTCGATCGGCAGCCGCTTGAAGCGCCCGTCGGTGCTCAGCAGCCCCAGGCTGCCGCTGGCGGGCTGCGGCAACGGCAGCACCTGCACCACCTGCTCCCCCTGCAGGCTGTCCGGCAGGAAGCGCTCCAGCTTGCCGGGGTGCTGGCCGGCGAATTCCCAGCGCAGCAGCGCCACCTTGCCGCCGGCACTGAAGGCCAGCAGGGCCGGTTGCTCGGCCACCGGCAGGATCAGCCGCGCTGGTGGCGGCAGCTCCCCCAGTTCAGCGGCGTCATCGAGGTGCAGCCGCCCCAGCACCTGGGGCGTCACGATCCTCACGGCGCCATCGGTCTGGATCAGCAGCCGGCCATCGCCGGCCAGGGCCTCGAAGGCCTGCTGCCGCTGCAGTTCGGTGTTGGGCCGCACCGCCGCCGCCCGCTGGGCCACCAGGGCGTCGCCGCCCTCCACCAGGCGGGTGCGGCGTGGCGTGGCATAGCGCTTCTTCAGCCCCTTGAGCTCGCTCACCATCGTGTCGAGCAGGGTGTCGCGGTCGTCGAGCAGGTGCCGCAGGCGGGTGCGTTCCTGCTCCAGCTCCGTCGCCTCCTTGCGCAGCCCCTCCTGCTCCAGGCCTGTGAGCCGCCGCAGCGGCATGGCCAGCACTGCATCGGCCTGCCGCTCGCTCAGGTCCAGGTGCACCTGCAGGCTGGCCCGGGCTGTGGCGGCATCCCGTGCCTCGCTGATCATCGCGATCACCCGCTTGAGGTCGTCGAGGGCCTTGGTCAGCCCCTGCACCACCTCCAGCCGGTCTTCGCAGCGTTTCAGGGCATGGTTGGTGCGCCTCAGGATCGTCAGCTCCCGGTATTCCAGGAACCGCAGCAGCAGCTGGCGCAGGTTCAGTTGCTGGGGCTGGCCGTTCACCAGCGTCAGCAGGATGGCGCCGAAATTGCTCTGCAGGGCCGTACGCCGCTGCAGTTCCTCCAGCACCTTCTGGGGCTCGGCATCGCGCCGCAGTTCGATCACCACCCGCATCCCGTCGCGGTCGCTTTCGTCGCGGATGTCGGCGATGCCGCCGATCTTGCCGTCGTTGACCTGCTCGGCCAGCTTTTCGATCCAGCCCGCCTTGCTCAACTGGTACGGCAGTTCCGTCACCACCACGGCGCCGCGACGGTGGCGCCCCTTGCCGGGCTGCACCTCCTCAATGTGGGCCACGCCCCGCATCGGGATGCTGCCGCGTCCGGTCACGTAGGTGTCGCGCACGCCGCTGCCCAGCAGCACCTCACCGCCGGTGGGGAAATCCGGGCCCGGCACCATCGCCAGCAGCTTTTCTTCTGCCAGATCGGGCTTGCGGATCAGGGCGATCAGCGCCTCCACCACCTCGCCCAGGTTGTGGGGGGGGATGCTGGTGGCCATGCCCACGGCGATGCCGGTGCAGCCGTTGAGCAGAAGGAAGGGCAGCTGGGCCGGCAGCACCGTCGGCTCCTGCTGGGAGCCATCGAAGTTGGAGGCGAAATCGACCGTGTCGCTGCCGATCTCATCGAGCATCGCCTCGTTGGCGATCGGAGCCAGCCGGGTTTCGGTGTACCGCATCGCGGCCGGTGGATCATCGTCCACCGAGCCGAAGTTGCCGTGGCCATCCAGCAGCGGGTGGCGGCTGGCGAAGGTCTGCACCAGCCGCACCAGGGCGTCGTAAACCGCCTGGTCACCGTGGGGGTGGTATTTGCCCAGCACGTCGCCCACCACCCGGGCGCACTTGCGGTACGGCCGGTCCGGGGTCAGCCCCAGCTCGTGCATCGCGAACAGGATGCGGCGCTGCACCGGCTTGAGGCCGTCGCGCACGTCCGGCAGGGCTCGCCCCACGATCACGCTCATCGCGTACTCGAGGTAGGAGCGCTGCATCTCCTGATGCAGGGCGATCGGTTGGACGCGCTCGTCCGGCATCCGGTCCTTGATGTCTGCGGCTCAGGGCGCTCAGCCTACAGATGGTGCCCGTGGCAACCCGCTCAGGAGTCGTCGCTGCTGCCACCGTTGCCGTCACCGGCGGTGGCATTGGCCTGGGCCCGCTCCACCGCGGCCTTCAGCTCCGGCAGGGCCAGCAGCTGGGAGGTCACCGCCCGCAGCCGCGGCCCCCACAGCTGCTCCTTCTGGAAACTGTCTTTGACGTAGTTGGGCTCCTCGGCCAGGGCGCTTTCGGCCAGCTTCAGGGCCTGGGCCCGCTCCGCCGGGCCGCGCTCGAACAGGGCCGCCGCCAGGGCCAGGGAGGTTTCGGCAATGTCGGCCTTGATCTTCAGCACCCGCTGCCAGCGGCCGATGGCGTCGGCGGTACGGCCGCTCTCGAACAGCACCAGACCCTGGTTGTTGATCGCTTCCCAGAAGTCCTTGCGCAGCCCCGCGGCCTTCTCGAACGAGCCCAGAGCCGCGTCGCTGTTGCCCAGCAGGATCTGGGCATTGCCCAGATCGAAGTAGGCACCGGCGTTCTTGCCGTCCAGTTCAATCCCTTTGCGCAGCAGGCCGATGGCCTCCTGGGGCTTGCCGTTGCGCAGCGCCAGGGAGCCTTCGGCGAACCAGATGCCGGCGTTGTTGGGATCCAGCTGCTTGGCCCGGGCCAGGGCCACCACCGCCTTCTCCATCTGGTTGCTGCGCAGCTCCGCCTCCGCCAGCAGCACCCAGCCGCGGGGATCGTCCGGCAGCAGCCGCACGGTCAGCTCCGCCAGCCGGGCGGCGTCCTCCGCCTGGCCGAGGCGCAGCAGCCGAGCCGCCGCCTGGGCGATGCCCAGCCCCGCCCCCTCCAGTTCCTTTTCCTGGGGCAGGTACACGAACGGCACCAGCGCCTTGGCCGGAGCGGGGAGCACCGTCAGTGGCAAGGCCAGGCACAGGGAGGACATCAGTCGCCAGAACCGCCGGCCCACGCAATCACCCCGAATCGCCCCAGCCTAGGGAGCCGTCCCCCGTTGTCCCCCATCGCCCGCCAGCGCCGCCCGGATGTTGCGCCGCCACATCGCCGGCCGGATCCGCCGCAGGGCCGAGGCCCGCAGCCGTTCGTCCCAGTCGCCGTCGCTCCAGTCCAGGGCTTCCTCGCCGCGCAGATCCAGCAGCCACGGGCGCGGCTGCACGTCCGCGTCCGTGGCGATGGGCAGGGCCTGGTGGTTCCAGGGGCAGACCTCCTGGCAGATGTCGCAACCGGCCACCCAGCTCTGCAGCCGACCGGCAATGGCCGCTGGCAGCGTCTCGGCGCGGTTCTCGATCGTGTGATAAGCCAGGCAGCGGCGGGCATCCACCACGAAGGGCTCGTCGAGGGCGCCGGTGGGGCAGGCGTCGATGCAGGCGGTGCAGGCGCCGCACAGAGGTTCGGCCGTGCGGTCGGGCTGCAGGTCGAGGCTGGTGAGCAGGTGGCCCAGCAGCATCCAGGAGCCCCGGCGGCGATCGATCAGGTTGCCGTTCTTGCCGATCCAGCCCAGGCCCGCCTCCTCCCCCCAGGCCTTGTCGAGCAGGGGCGCACTGTCGACGCAGGCCCGCCAGCGAGCGCCCGGCGCGGCCTCCTCCAGCCAGCGCCCCAGCTGCCGCAGGCGCCCATCGATCACCCGGTGGTAGTCGCGCCCCCAGCCGTAGCGGGCCACCCGCAGGCTGCCCGGTGCCTGCTCCCGGCCAACGTGGTAGTTCCAGCCCACGGCCAGCACGCTGCGAACCCCCGGCAGCAGCGCCTCGATCCGCTGGCGGCGCGGGTCGTTCATCCAGCCCATCCCCGCCTGGTGGCCCGCCGCCAGCCAGCGTTCCAGGGCGGCACTGCGCAGCGCCAGCCGGGGGCCCCCCGGCACCGCCGCCAGGCCCACCGGAGCGAAGCCGAGGGCCTCGGCCCTGGCCCGCAGGGCCGCCGCCAGGGCGCCAGGGGAGGAGGGGCCTTTCAAGGGCTGTCGGTAGAGTCCCACGAATCCGACTCTCCCTGAGTGGCTGCCGTTTCCTCCTCCCGTTTCAGCCCGCTGCTGCGTTGGATGGGCCTCACCCTGGTGGTGTTGCTCGTTCTGCAGCTGGTCGCCGTCCTCAGTCTCTGGGACTGGGAAGAGGAGGCGTTCCGCCAGCTGGTGGTGGAGCGACTGATCAGCCAGGCCCCCATGGGTCTGATCGGTCTGCTGCTCATGTACCTCTCCTCCCGCCTGGAAGACCAGTCGGAGGGGCGCACGCCCGTCCTCTGGACGGTCTGCATCATCAGTGGTCTGCTGGCTGTTCTGCTGACCGCCTCACTGCCGATCACCTTCGGTGGTGACCAGCAGATGCAGCAGCAGAACGACCAGCAGATCGCCGCCAAGCGCGGCCAGCTGGAGATGGCCCGCCAGCAGAGCAAGGATCCCGCCCTGCTGCAGCAGCTGATCCGCCAGGCCGAAGCCACCGGCCAGGTGCCCCCCGGCGCCACCGACGCCCAGAAGACCCAGTCGGCCCGGGCCTTCATCGATCGCCAGCTCGACCAGCTCGAAACCCAGTTCAAGCAGACCGAGCAGACCGGCAAGGTCACCCTCAGCCAGCGTCGCTATGGCGGATCGCTTGGCGCGGTGGTGCTGATCATCGCCTTCACCATCCTTTGCCTCGGCAGTGTCCTGTAAGACCCCCGTGGATCGTTACCGTTAGGGTTTCGCCCCCCCGGACCCCTTCTTCCATTGGTCCCATCCAGTAGTCCCAGTTCCGACCAGCCCCTGGGCAACCGGCTGCAGCAGGATCTCAAGAACGATCTGATCGCCGGCCTGCTGGTGGTCATTCCGCTGGCCACCACGATCTGGCTCGCCACCACGGTGAGCCGCTTTGTTCTGGCCTTCCTGACGTCGATCCCCAAGCAGTTCAACCCGTTCAACACCCTCAACCCCCTCCTCCAGGACCTGATCAATCTGGGGGTGGGCCTGCTGGTGCCGCTGCTGGGCATCCTGTTGATCGGTCTGATGGCCCGCAACATCGTCGGCCGCTGGTTGCTCGAATTCGGTGAGGGCACCCTGCTGCGGATCCCCCTGGCGGGCTCCGTTTACAAGACGCTCAAACAGCTGCTGGAAACCTTCCTGCAGGGCAACTCCAGCCGCTTCCGGCGGGTGGTGCTGGTGGAGTATCCCCGCGAAGGGCTCTATGCCGTGGGCTTCGTCACCGGTGTGCTGGGCACCGCCATCCAGGCCGATTTCGGCGAGAAGATGCTCAGCGTCTTCATTCCCACCGCCCCCAACCCCACCACCGGGTGGTACGCGGTGGTGCCGGAGCGGCTGGTGAAGGATCTGGAGCTGAGCGTCGAGGATGCCTTCCGCACGATCATCTCCGCCGGCATCGTCAGCCCCGACGAGCGGGAACCCAACTCCAACCGCAGCTTCGCCAGCCTCCTGGCCCAGCTGCGTGCCCCCCAAACCTCCTGATGCAGAGTCGCACCCTTGCCCGTGAACTGGCCCTGCTGATGCTGGGTCAGGTGAGTGATCGCGGCACCGGGGCCGAAGTCCCCACCGGCTCTTTCGATGTGCTGCTGCAGCAGGCCGTCACCACCCTCAGCCAGCACGTGCGCGAGGCCCTCGACCGCTCCGCCGAAGATCTGCAGCAGGCCCAGCAGCGGCTGCTCGACAGCGAGCTGCAGGACCAGGGCGAGAAGCAGCTGCCCACGGTGCGGCGCCATCTGCAGGAGGGACTCACCCACGCCGAGCAGGCCCTCAATCGCCTTTCGGCCGGCCTGGAGCTGCCGCGCCTGCTCCTCCTGGCCGACCAGGACGCCGTGCGGCTCGATGCCATCGCCCGCACCAGGGCGGTGCTGCGCGACCGGGAGGGCCTCGACGGCCGCATCGATGCGGTGATGGAAGGCTGGCGCCTCACCCGCCTGCCCCGGGTCGACCGCGACATCCTGCGGCTGGCGGTGGTGGACCTCGAGGACTTCGCCACACCCCCCGCCGTGGCGTGCAACGAGGCGGTGGAACTGGCCAACCGCTACAGCGACGACCAGGGGCGACGCATGATCAACGGTGTGCTGCGGCGCTTCACCGCCGCCCGGGTGTAGGCAGGAACGCGATGGTCTTCGATTGGTTCAAACGGACGCTGGCCCAGCCCGCCCCGGAGCCCGAACCGCTGTCCGAGCCCCAGCTTGAGCCGGAGCCCGAAGCGGTGGCTCCTGCTGAGGCTTCGGCGGCCCCGCCAGATCCGGTGGAGGAACCCGTGGCGGCTCCCACTCCCGCCTCGGCCCCTGCAGCTCCGGCCGGCTCTGGCGTCGATGAGGACGCCCTGGCCTGGGCGCGCCAGGCCTATGCCCGTCTCAAGGCCCAGCAGGAGGCGGCCACCCCGGTCGCCGCGTCCGAAACCACGCCCGAGCCCGAGTCCGAGCCGGCACCGCCAACGCCCGAATCGGCCCCGCCAACCCCCGAACCTGAGCCCCCTGCCGCCCCGCCTGCGGGTCCGGGCCTGTCCCTGCTGGAGCAGGCCGCCGCCCGGCGCCAGCAGCGCCTCCAGGAGGTCACGGCCCCCACGGCGCCGGCCGCACCAGCTGTCGAGGCCACCGCCACGGCCACCAGCACGGCCCCCCCCGCCGATGCCGCCGACCCCAGCCTGGGGGCCTTCGATGCCACCTTCACCTGGTCGGCCGAGGTGCTGGCGGCCCAGGGGCGGCGCGCCGAGGAGGTGTCCCTCGAGGAGATCGACTGGCTGGGGCGGCTGCGCCGCGGCCTGGAGAAGACCCGCAAGGGCTTCGTCACCCAGCTGCTGGAGAACCTCGGCGACGATCCA
Organism: Cyanobium sp. Aljojuca 7A6; assembly: GCF_024346455.1. Classification (GTDB taxonomy): domain Bacteria; phylum Cyanobacteriota; class Cyanobacteriia; order PCC-6307; family Cyanobiaceae; genus Cyanobium. Next base: position 12,349 of record NZ_JAGQCY010000023.1, read on the forward strand.
CTCACCCCGGCGGTGCTGGACGACCTCGAGTCGACCCTGCTGCGCGCCGATGTGGGCGTGAAGGCCACCGACCAGGTGCTCGAAGCCCTGCGCCGCCGCCTCAACGAGGAGGTGGTCGATGCTGCCGAAGGCCTTCGCTTTCTCAAGGAGCAGCTGCGCGGCCTGCTGGACGCCCCCATCCGCGCCGGCGACACCGCCATGCTGGCCCCCCAGCGCGACAAGCTCAACGTCTGGTTGCTGGTCGGCGTCAACGGGGTCGGCAAGACCACCACCCTCGGCAAGCTGGCCAACCTGGCGGTGCGCAGCGGCTACAGCTGTCTGATCGCCGCCGCTGACACCTTCCGGGCCGCGGCGGTGCAGCAGGTGAGCGTCTGGGGCGAGCGCAGCGGCGTGGCGGTGGTGGCCAACCCCAGCGCCAATGCTGACCCGGCGGCCGTCGTCTACGACGCCATCGGCGCCGCCCGCTCCAAGGGCACCGAGCTGGTGCTGGTGGACACGGCCGGCCGGCTGCAGACCAAGCACAACCTGATGGAGGAACTGGGCAAGGTGCGGCGCACCATCACCAAGCTGGCGCCGGAGGCGGTGGTGGAGTCGCTGCTGGTGCTGGATGCCAGCCAGGGCCAGAACGGCCTGCGCCAGGCCATGGCCTTCGCCAGTGCCGCCGGTCTCACCGGGGTGGTGCTCACCAAGCTCGATGGCAGCGCCCGCGGCGGCGTCGCCCTGGCGGTGGCCTCCGAGGCGGGGCTGCCGATCCGCTTCATCGGGGCCGGCGAGGGCATCCGCGACCTGCGGCCCTTCAACAGCTTCGAGTTTGTCGAGGCGCTGCTGGCCTCCTGAGACTCGCCTGCCGCTGCTACCTTGCGTGTCCTTTGCGGCCGCTCGGTGAGCAGCCTGCCGCCCCCGCAGCCTCTCTCCACCTCCACGGCGCCCCCGATTCCCGATCGGGGGCCGTCGGTCACGGCTTCGCTGCGCCAGCTGCTCGACAGCCTCGGCCGCGAACAGCGACGCAACCAGGAGCTGCTGGCGTCGCTGTCATTCGCCCTGCGCAGCTACACCAACCTCAAGCGCTTCCTCGAGCTGGTGCCCCTGGTGGCCGCGCGGCTGGTGGAGGCCGAGGGCAGCCTGCTGGTGGTGTTCCATGCCGATGGCCGCCTCTGGCGCGAGCAGCTCCAGGCCACCGCCGGCGAACGCAGTGCCGAGGTGCTGCGCCAGCTGGCGGCCTTGCCCGATGGTCAGCTCCACAACCAGGAGGGCGATGAGGCTGTCGCGGTGCAGCTCGACCCCCTGGTTCAGCGCCTGCTCGGGGCCCAGCAGGTGGTCGCCACCTCCGTGGTGGCCCGCAGCCGTCAGCGGGGGCGGTTGTACGTGTTCAGCGGTCAGCGCGGCTACAGCTGGAGCGACGTGCGCCGCCGCCACCTCCAGCTGGTGGCCGACCTCACCGGCGTGGCGCTGGAGAACGAGGTGCTGCAGCAGGACCGGCGGCGCCATGAGCGTCTCGACCGCCAGCTGAGCATCGGGGCCGAGGTCCAGTCCCAGCTGCTGCCCGACCACTGCCCCGTGATCGACGGCGTCGAGCTGGCCGCGCTCTGCCGTCCGGCCTTCCAGGTGGGCGGTGACTACTACGACTTCATCCCCACCCAGCCCCAGCTCACGGGCCACCGGCGCGAGCAGGCCCCCTGGGCGCTGGTGATGGGGGATGTCATGGGCAAGGGGGTGCCGGCCGGCCTGCTGATGACCCTGCTGCGGGGCATGCTGCGGGCCGAGGTGCTCAGCGGCCTCCCCCCGGATCGCATCCTCTACGACCTCAACCAGCTGGCCCAGGAGGACCTGGCCCACTCGCACCGCTTCGTCACCCTCTTCTATTCCGACTACGACCCCCGCACCCGCCTGCTGCGTTACGCCAACGCCGCCCACAACCCGCCCCTGCTGTGGCGGCGCCACGCCGGCCGGGTGGAGAGGCTCGACACCCCCGGCCTGTTGATCGGTCTGCAGAGCGAGGCGGAGTATGGCTGCGGCGAACTGCAGCTGGAGCCGGGCGATGTGATCCTCTATTACACCGATGGCGTCACCGAAGCCAGTGGCTTCAGCGGCGAGCGCTTCGATGAGGAGCGGCTGGTGCGGGCCTTCGATGCGGCCTGCCGGGCGGCCCATGGGGCCCAGACGATCCTGGATCGGCTGTTCCAGCGCCTCGACCGCTTCGTCGGCAGCGACCGCCGCCTGGAGGACGATGCCTCGATGGTGGTGCTGAAGGTGCGGGACGGGGTGGTGCTGCCCTCCCTGCCCCCGACCTGAGACGAATGGCAAGCTGAAGGGCTGCCCGGAACCCCGTGATGGCCGCTGACCCCTCCCCCACCACCTGGAGCGATCGCTTCGAGCAGGGTCTGCATCCGGCGATCGAGCGGTTCAATGCCTCGATCGGCTTCGACATCGCCCTGCTTCAGGAGGACCTCGACGGCTCCATCGCCCACGCCCGCATGCTGGGCAGCTGCGGCGTGATCACCCCGGAGGAGGCTGAGCGCCTGATCGAGGGGCTTGAGGCCATCCGGGCCGAGGCGGCCGCCGGCAGCTTCACGCCGGGGCTTGAGGCGGAGGACGTGCATTTCGCCGTGGAACGGCGGCTGATCGAACGGCTTGGCTCCCTCGGCAAGAAGCTGCACACCGGCCGCAGCCGCAACGACCAGGTGGGCACCGATCTGCGCCTGTGGCTGCGGCGCCGCATCGACCACATCGATGCCGGCCTGGTGCGCTTCGAGCGGGCCCTGCTGGCCCAGGCGGAAGCCCACTCCGACACCCTCATCCCCGGCTACACCCATCTGCAGCGGGCCCAGCCGGTCTGCCTGGCCCATCACTTGCTGGCCTATGTGGAGATGGCCGAACGGGACCGGCAGCGCCTGGCCGACGTGCGCCGTCGCGTCAACATCTGCCCCCTCGGGGCAGCGGCCCTGGCGGGGACGTCGGTGCCGATCGACCGCCGCCAGACCGCCGCGGAGCTGGGCTTTGAGGCGATCTACGCCAACAGCCTCGACGCGGTGAGCGATCGCGATTTCGCCGTCGAGACAATGGCGGCGCTGTCTTTGGTGATGGCCCACCTCAGCCGCCTGGCGGAGGAGGTGATCCTCTGGGCCAGCGAGGAGTTCGGCTTCGTGGGGCTCACCGACCGCTGCGCCACCGGCAGCAGCCTGATGCCGCAGAAGAAGAATCCCGATGTGCCCGAACTGGTGCGCGGCAAGAGCGGCCGCGTCTTCGGCCACCTGATGGGACTTCTGACGATGATCAAGGGTCTGCCCCTTGCCTACAACAAGGACTTCCAGGAAGACAAGGAAGCCCTGTTCGATGGGGTGCGCACCTGCCTCGATTGCCTGGAAGCGATGGCGGTGCTGTTCGAGGAGGGGCTGGAGTTCCGCCCCGCCCGGCTGGAGGCCGCCGTGGCCGCCGATTATTCCAATGCCACCGATGTGGCCGACTATCTGGTGGCCCGGGGGGTGCCCTTTCGGGAGGCCTACCAGCTCGTCGGTGGGCTGGTGAAGGCCTGCCTTGGGGAGCAACGGCTGCTGGCTGATCTGCCCCTGGAGCGCTGGCAGGAGCTGCATCCCTCCTTCGAGGCGGACATCCACCAAGTGATTGCGCCGCGGCAGGTGGTGGCGGCCCGTCGCAGCGAGGGCGGCACCGGATTCGACAGGGTGGCCGAGCAACTGCGGCAGGCCCGGGAGCGTCTCGATACGACCCCCTGAGGCGCGTCTGATGCACCCTTGAGGTGCTTCGGAATCGCACGTCTGCGTCTAACGTTGGGGAGTCTCAGGCGCCTGAGCGCCCCATCGGTCCCCCTCATCGGTCAGTGAGTATTTTCGTCGGCAATCTTCCCTTCCGCGCTGAGCAGGAGGACGTGGCTGAACTGTTCGCTCCCTTCGGAGCCGTGGTCAACTGCTCCCTGCCGCTGGAGCGTGACACCGGCCGCAAGCGTGGTTTCGCTTTTGTCGAAATGGCCGACGCTGATACGGAAACGCGGGCGATCGACGCCCTTCAGGGCGCTGAGCTGATGGGCCGTCCCCTGCGCATCAACAAGGCCGAACCCCGCAGTGGTGGCGGTGGTGGTGGCGGCGGTGCCCCGCGCCGGGGCGGCGGCTATGGCGGAGGTGGCGGTGGTGGGTATGGCGGTGGAGGTGGCGGCGGCTATGGAGGTGGCGGCGGTGGCGACCGTGGGTCCGGTGCCAAGGGCTGGGAGGACCGCAGCTACGGCGGTGCTGGCAGTGGCGGTGGTGCCGCCCCCGATGCCTTCGAAGCGGGCCGTTCCCGCCGGCGCCGCACCGGTGGCGGCGGTGGTGAGTACGGCGGTGGCGGCGGTGATTATGGCGGCGCTGAAGTCTGAGGAGCGGCGGGCCGTGGGCTGATCCGCGTCACAGGCCCCGTTCCTCCAGCTGCCGGGCGGCGGCCGCCAGCACCTCGGGGCCGGCACCGGCCCGGCCGGCCTCCCTGGTCAGCCAGCCGCGCCAGCCGCGCGCTCCGCTGACCCCTTCCACCACCTGCACCAGGTGCCGGGCGATGGGCCATAGCCGTCCGCCCGCGGCGCACCAGCGCTCGGCGTGGGGCAGCACGCCCCTGAGCACCGTCGAGGCTCGGGCCTCCCCGGCGCCCCCATCCCCGAAGATCTGCCCGTCCACCCCCGCCCAGCGCAGCGGGTGGGCGTAGGCGGCCCTGCCCACCATCACACCATCCACCCAGGCGAGCTGCTCCCGGCAGGGTGCGAGCTCCTCAAGGCCGCCGTTCAGTTCGATCCGCAGCTCCGGGCGCTCCCGCTTGAGGCGATGCACCAGATCCCAACGCAGGGGAGGCACGGTCCGGTTCTGCTTCGGATCGAGGCCGTTCAGCCAGGCCTTGCGGGCATGGACGGCGAAGCGGGCGGCGCCGGCCGCGGCCAGGGTGTCCACGAACACCAGCAGTTCGGCGTAGGAGTCGCGCTCGTCGATGCCGATGCGGTGCTTGACCGTCACCGGCAGGGGTGTGGCCGCCGCCATCGCCGCCACGCAGCGGGCCACCCGCTGCGGCTCCGCCATCAGGCAGGCCCCGAAGCGGCCCTGCTGCACCTTTTCGCTGGGGCAGCCCAGGTTGAGGTTGATCTCGTCGTAGCCCCAGGCGGCCCCCATCCGGGCGGCCTCGGCCAGCAGCTCCGGGTCGTCGCCCCCCAGCTGCAGGGCCAGGGGGTGCTCAATCGGATCGAACCCCAGCAGTCGCTCCAGCCGCTGCTGCCGCTCCCCCATCCGGGAGGCGGAGCCGTCCTGGGCGATGTGGTGCAGCGCCCGGGCCACCACCATCTCGGAGTAGAGCAGGCAGTGCCGACTGACCTGCCGCATCAGCACCCGGAAGTGCCGATCGGTGCAGTCCAGCATGGGCGCCACACTGAAGCGGTAGTTGTGCTCCATCGCCCCATGCTGCCCAGCCGTGCCTCCGTGGTGGTGGTGGGAGGTGGTCCGGCGGGCTTCATGGCCGCCATTGCGGCCGCCGAAGCTGCCGGCGGTCGCTTCCCCGGGGGGGTGCTGCTGCTGGAGTCCACCCCCGAACCGCTGCACAAGGTGCTGATCAGCGGCGGTGGCCGTTGCAATGTCACCCATGCCTGCTGGGATCCGCGCGTCCTGGTGGACCATTACCCCCGTGGTGGTAAGGCCCTGCGGGGGCCCTTCTCGCGCTTCGCCACCGCCGACACCGTGGCCTGGTTCCAGGCCCATGGCCTCCAGCTGGTGGAGGAGGCCGACGGCCGCCTGTTTCCCCGCTCCAATCGCTCCTCCTCGGTGGTCGACACCCTGCGCCAGGCGGCGATCGCCGCAGGGGTGGTGCTGCACACAACCCAGGCGGGCCAGACGGCCCAGGCCCTCCCCGGCGGGGGGTTCCGGCTGCGGTTGCGCTCGGGGGCCGAGGTGGTGGCCGAGCACCTGGTGCTCGCCACGGGCAGCCACCCCAGCGGCCACCGCATCGCCGCCTCCCTGGGCCATGGCCTGGTGGCGCCTGTGCCCTCCCTGTTCACCCTCACCCTGGCCGACCACCCCCTGGTGGACCTGGCCGGGGTGGCCATGGATCCGGTGCAGCTGGAGCTTCTACTGACGCCTTTGCCGGGACCCGCCACCAACGCCACCAAGCCCCTGCGGCAGCGGGGGCCGGTGCTGATCACCCACTGGGGCCTCAGCGGCCCGGCCACCCTGCGGCTCACGGCCTTCGCTGCCCGTGTCCTGCGGGAGCGCCGCTACCGCGCCGAGCTCCGGGTCGATTGGACCGGTGGCCGCAAGCCGGCGGAGCTGGAGGGGTGGTTCGCCGCCGCCCGCCGCGACCAGGCCCGCCGTCAGCTCGGCAACTGGCGCCCCTGGCCCGACCTCAGCCGCCGCCTCTGGCTGCATCTGCTGGCCCAGGGCGGCGTGGAACCCACGTTGCGCTGGGCCGATCTGCCCCGCCGCAGCGAGCAGGCCCTGATCACCGCCCTGCGGGACAGCCGCTACCGCATCTCAGGCCGGGGGCCCTTCGGCGAGGAGTTTGTGACCGCCGGTGGCATCCCCCTGGCGGAAGTCAACCTGGCCTCGATGCAAAGTCGCCTCCAGCCGGGGCTGTTCCTGGTGGGGGAGCTGCTGGATGTGGACGGGGTCACCGGCGGCTTCAACTTCCAGCACTGCTGGAGTTCGGGCTGGCTGGCGGGACAGGCGCTGGCGGCTCAGCGCACGTGCTCGTAGATGGAGAACATCGGCAGGTACATCGCCAGCAGAACTGATCCCACGATGATGCCCACCAGCACGATCATGGCCGGCTCCAGCATGGAGGTCATGGCCTTCACCATGGTGCTCACCTCGTCTTCGTAAAAGTCGGCCACTTTCGAAAGCATGGCGTCCATTTCTCCGGTTTCCTCTCCGATGGCGAGCATGTTCACGCACATTTCCGGAAACACATTCTTCATCCGCAGGGCGGCACTGAGCGGCATGCCTTCACTCACCTCGTTCTTGCAGGAGATGATGGCATCGGAAATCACGGAGTTGGTGGCTGTTTCCCTCACGATCTCAAGGGAAAGAAGGATCGGCACACCTGCTTTGGACAAGGAACTCAGGGTGCGGCAGAACTGGGCACTGGCCGATTTAACGAGCAGCTCTCCGAACAGGGGCAGCTTCAGCAGCAGCCCGTCGATCTGACGGCGGCCGATCGGGGTGTTGTAGGTGGCGACCACCCAGAAGGCAATGCCCACCAGGGCTCCGACCAGGATCAGGGCCTTCCAGGAGCGCAGGAAATTACTCAGATTGAGCATCATCTGGGTGAACAGGGGCAGTTCCGCCCCCAGCTGGTCGAAGACGCTCGAAAAGGTCGGGATCAGGAAGATGGTCATGCCCAGGAACACCGCGATCGCAATCACCAGCACGGTGACCGGGTAGCTCATGGCCCCCTTGATCTGGTTCTGGAGCTTGGCGTTGTCCTCCAGCAGCTTGGCCAGGCGCTTGAGGGTGTCGTCAAGAACCCCGCCGGCTTCCCCCGCCTCCACCAGGGCGATGCTGAGGTTGTCGAACACCTTCGGCCAGCGGCGCATGGAGTTACCCAGGCTGTCGCCCTGGTTCACGTCCTGGGTCATGCCCGCCAGGGCCAGGCGCATCTTGGTGGACTTCTGCTGCATCCGCATCAGGTCGAGGCTGCGCAGGATGGGCACGCCCGCGTCAACCAGGGCGGAGAGCTTGTTGGCGAACAGGGCCTTGTCCCGGATCGTCACCGGGCCCTCCAGCAGGTCGGCCAGACCACTGAAGGAGGAGTTCGCTTTCTTGACGCCCCCCTGGGGTATCTTCGGTGCCTCCTTGCGCACCAGGGTGTTCGGCAGGATGCCGCGGCGGCGCAGTTCCCTCCGCGCCACGGAAGGGTTGTCCGCCGTCAGCGTCATCTCCCGGCGCTGGCCGGACCTGGTGGTGTAGGTAACGACGAAGGCGGTCATGGCGTTCCTCAGCGGTCGAGAAGCCGCACGAGCTCCTCGGGTTTGGTGGTTTTCATCAGGGCCTCGTCGCGGCTGACCTTGCCGTCCTCCACCAGATTGGCGAGGGCGCGTTCAAGGGTCTGCATGCCCTGGCTGGCGCCTGTCTGGATCTGGGAATAGAGCTGGGAACTCTTTCCTTCCCGGATCAGGTTGGCGATAGCGGGAGTATTGATCATGATCTCCTGGGCCATCACCCGGCCGAAGGCCCCGTTGGAGGTGGGCTCGGCGCTCTTGCAGAGGGTCTGGGAGAACACGGCCAGGAGACTGCCGCTCAGCTGCACTCTGATCTGGGTCTGCTGCTCGGCTGGGAACACATCCACCATCCTGTCCACGGTCTGGGAGGCGGAACTGGTGTGCAGGGTGGCGAAGACGAGGTGGCCGGTTTCGGCGGCGGTGACCGCCAGCTGGATCGTCTCCAGGTCGCGCAGTTCCCCCACCAGAATCACGTCGGGGTCTTCACGCAGGGCCGCTCGCAGGGCATTGGAGAAACTGCGGGTGTCCTCGTTGAGTTCTCTCTGGTGAATGATCGACTTGTTGTTCCTGTAGGTGAATTCGATCGGATCCTCGATGGTGAGGATGTGCTCCGAACGGGTGGCGTTGATGTGCTCGATCAATGAGGCCAGGGTGGTGGTCTTGCCGGAACCGGTGGGACCTGTGACCAGGACGAGGCCCTTGGGCTTGGTGCTGATCTCCTCGACGATGGGCGGTAGCCCGAGTTTCTCCAGGCTGGGGATGGAGCTGCCAAGCGCCCGCAGGCAGGCTGCGTAGGTGCCCCTCTGGCGGTAGACGTTGATGCGGAAACGGGCAACGCCCTTGAGGCCGTAGGAGCAGTCCAGCTCCCAGTTCTGTTCGAGATTCTTGCGCTGGGCGTTGTTGAGCAGGGAGAAGATCAGCCGGTTGCAGCTTTCCTCGCTGAGCTTGGTGTCCTGGACGATCGGCCTCAGCTGACCGCTGAAGCGGCCGTAGGGCGGATTGCCTGCGGACAGATGCAGGTCGCTGCCTCCGGCCTTGACCAGTTCCTGCATCAGGTCCTCGATCAGAAGGTCCACGTGCTCAGCTCCGAACGCTCAGACAGTAGGGACATTCCAACCATTCGTCCTCAAGCCCGGCGCCGCAGCTGCGGCAGGTGAGGGTGCTCAGGGCCCGGGCCCGCCGCTCCGATTCCAGGCCCGTGTCGGTGAGCAGCATCCGTTCCACCTCTTCAAGGGTGGTCAGCCCCTGCCGCACCAGGTCAAGGCCATAGCCCAGCAGGGTTTTCATGCCGCTTTCCAGGGCCAGGCGGCGAAGCTCTTCGGTCGTCGACCGCTTGGCCACGGCGGCGGAGAGGGTCTCGTTCATGCGCAGGATCTCGTAGACCCCCACCCGGCCCTTGTAGCCCCGCCCCTGGCAGGTGCTGCAGCAGCCCTCTGAGCCCGGCAACACCGTGTTGGCGCGGTAGAACGTGATGTCGCTCTCGTCGGAGGCCACCAGGCCGAACCGGGCCAGCTCTCCGTGGTGCGGGTGGTAAGAGATACGGCACTCGCTGCACAGGCGGCGCAGCAGTCGCTGGGACACCACCCCCAGCAGCGAAGCGCTCACAAGGAAGGGCTCCATCCCCATCTCATCGAGCCTGGCGAAGGCGCTGGCGGCGTCGTTGCAGTGCAGGGTGGTGAGCACCAGGTGGCCGGTCAGGGCCGCCTCAATGGCCGTGCGGGCGGTTTCCAGGTCGCGGGTCTCCCCCACCAGCAGCACGTCGGGGTCCTGCCGCATGAAGGCGCGCAGGGCAAGGCTGAAGTCGTAGCCCTTCTCCCGGTTCACCTGGGTCTGGGTGATGCCCTGGAGGGTGTACTCGATCGGGTCTTCGACCGTGGAGATGTTGATTGTGGGGTCGTTGCGCTCCGAAAGCAGGGCGTAAAGGGTGGTGGATTTGCCGGAGCCGGTGGGTCCGGTGACCAGAATCATGCCGAAGGGCTTGGAGCCGATGTCCCGCAGGGTCTCCCTGGCCTCGTCGTCGGTGATCAGGCTGTCCAGGCCCAGCTGGGTGGCGCCGCTGTCGAGCAGCCGCAGCACCACCTTCTCGCCGTAACGGCCCGGCAGCGTGCTGACCCGGAAATCGATCGTGCGCTCACGGAAGGTGCGGCGAATCCTGCCGTCCTGGGGCATCCGCCGCTCGGCGATGTCCAGGTCGGCCATGATCTTGAAGCGAGAGGTCACCGCAGGGATCAGGGTGCGGGGCAGCTTGTCGATGCTGCGCAGGACGCCGTCCTGGCGGAAACGGATCAGCAGGCCGTCTTCCTGCGGTTCGACGTGGATGTCACTGGCGCCGGTGGTGAGTGACTCGACCAGGATCCGGTCCACCAGGCTCATCACCGGGGAAATCCCCTCACCGGTGCCGCTGGCTTCGAGGTCCTCGGTTTCCGGTGCGATCTGGCCGCCGGGGGTGGCAGCCTGGCCCAGGTCGAGATCGCGGAACAGGGACGTGTGCTCCGCGCCGGTGACCTGCGGACGCTGGGTGAGACCTTCTGATGGCATCGACGGAGATCGGGAGCGAAGCCTGGGGCCGAGGTGCGGGCTTCCACCGCTTGTGGAGAGGGCTCCTCGGCATTCAACATAACTGGATCTGACATCCCTGCCAGAACGCATGACCGGCGACATCACTCCCCCCCATGAGGAACAGATCGATCCCCGGGAGGGCGCGGTCGACGCGGCCCGGGTGGAGGCGCTCCTCGAGACCCTGCAGGCGACCCCCGACGCCGAAGCCGCCGGGACGGTGGCTGATCAGGGTTCCCAGGCCCCGCCATCCCCCGACGCAGAGCCTTCTGAGCGCCTCGGCCAGCTCGAGGCCGAACTGGCCGCCCTGCGCAGCGAGAACGAGTCGCTGCGGGGCCAGTACATGCGCATCGCCGCCGACTTCGACAACTTCCGCAAGCGCCAGAGCCGCGACAAGGAGGATCAGCGCCTGCACATCACCTGCACGACCCTCACCGAGATCCTGCCGGTGGTCGACAACTTCGACCGGGCCCGCCAGCAGCTCAATCCCCAGAGCGAAGAGGCCCAGAACCTGCATCGCAGCTATCAGAACCTCTATAAACAATTGGTTGATGTGTTCAAGCAGCTGGGGGTTTCGCCGATGCGGGTGGAAGGCGAACCCTTCGATCCCAGCCTTCACGAAGCCGTGCTGCGCGAACCCAGTGAGCAACACCCGGAGGACGTGGTGATCGAGGAGCTGCAGCGGGGCTACCACCTCGATGGACGCGTGCTCAGGCACGCCCTGGTCAAGGTGTCGATGGGGCCCGGCCCTTCCGGCGCCACCGGCCCCGCCGCAGTCCCGGCTCCCCCCAGTGAGGGGCAGTCCGACTGATGGCCGATTACTACGAGCTGCTCGGTGTCGGCCGGGATGTGGATGCCGACAGCCTCAAGAAGGCGTACCGGCGTCTGGCCCGCCAGTACCACCCGGATGTCAACAAGGATCCGGCGGCAGAGGATCGCTTCAAGGAGATCGGCCGGGCCTATGAAGTGCTCAGCGATCCCCAGGCCCGGGCCCGCTACGACCAGTTCGGCGAGGCCGGCCTGGGCGGTGGCGGCGGTATGCCCGACATGGGCGACATGGGGGGCTTCGCCGACCTGTTCGAAACCTTTTTCAGTGGCTTCGGTGGGGCCGGGGGCGCTGCCGCCGGTGGCGCACGTCGCCGCGGACCGCGCCAGGGCGACGATCTGCGCCTCGATCTCACCATCAGCTTCAGCGAGGCCGTCTTCGGCAGCGAGAAGGACGTCCAGATCCGCCACCTCGAGACCTGCACCACCTGCAGCGGCTCGGGGGCCAAGGCGGGCAGCGGCCCCACCACCTGTGGCACCTGCGGCGGCGCCGGCCAGGTGCGACGGGCCACCAGGACACCCTTTGGCAACTTCACCCAGGTGGCGCCGTGCCCCACCTGCGAAGGCACCGGCCAGGTGATCGCCGATCCCTGTTCCGCCTGCGGCGGTCAGGGCCTGCAGCAGGTGCGCAAGAAGCTCCGCATCAACATCCCTGCCGGTGTCGACTCGGGCACCCGGCTGCGGGTTGGCCAGGAGGGCAACGCCGGCCAGCGGGGTGGCCCGGCGGGTGATCTCTACGTCTTCCTCACGGTCCAGGCCCACCCCCATCTGCGCCGGGATGGGGTCACGATCCATTCCGAGGTGTCGCTCAACTACCTCCAGGCGATCCTGGGCGACACGATCGAGGTGGAGACCGTCGACGGTCAGGAGCCGCTGGTGATCCCCCCCGGCACCCAGCCCGGGGCCGTGATCACCATGCAGGGCAAGGGAATTCCGCGCCTGGGCAATCCGGTGGCCCGCGGCAATCATCAGTTCACCATCAAGGTGCAGCTGCCCACCAAGCTCAATGGTGAGGAGCGACAACTGCTCGAGCAACTCGCCGGCCACCACACCAGCAAGGGCCAACGCCACCACCACAAGAGCGGCCTGTTCGGCGGCCTCTTCGGTTGAACGACCCGGTGGCCCTCGATCTGCGGGGCACCGCCTGCCCGGTCAACTTTATCCGGGCACGTCTGGCCCTGGAAACGCTGCCATCGGGGGGCTGGCTCCAGATCGACCTGGATCCAGGTGAACCGGAGCAGATGGTGGCCGAAGGTCTGCGCTCTGAGGGTCACACGGTGCAGACGGTCGTCCCCTCGCCGTTCGCCGCAGGGGAGGGGGTTCGGCTTCTGGTGCGACGGGATGGGGGCTGAGCCGCTGCCGGGTCGGGTGGTCGCCCTGCAGGCCAACTACTGCCTGGTGGCCCTTGAGGGGCCCTCCGAGCTCGGCGACGAGGGCCGCCTGCTGTGCACCCGCCGCTCCCGGCTCGACAAAAGCGGCCAGCAGGTGTGCGTCGGAGACCGGGTGACGGTGGCGTCCATCGACTGGCGGGCGCGGCGGGGGTCGGTGGTGGGTTTGGAGCCCCGCCACAATCTGCTGGAGCGGCCGGCGGTCGCCAACGTCAGCCGGGTGTTGGTGGTGGTGGCCGTGGCTGAGCCGGGTCTCGATCCCCTGCAGCTCACCCGGTTCCTGATCACCGCGGAGGCCACCGGCCAGGCGGTGCAGGTGGTGCTGAGCAAGGCCGACCTGCTGCCGGCGGCCGAGGTGCAGGCCTGGTGTCGCCGGCTGGAGGGCTGGGGCTATGCAACGGTGGCGATCTCCTCGCGCACCGGGGCTGGCCTGTCGGCGCTGCGGAGCCACCTGGGGCAGCCGGGCATCGCCGTGCTCTGTGGCCCTTCCGGGGTGGGCAAGAGCAGCCTGCTCAATGCCCTGGTCCCCGCCCTGGAGCTGCGCGTCGCTGCCGTGTCCGGACGGCTGCGCCGGGGACGCCACACCACACGGCATGTCGAACTGTTTGCGTTGGCTCCGGGGGCCCTGGTCGCCGATTCACCGGGCTTCAACACCCCCGCCCTGCCCGGCGACCCCCACAGCCTCGCGGCGGCCTTCCCGGAGCTGCTGGCCCGGCTCAGGGCCTCCCCGTGCCGTTTCGCCAACTGTCGCCACCAGGGGGATCCCGGCTGTGCCGTGGGGGACACCTGGGACCGTTACGCGATTTACGGCCGCTGCCTGGAGGAGGTGGAGGCTTTGGCGGGGGCCCGCTCCCGCGCCGGTCAGACGCGGGCGGGGGATGGCGGTCTGCGTCAGCGGGGCGACCGCCTCGAGCCCCTGCTCGATCCCCAGCTGCGCCGTTCCTCCCGCAGCACCCGGCGTCAGGCGCTGGAGCAGAACCTGACGGCGCTGGATGGGGACGTCAGTTCCCCAGACCGGGAAGATTGAGATCAAGGCCACCGGTGAGGGTTTCCATCCGTTCACGCATGGTGGTGGTGGAGAGCTCGTAGGCGTTGCAGAGGGCCGCCAACACGGCCGCTTCCACGGTTTCGGCGGGTTCGCCGAGCAGTTCGGGGCTCAGCGCCACCCGCAGGGGCTGCTGGTTGCCGGTGAGCCAGACACTGGCGCGGCCCTCAGGATCGCTGCCCTGCAGCTCCATCGCATCAAGCTCTTCCTGGAGCTTCTGGGCGTCCTGCTGAATCTGCTGGGCCTTGCGGAAGGCCTCGGTCAGCTGTCCGAAGTTGGGAAGTCCGAAGCCGGCCATGCCAGAGGGTCAACGTAGGAGCTCAGGCTAGAACCCCAGCCGTTTGACTTCTGGATGCAGGCGCACGCCGCAGCCTTCCAGCACCCGCTGCTGCACCAGCCGGATCAGGGCGTCGATGTCGGCGGCGGTGGCGGAGCCGGTGTTGACGATGAAGTTGGCGTGGATCGGCGACACCTGGGCCTCGCCGATGCTCAGCCCCTTGAGGCCAAGGGATTCGATCAGCTGCCCCGCCTTGAGCGGCTCCGGGTTGCGGAACACGCTGCCGCAGCTGGGTTGCTGGTAGGGCTGGGTGCTGGTGCGGCTCTGCAGGTTGGCGCTGGTGCGGGCCGTGAGGGTCGCCGGGTCGTGGCCGGGCTCCAGCCTGAACCGGGCCGAGAGGACCAGCAGAGGCTCGTCCTGCAGACGGCTGTGGCGGTAGGCGAAGGCCAGATCGGCGGCCTCCAGGCGGAAGGGGGCCTCGGGCCTGCGCGGATCCAGCACCCATACCGAGGCGAGCCATTCAGCGGTGCAGCCCCCCTGGGCGCCGGCGTTCATCACCACGGCCCCACCCACCGTGCCAGGGATGCCCACGGCCCACTCCAGCCCCCGCAGGCCGCTGCGGGCGGCCTTGCGGGCCAGGGTGGGGATGGGCTCGCCCGCCTCCGCCTCCACCCAGCCCTCTCCGGGATCCAGGCGGCTGCCCTGCAGGCGGCGGTTGCACAGGGTGAGGCCGTCGAGGCCGCTGTCGGCAATCAGCAGGTTGGAGCCAGCGCCGATGCAGCGGAAGGGCAGGCCCGCGGCCGCCGCCCAGGCGGCGTGGGCGATCAGGGCCTCCTGGTCGGCGGGTTCGGCGAACCAGGCGGCGGGCCCCCCGACCTTCCAGGTGGTGAACTCCCGCAGGGAGACCGATGGACGCGGTTGGCTGAACGGGGCCGTGACCATCCCCTCAGGCCACCAGTGCCGAGGGATGTTCGCGCTCATCGAAGGCCCCCAGGCGCTCCCAGAGGCTGTTGATGTCGCCGGCCCCCATGGCCAGCACCAGGTCGCCCGGGCCGGTGCCGCTGGCCACCAGCTCCGCCAGCCCCTCCATGCTGACCGCCACCGCCACCGGCAGGTCGGGGGCGAGGGCCCGCAGCGCCTCGGCGAGGGCCGGGCTGGAGATCCCCGCCATCGGGGCCTCGCCGGCGGCGTAGAGGGGTGCCAGCAGCACCGCATCGGCGTGGATCAGGGCGGCGGCGAAGTCGTCCAGGAACTGGGCGGTGCGGGTATACCGATGGGGCTGGAACACCGCCACCAGCCGGCGGGGCACCAGCGGCAGTGGACTGCGGCCGCTGTCCACCATCAGCCGGGCCATGGCCAGGGTGGCCGCCACTTCGCTGGGATGGTGGGCGTAGTCGTCAACGATCGCCCGGTCCTGCCAGAGGCCGCGGCAGTCGAAGCGGCGCCCGGGGGGACGCAGGCTCGCCACCGCCTGGCGCAGGTCCTCGAAGGGCACGCCCTCAAGTCGACAGGCCGCCATCGCCGCCACGGTGTTGCTCAGGTTGTGGCGGCCAGGCAGGGGAACCTCCAGGGTGCCCAGGGTCACCCCGTGCTCATACCAGGTGGCCAGGGTGCCGTCACCCCGCTCCTCCAGGGGGATGGCGGCGAAGTCCACCGCCTCGTTGCTGCAGGTGGACCACCAGCTGGCGGCCTGGAAGTGCTCCCGCAGCACCGGGCAGTCCCGGTTGGCCAGCAGGGTCGTGCAGCCGCTGGCGAAGCGCTGCAGGGTGGCCACCAGCGAAGCCAGGTCCGGGTAGTGGTCGGTGTGGTCGAGTTCGACGTTGGTGAGCAGCCCGAGCCGGGGGGTGAACTTCACCAGGGAGCCGTCCGATTCGTCGGCTTCCGCCACCAGTAACCGCCCCTGGCCATGGCGGCCGTTGCTGCCGAAGGCCGGCACGATGCCGCCGATCACGGCGGTGGGGTCCTCGCCGACGGCCTCCAGCAAGGTGGCGATCAGGGTGCTGGTGGTGGTTTTGCCGTGGCTGCCGGCCACGGCAATCGAGGGCTGGTCATTGATCAGGGCCGCCAGCACGTCGGAGCGGTGCACGATCACCAGTCCGCGCCGCCGCGCCTCGGCCAGTTCCTCATTGGCGGCGGGCACCGCTGAGCTGATCACCACGAGAAGGGCCGACGCGGCTCCGCCCTGGGTCTCCTCCAGCCCAGCCATCACCGCGGCGATGGTGGCGGCGGTCTGCTCCTGAAACACCCGCACCCCAGCGGACCGCAGCCGCTCCAGCACCGGGCTGGGACGGGGATCGGAGCCGCTCACCTGGAAGCCCCGTTCCGCCAGGATCCCCGCCAGGGCGGACATGCCAATCCCACCGGCCCCGATGAAATGGAGCGGCTGACGGCGATCAAGCTTTGGGATCAAGGGGGACTCCAGGCCTTGCCGAAAATAACGGCAGGTCCCCCCTCCCCCCTTTGCGGGATACTGCGCTTTGCCGACCGTCCGATCCGGGGCCTGTGGCTGCGGGAAAGAGCAGGACCCCATTTCTGTATGATCGGCAGCCAAAATCCCCCTTGCTAGCGGATTCCACCGCTTTCTGCCATGACCTTGCGCGTTGCGATCAATGGATTTGGCCGAATCGGTCGGAACTTCATGCGCTGCTGGCTCAGCCGCGGTGAGAACACTGGCATCGAAGTTGTCGGTCTGAACGACACGTCCGATCCGAAGACCAACGCCCACCTGCTCCAGTACGACACGATGCTTGGCCACATCCGCAACGCGGAAGTGAGCTACACCGATGACACCATCGTCGTGAACGGCAAGCCGATCAAATGTTTCTCTGATCGCAATCCCCTCAACCTTCCCTGGAAGGAGTGGGGCGTGGATCTGGTGATCGAAGCCACCGGCGTCTTTATCGACCAGAAGGGAGCTGGAAAGCACATTGAGGCCGGCGCCAGCAAGGTGCTGATCACGGCGCCGGGCAAGGGGGAAGGCGTCGGAACCTTCGTGGTGGGCGTGAACGCCGATCAGTACCGCCACGAGGATTTCGACATCATCAGCAATGCCAGTTGCACCACCAACTGCATGGCGCCGATCGTGAAAGTTCTCGACCAGAGCTTTGGGATCGTCAAGGGCATGATGACCACCACCCACAGCTACACCGGTGACCAGCGCATCCTCGATGCCAGCCATCGCGATCTGCGCCGTGCCCGTGCGGCCGCCGTCAACATCGTCCCCACCTCCACCGGCGCCGCCACGGCTGTGGCCCTTGTTTACCCGCCGATGAAGGGCAAGCTCAATGGCATTGCCATGCGCGTTCCCACCCCCAACGTTTCGGTGGTCGACCTCGTCCTTGAAGTGAGCCGCGGCACCACCAAGGAAGAAGTCAATGCCGTTCTTCAGGAATCCTCCATGAACGGGATGAAGGGGATCATCAAGTACTGCGATCTGCCCCTGGTCTCCACCGATCACGCCGGCACCGATGAATCCACGATCGTGGATGCCGACCTCACCCTGGTGATGGGCGACAACATGGTGAAGGTGATTGCCTGGTACGACAACGAGTGGGGTTACAGCCAGCGTGTCGTCGACCTGGCCGAAGTGGTGGCCCGCAACTGGAAGTGAGTCTGCGCGCTGGGTTCAGTTGAAATGCTGGAAGCTGGCTGAACGGGGGGCGATGGCTCCTCCCCTGTTTGACCAGGCCAGGGGGCCATCCACACGGGGGGCCTCCAGAGAGCCGATGCAGTGGCAGCCGGGCAGTTTGTCCACCAGGGCTGTCGCCCAGGCCGGCTCCAGAGCCAGCACCAGTTCGAAATCTTCACCTCCCCAGAGGCACCAGTCTTCGGCGGCGGCCAGGCCCTCCAGTTCCGCGGCCAGGGGCAGTGCTTCGCGCTTCAGCAGGGCTGTGCAGCCGCACGCCACCGCCAGGCAGGTGGCTGCCGCCGCCAGGCCGTCGCTGCTGTCGCAGCCGGCCACGCGCCAGGGCAGGGCTTCAGGCCGGCTGGAGCCAAGGGCCGCCACCGCATCGAAACGGGGCACGGGCCGCCGATGGGCGCGGACCGCTCGTTCCTGGATGGCTGGCGCCAGGGCCGGGAGCGGCTCCCCCCGCAGAAGGGCCAGGCCCAGGCGGCTGAGGCCATGGACACCGGTGCAGACCAGCTGGTCGCCTGGCTGTCCGTCCCCACGCCGGATCGGCCCGCCGCAGCCGTGGCCCAGCCGGCCAAGGGCGGTGATGGCCAGCAGCCGCTGGCGGCCGCCGCTGCAGTCTCCCCCCAGCAGCACGCCCCCATGGGCGCCCAGCAGCTCCGTCAGGCCGGCGTAGGCCCCCTCCACCCAGGCCCAGGGGGTGTGGCCCGGGGCCACCAGGCCCACGGTCAGCCCCACGGCGTCGCGGCAGCCCATGGCCGCCAGATCGGAGAGGTTGGCGGCGGCGGCCCGCCAGCCCACATCCCTGGCGCCCATCGTGGCGGGGCTGAAATGGACGTCCTCCACGAGCACGTCGGTGTTGACCACAAGCTGGAGATCGCCCCCGCCGCTCGGGCCGAGCAGGGCTGGGCCCAGCAGGGCGGCGTCATCGCCGAACTGGCCCCGGGGGGCGAAGACGCCGAGCCGCCGGATCAGCTCCGTTTCACCCAGTTCCGCCAGGGTGGGCCCCTCAGGCATGGGGGCGCAGGTTGTCGGCCCCTTCGATCACTGTGGCCTTGACGATGCCGTCATCGGCGGTGAGCTCCTCGAGCACGTCCAGGCCCTCGACCACGTAGCCGAAGGCGGCATAGCGCCCGTCGATCAGGTTGAGGCCGGCGGGGGTCAGTTCCGGCTCGAACAGGAACAGGAAGAACTGGGAGGAGCCGTCGCCCAGGGCCTCGTCGGAGTGGGCCCAGCCCAGGGTGCCCTTGCTGGCGAAGGGCAGCACCGGCTCGGCCTTGAACAGGCCCAGATCCTCGAAGGTCTGGTTGTAGAAGGGGGCCTCCTCGCCGGGCACCTTGATTTCCAGGGGTACCTGGCGTTCCTGCTTGGTGGCCGGATCCACGTAGCCCGTCAAAGGGCCGGTGGGATCACCGGTCTGCAGCACGTAAAAGTCTTCGGCGCGGTTGAACGTCAGGCCGTCGTAGAAGCCGCGTTGGCTCAGATCCACGAAGGCGCCGGCGGTGAGGGGCGCGTTGTAACCGTCCACGACGGTGATCAGGTCGCCTTTGGTGGTGGTCAGCCGCACGGTGGCGCGGCCGAGCAGCCGTGGCAGGGCATCGAACTCCGGCGGGATCGCGAAGGGGAAGGGGCCCACCAGCAGACCTTCGGCGCGGCCGATGTCGGCCAGGGCTTCGCGGCGGGCCGCCAGGAACTGGTCCCGGTCCTGGGCTTCGCCCGCGGCGGCCAGATCCTGCAGATGCGCCGCGGCGTCGGTGAGCAGGGCTTCAGCGCTGGCCCGGTCGGCGGGATCGAAGCTGGCCAGGATCCTCTCCCGGCTGCTGCCCAGCTGGGACTCAGCCCGACGCACGGACCCGGTCAGGCTGGTCCAGCGCTTGGCCCGCAGGTCGTCGCTGGTGTCCTCCAGCCGGTGCTGCAGCTTCTGAAGATCGCCCTGGTCGATGGGCAGGGCATTGCGCAGCAGGGCGGTCGGATCACTGACGGCGTTTCCCTGGGGCAGGTAGGCCCAGGCGGCGGGGACCGCGAGCAGCAGGGTCAGCAGGAGGGCCAGGCTGGCCCCCAGCGTGGTGGTGAACCCGGTGGGCCTGCGTCGCCGGTCCATGCTTCCCTTGTGACTGCCTGGACTTTGGCACAACCGGCCCTGGCCTCCCCCACCACGGCGCAAGGGCGGGCCTGTAGCCAGACGTACAATCCCCCGATCCGATCCGCCGGAATGATCTCCAGCAACGACTTTCGTACCGGCACAACGATCGAACTGGATGGCCAGGTCTGGCGCGTTGTCGAGTTCCTGCATGTCAAGCCCGGCAAGGGGTCGGCCTTTGTGCGCACCAAACTCAAGGGCGTGCAGAGCGGCAACGTGGTGGAGAAGACCTTCCGCGCCGGGGAGACCATGCCCCAGGCCCAGCTGGAGAAGGCGACCCTTCAGCACACCTACATGGAAGGTGATGATTACGTCTTCATGGACATGGCCTCCTACGAGGAGACGCGTCTGACCGCCAAGCAGATTGGTGACGGCCGCAAATACCTCAAGGAAGGAATGGAGGTGAGCGTCGTCTCCTGGAACGGCAAGCCCCTGGAGGTGGAGCTACCCAATTCGGTGGTGCTCGAAGTCACCCAGACCGACCCCGGCGTCAAGGGCGACACCGCCACCGGTGGCACCAAGCCCGCCATCGTCGAGACCGGCGCCCAGGTGATGGTGCCCCTGTTCATCACCATCGGCGAGAAGATCAAGGTCGACACCCGCACCGACAGCTACCTGGGCCGGGAGACCTGATCGCCATGCAGCTCGATCACGACCAACTGCGTCAGTTGCTGGCCCTTCTCGGCGAGAGCGACATCCAGGAGCTCAAGCTCGAGGGCGACGATTTCCGTCTGGAGGTGCGCCGCAACCTGCCGTCCCCCGCACCGGCCACGGTGACCATGGTGCAGGCCCCGGCAGGGCCGCCACCGCTGGAGCCTGGGCCCGCCGCCCCGGTCGGCGTCGTCCCAGGCCCCTCGGCGCCGCCGCCCCCGGCCGCCTCGGTGCGCAGCGACCTGCAGGCCGTCACCGCCCCGATGGTGGGCACCTTCTACCGCTCCTCGGCACCGGGCGAAGCCGCCTTCGTGGAGGTGGGCAGCCGCATCAGCGCCGGTCAGCCGATTTGCATCCTTGAGGCGATGAAGCTGATGAACGAGCTGGAATGTGAGTTCAGCGGCGAAGTGGTGGAGATCCTGGTGGAGAACGGCACCCCGGTGGAATTCGGCCAGGTGCTGATGCGGATCAAGACGGGCTAACCCAGGTCCCAGGCGGTGCGGATCGCCGCCGCCATGCTGTCGGCCCGGGCCACGCCCCGGCCGGCGATCCCGAAGGCCGTGCCGTGGTCGGGGGAGGTGCGCAGGAAAGGCAGCCCCAGGGTGGTGTTGACGGCGGCGTCGAAGGCCAGCAGCTTCACGGGGATCAGCCCCTGGTCGTGGTAGAGCGCCAGGTAGCCGTCCGCCCCCTCGCCTTCGCCTCTCCAGGCCGCCGCCGCTTCCAACCAGCAGGTGTCCGGGGGCATGGGCCCCTGCAGCCGCACTTCCGGATGCAGATCCTGCCAGTGCCGCAGGGCGGGGATCAGCCAGTCCTGCTCCTCTCGGCCCAGATGGCCCCCTTCCCCTGCATGGGGGTTGAGGCCCGCTACCACCAGCCGCGGCTGGGCCTCAAACCGCTGGCAGAAGGCCAGCAGGGCCTCCAGCCGACGAACCACCAGCTCCGCTGTGAGCCGGCCGCTCACCTCGGCCAGGGGGATATGGGTGGTGGCCAGCAGGGTGTTGAGCCGCCAGCCGCCCCCGGGAGCCAGGGCAGTGAACAGCATGCCGGCGTCGGCGCTGCCGGTGAGCTCCGCCAGCCGCTCCGTCTGGCCGGGATAGGCATGGCCGGCTGCCTGCCAGCTGGCCTTGGCGATCGGGGCGGTCACCAGGGCCCGGCCGCCGCCGGCCCCCACCAGCTCCACGGCCCGTGTCAACCAGGCGAAGCTGGCAGCGCCGGCGGCGGGACTGCTGACCCCGGGGACGACCGGCTGCTCCAGGGGGACATCTTCCAGGGCAAAGTCGTCGGGCTCGGCCAGGGGGGCGTCGCTGCACGCAAGCAGCTGGCGATGACAGTCGCGCAGCCAGCTGGCACAACCCACCAGCACTACCTTCTGGCCGGCGGGGCGCGGCCGGGCGAGGGCCTTGAGGGTCACTTCGGCGCCGATGCCGGCGGGATCCCCCAGGGCGATGACAAGGCGATCCGCTGTAGTTTTCATGCCATCGGACGTTGTCGGGGTCGGTCCATGTTCCGCTTGCTGATCCTGGGGGCGCTGCTGCTGGGTGGTGGGGTCGCCTTCCGCAACGAATGGATCGTGGTGGACTGGCAGAAGATGGGCAAGGACACGGGCGCTTCCAACCTGCTGGATCCAGAGATGTTCGGTGCTCAGAAGAAGTCGCCGCTGCAGGACGACAGGCCCTCCCGGTAGGTGGGGTAGAGGAGGCGGTAGCCGAGGTCCTCACGGAGAAGCCGGCTGCTGGCCCGTCGATTCTCGCTCCAGAAACTGCGGGCCATGGATCCCAGGCTGGATTCCACGTCCGTGTAGCGCTGCACCTCCGGCAGCCGGCAGCCCAGCAGGTGGGCGGCCAGGCCCAGGATCTCGCTGGAGGGGCACGGGAAGGTGTCCGCCAGGATCAGGGTGTCCGGCCGGGCCTGGGGCGCCAGGGCGATGCTGTGCAGCACCGCACCGACGATGTCGTCGACGTGCACCCGGGAGAACACCTGGCCCGGTTTGTGGATCAGCCGCGCCGTGCCGTTGCGCAGGCTCAGCATCGGATTGCGGCCCGGTCCGTAGATGGCCGGCAGCCGCAGCAATTGCACCGGCAGGCCGCTGCGCCGCCAGGCCTGCTCGCAGGCCAGCCGGGCCCGGCTCCGCTCGAGCAGCGGCTGGGTGGGGCTCGTTTCGTCCACCCAGGCACCACCGGTGTCGCCGTAGACCCCGGTGGTGGAGAGGTAGCCCACCCAGGCCGGCTCCAGGCGCCGCAGCTGGGCTTCAAGCGACTCCAGCACCGGATCCCGGCCGCCGGCATTGGGTGGGATCGTCACCAGCACATGGCTGACCCCGGCCAGGTCCGCCTGGGTGGGCAGCGCCCCCTGGTCGGGATCGAAGTGCAGCCAGCCCGGGTCGTGGCCGCTGGGGGAGGGCTGGCGGTGGGTGAGCAGCACCGGCACGCCGGCCGCCTCCAGCGCCTGGGCCACACGCCGCCCGGTGTAGCCCCCGCCGAGCACCAGAAGTCGGCTGATGGAGGCAGCAGCAGCGGGCAGCGCCGGGTGATCGATTTGATCGGCAACGGTAACCGGGTTGACAATTGGCGTCGTCATCAGTACATCTGTATCACTGTCTGTTTCCCATCCCGTGACCACCTCGTCATTCGGAGCCAGTCTCCCTGTCGGCCTCGCACCGGCGCGACCTCTCAACGGCAGCCCCCTCAATGGCAGCCCCCGTCTGGCCTCGGTGCCTCGCTCGCGGGCCGCCACCCCCCTGCTGCTGGCCGTGGGGCTGGTGCTGGGGGCGGTGTTGCTGGCGCCGGAGCAGCCCCGCGATCAGGAGGCCATCTGCCACCGCCACAACGGCGTGGAGGCCTGCCGGGTCTGGTGAGTCACTTCAGCTTCGGCCGCCGTGGCCGTCTCCGGTTCAACGGGCGCCACCCACTGGAGCAGGCGCAGGGCCAGGCGCAGGTCGCCATCGGTCCAGGCCCGCAGGGCCATCGCCCGGCGTGGGTCGTAGAAGGTCTGGCTCCGGTACCAGGTGAAGGCGTCGCTGTCGCCCTTGCGGCCGTTGCAACCCAGGCAGGCCGGCACACAGTTTTCGGTGATGCTCTCGCCGCCGCGGCTGAGCGGATGCACGTGGTCGATGGATTCCGAGGCCTCGCCGCAATAGAGGCAGCGGCGCCCGGTCATCCGGTGCAGCGACTGTCGCCATCGTCGCGCTCGCAGCTTGGGGCAGAGATCTTCGAGAAAGACTCCATCCCTGGCCTGCATCAGCGCGCCTCGGTTGGCGGAAGTTTGCCCTCAGCGCCCCGGGTGTCAATGTGTTCTTGATTGCTTTTTGCCGCTTTGGTCTCCCCCCTGGTGCAGATGCGCCTGGGCGCCTCGGGTCTGATCGAAGTCGTCAGCCCCTTCGATGCGGTGACCCAGGCGCAGCTGCGGGCCATCCGCCCCCGTGGGCATTGGCTCAGCCGCCGTGGCTGCTGGCAGTTCCCCCTGGAGGCGGCCGCGGCACTGCAGCGGCAGTGCGCCGGTCGCATTCCGGTCACGGCGGAACTGGACCAGTGGTTCACCTGGCTGGGGCAGCCCCTGCCCCCTCTGCCCCCGCACCGGGCCCTGGTGGCGGCGGCCGCCGCCGACGAGGCGTTGCCCGATGGCCGCCGGCTGTTCCGCCACCAGCGGCAAGCGGTGCGCTGGTTGCTGGCCCGGCGCGGGGCTGTGCTGGCCGATGCGATGGGCCTCGGTAAGACCCTCACGGCCCTGGTGGCCGGTCGTGCCCTGGTGCGCCTGGCCGACTGCCGGCTGGTGGTGGTGGCCCCGGCGGGGCTGCACCACCACTGGCGGCAGGAGGCGGCGGGGCTGGGTCTGCGCCTGGAGGTGCACAGCTGGGCCCGGTTGCCCGCCGAGCTGCCGGCCGCCGGCACGGTGCTGATCGCTGATGAGGCCCATTTCGCCCAGACCCTCCACGCCGCCCGCACCCAGGCGTTCCTGCGGCTGGCCCGCCATCCGCGCCTGCGGGCGATCTGGCTGCTCACCGGTACGCCGATGAAGAATGGGCGGCCGGTCCAGTTGTTTCCCCTGCTGGCGGCCATCGGCCACCCCCTCGGGGCCGACCAGCGCCACTTTGAGGAGCGCTACTGCCAGGGGCACTGGCGAGAGCAGGGGGGGCGGCGGATCTGGCAGGCCAGTGGTGCCAGCCAGCTGGAGGAGCTGCAGCGGTTGGTGCGGCCCTTGGTGCTGCATCGGCGCAAGGGGCAGTGCCTCGACCTGCCGCCCAAGCAGCGGCTGGAGCGGCCCGTGAGCCTCGACGCCGAGGCCGCCGAAGCCTTCGAGCGGGCCCTGCAGGAGCGGATCGACGACTACCGCCGCCGGGCCTGGGCCGGCGAGGTGCGCCGCGATGCCGAAGCCCTGGCCGTGTTCACGGCCCTGCGCCAGATCGCCTCCTATCACAAGCTGGCGGCCACCACCGAGCTGGTGGCCGCGCTGCTGGGCGGCGGTGAAGCGGTGGTGGTGTTCACGGCCTTCGTGGCCACCGCCCTGGCCCTGCACCGACAGCTGGGCCAGGGGGACGACGCTGGTCCCCTGGTCGGCGCCGTGCCCCCGGCTCGACGGCAGAGGCTGGTGGACGCCTTTCAGTCGGGCCGCAGCCCCGTGCTGATCGCCACCTATGGCACCGGGGGCCTGGGCTTCACCCTGCACCGGGCCCGGCACGTGGTGCTGGTGGAGCGACCCTGGACCCCGGGCGACGCCGAGCAGGCCGAGGACCGCTGCCACCGGATCGGCATGGGGGCCGCGCTCACCAGCCACTGGCTGCAGCTGGGCGTCGCCGATCGGCTGGTGGACGATCTGATCGCCAGCAAGGCCGAGCGGATTTCCCTGCTGCTGCAGGGTCGTGACGCCCTGCGCCGCCAGCAGGCCCTGCCGGCGCTGGTGCGCCAGTGGCTCGAGCGCGGCTAGGCCGTGCCGCGGCTCCTCAGCCGCCTTGACCGGCGGGGCCGTCTTCGCTGCAGCTGCGCTGCCGAACTTCCAGGTCCTGGCGCAGGATCGGGTCCAGGTTGGTCTTGGGCACCCCGGCCGTCAGGGTGATGGCCTGGGCGATGTCCCGGCACGCGGCGGCGGTGTTACCGGCCAGGGTGTGCAGCAGGAACCGCTCGTTCAGCGGGCCGGGATCTTTCGGGAAGGCGGACACCACCTTGTCGCACTGCTGCAGGGCGCTGGGGAGATCCTCCAGGTTCACCGAGCGCAGGCAGTCCTCGCGGGTGATGGGCCGCTGGGGCAAGGGCTGCTCAACGCAGCCAGCAAGCAGAAGGGCCAACAGCAGCACCAGAGGCGGCCGTCGGCTCTGCTGGGGTGCGTTGGAGGCGTTCCGGCCGGGCCGCTCAGTTGTAACGCTCACTCCGGGTCATGCCGCTGTCACCAGCCTTACCACCGCCGACGACCGAGATGGAGGTCGGGCTGGGTTCGGGGCTGGTGGCGGTCGTGCCGGAGGAGCGCGGTGCATACAGATCCCCGAGGAACCGGCCGCAATCGGGGAAGGTGCTGGGGTTCTGGACCACCGCCTCGGTGATCATCACCGCGGCATGTTCGGGGGATGTCTTGAACATCCCGGCGCTCTGGCGCTTGATCAGGGCGTAGGAGGCCGTCCAGCTGACTTCGTGGACATTGCCGTTGTTGCGCATGAAGCAATACACCTGGGCGCCCTTGCCCCCGGGCCCGTCAATGTTGTTGCCGGCGTGGGCGCTCTGGGCGGTGCCGTTGGCGGCCAGCAGGCCGACTGCCGCCCCCAGGACGAGGGGGCCCAGTCGGCGTGGGAGAAAGTGGCGAGTGGCCATCGGACCGCAAGGGAAGAACAAGGTGGCCCAACGTATCGACCCCTGCGCTCCTGTCCAGGGTGGTCAGCCGCCCGGTGGAGCGGCAGCGGCGGGGAGCACCAGCCGCACCACCAGCGGCAGGATCACCAACACGGTGATCAGTCGCACCGCGTGCAGGGTGGCCACGGCCGCCCCCACGCCGAACTCCGCCCCCACGAGGCTCATGCCGCTGATGCCCCCCGGGGCCGCCCCCAGCAGGGCCACCACCGGGTCAACGCCCATCAGTCGGCTGCAGCCCAGGCCCACCACCAGGCCAGTGAGCACCAGGGTGAAGGTGATCAGGAGGGCGGGCCGCCACAGCTGACGCAGCTCCATCAGGGCCGTGCCGGTGAGGCCGGTACCGATCACCGTGCCGATGCCGATTTCCAGCAGGGTGCGGGACCCGAGCGGCCATTGGGCCACCTCGAGCCGGCCCGTCACGCTGACCAGGGCGGCCCCCAGCAGGGCCCCGGCCAGGGGAGCTGCCGGAATGCCGGTGCGCAGGGCCAGCAGACCACCGGTGAGTCCCGCCATCACATAAAGCAAGAGATGCCAGGGATGGTTCATCGCCGCTGAGCCTGATCAACAGGGCCCACTCTGGGAGATCCCTGCCACTGGTGCTTGAGAGGCTCGCCCGGGTGTGTTGTCATGCGGCTCAGAACAGTCGCTCTCCTTGTCATGGCCCCCGCCTCGGTGTCGTTCCGCATCAGCCGCAATGCCGAAGATCTCGCCGAAACCATCCATGCCCTCTCCCAGCGCCTGGTGACCCTGGAGCAGCGTCTGGCGGCGGTGGAACTGCAGGCGTCAAACCAGGCCCGCCCGGAGCCGGAAGAACTGGCCAGCCTCGACAACGTCGAGCGGCTGCTGCAGGACTGCCGCCATCTGCTGGAGATCGGCGTCAGCTCCGAGGCGCCCTCCGAGGCGCCCCCTGTCTATGAAAGCCCCGACGACGTCCCCTACCCCTCCGCCGCCTGAGTCCACGCACCCCCCTGGTCAGGGGTGTCAAAATGAAAAGAAAGCGGGCCATGGCTTTCCCCACCTCCCCTTACCAGTCCTCTTCCAGCCCCGTTCACGGGCAGAACTCGGCTTCACGTGCGGCCAGCCCTGCGCCTCACTGCCAGTTACGCAGCCATTCCCAGGAAGAAGGCGATCATCAGCTCGAGAAACTTGAGTTCGCCCTCGCTGTCGCCCTCACCCGGGGTGACGAGCAGCGCTCGGACCAGCTGCGCTGCCAGATTGCCGCCCTAGGGGGTAATCACGAGGAACCCGGCACCTGACAAGTCGGGGCCATCCCATCCCTTCCTCACGTTTTGACGCTCAGTTCCGTCCAAACGGGCGTCATCGATATGTTGTGGAGTAAGATCTCAAAACGAAGGGATCCGTTGGTTGCCAACTGACCCGTTGTGAATGTTTTCGATAGTGCGAAATCCTCGCTGATCATGATTGTCTCTAGCCCTTCTGCTCCCGTCACCCTGACGCTGGACGCTTCTGTACGTCCAAGGTCCAGCGTCTCGCCGCTGTCCGACCCCAGCGCTCGTCAGCGCCTGCTGCTCAAGGCGGCCACCCTCAACGAACAGGCGCGGATGGCGGCCCTGGAAGGTGAACTCGACGTTTCAGCCCGGGCGATCCTTGAGGCGCTCGACTGCGAACGGCGTGCAGGGGGTCTAGGTCTGCAGGTTCTGCAGTTGATCAAACCCCGGGCCTAAGAGACTGATGAAAAACCTGGCCAGCCGCGAGAGAATGGAGTAACGGCACTGAGCAGATGCGCGGCCAACAGGAGAGGACCGGCCCCCTGTTCTCCTACATCTCCACGGAGGAGCGCATCCCCAAGGC
>NZ_JAGQCY010000024.1 GCF_024346455.1 Cyanobium sp. Aljojuca 7A6
CACAAGGGCCAAGAAAATCCACCCGAAGAGTTGAACCCCACTGCCGATCAGGGCTGTCCATGGCCGTCACAGACAAAAACGTTGTGGCTGGAGTCGGATTGGCGGCTATTTCAGCAGGCTCCTAGGGGTGTTCGCCCCTGGGGGCACCCCTGGCCTCCCGGCTCTGATCAGTCCTCCGGGTAGAGCAGCTCGGCGAGTTCGTCGGGGTCCACGTCGTAGACCCGCGCCAGGGTCGTTTCGATCGCGCTGGTCACCACATCCGGCAGGAACCGCATCGCGTTCAGGGCGTCGTCGGCGATGTCGTCGGTGAGGAGCTTGTCGCCCCCCAGCTTCTCGTCGTTGATCACGGCCATCACCCAGCTCTGGTAAGCGGTGACGAGATCGGCGAACTCGAGCTCAGGATCGTTCAGATCGAGGGCCATCGGGCGTCTCCAGGGACGGACGTTGCCTCTGCAGTTTGCCGCCTGGTCGTCAGGATGGAGCGATGGATCCGGAACCCCTGCCATCGGTGGCCTCCCTGCAGGGCACCCTGTTCGACTTCGCCATCGCCGAACTGGTGCGCGGCCATCGCGACAGCTTTCCTCCACTGTGGACGGCCGAGAGCTGGGCCAAGTTGCTGATCTGGCTGGCCCTCAGCTGTGGTTGTTCTGGCGAGGCCCGGGCCCTTGAGGCCTTCGCGGCCGCCCTGGGTCCGGCGCTCACGGCCCGGATGCGGCGGCTGTTCTTTGAGCGGGAGCTGCCTGAGCTGAACCTGCGGGTGATGGCCGATCCGGCCGAGCCGCAGGTGCTGGTGCTGCCCCTTGCGGCGGGCCTCGAAGCCGATGCCGTTCCACTTGGGTTGCTGGATCCTGAGCGGGTGGCGGCGGCCCTGCAGGCCGTTGGCCTCAGCACCCTGGTGACGGCCGATCGCCGCCGCTGGCAGCCGCTGGAGGCCCTGATGGCGGTGCCTTGGCAGTCGTTCTAGGTTTCCTCGCAGCGAGATCCCTGGCGCGGATGCGGCTGATCGGCAGCTTCGAGGATCCGGGATACGTGGCCCTGGCTGAGGCGGCGATGGCCTTCTTCGACCGTCGCAGTGACCTGCAGCGCCGCGGTGTCGCCTTCTCCTTCGGCAGCGATGGCGGTCCAGAAACGGGGGCCGGTGCTGAAGGCGATCCCGGCAAGATCTCCACCGACATCAGCCTGGTGTGGCTCGACCGCTCCGACCCCGAGGCCCAGGGCCTGGCGGATGTGATCATGCGCGGCGTCTCCGCCGGCCTGAAGCGCTACCTGGCCGAGCGCCCCCTGTTCCTCTCCTGCTGTCCGGAGCGCTCCCTGTTCGTCAACCCGATCTTCAACCTGCAGCGCTATGCGCCCGGGGAAGGCTTTTACAGCTGGCACTGCGACTGGAACACCAGCGACGAGGCCACCGAACCGATCCGTCGCGTGCTGGCCTGGATCCTCTACCTCAACACGGTGCCGGACGGCGGCACGGAATTTCACTGGCAGGACCACCACGAGGAGGCCGTCAAGGGGAAGCTGGCGATCTTTCCCGCCGGCCTGTCCCACCTGCACAGGGGCCGCATCAGCCAGAGCCACACCAAGACCATCGCCACCGGCTGGATCAACGTCGGCTCGCTGGACGCCTACGTGGCGCGCCTTGCCGCCGGCTGAGGCCTCACCCCAGGGCCGAGGGCACGATCAGCCCCTTCAGCCGGAGGGCCAGTTCCTCGGTGAGCGCCTGCACCGCCTGGCGGCGATCACGGCGGTAGTCCGCCATGCGGTCGTCCACCACGATCGGTGCGTCGATGCTGATCCGCGCCCGCAGCCGGCCCAGCCGTGGGCGCTGGTTGGCGGTCTGGCCCTGGATCCGGCACTGGGTGTCCCAGAGCAGCAGCAGCGTGTCGGCGAAGCGCTCCTGGCTGGGCCGCTCCCGCACATAGCTGCCGCTCACGGCAACAAACGACTCCACAACGCGCATGTGCCAGAGCTGGGCCTCGGTTTCGGCCGCCAGTCGGTCGGCCAGTCCCTGGGCCAGGGGGCTCAGGGGCGTGGCCTTGGCGGGCTGGGCGGGGTAGAGCCGATCCCAGCCCGCCTGCTCCAGGCGCCGGCAGCGGTCGGTGAGGCTGCCACTGGGGTGCAGCCCGAAGGACAGCTCCACCCGCTGCAGGGCCAGATCCATCAGCCGTTGCAGCCGGGGTCCGAAGGGGGTGGTGGCGGCTTCCGCCAGAGGGGCCTCCCCTTCTGGCAGGGGGAGATGCACCTTGTCGCGGTAGAAGGCCTCCATCTGTTCGAGCATGCGTTCCCCGAGCCGCACCAGCCGCTCCAGCAGCCGGGAGGAGGCCAGATCGTGGCCGGGATCGGGGCTCAGGCCCGCTTCTTCCTCCAGTCGGCAGAGCAGGGCCTCGATCGCCGCCCAGATCGAACCGATGTAGCTGTATTGCAGGCCGATCGGCAGCAGGTCCATGCGCTCGCGGCGCCCGGCGTCGGCGAGGTCGGCGGCCGTCCAGAAGGCGAGCTGGGCGGTGCCGGGCTCCAGGGGGCTGAGCAACTCGTTGTGGCCGTTGGTGGCCCCTTCCGGCGCCAGGGCGAAGGGATGGGGCCCGTCCAGCAGCAGCCGCCGTGCCGTGCGCAGGGCGGGCAGATCCAGCTTGCTGCGCTGGATTGAGCCACCCCCCAGATGGGTGAACAGCCAACCCATCCCCGCCCCGGCCCAGAGGGGAATGCCGCGGTCGAAGAGGAACTGGGCGGTGGGGGGTGGATCGAACCGGAGGCCCTGCTGCCGGCCCGCCCTGGCCAGTTCCACCCAGAGCAGCTGGGCCATGCTCAGGGGATCGTCGAGGCTGGGGTGCCGGAAGGCGAGCAGCAGCCGGCTTTCACCGGCCTGGAAGGAGCGCATCGCTTCGACGAGCGAGGCCATGCCCTTCACCTCCACCGTGTCGATCCTGCAGCGCCACCGCTGCCAGATCGGCAGCACCAGCCGCCCCACCGCCAGCACCCGATCATCGAGCCGAGGGGGGAGGAACTCCAGGGGTGGGGCGGTGGCCATGGGCGGAGGTTAGGCGCTCAGAAATGGGGAGAATGGCTCCACGACCAGCTGTTGCCCCGACTGCGCGATGACGCCCGGCCCCGCCCTGCGTCTCCGGGCGCGTGATGGCGGCGAGCAGCCTGACTGCAAGCCCCCATCGGTAAGGTGGTACGCAGGAGAAAAGCGAGGGGAAGCAGGTGTTCAACGAATCCCCGCCACTGTTCGGAAAAACCAGATTCCTCGAAGGCCTGATCGATGAATTCCTCGACAAGATCTCCGAGGGCGTGATCGTTGTGGAGATGGGGATCAAGGCCTATCTCTGCGCCAATGAAGACCAGGAGATCTGCCTGGAGAAACTGAACCAGACCATCGAGATCAAACGCCGCTGCAGTGAGTTACGACGCTCGATCGTCACCATGCTCTACACGGAGATGCTGCTGCCCGACGCCCGTAGTGATGTCCTGCGTCTGCTCGGCAGTCTGTTCGAACTGCTCGATGAGATGGGCGACGGCTACCAGGAGCTGATGATCGTGCAGCCGAAGCGGAGGGAGGAGTTCGGCCAGGATTTCGCTGACCTGACGACAATGGCGATCCGCAGTGTGCAGGCCGTGGTTGTGGCGGCCCGCACCTTCTTCCGCACGCCTGCAGAGGTGCGCGACCACATCAATGAGGTACGGGTGTTCGAGGATGAAACCGACAAACTCGCCTGCCGGATCAAGAGCAGAATCTTCGCCACCGATCTCAGCTTCGAGCAGCGTTCGCTGCTGCGTGAAGCTGTGGCGATGATCGATGCCCTGGCCGACAAGGCGGAGAACATCGGTGACAACCTCTCGATCTTTGCGATCAAGCGCTCACTCTGAGCCGGAGCTTTGACCATGGCCCTGATCGTCACCGTGATCTTTCTCTCCAGCGGCCTGTTTCTGGGCTGGTCGATGGGAGCCAACGACGCCTCCAACGCCTTCGGCACGGCGGTGGCGACGCGGATGCTGCGCTTCTCCACCGCGGCCTTCCTGTGCAGTGTGTTCGTGATCATCGGAGCGGTCACCAGTGGCACAGGTGCCGCTGAGGGGCTCAGCCAGCTGGGTGCCATCAACGCTCTGCCGGGTGCGTTCACCGCGGCTCTGGCCGCCGCCCTCACGGTGGCCTGGATGAGCAAGATCGGCCTGCCGGCCTCCACCGGCCAGGCGGTGGTGGGCTCGATCATCGGCTGGAACCTGTTCAGCGGCTCCCCCACCGACCTGGGCACCCTGCGCCGGATCGTGGCGACCTGGGCGATCTCGCCGGTGCTCGGGGCGATCTTCGCGATGCTGCTCTACAGGCTGCTGGTGGCGTGGATCCGCCACAGCCAGCCCCACCTGCTCTCGCTGGACCGCAACACCCGCAGCGGCCTGATCCTGGCCGGAATCTTCGGCTCCTATGCGATCGGCGCCAACGGCATCGGCAACGTGATGGGCTTCTTCGTGGCAGCTTCGCCCTTCCGTGACCTGACCCTGGGCGGCTTCAGCGTCTCGTCGGTGGAGCAGCTGTTCCTGCTCGGCGCCATCGCCGTGGCCGTGGGTGTGTACACCTATTCCCGCCGCGTGATGATGACCGTGGGCGACAGCCTGCTGACCCTTTCGCCACTGGCGGCGTTTGTGGTGGTGGTCTCCCATTCGCTGGTGCTGTTCATCTTTTCCTCCACGGCGCTGGAAAGCCTGCTGGCCGGTTGGGGGTTGCCCACGATCCCCCTGTTGCCGGTCTCGGGATCCCAGGCCGTGATCGGTTCGGTGCTGGGTATCGGTCTGCTCCAGGGCCTTCGCGGTGTGCGCCAGATTCGCTGGGGGGTGCTGGTTGGGATCGCTTCCGGCTGGGTCACCACACCCCTGATCGCGGCCGTGATCGGCTTCGTCTTGCTGTTCGTGGTGCAGAACGTCTTCGGTCAGGAGGTGTACGTCGCGCTGGGTTGACCGGCGTCCCCTTTGAGAGCATGGGCCGATCTTCGCCACCCAGCCGTGCCCGAGGCGAATGCCAGCGACGCCCCAGCCGTCGCCGTGCCCATCCCGGCCCCGGAGGCCTCCCTGCCCAAGACCTACGACCCGGCCGCCACCGAGGCGCGCTGGCAGGCGGCCTGGGAGGAGGCCGGTGCCTTCCACCCCGATCCGGCCGCCGCAGGCGAGCCCTTCGCGGTGGTGATCCCGCCGCCGAACGTGACCGGCAGCCTGCACATGGGCCACGGCTTCGAGACGGCCCTGATCGACACGATCGTGCGCTTTCAGCGCCTGCAGGGCAAGAACGTGCTGTGTCTGCCCGGCACGGACCACGCCTCGATCGCGGTGCAGACGATCCTTGAGAAGCAGATCAAGGCCGAAGGCGGCAGCAAGGACGACCTGGGCCGCGACGCCTTCCTGGAGCGGGCCTGGGCCTGGAAGGGCGAAAGCGGCGGCACGATCGTGGGCCAGCTGCGCCGCCTGGGTTACTCGGTGGATTGGCGCCGCGAGCGCTTCACCCTCGATCCCGGCCTCAGTGAGGCGGTGGTGGAGGCCTTCGTGCGCCTGCACGAGCAGGGGCTGATTTACCGCGGCGAGTATCTGGTCAACTGGTGCCCGGCCTCGGGATCGGCGGTGAGCGATCTGGAGGTGGAGATGAAGGAGCTCGACGGCCACCTCTGGCACTTCCGCTATCCCCTCTCAGGCGGCCCCGCCGCCGACGGCACCGACCACCTGGTGGTGGCCACCACCCGCCCGGAAACGCTGCTGGGCGACACCGGCGTGGCGGTGCACCCCACCGACCCCCGCTACGCCGCCCTGGTGGGGCAGACGGTCACCCTGCCCCTGGTGGGACGGCAGATCCCGATCGTGGCGGATGAGCACGTGGACCCGGCCTTCGGCACGGGCTGCGTCAAGGTGACCCCCGCCCACGACCCCAACGACTTCGCCATCGGCAGCCGCCACGGCCTGCCCCTGATCACGGTGATGGCCAAGGACGGCAGCATGAACGCGGCCGCCGGCCGCTTCGCCGGCCTGGATCGCTTTGAGGCCCGCACGGCGGTGGTGGCGGCGATGGAGGCGGAGGGATTCCTGGTGAAGGTGGAGCCCCACCGCCACAGCGTGCCCTTCTCGGATCGCGGCAAGGTGCCGGTGGAGCCCCTGCTCTCCACCCAGTGGTTCGTGAACGCCGAGCCGCTGGCGGCCCGCTGCCGGGAGGCCCTCGAGGGCGGCGCGCCCCGCTTCGTGCCGGAGCGCTGGGAGAAGGTCTACCGCGACTGGCTCACCGACATCCGCGACTGGTGCATCAGCCGCCAGCTCTGGTGGGGCCACCGCATCCCCGCCTGGTTCGTGGTCAGCGAGACCGGCGGCGTGATCACCGAGGCCACGCCCTACGTGGTGGCCCGTGATGCGGTCGAAGCCCGCAGCAAGGCGGAGGCGCAGTTTGGTGACGTGCAGCTGGAACAGGACCCGGACGTGCTCGACACCTGGTTCTCCAGCGGCCTGTGGCCCTTCTCCACCCTGGGCTGGCCCGAGACGGAGGCCGCCGATCTGGCCCGCTGGTACCCCACCAGCGTGCTGGTGACGGGCTTCGACATCATCTTTTTCTGGGTGGCCCGCATGACGATGCTGGCCGGCGCCATGCAGCCCCTCGGCGCCGGCAAGGCCTGGATGCCCTTCGCCGACGTGATGATCCACGGCCTGGTGCGGGACGAGAACAACCGCAAGATGAGCAAGAGCGCCGGCAACGGCATCGATCCGCTGCCGCTGATCGAGCGCTACGGCGCCGATGCCCTGCGCTTCGCCCTGGTGCGGGAGGTGGCCGGCGCCGGCCAGGACATCCGCCTCGACTACGACCGCGCCAGCGGCAGCTCCGCCACGGTGGAGGCGGCACGCAACTTCGCCAACAAGCTCTGGAACGCCACCCGCTTCGCCCTGATGAACCTGGGCGGGGAGACGCCCGCCAGCCTGGGCGCCCCGGACCCCGCGCACCTGCAGCTCGCCGACCGCTGGATCCTCTCGCGGCTGGAGCGGGTGAAGCGGGAAACGGCCGAGCGCTACGCCAGCTACGGCCTGGGGGAAGCCGCCAAGGGGCTGTACGAGTTCGCCTGGAACGAGGTCTGCGACTGGACGATCGAGCTGCTCAAGCGCCGCCTCAACCCACGACCCGCCGTGGAAGGCGAGCCCCTGGGCCCCGAAGCCCTGGCCGACCAGCGCGTGGCCCGGCAGGTGCTGGCCAAGGTGCTGGCGGAGTTGCTGGTGCTGCTGCATCCGCTGATGCCCCACCTGAGCGAGGAGCTCTGGCATGGGCTCACCGGCGCCCCCGAGGGCACCTTCCTGGCCCTGCAGCCCTGGCCGACTGCCGACAGCGCCGCCCTCGATGAAGGCCTGGAGGCGTCGTTCGCTGAGCTGATCGAGGCGATCCGGGTGGTGCGCAACCTGCGCGCCGTGGCCGGGCTCAAGCCCTCCCAGGGGGCGCCGGTGCTGTTCATCAGCGGCCGCCAGGAGCTGGCGGCGGTGCTGCGGGAGGGCAGCCCCGACATCACCACCCTCACCAGGGCGGAGAGCGTGACCGTGCTGGATCCGGCGGCGGCAGCCGAGCGCCCTGCGGCCCGGGCCCTGGCGGCGGTGAGCGGCGAGCTGCAGGTGCTGCTGCCCCTGGAAGGCCTGGTCGACCTCGACGCCCTGCGCGCCCGCCTGGAGAAGGACATCGCCAAGGCCACCAAGGAGATCAGCGGCCTGGCCGGCCGCCTCGCCAACCCCAACTTCGCGGGCAAGGCGCCGCCGGAGGTGGTGGCCGAATGCAAGGCCAACCTGGCCGAAGCGGAGGCCCAGGCGGCGCTGGCGCGGCAGCGGCTGGCGGATCTGGGCTGAGGGGGCCGGCCTTCTTTGCCGATCACCAGCAACAGGCTGTCTTCGGAAGCGATGGTGTGCGGCGCCTCGGTATTGGCCATCCGATGCGGCCATCAAGTCAACCCTGACCGCAGAGGCAGGCGCGTTTCCGAGTCAGGGTTGAACGGAGGGGTTAGGCCGTCGTCGACGGCGCTGCGCCTACTGCATCGAGTTCAATCCGAACATGTTGCCCTCCGTATCCATGCACAGAGTTACCCAACCGAATGGCCCTATGGAGAACTTTGGGCGCAGGACCTTGCCGCCTGCCGCCACTACCCGCTCTTCTTCCACGGCACAGTCATTCACGCTGAAGTAGATCATTGTGCCGCCAATTCCTGGACGACCATGGGGAGATTTCACAAGTGCGCCAGCCGCGCCGTAGGCGGTCATGTTCGCGGGGAAGCCCCGCATCAGGGTGTCTCCGGTCGGGTCTTCCATCGGCTCCAGCCGGTGCGGCAAGACGGTCTCGTAGAAGGCCGTGGCGCGATCCATGTCGTCCACATACAAATCGAACCAACCAATTGCGTTCTGCTTAACCATCGTGAGCTCCGTTGTTGCAAGTGAAGCTGTGAGGTTATCGGTGTCGCCTGGGGCCGTCTTGTATGGATCAGTCACCGAAGCGCTTTCGGTATTGGCCCGGGGTATAGCCGGTGGCTTGCCGGAAGGCATGGGTGAAGTGGGCCTGGTCGGCGTACAGATCAAGGTAGTGCTTGCGGAATGACTCTTGCACTCGGAGAACCTTGATCAGATCATGCGGTGCGAATCCCGTGAGTCGCTGGAGCGTACGCTGCAACTGCCGAGTGGACAGCCCGACCAAGGCGGCCATATCGCCGACAGATCGGATGGCATCAAGATTCGACAGTATGCACGCAGTGATTGGGTTCGCTCGTGCGTGACCATGCATCATGCACCACCGCACTTGCTCGGCCATGACTGGCACCATGTCTGAGAATTCGAGACCTACGAGTCGTCGGCACGTTTCAACGAGCGGCAACGTACCCAGGTATGGCGTTCCGACATACCTGTCGACGATCTCAGACCGGTCTCCCTGCCAGGCTCCTGGATAGAACTGAATTCCTGCATAGTGGAATGCTCTTCCCAGGTTGAGTGTTGTTGCTTGCGTATGGAGCGCCGTGACTCCGGCAATCGTGGGGTCGACCAGATTGAACAAGAGGTTGACACAGGCGTCGGGTAGCGCGTGATAGTGAAAGTCATCCGGCAGCTTGGCAACGGCTCGCAGTTCCCAGAAGCAGTGGACCACTTCGGACAGGTCGTCGGTCGTCGGGCACTCGCTGTAGCGCACGTCCGACCCACGAATCGAGAAACCATCAATGGTTGGGGAATACATCGGTGGTCGGTTCGGGTAGTCAGCTCCTGGAAAGCGGAGAGGGCACAGCCATTCGGTTGCGAGGCCTAACACTCCAGGTCAGAAGCGGGCAAGATCCCAGCAAATTCACAGACAAGCTCCACGGCTTCGATCCGCATCTGGAGGTTTAGCCGCGCCTTCATGTCTACACATCCCTGAGCAACACTGAATGCATTGCGAAAAAGCCCGCGACGTTTGCGGCCACTGTGATCCAGAAGATCGCCACGAATCTTGGCTTGGAACACTTGTGACGCAGTAGCTGCTGTGCAAGTAATGCGCCAGGCCAGCCGCCAGCCACACTCAGCAGGTGTAATGTCTTCTCCGGCGTGCGCCAGCGTCCATGGATAGCAGCCGACTTATCGACCGCATAGGTAAGAAACGTCAAGAGGCTGAGCGTGATATACACCACAAGAACCATAGGATTGACCGGCCATCGGCTTGCGACATAGAGCCAGACTGAGGCGAAAGCCGGGATCACCAGTAGCCGCGGGAGCGTCCATGATGCAGGAGGCTCCGCTCGATGAGTCTTGCGTGTTCGGGTATCTACAAGGTAGTTGACGGAGTGCGCACGCTTCTTACCGTTTGGAGCTAGTTCAACGGCGAAGGTCAAAGCTTGCCCGATCGTCGGGCGGCCGGTACCAGTTGGAAAGGCCTTGATGTGAACGAAGATATCCTTGCCACCCTGCGCTGGTTCGATGAACCCGAAGCCCCGCTCATCATTCCACGATTTCAGGTACCCGCTTAGTCGCATCGGTGTGTTCTGCATCGGTCTAACGTTCGAGCCAAGCTACCTGCAGAGGTAGACGATGCCCAGAGCGGCCAAGCGACGGATTGCTGTGCATTGGAAGCCGATGAAGGTGCCAGCGACAGACCCTGCTGTTCACGGGGCGTCTGCGCATGGGAGCTAGCGCGGCCTGCGAAGATGACTGAAGCCAACCTGGCGATAACAACGGCTACCACCATGATGGCTGCGGCGACTGCCGCATAGAGAAGCAGAAACACGAAGAACCACAACGGACTTTTGGACAAGCTGAGAGCAGAACTCGCTGGCCCGAAGCTCCTTGAGGGCGTGCTCAACTTACCCGACGATACTGAGAGGAAGAGCCCGTAGAACATTGCGCCCGAAGCGGAAGCTATCGGAACTGCCAGCACCAGCAATAACCAAGCGGCCCATGTCCTTACCCGTTGGGTGGTGCTCGGAGTTGGAGGGGTCATGTGTCAAGAGACGCCGTTTCTGTGATGCCTAACGCTCGCGATCACCTGGCCGCAAGGTGGATTTGCTGAGATTGTGCGGCCGACGGTGGCGGCTCAGGTGTATCGCGGTGTTAGGTTGCAAAGTGTCATTCATTACGTACATTCAATCTGAATGGCAGACTTCCATCATTGCGATCATAAAGCGGCTGTTGAAGGAGCGCCATAAGGTCTGGGCTCAATCCAATATCGAA
Organism: Cyanobium sp. Aljojuca 7A6; assembly: GCF_024346455.1. Classification (GTDB taxonomy): domain Bacteria; phylum Cyanobacteriota; class Cyanobacteriia; order PCC-6307; family Cyanobiaceae; genus Cyanobium. Next base: position 10,672 of record NZ_JAGQCY010000024.1, read on the forward strand.
CTTGCCGCCGCCCAAATTCTGGAACTTAACATAGCGGCTATCTTTGTTAACATCAGAGCGGAAGATGATCGTGATCACTCGGCCAGCTGTGCTTATGAAGACCCAAAGGGGCGACAATCCAGAATCAATCTCGCGCTTACTCCTTTCAACCCAATCTTGAGTCCATAGGTCTTGACGTGGCATGGATATGGTATGGCCGAAAACGCGCGTGTCATCGGTTATTGACGAAGAAACGACCAATGTATTGTCTCGGGCAATCGCTGTGATGATGCCTCGAAACGAGAAATCAAGTGAATAGATGAAATAGTTGGTGTCCGGCTGCCATGTCACAGACCCCAGTCGACTCTGTGCTCCGAATACTAAGCCGCCGACATTCATTGAGATCAAGTCGTGGTGAATGCCGTAGGACTGGACGATCGCACTTGCGACTGGAAGCATTCGCTCGGTGTCCAGACTGCCTGAGACAAACAACGAGAGGAGGGCCGGCGTTAGGTCAGCATGGTATGAAGTTAGACTGCCAGTTTGGTACCAATCAGATTCTGTGGGATCCAGCCCCAGCGACGAATTCCAATGAACGAGCTCGCACAGTCCCTCCTGGTCGGTGAATGCAATCAAGATATCGACAGGACGCTCCTCCGGGAACGGCCCCAAACTAATTGTGAGTGCATTACAGACATCGTGTAGACTAGTCCCTGCGTCCATCTGTCCGTAGATGAACTCAAGGCAACTTGTCGCGAGTTCAACATCTCCAGCAAAGGCGGCTACTGTTCCAGAGTTCAACGGAACCAGCTTAAGCAAGCCTTCCTCGACGTGTTCCCCTCGTACTTCTGCATGAAGCTGCCCAAAGCTTGAATGTGAAGTGCTTGGCTGAGCGTTCTTCGTTACCGCCGTGTCGGCAAGTAAGAAGACAGCGTCTCTGTATTTCCAACCAACGCAGTAGGTCATAGGGCTAGCTTGTCAACCTAACGCCAAGATCAGCGGCGGGGTGAAGCTCAATGCAGAACTCAGAAACCCTTGCTCCCGCCCGCTGAATCTTGATGTTAGCAACTTCCCTTGGCAATAGTTCTTTCGCCTCAAAAGTCAGACAGAATAGATTATTTTATGCCATGAACTTGGAGCATACCCCAAACGGCAAGCTCGATAAATCAGGAAAGCCCGCAATAAAAGCATCCAGCTCAGGAAAGAAATGCCAGCGGCATCTACTCCTGCCACCATTTATACATTCACTGTTACATCTGGATAGGCAGGGACTATATTAAAACGAGCTGCCCGCTCGATTCCTGCTAGCCTTCTAAACAGGATGGCTTAAATCATGGCGCTACTAGTTCTGATTGCCCTTCTCGTGCTCGCGGCCTATATTATCCTGGCACAGTCTAAAAAACAGAAGCACACTAAAGCTTCAGCTCACAGAAGTTATGCTTCCTTATCCAAGACAGAAAACATTAAACCTAGCCCTGACAAGCCGAATCGAGGCCTGGTTTTAGATACGCCATACTTCGGATCAGAACGCGATCAATCGGCTGATATTGTTGAGTCCTTTCCTGTCCTTAACCCAAAACACGGTGAACTCCAAGCAGTTCAACAGGACCACCATGCAACCAGCTGGGAAGACGAGAAAGATGCATGGGAAGAATCAGATCTTGAGCATGGTCAATACGGGGAGTATGTAGCATTTGAAAGATCTGGATCAGCTGAATCAAATACTATTCTCGAAATTGAATACGTCGACAGAAACGGAGTGAAGAGCGAAAGGCGAATCAGGGTGAGGCGAGTCTCGTTTAACGCTGATGTTTCAAATGCTGGCATCCACGCCTACTGCTATGTGCGTCAAGCCGGGCGCACATTTATCGCTAGTCGCATCTCGAGATGCGTAGATATTAGGACTGGAGAAGTAATTGCTAATATTCCAGCTTTTTTGATGAGTGAATACAAGCATTCCAAGTATGGTCGCATAGAAGCATTGCGAGAATCACATTCAGACGAGATAGCGGCGCTAGTATACTTGAGCAAGATTGACGGAAGGAGTACCAAGGCAGAGAAAGAAGCCATTGCTATTTACCTTCAGAATTCTTTTGATTGCAGTGGCCTCTCGCGTGACGATATTATAGAAGATCTAAGGAATGAGACGGTGCTTTCGCTAACGCAATTTCAGAGATGCGTTGGTCGTCTCTCGCGTCAAGCAAACTTGAACAGAGATGCTTTCATGGCTGCAGTGAAGTCCATAATTGGCTCATCTAAGTCACCTCCTCGTCCATCAGCAGTTGAGGTCTTGGAATACATTGCGAAAAAGTTGAGCTGATTTCTCGCAGTATGTTGCTAACGCTGCCCCTGAGTGGCAGGCAATGAGTACAGGGCGGCGGCGGCATTCAGAGGAGGCCTGTCCACTCAAGGGGCTTGTTAGACCTCATCCCTAACCCTTGAATAAGTTCGTCCTTCGAGGACATTCTTCACTTGTTTGACACTTGACGCATTTACAAGGATTGATATCGCATCAATGGTTCTCCCCAATGCCGCATTATGACGAATCGTGCGCACCTGCTCAACAGTTAAGCGACCGCGATGTCCGCAGATTACACGCTCCGCAAAACCAGGATCGCTCTCCCATAACGCAGCACAAAGGGGATTCGGCCTTCCTTTAAACGACTCCCGGGATGAGAGCTGTTCAACCAGTGCATCTCGCTCCTCTGTGGATCTAGCAAGTACCCCAAGTCGCCCAAGATATTCAAACCCTGCTTTGCCACCAGGTATCATGTTGAGGCCAAGCGGATACAATCCAATATCTGATACAAACTCCTCTTCAAGTTCCATGGCATCATCTGAGCTTAGTTCGGCAAAGAAAACCTTGTGAAGTATCAACTTGTCAGAATGATCTCTAAGGGCGGAATGAAAGAGCAGGCGTGAGCCGCCACGAGAAGACGAGACATGCTGGCTATAGCGATCGAACCATCTTCTTTTTGTTACGCCAACATATGCCAATGGAACGTCAGTCTGGAATGCGTGCGAATACAGGCAATGACTTCCTTGTATATTTGGATAACACTTAAAGATTGGATTCAAAGGAATCTCAATCTGAGCTTTCTCATTCACCAGAGAATGGCATTTTATGATTAACCAGCCACTGCAATCAACTGATTCGTCTGGTGTGGCAATTCGGACTGTCGGTGGGTCCAGCAAAGCGTCTATCTCAATCCAAAACCCTAAAGTCGATAATATAGACTTTTTATTTGGCACGAACCCTTTGCCTTCTTCGCTTGAAAAGATCTCTTCAAGACTCTTGCCTGTCGCGTATGGATCTAGCGCCCATGCCGGGATCAACTCATTCAGGTTATGAATATGGATTGCTTTGAACTTCATTGAACTGCTCTTGTAGGTCTAACGCCAAGATCAGAAGCGGGGCATAGCCTCGGCATAAGTGGCTGCCTCCGCACCCGTCTTTTGTATCTTGATGTTAGCGGCCATCTGTGCGGCTCCGCCAATAACCTGGTCTGCGGGCATGATGAGCCAGTGCATAGATTGTGATTCCCTGTTCGTCCACCTCAGTTGGGCTGCACGAGCGAGGCTGTGGCAAGGCGCAGCAGCTTGCAGAAAGCCCTTTCGCGGTCATCGACAATGTCCATTACGAACACTTAGGAGGCCCAGAGGACTCCCGCAGACTTGCTGTTCAGAGGCTCTTTAGGCGAGACCAGCTGAACTGAAATCTTTGTCAGAAAAAGAACTTGACAAGAGTTGACATCTAAGCTTGCTGCGTGCTAACTTAATCGAGCAGGCTTGCCCCGGGGTCATGGCTTCAGCTAAACAAAGTCAATGCATTTCCGTAGCTTTTCTTTTTCTTGGCTTAACTAGCGTGAGCGGCGCTCCTGGGCTTGCTTATCAAGACATGCCCAGTCTTTCAATGGCAATCAGCAGTTTTTCAAGTCCCAATTAATTCCCATCTCCCCAGACAGATATTATCAATGCTAGAAATCAGGATATAAACTATTCGATCGCCGAAAGGTTGAAGCCTAATGGATGCCCTTACGATGTCCGAGGTGGTCCAAGAAGGGGCGGAGGAGGATCCGTCGAGCTCATTAATAAATCAGGATATACGGTTGAGTATGGGTTCGCATATATGTCAGCATCACCCAAGATGATAGTAATGGCAGGGGTAACATTGCCGGTGCCGGAATCCAAGAATGGAACCCTCGTAGGGGCTAATTCGATTTTTAGCAGAGAGACTCTGACCATAGGAGAAGAAACGGCCAAAGCTATTTGGCTCACTGTGCGCCCTGTTGGCCGAACTGCACCTGTCATACAATTAAGCCTTCATCCTTGTGATCGTGTCTGCTTGTATACCCATGGAACAATCTTCAATCCAAGTTACACGCGTGAAAACGCAAAGTTCGTTAATAATCATCGGGGCGCGAAGTGGACTTGCGAGTGAATCAACATTATTATGCAATGCATGCATGCCATAGAGTCTCCGGGAAGATTGGTATTCATTGAGTCAATTGGCCAGAAGATTCTTCTTTCAGGGTACTGAAGATGCACCGTTACATGAGAACCGCGCATTGACTCATGCCGATGTTCAACCCTTCAGTTGGTGCCTGTCCTGACCTGCAACCGCTGTTTGTAAGCACTGCGGAGTTCAAAATCTTCATGTATCCCGGCCAACTCAGTGTGCTTCCAGAGGCATCTGAGGTCGGGCCCCTGGAACCCGGCATCAGGAGTTCCTGGGCTCCTGCACCTGATCGAGGGCTCTATGCCCGAGATGCTGGACTGAACCTGATCGTGGACAACACCTGCACTGACAAGCACACCAAGGTTGGTCGTGGCTGGCACAGCGTCCCTGCTTCCATGTGCCCTCCATCCACACCTATGCCTCCTGGCTGAACCAGGTTGAGCGCTGGTTTGAGATCATCACCCAGCGGGCCATCCGACGGGGCAACTTCTCCAGTTCTTAGTTTGGCTTGTAAACTCGAAGGGATGAGCATCGAGAAAATCAAGACCCTCCTGAGTGATTTTCCATAATCCACGCCTGGGACTTGTCGAAAGCCCTGCCCTCTTCAGCCTGTCATGTGCCCACGCTGCACGATTCTTATACACAAGCTGTGTTCCACTTGGGAGCAACTCTTGTCGTTCTTCGTCAGTAACTCCGAGAGCATCAGCAGCAGCTTAATGAGCATCTTTGACAGCCATCCCTTCTGGGTGTTGGCCTAGGAGCCTCAAGATCGGCTCAATGAATAGATCGTGCGTGGGGACTACCATGCTGCTCAGTTTAACCGGTGGCTCCGCGGGTCTACCTAACGCTTGCCATCACCTGGCCGCAAGGTTTACAGGACGAAGAATATGATGTTACGGCGGCGGCTCAGGTGCATGGCGGTGTTAGGTGACCAGAGCCTTTGCCTGGGGCGCTGGCGCACCTCGAAGCAGGCCTTCCACACTTAAATCCTCATCGACATCTGGCCAGTGGATTCCGTAGCCAGCCCCTGCAATCTCCCAGTTTTCACGCTCCTGGGAGGTTGCATGTAGAAGCCTCGGGAACCAAGCCAGCGGTACCGAGATAGAACGACCGTCAGCTAGGTCGACGATCAACCTGTCTTCTGTCAACGCAACGTCAGTGACCTGCTCACCAGGGTTAGCCATGAAACTCCTCCCATGCTTTCAGCAGGATAGCTCTGTTCAAGCTGACCAGCCGTTCAATTTCACGCAGCTCTCTGGCGCTGAAACCAAGGCTTGAAGACAGTGCCACAGGAACAAGCCAGACTTTGCAAGACGCCTTATCTCTGTCGACATGAACATGGGGAGGCTCGTTTGGCTCGTGACTGTAGAAGTAGACCCTATAAGGGCCGCTTTTGAGGATTGTCGGCATCCGAAAGCGCCACCATCAAATCAACGATACCGACCTCGGCCTTCCTGTGCAGCCAACGCTCCAGATCAGAAGCGGGCATAAGTCTTGCTGTAGAAGACACCCCATGCTCCCGTATTCTGAATCTGGCTGTTAGCCCTCTATAGTTCTATAGTGTCATATCCCTAGATCTTTGCTCAGGACATCAACAGTCTCGGCTGAGAAGCTGGTACATACGATATCAATAAGTCGTGAAGATACCGTTTCCTGTTCACACCTCTTGAGTAGGCAATCCCCTCTCTGCTTGCTCATTCATGTTCTCCTCAGTAGAGTGGGGCCCTTCTGGGGCGACCATCTCCTCTAGAACCATCATGGCGCCTTCGATGCGGAGGAGCGTTTGGCGTACCTCCGCTTCTTCGCGACGCAACTCGGTAAGACGCTGGTGGCCCTTGTTGTACTCAGAGCGGAGGGTTGCGAGACGCAAGGCTAAATCAGTCATCAGATAGAATGCGGGAAGTTCAAGATGGAGCAAAGACATGCATCGGTTTAACCTTAAGAAGGGCCAATGGCTATCCAGCCTACATTTATTACACCTTGTAGTTGTGGAAGCAAAGGGAAGGCGATTCGCTTTGTTGTTAGCTTAAAGCCACTGGTTCCCGCCTGGAAAACGCCAACAAAAGTGGATCCGGCAAATGTACCATAGCCCGGATCATCCAAGGAGGTTGAAACTGCTGGGGGAACTGAAAATGGCAATGGATATACGATGTCTCGATGTTCAATATAACCCCCCTCAAGCGGCGGAACTTCGATTTGAATTGATTCCATTCCCCAGCATATCAGCAAACTTCCGAGAAGAATGTACCTCTGGCTGACTTGACCTGCATTATTCCATCTAAATTTGCCATTTGAAATTATATCCCCATTGTCCTGAATAATCAGACGAGGAGATGGGCTTCCACCGTTGTTATCGTAATTCCAAAACTGCAGACTGTTGCCATAAGCCCCAGTCATATTGTAAATGGCCCACTCGCTGCCGACAGCCGTCTTGGTTGGGTTGCGCAAGAGAAGGCGCGGTCCTTCAGGAGATGCATGTGTCAGATCAAGAGAGCTCCCATTGCCCCGAACCGAGAACACTTCATTCCCAGCAGATCCATTCTGGCGCAGTGAAAAACTGCCAAGCACAGGGACGAACGCATTTAGATTGCCTCCATTGAGTCCGATGCCATAGCGGTCATTTGGACCGCCATCCCAAACAACGATCTTGTTGCCAGTCTCGTTTGCAAATTGCAGCTTCCCAGCGCTGGGTGTGGTTGTACCGACGCCGATGTTGCCCCCATAGATGGTCAGCCGCTCCGCACCCAGTTGCTGAAAGCTGATGCGGTCATCAATATCGTTATCACAACCGATCAGCAGCTTCGTTGTTTCGCCGGTATCAGCGAAGTAGCGAATAAACGCTTTGTCGCCACTACCCCCTCCTGGATCGAGAGGGAAGAGGATGCCGGCCGAGTCATTATTGCCAACTGAAGGCATCAAGACACCACCAATCCGCAGTTGCTTTTGGCCATTCATCACCAGACGACTCTCTCTAGCATCCTCATCCGTGATATGCAATTCCCCTTGGGGGTTGGAATAGATCCCAAACGTGCGCCCGGTACCAGCAGCGGTGTTCTGGAATTGAATCCCCGAGCCCCATCCGGGGCCGGAGGAGACCAGTCGGAGCGCCACGTCATTCGTCGTCTGCATATCGATCTCCAGCCGTGCGTTGGGCGATTGCGTGCCCACACCAATCTTGCCGCTCACATACAAAGAAGACCGGGAACCATTGCCAAAGCCAAGGTAAACATCCTTGCTGGTTGCATAATTCAGAAAAAGGTGATCTAGATTGTCATTGCGGAAGTCTTTGCCATCGATATGCCTCGTCCGCAGGAATCCATTGCTTCCCTGGCCGATGATCAGGTCGCCGGGCAACCGTGCTGAGGCGATCTGTCTGACGGAGAGATCTGGATCCGCATCCAACTCGCCGCCTGCATTGATCTCGATCAAGGCGAGGACGATCTGCCGATTGGCATCAATGGTTTGCAGATCGTCTGTAAAGGCAACACGAGGAACTTCCTGAAAGCGTGTGTTGTCGCTGACATCCTGGTCCATGACCTGTTGATCTGCTTCTTCTTCGCCATAGCTCAAGCTGACAACCTTCCGCCCCTCAGTTTGAGGCAGGTCCACCTCCAGATCCGCCATCAACACAAGTTCCTGCCCTTCCTGATCCACACCCACTCCCTTTGTGATCAGGATCGATGTGGAGTTGTTCGGATTGCGTTGCACCAGAAAGCCGTTGTCGAGGATTCCAGCCTCCAACCAAAGGATTTGATTGGCACGCCTTCGGTGCCCGATGTGATAACGCTGTTCGGTCTGAAAGTCTGCCTCTTCCAGGTACTGGCCGGTGAAATAGCGCAGTCGTTTGATCAGATCGTTAGCCATGAGATGGATCCTCAGGATTTGGGAGTGAAGCCGAGGCGGCTTTTCTCAGGGTCGCCTACTTTGATGAAGTATCCGGTGCGCCTAGGATCGTCTGGCCATCCCTTGCCGATCCTCATCGTAGGAACCTCCGGGATCAGCACATAGCGGGTGTGGGCAGGCTTCTCCAGGTTGATCACGGCGCGGGCGAGCATCAGGTCCCGCTGCTCGCTACGCACGTCTACCCTGATCCCCACCTTGAAGAAGAAGGGCTCGCCATCAATCTGATCGTCAATGCGCACAGGCTTACCGGTGAAAGTCTTCAGCAGCAACTCCATGCCCTTCCTGGTGCCTCGCAAGCGATAGATCTCGGCCACTCTGGCAATGAACTGTCGCATGCCGTCCTGGTTATCCCCGAAAGCGCGTTGAGTCACGAGGGAAAGGGCCACCCATTGGCCCAGCCAGGGCAGAAATTCGTCTGGAGCATCGAGAGGCCTGAAGTGCTTCGGAAGCTCGTCCAGCAGTTCCTCCAGGCCCTTGAGGGATTTCAGGTCTTGATCCTTGAACGGGAGACCTGGCCGATCGCCTGTGCCGATGTCTGGGCGACCCAGCAGCACCTTTTCGAAGGCTTTGAGGAAATCTCTCAGGGCTTCATTCTCACTGGAGCGAAAGACCTCCGGCAGCTGGCTGAGGAGTGAGGGTCGAATGGTCATTGCTGCGGAAACAGATCCCGGTGCTGGGTGATCGTGAAGCTTGAGGAAGGATCGAATTGCACCAGCTCATCCGGTTGCAACCGGAGGCCGACCAGTTGCCCACCGTCGGTGATGCTGCGGTTCGGATCAGAACTCAACAGGGCTGCCCGACCTGGGATAGCCTCCACCCAATCCACCCCGGGAACACCATCCAGGCTGGCCAGGACCTCGGAGAGATAGACGGCACCACCAAATGGCCACCCCTGGCCATTCCTGCCGCCACGCAGAGGGTGAAGGAAGTCGTTCAGTCGGTCACTCATCTGCTGCGCTACGTCGCCCTGAGATTGGTCAGCAAAGATCCGTGCTTGCAGGTTCACCTGCACCTTCACATAGCGAGGTCCGGCGACATGGAGGCGGGTGGTGAGCAGACAGCGCGGCCGTAGATCGACCAGCAGCTCATTGACAAGACTCTCGCTCGGAATGGGATTTTCCATTGGAGTGGAAGGACTGTTGGGAACCACCAGAAGGCTGATGTGGGAGGGGGCGTTGAAGGAGCGGGGGGTGACATCCACGCGGGATCCCTGCAGGCAATGAACCCTGGCAACTTGTGGGTGATTCCGCATGACAAGCTCACGGAAATCCGCCACTGTCACAGCCCGATTCTCCAACCGCAGGGCCTGAACGGCGTCGCCGATCTCCTGCTCGATGTTTTGCGTGATCTTATAAGCAGGGTCGCCGCGCAGTAGACGCACAAAAGCCTCCAAGGCAGGCTCGCTGATCCGGTTGGCCCGGTAGAGCTGCATTTCCGTGAGGTAGGCAAACAGCTCCACCAGGGTGATCCCCGGATCCGAGGGGTTGTGATCGGTCCACGAAGGCGCGTGGGCGGGAATCAATCGCTTGGCGGCGGCCACCAGCTCCTCAAAGGTGCGGTCATCGAGATTGGGCAGTCTGATCGGCATGCAGTGGCTCTCCGCTCAGGACATCGTTTCGATGGTGTGGACGCCGGAACACACCAGGAAGCGGCCGCTCTCGCGCACCTTCGCGGTGCGACTTGCCAGGTTGAGGTTTTGTGCCCAGCCCGCGTTGGCAACATCATCAGCCACGGCAGCGACCGTGATCGTTCCCACATGGTCGACGCCCTCGATCGCCAACTCGGCGATCAGCCGGTGGATATCGGAGGGCTGGGGCTCCCGGCCGAAGGCCCAGCCCTCACCCCCACGCCCGGTGAGCGGATGCAACCAATCCGCCAGCGCCTCCTTCAGGGTGGCCCTCACCAGATCCTCGCGGCGGGGAGAGCGCAATCGGATGCGCACAGTTGCTTTCACCCTCAGGTAGAGCGGGCCCACCACGGAGATGGTGGCGGCGGCACTCGCCTGCCCCAGCAGCTTCTCACGCACGTGCCGCAATAGCTCCAGGCTGGGGAGCGGATTGGGGGCTGCCGAGCGCGGCACGATAATCAGGCTCACCCTTCCGGCACCTGCCCTTTCATCGTCGAGGGTCCTGATCACCTTCACAGGGTCTGTCGCCAGATCGATCAGGGGGACGCAGCGGGCGCGGGCCACCTCCGTGGAGGCGAGCCTGGCGAGATCTTCATAGTCTTCCTCGGCTACGGCACGAAAACGATGGCGCAGGGACCGGGGAGCTCTCTGAAGGAGCGCGGCGGTGGTTTCGCCTTCGGCTCCGCCGCTGGCCGCCACAGGATTGAACACCTCGGCGATGTAGCGCCCTGCGGCAACGGGGGTTGTGGCCGTGCCGGCGGGGATGTTGCCGGCCAGGCCGCCTCCGGAGCGGTAGCTCGCCAGCCGGACGTTGCGGGCGCCAGGAGGTGGAATCAGCCCCTGGCGCCCGTTCCCGAAGCGGATCGTGCCCTCGCTGCGGTCGATCACATAGTGGCGATCGAAAGGCTTGGAGCCATGGAAGTCGGAGACCTCCCGCCAACGGGTCCACAGCAGCGGCACTTCGATCTCTGAAGCTCCACCGGGGCGCACCTCCAGAACCTCCAGCACCTCTTCGGCCAGCACGGGCCTGCGAAAGGACCTGAACACCTGATCGGCGGTGCCATCGCTGGAGCCAAGGATTTCCTCGCGGATTGTCACCGCCTGGTGCGCGGGCACGGTGTTCACCCAGACGGCACGCAGCCTGGGCACGGCGCCTCTGAAAGTGGGCAAGGTGGCGCGCACCTGGAACCTGGATGCAGCGGGCTTGAAGCCGGCTGGAACCAGGAAGCTGACCATGCCGCTCTGGTTGAGCCCGTCGGTGCCGTCATCGATCGCCAGAGGCATCCAGATGACCGCTCCTCTATTGGCTTCCCCGGCGGAGTAGTGCCAGAGCACCCGGGAGGTCCCGGCTCCCGAAGCCGCGGTGGAGTCGTAGAGCAGAGGATCCAGGAGGAGGTAGACCGTGAGAGCCCGGCCCACCTCGGGTTGCCGCCCGTCTTCCAGCGCCAGGTGGAGAGTAAGCGACGACGTGCTGGGAAGGCTTGCAGGGGCGTTGCCTGCCCCTGACTCGCGGGTCAGCAGTTGGGAGAGATCTTGCGTGCGGTTTGGAGGGCTCGTCAGCAACAGTCCCTTGAGAAGAAAAGGGCTCAACCAGAGGTCCGATTCCGTCTCGAAGAGCAGCGGCCGGCCGGCGGCGTCGGTGCCCTCCGCCTGCACCTGGGTGCCCGCCGGCACCGGGCGGCCGCCCGGTGCGCCGGGATCCAAGAGGAAGGTGAGCGGCGTCCGGGCGGCGGTCGCTGGGATGAGGCTGTTGCCCAGCCGATCCAGAAAGGCGAGAAAATGCTTCTGCGGGGCCCCATTGAGGCGATCAATCACCAGCCCGCTGTAGTAGGCGCAGATCTCTGTAAGAGCCCTGCCGATCTCGCCGCCGTCTGCCTTACTGTTCCACTTGTAATCCTTGTGGAGATAGTTCACCAGCAGACGCTGGATCTGGCTGGCCACATCCGCTGCGCTGCGCGGATCCACGGGAGGGGGCGGCAGCACCATCAGGCCTCTCCTCGTTCGACATAGAAAGGATAAACCAGGTTCTTTTGCGAGTTCGTTCGCCTGATGCGATAGGTGAGGGACACCAGCAGCCGCCTGCCGCTTTCAGCCACGTCGGCCTCCACGGCCACGCTGAGCAGTTCGATCCGCGGCTCGAACCGAAGCAATGCCTCGCTCACGCGTTCGCGCACCAGCGCCAGGGTCACCGCATTCAGCGGCTCGAAGGCCACGCTCTCCATGCCGGCGCCGAACTCGGGCCGCATCACCCGCTCTCCCCACTCGGTTTCGAGGATCAGGCGAATGGATTGCTCCACCTGATCCTCATAGCCGCTCATCGCCACCTCCCCGCCCTGGATGCTGAAGGGAAACAGCGCCATTCCCCTGCCGAGAAATCCCTCCTCTGAATTGGAATCAGGCGTGTTGGTCATGGCTGTCAGGGCAGCAGGTCGATGGTGCGCTTGGCAGTGGTTGTGCGTGCCTTCACCGCAACCTCCAGGGTGCACTCGTAGGGGCCGATCGCCTCCGGTGGTAACGGCCCCTGCGGAGACAACGCTGGTGTGAATGCCAGCAGACCCCGCCGCTCCGCCTGCGACGGCGCGGTGAATTGCCAGGAAGGATCCCGCGCAGAGGGATCGTGCTCGAAGGTGAGGCGCGGCCGGTTCGCCGGCAATCCCTGGGGAGGTGGCATCCACCGAGGCGTCCACCCGGCGGGAGGCGGTGCGGGGGAGAGGATCCAGCTGTAACGAAGCTGGTTCACGGCCTGGTAGGTGGGGTTGTCCCAGAAGTCCGGTGCCTCGGCCTGAAGCTTCAGCGCCTGCCGGGGCACAGCGGGCGGCGGATCTGCGAGCGGCGGATTCACAATGGTGGCGCGCAGGACATGTATCACGCAGGGCGATTGCTGTGTCTGATCGCCACCGGCGTACGCGCCATGGCGGATCGCGCGGATCTCCGCTTCGCTCTCCCCCCGTTGATCCGTGGCCGCAAAGCCGATCACCTGGCTGCCCAGGGGCAGATCACTCTCCTCATAATCGCTGCTTGCAAAAGGGAGGGCCGTTTCATTCAGGGAATATCTGCCCTTGTTCGCGCTCCGATTGAGGCTGGAGTACCAGCGGAAATAGAGGGGAACTGCCGCGAGTGAGGGAGGTCGGTGATCCTCCCTCCCCTTGAAGATCACGTTTACGGGCGCGATGAGCACCGCATCATGGTCAGGGGAGACGATACTGATCTTCAATGCATCCATGGGTACGACTCCTTAGCTCTGCCCACTACTCTTGCCGGGACCACTTTTCTGACCGAAAGTGATCGTGCCGCCATTCGGCAGGGTGACGCCGGTGTCATCCTCCACATTGACACGAACTCCGTTGATGAACACCGTGGAGTTGTTGACGCTGGGCAGCACCATGCCGGGCCAGGTGGGTGTTTGGCCCTGCAGGCAGATGCCCAGAGCCACCACGGGTTTCTTCACTGGGCCCACCGTCACGGACTGGTTGAACGACTGGTTGATGTTCACATCTGTCCCAGTATCGATGGGAGCAGCGGGAGGCGGCGGCAGGATCACCGGCACACCCGTTCCGGTGGCACCCTCCACGAGCACCTCCCGGGCGTCAATCTTCACCTTCCCGCCATTGCTGGCGACAAGATTCAGAGTGCCGGCGAGATTGAGTGTGCCCTTGAGAATGAGATCGGTCATATCATTGCCCCGTGATCTGGTTGCCTTCAATAATGGTTTTCGGTCCTAGATCCGAGCCGATGGTGGTCCTTTGCCTCAGGCTGGTTATGCCCTCAACGGTGAGATCTCCCTTGATCGTCACTCCCTGCCTCGCGGTGACCGTAATGGTTTGCGTTGTGGTATCGAAGCTCACCTTGCAGGAGCCTGAGCTGTCGATGATCTCGATGCTTTCCTTGCCAGGTTTGTCGGAGAGGCGCACCTGGTGGCCGCTGCGAGTTTGGATGAGCTTCAGATCGTTGGTTCCTTCGGTGTTGGCGGTGGGCGGCCGGGCTTTGGTGCTCCACAGGGTGCCAAGCACCACCGGCATGTTGCCCTGGCCATTGATGAACGCCACCACCACCTGATCCCCCGGGTCGGGGAGAAACACCAGGCCCCGGCCATCGCCGGCCATGGGGGCAGCGAAATAGGCCTGATAGCTGCTGCCCTTCGACGGAATCTTGATGCCGATTCGCCCCTGCTCGTCGAGCTTGCTGCTGGACACCGTGGCCAGGTACACCCCTCCAGAATCCCTGTTCACAGATCGGGCCTCATGGAAAAAGACGTGAGATAGCCGGATGCGGCCAGGCGGTGACTGGCGGACTGCACCACGTAGGGGCCAGGGCTGAAGCGCCCCATACCCTCCAGCATCACCACGCTGCCCACCTTCACGAGCGGATCCCCCACAACGCTTCCGTTTGTGGTGATCAGCTGGCGGCGGATGTCGTTCATTTCCTGCTCGGCTTGGGCCTGGGCCTCACTGATGGAGTTCACCTCGGCCTGGGCGTGGATCACGCGGGTGTTGGAACTGGAGCCGACTCGCCCAACCGCTCCGATGACCTGTGCCAGGCCTGTGCTCGATAGGGCCGAGAGATAGGCGGGGGACAGATTGGCAGCGGCCGTGGCGCTGATGAGTTCCTGGCGGGCGGCATTCCAGGAGCGGACCTCCACGGCGGCGGCTTGCCCAGCGGTGCTGAGCCGGGCCGAGAACGACACCAGGTTGCGGCCCCGGCGAAAGCGCAGGGCGGGGCCGGGCCGGCGCCGCATGAAAAACAGGGTGCGGTTTTCGCTCCAGAGCTGGAAACCGTTGCGGGTGGCCAGCCGCTGGAGAAACGACAAGGTGGTTTCCTCGCTCTGGGCTTCGGCCGCGGTGCGGGATGGCGTTTCATCGGCCACCACGGCTGGCAGGAGGCCGGTGGTCGCCACCACCTCCCGCACGATGGCGCTGTCGGAGAGGCCCTCTTTGAAGGTGCGTGATTCCTTCGTTCGGGAGGCGCGGTGGAGATCGTCAAACCCCTCCACGCTCAGGCTGAGGCCCCCGCTCTCATCGAGGCTCACCTCGATGGCGGTGATCTCCCCTTCGATCATCGGCAGCAGGGCTCCGGCATAGCCCAGGGCGATGCCGATGCGACGCCCCTCGCTGAACAGACCATTGGCCAGGTCGATAAGAAGAAACTGGGGATCGTGCAGGCCGAGCTGAAAGCTGGCCGGCTCATTGGCGCTCTGGTTGACGCTGATCGAGCTGCAGGCAGACGCCAGGGAGGGCGGGAGCGGGATGCCCTCCACCGTGATCGCGAACTGGGGCACCAGCACGGGTTGCCCCGCCAGCCCCGGCGCTTCGAAGGGGGAGATCATGGGCGCCTCCTGATCTCCAGCTGGCGGCCTGTGGGCAAGGCACGGGGATCATCGAGGCCATTGGCGGTCGCAATCTCCCTCCACCGGTTGGGATCGCCATAGAGGGCGGCGGCGATGCTCTGGAGTGTGTCTCCGGCTTTCACCACGTAGCGAGTCGCCAGCTCCGCTGTGGTGAGGGCAGCGGAGAGCGCAGCGGTGGTGAGAAAGGGCATGGGTTCATAGCCCTTGAACTCCACCGCCAGGGTGGCGCGCAGGGGCAAACCAAAGGCGCTGAAGTGATCGAAGGTTTGCTTCACGCTAACCAGGTAGCCGGGAAAGGCGAGCGAACCCCATAACATCAGCAGTCTCGGGGGCGCCATGGTGGGGGGCTGAGGTTCCGCCATGGCGGTGATCAAGCCGGTGCGGAGCCGCACGTCGGCACCGGTGTCGGTGGTGTCGAAAAACAACTCCAGGCTGAGGCTTCTGGCCTCTCCACCCACGAACTGCAACAAGGCAGCGGGAAGGCCCGGAATCTTGATCTCGGCAAACCGGTTGGAGCTGCTCAGCTCATAGCGGGGCGGGTTGAACATCACCGGAATCGGCGGCGTGCCCGGGGCATCGATCCTCACGATCACGGCCTTGGTGAGTGCCATCAGACGTTGCCCCTGCGCTCGCGCTCATGCCGGGCCTGCCGCTCCAGTTGGATCGCCACCTTCTCCGCCACCAGGGAGATGTCCTCCCGGCTGAGGTGGAGTGGGGCGGGGGCGATGGGCGAGCCGTCGCCATTCGATGGGTTGCGTTGGGATGCAGCAGGCGCCTGGGTCGAAGCAGGTGGCGTGGGCGGCGGCGGGGATGGAGCCGCGGGCAGCCAATGCAGATCCAGCCCGGGTAAAGGCGTGGCCTGGCGGATGGACTGTTCGTAGAGCACATCCACCAGGGATGGCTGGGCAGTGGATCTGGGGGGGCTGCCTTGAGCGGGAAGGGTCCATGGGAAGGACTGTCGCTCCGCGACCACTGGGCTGGATGGCTCCGATGGCGGGATGGGGGCGACGCGCTCCGGGCGTGGCGCCATCAGGGCATCACCCTGGCGAAAGGCTGGAGAGAGGGGTCGCCAGGCCGTTGTGAGGGATCGAGGCGTCGTCCTGACGGCCGGTAGCAGGGGAAGTGGTGCTGCCGATGGGGTTCCGGCAAAGGCGGAGAAGCTTCCGCCTCCATCGCCGGCTGCGGCTGCGGCTGCGGGCGCGAGGGAAGGGTTGACGCCAGCGAGGGCCAGGGGGCGGAGGATCAGGGCCTTGGGGCGAAGCCTGAGTGCAAAGGAAAAGCCGCTCCAGTGGTGGATCGTGGTGGCGGAGGAGTGGAGCGGCGGAGCTGGCCGCCACCAGGCAAGAGAAAGAGGGTGCCAGCGATGGCCTGGTGTCGAGGGTCGCCGGCGCTGCGTGCCGAGTTGCAGGGGGAGGCGAGCGGGTCGCCAGGAGCTGCGGGCTGCCAGGGCTGGCGGCGTATGGGCGGTGGCGGGGAATCCAGCTGGCATCGCGGGTCGGAGCGGAGGACCGGCTCAGGGGCGGGTGTTGTTCAGCGTTTCGTTGATCCTGGAGATCTCCGTTGCCCAGCGGCGCCGTTCACGATGTTCCATGTTCATCACCTGGTCGTTGGGCCAATGAAAGTGGTAAGCGATATAGGCCACCTCCTCATACAAACGCTCGAGGGGGTAGCCTAGAACTCCCCCGCGCGTTCAGGCTCCATGCTGAAGGCCTGTTGGCAGTGGGGGCAGGTGATGGTGATCTGGCGCGATTCACTGCTGTTGATGCGATTGTAGAAATCCTGCAGATAACCCAGATCAGCCGCGAACAGATTTTCGATGACCTTGGGGTTGATGGCCTCCAGGGAACCCAATCGGGTGACCACCCTGGAGAGCAGGATCACCACCAGATAGGCGGGGTTGCTCTGCACCCGTGGATCCTTCTGCGGCAGGATTTCATCGGCGGCCGTGGCCAGGCGCATGGTGCCTTCACGGTGAAGATTTCCTTCGGCGTCAACATAGCCACGGGGCAACAGGAATTCAAACTGCGTAGCAAAGTCACTCACGCCCTCACCGTCCGTTCGCAACTGATGGTGAGTGTCTCGATCGCCACATCATTACCCTTTGCGGTGAGGTCTGGAGCATCGTATTTACTGGGCCATGCAGTGAAGAAATTCCAGCGTACTTTCTCCTCACCCACATCATCCAGCAGGATCACCGAGCCGTCTTTACGGATGATTCTTCCGTCCAGCGCGGCCCTGTGCCAGTCGTAGAGCTCGCGGGAATCGGTGATGCCCCATTTGAGAGTGATGTCGGGGTAGGTGGCCTTGCCAGGCAGCTTGCGCACGGTGGGGGCATCACCGCCCTCACGGTATTCGATCACCTCCAGATTGGAGCCGAAACCTGTGCAGTCGGAGAAGCCAGCCTGGGTGATGCCGTCGATTTCGAGCAGGAAACGGAAATTCCGGTAGGGGTCTTTGCGGTCCATGGGGCGAATGGGCGGATGGGGGGATGGGGGGAGTAGGGGGCGGGGTTCAGCCGCCAGCGATTTGCTCGATGCGGAAGATCACGAATTCGGCAGGCTTGACGGTGGCCACGCCGATTTCCGTGACCACACGCCCCAGGTCGCGCACGTCGGGGGGATTGGTATCGGCATTGCAGCGCACGAAAAAGGCCCGTTGCGCTGACTCGCCGAACAGGGCGCCGCTGCGCCATTCATTGGTGAGAAAGCCGGTGATGGTGCGCTCAATGCGTTTCCAGAGGGATGGGGTGTTGGGCTCGAACACCACCCACTGGGTGCCTTCATCGATCGATTCCCGCAGATAGTTCATGTAGCGGCGTACACCGACGTACTGAAACTCATTGCTATTGCTATCAGCGCGCGTTCGGCCTCCCCACACCTTGATGGCCCCATTGAATTCGCGGATCACGTTGATCCCATCCGGGTTCAGACCATCCTGGATGCTACGACCGATGCGATGCTCGAGTGAAAGGGCGCCGAGCACCACCTCATTGGCGGGGGTTTTGAAAACGCCACGGGTGGCATCGCTGCGGGCATAGATGCCGGCGATGTGGCCACTCGGTGGCACGAATCGCCGTCTGGTAGTTGTGACTTGATTTTCGACTTCGGTCCATTGGACTTCGATCCAGGGGAAATAGATGGCACCAAAACTGCCAGCCGCGCTGCGCGCGCTGGGGCTGATGGCCGCTGGCGTGAAGCTCAGGGCAGTGTCGTTGGCGTTCGCTTTGGGGGTCTGAACGCCATCGAGTACAGCAACACGATCGCCAAGGGTCTTGCAGTGGGTCAACAGGGCATCGTGTTGTGCTGCAGAGGTGGCTCCCGGAACGGCCACGATGGCGATTTCATCGATGGCGGCGAAGGCGTTCAGCTCATCGGTGAGACTCTCAAGATCTGCCTGCGCGGCTACTCGAATCACCCAGCAGCGGGTGCCGCCGTTCGAGAAGAAGCCAAAGACGGCATGGGCCAGGATCGCATTCGCTCCCTTGATTTCGCCGAAGTTGATGGTGAACTCGTTCCAGCTGGTGACCAGTAACGGTTTACCAGCCATAAACACGGTGTATCTGTCAAAGGTTCCATCGGCCTTGGGCGCCGGTTTGTCTGGCATCACGATGTCGTTGGGTACGACACCAATGAATCCCGCTGTGCTGGTGCCAACTCCGGCGATTGGGCGTACGGACGGCGGCACATCTTCGACATAGACGCCGGGTGATTTGTAGGTGGGCATCGGGGGTACTCCTCTGTCTCAGGGGGCGAGAGAAAGGTCCACATCAAATGCCGTTGGGGCGACGCCAGGCACCGGCATGGAACGTGTGACAGTAGTGTAGCCGGCCTTGGCAAACTTGACCGTCGCGGTGCCTGCGTCCATTCCTCCGAAGAAGAAGCGTCCTTCGGCATCGGTGAGGGTGCGCAGGCCCAGGGCCTCGATGGAAACCACAACCTCTGGCACGGGGGTGCGATTGCCTGCGGATCGCACCGTGCCACCGATCTGGTGCAAGGTCACGTTGGCGCCGCTTGTGGCGTCTTCGATGGTGAAGGTGGTGCTGCTCACCGGCTTGGCGCTCACCGGTGTGGTGAGGGCATCAATGGCGATGGTGGCGGTGAGCGTGAAGGAGGGCCGGAGCTTGCCGCCGAGGGCGGACCAGAACTCGGCCGGATTGCGCATCAGTTCGCTCTGGAGGGTCACCAGGGTGATCGGATAGGGCTGGCTGGCGAGGGGGGTGCCGCTGAGCAGGGCCGGCGGGATCGTGGGCTGACCAGCAAAGACCCGCAAGACCTCGGCCAGCAGTTGGTGTTGTTTGAGGATCGACGCTTCGCCGACTTCCCCTGACGCGATCCACACGGTGACCAGGTAGGAGCAGGCCACCCGCAGCGGCGGCTGGCGCAGCGTCACCAGACCATTCAGCCGCTCGACGACCGGCTCATTGCAGCGCAGCTCGGTGTTTTCGCGGATGTCGTAGAGAAACAGATTGACCGTCGTGTTCTGCGGGTTGAAGGTGTCGGAGGGCCGATCGAAGGAGACATCGGCATCGCTCACCGGGGCGGGAGCGCTCGCGGCGTCGAGGATGGCTTTCAGTGTTGTGGAGAGGGCTTGGAGCATGGGGCAACACAGGATGTAGCGAGCGGCCGGATGGATCTGGATCAGACTTAATTCGCTCGATTAGTACATTGTTCGATTGAGCTATCCATCTCTGTAAGGCATATAGCCAAGCTGGGCTCGGGCAGCAGATCGTTCAGAGTGGCGTGGAGCGGGTGGAACATAGGGATCAAGGCAGAGGCCAGGGGTTTTTCCGTGCGGCGTTCTCAGCCATGAAGGTGCGGCCCACCTCAGTGCTGGCGTCGAGCTTCACGCCATGTGCTTTCAGCGCGGCAATCATCGCGAGTGCCTGGTCATCTCTGACTGAGATAAGCGGGCGATCGCTGCGTACATCCATTGAGGCTTCCAAGTCCTTGTTGCGGTAGCCGAACGAGTGGGCCTCGTTGTCCCAGGCGGCATGCAGCGCGGGCAGCAGCGGCAGCAGGTTCTGCGGATTGCCCAGATCGGACAACTGCCGCGCCAGGCTGGGCGGCAGACCGGCGCCTTCGAGCAGTGCGCCCACTCGCTGCGGTATGAACTGGTGCTCGAGTTCGAACGATGAGGTGTTGGCGTCCTCGGCCTCCGCGTCCTTTCGAGCATGGCCATGTTCCACCATGCGCTTCAGTTCTTCTGGGCTGGCCGAGCGAACCGGATTAATGTCGAACAGCCCACTGTCGTCGCGTGCCGCGGTGCCCAGCTCGCGTGCCTCGGTTTCTTGATGGGCCAAGGTGCGCCATGCCCTCTTGCGGATGGTCTCCCAGGTCGGGTAACCCTTGGATGTGGGCATGTCGATCGGGTCACCCGGCTTCCAGGCCCCCTTGGGTGCATTGGGGAAGCGCTTGTGATCCCACCCCATGCCCAGGGTGCCGGGCTCAACGTGCAGAGCCCTAGCCTTCTGCCTGTACTCGGCAGCATCAGCTGCAGCTATCTCACCTGGCTTGGGCAGCACCCGTGGCGGCTCGAAGTTCTGCGGCGTGGTTGCGACCCAAGTCTCCTCTGGCGGTGCTTTGCCCTTGGCAGCCACGGGCGCTTCGTCGGCACGCAAAGCGCGTATCGGCTCGGCGTCGGGGCGCACCACGCCCGTAGCGTCATTGGCCAAAGGCTGAACCTGCTGCGACAAGTCGACTTCCAGAAAATCGGATACGCGCCGCTCCCAGCGCGCCTGGCCTTGCTCGTTCCTGTAGCGCTTCTGCGGGCTGGGAGCATCGGGGCCTTCGGTCCTCGCGCGCGGGATGGGCTGCGTTGTCACGCCCGAGCTAACGGCCGCCGCGGCCTCCATCACGTTGACCCGGGGGCTGTCGGCAGGGGCGGGATTGACGGAAATGGCCTTTGTGGCCTCGGGCCGTGGTGTCGCCAGTTCGAGCCGAGGCTGCTGTTCGGCCGTGGCCGCAGGCACTGATGGTTCTGGCAGCGCCGCCTTGCCCAGAGGTCGCTTAACCACAGCGGTGGCGCTCGTGGCAGTCGGCACATCGAGCGCAACGATGTCCGGGCGGTTGTCCCAGGGCGATGTGACTTCCGAAACCGGGGCAGGATCTTCGGGCCCCATGCGCGTGTACGCGGGGCGCATGGATTCGAGCTCCGCGGCGCTCAAGGGTTGGTCGGCCGTCGAGGCTGGCGTGGGCTGCGAAGCTGGCGCTTCGATGATCACCACGCGTTCGCCGCTGGATGGCGGGGATTCGCGCATGCCGCCAGCCATCGCCCGGATCTCCGGCGGCTGTGCCACCGGCAGCGCAGCCTCGATGCCGACACGCTTCTCAGGCCGGGTGACGCCTTGCCCCTGCATCGCGTCGATCACCGCGGCCGACGGAACTTCGGCCGGAACTGGGGTTATACGCGGCGGCCTGCTTGGGGCCCATGGCAACCACCTCTGCTGCTCGGGCGTGAGCTCGACCTGCTCCATCTCACGCATGCGACGTTCCAGCCTGACTTCGGGCGTCTCGTCCGATTTGACGGGCTTAGCCGGAGTGGCGGTTTCCGCAACCGGGGCGTTTGCAAATTTGGCGACAGCTTGAAAGGGCTCTGGCTCGGGCTTGGGTTTCGGCAAAACAGCGCGCTCTTCGGCGGGAGGCTGATGCGGAGGCTTGGGGACCCCTTCGGCCTCGGGGGGCAGATTGCCTCCATCGCTATGCGGCTTGGCGGCTTTGACAGCGCCGGCGGCGGCGATCACCTGCTTCATCAGGTCCATCAGCACCGGGCCGGCACGGCGCTTCTTCTCGTCCGTTGGCAGGTCAGCGGTGCCGATCTCGATCAGCTGCCCCACGATGGGCGTGATCTGCGCGCCTTCCAGCAAGGCGCCGATGCGGCCCGCCTTGTCACTGTCGCCGGCGGTGGCACCGAAAGCATTGGCCACTAGGCGGAGCAGCGCCTTGTGAAAGGCCGGGTCCTGTAGCAGCGAGGCTGCGACGAGCTGGCCGTGTGTGCGCTGCTGCGCCTCAAGCAACGCCACGATCTCGTTGGCTGATTGCTCCACCGCCATCAGATTGCCCGAGACGCCAATCCCCTTTTCAACGACTTGCGCCCATTTGGCGGCCTGTGTCCACTGTGAGCCCACTCGGGATGCGTCGCCCCGACCCATCGACACCAACAACCAGATTGCTTCGCCGCCATGAGTGGAGACCTCGGCGGCGTTCATGCCCCAGAACAACTCTTCGCCTTCACTCCATTCCTCGCGGCCGATGAGCTCATTGCCGACAAAGTCGTACTGCTCTGCCAGCCAGGCGGCAGCAGCCACCGGGTCGGCTACGTCGAGACCAGCCTTGCGCATCAGCTTTGTAACGCCCGAGGCGCCGGCATCCACCGTGCCTGCAAGCGAGGTGCCCATGCCCTTGAGGATGCCCCACACGGCCACAGCTTCCTTGCGGCCCATGGTGCGCCAGAAGTTCTCGGGCGCCTCGGCCGAACCGGGCGGGCCGATGTACATGGCGCTGCGTTCTGCCAGCGCCTGAAATTCGGCAAGACGCTCGCCTTCCAGCTCACGGAACAGGTCTTCATACAAATTGGCCCACTGCTCCATAAAGCCCGATCGGCCAGTTGCCCGGGCATAGGCTCGCGTGCGAGCTGCGAGTAGCAGGCGGTCAAGGTGTGGCGTACCGGCCCCAGGTCCAAGGCGCTCATCGGCTTTCGACCAGTGGCGCACGATGGCGACGATCGCAGCTTCGTCGGCGTCGCGCACCCACTGCTTGCGCAGCATGTCGGCGACGCGATCAATATCGGCCGCAATGTGGGCAGCCGCTTCGGGGCCCACGTCGAAGGCCCGATTGCGCAGCATTCGTAATCGGTCCTGGTTGCCCGATGGCAGGACTGTGCTTTGCTGCGGCGCTGCCGGCTGAGCCAGACTGGGTGATTGACTGGCCGGTTTGGCGAACGAGGCCGCTCGCGGCATACGCACAGGTGGGCGACTATTACTCATGCGCAGCACCAACTACACACCACAGTTTGTGGAAAGCAATGCTTCCCTTGAACCCACAAACTCTTGATCGATTGGTATGATGTGCAAGCGCTGCCGTAGACGCGGCCGACCGCGGGTCTGCGCAGCAGTCTCGTTTTCGCCCGTTGCCCTCGCCGTCGGGCCGCCGCGCTCGCTGCGTGATCCTGTTGAGCGCTGGCTCTGGCTCCGCCTTCACTCATGGGCTTTCTCCATTAGGCCCTTGCCACATCTTGCCTTCCTTCTCCACCTCGCGCTGCATCGCCCGCAACAGATGGGCCCGTGCGATCGGCACGCCCTCCTCGGCGGCGAGGTAGGCGGCTGCCAGAGCCACGTTGCGGATGCCGCCGCCGCTGAGCTTGTAGCTCTCGGCCAGATCCTCGAGATTCACATCCGGAGCCAGGGGCACCTCCTTGGGCCAGACCCCCTCCCAGATCCTGCGTCGGTGTGCTGCATCCGGGAAGGGGAACGGAACGATGAACGTGAGCCGCCGCAGGAAGGCCTCATCCAGATGGTGGCGCAGGTTGCTGGCCAGGATCGAGACTCCTTCGTGCTGTTCCATCTTCTGAAGCAGATAGCTCACCTCCAGATTGGCGTAGCGGTCGTGGGCATCCTTCACCTCCGAGCGTTTGCCGAAAAGCGCATCAGCCTCATCAAAGAAGAGAATGCCCCTGGCGCCCTCGGCAAACACCGTTTCGAGATTCTTTTCCGTTTCGCCGATGTATTTGCTCACCACCCGGGCCAGGTCGATGCGCAGTAGATCCAGACCCAGCTCTCCCGCCATGATCTCCGCCGCCATCGTCTTGCCGGTGCCCGAGGGGCCGGTGAACAGCACGTGGGTGCCCGTGCCGTAGGCCAGCTTGCGCCCGAAGCCCCAGCGCTGCAGTACCTGCTCCCGCTGCGCGTGCCGCGTGCAGATGGCGCGGAGCTGGGCCACGCCGTCCTCCGGCAGTACCAGATCCTCCCAGCTGCGCACCGGGCTGATGGGCTGCACCAGATGACAGACGCCGCGGCGCATCTGCTGCCGGGCGGCGGCGAGGAGTTCTGCCTCCCCTGGGGATTCGCTCTGCCCTGCCACCAACCGCACGGCTCCAAGGATCTGGCCGGACTCCAGCTGGAGGCGATCCGCAAGGCGTTCCGCGAGAGCCGGATCCAACCCATGGCCCTGCAGTTCATGGCGCCAGAGCGCATGCCGTTCGGCGCTGGTGAGGGGAGGCAGGCTCACCGAAACCACCGGGTCAGTAGCTGCGGCGTCGCCCGGCACATCCCACGGTGCGGCTCCTCCCAGCAGCACGACCGTCCTGGCCTCGGCCAGGTGAGCCAGCAACACCCGCAGCGCTGGTGTCCCTCCCTCCTCACGCAAGGTGTCGACATCCTCGAAGGAGACCACGGCCTCCCGCAACCATGCCTCCCGCAGGACGGCGCCCAGCCGCGCGCCGAAGTCTGCCTCCGGATGCAGCAGCCGCGGCACTCGCACCCGCAGCAGCGGCCGCCCCAGTGCTTCGGCAAGGCGCTCGGCGGCGGCCGCGCGGGCCAGGGGGTCGGCCCCCTGCAGATGGAGCACCCTGCTGATTCCCTCCGCTGAAGGGTGGATCGTGCGGATCAACCGCTGCGTGAGCGCCTCGTCGCTGGTGCCTGGGACCCCGGCTGGATTCACGACCTCGCAGGCATGATGCAGGGCTTCATCCAGCCCCTCGCCGCCAAGAAGGGCGGTCACCACCTGGGGGGCGGGCCTCAGGGACCGTGAAAGCAGGGGGGCGGGATGGGATCCGCCCTCGGAATCGAGGTGAAGCAGGCCGTAGCGAATCAGGGGAGCCGGCTGGAGGAAGCGGGACCGCAGCGCCAGTTTGCCGTCCGCATCATTGCTGAGCAGGTTGAGGGCCAGGTCGACGGTGGGTCGTTTCCGATTGACATCGTCCTGCAGGTAGGCATAGAGCCGCTCATAGCGAAGGTCGATTTCCGGTGCGATCGCCAACAGGAGGATCGCGATGTCCCCCTGGCTCAGCTTCGCCACTCGAACAAGACGGAGAAAGGACACCGGCAGAGCAAGGCCTTCGGGGTGACCCGCTGGCCCGAGATCGCCGAAGAGCGGCTGGCCCGGTTCCTGGAGCAGCAGCCATTCGACCTCCGCTGGGGTGATCACCAAGCCCCGGTAGGGATCGGCCGCGAACTGGGGCCCATGGGCACTCCCCCCGGCGGCGAGGGCAAGGCGGATGCGGTCGTCGAGCCACTGAAGCCAGGGCCGCAGGGCTTGGCATCCCAGCCCCTCAGGACCAGGGTTATTTGCGGCCATCTCCGGTGCAACCGTCATGGCTGGGGAACGGAGCCGGCCTCACCCTACTCAATTCGCTGCCAATGGTGATCCAGAATGCTGGTTGATGACATAGGAAGAGGTGTAGCGCATCCTCATCTGTGTTCTTTGCTCATGGCATGGGTAGCAAATATGCCGGCAGGTTCGGTCAGGCCTCTCCTGGATGCCGACGAGAAGGGCTAACGCTCAAGATCAGAAGCGGGCAGCAGCTTTGACGTTGCCATAGCCCTCCGCTCCCGTCTTCTGTATCTTGATGTTAGAAGGTCCACTCATCGGTAGACATCTCTTCTGTGGCCAACCTTAACA
>NZ_JAGQCY010000025.1 GCF_024346455.1 Cyanobium sp. Aljojuca 7A6
TGGGGATGCGCTCCTCCGTGGAGATGTAGGAGAACAGGGGGCCGGTCCTCTCCTGTTGGCCGCGCATCTGCTCAGTGCCGTTACTCCATTCTCTCGCGGCTGGCCAGGTTTTTCATCAGTCTCCTAGCCTCCCGGTGTGATTCCCCTTTGTCGCCGCTCCAGCACCCCGCCCCTTCAGGGTCGACGGCCAGCGTCCATCAAGCTGCTCGCCGCAGGGCTGCTGCTGCCATGGATGGCCGTCCTGGGGGGCTGTCACGGGCAGCGCCTGCAGCCCATGCTGCGCCCCCTCGAAGGCACCCTCTACATCGCCGTCGGAGTCAGCCAGGAGGCCATCGACAGCGAACTGCAGAAGGAGATCCGCAAACGCACCGCCCAGCTCCAGGCCTCGTTCCGCACCCTGCAGCCAAAGGTCCGGCTCCAGGTGGAGGTGTTTCCGGAGGAGAACCTGCGCAACGAGCTCCTCATCCGTAACCGCACGGGCCTGAGCCCTGATGTGTTGCTGGTCAACGAATCCACCGCCCGTGATCTGGCCCGGGAGCAGCTCATCAACACCGTGAGATTCCCGAGCGTGGTGCTGGATCAGCTGGACGCAGGCTCGGTGGAGCGGGTGCGGCGCTCGGATGGAACCCTGACGGGCCTGCCAATGGAGCTGCAGCCCCAGGTGGCCTGCTTCGATCGGCGCCACGTCCAGCGCAGCCCCGCCACCCTTGAGGAGCTGCTGGCCTTCAGCGCCAAGGGAATGGAGGTGGGGCTCTCCCTCGATGCGGTCAACCTGGCCTGGACCCTGGGCCCCCTCGGGGCGATCGACGCCGCGGGCAACCTGCTGGCTGGAGAGCCGGCAACAGCGGCAACCCAGGCCAGCCTGCGGGGCTGGCTGCAGTGGCTGCGTCTGGCGGACCAGCAGCAACATGTCACCTTCTATCCCACAGAGACGGAATTGCTGAAGCAGCTGATGGCGGGGGCCCTCGACTGGATTCCCTGCCGCAGCATCAACATCCTTCGCCTGCGATCGCGGCTGGGCAACAACCTGGGCGTGGCCCCCCTGCCCTCCGGGCCCAGCGGCGACGCCACCCCGATCACCCGGGAGCGCGTGCTTTCCTTCGGCGTCAATTCCAGTCCGGTCCAGCGCCAGCTGGCCCTGGCCCTGGCCCGGTTCGCCATCAGTCCCCTGCACCAGCGGGAGATGGTGCTCGGCAACCAGTACGTGCTGCCGGTGAACCGGGAAGTGGCGCCACCGGTGCGCAGTTCCTCTGTACTGGCGGCCATGGTGGAGGGGCGACAGCAATCGATGCGAGGCGCGACGATCCGGCTGGTGGAGGGGAGCACCAAGGACAAAAGGGAGGCCTGGCAGGCGCTGCTCACCCGTTTCCTCTTTGATGACCTGAGTCAGCAGGCCACTCTCGAGGGCCTGATCGGGCTCCTGGCTCGCGAGAGGTCCCGATGAGCGAGTTGCTGCTGGAGATCGTCGGCTGGTTCGGCTACCTGCAGCGCCTTGAGGTGCGCGTCCAGGTGATGGTGCTGCTGCTGGTGTTCCTCATCCAGGGACCCTTACGCCGGCGCCTGGCCCCACGGTTTCCCCCGGCAGCGAAGTCCAACGTCGTGATCCCCATCCTGCTGGGTCTGCTCTCGCTGGCCCTGGGGCTTGGCGGGCAGCCGTTCGGTCTGGTGCTGCTGGGGCTGCTCCTGTACCTGGGCTGGCTGGGTCTGGAAGGGGTGCGCCTGCTGCTGGGCCGCTTCATCCAGCCCCAGCCGATGCAACTGCTCGAAACCCGTCTGATTCGCCCGGCCTACCTGCTGGTCTGCGTCCTGCTGGTGATCCGGGTGTTCGACAACCCCCAGGACCTGGCCCTCATCCCCATCGGCGACTGGTTCGGATCGGAGGTGACCCTGGGCAGCTTTTTCCTGGCGGTGCTGATCGTCTACGTGCTGGCCATGGGCACGGGACCACCGGCCCAGGGGGTGGCCTGGCTGGTGCAGCGCAGCGTCGGCATCAGCAACGGCAGCCGCCGCGCCCTGGCCCTGATGATTCGCTATGCGGCGGTGGCCCTCGGGATCATCTGGGCTCTCGATCATGTGGGTTTCAACCGCACGGCGATCCTGGCGGTGGCCGGTGGCCTCTCGGTGGGCCTGGGGTTCGGAATCAAGGAAGTCTTTTCGAATTTCGTCAGTGGTCTTTGGCTGCTGTTCGAGGGATCGGTGCGGCC
Source organism: Cyanobium sp. Aljojuca 7A6 (assembly GCF_024346455.1). GTDB lineage: Bacteria > Cyanobacteriota > Cyanobacteriia > PCC-6307 > Cyanobiaceae > Cyanobium. The sequence continues at coordinate 2,205 of NZ_JAGQCY010000025.1, forward strand.
CGGAGAGGTGCTGTTCATCGACGGTGATCCGTGCGAGGTGCGCAGCCTCGGGCTGCGGGCCGCCGTGCTCTGGCGGGATCGGGATAATGCCGAGCTGGTGATCCCGAACCAGACGTTCTTCACCAACACCACCGTGACCTACACGGGCAGCGACACCCTGCGGCGCAGCCAGGTGCTGGTGAGCGCGGCGTACCACCATGATCCCGAGGACGTGATCGCGCTGCTGGAGGCCACGGCCCGCGGCCAGAAACGCATTCTTCCCACCCCGGCACCAAAGGGTCTGCTGCTCCGCTATGGGGATTCCTCCATCGACTACGCCCTGCGCTTCTGGATCGCCAATCCCATGGATAACGTTTCCATCTGCAGCGAAGTCCAGGCGGGCATCTGGCGGGCCTTCCGGGACCGGAACATCGAGATCCCCTTCCCCCAGCAGGTGCAGTATCGGGTGGAGGGTCCACCAAAGAGCTGAAGGCTGAAGCTATCCGATCCACCGGCGATGGCCGCAGAGGCGATGGCGTTCACCAGCGGGATTGCGGTCGCTCCGGCCATGGCCATCCAGCGGCAGCCGGAGCACAGCGGGTGACCACAGAGCAGCCGAGCTGCGTAGGGCCAGAAGGCAGGGTAAGCCGAAGCTCGCCCGACTGGCGATCGCAGGCCCTAGATGTACAATTTCGCCTAATACCCACCGCCATTGCATCATGCTCAAAGGTGCCGATCTGCTCGCCAAGGTGAAAGAGCTGGGAGACGCTTCGAAGTCGGATCTGGTCCGCAGCTGCGGCTACGTGAGCACCAAGAAGGACGGCAATGAGCGCCTGAACTTCACAGCCTTTTACGAAGCCCTTCTCGATGCCAAGGGAATCAACCTCGGAGACGGCGTGGGCAAGACGGCCACCAAGGCTGGCCGCAAGATCGGCTATACCGCCAAGGTCCAGTTCAACGGCAACCTGCTGGTGGGCAAGGCCTACACCGCCATGCTGGGCCTCGAGCCGGGCGACGAATTCGAGATAAAGCTGGGTCGCAAGGCGATTCGCCTCGTACCCGTGGGCGGCTCCGACGACGACGAGTGATCCGCTCCTGAACCTCCTCAGGCCTGTGAAGGAATGTTCGAGCCCGCGCTGTAGCTGTTGCTGCTGATCTAGAAAGAGGTTGCGGGGCAGGGAGATTGATCAACTCCCTAGAGCTTTCGCAAAGTAACCCCCTTGGGCCCGCCCCGAGGGGGTTACGCATGTTTGGGGCAGGGGAGCACCGTCATGTGCCTTGGAATGCACATCAAGTGGCTTCTCGTCAATGAGTCCGCAATCTTCTGTTACGTTTAGGGCTGATGCGTGGTCTGACCCATGCCCTATCCCCCATCCCATTCAGCGGCAGCCCCGCACCCCGGCGGCTTCGTCCAGTTGAACAGCCGCCAGGGCGGCACTTATCAGGTGATCAGCATCGACGAGGAAACCGACAGCTGCTGGGTGCGGCGCTGGCCCCTCACCCGCCACGGATCCCCTGCCTTCTCGGTCGGTCTGCCTGATCTCCGCCCCCTCCAGACAACGGGCCGCTGAACGCTTCACCCTTGCCCTCCACTGGAGCACGCCAATGATCCCCATGGGTTTCGTCATCACTTCACGCCTGTTCTGCCAGGCAGGTCGCCTGGTTCTGCTGGCGGCCTCCCTGGCCCTGGTTGGCGAGGCCCTGGCCCACGTCGCCTCCTGAACGATTGTGGGGAGATGACAGAAGGATCAACCCTGGGGCAGCTGCTGCAACTTCCTTTCATGCAGCGGGCCCTGCTGGGGGGGCTGTTGAGCGGCGCCCTCGGCGGGGTGCTGGGCAGTTTCGCGGTGTTGCGCCAGCTCTCCTTCTTCAGTGACGCCCTGGGCCATTCCGCCCTGCTTGGCATCACGCTGGGAATCCTGCTGGGCATCGATCCCACCCTGGTGCTGATCCCCTTCGCCGTGCTGTTCGCCCTGATGACGAACCAGCTGGTGCAACGCAGCCGCCTGCCGGCGGATGCCCTGCTGAACATCGTCTACTCCTCGTCGCTGGCCATGGCCGTGGTGGCCCTGAGCCTGCTGCGGGTCTACAAGGGCGGCATTCAGCAGCTGCTCTTCGGCGACATCCTGGGGGTCACCTGGCTCGACCTCAGCCTGATCGGGGTCCTGCTTGTCGTCACCACCGGCTACCTCACCCTCACCCGGCGCGACCAGGTGCTGCTCACTCTCGACGAACCCCTGGCCCGTTCCCGGGGGGTCGCCGTCTCCCTGCACCGGCTGCTGTTCCTGATCCTGCTGGCCGTGGTGGTGGCCATCTCCGTCAAGGCGGTGGGGGTGCTGCTGATCAGCGCCTTCGTGGTCATCCCCGCCTGCGCCTCAAGGCTGGTGAGCCGCCGCTTCGATAGCTATGTGGCCCTGGCCGCCGGGCTGGGGGCCGCCTGCGCCGTACTGGGCCTGCTGCTCTCCGCCGCCTTCGCCCTGCCATCGGGCCCAAGCGTTGTGATCGCCCAGTTGGTGGGCTTCCTCACCGCCCTGGCGCTGGCCCCATTCCGGGGCGGGCCAGCGGTCCCCTAGGCGGAGATCGCCTGGCCAAGGTGACCGGTCTTGACCCAGATCAGACAACCGCTGCCGCTGCAGGGAACATGCCGGCTGCCGGGTGGGTTGCGCAGCCAGGTGCCGGCTGGATAGGCACCCTGCTCGTCTTCAAACACTCCGTCGAGCACGAAGATCTCCTCGCCCCCGGGATGGGCGTGCTGGGGAAAGTGGGTGCCCGGCTGCCAGCGCACCAGGGCCACCTGTTCGGTCCCGAAGCCATGCAGGGGCAGCACGCTCAGTCCGGCGACCAGACCGGGCACAAACGCAGAGCGGCGCGTGTCGATCACGACCCGCGTCTGGTCGGCCGGATCCATCTGACGCAGTTTGACCAGGATGGTGCAGCCGGCCGCACTGAAAGGGGCATGGGCGGAGCCGACAGGGTTGCGCACGTAGGTGCCGGGGCCGTAGTCACCGTGCTCATCGGAGAAGACCCCGTCGAGGACGAGGAACTCCTCGCCGCCCCCGTGCTGATGGGGGGAAAAGCGGCTGGCGGCGGCATAGCGCACGAGCGAGGTGGCCCGGGCGACCTCGCCGCCGTCGCGCTCCAGCAGGCGCCGCTCCACCCCGGCCAGGGGCGAGGGGTGCCAGGGCAGCGCGCCAGTGTCGACGACGGCCCGCCGGCTCAGATCGGCATGAACGTGGGTGGGGGCAGGGGAGACGGGCACGGCTCAGTGGGAACTGGTGAGCACCATGGGTCCCCTGGGCGCCTGGCCGGTGGGATCACCCTCGACGCTGACACTGACGTCGGTGGCCTCGCTGGTGGGGGAAAGGGGGATGGGGATGGCCACCTGGCCGCGGGCGTTGGGCACGAAATGGACGCAACCCACGGTCTGACCCTTCACGGTGGCCCAGAGCCGATAGGTGTGGTGCGGCGGCAGGGCGGGCAGGTCAGCGAGCTTCAGCAGGTTGTTGGTGCTGTTGCCAGTGACCAGCACCTCCCCCGAGGCCGTCTGGCCAGGCTGCACCGACTGCAGGGGCAGCGTCCGTTGTTCGCCCGGAGCGGGCGGCGCCAGTTGCCGCTGGAGGCCCGCCAGCTGCTGCCGGGTCTGGTAGAGCTCACCGCCCAGCAGCAGCAGGCCGACGGCCAGCAGGGAGGGACCGAGCCAACGCCGCCATGGGCCCGGATGGGGGCTGGGCTGCAGCAGGCGACGGCGCAGGGAGGGGGGGGGCGCCGCGATGGCCGGCAGCGCCAGGGGCAGCAATTCCAGGGTGGTGCTGAACTCCTCCAGGCGCCGGCGCAGCTCGGGCTGCTGCCGCAGCAGCTCGGCCAGCTGTTCCCGCTCGGCTTCCTCCAGGTCTCCCAGGGCATGGCCGGCGAGCAGGGCGTCGATGCTGGCGGCGTCGAATGGGGTGGTGTTGGTTTTCATGGCTGGACGGGCGAGTCGTGGAGCAGGGCGCGCAGCCGGATCAACCCCTGGCGGGCGCGGGTCTTGACGGTGCCGAGGGGCAATTTCAGCAGCGCGCCGATCGCGGACTGGCTCAGCCCTTCGTAGTAGGCCATCTCCAGCACCTGGCGCTGGTTGGCGGGGATGGCCGCGAGGGCGCCCCGGACCCTCTGGGCCAGATCCTCGGCCTCGGCACTGTCATGGGGCGTGGGCACGGCCTCTGGAAACAGGTGCTCTGACCAGCGTTGCACCAGCTGCCAGCGGTTGGCGCGCTGGTTGAGGCGGTTGATGGCCATCGAGCGCGTCAGCAGCAGCAGGTAGGCCAGCACCGGGCCCCGGGCGGGGTCGTAACGCCCCTGCTGCCAGTAGCGCAGGAAGACGTCATGGGCGAGGTCTTCGGCTTCATGGCTCGAGCGGCACAGCCGCAGGGCCAGGCGGTACACCGGACCGCTGCAGGTGTCGTACAACTCCGCCAGATCGCCGGCCGCGTCGGTGGCGCCCTCGAGGGCGCCCCGCAGGGGCGGACGGCGGGGTGGAGCGTTGGCGTCAGAGGGTGTCACGTCCGGGAGGCGTTCGGCGGAGTTGCCGCTCCCCTGGTACCGGCGAGGGAGCCGATCGGATGGGTCCGGGCCAGCGACTGGCGCCCACACCGGCCAGCACCAGGGCCAAACCGCCCAGTACCGGGACGCCCAGCGGTTCCCCCAGCAGCAGGGCGGCACTGAGGACCGCCACCACCAAAGACAGCGAGCCCCACAGGGAGACAACCGCCACACTGCAGCTGCGGTAGGCCTGGCGCAGAGCCAGTTCCCGGCCCAGGGACAGGGTGATGGCATAGAGGCCGATCACCCCCGCCACCCACCAGAGGCGCAACAGCAGGAAATGGTGCGGGCCGAACAGCACCAGGGCGATGGCCCCGAAGACCAGGGCGCTCAGCAGGGTGGGAACCCCGACAGCCACGGACGCCGGCCAGCGGCGGCGGGCGACGCTGCGGCCGCTGACGGCCGAGCCAGCGAAGGCCAATACTCCCACCAGGGCCCAGGCGAGGCCAGCGGCGTCATCCATCTGGCCGTTGCCGATCGCCATGGCCGCCTGGGGCAGCAGCAGGCCGGCGCCGATCAGCGCCAGGCTGAGCCAGAAGCCGGGGGGCAGCGCCTCCCCCAGCAGCCAGCGCGCCAGCAGGGCCGAGACGGGCAACACCAGGGCAAACAGCAGGGTCTGGCTGATCACCGACAGGGATTCCAGGGCGAAGTAATAGGCCACGGGCCCGAGGAACAGGCCCAGGCCACCGTGAAGGGCCAGGAGGCGCCAGTCGGCGGGGCCCAGCCGCGCCAGATCGCCGATCAGGCGGCGCCGGCCAGGCAGCAGGGACGCCAGAGCCACCGTGAGCTGGGCCAGGAAGAACACGTTGCAGAAACTGATCGGGTTCTCGCCCTGCACCGGATTGGCCAGGCCGAGCTCCTGCAGTCCCTTGAGCACGGTGGCATCCAGCCCCCGCAGCAGCACATAGAGCAGCAAAGACAGGCTCATCCGCACAGGATGCAACGCCCCAGCTGTTTTGGGCGCCGGCGCCGGGTCTGCCAGGCCAGCCGGCCGAGCCAATCCGTTCCAGGAGCGCGGCGGTACTCCCTGCTCACGCCTCCCCATCCCGATGACCCGCTCCCCCAGCGCCCTCCTCAGCGGCGCCCTCACCCTGGTGGCTGCCACGGCCCTCTCCGGTGCCGTCCTGCAGGCCCGCAGCCTCAGCCATCCGATCACCCCCACCCTGGATTCGCTGGCCCAGACCGTGGCCATGGCGATGGCCAAGGGCCGCTTCCGCAAGGCCGAGGCCCCCGTGAGCGGTGGCTTCTCGATCAGCGAGCAGGGCGGCAAGAGGGTGCTCAGCCTCAGCGGCGACTTCAAGACCAGCGCCACGGCCCCGGATCTCTGGGTGGTCTTCAGCCCCTCCGCCACCCCCCTGGCCATGAGCAAGCCCCCGGCCTATCCCCTCAAGGCCGGCAGCTACACCGTGCTGGCGAGGCTGAAATCCAGCAAGGGTGGCCAGAGCTATGTGATCCCCGCCTCGCTTGATCTCAAGGCCCAGAAATCGGTGCTGATCTGGTGCCAGAAGTTCAACGCCACGATGGCCTGGTCGCCCCTGAAGGCCTGAGCAGCGCAGGCCCCCTCAGAGCCCGGCGAACCACTCATAGCCCTTGTCCTCCCAGGTGCCAAGGCGATCGCCCAGGCTGGTCATCAGTTCGAGTTCGATGACCCACTTGCTCTGCTTGTAGCCGAGCTTGATGGGGCTGGCGAGTCGCACAGGAGCGCCGTTGGCCACCGGCAGCGGTGCTCCGTTCATGTGGGTGGCCAGCAGGGTCTGGGGGTGCAGGGCCGAGGCCAGATCCCAGGTTTCGAAGTACTGGTCGGCGGAACGGATCGCCAGATAGGCCCCCAGGGGAGAGGGACCGGCCAGCGCCAGCACATCGGCCAGCCGCGGGCCCGACCAGGCGACGATCGCCGCCCAGCCCTCGACACAGACGTGGCGGATGACGCACTCCCGCTGGGGCAGGGCGGCGAGGGCCGCCAGATCCAGGCTCAGGGGACGGCGGACCATCCCGTTGACGACGAGCCGGTAGCTGCTGGGCGCCAGCTTGGGGATGCCGTTGAAGCTGTTGACCAGCAGGGCCTCGGGCTCCACCTGGTTGCGCCGGAACTCGGGCAGCATTCCCTTGCCCTGCAGCAGGGCCTCGATCCGTTCGTTCAGCGGCTGGGTGGCCTCCCCCACCGCGTTGCTCCAGCGGTTGAGGGCACAGCCGCCGAGCAACAGGGAGGAACCGCTGGCCAGCAGCAGACCGAGGGAGCGGCGGCGACTCAGGGCCTCGGGCGAAGCAGCCATCTCAGAGAACCATCGCCCGCAGCAGCCGCAGGCCGCCCACCCGCAAGGAGAGCACCACGTGGGCCACCAGCAGCATGGCGATGGCGGGGATGGTGGCGAGGTGGCACACCCGCAGCGTCTGCCAGCTGGAGAACCCCGCCGGTTCGGCGAAGGCGAACAGCGACACCAGCCACCACAACTGGGCCGGCTTGTACATGGCCAGACCACTGAGCAGGCTGAAGGCCAGCAGGATCAGCATCAGGGTGTAAGTGATCCGGTGGCTGGCCAGGCGACGACGGGGGGGATGGACGCTGCCACGCAGGGTGGCCAGATCACCGGTGCCGGCGAGGCGCCGATGGCGACGGCGCAGCAGCAGGCCGATCCAGAGCCCCAGGTTGGCGGCATAGAGACCCATGACAGCGAAGTGCCAGTCGCGGCCACCAGCCAACCAGCCGCCAAGGGTGAACAGCTCCGGCACGGTCACCCCCTCCCGACCGCCAAACACCGGATTGGCGTTGTAGATCTCCAGGCCACTGGCGGCCATCAGCAGGAGCACCAACAGGTTGAAGCCATGGAAGGCCCGGGTCCACAGGGGGCTGGGGCCGATGGGGCCTGGTGCGGGGGCGGCGGGCGTGGCGATCACCAGCGGGCAGGTGCAAACCCGCCTTCATTCTGATGGGCCGTCCTGGTGATGGCCGCCACACGGTTGGGGGAGGTGAATCGCGACAATGCATGGGCTTTCTGCCCCAGTGGCCTTCGATGACCCTCCGGGCCGATGCCTCGGTTCCCGATGGCCAAGAGCTTCCGGAGGCCTCGCCCATCGCCCATCCCAGACACCGCTGGCTGGCCTTTTCCTGGCTGGGGGCCCTGCTGTCGCTAGGCCTCCTCGGTGCTGCTGTTCGGCCATCCCCGCAGTCCCATGGCCCAGCCCCGCAACTCGGACAGCGGTGCCGCTGCCTGCACCCCCCTGCCGGCGGCGTCGCCTTCCTAGGGGGTCTTCCTCAAGGCAGGCGCGGGATTCGTCCTGTTTCCGGTGCTGTCCGGCTCCGTGCTGCTCGTGCTGCTGGCCTGGCTGTTCAGCCGTTGGGTGAAGGGCGCCTCCGCCTACCCGGTGCACTGGCTCCGAGCCAGGGCCCCAAGGCCGCGATCCCCTCGTTGGGCCAGGCTCAGGCGGTCTGGAGCTGATCCAGCTGCTGCTGCAGGCGCTGCTTCATGCGCTTTTGCACGAGATCACAGAGCTCCTCGACCAATTCGGTGTCGGCCCTGTAGATGAGCCGGACCCCGTCCCGGTCGCAGGACACCAGGCCAGCGCGTTGCAGCTGGGACAGCTGGCGGCTGATGTGGGACTGGCTGAAGCCTGTGGCCTCGATCAGGGTGGCGACATCGGCGGGACCCTGGCGCAGATGACAGAGCAGCTGGAGCCGGGCCGGTTCGCTCAGCAGACGGAAGAACTGGCTGAACTCTTCCAGCAGTTCGGGGCTGGGAATGGAACCGGGGCCGGCAACGCCCATGGCAGAAGGGTATGACGCTTGCGACATTATGCAGGGTCTCCCAGGCTGCAGTGAAGGGCCGGACGATTTCCGCCATGCAGCAACCCGCCGCAGGGCGCCGCGTTGGCACCCCATGCACTCTTTAGCCGTTGTATGCGTGTATAGTCATAAAGACCAGTTTCAGCTGATTCGATGGCTTCCGTCCCTCCATGTCCGCCTGAAGCCGCCGCCAGCCGGGCAGGGCGGCTGGCGGCAAGGCCCCGGAACCGCGTGAGACCATGAGCGCCGCCGTCCTGCTGCTGATGGCCGGTGGGGGCGCCCTGATCGGCTTCCTGCTGGCGGTGCTCGGGGCCGGCGGATCGATCCTGCTGCTGCCCCTGCTGATCAGCGGCGCCGGGCTGCCCACCCGGGAAGCCGTGCCCCTGTCGCTGCTGGCGGTGACCCTGCTGGCGGTGGCCAATGCCGGCCCCTACCTGCGACGGCGCCAGGTGGCACCGCGCCCCGCCCTGATCCTGGGGGTGCCGGCCCTGGCGGGCAGCTGGATCGGAGGCACGGTGGTGAAGCACGGCCTGATCCCCGAACCCATCCAGCTGGGGGTGTTCGCCGCCGCTGCCCTGGTGGCCGCCTGGTTGCTGTCCCGCCGCCCCACCGGCGCCGCCCGGGCACCCCGGGCGGGGGGATCGCCGCTGGCCCTGGCGGGCCAGGGGGTACTCGTGGGCCTGCTCACCGGCATCGCCGGCGTGGGCGGCGGCTTCGCCATCGTTCCCGCCCTGGTGCTGCTGGCCGGTCTGCCGATGCCCCTGGCCAGCGGCACCAGCCTGGTGCTGATCGCCACCAACAGCCTGGTGGCCCTCGGGGCCCTGGGGCACTGGCCGGCGGCCGGCCTGCCCTTGCTGGCGCCCCTGATCGCCGGCGGCCTGGTGGGGGCGATCGGCGGCCAGGCCCTGGCCCCCCACCTCTCCGATCGCCACCTGCGCCAGGGATTCGCCGCCCTGCTGATCGGGTCGGCGCTGCTCACGGGCGCCGAAGCCGTCCAGCGCCAGCGCAACCTCGGCGCCGCCAGTCCCTCCCCCCACACCGTCCCGCACCAGACATGAGCCAACTCCTGTTCCAGTTCCAGCTCCAGAGCCGCCATGGGGCCGCCGGCGACAGCCTCAGCGTCGACTTCCGCAACGGCGACCAGGAACCCTGGCAGCCGCTTGAGCCCAGCCTGCAGACCCCCGGCTTTCGGCTGTACCTGCTGTCGCTGCTGCTCTGTCAGCACCATTACCTGGTGGCCAACGCCATTGAGCGGCATCTGCCCCTGGCCGCGGTGGACGGGGTGCTGAGCGTGACCGCCTCCGCCGACTGGATGGTCGAGGCGGTGAGCGGCACGCTCCAGGTGCGGCTGGAGGCGGCCGAAGGGGCGGCGACGCCGGAGCTGGATGAGGCCAGCCGGGCCTTTCTGGAGCGCCGCATGAAGGTCTGTCCGGTGTCGCGGAATCTGCCCGGTACGGTGAGCAAATCGATCGTGGTGGAAGCGGCTTGATCCTCCGGGCCTACACGCCTGCCGACTGGCCGTCGTTGTGGGCGGTGTTGGAGCCGGTGTTCAGGGCCGGCGAGACCTTCCCCCACGACCCGGCGATCGGCAGCGACGCGGCCCGGCGGGCCTGGGTGGAGGCTGCCGCCGCCACCTTTGTGGCCACTGAGGCGGGCGGCAGGGTGCTGGGCACCTATTACCTGCGGCCCAACCAGCCGTGTCTCGGCGCCCACGTGGCGAACGCCGGCTACGTGGTGGCCGAAGCCGCCCGGGGCCAGGGGGTGGCCCATGCCCTCTGCCGCCACTCCCAGGAGGAGGCCCTGCGGCGGGGTTTCACGGCCATGCAGTTCAACCTGGTGGTGTCCACCAACACCGCCGGGGTGGCGGCCTGGAGCCGCAACGGCTTCCGCACGATCGGCCGGCTGCCGGGGGCCTTTCGCCATCCCCGGCTGGGCAATGTGGACGCCCTGGTGATGTTCAAGACGCTGGCCTGAGCTTCAGGGGCTCGGATGCTCCTTGCAGGGCATCCAGAGGGAGCCCATGGCGTGAACCCCTTCGCAGCCGAGTTCCTTCGCCTTGCTGAGGGCCTCCTCCCGGCTCGGGTACGCGTAGATGTTCTTCTGGCCGTGGTCGTGGTGATGAACCTGGCCGGCCTGAACACCCAGGCGGTAGGGACCCATCCCCTCCATTCCGACCCACCACACACCCATCACATTGACCCCGGCGATCAGGATGCCCATGCCCACCACGGAGGCGTTGATCACCCCCATGGCCACGGCGCCGAGGCTCAGCACCCCCATCGGCACGACCCCGATGCTGATCACTCCCATCGGAACAATGCCGATCGAAATGATGCCCAGGGGGGCGATGCCGATGGCGAGAATCTTGGGCTTGCCGCCGCAACCCGACGCGGGGCTGTCGGGAGAAGGCTCGGGCGGAAGGGGGGCTGGCATCAGGGCGCCGAGGGACTGGATGTCCCGCCCGTCGCCTCACCATGACTGGCGCAAGGCATCCACTGATTGCCCATCCTGTGGGCCCCCTTGCAGTTGAAGTGCTTCGCGGCGGCTTCGGCCTCGGCCTTGGTGGCAAACACCGCCTGCTGAGCGCCATGGCCCGCGTGCTGGGCCATGGCGGGAGCTTCGCTGAGCCCTGCCAAGAGGCTGGAAACGGCGGCCAGTGGCCAGAGAAGCGGTCGACGACGCCCCATGGCCGATCCGTGAACGACAATCACTTTGGCAGAGGGGCCATGGGGATCACTCTCCTGCCGTAGAGGATCGCTCCAAAGCCAGTCACATACATCAACAGGCTGTAGACCGCCGCAGGCACGGCCATGTCGGGGTTGTTGAGCAGACCGGCGGTGATGGCAATCGCCAGGGTTCCATTCTGAAGCCCCACCTCAATCGCGATGCAGACCTGTTGTGACCGTGGCAGGCGAAACAGCTTTCCCGCCGACAAGCCCATCAGCATGGCCAGCAGGTTGAGCATCACGATGGCGAGTCCCACCTGCGCCAGAAATCCTGGCAGCTTGCTGCCCTCCCGAATCAGCAGCAGCACGATGATCAGCGCCAGGAGTAAAGCGGCCAGGCGGCCCATCTGCCTTTCCAGACGACGGGCAATCCTGGGAAAACGGTGACGGATGGCCATCCCGATGGCCGTCGGCAGCAGGGTGATCAGGACGATCTGCAGCATGGTGGTGCCCAGCGGCAGGGCGATCGCCTCCCCTTCCCCCAGGAATTGCCGCAGGGCCAGATTGGTGAACAGCGGAATCGTGAAGACGGTGACGAGGCTGCTGATCGCCGTCAGTGTCACCGACAGGGCCACATCCCCCCGGGCCAGATAGGTGATGAGGTTGGAAGAAGGCCCACCAGGGCAAACCGCCACAACCACCAAACCGACGGCCATCGCCGGCTCCATCGTCACCGCCAGGGCGATCAGTCCTCCCAACAACGGCAACAGAAGGGTCTGGCAGACCGTGCCCACCGCGACCGCCCTGGGGTAGAGGGTGATTCGCTTGAAGTCCTCTGCCACCAGGCTGAGGCCCATCCCCAGCATGACGGTGGCCAAGGCCACAGGCAGCAGGACAAGCGTGAACAAGCTGCTCTGCATTAACGGGTTGCCATGCTCTGCATCACCTTCCCCATGATCCTCACCCGCGCCCAGCGCGGCAGGGGCACGAGCGAATAGGTCAGAAGTTTGGACAGAACGCCCGGCAGCACCGTGGCCTGTCGTCCCAATGCCGCCAGGATCGGCTGGGCGATGGCCTCCGGTTCCATGGCCGCCCCCAGACGCAGCCCGGCCCTGGCCGCGAAACCGCTGTGGGTGGGCCCGGGCGCAGCGGCCAGCACAGCGATGCCGTCGCCCTGGAGTTCCACCTGCAGGCCCTCGGCCAGGCTCTGCACATAGGCCTTGGTGGCCGCGTAATGGGCCGCATAGGGCATTCCCTGGAAGGCGGCGATCGAGCTGAGCAGCACCAGGCCGCCGCTGCCGCGCCCCTGGAAACGGCGGCCGAAGTGGTGGCAGGCCTGCAGCACCGCCCGGCCATTCACCAGCAGCATCTCGGTTTCGGTGGCGATGTCAGCCTCCAGGAAGGGGCCGGAGCTGCCGAAGCCAGCGGAGGCCACCAGCAATCCCACATCCAGTCGATCCGTCACCAGGCGAATCGAATCGAGATGGTCCTCCCGTGCCACATCCACGTCGATGACGCGCACCTGTACGCCGTGGCGGGCCATGAGGCTCGCGGCGAGGGACTCGAGCCGGGAGCGGTGCCGAGCCACGAGCACCAGGTTCAGCCCGGCATCAGCCAGACCGCCGGCCAGGGCGCGGCCGATGCCGGAGGAGGCCCCGGTGACGACGGCCCAGGGTCCATAGCGTTCCAGGAAACGTCGCTGACGTTGGGTTTGGGCGTGGACGGAAGTCATGATGATCGTCATGCCATAGGACAAAAAAGAGAGGGCCAGGCTTCAGTCGCGGGCCTGAGCGGAGCCGACGGCCCCGGAATCGAGCGGCGGAACCGCCGCGTCCAGCAGACGCCTGGCCAGGACGGGATCGTCCACCAGGCGGGCCAGCAACACCGCCCCCACCATCGAGGACACCAGCCGCAGGGCCCCATCGCTGGGCACAGGCGAAGGCTGGCGGGGGTGCAGCTTGCGATCGATCAGGGCCAGCAGCCCGCGGGCGGCGGCCGCAAACGCTTGGCGCACAGGGGCCGGCTGGCGGGCCCCCTCCCCGCCAAGGGCAGCGATCACGCAGCCCCGCTCAGGGTGGGCGAGATGGTCGGGGGAGAGATAGAGGGCGAGGGTCTGCTCCAGCGGCAGCGACTCCGCCAGCGGGCCGTCAACACTGGAGGCGGACGCCGCGCGGATGGCTTCCGCCACCAGGGCGTCCCGGTTGGGGAAATGGGCATAGAAAGCTCCGTGGGTAAGGCCGGCGCGCTTCATCAGGGCGGGGATGCCGATGCCGGAGAGCCCCTGGCGGCGCAGCTCCTCAGCGGCGGCCTCAAGGATGCGCGCACGCACGGCCTGCTTGTGACCCGTGGGGTATCGCATGATGGGCATCATGGCACCAACGGAAGGGCCCTGACGGCCAGTGCCGCGTCACCACATCCAGCAACGTTCTTAGGACGTCGCTGACGTTGCCCTCCACGAAGCGAAGATCGGCTCCAGCAAGACTTGGAAGCTCTGAAGGCTTGAACACCCAGGACGGCTGGGTGCAGGCCGGGCGGGAACTGAATCCTCCTGGGCCATGACGTGGTGGCGCAGCATCCGTGCCTGGGTTGGGAGGCCCTCGCAATGGCGCCAACCTGCGCGACGAAAGCCTTAAAGCCTGCTTCCGTAACAGCGCCAAGCAGGAAGGTCACGCCAACGAACCGTCATCGGTGGCAATGAAGCCAATCCACAAGTCAAGCGAAAGGCCGCCACAGACGAAAGCCAGGGCGATCGAGTCGTCAACGGCTTCGGTGGATCAATGATGAACAGTGGGAGCTGGAATCATTGGCAATCAACGCGGGAGGACGGGGGCGCCTAAAGCAAGGTCGAGAAGAGACGTTGGTGTTGCACCACCCTTCCAGTCCCAGCGATGCATGACATTGAAAATCCTTCAGGTGCTTGCCGCTTCTCTGCTCAGCTGCGCTTCGGTGCTCGTGGCTACGCCCGTTCTGGCCGACACCGTTGATGCCAGCTGCGATGTGTTCACGGCAGGCGACGACAAGGCCACCTCATCGGGGCTCTGCACGTTCTCGCAACGTCAAGGGTTCGTCACCATCCGGCTCAAGGGCGGCCAGACTTATGCGCTCAAGCCCAACGCCAGCCCCCCAATGCGTTCTTTGATGAGCAAGGCGAGCCCGCCAAGCGCGAGATGTTGGAAGCCAATCGTGGACAGGTTTACCGCTTAGACAAACAGTCCATCTTCGTGTTCTGGGACACCGCTCCTTACAAGAAGGCGGCGGTCAGCTCCGCACCGGTCGGTGGGTCACCAACCGGTAATCCGCCCGAAATTGTCAAACTGCTTTTGGGCCTCCATCAGGTGAAGTTTGATGGTGGCTGTCGCGTCAATTTCAACAAAGCCGGAAAGTCCTTCAGCACGACATCTGCCTGTGAAGCTGCCAAGGTTGGGATTGCTGAGGATGCCATTCAGCGCTACTTCCGCGAACAGGGATCCATGACCCATTGATGGCGTCAGGGGTCTCCATGCAGTGAGCCAGGGTGCTGCAGCCCACGCTCGGCCCGCCACATGCTCGGAGTTAATCGCCGATCACCATAGTGCCCGGCCGAGGGTGAGACTTCGGCGTGCACTTGCAGCGCCGACGCCAGCATTAGCCTCCATCGGCATAGCGATGCTATCAAAGAGGGTTTGCAGGAGATTCAGAAACTGATTCCGTAGGGATCGTTGGTTATGCGCAAGCGGTGGGCCAGTTCCTTGATGATCCCATGCATGATCTCGGGGTGTTCCGCCATCAGGCTCTGCAGGATCGACTGCTCGATCCGGTAAAGCGTGGTCGTGTCGATGGCGCTCACTGAGGCTGAGCGGGGCTCTGGGTCGAGGGCCGCCAACTCTCCCACGATGTCGCCATCGGTGAGTTCAACCACAGTTTGGTCGCCGATGTGAACCCGAACCAGGCCGGCCACGATCACGAACATCGAGGTGCCGGGATCCCCCTTGGCAAACAGCTGCTGGTTGGGAGCAAGCTGCACCTCCTCCACGACATCAGCCAAAGCGGCCAACACGTTATCGGGGGTGGTGGCGAAGATGCTCGATCCCCTGAGACGGCGCATCTTGTCGTGCTTGGTCTCGCTGGTCATGGCTCTCGGAGAAGAAGGTCTGATGGCGGTCAAGACCGGGGTTCAGGGAATCGGGCTAGCAGCCAGATCTGAAGTATGACGTTAACAAGGGCTGAGGTCCACGCGCAGTCGCATCTGGGCTCACAAGCTGACCGAGCCAAGGTGTTGCGGTCGACAGGGCAACCGGAGCAGCACATTCTCGAGCCACTGGCTGGCCTTCAGATCATCGAAGGCTCTGCACTACAACAGCTTGCCAGGGCTTGGGCTCAACGACACACGTCTTGCAAGAAGACTCGCAATGAATAGGGCCTGGACCCGAGAAGACATCCAGGTCGTGATGGCGCCATATCTGCTAAAGCTTCGCAATGCAGACGCCGTTTGCGTTCACAGGTTGGGCCACATGAAAGGACTGCCGGCAAGCCCTTTGATCTGTCCAACGCTCAAGATCAGCGGCGGGCCGCGCAGCGGAGACCGTGCGATGGACCGGTGGCTATAAGGCTATGCCTCCGGACTCTGAACGCAAGAAACTCAGCAATGCCGTTCCTCGTGGTGACAAGCGATAACCCGTCCCCAGGCTTTCGGTAAGCCCGAGGTTCTTCAATCTCCTCACGTTGAGCTTGAACCGCTCCTTCTCTTGACCAACAAGACCGCACACGTCCCCTGCGCGAACTCCCGGATGAGAACTGAGGGCTGACAATGTACGGAACGTCCACGCCCCTTCCGTTGCTCGTGAATCCAATCGATTCAACTGGCTCTGAAGAACTTGGAACTCCGCAGTGGACGCCGTTGACATGCCGCGCAGTGCCATTCGGGGGTCTGGAAGCAAAGGCCCAAGTTCGATACGATAGATTTCGCCTTCCGGTCGGCGTTGTAATTCAGCCAACAGCACCTCTCTCGACTCGTAACCCGCTCGGTGGGCATCCGCGGCCGAGATCCGGTTCAATGGAAATGGCTCGACAGACGTGATGCTGAGTTGTCCAACGGGAGTCAACAACGTTCCACCCGCACGGACGGATGGGCGCCGCCAACGTCTGAAAGCCAGCGTTACGGCTCCAGTTTCAATGCCTTCAAGGAACTCCTTGCGAAAGAGCATCAGACCATCTCCGCTTCGGCCACAGAACACCCCAGTTCAGAAGTGAGCCTGAGGGCAAAGGATTCACAGGCAAGCTCCGCTACCACCTTCTGCATCTGGATGCCAGCCCACGCCTTCATACCTAAACATTGCGAGACAACCATCGATGCCATGCGAAAAAGCCCGCGATGGTTACCCCCACAGTGATCAAAAGACCGCCACTTGCTTGGCATCTCCGGCGTGCGCCAGCGTCCGTGGATAGCAGCCGACTCATCGACCGCCTATGCAAGGAACATCAAGAGACTGAGGCGAAGGCCGGGATCACCAATAGAGAAGTCTTGGGCGATCGGTTGCGGGCAAGGTACTGGTCTGAGAGTGCACGCTCCTTTCCGTTTGGACCTAGTTCGGTTTCAAAGGTGAAGACTTACCCGATCATCGGGCGACCGGTACCAGTTGGAAAGGCCTTGATGTGAACGAAGACATCCTTGCCACCCTGGGCTGGTTCGATGAAACCGAAGCCTCGCTCATCATTCCACGATCTGAGGTTCCCGCTTCATCGCATCGGTGGGTTCTGCGTCTGGCTAACGCGCCGTTGAGCGGCGCCGGAGCGCGCAGCGCGGAGGCGTCCGCTCAACGGTTGGTTAAGCATCGTCAACACTATGCAATGGATTCTCTCCGAACCACTTCACCAAGTGCGGCATCATCTGCTCAAAGCCGGCCGGCACGTTGATGCTAATGAACCCGCATTCGTCCTTTCCGTGATTCTCGAAGTCATGCGGCACTCCGCCTGGGATCAGGACGTAGCTTCCACGCTGAGCGTCAGTTTGCTTGCCATCAACAACTAGGTTGAGGGTGCCTGCGAGCACGTAGAAGATGTGGTCGTCGGCATGGGCGTGGGCGCCCGGCCCCCGAGTTCGAGGCTCAAGCCACCACTCCGAAATCGAGTACCTCGAAGCGGTTTCCTCTCCGTCTGCAAAGAAGATCGCTCGCATTCTGCCCATATCGTACTTGCGGCCTTGATCCGGCCTAACGATTAAGGGTTTCCGGTCGCCACCGCTCGCGGCACTCATACATGTCTCCTGGAGTTCTGATGGACGCCTATTCGATGCCTAACAGTATTTCGACGGATCCGGTATCCATCCTGCGCAAGGTGCTCCGGCGGCATAAGAAGCCTTTGAGACCATGATCATGCCTTGCCCCCCCTCCAGCGTAAGGCTTTTCCCTACCCTCGCTCTTGGGTGACGGAGACATGGGCGGGTCCGAGATCCAGAGGTTCGGTTCGCTACCGAAGGTCTGCCGGACTCATCACCCCGCAAGGGCCGCGATTCAGCACATGCGTATATCTTCACGTCGCTGTGGCCAAGCAGTTCCTGGATGGTGCGAATGTCCTGGCCGCGCTCCAGTGGATGAGTTGCAAAGGAGTGGCGAAAGGTGTGGCAGCTGGCAGGTTTGTTGATTCCGGCCCGCAGGATTGCCCGCTTCACCGCCTTCTGGATCACGGACGGGTCAATGTGGTGCCGGCCTTCCGTTCGGGTCCTGGCGTCACGCCAACGGTGCGCTTGTGGGAAGACCCACTGCCACCCCCATTCCGAGGCGGCGTTCGGGTACTTCCTTCCCAATGCCTTCGGTAGCACCACCCTCCCCCGGCCTGCCGCCAGGTCGGCTTGGTGGATCTGCCGTACCACCAGCAGATGCTTCTGCAAAGGCTCCATCAGGCTGGCTGGGCACACGGTGACCCGGTCCTTGTCGCCTTTGCCGCTGCGGACGATCAGTTGCCGGGCTTGGAGATCCAAATCCTGGACCCGGAGCCGGAGCCGGAGCGCTTCCATCAGCCGCAGTCCGCTGCCATACAGCATCTGCGCCACAAGCTGTTCGGTTCCCTGGAGCCGTTGCAGCACCTCCCTCGTCTCCGCCACCGTGAACACCACCGGCAACCGCTTGGGCTGCCTGTTGAGAAAGAGCAGGGCGGATAGCGCCTGGTTCTGCGTGGAGGCACTCACTTGCCCCACTGTGGCCAGATGCGACAGGAAGGCATTGATCTCCTGCTTGCCCATTTCCCTGGGATGCCGCATCCCGTGAAAGCGCAGAAAGCGACGCACCCAATGGGCGTAGGTGAAGATGGTGCGCCGGGCGTAGTGCCGCACCTTCAGCTCCTCCCGATAGCGATCCATCAGTCGGAAGCCCTGGGCGGGCCGCGACGACGCCCGCCTAACCTCATGGCCGATGGTCCATACCCTGGTGCTGCTGGCGAGTGAGTCACGCCTTGAGGCGCTGCTCGACTGGCTCGACCGACAGGCCCTGGCCGTCGCCGGTTTTCCGCTGCTCGCCACCGCCGAACTGGCCGGGCGGCTGCGCAGCGACCCCCGCACCGCCCAGCTGCCGGTGACGGCACTGGAGGCGCTCTCCGAAGGGGGCGATATCCAGGTGGCCGCCCGCGTGCTGGCTGGTGAGGTGGCGGCGGTGATCGCCTTCCTTGATCCGGAGGCGCCCGCGGCCTCACCGCCCGACGGCCGGCTGCTGATCCGCGCCTGCGATCTGGCCGCGGTGCCCCTGGTCCTCAACGCCGCCACCGCCGAGCTGGCCCTGCGCGGCCTGGCCCACGGCCGCTCGGCCTACCTGCTGTTCAATCCCGTCGCCGGCCAGGGGGATGCCAACGCCGATCTGGCCCTGATCCGCTCGATCCTCGAACCCCAGCTGCTGGTGACGGTGCTGCTCACCAGTGCCAGCACCGATCCGGGCGACCAGTGCCGCGAGCTCGTCGAACTGCTCCAGGCCCGGCCAGCCGGTGAGATCGGCAACGTGATGATCGTGGCCTGCGGTGGCGATGGCACCGTCTCGGCCGTGGCGGGGGCGGTGGCCGGCACCGGCATTCCCCTCGGCGTGATTCCCCGCGGCACCGCCAACGCCTTCGCGGCGGCACTCGACATCCCCACCGACCTGGTGGGCGCCTGCGAGACGATCCTGGCCGGCCACACCCACGTGGTGGACGCCGCCCGCTGCAACGGCCTGCCGATGACCCTGCTGGCCGGGGTCGGCTTTGAGGCCGGGATGGTGGATCGGGCCACCCGCGAGCTCAAAACGATGCTCGGTCCGCTCGCCTACGTGCTCGCCGGCGCCCAGCAACTGGTGGCCCAGCAGCCCTTCCAGGCCCGCGTCGAGATCGACGGCACCGTCACCGACGTGCAGGCCGCCGCCATCACCGTGGCCAACGTGGCCCCCGCCACCTCGGTCCTGGCCCAGGGTTTCGGGCGGGTGATCCCCGACGACGGCCTGCTGGAGGTCACGATCGCCTCGCCCAGCACCCGCCTGCAGGGCCTCAACGCCCTCGCCTCCCTGCTCACCTCCGCCGTGGTGCAGTCACCAACCAACCACCCGGATCTTCTGTGTTTGCGGGCCAGCCACATCACGATCACCACCGACCCACCCCAGCGGCTGGTGATCGACGGCGAAATGCTCGAAGCCGACACCGTGACCTTCACCTGCCTGCCCGGCGCCCTGACGGTGTTCGCGCCACTCCAGACACCGTGAATCTCGCCTCCGAGGCGGGCATCGCCACCAAAGTCGGCCGCATGGCCGACCGGGTGCGCTGGGGCCATCCCGAGTTCTCCAGCCGCGGCATCGATCCCTGCCGACTGGCGCTCGAGGGCGATCCAGGCGCACCGGAGGCCTTCTCCTTCCTGGTGCTGGGGGACAGCGGCACCGGCCTGCACCGCCGCGACACCCCCCAGCGGCGGGTGGCCGAGCAGTTGCTTGCCCACGGCAGCGATGCCCGCTTCCTGCTGCACACCGGTGATGTCGTCTACCAGGTGGGCTCCAGCGAGCAGTACCCGGACAACTTCATCCGTCCCTACCGCGAGTGGATCGTGGGCGGTGAGGACTGGCCCCGGCTGCGCTACGACCGGCTTGTCTTCCGGGTGCCGTTCCTGCCGGTGCTCGGCAACCACGACTACTACGACCTGCCGCTGCCCCTGGGGTTGCTGGCCGGCCTGACGGCGGCGCCGCGGCAGTTGCTGCGCTCCTGGATCCATCTCGATGTGGGTTGGCACGGCTCCTACGTGGGCCAGGCCTGGGCCCGCGCCTTCCTCGATGTGCTCAATGCCATACCCGAGGCGGACTTGGGCGAGCACCTCGCCCGCACCCGCACCGCCACGGTCGACGGGGCTCGCTGCCTGCTCTACCGCCCCGGCCAGTTCACCCGTCTGCCCCACCGCCACTACACCGTTCGCTGGGCCGGCGTCGACGTGTTCGCCCTCGACTCCAACACCTTCAACCAGCCCCTGCCGGCCGGCGCCGACGACAGGGACCTGCGCGAGCGTCGCCAGCGGCTCGACGCCGAGCGGGCCGCCCTGCTGCTGTCCCTCGGCCCCGTCGACGGCGACGAGGACGCCCGCGACGATCGGGCCACCAAGGCCGAGCAGCTCGATGAACAGATCCGTGACATCGACAAGCAGCTCACGGGCGGCCCCAGGGCGGTGGATGAGGCCCAGCTCAACTGGTTCGCCGACGCCCTGATCGCCTCCTGGCGCAACCCCGCGGTGCGGGGCCGGCTGCTGGTGCTGCACCACCCCCCCTACGTCACCGAAACCAGCAAGTGGGACCAGGGCCAGACCCTGGCCGTGCGGACCCAGCTGCGCCGCGTCCTGGATCGGGTGGCCGCCGCCCTCGGCGATCTGCCGGCCGGCCGGCCCCTGCTCGATCTGGCCTTCAGCGGCCATGCCCATTGCCTGGAGCTGCTCGACGTCGGCGACACCGGCCACGGCGACGCCCGCATCCCCTGGGCGATCTGCGGCGGCAGCGGCTACAGCCTGCGCCGCCAGCGCCGGGAAGGGCCCGAGCTGCTGGAGGGTCCCCGGGGCGCCGAGCGTGTCGTGGCCCGCTCGCGCCTGTTCCTCGGCCGCAGCGGCCGGGGCTCCGGCCTGCGGCGTGCCTACTCCGCCCTGCGGGTCGATGTGGCGGCCGGCACTCCCCTGAAGCTCACGCTCACGCCGCTGGTGGCGGAGAAGGCCGAAGGGGAATGGCGGCCCTACCGCGGGGCCGAGATCACGCTGTAGAACAGCTCACGCCAGCCCCGCTCCCATGGACCCGAACGCGGATCTCACCAGTCGGTTCCTCCAGCTCGCCTGCGGCAACTGGATCACCCAGATGCTGCACGTGGCCGCCGAGCTGGCGATCGCCGACCATCTGGCCGTCGCCAGCCCCCAGGGCCTGACGGCCGAGGAGCTCGCCGGCCGCTGCGGCGCCGATGGCGAGTCCCTGTTCCGGCTGCTGCGGGGCCTGGCCAGCCTGGGCCTGTTCGCCGAGACCGATCCGCGCCGCTTCGTGCTCACCCCCTTGGCGGAGCTGCTGCGCAGCGACCACCCCGGCTCCCAGCGCCAGTTCATGCGCATGCTCGGCGGCGAGCACTACGACGCCTGGGCCGACCTGCTCCACAGCGTCCGCAGCGGCGAGAGCGCCTTCCGCCATCGCTTCGGCGAACCTGTCTTCGATTGGTATGGGCATAACCCCGAACGCGGCGCCATTTTCAACGGCGCCATGACCGACTTCTCCCGGGTCGAGACCGAGGGCCTGCTGGCGACCTGGGACTTCAGCCGTGCCACGCACCTGGTCGACGTGGGCGGCGGGCGCGGCCAGCTGCTTCAGGCGGTGCTGCATCAGCACGGCCACCTGCGCGGCACCCTCTTCGATCAGCCCGCGGTGGTGGCGCCGGTGGCGGTTCCGCCGGCGCTGGCGGGACGCTTCGCGGTAGCCGCCGGCGACTTCTTCACCGCCGTGCCCGCCGGCGGCGACACCTACCTGCTGAAGCACATCCTCCACGACTGGGGTGACGACGCCTGCCTGACAATCCTGGGCCACATTCGCGCCGGTCTCGCCCCCGGCGGACGGGTGCTGATCCTCGAGCAGGTGATCCCCCCCGGCAACGCTCCGGCCCCCGGCAAGCTGCTCGATCTCAACATGCTCGTGATGACCGAAGGCGGCCGCGAACGCACGCCCGACGCCTACGGGCACTTGCTGCAGCGTGCCGGCCTGCGCCTGGCCGCCCTGCATCCCACCCCCTCACCGGTCACGGTGATCGAGGCGGTGGCGGCCTGAGCAGAATGGTTGAGACTGCCTCTCGCCGGACTTGAGCCTCTCCATCGCCCTGCTCACGGTCTCCGACAGCCGCAGCCTCAGCGACGACCCCTCGGGCGATGCCCTGCAACAGCGGCTAGAGGCGGCCGGCCACCGGCTGCTGGAGCGCAGCCTGGTGCCCGACGACCGTTACCGCATTCGCGCCGAACTGAGCCGCTGGATCGCCGATGCCGCCGTGCAGGTGGTGATCAGCTCCGGCGGCACCGGCCTCACCGGCCGCGACGGCACCCCCGAGGCGGTGGCGCCCCTGCTCGACAAGACCATCGAGGGCTTCGGCGAGCTGTTCCGGGTGCTGTCCTTTGAGACGATCGGCACCAGCACCCTGCAGAGTCGCGCCCTGGCCGGAGTCGCCAACGGCACGGTGGTGTTCGTCCTGCCCGGCTCCCTCGATGCGGTCTGCACCGCCTGGGACCGGTTGATCCGCGCCCAGCTCGACGCCACCACCCGCCCCTGCAATCTGGTACAGCTGTTGCCACGGCTCAGCGAGTCTGCCGATCAGGCGCCTTGATGGCTGGTTCGTGGCGGAGTGGAGCAGCCCGTTCCTGGTGGCTGGGGGGCTTCGCCCTGCTGATGGCGATCGCTCTTTCGCTGCTGCCGCCAGCGTTGGCGGCCGCCCCAGGCGGGAGTGGTGCCGGGGGCAGCGAGGCTCCGGCAGCCCCGGGCGACCAAAACGCCACGGTGGCCGCCGGCAGTTTCGAGCTGGCCAAAGTTCGCATCCTTGGCGTTCCCGCCCTCACCGTGGCCTCTCCTGTGGTCGGCCAGCAGGACGATGCCCCCAACGCCCAGCGCCGCGCCGAGGTGATCGAAGGCAACCTGCGCCTTCTCTACGACCCCCAGCATCTCTGCAGCGAGAGTGAACAGATCGCCGAATGGATCCTGCTCCGGGTGCTGGGCGGAAACGAGGGGGCCTGTGAGCAGCCGCCGCTCCAGCCGGTCACGGGCAGCGCCCCCGAGCAGTTGGTGGTCCAGCGCCGGCAGCTGCCCGGTGGGGATGTGGTGCTGGAAGCCAGGGTGCCGGAACGGTCCGAACCCCTGCCGCTACTGACGATCACCCGTGCCGACGCCAGCCTCAATGGCATCAGCGCCTTGGCCCTGGGGGAACGATGGCAGCAGCGGCTGCAGAGCCGCCTGCGCCATGCCCGCCGGGTGATGCAGCCGGCCGATCTGCGCCGCCGCTTGCAGTTCACCTTGACGCTGGAACTGGCGCTGGCCCTGCTCACCGTCGGCACCCTCTGTCTTTGGCGCCACAACCGTCACCGCCGCGCCAGGCTCCTGGGCCGCCGCCGCCCCACGCCGGATCGGGCCCTGGAACACCGCCTCCAACTCCATCAGGCCTTCGGGCTGCTGCTGCTGCTGGCGGTGCTGCTGGAGTTGATGGTCATGCTGGCCCTGGGGGTGATGGTGATGCCCGGCAAGGTGCCCCTGGGCCTGCAGTTGCTGCTGCAGCCGGTTCACTCCTTCCTCAAGGTCCTGATCGTGGGGCTTCTCGCCCTGCTGGTGCGCTCCCTGGCCACGTTTCTGCTGCACCAGTGGGCCGACAGCGCCAGGGTGCCGGTGGAGGAGCAGGCACGGCGGGAGCAGCGGCACCGCAGCCTGCTGCGGGTGAGCCACCGCCTCATCGATCTGGCCTGCGTGATCGTGGCCGGCGGCTGGATCCTGATCGACATTCCCGGCATCCGCGCCGCCTCCTCCTCCCTGCTGCTGGCTGGCGGCGCCCTGCTGGGTGGCCTGGCCCTGGTGTTCCAGGGACTGCTGCGCGATTTTGCCGCCGGCCTGGCGGTGCTGCTGGAAGATCGCTATGCGATTGGCGACTGGGTGGAGATCGGCGGCCTCGAGGGCGACGTGGTGGATGTGGGGGTGCTCAGCACCCAGCTGCGCTGCCTCGACCACCGGGTGGCCGTGATCCAGAACAGCTCCTTCGACCGGGTGGTGAATCACACCAAGCTGCGCTCCGGCGAGGTGGTGAAGCTGCTGGTGTCCCACCGCTGCACCGACATCGACCACGCCCTGGCGGTGATGGCCGAGGAGCTCGCCCTCTTCCACACAGACACCGCCTGGGGACCCCGGTTGCTGGCGGCCCCCCTGCTGCGGGGCGTCAGCGCCACGGGCCCCCTGGGCATCACCGTGAGCGTGCTGCTCACCACCGTGGCCGGCGAGCAGTGGGCCTGCTCCCGCGAGCTGCAGCGGCGCCTGGTGGCCCGTTTCCAGCGGGAGGACATCCCCCTGGCCGATGGCCTGGAGCTGGCCGCCCGGAGCTGATCAGAGGGCTGCCAGCCAGCGGCGCCGCGCCCGGTCGCTGAGGTCCTCGCCGACCAGGGTGAGCAGGGCATACACCGCCACCAAGGCCAGCAGCTGGTCCCAGGCGAAGGAGCTCAGGCTCTCCAGCAGCTGGCTGCCCAGCCCGGTCGCCCCCACCAGTCCCACCACCACCGATTCCCGCAGGATCACATCGGCCCGGTAGGCGCCGTAGGCCAGGTAGGGGCGAGCCAGGGCGCTGAAGCGGCCGTAGAGCAGGGCCAGCCGGGGCCCGCTGCCGCCGCAGGCCAGGGCCTCCTCGGCGGCGGGATCGGTGGACTCGGCGCTCTCCAGCAGCAACCGGCCCAGCACCCCCAGATTGTGGAAGCCCAGGGCCAGGGCGGCGGTGATCACCCCCGGCTCGAGCACGAACAACAGCAGCAGGGCGCTCAAGGGCGGCGGCCAGAGGCGCCCCAGGGCCCACAGCAGCCGCAGCCCCTGCCGGGCCCAGCCGACGGGCGCCACCAGCAACAGCAGCAGCGGCGCCAGGCCCACCGCGAGGCTGGCCGCCAGGCCGGTGAGCAGCAGGGTGCCCCCCACCAACCGGGGCCAGGGCAGGGCAAAAGTGGCCACCCAGTCGCCGCCACCCAGGCCGGGCAGAAGCTGCCAGTGGAGCAGGGCCGCCGGATCCACCCCCAGGCCGCGGCCCACCAGAACACACAGGGGCAGCAGAGCCGCCAGGGTCAGCAGCATCTCGCGGCTGCGTTCGCCCACACCCCGCCGGGCCAGCACGAAGCGACCGGGCACCAGCCAGCGCCGCCGCAGCAGGCTGATGACCGCCTCCAGGGCCAGCATCACGGCCAGCAGCAGCCACAGGCCGCTCCAGAGTTCATGGAACTCGAGCGACTGCAGGGTCAGCTTGAGATCGGTGCCCAGGCCCCCGAGGCCGAACACCCCCAGCAGGGTGGCGCTGCGCAGGGCGCATTCCAGCCGGTAGCCGCCGTAGCTGAGCACCCCCGGCAGCAGGGCCGGCCCCAGGGCCGTGAGCAAGGCCGCCGGTGCCGGGGCGCCCGCCGCCCGCAGGGCCTCCAGGTTGGCGGTGGGCAGGGCATCGAGCAGGTCGGACAGCACCCGCGCCACCAGGGCCCCGAAGGGCAGGGCGATCGCCAGCACCGCCACCGCCGGCTGCAGCCCCACCAACTGGAGCAGCAGCAAGCCCCAGATCAGTTCATGGATCGCCCGGGGCAGGGCCAGCAGCCGGCGGATCAGCTCCGCCGGCACCCCGCTGCCCGTCAGGGTGCGCCAAACGGTGCGGGAGCTGCACGCCCCCAGCACCAGGCCCAGCACCAGGCTGCCGGCCCAGCCCAGCAGGGCCATGCCAGCCGTCACCCCGAGCCCCTTCAGCAGCGAAGCGAGTACCACCGGATCCAACGACGGCGTCACTGCCGCCAGCGCAAAGTCGCCGATCAGCTCCCAGCCGCCGCCGTGCACCAGTGGTGGCAGCAGGACGGCCAGGGGCACCAGCACCAGGGCCGGCAGCAGCATCAGCAGCGGCGACGCCGGTTTCAAGCTGTCACGCCGGGTGGGGTGCCCCCGTAGAGGTCCGCCAGCAGGGCCGCGTTCACCCGGGCCGCCGGCCCGTCGAACAGCACCCGGCCGTCCTTGAGGCCCACGGCCCGATCGAAACCGTCGAGGAGGTCGGGGCGGTGCAGGCTCAGCAGCAGGGCCCGGGGGGCCACAGCCTGGGCCAGCAGCAGGGCCAGCAGCTCGGCGGCCAGCCGCGGATCGAGGCTGGCCAGGGGTTCATCAGCCAGCAGCAGGGTGGGCTCCTGGCGCAGCAACCGGGCCATCGCCACCCGCTGGCGCTGGCCGCCGGAGAGGGCCGTCACCGGCTGCTCCAGCAGGGCCGGATCCAGATCCATCGCCCGAAGGGCAGCTGCGCAGGCCTCGGTGTCCAGGGGCAACAGCAGGTTGAGCAGGGCCCGGGGCCAGCCCCAGCGGGCCAGCCGGGCGGCGTTGAGGTTCTGCTGCACGGTCAGCTCCTCGATCAGGCGCAGGTCCTGCCAGAGGGTGCCGATGCGGGCCTGCTGGCGGCGCCGGCCGCGGCGGGAGCGGGCGGGGGGCTGGCCCTCCCACAGCACCGTGCCCGCCGCCGGCGAGAGCAGGCCGTTGGCCACTGCCAGCAGGGTGCTCTTGCCGGCGCCGCTGGCCCCCAGCAGCGCCACCCGCTCACCGGGAGCCAGGCTCAGGTCGACGTCCTCCAGCCGGGGCCGGTCGCGGCCACTGACGCGGATGCCCCGCAGCGCGAGCACAGCGGTGGCGGGGCCGGCGGCCATGAACGCAGGAAACAGCAAAGGCTCGATCCAGATTGCCAGTCGTCAGGCCGGGGCCCGTTGGCTCGTCAGGCCGATGGGAACCCCAGCAGACTCTCCCTCATCCGCACGGCAAGCCATGACGTCCTCCACCGGGTCCCGACCCTCCCTCCTTGATGGCATCGCCCGGGTGCTGCTGTGCCTGGTATTTCTCCACGCGGTGATCGGCAAGCTGACGGGCTTCTCCGGCGTGGCCGGCATGATCGCCGGCCGGGGCATCCCGCTGGCGCCGGTGCTGCTGGGGGCGGCCGTGGTCCTGATGGCCGTGGGTTCGGTGCTGGTGATCAGCGGCGTCCGGGTGCGGCTCGGGGCGATCCTGCTGCTGCTGTTCCTGGTGCCCACCACCCTGCTGTTCCACAACGATGTGGCCGACCCCCAGGAGCGGGGCGCGCTGTTGAAGAACCTCTCGATCATGGGGGGCCTGCTGCTGGTGGCCGACCGCCGCCCCTGAAGGGGACGGACCGCGGCGCCGTGGCCAGGCTGGGCGAGCATGGCCGCGCGGCGTCCTCCCCCTGCCGCCCAGTCCGATCCCATGCCCTTCGCGTCGCCCCGCTCCTACATCCTTCTCTCGGTGGCGGCGGCAGTGGCCACCATCGTGCTGAAGACGGCCGCCTGGCGGCTCACCGGCTCGGTGGGCCTGCTGTCGGATGCGATGGAATCCGGGGTGAATCTGGTGGCGGCCCTGGGGGCCTTCTGGGCCCTCAGCCTGGCCGCCAAGCCCGCCGACCGCACCCACCACTACGGCCATTTCAAGGCCGAGTACTTCTCGAGCGGCCTGGAGAGTGTGCTGATCGTGCTGGCCGCCCTGGCGATCATCTATTCGGCTGTGGGCCGCCTGCACCACCCAGAGCCGCTGGAGCAACTGGGGTTGGGCATGGCCCTCTCCCTGGTGGCCACGGTGCTCAACGGCCTGGTGGCCTGGGTGCTGCTGCGGGCCTCCCGCCACTTCCACTCGATCACCCTGCGGGCCGATGCCCACCATCTGTTCACGGACGTCTGGACCTCCTGCGGGGTGCTGGTGGGCATCGGTCTGGTGAAGCTCACCGGCGTCACGATGCTCGACCCGCTGATCGCCATCGCCGTGGCGCTCAACATCACCCTCACTGGCTGGCATCTGCTGCGGGAAACGGCCTCCGGCCTGCTCGACCGCTCGCTTCCCATCGACGAGCAGGAGCGGCTGGAGGCGCTGCTGGCCTCCCATGAAACCGGGGGCATCCGCTTCCACGCCCTGCGCACCCGGGTGGCCGGATCACGCCGCTTCGTGGCTTTCCATGTGCTGGTGCCTGGGCAATGGACGGTGCAGGCCGGCCATGACCTCTGCGACAGGCTGGAGCAGGAGATCGCCATCGCCCTGCCCCGCAGCGATGTGCTCACCCACCTTGAGCCGATCGAGGATCCCAGGGCCTGGGACGACCAGGGATTCCGCTGGGAGGAGGGTTGAGCCCCATACGATCCAGGCAACAGCGAGCCCGTCCCCGATGGCCACCTATCTGATCACCGGCGCCAACCGCGGCATCGGCCTGGAATACTGCCGCCAACTCCAGGCCAGGGGGGACACGGTGGTGGCGGTCTGCCGCACGCCGTCACCGGAGCTGGAGGCCCTCGGGGTACGCCTCGAGGCGGGGGTCGACCTCACCGAGGAGGCCGCCATCGCCGCTCTGGTGGAACGGCTCGGCCCGCTGGCCATCGACGGGTTGATCCTCAATGCCGGGCTGCTGGAGCGCACCAGCCTCGACGACCTCGACGTCGACAGCCTGCGGCGCCAGTTCGAGGTGAACGCTGTCGCCCCCCTGCGGCTCACCCAGGCCCTGCTGGGCCATCTCCCCGCCGGCGCCAAGGTGATCCTGATGACCAGCCGCATGGGCTCGATCGAGGACAACAGCTCCGGCGGCGCCTACGGCTACCGGATGTCGAAGGTGGCGCTGTGCATGGCCGGCAAGTCACTGGCCATCGACCTGCGGCCCCGCGGCATCGCCGTGGCCCTGCTCCATCCCGGCCTGGTGCGCACCCGCATGACGGGCTTCAGCGACCAGGGCATCAGCACCGAGGAGTCGGTCCACGGCCTGCTGGCCCGCATGGATGCCCTGACCCTGGAGACGAGCGGCACGTTCTGGCACGCCAATGGCCAGGAGCTGCCCTGGTAGGGCCCTAGGAGACTGATGAAAAACCTGGCCAGCCGCGAGAGAATGGAGTAACGGCACTGAGCAGATGCGCGGCCAACAGGAGAGGACCGGCCCCCTGTTCTCCTACATCTCCACGGAGGAGCGCATCC
>NZ_JAGQCY010000026.1 GCF_024346455.1 Cyanobium sp. Aljojuca 7A6
GGGATGCGCTCCTCCGTGGAGATGTAGGAGAACAGGGGGCCGGTCCTCTCCTGTTGGCCGCGCATCTGCTCAGTGCCGTTACTCCATTCTCTCGCGGCTGGCCAGGTTTTTCATCAGTCTCCTAGGCAGCGTCTGATCCATGATGCCCCTGTCATGGAGATGGCCGTTGCAGCTTCGACAGGCCCTGGCGGAAGGACGCTTCGCCATCACAGCGGAAGTGACCCCGCCCCGTGGTGGCCATGCAGGCCGCACCCTTGAGGCGGCGTCGACATTGCGGGGCCTGGTGCAGGCGGTCAACGTCACCGACGGCAGCCGGGCGGTGATGCGGATGAGCAGCCTGGCGATGTGCCGCCTGCTGCTGGAGGCCGGCATTGAGCCCGTTCTGCAGATGACCTGCCGCGACCGCAACCGCATCGCCCTCCAGGCCGACCTGCTCGGCGCCCATGCCCTCGGCATCCGCAACCTGCTGTGCCTGACCGGTGACCCGGTGCGGGCCGGGGATCAACCTGAAGCCCGGCCCGTGAATGAGCTGGAGGCGGTGCGACTGCTGCAGCTGGTGCGGGCCCTCAATGCCGGCGAGGATCCGGTGAAGGGGACGCTGCCGGATGGGGCCACGGCGCTGTTCCCCGGCGCCGCCGCCGATCCCCAGTCGCCCAGCTGGAGCGGACTGCGCTCCAGGGTGCGGCGCAAGCAGGAGGCCGGAGCTCAATTTCTGCAGACCCAGATGGTGATGGACACGGCCTGTCTGCGCCGCTTCGTGGAGGAGATCACCGCCCCGCTCGGGCTGCCGGTGCTGGCCGGGGTGTTTCTGCTCAAGTCGGCCCGCAATGCCCAGTTCATCAACCGCGTGGTGCCCGGGGCCCGCATCCCCCAAGCCCTGATCGATCGCCTCGCAGGCGCTGAGGATCCGGCGGCGGAAGGCGTGGCGATCGCCGCCGAACAGGTGACCGCCTACCGCTCCATCGCCCAGGGGGTGCACCTGATGGCGATCAAAGCCGAGCACCGCATCCCCCAGATCCTTCGGCTGGCGGGCCTAGGGGGCACCGCTGGCGGCGAGGTCGGTGCCGAGCAGCTCGGCCATGGCCTTCTGCTGCGGTGACGGGGTGCCCACGTCCTGGCGGCGGGCGTCGGTGATCAGCCAGTCGAGGGCGGCTTCCTGCAGATCGAAGTGGTCGCCGTTGCGGTCCACGCAGTAGCGGCCGTAGACGAGCTTCTCGACGAGCTGCACACCGGCCCCGATCCGCGAGTAATCAAAGATGATCGAGTTGTCGATCGTGGCGCCTTCACAGATGTGACAACTGGGCCCGATCATGGCCGGCCCGATGATGGTCACGCCGTTCTCGATGCGGGTCATGCCGCCCACGAAGATCGGCCCCTCGACGTGGATCTTGTCCCAGTCGGCCGCCACATTCAGACCCGCATAGATCCCCGGACGCACCTCCTTGCCAGGAATCTGCACCTGACGCACATGCCCTTGCAGGACACTGCGGATCGCCTGCCAGTAATCCGGCACCTTGCCGATGTCGACCCACTCGAACTCCATGGGCAGGGCATAGAAGGGGGCCCCGGATTCAACCAGCCTCGGGAACAGATCGGCGGCAATGTCGAAGGCTTCCCGGCTCGGGATGAAATCGAGGACGGCCGGTTCGAAAATGTAAATGCCTGTGTTGATCATGTCGCTGGCGGCCTCTTCCACCGACGGCTTCTCCTGGAAGGAGAGCACCCGGCCGGCCTCGTCTGTCACGACCACCCCGTAACTGCTCACCTGATCGCGGGGCACCCGCTTGGTGATCAGGCTGGCCATGGCCCCCTTTTCCCGGTGGCGCCGCACGGCTTCGGTGAGGTCGAGGTCGATCAGGGCATCGCCGCAGAGCACCACGAAGGTGTCGTCGAAAAAGGCCTGAAAGTCCTGGATTTTCTTGAGTCCACCGGCCGAACCCATGGCTTCACCAATCAGCTCACCATCACTGATGCGACCTTCGAAGCTGTAAGCGATCTGGACATCGAAGCGTTGTCCATCCCGGAAGTAGTTCTCAATCTCCTCGGACAGGTGGGAGACGTTGACCATGATTTCGTTGAAGCCGTGCTCCCGCAGCAACTCAAGCAGAAACTCCATCACGGGTTTCTGGAGGATCGGGATCATCGGCTTGGGTGTGGTGTGCGTGATCGGCCGCACCCGTGTTCCCTTGCCTGCCGCCAGGATCATCGCCTTCATCGGCGTCGTTTCAAGTCGGAGGTGAAGGGTCAGCCTAAGGAGAAACCTCAGGCTGCCACTGCTTCTAGAGCCGGCCCCCTATCTGACCCCTGAGCTGGCAGCCGCGGCAGGCTGAGCGACTCGGCCCTTTCCTCGTGCCGGCGACGCAGGCTGAGCGGACCGTAGAGGCCGCCGGCCTGCGCCAACTCCACCTTGCCCTGGGAGGAGAGGAACAGCAGGGCCCAGAACACCCCCACCCGATCCCGGTCCAGGTCTTCCTCCGCCGGCGAGGCGGCGGGCGTGCTTTCAACGGCCTCCGCCCAGGCGCCTACCAAGGCATCGAAGCCGACCCATTCGAGGCTTTCGGCGGTGGGTGTCCAGTGCAGCAGGAAGCGGCTGAGGGCGGCGGTGGTCTCGGGCAGTTTCTCCCGGTGGGCCAGGGAGGCCACCTGGGCGATCGCGGCCCGTTCGCTGTAACGGCGGGCGCGGGGCCTGGGGCGCCCTTCGCCCCCGTCCTGCTCAAGCCGCTCGGCGATGTCCTCGAGCTGCCGGATCAGGTCTCCCAGGGTGACGGGGCGCTGCAGGGGCGGGGGAGCCACCGGACGGCGCAGCAGCTGCCGCTCCGGCCGCCGGGGCAGCGCCAGGGCTCCGGGGTCCCAGCCGTCGTCGTCCTCGGCGCAGAAGGGGTCTTCCAGCAGGGGCTCGGGCGGGAAGGTGGCCGACTCCAGCAACTCCGCCTTCAGCCCCACCAGCACCGACGCGGCCAGGAACGCCTCGCTGGATTCGGCCAGATCCCGTTCATAGCTCCCCCCCTGGGGGGCCAGCCGCCTGGGCTGTTCGATGCGCTGGCGCAGCTGGTCGAGGAAGCCGTCGACGACGGCGATCACATCCACGTCCCAGGGGTCGATGTCACCCCGCTCGGCCGCGTCCTGGAGCAACCGGATGGCGAGTCTGGCGCCCGTTTCTGCCACGCGCGATGTCCTGCTTGGGGGGCCTTCCGAGCGCAAGCTACCGGCTGTGGCCGCAAGGGACCAGTCGCGGTGGTCACCGAACCGGCCCCACGAGCCTCAGTCGGCGGCCAGGGAGAGGCTCCCTTCGCCCCCCTGATCGGTGGACGGGGCCGAACTCTCCCCGGCGGCGGGCAGCAGGCCGAGCTGGGCGTCGACGGTGGCCCGGTAGCGGCGCAGATCGTTCTCCAGTTCGCTGATCCGCACCTGCTGGGCCTCCACGTCGCCGTTGCTCTGCAGGGTTTCCACCTTCCGCACCACACCGCTCCAGACGGCGTAGATCCAGGCGGCGGTGGCGCCCAGGCCCCCCACCAGCAGCAGCAGGGCAGCCAGGGGCAAGGTGGTGCTCACGCCTGGCAGGAAATGCACCGTGGTGGCTGTGGTGTTCTCCAGGGTGAACATCACCGTGGCCAAGCCGAAGCTGAAGATCAGAAGGAAATTGATCTGCCGCATGGAGACCCTCGCTGTGCGATGGAGGAGCGTAGGCATCCTCCCCGCAGGAGGGCGCCATCACCTGGGCCCTGCGCAGAGTTTCGTAACCGGCCCCCTGCGATGGGGGCCGGGGTTCAACCGAGGGCCGGGGCGTGCAGCAAGTCCGGGGGAAGGGTGCCGAAGGCCCCGGCCGCCATCACCGCCGGGACAGGGGCCCGTCCAACCTTCACCAGGGCGACGGCCTCCCGGTCGACCAGGGCCTCGATGGCGGCCCGGTAGCTGTCGGTGACCAGGCGTGGGTAGAGACCGATGCCGATGATCGGCACCAGCAGGCAGGAGATGACATAGATCTCCCGCGGTTCGGCGTCGACCAGTTGGCTGTGGGAGACGAGCTCGGGATTCTCCTTGCCGAAGAAGATCTCCCGCAGCATCGAGAGCAGGTAGATCGGGGTGAGGATCACGCCGATGGCGGCCAGAACCGAGATCACAATGCGGAAGCTGAGGCTGTAGGCCTCGCTGGTGGCGAAGCCCACGAAGACCATCAGCTCGGACACGAAGCCGCTCATGCCCGGCAGGGCGAGGGAGGCCAGGGAACAGACGGTCCAGAGGGCGAACATCTTTCGCATCTTCTGGCCGATGCCACCCATTTCGTCGAGCTGCAGGGTGTGGGTGCGGTCGTAGGTGGCTCCCACCAGGAAAAACAGGCTGGCGCCGATCAGGCCATGGCTGATCATCTGCAGCATGGCGCCGCTGGTGCCCAGGGCGCTGAAGCTGCCGATGCCGATCAGCACGAAGCCCATGTGGCTGATCGAGCTGTAGGCGATCTTGCGCTTGAGGTTGCGCTGGGCGAAGGAGGTGAGGGCGGCGTAGATGATGTTGACCACCCCCAGGATCACCAGCAGGGGGGCGAACTGGGCGTGGGCCTCGGGCAGGAGCTGCACGTTGAAACGCAGCAGCGCGTAGCCGCCCATCTTCAGCAGGATGCCCGCCAGAAGCATGTGCACCGGGGCGGTGGCCTCGCCGTGGGCGTCGGGAAGCCAGGTGTGAAGCGGAACCACCGGAAGCTTGACGCCGAAGGCGATCAGCAGGGCGGCGTAGCAGAGCACCTGGAAGCCGGTGCCGAATTCCTTGGCCGCCAGCACCGTGTACTCGAAGCTGGGGGCACCGCCGCCGTAGAAGGCCATCGCCAGGCCCGCCAGGAGGATGAACAGGGAGCTGCCGGCGGTGTAGAGGATGAACTTGGTGGCAGCGTACTGGCGCTTCTTGCCGCCCCAGATGGCCAGGAGCAGGTACACCGGCAGTAGTTCCAGCTCCCAGGCCAGGAAGAACAGGAGCATGTCCTGCACGGCAAACACGGCGATCTGGCCGCCGTCCATCGCCAGGAGCAGGAAGTAGAAGAGCTTGGGCTTGAAGGTCACCGGCCAGGCCGCCAGGCAGGCCAGGGAGGTGATGAAGCTGGTGAGCAGGATCAACGGCATGGAGAGGCCATCGGCCCCCACCGACCAGGCCAGGCCCAGATCAGGCAGCCACTGCACCCGCTCCACCAGCTGCAGTCCGGGGTCGGCAGGGTCATAGCCGCGCAGGTAGGCCCCCACTGTCACCAGGAAGGTGGTGAGGGCCACGCCGAGGGCGTACCAGCGCACCTGCTTGCCGTCGCCTTTGTCGGGGACGAAGGGGATCAGCAGAGCGGCGCCGATCGGGAACAGAATCGCGGTGCTCAGCCAGGGAAAGGGCACAGAACGGTGCTGTCCATCTGGCCGGAGTGTAGAAATCCCGGCCTCCACAACACCCACCGCATGGGCGTTGTCACACACAGCTGGGGCTCAGCCGAAGGCGCTGAACAGGAGCACCAGGCCGATGACCCCGCCGAACACGATCAGGGCATAGAACTGAACGCGGCCGGTCTCGAAGTATTTCAGCCCCTCGCCACTGCCCAGGGTGAGCAGGCCGGTCAGGTTGACCACCCCATCCACCACCTTGGAGTCGACGTCGAGCACCTGGCGGGCCAGCCGGCGGCTGCCCTGCACGAAGATCTTCTCGTTGATGGCATCGAGGTACCACTTGTTGGCCAGGAACCGGTTGATCGCCGGGAACCGCCCTGCCACGGCGGTACCCAGGTTGATGCGGTGCAGCGCGTAGGCCAGCACCGCCAGGCCGATGCCGAGGCTGGAGATGGCCACCGAAGCACCGGCCAGGGGCAGGAACCTCCCCCAGCTGAAATGCTCGGCCACCTCGGCGGCCTCAACGGGATCGACGAGGTTGCCGAAGCGGCTGTTCCAGGGGGTGCCGAGCAGACCGATCAGCACCGAAGGGACCGCCAGCACGACCAGCGGGGCGGCCATCTGCCAGCCGGATTCGTGCGGATGGCTGGTATGACCGTGGTGGCCGTCCTCCGTGGACTCCGCAGTGGCTCCTGGGGGCTGTCCCGCAGCGCTGAGCAACTGGGCACGGAGGCCGGCGTCCAGGCCGCGGAAGGGCCCCTCAAAGGTGAGGAAATAGAGCCGGAACATGTAGAAGGCGGTCATCCCGGCGGTCAGGAAGCCCATCGCCCAGAGCAATGGAAAGCTGTTGAAGGCCTGGCCGAGGATCTCGTCCTTGCTCCAGAAGCCCGCCAAGGGAGGGATGCCGCTGATCGCGATGCAGCCGATCAGGAAGGTGGCGGAGGTGATCGGCATGTGTTTCCTGAGGCCGCCCATCAGGCGCATGTCCTGGGCCAGCAGGGGCTCGTGGCCCACCACCTCCTCCATCGCGTGGATCACCGAGCCGGAACCGAGAAAGAGCATCGCCTTGAAGAAGGCGTGGGTGACGAGGTGGAACATGCCAGCCACCGGGGCCCCGCAGCCCATGGCCAGCATCATGTAACCCAGCTGGGAGACGGTGCTGTAGGCCAGCCCCTTTTTGAGATCCATCTGGGTGAGGGCGATGGTGGCGCCCAGAAACAGGGTGATGGTGCCGATCACGGCGATCACCAGCTGCACCTGCGGAAAGGGCTCGTAGACCGGCTGCAGGCGGGCCACCAGGAAGACGCCCGCGGCCACCATGGTGGCCGCGTGGATCAGGGCCGAGATGGGGGTGGGGCCCTCCATGGCATCGGGCAGCCACACGTGCAGGGGGAACTGGGCCGACTTGGCCATCGGTCCCATGAACACCAGCAGGCAGAGCAGCACGGCCACGCCGGTGGGCAGGCCGCCGCCGGCCACGGCCGCCGAGAGCCTCTCGCCGATCTCCTCGAAGCCGAAGCTGCCGGTGGCCCAGAACAGGCCCAGGATCCCCAGCAGCAGGCCGAAGTCGCCAACCCGGTTGACGACGAAAGCCTTCTGGGCGGCGTTGGCGGCGGCGTCCCGGTCGTACCAGAAGCCCACCAGCAGGTAGGAGCACATGCCCACCAGCTCCCAGAACACGTAAATCTCGAGCAGGTTGGGGCTGATCACCAGCCCGAGCATCGAGCTGCTGAACAGGGCCAGGTAGGTGAAGAAACGGACGTAGCCCTTGTCGTGGGCCATGTAGCCGTCGGAATAGACCATCACCAGCAGGGCGATGGTGGTGACCAGCGACAGCATCACGGCCCCCAGCGCATCCACCCGGAAGCCCATCTGCAGATGGAAGTTGCCGGCGCCGGCCCAGTCGAACAGCACCTCCGTGCCGCCCGCTCCCGCCAGTTGTTCGGCCAGGATCGCGAAGCTGAGCACCGCAGCCATGCCCACGCTGGTGATCAGCAGCAGCGCCACTGGCTTGCGCAGGCGATTGACGGTGCGGTTGAAGGTGATCAGCCCCAGGCCGGTGAGGCAGGCCCCCAGCAGCGGGAGCACTGGGATCAGCCAGGCAAGTTCGGAAGCGGAGGGCATCCTGGAGGCTCTGTTGGGGCGAGTGTAGGCAGGCCCACCGGAATGCCCTCGCCTCTGTGGGGGCGTGCCCATCGACCCCGGTCGGTGGGCGGGAGCTTCAGCCCAGCCAGTGGGCCAGGGCGGTGCGAGAGAAGGTGGTGGCGCCAAGGCCGATCCAGCGGTGGGCCCACCACAACACACCAATGGCGATGACGATCCCCAGCTGGGAGGGCCGCAGGAATTCCGCCGCCACCAGCGTCTGACGGCCATCCAGAACAGCGGCGAAGGGAAACACCGATGTGGCGGCCCGCAGCTCCTCGAAGGCCGGCCCGAATCGGTTGCGCAGGCGACGGTCCCCGTTCCAGACGGCGAACAGGTGGTGGCCGATCAGGCCCACGCAGGCCACCAGCATGAAGCTGGTGCCGATCCAGAGCAGGTGGGTGGCGCACCAGAGCACCTGACCCACCGCCTGGGGATGGCGGCTCACCCGGATGATCCCCGTGGCGTACAGACGCACCTGGGGCTTCAGCACCGCCGGGATCTCGAGCAGGTTGTAGGTGGCGGGATACAGGAACAGGAAGCTGATGGCCGTGCCGGTCCAGACCAGCGGCACCACCCAGGCCTGGTCCTGCAGGTTCCAAAGCCGGATGCCGTCGTAGCGGTGGGCGAGGAAATAGCCCACCACAACCACCGCCGAGGGGATGCTGAGCCCGGCGAACAGCAGGCGCCAGAGCCGGGCCCCGATGCGCTCCTCCCCCCAGGCCCTCAGGGAGGCCCCGCCGCTGTGGATCAGGGCGAACAGGACCAGCAGGGCCAGCATCACCACACTGCTGTGCTGGGGGCCCGCCGTCAGCAGGGGAAGCGAGGGCATGGGGGTGCGGCGTCCGGGAGCGGATGTGACAGGCCGATTCTTGCCACCGGGCAGGCCCCCTAGAGTTCCGCACGGCCTGCCGGCTCCGGCGAACGGTCCCCCCGAGGCCTCCCCGACCCATGGCAGATCTGCCTTTCACCCTCGACCAGCTCCGCATCCTGCGGGCCATCGCCAGTGAGGGCAGCTTCAAGAAAGCGGCCGACAGCCTGTACGTCACCCAGCCGGCGGTGAGCCTGCAGATCCAGAACCTGGAGAAGCAGCTGGATGTGTCGTTGTTCGACCGCGGCGGCCGCAAGGCCCAGCTCACCGAAGCCGGCCACCTGCTGCTCAGCTACTGCGACCGGATCCTGAGCCAGTGCCAGGAGGCCTGCCGGGCCCTCGACGATCTCCACAACCTGCGCGGCGGCTCCCTGGTGGTGGGGGCGAGCCAGACGACGGGCACCTACCTGATGCCCCGCATGATCGGTCTGTTCCGCCAGAAGTACCCCGACGTGGCGGTGCAGCTGCAGGTGCACAGCACCCGCCGCACCGGCTGGAGCGTGGCCAACGGGCAGATCGACCTGGCGATCATCGGCGGCGAACTGCCGGCGGATCTCAACGACCTGCTGCAGGTGGTGCCGTACGCCAATGACGAACTCGCCCTGGTGCTGCCCCCCAAGCATCCCCTCGCCCGGCTGCCCGAGCTGACCAAGGACGATCTCTACCGCCTGGGATTTGTTTGCCTCGACGCCCAGTCGACCACCCGCAAGATGGTGGACCAACTGCTGAGCCGCTCCAAACTCGATGTGCAGCGGCTCAAGATCGAAATGGAGCTCAATTCCTTCGAGGCCATCAAGAACGCTGTCCAGGCGGGGCTGGGGGCGGCGTTCCTGCCGGTGGTGTCGATCGAGCGGGAGTTGGCCGCCGGCACCCTGCATCGCCCCCAGGTGGCCGACCTGATGGTGCGGCGCCAGCTGAAGCTGATCACCCATCCGGCCCGTTATTGCTCCCGGGCCGCCGATGCCTTCCGCCGCGAGGTGCTGCCGGTGTTCGCCAGCCCGGACAGCCCCCTGCGCCAGGTGCAGGCCTCGCCGGGGCTGGCCGAGCGCAACGGCACTAGAACTGATCGGCCTCCGGCGTGATGCCGACCGCGTCATCGGCGGCACCGGCGACCCCCCTGGTCTGGAACTTGTTGCCGGAGATGTCGGTCTGGTAGACGCAGCGGACGACGGGTTTGTCGCGCACCGAGCCGATGTAGGCGAAGGTGTTCATGCGCTGCTTGCACTGGCGCATCTGCTCCGCGGTCACCGCCCCTTCCTTCTGCAGCACCGACCAGTTCTCCCGGCGAATGACACAGCCGGGCTGAAGCGTGGGCTGGGTCACGAAGCTGCTGCTCGGGTTCATCGTGGTGTACAGCTCAATGTCCATCACGAAGGCGCTGGCCCCCCACTGCTTGCAGAACTCGGGGTCGGGCACCGCCATGTCGAGCTGCTGGGCGCTGGCGATGTTGCCCTGGTTGCCCTGGGTGGTGCTGGTCACGGCGCTGCCGATGCCGATGCCCACCACCAGCACCCCCGCCAGCACCGCCACGGTGGCCACGTTGAGCTGAATGTTGGGGCCGCCGCCGCCCGGGGGGCCGCCGCCGTTGCTGGAGGGGGGCCGCCCGCCGCCGCCGCCGGTGGTGCCCCGTCGGCCCTGGGTTCCGCGTGGGTCGTCCCGGCGGCCGGAGCCCGTGGCGAAGCGGTCCCGCTGCTCCGTGCGTCCGTCGTAGCGATCCGCCCGGGGGTCGTAGCGGTCGGGCCGCGGGTCATAGCCGCCAGGCTCGGGTCGGCCACTGCTGCTGCGGGAGCGGGTCACAGGATTTCCGGGCTGCGGGGCAGGCCCATCGAGTAGTTGAGCACCCGGGCCTCAGGGTTGTAGCTCACCTCGCCGGCCTGGAGCATCTGGCGCACCAGGCCCTCCAGTTCGGAGCCGATGCGGCGCAGGCTGTAGTCACTGAGTTCCTGGCCGGCCTGGGCCGCCACCAACTGCCTGAACTGGCTGCGCACCTTTTCGAGGGCGGCCTCGTCCCAGAGGAACTCGTTGTCGGGATCGATGTCGAGGGTCAGCTGGTCCGGGTCGGGGATGAGGTCGTCGTTCTCCACCCGCGCCGTGAACAGACGGATGTGGCGAGTGGTGGACTTGAGCAGCGTCTCGACCATGGGCTCGGCCTCGGGGGCGGGGATGCGTTGAAGGGGGTCGGCACCCGGTTGAGTGCAGTATCGACTTTAGATAGGCCGGAGCCTGATTTCGCCGCCGCCGCCGCCTGGCGCCGGTCGCCCTTGCCCGGGAGGGCCCGATAAGGTTGCTGCTGATCTGTGGTTCGACATGCGGGTTGTCATCGCCGGGGCCGGGCTGGCCGGCCTGTCCTGCGCCAAATATCTCTGTGACGCCGGCCATACCCCGATCGTGCTCGAGGCCAGAGATGTGCTGGGCGGCAAAGTGGCGGCCTGGCAGGACGCCGATGGCGACTGGTACGAAACCGGTCTGCACATCTTCTTTGGCGCCTATCGCAATATGCGCCAACTGTTCGCCGAGCTGAACATCGAGGATCGCCTGCAGTGGAAATCCCACTCCATGATCTTCAATCAGAAGGAAGTGCCGGGTACCTACAGCCGTTTTGATTTTCCCGACCTGCCGGCTCCGATCAATGGGATGGCCGCGATCCTGGGAAATAACGACATGCTGACCTGGCCGGAGAAGATCGCCTTCGGTCTCGGTCTGGTCCCGGCGATGCTGCGCGGCCAGGCCTATGTGGAGGAATGCGACAAGTACAGTTGGAGTGAATGGCTTCGGATTCATAATATCCCTGAGCGTGTCAACGATGAAGTTTTTCTCGCCATGAGCAAGGCGCTCAACTTCATCAACCCTGAGGAGATCTCCAGCACAGTGGTGCTCACCGCTCTCAACCGCTTCTTGCAGGAAACCGACGGCTCCCGCATGGCGTTCCTGGATGGCAACCCACCGGAACGGCTCTGCCAGCCGATGGTCGACTACATCGAGGCCCGGGGCGGTGAGGTGCACCTGGAATCGCCCCTCAGGGAGATCCGCATCGACAAGGACGGCGCCGTGACCGGCTTCCGCATCGGCGGAATCAAGGGCCAACCTGAGCGCGAGATCCAGGCCGATGCCTACGTCAGTGCCATGCCGGTCGATCCGCTCAAGCTGCTGCTGCCTGAGCCCTGGAAGCAGCTGCCGTACTTCAGCAAGCTCAAGGGCCTGCGCGGCGTGCCGGTGATCAACATCCATCTCTGGTTCGATCGCAAGCTCACCGACATCGACCACCTGCTGTTCAGCCGTTCGGATCTGCTCAGTGTCTATGCCGACATGAGCAACACCTGCCGGGAGTACGAGGATTCCGAGCGCTCCATGCTCGAGTTGGTGTTTGCTCCTGCCGCCGACTGGATTGGCCGCCCCGATGAAGAGATCGTGGCCGCCACCCTGGAGGAGCTCAAGCGCCTGTTCCCCGTTCATTTCACTGGCGCCTCCCCGGCCCGGCTGCGCAAGTCGGTGGTCGTCAAGACGCCGCTTTCGGTCTACAAGACCGTGCCCGGCTGCCAGCAGCTGCGGCCCTCCCAGGCTTCCCCCATCCCCAACTTCTTCCTGGCGGGTTGCTTCACCATGCAGCGTTACCTGGCCTCGATGGAGGGAGCGGTGCTGAGCGGCAAACTCTGCGCCGCCGCCGTGGACGCCAGCCTTGGCAGTCGGGACCAGGGGCCGACCCCGGCCCAGAGCCTGGCGACGGTGTGAGTGTGCTGGCCCCGCTGCCCCCTTGCCTCTCCTCCGATCTGCAGGACGCCTATGAATCCTGCCGGCAGGAAACGGCGCGCTGGGCCAAGACCTTCTATCTCGGCACGATGCTGTTGCCCCCGGCCAAGCGCCGGGCCATCTGGGCGATCTACGTCTGGTGCCGCCGTACCGACGAACTGATGGACAGCGCCCAGGCCCAGACCCTTTCGGCCAACGTCCTGCTGGATCGCCTCGACGCCTGGGAGGAACGCACCCGCGCCCTGTTCGCCGGCCGTGCCGTCGACGCCCTCGACAGGGTGATGGTGGACACCATGGAGCGCTTCCCCCAGCCCCTGCAGGCCTACCTCGACATGATCGAGGGCCAGAGGATGGATGTGCTGCGCGATCGCTACGCCAGCTTCTCCGACCTCCAGCTTTATTGCTATCGGGTGGCTGGCACCGTGGGGCTGATGACCCAGGAGGTGATGGGTGTTGACGCCGCCTACACCTCCGCCCCCTGGAGCGAACGCCCCGATACCTCGGAAGCCGCCGTGGCCCTGGGAATCGCCAACCAGCTGACCAACATCCTGCGGGACGTGGGTGAGGATCGCGGCCGTGGTCGTATCTATCTTCCCCAGGAGGATCTCGACCGTTTCGGTTACTCCGAAGACGATCTCATGGCCGGGCGTCTCAACGAGAACTGGCAGGCGCTGATGCGCTTCCAGCTGGAGCGGGCCAGGGATTGGTTCAACCGTTCCGAGGCCGGGGTGCGCTGGCTGGCCCCGGATGCTCGCTGGCCTGTGTGGGCCTCGCTGCGTCTGTATCGGGGAATCCTTGATGTCATCGAGAGATTGGATTATGACGTCTTCAATCACCGCGCCTTCGTGCCCAGGGTCGGCAAATTGCTTGATCTTCCGTTCTCCTATGTGATCGCCCAGACGCGATGAAGCGGCGTTCCATCGGCCGGGCCCACGGGCTGCCTCAGGGCTGATCCCCTAGGGCCAGCCACTCCTCCAGCACCGGGTTGACCAGAGAGGGACTCTCATCATGGGGACAGTGGCCGAGGCCGGGCAGGATCCGCAGGTCACGTACGGCGGCAAAGGCCCCGGCCCAGCGCCTGGCCTCGGCTACCGGCTCCCACGGATCCGCCTCGCCCCAGAGGAGCCGAACCGGAATGGTCAGTTCCGCCAGCATGTCCGGGGCCAGCCGGTCGCGGAAGAGGTTGATGAACCCCCGGAAGCTCTCCTCGGCACCGGGGCTGCGCGCCGGCGTCAGCAGCAACTGCACCAGTTGGTCGTCGACGCCGTCGCCGGAGGGGTAGGCCGCGCCCAGAACCCTGCGGATCAGGTCGGGATTGGCCACCCAGCGGAACAGGCGGCCCGTGAGCCAGCGCTGCCGCACCAGGCGCTTCAGCAGGGGTCGGCCGATCCGGCGCAGTGGCGGCTGCTCGCCCAGGCGGCGGTCGTCCAGGCTGCGCTGGGCGCAGTCGATAAGGATCACCTGGCTGGCGTCGTCTCCGAGCCTGGTGGCCGCAGCGAGGGCCACGACGCCCCCGATCGAATTGCCGACGAGTTGGACAGGCGTGCCGATCACCTCCCGTGCGAAGGCCGCCACCTGGTCGGCCCACAGATCGATGCAATAGCGCAGTGCTTGCCCATTCTCCGGTTCGCCCTCGAGGCGGGAGGGGGGCTTGCTGCTAGCCCCGAAGCCGACCAGATCGATGGCGAAGACGG
Organism: Cyanobium sp. Aljojuca 7A6; assembly: GCF_024346455.1. Lineage (GTDB taxonomy): Bacteria > Cyanobacteriota > Cyanobacteriia > PCC-6307 > Cyanobiaceae > Cyanobium. Next base: position 13,809 of record NZ_JAGQCY010000026.1, read on the forward strand.
GACGCTTGCCCGACAGGGTTGGCAGGTTGTGGCGCCAGTGTTCCTTGCAGGCGCCGAAGCCGTGAATCAGAAGCACGGGCAGCTTCCCGGCTCGGGCAGGCACCGCAGGGGCGCTGCGCGCGTAGCTCACCGTCTGCCCCTGCCAACGCCAGATACCCAACCAGTCGGCCGGGAACATCGTGCCACTGCTGGCCTGGGGAGTGGAGGGCATGGTGCTCGGTGACAGTGGCGTGCGGGGAGTCCTGCCTGACGGTTTCGATGTCTTGAGGGGGAAACGACCCCCAAGGCCAACGACTGTCTTCTGCCACTCAAGCGGCCCTGAACTCAGACGGCGGCCTTCTGGTTGGCCAGCAGGTTCTTGAGCTTGGCCAGTTCGCCGGCCCAGCGGGGATCGGGGGCGCCTTCGCCGACGGCGTCGGCGTGGACCACCTTGTTGACGCTCTTGCGGGCGGCCGTCGGGGCACTGCCGGGGCGACGATCGGCGCCGGCGGCGGGGCGGGTGTCACGGCGCTGCTCAGAGATTTCGATGCGCAGGGTGCTGCCGCCGAAGTCCTTGCCGTTGAGCTGGGCGATCACCGCCTCCGCTTGGGCCAGATCCTCAACGTTGGCGAAGCCAAAGCCCCGGCAGCCGCCAGTCTCCCGGTCGTTCACCGCCTTGAAACGCACCCCCTCTCCCACGCTCGAGAAGAGAGCTTCCAGTTCTTTGGCATCAAAGGTTTGCGGCAGATTGCCGACATAGAGACGAACGCTCATGGGGAGGGGGCTCGGGAAAGGGAAAAAACTCTGGCAGGCGGTGCGATCGCGCCATTGCATCCAGCAGTTAATCATGCCGAGGGTCCGCCTCCGTCGCTTCGCCCCGGCGGCCCAGCCACAGCTGGGCCGCAGTAACGCTCTCTTCGGCGAGAAGGCGATCCGCCAACTCCGCTGTGTCCGTCGCTGCCGTTCCACCCAGTCGACCGAAGGCCCGTTCGGCCGTGAGGTGGTCGATCAACTGGCCGAGCCTGGGGCCTGGGGCGATGGCCAGCAGCTGTTGCAGGCGGCTGCCGTCCAGGGGCGGCCGTGGGTGGAACAGGCGATCTGCCGGATCCCGCCAGCGCTCCATGGCCAGCTGGGCCGCCCCTGGATCCAGGTGCAGCAGCAGGGCGGGCAGATCCTCCTCCAGCTGGCGCTGCAGAGCCAGCCGCGGCCCTTCGGCCAGAGCCTCCAGCGCCAGTGCACCGGTGCCCCCTGGCGTCTGCCGGAGTCGGCTGAGCCATTGCCGCAGCCGCTGGCAGCGCTGCTGCAGCCGGCGGCTGGCCCGCAGCCCTTCCAGGCTCGGACCATCCAGCACGGCCGCCAGCCTTGCCAGCGGCAGGGCCCAGGCCGCTTCGGCGGAGGTGAGGCCGCAGATGTCCGGTCGCTGGGAAGCCAGAAGCTCCAGCGACGCTTCGCTCCCTTCGGCGGCTCCCCAGGGCTGGAGCAGGCCCGCTTCCAGGGCCTGCTCCAGTCCCTGGTGTCCCTGGGCAGACGCGGCCAGGCGCTCCAGTTCCGCCAGCACCCGCTCCCCGGCCACGGCGGCGATTCGCTGCCGATGGCGCTGGATCAGCTCCCAGGTGGCTGGGGCGATGGCGAAGTCCAGTTCGCAGGCCAGCCGCACCCCCCGCAGCAATCGCAGCGGGTCGTCGAGCAGGTTGGCCTCGCTGATGGCCACCAGCCGGCGCGCGGCCAGATCCTGGAGGCCACCGCAGGGGTCGATCAGCCGCAGATCGGACGCCGCTCGGCTGTCCAGTGCCAGCCCCCCCAGGGGCAGGGCGATGGCGTTGGCGGTGTAGTCGCGGCGGGTCAGATCGACCCTGAGATCGTCACCGGCGCAGCGGGCCAGGTCGATCGTCCAGCCCTTCAGCACCAGCCTGGCGATCGAACGTTCCTGGTCGAGCACCACACAGGTGCCACCGAACTGCCGCCCCAGCTGCCGGGCCAGGTCGATGGCGTCGCCGGGCACCACCAGGTCGAGATCCGGCTGGGCGACCAGTTGACCCAGCAGGCCGTCCCGGACCGCCCCCCCCACCAGCGCCGTGCCCTCCGGCAGCGCGTGGGGAGGCAGAGGCCAGCGCTCCGGCGCCAGGGCCCGCCACAGTTCGGAGACTTGACGTCCCGGCTCGCACGCCACAATGGGCGCCCTGCTGGGCCGCGGCGGCATGTGCATCTGCGTGGATTGCCACTGGGTCGAGCGCTGTCAGGCCTACCACGCGGTCGAGCGTCAGCACGGCGTCGCCCACCTCACCATGAACCCTGATTTCAGCCCCCGGCAGCCTCGCATTCACGTGCAGGTGCTCGATCTCGACGCCGCCACGGCCAGTGTCGGGGTGGAGTGGGATGTGCGGGCCTGCTCCGATTTCCAGTCCGATCCGGGCCGCTGGCGCCGCTGGCGCCCGGACGGCCCCCTGCCGACATGATCACTGGCCTTGCCAATCCCGATGGCCGCCGCTGGCTGCTGGCGCTGCACAGCTCCAGCGACAGCCTCGGGGTGGGGTTGCAGTGCCTCGGGGCGACACAGCCGGAGCGGCTGGAGAGCTTCCCCCTTGGCCGCTCCCTCTCCAATGGGCTGTTCGACTGCCTTGAATCGGTGCTGCCGGCCAGCGCCTGGCCCCAGCTGGGACGCCTGGCGGTGGCCACCGGACCCGGTGGCTTCACCGGCACCCGCCTGACGGTGGTGCTGGCCCGCACCCTGGCCCAGCAGCTGGCCCTGCCCCTCGATGGCATCAGCAGCTTCCACCTGATGGCCCGTCGCCTGCTCGCCGGGCCCCGGCCCCCCAGCGCGGCGGGTCCCTTCTGGTTGCTGCAGGAGCTGCCCCGTCGCGGGGTGGTGGCGGGACTTTATGGCGCCGACCCGGGCCTGCCCGGTGGCGTGGTCGAGCTGGAGGCCCCGAGGCTCCACCGCGGCCGTGACGCCCTGGCTCCCTTCCCCATCCACCCGGCAGAGGTGCGCTTGCCGGAGGACGTGATCCAGTTGCTCGGCTTCAGCGCCGCCAGCGCCGCCGCAGGCCTGAGCGCCCCCTGGCAGCCGGTGCTGCCCCTCTACCCCACCAGTCCGGTGGAGGCGCTCCCATGTTGAGCCGCCCCGGACCCCATCCCCGACCCCGCCGCCGCCGCTCGCGTCGCGCGGCCAGCACTGAGCCGACGCCGGCGGGTCCGCCCAATCGGTCCCGCCGCGCCCTCCCCGCCCCGCGGCGACCTGGCCGGGGCAGGGGAGTGCTGATGGGATTGGCGGGCCTGGCTCTGCTGTGGCTGTCCCGGGGAGTGTGGTGGCCCACGCCGCCGCCGCCCCAGATGATCCTGGTGCTGGGGGGCGATGCCGATCGGGAGGCGGCCGCTGCCCGCCTGGCTCGCGTTGATGGGCTGCCGGTGGTGGTCACCGGCGGCACAAACCCCGAGTACGCCCACTGGCTGTTCCAGCAGAAGGAGGGCCTGCCCTCCCGGCAGGTCCAGCTCGACTATCGGGCCCGGGACACGGTGTCCAATTTCACCTCCCTGGTCGACGACCTGCGCAAGTCCCGGATCCGTCACGCCCTGCTCGTCACCTCCACCGATCACATGGAACGGGCTCTGCTGGTGGGACGGATCGTGGCCGGCAGCCGCGGCATTCACCTCACCCCGGTGCCTGTCCCCTGCGGCGAGCTTTGCGTCGTCGAGGGCCGCAGGCGCTTGTGGGGCGATGGCGCCAGGGCGGCCCTGTGGGTGATCAGCGGCCAGGACATCAGGCCGTGGGTGGAAGAGCGGGTGGCTCCCTGGCTGGAGAAAGCAGGCTTCCGCTGATCGGGCCGAGGTCCAGCATCCTGTTGATCTGTTCCTGGGCGGCCCGGGTCACCGCATCCAGGTCGGGGCGCCGCCGGGAGGCCGGGGGAGGGATCGGCGTGCCGATGCGGATGTGGATCGGCACCAGCCGGGGCCCATGGCCGCCGGGTCCCAGGGCGCGGTGGCTGTTGATGATCGCCACCGGCAGCAGCGGTACCCCAGCCCGGGCGGCCAGCAGGGCCGCCCCGGGCTGGGGATGGTTGACGCGGCCATCCGGCTGGCGGGTGCCGTCGAGGAAGACGCCGGTGGCCCAGCCCTGCAGCAGCCGGTCGGTGGCCGTGCGGATTGCTTCGCGATCACCGGCGCCGCGCTCCACCGGATAGGCGCCGCAGGCTCGGATGATCGGACCCAGGATTGGCACCCGGAACAGCTCCGCCTTGGCCATGAAGGCCACGGGCCTGCCCAGGGCGTGGCCCAGCAGTGGCGGATCCAGGTGGGAGCCATGGTTGGCCACCACCACCACGGCCCCCTCCAGGGGCACGTTGCCGTTGCCGGTGGTCTGGCCCCGGAACAGCACCCTGAAGACGGGAAACACCAGCAGGTAGCTGATCAGCCGGTAGGTCAGGCTCGGCTTCGGGGTGTTCAGCAGGGCGGGGGGATCGGCCGGTGGCCGGCGGCGGCGTCTCACTGGCCCAGGTCACCCGAACCGGCGATCTGGGCGGTGCCGACCCCTGGACAGCTGCGCTTGATCAGGCCAGCGAGCACATTGCAGGGGCCGATCTCCACCGCGGTGGTGATGCCGGCGCTCTGCAGGCCCTCCATGGTTTCGCGCCAGCGCACCCCCATGGTCATCTGCTGGCGCAGGCGGTCCTTGAGCACCGTGGCGGCGGTTTCGGGCCTGGGATCGGCGTTGCTGAGCACGGGGATCCGGGCGTCGGCGAAGGGCACCGCCTCCAGTTCGGCCGCGAAGGCGGCGGCAGCGGCGGCCATGAAGGGGGAATGGAAGGCGCCGGAGACGGCCAGGGGGATGGCCCGTTTGCAGCGCACCGTCGCGCTGACGCTGGCCACCGCCTCCGGGGTGCCGGAAAGCACCACCTGGGCGGCGCTGTTGTCGTTGGCGATGACCACCCCCTCGGTGGCCGCCACCACCCGCTCAAGTTCGTCGCGGTCGAAGCCCATCACGGCGGTCATGGCACCGCCGCCGGCGGCGGCCATCAGTTCACTGCGGCGCCGCATCAGGCCAAGGCCGGTCTCGGCGTCGAAGACGCCGGCCGCGTAGAGCGCCACCAGCTCGCCCAGGCTGTGGCCCGCCACCAGCTGGGCGCTGCGGCCCTGTCGGTGCAGTTCATCCACCAGCAAGCTCTCGACCACGAACAGGGCCGGCTGGGTGTTGCGGGTGTCGTTGAGATCGCTGGGTTGGCCGGGGCCCCCGTTGGCGGAGGTCTCAGCTCCAGCGCAGATGGCCAGCAGGTCACGGCCGAGCAGGGCCGAGGCCCGATCGAAGCGCTCGCGGGCGCCGGGCAGGTCGATCACTCCCTCGGCCATGCCCGGTTGTTGTGAACCCTGTCCCGGAAACACCCAGGCGATGGCCATGCAAGCCTCCTGTGCAACGGCAGGAGATTAGGGCTCGGCTGGCGGGCGGCCGGGACCGCTCCAGCGGAACAGGGCGGCCCCCCAGCTGAGGCCGGCGCCGAAGCCGCTGCTGGCGATCAGGTCACCGACCCCCACCCGCCCATCGCGGACCGCTTCATCGAGCATCAGGGGAATCGTGGCGGCGGAGGTGTTGCCGTAGGCGGACAGGTTGCTGAGCACCCGCTCGGCGGGCATGGCGAAGCGGTCGGCCACCGCATCGAGGATGCGCTGGTTGGCCTGGTGCAGCAGCAGCCAATCCACGTCCGAGGCGGCGGTGCCGGTGGCCTCCAGCAGCTCGGCCAGCATGGCGGGCACTTCCCGTACGGCGAATTTATAGACCTCCTGGCCGTTCATGTGGATCGGCGCGAAGCCCCCCACCTGGGCGGAGAGCTCTGCCACCAGGGGCCGATGCTCGGCCACCTGGGCCAGGGTGAGGCAGGCGTTGCGGCTGCCATCCGAGCGCATGCGGAAGCCCACCAGGGCGTCGTCGGCAGGGTCGCAGGCCTGTACGGCCAGGGCACCGGCGCCATCCCCGAAGAGCACACAGGTGCGGCGGTCGTCCCAGTCGAGCCAGCGGCTGAGTTGGTCGGCGCCGATCACCAGCACCCGCTGCATCGTGCCGCCGCGGATGTACTGGGCTGCCGTGATCAGGGCGAACAGGAAGCCGCTGCAGGCCGCCGTGAGATCGAAGGCCACTGCCCGGTGGGCGCCCAGGGCCGCCTGGACCCGGGGGGCGGTGCCGAACAGGTCGTCGGGGCTGGAGGTGGCCAGCAGGATCAGATCCACTTCCTCAGGAGCCCAGCCCGCATGGGCCAGCGCCGCCCGGCCGGCTTCGGCGGCCAGGCTGGTGACAGTTTCTCCGGGGCCGGCCACGCGCCGGGCGCCGATACCGGTGCGGCTGCGGATCCAGCCGTCGTTGGTTTCAACCCGCTCGCTCAGCTGGTCGTTACTGATGCTGGCGGCGGGGAGAGCGCGTCCACAGCCCACCAGAGCCATCCCCCGCAAGGCGGCCGTGGTCACCGTCTTGTCCGAGCCGAGCGGCACCCATTCGGTTCATAGGTGGGCACAGTCAACCACAGGTCGTTGCCACTCCGGCGCTCCCCTCGCCGAGGGCGTGCAGGTCGTCCATGACGCCGTGGCTGGCGGCGGAGTGGGCCAGCCGCAGGGCACTCACCACCGAAAGCGCCCGGCTGCTGCCGTGGCCGATCACGCAGATGCCGTCGACCCCGAGCAGCAGGGCGCCGCCATGCTCGGCGTGGTCGAGGCGCTTCTTGATCCGCACCAGGTTGCTGCGCAGGAACGCTGAGCCCACCTTGCCCCGGCGCCCCCGGGGCAGCTCGGCCCGCAGCACGTCCAACAGGACGCTGCCCACCGACTCAAGGAACTTCAGCAGCACGTTGCCGGTGAAGCCATCGCAGACCACCACGTCGAAGTCCCCGGAGAGGATGTCACGACCCTCGCAGTTGCCGGCGAAGACGAAGCGCTCGTCGCCCGCCAGCAGCGGATGGGTGCGCAGGCAGAGGTCGTTGCCCTTGCACTCCTCCTCACCGATGTTCACCAGGCCGATGCGGGGCCGTTTCACCTGCAGCACGTCGCGGCTGTAGATGTTCCCGAGCAGGGCGAACTGATGCAGCCACTCGGGCTTGCAGTCCATGTTGGCCCCCACGTCGAGCACCAGCACCTGCTGGCTGGGGTCCTTGGTGGGGAACAGGGCTCCGATGGCCGGCCGATCGATGCCCGCCAGGCGGCCGAGGCGGAAGATCGCGGCGGCCATCACCGCACCGGAGTTGCCGGCGGAATAGACGGCGGTGGCCTCGCCCTTCTTGACCAGATCCATGGCCACATTGATGCTGGCGTCGCGCTTGCGGCGCACCACCGTGGCCTCCTCGTGCATGCCCACCGAAGCGCCGCTGGGCACCAGTTCGATCAGGCCGCGCTGGACCGCTTCTTCAAGATCGTGGCCCAGGCCCATGGCCGCCACCGCCTGACGCAGCGGCTCCGGCTCCGCCACGAAGCGGATGCGCAGGGGCAGCAGGCCCACCGCCCTCAGACATCCCTCCAGGATCGGGCCCGGGGCGTGGTCCCCGCCCATGCCGTCGACAGCGACCCAGAGGCGCTGCCGGTCGTCGATGCCGCCGCCGCTGTGGCTCCCCTGCTGGAGACGCCGCAACGGATCGAAGACGAAGGGCTGGAGCACGGAGCCCGCCACATTGGTGGCGGCTCCGGCCATGCTGCCCGCCACCGAAACGGCCCCCGAGGCGGCCCCCGAGGCCGTGGCCGTGGCCGTGCCTACCAGGCTGGTGACAGCCGCATTGCGCCGATACCAGATCACCAGACGGCGGATCGTGCGGTTGGGTTTGGGGCGGTTGGAGGCGAAGCGGCGACCGTCGCGCCCTGCGCCTTCAGGATCCTTCGGTGGCAACGGGTTCAACGATGCGCTGGAACAGATAGCCGGTGCCCCGTGCCGTGAGGATCAGCTCGGGGTTGGTAGGATCATCCTCCAGTTTGGAGCGCAGCCGCGAGATGTGGACATCCACCACGCGGGTGTCCACATGACGCTCGGGGGTGTAGCCCCAAACCTCCTTGAGGATCTCGCCCCGGCTGAAGGGTTCGCCGGAACGGCTCACCAGCAACTCCAGGAGGCTGAACTCCATCCCGGTGAGACGGATGCGCTCGTCGCCCCGGTACACCTGCCGCTTGTTGGTGTCGATGCGGAGATCGCCGACCTGGATCACGCCGGAATTGGGGATTCCGGCGCCGGGGTCCTTCTCGACCCTGCGCAGCACGCAGCGGATGCGGGCCTCCAGTTCCTTGGGGCTGAAGGGCTTGACGACGTAATCGTCGGCCCCGAGCTCGAGGCCCGTGATGCGGTCCGCCACGTCGCCGAGGGCGGTGAGCATCACGATCGGCACATCGGATTCCTTGCGCAGCTCCTGGCAAACGCCATAGCCGTCAAGCTTGGGCATCATCACGTCGAGCACCACAAGGTCCGGCAGGACACGGTGGAACGCCTCGATGGCCTCCTCGCCATCGCTGGCGGTGACCACCTGATAGCCGATCATCGACAACCGGGTCTCAAGGATCCGGCGGATGCTGGCCTCGTCGTCGACGACGAGAATGGTTTCTTTGGCGGTGGGGGAGGCCGTCATTGCGGCGCTGACAAGGCAACACGGATCCGACCCACTGAACCGGCCGGAAGGTCGTGAATTCACCGAACGCCACCTTTCTTCATACACCCCGCTCGCTTGCCTTGGCCCGTTCCGGTTCCTCGTTCGTCTGCCAGGCCTGTGGGGCCAGGACGCGGCAGTTCTTCGGCCGCTGCGCCGGCTGCGGTGGCTGGAACACGCTGGTGGAGCAGAGCGAGCCAAGCGGCGACAACCGCCGCCGCCGGCCGGTGGCCGCCGCGGCGGCGCAGGACGCCACTGGGGCTCCAGCACCGGGCCGTCCCCGCCGCTCCGAACCGATCCAGGCCGTGGGGGACCGGCCCCTGCAGCGCCTGGCCAGCGGCTATGGCGAGCTGGACCGGGTGCTGGGGGGAGGCCTGGTGCCTGGCTCCCTGGTGCTCCTGGGGGGTGATCCGGGCATCGGCAAGAGCACCCTGCTGCTGCAGAGCGCCCGGGCCATGGCCTCCCGGGCCGTGGTGCTCTACGTGAGCGCCGAGGAGTCGGCCCAGCAGGTGAAGCTGCGCTGGCGGCGCCTGGCCGAGGACGCTCCCGGCGCTGGGGTTGCCAATGGCGTGGCGGCAGAGGCTGGCGAAGGCGGCGAGGGCGAGGGTCTGCGCCTGCTGGCGGAGACCGATCTGGAGCTGGTGCTGCAGGAACTGGAGACCCTGCGACCCCAGGTGGCGATCATCGACAGCATCCAAGCGCTGCACGACGCCGAGCTGGGCAGTGCCCCCGGCTCGGTGTCCCAGGTGCGGGAATGTGCCGCCGCCCTGCAGCGGATCGCCAAACGCCAGCACACCGCCCTGGTGCTGGTGGGGCACGTCACCAAGGAGGGGATGCTGGCGGGTCCCAAGGTGCTCGAGCATCTGGTGGATGCGGTGCTCACCTTCGAAGGGGACCGCTTCGCCAGCCACCGGCTGCTGCGGGCCGTCAAGAACCGCTTCGGCGCCACCCACGAGCTGGGCGTGTTCGAGATGCAGGGTGCCGGTCTGGTGGAGGTGAGCAACCCCAGCGAGCTGTTCCTGGCCGGGGATGGACCCAGCCCCGGCACCGCCACGATCGTGGCCTGTGAGGGCACCCGTTCACTGCTGGTGGAGGTTCAGGCCCTGGTCAGCCCCACCAGCTACGCCAGCCCGCGGCGCACCGCTACCGGCATCGGCACCAACCGGCTGCACCAGATCCTGGCGGTGCTGGAGAAGCACATGGGTCTGCCCCTCTCCCGGTTCGACTGCTACCTGGCGGTGGCCGGCGGCCTGGAGGTGGAGGAGCCGGCAGCGGATCTGGGGGTGGCGGCCGCCGTGGTGGCCAGCTACCGCGACCTCACCCTGCCGGCGGGCACGGTGCTGCTCGGGGAACTGGGCCTGGGCGGCCAGCTGCGGCCCGTGGGCCAGCTGGAGCTGCGCCTGCAGGAGGCGGCCCGGCTGGGCTTTTCCCGGGCCGTGGTGCCCCGCGGCAGCGCCCTGGGCCCGGTGGCGGCCAGCCTCGGCTTGCAACTGCTGGAGGCGGCCACGGTGGCCGAGGCCCTGGTGGCCGGCCTGGGGGTCAACCCCGACTAGTCAGAAGTACACGTCGACGTTGCTGCGGCCGGAGGACTTGAGCCAGTTCTCGATGTCCAGGTAGCCGCCCGGGTAGAGCCGCACGGCCTTGGTCCAGTAGGTGGCGGCCTCGTCGAACCAGCGGTCGGCGGCGTCCTGGTCGCCGGTTTCCTCGGCCAGCCGGCCCCACTTCTCGTAGATCAGCCCCATGTTCTTGAGGCAGGAGGGGGAGTTGGCGTTGGCGTCCAGCGACTGGCGGTAGAAGTCGAGGGCCTTGTTCTCCTCGCCATTGCTCATGAAGATGATCGCCATGTTCTTGAGGATCTCGCCCCGGTCGATGCTGTTCTCCTCAAGCTTCAGGGCCTCCTCGTAGTTTTCGAGGGCCTCGGCATAGTCGCCGTCGTTCTGGGCCGACAGTCCGTCGCGGTAATAGACGTACGCCTCCTTCGCCTTGGGATCGATCGGCAGCAGCTTGACGATCAGGTCGGCCATGACCGTGAAGCTCTTGTCGATGAAGTTGTCGTTGCGCTGCGAGCGGGGCAAGGGTCGAGATCCGGATCGTGCCTCCATCCTGCCTCGGGCGCCCTTGGACAGGCCGAAGGGGTGGCGGCTCCCTAGCCTGGGGCGCCGGTCCGTGATCGCCCCGGCAACCCCTGCGTGAGCGCCACCCCCCTTGCCGCCGCTTCAGAGCCATTGCTTCTCGATGTGGAGGGCATGAAGTGCGGCGGCTGCGTGCGTGCCGTGGAGCAACGCCTGCTGCAGACCAAGGGAGTGCGCCAGGCCAGCGTCAACCTGCTCACCCGCACGGCCTGGGTCGATCTGGAGCCACGCGCTGACGGCCCCGATGGCGTCACCGAGGACCCCCTGCCCGCCCTGCTGGGCAGCCTTGAGGGCCTGGGCTTCCAGGCCCGGCTGCGTTCCCAGGCCCTGGAGCCGGCGAGCCAACGGCAGCGTCGTCAGGCCGACCAGTGGTGGCGCCACTGGCGCCAGCTGCTCATGGCCCTGCTCCTGCTGCTGGTCTCCGGGCTGGGCCACCTGGCAGAGGCCGGTCAGCTGCCCTGGCGGGGGCCGTGGCAGCTGCTGGGCAGCCCCTGGTTCCATGCCCTGGTGGCCACGCTCGCCCTGGCCGTTCCGGGCCGGCCGATCCTGATCCGGGGCGTGCGTTCGGCGCTGGCCGGCGTGCCAGGCATGGACAGCCTGGTGGGGCTGGGCGTGGCCAGCGCCTACCTCTCCAGCCTGGTGGGCTGGCTATGGCCGGCCAGCGGTTGGCCCTGCTACTTCAACGAGCCGGTGATGCTGCTGGGCTTTGTCCTCACCGGTCGCTTCCTCGAGGAACGGGCCCGCTATCGCACCGGTCGGGCCATCGAGGAACTCAGTGCCCTCCAGCCCGACCATGCCCTGCTGCTGCTGGGTGAAGGCCCCCCACGCCAGGTCCGGGTGGGCGGGCTGCGTCCGGGGGACCGGCTGAGGCTGCTGCCGGGGGACCGGGTGCCGGTGGATGCGGTGGTGCGGGAAGGCCGCTCCAGCGTGGATGCCTCCAGCCTCACCGGCGAACCCCTGCCGCGCTCCGTGGCTCCTGGCAGTGAGCTGGCCGCCGGCCTGCTCAATCTGGATGGTTCCCTGGTGCTGGAGGTGCAGCGCAGCGGTGCCGAGAGCGCCATCGCCCGCATCGTGCACATGGTGGAGCGGGCCCAGGCCCGCAAGGCCCCGATCCAGGGGCTGGCGGACCGGATCGCCGGCCGCTTCACCCTGGTGGTGCTGGTCCTGGCGGTGGCCACCCTGCTGTTCTGGTGGTTGTGGGGCAGCCAGCACTGGCCCGAGGTGCTGCTCACGGTCGCTGCAGCCGGCCATGGCGCCCATGGCCATGGGGATGTCGCCAGCCCCACCACCCCCTTCAGCCTCGGGTTGCAGCTGGCCATCGCCGTGCTGGTGGTGGCCTGTCCCTGCGCCCTGGGTCTGGCCACACCGACAGCCATCACCGTTGGCTCCGGCCTGGCGGCCCGCTCGGGCCTGTTGTTCCGCGGCGGTGACGCCATCGAAACCGCCTCCCGGCTGGAGGCGGTGCTGTTCGACAAAACCGGCACCCTCACCGTCGGTCTCCCCTTGGTGACGGCCGTCCGGGTGATCGGGGCCGCGGCTGGAAGCCCGGCGGAGGCGGCCCAGGCCGAGCGACTGGTGCAGCTGGCGGCCAGCCTTGAGCAGCACAGCCGCCATCCCCTGGCCCATGCCGTCCTTCAGCAGGCCCAGTGCCTGGGGCTGCCCCTGCTGTCCGTCGCCGAGGCCCTGACGCACCCCGGGGAAGGGGTGCAGGGCCAGGTGGAAGGCTCCGGGCTTGTGCAGGTGGGCCGGCTGGCCTGGCTGGCCCACACCGGCGTGGCGGTGGACCCCGGCCTTGAGGCCCTCCAGCAGGACCTGGAGGCCGATGGCGCCAGCCTGCTGGCGGTGGCCAGCGACGGACGGCTCCTGGGACTCCTGGCCGTGGAAGACCAGCCCCGCGCCGATGCCGCTGCCACCCTGGCCCTCCTGCGGCAGCAGGGGCTGCGGCTCGGGCTGCTCAGCGGCGACCGGCGGGCGAGCGTCGAGGGCCTGGGCCGCCGGCTCGGCCTGCGCCCCGAAGAGCTGGCCTGGGAACTGCGGCCCGAGCAGAAGCTGGAACGGCTCCTGCTGGCCCACCGCCAGGGGGCCGTGGCGATGGTGGGGGACGGGGTGAATGATGCGCCCGCCCTGGCCGCCGCCGATCTCGGCATCGCCGTCGGAACCGGCACCCAGATTGCCCAGGAGAGTGCGGCGCTGGTGGTGATGGGTGAGGGCCTCGACGGCATCGTCCGGGCCCTGGAGATCGCCCGGCGCACCATGGCCAAGGTGCGCCAGAACCTGGCCTGGGCCTTCGGCTACAACCTGATCGTGCTGCCGATCGCCGCCGGGGTGCTGCTGCCGGGTTTCGGCCTGCGCCTCTCGCCCGAACTGGCGGCCCTGCTGATGGCCTTCAGTTCCATCACCGTGGTCGGCAATGCCCTGCTGCTGCAGATCAGCCTGAAGGAGCGGCCGTGATGAGCGGACGCTTCCTGGTGCTGGAAGGCATCGACGGCTGCGGCAAGTCCACCCAGATCGAGGCCCTGCGCGCCTGGCTGCCGGCCAGTGGCCTGATGGATCCCGGCGCCCGCCTGGTGGTGACCCGGGAACCCGGCGGCACGGCCCTGGGCCAGGCTCTGCGTTCCCTGCTGTTGCAGCCTCCCGAGGGTGCCGCCCCCTGCAGCCTCAGCGAGCTGATGCTCTACGCCGCCGACCGGGCCCAGCACGTGGAGGAGTGCCTGCGTCCGGCCCTGGCTGCTGGCGACTGGGTGCTTTGCGATCGTTTCAGCGGCTCCACCGCCGCCTACCAGGGCTATGGCCGCGGCCTCCCCCTGCCAACGATTCTTCAGCTCGAAGCCCTGGCCACTGGTGGCCTGACGCCCGATCTCACCCTCTGGCTCGACCTGCCCCTGGCCGGTTCCCTGCGTCGCCGCGGCCATCGACCCGCCGACCGGATTGAGGCCGCCGGCGAGGCCTTCCTGCAGCGGGTCAGCGACGGCTTCGCCGCCCTGGCCGGCCAGAGGGGCTGGTGTCGGGTCGAGGCCAGTTTGCCCAGGGAGGAGGTCACGGAGCTCTGCCGCGCCCAGATCACGGAACACCTGGGCGCCCCCGGGGGGTATGGCTGTGGCTGAGCTGTTCGCCGATCTGGTCGGCCAGCCGCAGGCGGTGGGGCTGCTGACGGCCGCCCTCGAACGCCGGCGGCTGGCGCCGGCTTACCTGTTCGTGGGGGCTGATGGGGTGGGCCGCCGGCTGGCGGCCCTGCGCCTGCTGGAAGGGGTGCTGGCAGGCGGAACCGCCGGATCGGTGCCGTTGCGGCGGCGTCTGGCGGAGGGCAACCACCCCGACCTGCTCTGGGTTGAGCCCACCTACCTGCACCAGGGCCGGCTGGTGAAGGCCTCCGAAGCCGAGGCCCAGGGCCTCAGCCGCCGCACCCCCCCCCAGCTGCGCCTGGAGCAGGTGCGGGAGGTGACCCGTTTCCTGGCCCGCCGCCCGGTGGAGGGGGGCCGCTCCCTGGTGGTGCTGGAAACGGCTGAAGCGATGGCCGAAGCGGCCGCCAATGCTCTGCTCAAGACCCTCGAGGAACCCGGCCACGGCCTGCTGATCCTGCTCACGGCGACCCCGGACCGGCTGCTGAGCACCATCCGCTCCCGCTGCCAGTCCATTCCCTTCGCCCGCCTGCCCCCCGCCCTGGTGCGCCAGGTCCTGGAGCGCCTGCCGCTGGCGGCAGGGGAACCGCAGGCGCCCATGGCGGATCCCCCCGAACTGCTCGAGCTGGCCGCCGGCTCCCCCGGGGCCTTGCTTCGCCACCGACGGGTCTGGCAGGGATTGCCGGAGGGGCTGGCGGAACGGTTGCTGACCCTGGGCCGGGAGCCCATGGAGGCCCTGGGCCTGGCCCGGGACCTCAGCGAGGCCCTCGACGGCGAACAGCAGCTCTGGTTGCTCGACTGGTGGCAGCTGCACCTCTGGCGGCAGCGCCTGGAGGCGGCGCCGCTGCGGCGCCTCGAACAGTTGCGCAGCCACCTGCTGGCCTACGTGCAGCCCCGGCTGGCCTGGGAGGTGGCCCTGCTCGACCTTGGCCGCTGAGGCGATAGTGAATCATAACCCTTCCCGCAACGTCTGGAGGTGCCGCAGGTTGTTATCCGGGAAAGGGGGGCTTGTGCTCCCATGCAGCGATGGGCCGAGGAATCAGCCCGCTTCGTTGCTCTTGATCGAGGCCTCCAGCCGAGCCTGTCTGGCGTCGCGGACGATGCGGGCGAGGGGTTCCATCTGATCGTTGGAAGGCAGCTCCAGGCAGTAGCCGGCGCCGTAGACGGTCTTGATGAAGCGGGGCTTGCGGGGGTCGGGTTCGAGCTTGGTGCGGAGGTGACGGATGTGGACGCGGATCGTTTCGATGTCGTCGTCGGGCTCGTAACCCCAGACCTCCTTCAGGATCAGGGAGGGGGCGACGGTCTGGCCGTGGCGCTGCAGCAAACAGTGGAGGAGTTCGAACTCCGTATGCGTGAGGCGCACGGGGGCATCGAACCAGATGGCCTCAAAGCGCTCGGGCACGAGGGTGAGGGAGCTGAAGCTGAGGATCTCGTTGTGCTTGGCGGAGAGGGGAGCCCGCTCGCTGCGGCGCAGGAGGGCCTTGACCCTGACCATGAGCTCCTCGAGATCGAAGGGCTTGGTGAGGTAGTCATCGGCGCCCGAATTGAACCCGCTGACCTTGTCCTTGGTGCTGCCGAGGGCGGTGAGCATCAAGATGGGGATCTTGGCCGTGCGCTCGTCGCGCCGCAGACGCTGACAGAGGGTGAGACCGTCGACTTTGGGGAGCATCAGGTCGAGCAGGATGACATCCGGGCTGTACTGAACGGCGAGGGCCTGGCCCTTGATGCCGTCCTCAGCGCGCTGCACGTCGAAGCCCCCGTGCTCGAGATGGCCGGCGACCAGATCACGCATGTCGCCGTCATCTTCGATGAGCAGGATGGAGGGCTTCATGGGTGGGGTCGTGGCGTCGGGGGTGCTTCTGGAGGGAGCACAGGTGACGGGAGACTACATTTTCGCCGTTTTCGCAGATCCGTGCAGAGATCCCTGCTGACCACGCTCAGCAGGCTGATGCTGCCGCTGTTGGCAGAGGGCAGGAGGGCCGGAATCGGGCGGATGAAAAACTCCCCGGGCGGGATTCGAACCTGCGACCAATCGGTTAACAGCCGACCGCTCTACCACTGAGCTACCGAGGAAAACACCGGAAAACCCGGATCAGATGACCTTACCTTTCGGCCCCGCCGACGGGCAAGGGGGCCAGGGAGTGGCGCAGGCTTTCGCCGCTCTGCCAGGGGCCGATCGCCCCGGCTTCCATGCGGGCGGCCCCGTCGCAGCGCGCAAGTTCCTCAAGGCGGTGGGTGATCCACAGCGCGGTGAGGGGTGCGGCGCTCCGGTGACACAGCCGATGGATCAGTTCCAGCACTTCTTTCTGGCTTTCCGGATCCAGCAGGGCCGTGGGTTCATCGAGCAGCAACAGCGACGCGTCACTGGCCAAGGCGCCGGCGATCGCCAGGCGCTGCTTCTGGCCGCCACTCAGGGTGTGGATGGGACGTTGCTGCAGGCCGCTCAGGCCCACCTGGGCCAGGGCCGAGGCCACCCGGGCTGCGCGCTGGCCGGCGTCGAGACCCTCGGGGAGGGCCAGCTGCAGATCGCTGCCGCAGCTGGGGAGCAGCAGCTGATGGTCGGGATTCTGGAAGACGAGGGCAGTCCTGCCCTGGCAGGTGATGGTCCCTTCGGCAGGTGTCAGGAGGCCGGTGATCAGGCGCAACAGGGTGCTCTTGCCGCTGCCGTTGCTGCCAACGAGCATCCACAGTCCTGGGCCTGGAATCAGCAGCCGGCAATGGTGCAGCGCTTCGCGGCCCTCGCCC
The DNA here is from genome assembly GCF_024346455.1 of Cyanobium sp. Aljojuca 7A6. Classification (GTDB taxonomy): domain Bacteria; phylum Cyanobacteriota; class Cyanobacteriia; order PCC-6307; family Cyanobiaceae; genus Cyanobium. Next base: position 30,378 of record NZ_JAGQCY010000026.1, read on the forward strand.
CAGCCGAAGCGGAGCCCCTCGATGCGCAGGGGCGGCTCCACTGGCGCAGCCATTGTCAAGCTTCGAAGCTGAAGCCGGGCCGCTTGCCGCCGCCGGCGACCGCCGACTTCTCATAAATCTGAACGGCCACGATCTCGCCGCTCAGAAGGCTGACGCGCTTCTGCTCGTCCTTCTCGCAGGTCAGGTCAAGCACCTTGGGGTGGCCGTTCTCGAGGGCCTGACGCACCTCGCCGTAAAGGGCCTGGGCGGCGTCCAGCTCCTTGCGCTGAACGGCAACGGGCATGGGGCTGAGCCGGAGGGAGATCTCAACGACGTACATGCAGGGCGGGAAGGGCTGGCCTCGCCACTCTGGCGAATCGTGGGCCACGGGGGAGCTGATGAGTAGTTGTGCTCATTCCTGCAGGGCTGGGAGGCGGTCGGCCGCACAGAAAGGCGGTTGTCTTTTACGATCTGCTTGTAACGCTTCGTGAAGCTCCTCCCATGACGATCGCCCTAGGGCGTGCACCGGCCACCCGTGGATGGTTCGACGTCCTCGACGACTGGCTCAAGCGCGACCGCTTCGTTTTCGTGGGGTGGTCCGGTCTGCTGCTGTTCCCAACGGCCT
>NZ_JAGQCY010000027.1 GCF_024346455.1 Cyanobium sp. Aljojuca 7A6
CGTTTCTTGGCCGTGGTCTGCTCGTAATCACCAAACCCAAGCTGCTTACCACCCATGAACCCAGCCCTTACCTGCGATCACAGGGCAATTTTCGCGTGAGTGCGCCGGCTTTTCCAGGGTCTCCTTAAGGCGGCTACGATTCAGCAGATCATCCACGTCTTGCGACCCACGCCCGACCATCTCTATTGGCCTGATCTGGATGTTGACTTGTCCGTTGAGTCGATACGCCATCCCGAGAGGTTCCCGCTGAGGGCGAAGATCACGTCCCAGTCCTTCCACTCATCTGTGCCGCCCCCTCCGGTCCACTGATGCCCTGGGTCTCATGGGGCCCATCCTCTCTGTGGCCTGGTGATGGCAAAGGTCAGGTGCTTCCTCGCAAAGAATCTTTCGCGAAGCCCATCCTTTCGCGATGAGCAACCCCCAATCCCTCCTGGTCCTTGTCGGCAGTCCCCGCCGCTCCGGCAACTCAGCCGCACTCGCAGCGGCGGTGCAGCGCGGCACCGAGCAGGCCGGGACGCGGGTGGCGTTGCGCTTCATCGACGACCACATCTCCAGTTTCCTGCGGGACTGCCGCACCTGCCGGCGCGCCGACGGGGAGTGCGCCATCGGCGATGGCTATCGAACCCTGTTCTTTGACGACTTCCTCCCCGCCGGCGTCATCGAGCGGATGTCCCGCAAGCGGATCGCTCTTGTGCTGGCCTCAGAGGAAACCTATCCGGGAGCCTCGCTGGGGATCGTGCATCAGATCCAGGAGTATTCCCGCTACACCCACTCGGAGTTCGTCGGCGTCGTCCGTGGCGTAGGCAACAGCCGCAGTGAGGTTGTGCGCGATCCCGGCGAACCCCTCCTGGCGGCTGAACAACTGGGCCGGGAGATGTTTACCCGCCGGTATTCGGATTTCCGTCTCGATACGCAGCGGAGTGGGCGGGTCTGGCCCCAGGAAGACGTCCAGTCATGAACGCGACATGGCCTGACCATGCGCTGCTGCGCCCCCGCCCCGCGCAGCCTTTCCGCCCATGCAGATGAACCGACACAGCTGTAACGCCATCGCCAAAGACTGGGAGGCCGCCAGGTCGAGCCTCCTTCCCTCTGAGCGCCCGTGCCCTGACCCTCCGCCCCAGCGCAGCGCCCGGGGCAACACACCCACGATTCCCGTCTGAATTAGCCTGCCCACGCTGTGGAATCGCCGCCTCGATGACCGCTCCAGTGACCGCTCCGGAAGCCCCCCGGCCCCCCTTGCCCCCCTTCGATGCCGAAACGGCGGCGAAGAAAGTGCGCCTGGCCGAGGATGCCTGGAACGGCCGTGATCCGGAACGGGTGGCACTGGCCTACAGCCCAGACAGCGTCTGGCGCAACCGGGCCGAGTTCGTCAGCGGCCGTGAGGCCATCAAGCAGTTTCTGGCCCGTAAGTGGGCCCGGGAGCTCGACTACCGCCTGATCAAGGAACTCTGGGCCTTCCACGGCAATCGCATCGCCGTGCGTTTCGCCTACGAATGGCACGACGATTCCGGCCAGTGGTTCCGTGCCTACGGCAACGAGAACTGGGAGTTTGATGAGCAGGGCTTCATGCACACCCGCATCGCCAGCATCAACGACCTGCCGATCAAAGAGAGCGAGAGGAAGTACCACTGGCCCCTCGGTCGCCGCCCCGACGATCACCCGGGCCTGTCCGACCTCGGCCTCTGAGCCTCAGTGGTCCCTGCGGCCGAACAGCCGGGGCGGGCGCGCCGGAGGGGGCATCGTTAGGCTCCGATCACAGATGCGTGGCGTGGGATGGAGGAGAAACTCGTCTTCGTGAGTGTGGGCGCCACCGCCACGGCGGAGCAGGAATCCTTCGTGCGATCGATCGAGGATCGCCTGCGCAGTGAATCCCTGATCCCCAAAACCGTAGGCCGCAACACCTTCAGCGCCGATGCACCGCTGAAGGCCATCACCGAACTGATGGAAAGGTGTTGCGGAATCGTCGTCATCGCCCTGGAGCGCTCCTACTTCCCTTCCGGCCTTGAACGACGCGGCGGTCCGCGTCAGGAGAATCTGGCGGACACAAGGCTGCCCACCCCGTGGAATCAGATCGAGGCGGCGATGGCCTACACCAAGCACCTGCCGCTGCTGGTCATCGTCGAAGACGGACTGAAGGCAGAGGGATTGCTGGAGCCGGGTTACGACTGGTACGTGCAGACCCTTCCCCTGGCCGAGACGGCCTTGGGCTCCAACGAATTCAACGGTGTGCTCGCCGACTGGAAGGAGAAGGTGCTGGCGTCGAACCCCGGGGTCGGGTCAGCGCCACAGCCCGTTCTGCGGGGGCTGAACCCGGCGGAACTCTCCGTGCTCGAGCTGGTCGGTGCCCTCCGGCCGGTTCAGCTGTGGAGTGTGGCCATCGCCCTGGCCGGGCTGCTGGCGGGGGCCTTCAGTCTCGGAGCCCGTCTGGCTTCGCTTGCCTCGGACAGACCTGGCGATCCGCCGCCGGCTCAGGCCGTGCCTAGGCGGGGTTGAATGTCCGTGCTGAACGCTTCTTCCTGAAGCACGAGGCCGAAGTTTCGTTTGATCCAATGGGGATTTCTGCCGCGCTCATCAACATTGGAAGCCAAGCGGCCGGCATTCCATGCATACCAGCTGAGGGGAAAGGGGGGAAAACTTGGAAGCCCAGCCATCGCATCGTGAATCATGCAATCCGGGATGAAGATCCCGGTGGGTTGCGACGTTAGAAAGTTGAGTAACCGGAGGCACCCCTGGCGGGTGATCGTCACCGCGTGAAAGCAGAAGACAGGACATTGCAGAACATCTCCCAGGAGACGCGAAGGCCAGGGCCATAACTTCTGGCTCAATCGGCTGAGTCGTGGGGATCGGTGCAGGCGCCTGGCCGGATGCCAGCGTGACAAACTCCCATACTGAATCTGAGACCCTAGATAGAGAAGATCGTACGCTTCGGGGGTTGCCCGAATAAAGCCGGGCGCCAGCTGGTTCCAGAGGCTGGAAAACCGGATGTCGTCCTCGAAGATGCTCGCAAAAGGATGGCCGGAATCAATGATGTGCCGTAGCAGCATTAATTGAGAAATCGCGCATCCCTGGGCCCCCTTGAGACTCAGAAAATCTCTCTGGTTAGACAGCTTGTCGATGCCGAGCTGGTGAAATGCATCCCTCGAGTTATCCTTGCTGCCATCAAAGGCTGGCCAGCGGTTGATGGTATTGAACCCTGCCGATTGGAGTTGCTCAGTGGTGCTTTGCCACCGATCCGGCCTGCGATCCAGATTGATCACATAGGCAGGGCCATTCAAGATGTCCTGAAAGGAGAGCTTGGACATGTGCTAATGCGGCGCGGAACCAGGCGCGGGATTCGGCACGCGGGAGTGCAGCATTGAAAAGCATGTTATCATCGCCATCCGGCTTTCGATTGGCAACTGATGAACGCCCCCGTACGCAGCAGTGCCGTACGTAGCGGTGACATAGGTGCTGCCGAACCAGTCAGCTCCGGCCACTCCAGCCCGGGCGGCTCCCCGACTTCCCCCCTGGTCACGGTCGTCGTGGTGTTCCGCGAGCGGCACAGCTTTGCCTCCCGCTCGCTGCGCTCGATCCTCGAGAACAGGGATTACCCCTTCGCCCTCCACTACCACGACAGCCAGTCCCCGCCCTCGGTGCGCCGGGAGCTCGAAGCCGCCCAGGCCCGCGGCGAGCTGTCCCTGTTCACGGCGGGTCCTGGCACCCCCAACCAGCAACGCAACCAGGCGCTGCAGGCGGTGACGACGAAGTATGTGTGTTTCATCGACAATGATGTGCTCGTCACCAGGGGCTGGATCGAGACCCTGGTGGCCACGGCGGAGCGCACCGGAGCGGGCATCGTGTTCCCCCTCTACCTGATGGGTGAGTTGTCCGAGGATCGCATCCACATGGCCGGCGGCAAGAACCATCTCTCGGAGAAAGATGGCCAGATCGAATACAACGAAGAGCATCTGTTCGCCAATGCGCCCGCCTCTCGTGTCGCTGGCTCTCTGCAGGGTGGCGACTCCGATTTCGGCGAGTTTCACTGCATGCTTCTCAGCATGAAGATGCTGCAGGACGTGGGCCCCCTTGATGAGGCCTACCTCCAGGTGAATGAGCACATCGACATCGCCATGGTGGCCAGGCAGGCGAACTACCGGGTCATCTTCGAGCCGAAGTCCGTTGTCAGCTACGTCTACGCCAACGAGCACTCCCCCTACTGGCTCTGCGACATCGAGCCCTTCCGCAGCCGCTGGAGCCATGAGCAGGCGGCCCGGGACGTGGCCTACCTGTCCAGCAAGTGGAAGCTGCGCTCTCTCCAGAGCATGACCTTCTTCCTCAACCGCCAGATCGGCAGCATGGAGCTGGTGCAGCCCCGCCCCGGGACGGGAGCTGCCGCGCTGGGTCAGGCCGTGGACAACCACGCCTATCCCTATGTGCACTCCTTCCCTTTGCTGGTGCGGCAATGCCTGGAGCATGGCCATTCCCCGCAGGAGATCGCTTCCCTGAACAGGGTGTTCGATGTCGCCGCCGAGCTGCATGGCGGTTCCTTCCGGGGCTCGAAGAAGACCTTCCAGGAGCATGTCGTGCGCACCGCCAGTGTCCTCGTCGCGCATGGCGCGCCCTTCGATCTGGTCAAGGCCTCCCTGCTGCATGCCGTCTACATGCCCACCACCTCTCGCCGGCATCTTGCCCCTACCGAGCGCAACCGGGCCCTGCTGCGGGAACTGGTGGGCCGCAAGGTGGAGGCCATCGCCCATGCCTACGGCGCGGCCAGTGCCGCAGCCCCCGCCGATCACCAGGGTCCCCCGCCGGTGATCGAGGAACTGCCGATCGTCTGTGCCCAGGCCAGCGTCGTGCGGATCGCCAACGACATCGAGGATCTCCTCGACCACGCCGCCCTGCTGGAGCGCAAGTCGCTGAAGCACTTCGCCCGGGTGCACGCCGCCCACGGGCCCGTCGCCGAGACCTGCGGCTATCAGGCCATGGTGGCGGAGTTCGCCGAGCGCATCCGCCTGGCCGAGGTCGCCCTGGCGCCGGGTTCGCAGGATCCGGCGGCGGCGGCCTGGTTGATCGAGCTGCTGCGGGAGCGCTCCCCCCATCCCCTGCTGCAGTCCCACTCGCTGGCGGTGCGCTCGCGCCGGCTGGCGGCCCGCGTGGTGCGAAAGCTCCCTCGGCAGGGCATTCCACTGCCGCTGAAGCTGGCGGCCAGGAAGGCCCTGAGTCCCTTCGGGCTGGTCTGACCTTCGATCAGGCGGGCCCCACCCCCTGTCGCTCCAGCACACCCACACAGCGCCCGCACAGGCTGGGATGGCTCAGGTGCTGGCCGATGTCGTCCTCGTGGTGCCAGCAGCGCTCGCACTTGCTGCCTGACGCGCGGGCGATCCGCACCGTGACGCCCTCCTCCCCGATCTCCGCCAAGGGGGCCTCCAGCGGCGGGCCGCCGAGGTGCAGGGCTGACACCAGCAGCCAGTCGGCCAGGTTGTCGACCTCGGGGTGGGGGCTGGCGGCCACCAGGTCCAGGGCCTCCTTCAGGGGGCCCGCCGCCGACGCCAGCTCCAGTTGCACCTGGGCCTCCAGGGAAGCGCCCAGTTCCCCCCGGCCGCGGCAGCCCTCCAGTACGCGGTTCACCTGGGCGCGCAGCTCCAGAATCCGCTGCATCGGCGCCACCAGTTCCGGCGCCGCCCAGGCCGCCGGCACCGTGGGCCAGCCCCGCTCGAACACCGAGGCCTCGGCCACCGGGTAGGGCAGGTTCTGCCAGATGTCCTCGGCCATGTGGCAGAGCACCGGCGCGATCAGCCCCGCCAGCCGCTCCACCACCAGGTGCAGCACGGTCTGGCAGCTGCGGCGCCGGGCGTCACCCGCCGCACTCACATAGAGGCGGTCCTTGGCGATGTCGAGATAGACGTTGGAGAGATCCACCACGCAGAAGTTCTGCAGGGCCTGGAAGAAGCGGTAGAACTCAAAGCGCTCGAAATCGGCACTCACCTCCTCGATCAGGCTGGCGGTGCGCTGCAGCATCCAGCGATCCAGCAGGGGGAGATCCGTGATCGGCACGGCATGCTCCGACGGCACGAAATCGTGCAGGTTGCCCAGCAGATAGCGGGCCGTGTTGCGCACCTTGCGGTAGACGTCCGCCAGCTGTTTCACGATCCCGGGACCCAGCGGCACGTCGGCGGAGTAATCCACCGAGCTCACCCACAGCCGCAGCACGTCGGCGCCGTAGGCCGGCTCCTGCTTCTCGTTCTTGCCCCCCTCCACCAAAACAACGGGGTCCACCACGTTGCCGAGCGATTTGCTCATCTTGCGGCCCTTCTCATCGAGGGTGAAGCCGTGGGTGAGCACCCGCCGGTAGGGGGCCTGGCCGTTCACCGCCACCGAAGTGAGCAGGCTGCTCTGGAACCAGCCGCGGTGCTGGTCGGAGCCCTCCAGATACAGATCAGCGGGATAGCCCAGCCCCCGGCCCTCCAGCACGGCGGCCCAGGAGGAGCCCGAGTCGAACCAGACATCCATGGTGTCGGTGCCCTTGCGCCACTGGTCGGCTTCCTCGGCCCAGGCCGGCGGCAGCAGGCCCGCCTCGTCCCGTTCCCACCAGACATCGGCGCCGTGCTCGGCGATCAGCGCCTCGGCGTGGGCCAGGGTGTCGGCGTTGAGCAGCACCTCGCCGGTGGTGCGGTGATAGAAGACCGGGATCGGCACCCCCCAGGAGCGCTGGCGCGAGATGCACCAGTCGCCCCGGTCGCGCACCATCGCCTCGATGCGGTTGCGGCCGCTGGCGGGCAGCCACTCCACCGCCGCGATCGCCTCCAGGGCCTGGGCCCGGAAGCCATCGACGGAGGCGAACCACTGTTCGGTGGCCCGGAAGATGGTGGGTTTCTTGGTGCGCCAGTCGTAGGGATAGCGGTGTTCGTAGCGCTGCTCGGCCAGGAGCAGGCCGGCATCCCGCAGGGCGGTGATGATCGCCGGGTTGGCGTCCTTGAGCACGTTGAGCCCGGCGAAGGGGCCGGCCTCGGCGGTGAGGGTGCCGGCCTCATCCACCGGGCAGAGCACCGGCAGGCCGTACTTGTTGCCGGTGTGGAAGTCGTCGACCCCGTGGCCCGGGGCCGTGTGCACCAGGCCGGTGCCGGTTTCGGTGGTGATGTAGTCGCCGCCGATCACCACGGGGCTGGTGCGATCCAGCAGCGGATGGCGGTACAGGATCCCCTCCAGCTGGGCCCCCTTGAGGGTGAGCAGGGGTTCGAGCGGGCGCGCCAGGCTGGTGCGCAGTTGCTCCACCAGCTGGGCGGCCACCACCAGATAGCGGGGGGTGCCGCCGTTGGTGGTGCCGTCGCGGCAGATGGCGTAATCCAGCTGGCCATTCACCGACACCGCCAGGTTGGCCGGCAGGGTCCAGGGGGTGGTGGTCCAGATGGCCACGAACAGCTGCTCCCGGTGGGCCGCATCGGTGGGGCCGTCGATGCCGGCCGCCGCCAGGAGCCCTGCCACGGGGTCCGGCAGCTCCACCACCGGGAAGGCCACGTAGACGCTGGGGGAGGTGTGGCCGTCGGGGTACTCCAGTTCGGCCTCGGCCAGGGCGGTGCGGGAGCTGGGGCTCCAGTGCACCGGCTTGAGGCCCCGGTAGATGTGGCCGGCCAGCACCATGCGGCCAAAAACGCCGATCTGCGCGGCTTCATACGACGTCTGAAGCGTCAGGTAGGGCGCGTCCCAATCGGCCCAGATGCCCCAGCGCCGGAAGCCGCCCATCTGGCCCTCCACCTGCTCGAGGGCGTAGGCGTGGGCCCGGCGCCGCAGGTCGATGGGGGTGAGGCCGCGCCGCTCCTCGCTGCCCAGGCTCTGCAGCACCTTCAGTTCGATCGGCAGGCCGTGGCAATCCCACCCCGGCACGAACCGGGCCCGCTTCCCCTGCAGCAGGGCGTGCTTGTTGATGATGTCCTTGAGGATCTTGTTGAGGGCGTGGCCCACGTGCAGGGCGCCGTTGGCGTAGGGCGGTCCGTCGTGGAGGGTGAAGGGTTCGCCCGGGTTGCCGCGGCTCAGCCGCCCATAGAGATCGTGCGCCTTCCAGAAGGCCTGCAGTTCCGGCTCCCGCACCTTGGCGTTGGCCCGCATCGCGAAGGGCGTCTGCAGCAGGTTGAGCGTGTCCTTGTAGGACGCCGGGCTTGCCGTCACGTCGCCGGGGCGCGAGAAGGCTGGATTATCCCGCCTCGCCGAGACCCTCCTCCGGCTGCGGCGTCGCCGGCTCGGGCGGGGCTTCCGGCGTGGCCTCCGGGATGGCCTGCTCCAGCAGGGTATCGATCTCCTCGAAGCTGCTGACCACGGGGGGATCGTCCACCGGTACCGCAGGCGTCTCGACCTCTGCCGGCGCCACCTCTGCCGGCGCCGCTTCCGCTTCGGGCCGCACCCAGCGCTTGGTGCTGGCGGGGCGGGCCGCGCGCCGTTCCGCCAGCCAGGACCCCAGCCCGGCCACCACGCCGCTGGCCAGCTGCAGCAGGCGGCCGAGGGAGGCCCCGAGCTGGCTGAGGCTGGCCTGCCAACGCTCCACGGACCAGAGCCGTTGGCGCTCCTCCTCACTGAGCAAGCGCCAGCGGCCCTGGCCCACCTCCACGCCGAGCCGGCCGATCAGCAGGCCGCCGCAGAGCACCGCCAGCATCGGTGCGCCCGTGAGCCGTTCGGCGCTGGTGACCAGCACCAGGCCCAGCAGCAGCACCACGGCCCCCCAGACCGAATCCCTGGCCCGACTCAGTTCGGACGCCAGCAGGGGCAGCAGCAGCAGCAGCAGCCCGAGCAGCAGGGCCAGAAAGCCTCCGAGGGTGGCAAGCATGGCCGGGACAACGTCTGGGCCCATTCTGGGCGGTGACGACGGGGCGGATTCCTTTGGATGGATCCGGCCTGCCTGTCTAGAGTTTTCAGGCGCCCACCTGGCGGAATTGGTAGACGCGCTGGATTTAGGTTCCAGTGGCTCAGGTCGTGGGGGTTCAAGTCCCCCGGTGGGCATCGAACAGCGATCCAGGCCGGCCCAGGGGTGTCGCACAGCCGACACACCTACGCTCCAACCATCGGGAACAAAAGCATGAAGAGCCCTCTCCGCCAGCTCACGGCGCTGCTCCTGGGCGCAGGGTCGTTGCTGGCGGGGGCACCTGGCCAGGCGCTGGAAGAGATCCAGCTGAGCCTTCCGTTGATCGAGACGCCATTCACGATCCAGCTCAGGGAGCTGAGGGATCAGCGCAGCCTGCTGTCCGGGGACAGTGATCTCGCCGAGCTGGACCGGGCCACCGATGGGGCCATCGGCCGCCGGCTGGTGCAGGGGTTCCAGACCCCCCTGCCCCTGCCGATCAAGGCCTTCGCCGAGCAGTCGGTGGGGTCGCCCCTGGTCAACCAGGTGTTGTTGCTGCTCTCTTCCGTGGTGCTGGTGGAGGGGGTGCGTCAGCCGATGGACAGCAAGGAGCTGGCCGCCTCGCTGGCCACCAGCCAGGCGAAGGGGAGCCTGACTCTGCTGGATGTGCTGGAGGCCCTGCCCGGCAAGAGCGCTTCGGTGGATCTGCAGCGGGTGATTCTCGCCATCGATCGGGTCACCAATCAGCAACGCCTGGGCAACACCCTGGTGACGACTCTGCCCGCCGCCGGGATCAGCCCGGCCCTGGCCCAGACGGGCCCTCTGGCGGAGAAACGGCAGGAGCTGGCCATCCCCGTCAAGCACCGCCCCAACCCCCTGCAGGTGGTCACAATTCAGCCAGCAACGGGCGCCAATGGCCGTCTGGTGCTGATTTCCCACGGCCTCTGGGACGATCCCGAAAGCTTTGAGGGCTGGGGCCGGCATCTGGCCAGCCATGGCTACACCGTGCTGCTGCCCCGCCACCCCGGCAGTGACCGCACGCAGCAGCAGGCCATGCTCTCCGGCAAGATGCCGCCCCCCAAACCCGATGACCTGAAGCTGCGCCCCATGGACATGAGCGCGGTGATCGATGCGGCCGCGGCGGGCAGCCTGGCGTTGCCGGCGGGCCTGCGCACCGACAACGTCGTGGCGATGGGCCAGTCCTACGGCGCCACCACGGTGCTGCAGCTGGCCGGGGCCCGTCCCAGCGCGGCCCTGCTCAACCGTTTCTGCAAGGACGTCACCAACCCGGAACGCAACATCAGCTGGGTGCTGCAGTGCAGTTTCCTCACCTCGGCCGACCAGGCCGGCCTGGCCGACCCCCGGATCAAGGCGGTGGTGGCGGTCAGTCCGCCGATGTCGCTGTTGTTCGACCAGGGCTCCGCCCGCACCATGGGCGCGCGGGCGCTGGTGGTGAGCGGCAACCGCGACTGGGTGGTGCCCTCCGGGCCGGAGGCGCTGCGGCCCATGGCGCTGGAGGCGCGCAACGCCGGCGGCGGCCACCGCCTGGTGCTGGCCAAAGATGGCGACCACTTCAACCTGCGCTCCACCTACGAGCAGGGGGGCGGGGCCCTGCGGGGGCTGCTTCTGGCCTGGACCGACGGCGCCTTTGCCGCCGGTGCCGCCACGGCCCCGGGCCCGACCGCCCCGTCACTGCTGCCCCCCGATGGTTGGGGCTCGGCAGAGTTCCCCCTGGTGGACGTCAGCGCCAAGCTGCCCACCCTGCCTATCGGTCCCAACCAGCCGATCGGCCCCATCCAGCCGTGACGCTTGCCGCCTGGCCCCAGTCGCGCCGACGGGGCGTCTTCCGTAATCTGGGTCCTCCTTTGGGACTCCAGATCTGGCCCAGGCCATGACAGACACGCTGGCACCCTCGTCCGCCGCCGTGGCCATAACCACGCCCGTGCCCCGGCGCAGCGTTCCGAGGGAGTACCTGGATCCCCCCGCCGCCCTGAACCCCACGGTGGGCCTGTTCCTGGCGGGATATGGCCTGGCGGCCCTGACGATCTGGGGCTGGTTCGTGGGGGGCTGGCCCCTGCCGCCCCTGCTGGCCCTGGGCTTCCTGGCCCTGCACCTGGAGGGCACCGTGATCCACGACGCCTGCCACAACGCCGCCCATCCCCACCGCTTCTGGAATGCGGTGATGGGCCACGGCGCCGCATTGCTGCTGGGCTTCAGCTTCCCGGTGTTCACAAGGGTGCATCTGCAGCACCACGCCCACGTCAACGATCCGAAGCTCGACCCGGATCACATCGTCAGCACCTTCGGTCCCCTGTGGCTGATCGCGCCGAGATTTTTTTATCACGAAGTCTTCTTCTTCAAGCATCGCCTCTGGCGCCACAACGAGTTGTTCGAGTGGGTGCTGGCCCGCACCATCTTTGTGCTGATCGTGGTGGCAGCCGCCCGCCACAACTTCCTGCCCTTCGTGTTCAACTGCTGGTTCGCCCCGGCCCTGATGGTGGGGGTCACCCTCGGCCTGTTCTTCGACTATCTGCCCCACCGGCCCTTTCAGTCCCGCAACCGCTGGCACAACGCCCGCGTCTATCCCAGCAGGCTGATGAACTGGCTGATCATGGGTCAGAACTATCACCTGATCCATCACCTCTGGCCATCGATCCCCTGGTTCGAATACCAGCCGGCGTATCACGCCACCAAACCGATTCTCGATGCCAAGGGTTCGCCCCAGCGGCTGGGATTGTTCGAGAGCCGCACCGATAGCCTCAACTTTCTCTACGACATCTTCCTGGGCGTGCGCTCCCATAAGAAGCGCCGCAGCCGTCTGCGCCCCATCGTCCGGCTGATGCCCACCCGCCATGCCCGCCGGCGGGTGCTCGAGCTCCTGCACCGCACCGCCGTCTCACCCGTTCGCTAGTCGGCCAGGATCCGGGGCACCCGGAAGAAATCGCCCTCACGCTGGGGAGCCAGGGAGAGCAGCTCCTCCCGCACCGGCGTCGGGTCCACCACATCGGGGCGGGTCACGTTTACCACCTCCACGGCCCTGGTGGTGGGGGGCACCCCTTCGGTGTCCACCTGCTCGAGGTGGGCGACGTAGTCGAGGATCCGTTCGAGCTGGCCGGTGTAGGTGGCGATGCGCTCCTCGGGCAACGCCAGGCGGGCGAGCTGGGCCACCTTGCGCACGTCCTCTTCGGTGATCCGCTGCATCATCGCTCCGCGCTTCAGGCCCTGAACTTAACCGGCCTCCCCTTCCGGCCCCAGGAAGGCGGCCAGGTCCTCACTGAGGGCTGCGGCCGCCAGCTCCAGGAAGCGGGCACCGTCGTCGGCCGTGGCCAGGAAGGGGTCGGAGCCCATGCGGCCATCGGGATGGCGGCGGCGGAAGTCCTCGGGGCCGTGGATCGGCCCGGCCGGCGCCGCCTCGGGCAGGGGCCGCTGCTTGGCCGTGAGGCTCGGCTCGAGGTGCAGGGTGAGGGCGATCTCGCTGGGGGTGGCATGGTGCCCCTCCCGCTCGCCATAGCGATCGCGGGCCTCCCGCATCACCGGACCGGCGGTGAACCAGTTGGCCAGTCGACAGCGCAAGCGCTCGGCGCCCGGCAGGCCCCGGGCTGCGGCGGTGCCATAGGCCTGGGCGAAGGCGGCCCGGGCCGTGGCGATGTTGCCGCCGTGGCCATTGATCACATAGATGCGCTCGAAACCGTGGCGCGCCAGGGAGAGCACCACGTCGTGGAGCACGGCCAGCAGGGTGGAGGGCTGCAGGCTGATCGTGCCGGCGAAGCCCAGGTGGTGCTCGGCCATGCCGAAGGCCTGGGCGGGCGTCACCAGGACGCCCGTGCGGCATCCCACCTCCAGGGCCACGGCTTCGGCGGTGAGCGCGTCGGTGCCGATGGCGCCGGTGGGGCCGTGCTGCTCGGTGGAGCCCAGCGGCACGATCACCCCGCGGCAGTGGGTCAGGTAGGCCTCCACCTCGGGCCAGCTGCGCAGCTGCAGCCGGATCTCCTCACGGCCGGCGACGGGGCCAGGAACTGTGCTGGGGCCTGGGTCGGTGCTGAGGCTCGATCGGGTCATGGTGAACATGGCGGCCTGCGCCGTGCTGCCTAGGATTGACCCTATCCGCGGCGTCACGATGCTGCATCGCAAGCTCGAGCAATTCCGCCTGGAGCAGCGGCCGGTCTGGGTTTACCTGCTGGACCAGCAGCGCTGGATCGAGAGGGCTTTGGTGGCAGAGATTGAAGGCGATCTGGTCACCCTCCGCTACGACGACGAGGATGGCGACGAGCGCCACAGCTGGGAGGAGAGCGTCCGCCTTGCCTCGATCGGGGCCGTCAGCACCCGGCTGGCCTGCGTGAGCCGCTCCGCCGATGCCGACGACCTCCCCACCACCGGCGATTGCCCCGAGGCCGAGCGGCTCGGTCGCCCCTGATCAGTGAGCGGTGCCGTTGCCGTCGTAGTCGTCGGTGTCGTAGTAGCCGCCCTTGGTGCCGAAGTAGAGGGTGGTGAGCACAAACAGGCCGCTGACGGCGAGCAGAACGGTGCCGAGGTTGAAGCTGGCGGTTTCCATGGAGGATCTCTCGATCGGCGGGCCCCTGGCGATTCAGGGCTGCGGCCACTCTGGCGCCGCCACGGGGCGCCGGCCCCCCCGGGGCGGATCCGGTCCGCTTCCCCGCACCATTCCCCCGGGCTTCTTCGCCCGTCCCGCCGAGGTGGTGGCCCCGGAGCTGCTGGGCTGCCTGCTGCTGAAGCGCCAGGCCGATGGGGCGTTGCTCTGGGGCGTGATCGTGGAAACCGAGGCCTACTGCCAATCGGAGCCGGCCTGCCATGGCCACCGTCGCCGTTCGGCCAGCAACGACACCCTCTTCGGCGAGTCCGGCCGCTTCTACGTGTATCTCACCTACGGGGTCTATCACTGCGTCAACGTCGTCACCGGCCGCTGCGACTGGGCCAACGGGGTGCTGCTGCGGGCGGCCGCCCTGCCGGGGGAACCGGAGCGGGTGGCCGCCGGGCCAGGCCTGCTGGCCCGGCGTTTCGGCCTCGACCGCGGCCATGACGGCACCGTGGCTTCTCCAGCCTCGGGCCTCTGGCTGGCCCACCGGCCCTGCGAGGTGGCGGGGGTGGTGCAGACCCAGCGCATCGGCCTCTCCCAGGGGCAGGACCTGCCCTGGCGCTGGTACCTGCGCGGCAGCCGCAGCGTCAGCCGGCGGGCCAGGGGCGATCGCACCCCCCGCCAGGATGGGCTGCTCGCCAGGCTGGCCTCTACGGTTGGGACGTTCGATGGCAGCAGGACGCCTTGAGCGGCTGGAGTCACCGCCACGTGCTCGACCTGGCGTCCTTCTCGGTCGCCGACTTCGCCACCGTTCTCGAACTGGCCCAGCGCTTCCGGGCCCTGCCGGTGGCCGGCGCGCGCCGGTTGCCCGCGTTGCAGGGCCGGCTGATGACCAGCCTGTTCTTCGAGCCCAGCACCCGCACCCGCACGAGCTTCGAGCTGGCGGCCAAGCGGCTGTCGGCCGAGGTCCAGAGCTTTTCCCCCTCCTCCAGCTCCCTCAGCAAGGGGGAAAGCCTGCTGGACACGGCCCGGACCTACGTGGCGATGGGGGCCGACATCCTGGTGGTGCGCCACCGCTGCACCGGTGTGCCCCACAGCCTGGCCCGCGACCTGGATCGCTGTGGCGAGCGGGTGTCCGTGCTCAACGCCGGTGATGGCCTGCACAGCCACCCCAGCCAGGGCCTGCTGGATCTGTTCACCCTGGCCCGGCACTTCGCCCCCGAGGCCCCCAGCCCCGAGAGCCTGCGGGGCCGGCGCATCGTCATCGTCGGCGACGTGCTCCATTCCCGGGTGGCCCGCTCCAACCTCTGGGCCCTCACCGCCTGCGGGGCCGATGTGGTGCTTTGCGGCCCGCCGACGTTGCTGCCGGATTGCTTCGCCGATTTCGTTCTGGCGCCACCGCCCGGGCAGGCGGCCGATCCGGTGGCGGCTCGGGGCAGGGTGCTGGTGGAGCGCCGGCTGGAGCAGGCCCTGCCCGGGGCCGATGCGGTGATGACCCTGCGCCTGCAGAAGGAGCGCATGCAGCAGCACCTGCTGACCAGCCTGGACACCTACCACCGCCAGTACGGCCTCAGCCACCGGCGCCTGGCGCTCTGCGGCGATGGGGTGCCGGTACTGCACCCGGGACCGGTGAACCGGGGCGTGGAGATCGCCGGCGAGCTGCTCGATGATCCCGGCCGCAGCCTGGTGGAGGAGCAGGTCAGAAACGGCATCCCGATCCGCATGGCCCTGCTCTACCTGCTCGCCGCCACCTGAGGGCTGCTCGCCGAGGGCCTCAGAGCAGCTTGAAGCCATCCAGCAGCAGGCCGTACAGCAGCCCCATGCGGGCCATGTCGAGCACCTGCAGCCGCAGTTTCAGGGGCTGGGCCAGCAGCCGGCCCCGCAGACGGGCCGCCAGCTCGATGGCCACCACGCAAATAAGGGCACTGAGGGGATCGAACAGGGAAAGGGCGCCGGTGATCGAGCCGATGCCGCCGCCGACCACGAACCCGCTCAGCAGCACGATCAGCAGCAGCGAAAGGCGCCGCCAGGGGTTCTGCGCCCAGGCTTCCAGCAGGTTGCCCGACTGGGTGATGCGCTGCTGGAATCGGGTCTGCTGGAAGCGGGGAGACAACGGTGGCACCCTGCCGCTGTTGGGAAAGGGGAGCAGGGGGCTCACCACCCTTGGGTGGAAAGCCACTGGCGGTGATCCCCATCACCCGGCCCAAGCCCTGCGACCTCTGGTCTACACCATCTCTGGCGTCTTGACAGCAATTTCCCCCCACCGATAGGGGATGCCAATAAAAAAGCCCGAGGCCAGGGCCCGGGCGAGGTGATGGGGACGACACCAGCAAACCAAGCGCTTCCGGCTGGGGCAAGGGGGGGCAGCCGCTGACCGGAGCGTCCCTGCAGGGGCTTGACGGCTGGAGCGGTCGGTCTCAGGCGTCGCGCCTCAACCGTCCCCGTCCTTCTTGCGGGAGCCCTTGCCCTCCAGCAGTTCGAGCAGGGCTTCCATCTGGGCCATCACGCCCCGCACCTCGCCGGCCTCCGGCAGCAACCCGTCTTCCATCACGCCTTGGTGCATCTCACGCAACTCCTGTCGGATGTAGCGCAGATGACTGACAACCTGTTCTCGTTTGGACTGCGACATCGAGCGGGCCCCTGTTCAACCCCCTCTTTTACCCCATCGCCGATTCACTTCCGCCCGAAACGCTCCTTGGCCTGCTCGTAGAAGGCCAGATCAACACCATCCAGGCCGGCTTCGCGGGCCAGGGATTCGATCCGCCGACGAATCAGTGGCCGCACCACGAAGGGAATCTCCCTGAGGCTGGTTTCCGCGTCGCTGCTCCAGTTCATCGGTGCGGAAATGGGTGTCTGGTGCTGGCTGGTGGCCTTGGCGACGGGGCTGACCGCTCGCTGTCGTCGGCCAGACTGGTGGATGGAGAATAGGGGACTCGAACCCCTGACCTCTGCGGTGCGATCGCAGCGCTCTACCAGCTGAGCTAATTCCCCTTCGATCGCCATTATCACCATCCCGTCCCCCTTCTCGGCCGCCACCTTGGTTGATTCCAGTTCTTCCATTACCCCCGAGCGGCTTGCGGCCTTCGACGAGGCGTCCATCGCCGAGCTCGCCCGGCGCCTGGACGACGACGACTACCCCACACCGTTCGCGGGCCTCGCCGACTGGCACCTGCTGCGGGCCCTGGCCATCCATCGACCCGATCTGATCCGGCCCTACGTGCATCTGGTGGATCAGGAACCCTTTGATGAGGAGTGAGGCCGCGGCGGTCTCCGGCGAGGGGCTTATGGATCCCCTCGCCGGGAGGCGGGTGCTGGTGCTGATCAGCGGCAGCATCGCGGCCGTCAAGTTGCCCCTGGTGGTCAGCGCCCTGGTGCAGCGGGGAGCCCTGGTGCGCTGCGTCCTCAGCCCCAGTGCCGAGCGGCTGGTGAGTGCGGTGGCCCTGGCCAGCCTCAGCCGCTCCCCTTGCCACATCGAGTCCGACCAGTGGAGCCACCAGGCGCCCCGGCCCCTGCACATCGAGCTGGCGGAGTGGGCCGAGGTGGTGCTGCTGGCCCCCCTCAGCGCCACCAGCCTGGCCCGCTGGGTGCAAGGCCTGGCCGACACCCTGCTGGCCAGCACCCTGATCGCCTGCGAGGCCCCCGTGCTGGCCGCCCCCGCCATGAACAGCGCCATGTGGGCCGCCCCGGCGGTGCGCCGCAACTGGCGGGAGCTGCAGGGCTGGGAGCGGGTGTTGCCCCTGGAACCGGGCAGTGGCCTGCTGGCCTGCGACCGGGTGGGCGATGGGCGCATGGCCGCCCCGGAGCTGCTCCTGCTGGCCCTGGAGTCTGTGTTGCTGGCCGGCTGCCGCCGCGACTGGCAGGGGCGCCGCCTGCTGGTCAGTGCCGGCCCCACCCGGGAGCCCCTGGATCCGGCCCGCTGCCTCACCAACCCCAGCACCGGTCGGATGGGGGTGCTGCTGGCCCAGGCGGCCCGCCTGCGCGGCGCCAGCGTCGACCTGGTGCATGGCCCGCTCACGGTGGCTCCGGAGTGGCTGGAGGGGCTGCGCTGCCATCCCGCCTCCACCGCCGCGGCCATGCAGGCGGCCCTGGAGCGGTTGCAGGGCGGTGCCGATGCCATCGCCATGGCCGCCGCCGTCGCCGACCATCGCCGCAGCGCCCCGGAGAGATCCAAGCTCCCCAAGCAGGACCTGGAGGCGTCACTCTCCGGCGGCTGGGAGGCGGTACCCGACCTGCTGGCGGGCCTGGTGCAACGCCGGCCGCCGGCTCAGGCGATCCTGGGCTTCGCGGCCCAGAGCGGCGAGGTGCTCCAGGAGGCCCGGGCCAAGTTCGCCCGCAAGGGCTGCGATCTGCTGTTCGCCAACCCGATCGATCGCGCTAGAGCGGGCTTCGCGGCCACCAGCAACGAGGGCTGGCTGCTAGGCCCTGGGGAGCGGCAGCGCCGTGTCGCCCCCACCGGCAAGTTGGCCCTCGCCCACGAGCTGCTCTCGGCGCTGGCCGAGGTGATGGCGCTCAGGGCTCCGGTTCCGGTGCCAGCAGATCCATGAACGTGCGCAGCTGCAGCCGGGGGATGTAGGGCCAGCCACCGCTGCTTTCCATCTCGGACAGCAGCGTGAACAGGCCGTTCCGATCGCTGGGCAGGCTGCTGCGGAAGGGGCCGTCCTGGATGCTGCGGTGCAGGTGTTCGATGCGACGCAGCAGGTCGAGCAGGGCTTCGGGCTGCTGGGCACGCGCTGCGGCGATCCGGAGCAGGGCGTCGAGGGGCTCCTGGAGTTCGGGGGCGGCCGGTGCTGGGGAGGGCGGCGACAAGGGGGTGGAGTCGTCGATCGGGTGGGTGCGGCTCAGGATCATCGTCCTCTCATACAGGTTGTTGAGAGCCCGCGCAAGCCGCCTGGAATGGGCGTTTTGCACCGGTAGGATCCCGGCCAGCCCAGTTCCCGTTCCGTCTCTGCGGCTTCTCCCCATGCGTTTCCGTCCCCTGCTGGCCCTCGTGCTGGCTCTGTGCCTGACCCTGGTGTCCGCATGCAGCGGCGGGGCCAAGGCCGTTGATCGGGCCAACCTCACCTACGAAGACATCCACAACACCGGTCTGGCCAACGACTGCCCGACCCTGCCCGACTCCGCCCGCGGCACGATCTCTCTGGATGCCTCGGCTCGCTATCAGCTCAAGGAGATCTGCATGCACCCCTCCGAGGTCTTCGTGAAGGGGGAGCCGGCCAACAAGCGCCAGGAAGCCCAGTTCGTCGCTGGCAAGATCCTCACCCGCTTCACCTCGAGCCTGGATCAGGTCTACGGCGACCTCAAGGTCAGTGGTGACAAGCTCACCTTCAAGGAGCTGGGTGGCATCGACTTCCAGCCGATCACCGTGCTGCTGCCCGGCGGAGAGGAAGTGCCCTTCACCTTCTCCAGCAAGGAGCTGTTGGCCTCCTCCGATGGCACGTCGTTCTCCACCAGCACCGATCTGAAGGGCAAGTACCGCGCCCCCAGCTACCGCACCAGCAACTTCCTGGATCCCAAGGGCCGGGGCCTCACCACCGGCTACAGCAGCGCCGTGGGTCTGGTGCCCGCCGGTGATGAGTTCAGCGGCGAAACCGTCAAGCGCTATGTGGATGGCACCGGCACCATGGACCTCTCGATCACCAAGGTGGATCCCAGCACCGGGGAGTTCGCCGGGGTGTTCACCGCCATCCAGCCCTCGGACACCGACATGGGCACCAAGGCCGTCGTCGACGTCAAGATCACCGGCGAGCTCTACGGCCGTCTGGAGCAGGTCTGACCTCCCGCGCTGGGGACCCCCAGCCATCAGCCATTCAGCGAAGGGGCCCGCGGGCCCCTTTTTCATGGCCGAGCGCCTGTCTGGGAGGATGGCCCCAATCCCCTGTGATGCCCGGCCCGTCGCCATGACGCTCGCCAATCCCGCCCCTCACTCCGACCTGATCGCCCCCCATGGCGGCAGCCTCGTCGACCTGATGGTGCCGCCCGACCAACAGGAGGGTCTGCGCGCCTCGGTCGACCGGGTGGTGGCGTGCAGCCACCGCAACGCCTGCGACGTGGAACTGCTGATCGTGGGTGGCTTTTCGCCCCTGCGCGGCTTCATGCACCAGGAGGACTACGAAGCGGTGGTGGCAGGCCACCGCACCACCAGCGGTCTGCTGTTCGGCCTGCCGATCGTCTTCGACACCGACGACAGCACCATCGCCGTCGGGGAGCGGCTGCTGCTCACCTACCAGGGGCACGACCTGGCCGTGCTCACCGTGGAGAGCCGCTGGGAGCCCGACAAGGTGGTCGAGGCCAAGGGCTGCTACGGCACCACCTCCCTGGAGCACCCGGCGGTGCGCATGATCGCCACCGAGCGCGGCCGCACCTACCTGGGCGGACGTCTCCAGGGCCTGGCCCTGCCCCAGCGGGTGTTCCCCTGCAGCACCCCGGCCGAGGTGCGCGCCACCCTGCCGGCCGGCGAGGACGTGGTGGCCTTCCAGTGCCGCAACCCCATCCACCGGGCCCACTACGAGCTGTTCACCCGGGCCCTCGAGGCCCCCAACGTGAGCAAGGGTGCAGTGGTGCTGGTGCATCCCACCTGCGGCCCCACCCAGGAGGACGACATCGCCGGAGAGGTGCGCTTCGCCACCTACGAGCGCCTGGCGGCCGAGGTGGCGAACCCCCGCATCCGCTGGGCCTACCTGCCCTACGCGATGCACATGGCCGGCCCGCGGGAGGCCCTGCAGCACATGATCATCCGCAAGAACTACGGCTGCACCCACTTCATCATTGGCCGCGACATGGCGGGCTGCAAATCGTCCCTGAGCGGAGACGACTTCTACGGCCCCTATGAGGCCCAGGACTTCGCCCGCGACCAGGCCACCGAACTGGGCATGGAGACGGTGCCGTCGCTCAACCTCGTCTACACCGAGGAGGAGGGCTACGTCACCGCTGAACATGCCCAGGCCCGGGGGCTGCACATTCGCAAGCTGAGCGGCACCCAGTTCCGCCAGATGCTGCGGGGCGGCGAAGAGATCCCGGAATGGTTCGCCTTCCGTAGCGTGGTGGAGGTGCTCAGGGCCGCAGCCTGAGCCCCGTCCGCCACCGGACGCCGTTTAACATTCTGTTACTTTCATTCTCACACAGGAGACAGGGTCGTGAAGAAACGCTGGCGCAACGCGGGGCTCTACGTGCTCCTGGTGATCGTGATGATCGCGGTGGGCACAGCCTTCCTTGAGCGCCCTGACCCGGCCCGGGCCCCCCGCACCCTGCGCTACAGCGATTTTGTCGAGGCCGTCCAGGCCAACGAAATCTCCCGGGTGCTGATCTCTCCCGACCGTGGCACCGCCCAGGTGGTCGAAAACGACGGCCAGCGCGCCGTGGTGAACCTCGCCCCCGACAAGGACCTGCTCAAGCTGCTCACCGACCACAACGTCGACATCGCCGTGCAGCCCAATCGGGAGCCGGCGGCCTGGCAGCAGGCGATCGGCAGCCTGATCTTCCCGCTGCTGTTGCTCGGCGGCCTGTTCTTCCTGTTGCGGCGCGCCCAGGGCGGTGGCGGCAACCCGGCGATGAACTTCGGCAAGAGCAAGGCCCGGGTGCAGATGGAACCCCAGACCCAGGTCACCTTCGGGGATGTGGCCGGCATCGAAGGCGCCAAGCTCGAGCTCACCGAGGTGGTCGACTTCCTCAAGAACCCCGACCGCTTCACGGCGGTGGGAGCCAAGATCCCCAAAGGAGTGCTGCTGGTGGGCCCCCCCGGCACCGGCAAGACCCTGCTCGCCAAAGCCGTCGCCGGCGAGGCGGGTGTGCCCTTCTTCTCAATCTCCGGCTCGGAGTTCGTGGAGATGTTCGTGGGCGTCGGCGCCAGCCGCGTTCGCGACCTGTTTGAGCAGGCCAAGAAGAACGCCCCCTGCATCGTCTTCATCGACGAGATCGACGCCGTGGGCCGCCAGCGTGGCGCCGGTCTCGGCGGCGGTAACGACGAGCGCGAGCAGACCCTCAACCAGCTGCTCACCGAAATGGACGGTTTTGAGGGCAACACCGGCATCATCATCGTCGCGGCCACCAACCGCCCCGACGTGCTCGATTCGGCCCTGATGCGGCCGGGCCGTTTCGATCGCCAGGTGGTCGTCGATCGCCCCGACTACGCCGGCCGGCTCCAGATCCTCGGCGTCCATGCCCGCGGCAAGACCCTGGCCAAGGACGTGGACCTCGACAAGGTGGCCCGCCGCACACCCGGCTTCACCGGTGCCGACCTGGCCAACCTGCTCAACGAAGCGGCCATCCTCGCGGCCCGGCGCCAGCTCACCGAGGTGTCGATGGATGAGGTCAACGATGCCATCGAGCGCGTCATGGCCGGCCCCGAGAAGAAGGACCGGGTGATGAGCGAGCGCCGCAAGCGCCTGGTGGCTTATCACGAGTCCGGCCACGCCCTGGTGGGGGCCCTGATGCCCGATTACGACCCCGTCCAGAAGATCAGCATCATTCCCCGCGGCCAGGCCGGCGGTCTCACCTTCTTCACCCCCAGCGAGGAGCGGATGGAATCGGGCCTGTACTCCCGTTCCTACCTCCAGAACCAGATGGCCGTGGCCCTCGGCGGCCGCGTCGCCGAAGAAATCGTCTACGGCGAAGACGAAGTCACCACCGGCGCTTCCAACGACCTGCAGCAGGTGGCCCGCGTCGCCCGCCAGATGGTGACCCGCTTCGGCATGAGCGACCGCCTCGGCCCGGTGGCCCTTGGCCGTGCCCAGGGGGGCATGTTCCTCGGCCGCGACATCGCCGCCGAGCGAGACTTCTCCGAGGACACCGCCGCCGCCATCGATGAGGAGGTCTCCCAGCTCGTGGCCGACGCCTACCGCCGCGCCACCGATGTGCTGCTCGCCAACCGGGCCGTGCTGGATGAGCTGGCCGAGATCCTGGTGGAGAAGGAGACGGTGGATGCTGAGGAGCTCCAGGAGCTGCTCATCTCCCGCGACGTGACGGTGGCGGCCTACGTCTGACGATCTGATCGCATCCCTGCACCACCAGCCCCTGCTGGTGGTGCTTCGCCATCGGCAGCCCTCCTTATTGGTTCCGCAACTCGAGCAGCTGCTTGATCTGGGGGTGCGGCACGTCGAGATCGCCTGGAGCCCCGGCGCCGACTGGATCGCCCAGGGCCGGCAGCTGATCGCTGCCTTCCCCGATCTGCGTCTGGGGGCTTCCTCGATCTGCAGCACAGCGGCCCTGGAGTCCGTGCTGGAGGCCGGCTTTGCCTATGGCGTCTCCCCCATCCTGGATGGCGCCCTGCTGGAGAGGTCGGCGGCGGCCGGCTTTGTCCTGGTGCCCGGCGTGATGACACCCACAGAGGTCAACCAGGCCCGCGCCCTGGGCTGTTCGATCGTCAAGCTGTTCCCCGCCACCACGGTGGGAATCGGCCACTGGCGGCGGCTGCGGGAGCCGCTCGGCACGCCGCTGCCCTTCTGCATCGCCGCGGGGGGCCTGAAGCCCAGTGATGTCCGCCCATGGCTGGAGGCCGGGGTCGATGCCGTTGCCCTGGGGGCCTCCTTCGCGGCGGAACCGGTGCGGCAGCTCCTGGTTGACCTGAACGTGCCGCCCTGACACTGCCGCCCTGCCAAAGCGGCCCTGATCAGCCCCTCACCAGAGGCTGCACTGACCCTGCTGGCGCAGCAGGTGATCGGCCAGCACCAGGGCGACCATCGCCTCCACCATCGGCACGGCCCGCGGCAGCACGCAGGGATCGTGGCGACCCTTTGCCGCCAGGGTGGTGGCGGCGCCGGAGGCGTCGATGGTCTGCTGCTCCTTGCGGATCGTGGCGGTGGGCTTGAAGGCCACCCGCAGTCGGATGTCTTCCCCGTTGCTGATGCCCCCCTGGATGCCGCCCGAGTTGTTGGTGGCGGTGCGCAGGCGGCCGTCCTCGCTGGGCAGGAAGGCATCGTTATGCTCGCTGCCGCGCAGCAGGGTGCCGCCGAAACCGGAGCCGATCTCGAAGCCCTTGGTGGCCGGCAGCGACATCACCGCCTTGGCCAGATCCGCCTCCAGCTTGTCGAACACCGGCATGCCCAGAGCCACCGGCGGCCGCCGCACCAGGCACTCGATCACCCCGCCGCAGGAATCCCCTTCCCGCCCGATGGCCTCGATGCGCTCGATCATCCGCGCGGCGACAGCCGGATCCGGACAACGCACGATGGTGCTCTCCACCGCCTCCAGGGTCACCGTGGCCGGATCCACCACGGCCTCGATGTCGTGGATCCGGCGCACCCAGGCGATCACCTCGGTGCCGGCGGCGCGGGCCAGCAGCTGTTTGGCGATGGCGCCGGCGGCCACCCGGCCGATGGTTTCCCGGGCCGAGGCGCGTCCGCCGCCGCTGCGGGCCTGGATGCCGTACTTGGCCTGGTAGGTGGCATCGGCATGGGAGGGCCGAAAGGCCACCTCCATCTCCCTGTAGTCCTGGGGGCGCTGGTCCTTGTTGCGCACCACCATGGCGATCGGTGTGCCGAGGGTGACGCCATCGAGCAGGCCGCTGAGCACCTCGACCCGATCGTCTTCCTTGCGGGGGGTGGTGATCTTGCTCTGGCCGGGTTTGCGGCGGTCGAGCTCCGCCTGGATGGCCTCCAGATCGAGCGACAACCGCGGCGGGCAGCCATCGACGATCACACCCACGCCACCGCCGTGGGATTCACCGAAGGTGCTGATGCGGAAGAGGTGGCCGAAGCTGCTGCCCATGGCGTCCTGTGACTGGCGCGAGACTACGAAGCGGGTGTGGTGAAGTGATCAGGCCCGTCGGGCCCTCACCTCCAGGATGCTGGGGCCCACCCAGACTGGCTGCCTCGGCCTCTGCCGGGCTCCAGGGACCCAGGGCCTGGAGCCTGAAGCCTGAAGCCAACAAAAAACCCCCTGTGCAGACAGGGGGTTCAAAGCGATCAAGGACGAACCAGGATCAGACGATCAGGGGGATTCCAGGGAAACCGGGTGAACCGGATCAGCCGATGGCCGGGGCGGTCAGGGCCACAGGAGTGGCGCTGGCGGCCGCCAGGTCGAGCGGGAAGTTGTGCGCATTGCGCTCGTGCATCACTTCCATGCCGAGGCCGGCACGGTTGAGCAC
>NZ_JAGQCY010000028.1 GCF_024346455.1 Cyanobium sp. Aljojuca 7A6
GCACAAGGGCCAAGAAAATCCACCCGAAGAGTTGAACCCCACTGCCGATCAGGGCTGTCCATGGCCGTCACAGACAAAAACGTTGTGGCTGGAGTCGGATTGGCGGCTATTTCAGCAGGCTCCTAGGAGCGCCGACGGCTGGAGCGCGGCAAGGGCCGGCCTTCGAGCGGTGGGTTGGACGCCGGTTCCGGGGGGGCGTCAGGCTCGCCGGGCTCGGGACGTTGCCAGCGGGGCAAGGTGAAACTGGCGTCATCGGGCCAGTCGCCGTCGACGTCCGTGCCGGTGCCTTGGCTGGGCCGGGGGTCTGGGCCCGGCGGCTGAACAAGGGGCACCCCCGGCCGGCCTCGCCGCGACACGGCCTCCAGCCCCTGGCGGCGTGGGCCACCCGATGCGGTGGGCGGCGGCGGCGCCGGTGGTGGCGGTTCCTGAGGGGCGCTGCGCTCGGACTCCTGCCAGGGTTCACGCCAGTCGTCCCCATCATCAAGCAGCCAGTCGAGGCGCCCTTCCACCCAGCGGCCGAACTCATCCATGCGCGGCCGCAGCTGGGGCCGGCGCTCGGCACCCCGCGGGGCCGGACGGCCACCGGGCCGAGAACCCGCCACCCCCTCGACGAACTGGCGGCCCGCCGTCACCCAGCGATCGACCCGCTGATCAAGGGGGTCGGCTCCGCCCCGTGGCCGCCGGGTCGGTTCACGCTCGCGCTCCTGGCGGTCACGAAATTCCCTTTCTCGGGGGTCGCGTTCTCGGCCGTAGCCCTGATCCGTTGCAGGCATCAAAAGATTTTAACGGCGCCGACCGGACAGCCAGTGCTCGCGCCCCATCCCCACCAGGGCGATGGTGAAACCACCCCATTCCAGGGTCCACAGAAACGTCGCCATCGGCCCCAACACCTGCGCCAGAACCTAGGCGGTGGCGGGCTCGAACACCAGCAGACAGCTCGCATCCCAGCGGCCGCCATGCAGGCGCTCGCAGCAGTGGCGGCACGCCAGGCCGTGGCGGCGGCGCTGGTAGGGCGTCCGGCTGTCGCAACGTGGGCAGCGGGCGATCCAGCGGCTGGCGGCCACCGGCAGGGGGTAGCGGTGGCGCAGGCTCACCTGAAAACCGTCCTGGGCCTTGTTGATCACCGCCATCCGGGCCCGGAAATGGGGGCCGTGCACCTCCTGCACCGCCAGCACCCGGTCGACCCAGGCATGGATCATCTCGTGGCAGAGGGTGCCCAGGGTGGCCTGGCGGGGCAACGGTTCCAGCAGGGGCCGGGAGAGGACGATCTCGCAGAGGTCACGCCCGTCGGCCAGACGCCCCCGCCTGTAGAAGCCGGCGGTGCGGGTGAGGCGGCCGTCGCTCCAGCGCACGTCCACCAGGGGTCTGTCCCCGCGGGTGAGCTGGCCGTCGAAGTGCTCGCGATTGAGCCGGTGGAACAGGGGCAGCAGCGGTTCCAGGGGCATCGGCCCATTCTGGTGGGGTCGTCCGTCAGACTCTGCAACGCTGCGAACGGATGGGATCACCATGGACTGGGGACTGGCCCGCGACATCGGCACCAAGCTCCTGCTGGCGGGAGCGGGTGGCTTGCTTCTGTACTGGACCATCTCGGCGGTCCGGCTGGTGCTCAGCGCCCGGGGCATCAATCCGCTGATCAAGCAGTTCTTCACCCAGGTGGCCTCCGGCCAGGTGGACGGGGCCTACCTGCTCACCACCCGCAACTACCGCTCCCACGTCAACCGCCAGCAGTTCATCCGCTTCCTGGCCGGCCTGCAGCTCAACAAGTACCGCAACCTCAAGTCCGGCCGGCCCCGGCTGCAGGAGGGCCAGGTGATCCTGACGGTCAAGCTCAAGACCGACGGCAAGGAGGAACTGCCACTGGACTTCACCTTCGTGAAGGTGGAGGAGGCCTGGCGCGTGGATCGCATCACCAAGCTGGCGGCCGCCTGAGCCGTGGCCCAAGCCCGGGCAGAAGAACTGCGGCGCCTGCTCAACCGCGCCGCCCATGCCTACTACGTTCTCGATGCTCCGGTCATGGAGGATCCGGTCTATGACCGGCTCTACCGGGAGCTGGTGGCGCTGGAGCAGGCCGATCCGGCGCTGATCCGGCCCGACAGCCCCACACGCCGGGTGGGGGGAGCCCCGGCCGAGGGCTTCACGAACGTGGCCCACAGGATTCCCCTGCTGAGCCTCGACAACGCCTTTTCCCTCGATGAACTGGACGTCTGGTACGGCCGCCTGCTCAAGGTGCTCGACCGCGAACCCCAGGAGGGCTCCCAGGAGCCGGCCCTGCCGATGGTGGGCGAACTCAAGATCGACGGCAACGCCCTGGCCCTGAGCTACGAGCACGGGGTGCTGGTGCGGGCCGCCACCCGGGGGGACGGGGAACGGGGCGAGGAGATCACCGCCAACGTGCGCACGATCCGCAGCGTGCCCCTGCGGCTCGAGCTGGAGCCGCCCCCGGCCTGGGTGGAGGTGCGCGGTGAGGCCTTCATCCCGGACGCCACCTTCGCCGCCATCAATGCCGAGCGTGCCGAGCGGGGCGAGGCCCCCTTCGCCAACCCCCGCAACGCCTGCGCCGGCACCCTGCGCCAGCTGGATCCGAAGGTGGTGGCCGCGCGGGGCCTGTCCTTCTTCGCCTACACTCTGCACCTGAGTGAGGACTGGCAGGCCGGGCCCCGCAGCCAGTGGCAGGCCCTCGGCTGGCTCAAGGCGGCCGGGTTCCGCGTCAATCCCCACTGCGCCCTCTGCCCCGACCTGGCGGCGGTCAAGCTCTTCTGCGACCGCTGGGAGGAGGAGCGCCGCGGCCTGCCCTATGCCACCGATGGGGTGGTGGTGAAACTCGACGACCTGCGCCTGCAGGAAGAGGCGGGTTTCACCCAGAAGGCGCCCCGCTGGGCGATCGCCCTCAAGTACGCCGCCGAGGAGGCCCCCAGCCGCCTGCTCCGCCTCACCTGCCAGGTGGGCCGCACGGGGGTCGTCACCCCGGTGGCGGAGTTCGAGCCGGTGCCCCTGGCCGGCACCACCGTGAGCCGCGCCACCCTCCACAACGCCGACCGCGTGGCGGAGCTGGATCTCTGTGCCGGCGACACGATCGTGGTGCGCAAGGCGGGCGAGATCATCCCCGAGGTGGTACGGGTGCTCAAAGAGCTGCGGCCGGCGGGGGCGACCCGGCTGGAGCTGCCCCCCACCTGTCCGGAATGCGGCTCGGCGCTGGTGCGTGAGGAAGGGGAAGCCGCCACCCGCTGCGTCAACAACGGCTGCCCCGCCATCCTGCGGGGCTCCCTGCGCCACTGGGTGAGCAAGGGGGCCCTTGATGTGGACGGCCTGGGGATCAAGCTGATCGAGCAGCTGGTCGACCGGGGCCTGGTGGCCTCGATCCCCGGCCTCTACGGGCTCGATGCCGCCCTGCTGGCCAGCCTGGAGCGGATGGGGGAAACCTCCGCGGCCAAGCTGGTGGCCGCCCTGGAGGCGTCGAAGCAACAGCCCTGGCACCGCCAGCTCTACGGCCTCGGCATCCACCATGTGGGTGAGGTCAACGCCAAGGCCCTGGCCCGGGCTTTCCCCAGCGCCACCACGCTGGAGGCCGCCGCCCTGGCCGGCGACGACGGCGAGGCGGCGGATCGGCTTACGGCGGTCTTCGGCATCGGCCCCGAGATCGCCCAGTCCCTGCGGCAGTGGTTCGCCACGCCGGCCAATCGGTTGTTGCTGGAGCAGCTGGGGGCGCTGGGTTTCTCCCTGGCTGCCGCGCCCGACCAGAACGCAGGCGGGGATGGGCGGCCGCCGGCGCCGACACCCCTGGCGGGCCAGACCTTCGTGCTCACCGGCACCCTGCCCGGCCTGAGCCGCTCCGCCGCCCAGGCCATGATTGAGGCGGCCGGGGGCAAGGTGAGCGGTTCGGTGAGCCGCAAGACCAGCCACGTGGTGGCGGGAGAGGAGGCCGGCAGCAAGCTCATCAAGGCCCAGGCCCTCGGGGTGAGCGTGCTGGATGAGGAAGGCCTGAGGGCGCTGCTGGGGACCGATCCGGCCTGAACGGTTTCCGCTCTTCCGCTGCCCCTGCCGGCGTCAGCGGCCAGAGTGGGGATGGCACGTCTGCAGCTGCACCATGCGACGACGGCAAGTGATCCTGTTCGCCGTGGTGGGGGCCCTGGGCTGGAGCGTGGCGCAGGCGCTGCCGCCGGGGCCGCCTGGGTCGTCCCCGACCCTGCAGGGGCTGGCGGCGGCGCGCGGCCTGCGCTGGGGCACCGCCGTCACCAACGAGCAGCTGCAGAACCCCGACCTGCGACGCCTGGTGACCAGCCAGAGCGGCCTGATCGTGCCCGAATCCGAGTTGAAGTGGGACGGGGTGGAAGCGGCGCCGGGGCGCTTCGATTTCAGCGCCCCAGATCGGCTGTTGGCGTTCGCCCGCGAACACGGTCTGGCGATGCGGGGCCACACCCTGCTGTGGCACGAACAGCTGCCGGCCTGGGTCAAGGCGCTTCCGGCGGCGGAACTGGACAGGGCCCTGGCGACCTACATCGGCACGGTGGTGGGGCATTACCGCGGCCAGCTGCCGTCATGGGATGTGGTGAACGAACCGATCGCCGACGACGGCACGGGCCTGCGCCGAACCCTCTGGCTGGAGCGGCTGGGACCCGGCTACATCGCCCGCGCGCTGAACCTCGCCCATCAGGCCGATCCCGCGGCGGCCCTGGTGATCAATGAGTACGGATTGGAGGGCGATGACGCCAAGACGGCACGCAAGCGGCGTTCCTTCCTGGCGCTGCTGCGGCAACTGCGCGACAGCGGCGTGCCGTTGAACGCCGTGGGGCTGCAGGCCCACCTCTACGCCAACGGCAGCGGCCCCACCACCTTTGCCACCCTGCCCGCCTTCCTGCGGGAGCTGGCGGCCCTGAATCTCGACATCTATGTGACGGAACTGGACGTGAACGACCGGGAACTGCCGGCGGCCATCCCGGAGCGTGACCGCGCCGTGGCGGCGGTCTACGGGGCGTTCCTGGCGGCGGTCCTGCCGGAACCCCGGCTGAAGCTGATCACCAGCTGGGGATTGAGTGATCGCACCACCTGGCTGAATTCATTTTTTCCCAGGGCGGATGGCCTGCCGCAACGGCCGTTGCCTTTCGATGAAAACAACCAGCCCAAACCAGCAACAGCCGCTATAATGGCTGGCTTGAGCAAGCTCTGATTCAGTCAGATCAGCCAAGCGAAAGAGCATGTCCAACGCAGATTAACGGCTCAATGAAAGGGCTTACCCCCTTGAAAAGTTGTTGTTCTGGTAGAATCAAATTCCACCGTCAACTGTCGGAATGTCCTCATCGTCCGCTGGCGCGAGCGATCCTGAGTCCACCGGCGCACCCGGTTCGCTCCTGGGCGCCCCCGCGACGGATGACGATGACGTGGTCCCCACCTCCCATAGGGCCGATCTCACCATCCTGCTGATTTCGGCTGGGTTGCTGATCACGGCCCTGGCGATCGTGATCAACTTCTTCACCGCGCGCTCCCGTGATGCGGTCATCAATGCCACTCCGATCGTCCTGAGGAGTCCGGTCACCGGCGTCCTGGAAAGTCTCACGGTGGGGACAGGCGTGGAGGTCCGCCCCGGCCAGACCCTGGCCATCGTGGTCAATCCGATGGCCACCCGTGATGTGCTCGCGGGCCTGGAAACCCAGCTGGAAACGGCCCGCGGCCGGCTGCAGGAGCTGCGGACACGCCGGGATCTGCGCAAGAAGCTCGTGGCACAACTGAATCAGGACGCCAGACAGCAGCGCAGCCTGGAAATCTCCCGCGACCAGAACGAACGGGACAACCTCGGCTTCGCCCTGGACCGGGCCCGCAAGGAATTCGCCTTCGCCAGAAGGGAGACCCTGCGGCAGGAAGAACTGTTCCGGGCCGGGGCCGTGGCCGCCAACGTGGTCGATCGGGCCCGCACCACCGAACAGCAACGTGCGCGTGAAGTGCGGGGCCTTGAAGCCCAGCTGGCCGGCCAGGCGGCGGTTCTGCAGGCTTCCAAAAACGACCTCACCCTGCGCAACAACCGCAGCAACTCCGATCCGGTGGTGCGGCTGCAGGAGGCCACCATCGCGCTCGAGAATGCCGAAGGGGATGTGCGCACCCAGACGTTCCAAGTCAGCGGCCTGGAGCAGCAGATGAACGTCGCCAAGGAGGAATGGCAGGAGCGCAGTCGCTCCCGACTCGTCAGTCCCAGGAAGGCGGTGGTCTGGCAGCTGGGGGCCCAGAGGGGGGACTCCGTCGACGCCATGCAGACGGTGATCCAGATGATCGATTGCAGCCAGCGCTGGCTGACGACCACGGTGGCGGAAAACGATCTCAACCGGATTCGCCTGGGCAGCAAGGCCAGAATCGAACTGGTGGGCAATCGGGACAAACTGCGGGGCGAAGTGATCGGCATCCGCTCCGGCATCGGCCGAACCCAGCTGGGTGATGAAGCGCCCCAACCGGTGCCGATCAATCTGGCCAGAGAAAGCGAGGTGAAGATCCGCATCCTCAATGACTTTCCGGCTCCTCCAGGGGAGTTCTGCTACGTGGGGTTCACGGCGAAGGTCAGCTTCGAACGATGAAGTTCCTCCACTCGTTTTCGGATCCCACCGGCAACACGAGGATCTCGCCATGGGTCTGGATGGTGCTGCTGCTCTCCGGGGCGAGCCTGGTTCTGGCGGTACTGCTGGCCAATCTGCAGGTGTCCGTGGTGGCGATCGGGCTTCTCAACCCTCTGAGTTTCCGGGTCCTGCCCGAACTCTGGCAGGTGCGGGACGTGTGGGTGGACGTGCTGCTGCCCCTGGCTCTGGCGGTCGGGATCTGCCTTGGGGTCAACCTCCTGCCCAGGCGCCCGTCCGCCTACCTGCTGGCCACCGTGATGCTGTCGCTGTTCGCGATTCGCTACTTCATCTGGCGAGCGACGACCATCAACACGGCCCACCCAGCCAGCCTCGTCTTCAGTCTGATCTTCTTTCTCTGTGAGTTCACGTATCTCCTCACATCCGCCCTGCAGTTCTATCCCTCTCTGAAGTACAAACCAGAGCAACGGCGACGCCAGGCGGATCAACTGCTGGCCTGGGCAAAGGAGCATCAACCCAGCGTTGATCTATGGATTCCCACCTATAATGAATCGGAGCGACTCGTTCGACGCTGCATCATGGCATGCACCAATATTCATTACAAAAATAAAACGATTTACGTTCTTGACGACGGCCACCGACCCTCCATTGCCGCCTTGGCCCAGGAACTAGGCGTGCAGTATCTGAGCCGTCCCGACAATCTGCACCGCAAGGCTGGCAACCTCAACTATGCCCTGGCCCATTCCCATGGCGACCTGATTGCCGTCTTTGATTGTGATTTCATCCCGTTCAGCCGATTCCTGGATCGCACGGTTGGCTTTTTCAAGGATCCCAACGTTGCCTTGGTGCAAACCCCACAGCACTACTTCAACTCAGATTTTCACAATCGCAATCTCGGCCTGGACGTCCTTGTCCCCGACGACATGGACTATTTCTTCCGCTATGTCCAGGTGATTCGCGATCCCTTCAATGCCGTGGTGTGCTGTGGCACTTCCTATCTGGCCAGGCGCTCGGCGCTGGAGGCCATCGGTGGTTATGTCACCCATTGCATCGTCGAAGACAACCAGACCGGCACCCGACTGCTCACCCGCGGCTGGCGCATGGTCTACCTGGATGAAGTGCTGAGCCTGGGCGAAGTACCCCGCACCTTCCGCGATTATCTCGAGCAGCGGCTGCGTTGGATGCAGGGAAACTTGCAGGTGTTCACTTCACCCAAAGAGCTGCCGATCTGGAAAACCCTGAATTTCTGGCAGAAGGTTTTTTATCTGAATCTTCTGCTCAGTCTGCTGACTCCTCTGTTTCGCGCCGTCTATATTATTTTCCCTTTGATGTCGATGCTGATCGGCTTCACGCTGATTGCCGCACCTCCGGTGGAATACATGGCCTACGGCTTGCCGTTCGTGATCATGTTGTATTTCATGCCGTCCTGGCAAACCAACGGCCATTACTTCCATTTCTGGACGGAGGTCTATGAATCCCTTTTTTGCTTCCCAGCATTGAAAAGGATGTCACAGATTCTGTTCCGGCCGTTCCGATCCGTTGGCAGTCTGGTCACCAACAAAGACGTCAACAATCCGAAGCAGACCATGGATCTGCGTTTTGCCTGGCCCTTCCTCACCTACCTCTTCGTTTTTGTGGGTGTTCTGGTGCTGAATTACGGCCTGCCGCTGCTGGACATTCGCTGGTCCAGATCTGTCTTCGAGGGAGAGGGCCTGATGGTCGGCTGGAACCTCTACAACGGCCTCCTGATGTTCATCTGCCTGCTCGCCTGCATCGACAAACCGATCCGCCGCCAGGCCGACCGCTTCCCCCTGGGGCTGGTGGCCTGCCTCGAAGTGGAGGGCACGGAGTACTGGGGCATCACCAACGATGTCTCCGAGCAGGGGGCGAGCCTCTTGCTCAACGCCCCTGGCCCAGGCAAGGGAGAGATTCAAGGCCTGCTGCGGGTGCCCCAGTACCACCTGGAGTTGCCCGTCCGGCTGATGAGGGCCAGCCGTCTGCGGCAGCAACACCTGCTGGGGCTGAACTTCCAGATGCCGGCCCGGGAGACGGAGGCCGCCCTGATCCAGCTCATCTATGGGGAGAATGCCTGGTTCCAGAAGGTGAAACGGGTGGGCAGCATCGAGGCGCTGTTCCTGCTCCTCGGCAGCGTGGTGCGTGCCGAGCCGATCCTGCGGCGCTCCTGAGCTGCCAGCGCTGTGCAACCGCTACCGATACATCTGGAATCGCCGGTTCAGCCCCAGAATGTCTTGGTGAATGCTGAACCTGTGGCCGTCGCCCACCCCTTGGACCACGACATCAGCCTCGATCCGCCCGTGCGCCCCTCCGGTCCACCGGTGCAGATGGAAGCGATGGCGGAGCCGCTGCCTGAGATCCCGGGGGGACTGCGGCGCCAGCTGGCCCGCCACCAGCTGTTGCTGCCCCTGCTGCGCCAGTCGGTGATCGCCAGAGCCGTGGCGGAGGTGACCCTGGGAGCGGAAGAGCGCCAGAAATCCCAGCAGGCCTGGGGGAGCAGCCACGGTCTCCGTTCCGCCGATGATCTGAAAAACCACCTGCTGCGGCACGAACTGTCGGAAGCCGATGTGGTTTGGCAGGCGGAGCTGCCCGCCAGGATCGAAAAGCATTGCCAGGAGCACTTTCTGCACCGGGCCGAGCAGCGCTATCTGGGCCGCAAGAACCAGCTGGATCAGGTGATTTACAGCTTGCTGCGGGTGGAGGACGGAGCGCTGGCCCGCGAGCTCTACCTACGCATCGCCGAGGGGGAAGCCGACTTCGCCGAGCTGGCAGCCACTTACGCCAAGGGGCCCGAGCGCTCCACCCGGGGGGTGGTGGGCCCAGTGCCGTTGCTGCAGGCCCATCCGTCCCTGGCCGAGCTGTTGCGCACCAGCCGCCCGGGCCAGCTCCATCCCCCCCTGCGCATCGACCGCTGGTGGCTGGTGGTGCGGTTGGAAACGCTCCGTTCCGCCAGCTTTGACGAAGAGATGCAGAAGCGGATGGCGCGGGAGCTGTTTGACGAATGGGTGGATCAGGAAGTGGCCCTGCTGCTGCGGCCGGGGCAGGGACGATGACATCCACGGTCCCCGGACGCACCGACTGGCTCACCCTGCCGCCCTTCGATGGCCTCTCCATCGCCGGCCGGGAACGGCTGCTGGCGGAAGCCCGCCCATGCCGGTTCCGCGTCGGCGAAGACCTCAGCAACGCCGGCAGCATCGGCGACCGTGTGCTCGTGCTGCACGAGGGTGAGGCCCGGCTGCTGGGGGAGCGGGACGGTCGGCCCTTCACCCTCGAACGGCTTGGCCCCGGCGCCATCGTGGGGTTGGTGTCGCTGTTGCGGGCTGAGGGGATTGAGCCGGTGAGTGCCGCCTCCGAGCTGCTGGCAACGGCAGTCCCGGACACGCTGATGCTTGAGCTGCTGCTGGCCGAAGACGGACTGCGTCAGTGGTGTGGCCGCCACCTCTGGACGGCGGAACTGCATCAGCTGCTGCTGCAACGGGATGGGGCCGCCGCGGGCCGCTTCGATCCGCCCCTCTGGCGCGAAAAGATCGAGCAGCTGCGCCTGCGGGCCCGGGGTGTGCTGCCGACCGCCGCCGGGGCCATCGCCCTGCAGGACGGAGAGGACCTGCTCCTG
The DNA here is from genome assembly GCF_024346455.1 of Cyanobium sp. Aljojuca 7A6. Classification (GTDB taxonomy): domain Bacteria; phylum Cyanobacteriota; class Cyanobacteriia; order PCC-6307; family Cyanobiaceae; genus Cyanobium. The sequence goes on from NZ_JAGQCY010000028.1 coordinate 10,183, forward strand.
GCCAGCGCCAACGTCCCCGATCTGCCCATCGGCTCACTGCTGGCAGCGACAGAACCGCTCCCCCAGCCCCGTCCCCCCCTGCCGCTGCGGCTGCTGGCCCTCACCCCCGCACCAGCCGTGGCGGTGGCCCCAGCTCCGTCCCCCTCGGACACCACGGCTGACCAGGCCATCGAGCCCATGGAGGCCGCTGCTGGTGGCCAGGCCCAGCCCAGCAGCCTCGATCTGGGCCAGGATCGGGCCGACCGCCATCTCACCCTGGTGCGGGGCACCGGGCCGCTGGAGGAGACCCTGGCCTGCTTCCAGATGCTCGGCAAGCTGCTGGAGCTTCCCTACCGCCGTGACGCGGTGGACAAGATCCTGCGCGACAAGATGCGCCGCGGCCAGCCACCCGATCTGCAGCTCTGCGGCCAGATCGCCGCCATGCTCGGCCTGCTGGTCACTGGCGCCAAGGTGCCGGCAGCGTCCGCCACCCGCCTGATCACCCCTTGCCTGGTGCCCTGGAAGGAAGGCTTCGCCATCGCCACCGCCAGCAACGCCGCCGGCCTGCGGCTGGCCTCGCCGGCGGAGGGCTGGGTGCAGCTGAGCCCGGCCCAGATCGCCGAGACCTACCCGGAGGGACTCGAACTGCTGCTGCTGGAGCGCAGCATCGACACCCCGGAGCAGACCTTCGGCCCGGGCTGGTTCTGGCCGGCCCTGAAGCGCTACCGGGGCATGTTGCTCCAGGTGCTGCTGGCCTCCTTCGTGGTCCAGCTGTTCAGCCTGGCCAACCCCCTGCTGATCCAGGTGATCATCGACAAGGTGATCTCCCAGCGCAGCCTCGACACGCTGCAGATCCTGGGCATGGCCCTGGTGGTGGTCACCCTGATGGAGGGGGTGATCGGCTCGCTGCGCACCTTCCTGTTCACCGACACCACCAACCGCATCGACCTGCGCCTCGGCGCCGAAGTGATCGACCACCTGCTGCGCCTGCCGCTTGGCTATTTCGACAAGCGACCTGTCGGGGAGCTGGGCACCCGGATCGCCGAGCTGGAGAAAATCCGCAACTTCCTCACCGGCCAGGCCCTGATCACCCTGCTGGATGCGGCCTTCTCAGTGATCTACATCATCGTGATGGCGATCTACAGCTGGCTGCTGACGCTGATCGCCCTGGCGGTGTTGCCCATCCAGGTGGGACTCACCCTGCTCGGGGCTCCCTTGTTCCGACGCCAGTACCGCCAGGCGGCCGAGGAGAACGCCCGCACCCAGAGCCACCTGGTGGAAGTGCTCACCGGCATCCAGACGGTGAAGGCCCAGAACGTTGAGATGGTGAGCCGTTGGAAATGGCAGGAGCTCTACGCCAAGTACATCTCCCGCACCTTCGAGAAAACCATCACCGGCACCTTCCTCAACGAGACCAGTTCGGTGCTTCAGAAGCTGTCCCAGCTGTTGGTGCTCTGGGTGGGGGCCACCATGGTGCTGAAGGGGGAACTCACCCTGGGCCAGCTGATCGCCTTCCGGATCATCAGCGGCTACGTCACCCAGCCCCTGCTGCGTCTCTCCTCCATCTGGCAGAACATCCAGGAGCTGCGCGTGTCGTTTGAGCGCCTCGCCGATGTGGTGGACACCCCGGAGGAATCCAGCGAAGCCGATCGCGGTCACATCCCCTTGCCGCCGGTGAAAGGAGACGTGGTGTTCGAGAACCTCAGCTTCCGTTTCAACCCCGGCGGACCCGAGGTGCTCAGCAACGTCAACCTGCACGTTCCGCCCGGCACCTTCACCGGGATCGTGGGCCAGAGCGGCAGTGGCAAGAGCACCCTGATGAAGCTCCTGCCGCGCCTCTATTCCCCCTCAAAGGGCCGCATCCTCGTGGATGGCTACGACATTGACAAGGTTGAGCTCTACTCCCTGCGCCGCCAGGTGGGGATCGTGCCCCAGGATCCCCTGCTCTTCTCCGGCACCATCAGCGAGAACATCGCCCTCACCAACCCTGAGGCGCCCAGCGACGCCATCGTCGAGGCCGCCCGGATCGCCGGTGCCCATGACTTCATCATGGAGCTCTCCTCCGGCTACAGCACCCCCCTGGGGGAACGGGGCGCCTCCCTCTCCGGCGGCCAACGCCAGCGCATCGCCATCGCCCGCACCCTGCTGAGCCAGCCCCAGCTGCTGGTGATGGACGAAGCCACCAGCGCCCTCGATTACGACACCGAACGCCAGGTGTGCGACAACCTCCGCGAGGCGATGAGCCAGAGCACCGTGTTCTTCATCACCCACCGCCTGTCCACCATCCGCCGCGCCGATCTGATCGTGATGATGCACCAGGGGGCCATCGTGGAGACCGGCACCCATGAGGAACTGATGGCCCTGAAGGGACGCTACTTCGCGCTCTATCGCCAACAGGAGGCGGGCTGATGGCTCCACCGTTGCCCACCCCGGCCGGCTTGCTGCGTCGTGCCCAGAACGGCCTCGAGCGCAGCATCCACACCGACAGCGACGACGTGGTGCTGCAGCAGTCTCGCTTCTGGGCCCGCTCGATCACCTGGACCCTGATGGGGGTCACCCTGTTCGGCCTCGGCTGGCTGGCCTTCGCCCAGACCGAGGAGATCGTCACCGCCCCGGGCAAGCTCGAGCCCCTGGGGGTGGTGAAGGACATCCAGATGCCGGTGGGCGGCGTGGTGGAGGAGGTGATGGTGAAGGAGGGCGAGCGGGTGGAGAAGGGACAGGTGCTGCTGCGCCTCGACACCGAGACCACCCTCGACCGCCAGGCCAGCATGCAGCGGACGATCCGGTACAAAGAGCAGCAGCTGCGCCTCAAGCAGGTGGAGCTGGCCCGGTACCTCCAGTTCAATGACACCGCCCAGCGGGTGCTGCGCCAGAGCTTGGTGCTCGAAAAGGATGTGCTCAGCCGCCTCGATACGCTCAACAAAGAGGGCGCCACCGCCGAACTTCAGTACCTCTCCCAGCGCAACAAGGTCCAGGAGGTGGAGGGGAAGCTGGAGGAAACCGGCGTCGACCGGCTGCGCCAGCAGGCGATCCTGCAGCAGGGCATCCGCGAAATCCAGAGCGAACTGGCCGACCTGGGCAGCAAACTGACCGAGCTCAACGTCAACATCCGCTACCAGGCGATCCGGGCCCCCGAGGCGGGGGTGGTGTTCGAGCTCAAGCCGCGCTCCAGGGGCTTCGTGGCCCAGACCAGCGAACCGGTGATGAAGGTGGTGCCCTTCGACAAGCTGGAGGCGCGGGTGGAAGTGCCCAGCCGGGAAATCGGATTCGTGTCGGTCGGCAAAACGGCCGACATCAGCATCGATTCGTTCCCGGCCACGGATTTCGGCGTGCTGCAGGGCACCGTGCGGCGCATCGGCTCCGATGCCCTGCCCCCGGACCAGATGAACAACTTCTACCGCTTTCCGGTGGACATCCGGCTCAACTCCCAGCAGCTGAAGCTCAAGAGCGGCAAGGTGCTGCCGCTGCAGGTGGGCATGTCCCTCACCGCCAATGTCAAATTGCGCAAGGTCACCTATCTGCAGCTGCTGCTGAGCGACTTCAAGGACAAGGCTGACGCTCTGCGGCAGATCTGAGCCGCTCCATGGCGATGTAGTGGTCGGGGATGATGCGTGTGCGCAGTCCCACCAGGGGCTCCAGCCACGGCAACAGCAGCCCGTCGAGGCCGCGGTTCACCAGAGCGCCGGCGACACGGAAGGCCATCCGCCAGCGGGCCTTCGGGGCGATCAGATGCAGGGCGTGGCGGTGCACCGGCCCGTCGATGCAGACCAGCCAGGCAGGATCCATCCCCGCCTGAGCCATCGCCACCTCGAAGCTGCGGCGACTGTGGAAGCTGATGTGCTGACCATTGCCGAAGGCGTAGTACCACCAGTCGGGATCGGGGATCTCACCCGCCTGCCGCATCAGGGTGGAGAACACGAACAGGGGCGTGGCCCCCACCTCGTCGCGCAGGAACCCGGGGGTGCAGGGCACATGCTCGATCACTTCGAAGGCGGTCTTGCAGCCGATGGCCCCATCGCCGGGGGGGCCGCAGAAGGGGCGGATCAGTTCCATGGCCGCATAGGCATCGGTGCCGTGGTAATCGAAGCCGTGATCCCGCAGCAGACGCGGCAGCATGCCCAGCCCGGTGCCCAGATCGCAGCCGGGCTCACTGGGGCCAAAGCGACCCAGCCGGCCGATCACCAGCAACAGGCGCAGCAGCCGCGAGGCGTGCAGGTTGCGATCGACGTAGCCGGTGTCGCCGTAAAACGACTCCTCGTAGGCCACGTCCAGCCAGGAGGGATCGCCCAGGAAAAGAAAGTCGCAGGCGCTGCAATGGACGAGTTCAGCCTCCACCCGGGCCTTGCTCACCCGCTCCCGTCGCACCAGGGAGAGGCTGGCGCCGCCGCAGTTGGGGCAGGTGCCGGCGGAGGGGCTAGGGGGAGTCTCGGCCGTCACCATCGCTGGCCTGCATCGCCACGTGGGAGGCTACCCCGCGTTCCTCCAGGGCCAGGCGCACCTGGCGGGCTACGAGCAGCACCGCCGCCAGGGTGGCGGCCACCCCCAGCAGCCGCAGGGCCCAGGTGACGCCATCGGCCGGGCCGGCCAGCAGCGCCGCGAAGCGGCTGGGATCGCCGGCCGCCGCCCCCAGGGCGCAGAACAGCACGGTGCCGGGGAGGATGCCGATCAGGCCGATCGAGTAGTCGCGCAGGCTCACCTCACTGAGGCCGTAGGCCAGGTTGAGCAGGCTGAAGGGGAAGGCCGGCGACAGGCGGGTGAGCAGCACCAGGACCAGGCCCTGGCGGCACACCGCCCGCTCCACCGCCAGCAGCCGCGGCGCCCCGGCCAGGCGGCGGCGGGCCCAGCCCCGCCAGCGGCCGCGACCCAGCAGGAACACCGCCTGGGCCCCCAGGCAGGCCCCGGCGAACACCAGCACGCTGCCCCAGAGCGGGCCGTAGAGCACCCCGGCCAGCATCGAAGCCCAGACCCCCGGCAGCAGAAAGGTCACCCACAGCGCGTAGAGAGGCACGAAGGCCATGGCCCCGAGTGGGGAGCGCAGCGCTGGCAACAGCTGATCCAGCAGGGTGGATCCATCCATCGCCGAACCGTAGCGATGGGCAGGGCCACGGCAGCGCCCTATAACCAGCGGAGGCGAGGAGCCATCACGCGATGACCATGCCCAAGCCCAGCAGTCGAAAGGGCAGCGGCGGACCCTGGCCGCTGATTGCAGCCCTGCTGGCCCTGCTGGTGCTGGCCGGGCTCGGCAATCGCCTGTGGCAGCAGCGCGAACGGAAACAGGCTGAGGCTCAGCGCGCCGTGCCGCTGCTGCCGCGGCAGGTCTCCGCCCTGGGCCGGATCGAGCCCCTGGGCGGCATCAGCAAGGTGTCGGTGCCCAGTTCCCTGGTCAACGACCGGGTGCGCGACATCCTGGTGAAGGAGGGCCAGGAGGTACGCAAGGGTCAGCCCCTGGCGGTGCTCGAAAGCCTCGACACGCTCGAGAGCAGCGTGAACAAAGCCCAGGCGGCGATACGGGTGGCCCAGAGCAAGCTGGCCGCCCAGGACAGCGTCATCGCCCGTTATAAGGCCGACCTGGGCCAGGCCAGCGCCGAGGCACGGCGGGCCGAGCAGCTGTTCGCCAGCGGGGCCACCACGGCCAACCGGGTGGAGCAGCTGCAAGCCGACGAGAACAGTGCCAAGGCCCAGCTGGCCGAGGCGATCACCACCAAGGGCACCCTGGCCGCCGAGCTGCGCGAGAGCCGGGCGTCGCTGGAGAAGGACCAGGTCGAGCGGGCCAAGGCCACAGTGTTGGCCCCCTTCTCCGGCACCGTGTTCAAGGTGCATGCCCGGCCGGGCGACAAAGTCGGTGATGACGGCCTGCTGGAACTGGGCGACAGCAGCCGCATGGGCGTGATCGCCGAGGTGTATCAGAGCGATCGCCCGCTGATCTCCCTGGGCCAGAAGGTCAGCCTCAGCGCCGACGGCTTCAAGGGGCGCAGCGTGCAGGGGAAGGTGGTGGAGATCGCCCGCGAAGTCAGCCGCCAGACCGTGTTCAGCGGCCAGGCCGGCGAGAACCTGGACCGGCGGGTGCTGGAGGTGAAAATCGGCCTGACCCCACAGGAGTCAGCGGTGGCCAGCCACCTCAACTACCTGCAGGTGAATGTGCTGTTCGCCCCACTGACCGCCGCTCAGAAGGCCAGCCAGGAGGCGGCTCGGGAGCGCGTCCTGGGCGGCGTCCAGAAGCCATGAACCCGCTGACCGCCCTGCGCCGCACGCCCCTGGCCTGGCGGCAGACCAGCCATCGACCGATGCGACTGCTCGCCGCCATCGCCGGGGTGAGTTTCGCCAACGTGCTGGTGTTCTTCCAGCTGGGGCTGGCCAGTGGGCTCTATGCGAGCCAGAAGCGCCCCCTGGAGAGGATCAACGGCGAGCTGGTGATGGTGAGCCGGCGCTACACCAACCTGGGCGAACCGCTCAACCTGCCCCGCAGCCGCCTGATCCAGGCCCGGGGGGTGCGGGGCGTGAAGGCGGTGACGCCCCTCTACATCGGCAAGATCGACTGGCTCAACCGCGACAGCCGCGAGAAAAAACAGGCGCTGATCTTCGGGCTGGCTCCGGAGAATCCGGCCTTGCGCATCCCCGAGGTGACGGCCGATCCGGACAAACTGCTGCGGCCCGATGGCCTCTTTTTCGACACCCTCTCCAAGAAGGCGGCGGGCCCCGTGGGCCAGGTGGTGGCCCGGGACGGTTTCTACGACACCGAGCTGCGCGGCAACCGGGCCGTGGTGAATGGGCTGTTCACGATGGGGCTCACCTTTGCCGCCGACATCAACCTGATCACCTCCGCCAGCAACTTCAAGACCTGGTTCCCCGATCAGACCAGTGACGACATCCAGCTCGGTGTGATCCAGCTGGAAGCGGGCGTCAGCCCGCTGCAGGTGCAAGCCACCTTGAACAGCTTTCTCGATCCGTCGGTGAAGGTGCTCACCCTCAAGGAACTGGAGGACGTGGAGGTGGATCACTGGCGCAACAACACTTCCTTCGGGCTGATCTTCAACCTCGGGGTGCTGGTGGGCCTGGTGGTCGGCGCCATCATTGTGTATCAGATCCTCTATTCCGACGTCAGTGACCATCTGCCGGAGTACGCCACGATGAAGGCGATGGGCTACAGCGATCGCTTCGTCGTCGGCATCATCGTGCAGGAATCACTGCTGCTGGCCGCCCTGGCCTTCCTGCCCAGCCTGCTGCTGTCCATGGGCCTTTATGCGCTGCTGGCCCGCTCCACCTCGCTGCTGATCGCGATGACCCTCCAGCGGGCTCTGGCGGTGTTCAGCCTGACCCTGGTGATGGCGGCCGGTTCGGGCTGGCTGGCCACCGGCAAGCTGCGGCGGCTCGACCCCGCCGACATCTTCTGATGACACCGCTGGACGCTGCCGCCGGGCGCGCGCTGCCCATTGAGCTCCAGCATCTCGACCACTGGTTCGGCGAGGGGGAAACCGCCAAGCAGGTGCTCCTCGACATCAACCTGACGGTGCACGCCGGCGAGATCATCATCCTGACGGGGCCCTCCGGCTCCGGCAAGACCACCCTGCTGACCATGCTCGGTGGCCTGCGGGCCGCCCAGAGCGGCAGCCTCAAGGTGCTGGGGGAGGAGCTGCTCCATGCCGACAACGACGCCCTCACCCGGCTGCGGCGACAGGCGGGCTTCATCTTCCAGGCCCACAATCTGCTGCCCTACCTGACGGCCCTGGAGAACGTGCGCTTCGGCCTGGAGGTCTCGCCCACCTGGCTGGGTCGGGGCCGGGCCGCGATGGAGGACTGCGCCGCCTCCATGCTCGACCAGGTGGGGCTGGCGGAGCGGCAGCACTACTTCCCGGAAAAGCTGTCCGGCGGCCAGAAGCAGCGGGTGGCGATCGCCCGGGCCCTGGCCCCCAGCCCCCGATTGCTGCTGGCCGATGAACCCACCGCCGCCCTGGACAAGACCACCGGCCGCGACGTGGTCGACCTGTTCCGCCAGCTGGCGGACGACAACGGCGCCGCGATCGTGATGGTCACCCACGACAACAAGATCCTCGACATCGCCGATCGGATCGTCACCCTCGAGGGCGGCCAGCTGGTCGGGGGGTGAGCCGCACAGGTTTGGGCGACCCGCCCCATGGTGCGGCCTGCTGCAGCCCTCTGACGGCCAAGGCCTTAGGGAGACTTCCCACGCCCTGCACGGCGATGGCTTCGTGGCGGCGGCGGAGGTGGGCGGGGAGGGGTCAGAGCCCCGGTAGGTTGGCGAGCGCCGCAGGGCCGCGCCGATGGAGATCAGCCTGCTGGGCACGGGGCTGCTGGGGGCGGCGATCGGTGAACGGCTGCTGGGCAGCGGGCACCAGCTCACGGTGTGGAATCGCCATCGGGGACGCTGCGCGCCGCTGCAAGCCCTGGGCGCAACGGTGGCCGCCTCACCTGCCGAGGCGATGGCCGGAGCGGAGGTGGTGATCACGGTGCTGAGCGACGGCCCCACCACCGGCGCGGTGCTGCTGGAGCAGGCCGGCGCAGCGCTGTCGGGCCGGCTGGTGCTGCAGGTGGCCACGATCGCGCCCGAGGAGAGCCGGGAACTCGCCGCCGCGCTGGCGGATCGGGGCGCGGAGCTGCTGGAGGTGCCGGTGCTGGGCAGCCGGCCGGAGGCCCTGGCCGGCACGCTGCAGCTGATGGTGGGCGGCGAGGCGGCGGCCCTGGAGCGGGCCCGGCCGGTGCTGGCGGTGCTGGCGGTGCTGGGGGGCGAACCGCGGCTGCTGGGGCCGGTGGGGGCGGCCCTGACCACCAAGCTGGCCCTCAACCAGCTGATCGCCAGCCTCACCCACAGCTTCAGCCTGAGCCTCCACCTGGTGCAGCGGGCCGGGGTGGACGTGGAGGCCTTCATGGCGATCCTGCGCGCCAGCGCCCTGTACGCCCCCACCTTCGACAAGAAGCTGGCCAAGGAACTGGCCGACGATTACGCCAACCCCAACTTCCCCACCGCCCACCTGCGCAAGGACCTGCTGCTGTTCCTGCAGACCGCGCGCGGGCTGGGGCTGGAGACCGAGGGACTTGATGGGTTGGCGGCGCTGCTGGATCAGGCCACCGACGCCGGGCTGGATGAGCTGGATTACAGCGCGCTGCACCGACTGACGGCGGGGGCGTAGCTGGGCGAACGGGACTCGTGCATCAGAATGAACAAGTGGTTCACGGGTCCGAGAACCACTTGTTCGTGTTGGACAACGCGTTCTGAAACACCATGGCCTGCAGTGAGGGTCAATCAACACCCACCGGCAGGCTCATGCTGGTTCACGGAAGTGAGGCGCGCCACGGCTGTGGTTCACGGAAACCATCCAATGAGCGTTAGAAGGATCAAAGGAAAGGCGGAAGCGTCGCCGTCTTGACGCTTTGACGTCAAAGCGCTAGTGTCGAGGGATGGATGAAACGAAACGGGCCACTATCTACTTTGAGGCGGAAGTTCATCGT
>NZ_JAGQCY010000029.1 GCF_024346455.1 Cyanobium sp. Aljojuca 7A6
TGGGGATGCGCTCCTCCGTGGAGATGTAGGAGAACAGGGGGCCGGTCCTCTCCTGTTGGCCGCGCATCTGCTCAGTGCCGTTACTCCATTCTCTCGCGGCTGGCCAGGTTTTTCATCAGTCTCCTAGTGCCAAACATGAAGATTCAGAAAACGGGAGCAGAGGCTGCTCTCACTGCCGCAGCCACTTCCCGATTCTGATCTTCAGCGTTAGAATGTAAGGCCTTGAGTGCGACTTGGCACACAGGTGTGCCTATGGGTGGAAATGCTTCGTTCATGGTGGTAAAATACTGTAATCCTAGAATACAATGAGTTTGCGGTAGCTAGTTGCACAATGAAGCCCCCTGCGATAGTTCTGTGCTACTGCTGTGAGGCAATAGCAACAACAAAGGATCACATTCCACCAAAGTGTTTTTTCCCAGCAAAGAATGATCTGCCTGGCAACAGCCCTGATTATAGGAGCCAATTAGTAACGGTACCTGCATGTTCAGCACATAATAACTCGCGATCTGGCGATGACGAATACACAGCGGCCGTAATCATCATGAACTCCAAAAGCGATCTCGCGTTTTCAGTATTTAATTCAAAGTGGGTTCAAGCTATGCTTAGACGTGATGGGGGCCTTGGGAAGCGAATTTTTTCCACTGCTACAAGCATAGGAGTCACTTCCCGAGAAAATGGCATTCTTATTCCCCATGCAACACTAGCGATTTTTTATGAAGTGAAGCGTGTAGAGCGAGTCATTGAATCGATTTCTCGGGCGCTATTTTATCTTGAGTCAGGCTGCCAAGAGAAATGGACAAGTGAATGCGTGGTCAAGAGTCCTAAACTTCTTAATCGGGATCTAAGTAACACACAAGATGCTTTCAGTCTAAGTCAGATTAATCAAGCATTCATTCACGGCGAGAAGCGCCAGGAATTGGGAATGACACGCCATGGTGTTCATCCTGAGGTGTTTTATTACCAGTTCTTGCGGTCTCAGCAGATGAACTTCATCATCAGAATGGTTTTCTATAATGATTTTGCGTTTTTTGCTTTCCCGAAGCATAAGGAGGCCGCGCCGGCTTCCTGTGACCTCGCTCTCTAATGGCTGCAATGTAGCGCATCTTTGTAAATCTCTGGTTCTGGCAAATGTTCTCTGAGTTGGGTATGATTGAACCTTGGACGAAATGACGACCTTGAAATGGACCCTCGAAAGCTTTACATAGACCAGCGTCACGCGGCATTCTGTGTGTATTGCGGGGGTCATCCCTCCACGCGAGAGCATGTCCCGTCGAAGGTGCTACTTGATGAGCCATTCCCACCAAATCTGCCAGTCGTGGGCTCGTGCAAGTCATGCAACAACGGCTATTCAAAAGATGAGGAGTACTTCGCCGTTGCAGTCGAGTGTGCAGCCTGCAACTCAGTGGATCCAAACGCACTTCAGCGCGCGAGTGTCGCTAGAAAGCTCCGGGAATCTCCGAGCTTGGCTACACGCATTTCCTACGCCGTTAAGCAGTCAGATCTCGGGGGGGCGATCTTGGTCAAGTTGGAGAACGATCGGGTGGTGCGAGTACTGATGAAGCTCGCCCGAGGGCATGTTGCGTATGAATTCGGGGAATCAGTGCTTGATGATCCTTCTGAACGGTGGGTAGGCACGCTAGCAGAGATGTCCATAGGCTCGCGGGAGAAGTTTGAGTCGCCGCCTCTACCGATTCTGTTCCCAGAGATAGGAAGCCGTGCATTCTCGCGCATGTTCGCTCTTAAAGAGTCCAAATCTTCTCCCCACGATTGGCAGGTTCTCCAAGAAGGACGCTACCGATACTTGGTCTCCCCATCGCCGTTTATCGTTAGATTGGTCGTAAGCGAGTACTTGGCCGCCGAGTTCCGATGGGATTGACGTTCCGTGGCACTATGTCGTCGCTAAACTACTGGCAATTACAGATGGCTGGGGCGTGCTTTTTCAGCGGCATAGATCAGACTTGCGTTGATTCACGCCACCGCAGCTAACCTTCCGCTTTGGGTGGCTATAGTCCCATTCCACTTTCACAAGGTATCGATCCTGTTACGGATTACCGGTGCATGCTTCATTCAGCTATCTTTGAGTAAAAAACTAAATTCAAAAACACAACAGTGCTGGGATGTGGGCCTTGCCGATTGACAGAATTTTGGACTGGTGGTTAGGGTGGCACTGATCATCAACTAAAAGGGCTCTTGGAGCAGAGTTTGGATGCTTGACGCTATTGAGTTATTTACTGGTGCTGGCGGGCTTGGAATGGGGATTCACCATGCTGGCTTCCATCCTCGCGCGGTTGTCGAATGGGATAAATGGGCTTGCGATACAATTAGGGAAAACCAATCACTCGGAAATTCAATTGTAGCTAGCTGGCCAGTTCATCAAATGGACGTTCGTCAGTTTGACTTTTCGGCCCTAAATGGTCCGATAGATTTGATCGCCGGCGGACCACCTTGTCAGCCGTTCTCAATGGGCGGGAAGCACAATGGAAGGCTTGATCGCCGAGATATGTTTCCTCCTACTTTAGAAGCTATAAGAATTGTCCGGCCCAAGGCATTTATCATCGAAAACGTAAAGGGGCTTACCCGAAAATGCTTCCACAACTATCTTCAGTATATAACCCTTCAGATGAAGTATCCAGACCTTGTTATTTTGAAGGAGGAGGGCTGGCTGAATCATTTACACCGACTTCAAAGAGCTGATAATGGCAACACGCATGAGCAGGTATACAAGGTTACAACGGAAGTTCTAAACGCCGCAAACTTTGGTGTCCCTCAAAAGAGAGAACGTATCTTTTTTGTTGGGATCAAGGTTGGTCTAGATATACCTTGGGCTTTTCCAGACGCTACGCATTCCTCTGATGCTCTTTGGTACGATCAGTGGGTAACTGGTGAATACTGGGATCGTAATGAGGTCTCACTTAGCGATCGGCCAAGTCGGCCCGATAAAAGCGAAGGAAAGTTGGAGCGCTTGAAAGCAAGCCCCCCTGCAGAAAAGGCATGGTCTACTGTACGAGAGGTCCTTCATGGCCTTCCCGACCCAGAGACTTCCGCTGCTGACTGCTTTCTCGATCACCGTTATCAGGCGGGAGCACGTAGCTACGCTGGACATACTGGCAGCGCAATCGACGAGCCGGCAAAGACTTTGAAGGCTGGTGTTCACGGGGTACCTGGTGGCGAAAATATGCTCCGTAAGAATGACGGTTCAATCAGATATTTCACTATACGGGAGGCAGCTAGACTCCAGACCTTTCCTGATGACTATCGCTTCCATGGCTCTTGGTCTGAGGTAATGCGTCAACTCGGGAACGCAGTGCCGGTTGAGCTAGGCAGAGTTGTTGCAACCAGTATTGCGGCTTCACTTACTACTAGTAAAAGGGTGTCAAATTAGTGCTTGGGCACCTTACTTGCGTTGAGACGCTTGAGCTTGACCTGCAGTCAGTGCTCACAACGCGCCTAATTGAGTTGTTTGATTGTATGCCCGCTGCTCCCTTGGCGGAGCTGGAGTGCTATCCTGTTCCAGAGGAGCAGGGCGTTTATCAGTTATTCAAGAATGGCGAATTAGTTTACATTGGAAAGACGGACTCTGAGGCGGGTTTGGCTAAGCGGCTTGATCGGCATAGGCGAAGAGTGTCTGCGCGTTGTAATCTGAATCCTTCCTCCATTTCATTCAAGGCAGTTAGGGTTTTCGTGTTTACGGCAATGGACCTTGAAAGCGCCTTGATCAAGCATTACAAAAATCTGATTGATGTAGCTTGGCAGCAAAGTGGGTTTGGTTCCAACGACCCTGGTCGGGAGCGCGATACCACTAACTGGAAAGATAGTCACTTTGATGTGATGTATCCAATCGACTTGTCGCTCGAGTTAGAGATTATGGCTGATTCGAGCACGCTGCCTGTGGTTGACCTATTGCAGTGCATGAAAGCCAAACTGCCATATGTAATCCGTTACCAGAAGAGCGGCCGTACGGCTCATCCGGATTTGAGAAATACGCAAATTACATTGAATAAGCTTGTGGACTCAGTGGATTCCTTCCTTCTCCATGTCGCGAATGCTCTAGGACCTGCTTGGCAGATAACTGCCCTTCCCGGCTATGTGATAATCTACATGGAAAGCAAAGAATATCGTCGTGCGCGTTACTTTCGGTTTGGCATGTGAAGATCTAGTTGTTGGTCTGAATATCATTTATTTGAGCCTAGGCACATGTGAGTTCAGTTTTGAAAGAGCTTGCCCGGACGTCCTTGCATTTTTCTGATCCGGCGCTTTACGCCCTGTTGCTTTCCAGTCCCACCTTGCTCCCCCACAACGACCACCCCTTCTGATCGCCCAAGGCCCCACCCCCTCCCCCATGGCCACCAGCGACTTCTTCCGCCCCGACTACCGCTCGGCCCGTGAGGCGTTCCTGGCCGCCGCCCGTGCCGCTGGCGCCCGGCTCAGCAGCCATGTCCTGCCCGATCACCGCGGACCCGCCGGCGAGCCGCTCGCCATCGATGCGGCGGCCCTGGGCCCCGCCGAGCCCGAGTCCCTGCTGCTGCTGATCTCCGGCACCCACGGCGTGGAGGGCCTGGCCGGATCCGGTTGCCAGGTGGGCGTGTTGCTGGATGAACTCCACGGCGCCCTGCCGGCCGGCGGCGGGGCGCTGCTGATCCATGCCCTCAACCCCCATGGCTTCGCCTGGCTGCGCCGCGGCAACGAACACAACATTGATCTCAACCGCAACGGCCTCGACTTCCGCGCCCCCCTGCCCCAGAACCCGGCCTACGACGCCCTCCACGACGCCCTGCTGCCCGGCGACTGGGACGGGCCCGAGCGGCAACGGGCCGACACCCTGCTGGAGGCCTTCATCACTGGGCACGGGATGGCCGCCTACCAGGCGGCGCTGCAGCGCGGTCAGTACACCCATCCCACCGGCCTCTTCTACGGCGGCAGCCACCCCAGCTGGTCGCTGTCCATCCTGGAGAAGATCCTCACCGAGCACCTGGGCCCGGCCTGCCGCCGCCTGGCGGTGATCGACCTGCACACCGGCCTGGGCCCCTGGGGTTACGGGGAGCTGATCGGCAGCGGCAGCACCGACGCCGACTGGGAGCGGCTGCAACGCTGGTACGGCCCGGAGGTCACCCGGCCCGGCCTGGGCCCCTCCAGCTCGTCGGTGGTGTCGGGCTCGGTGCCGGTGTTTCTGCGCCGGCTGGCGCCATCGCTGGAGCTCACCGTTCTGGCCCTGGAGTTCGGCACCCGGCCGATCGATGAAGTGCTGGCGGCCCTGCGCGCCGATGCCTGGCTGCACGCCGTGCCCGATCGCCCCACCCCCCACGGCGAGGCGATCCGCCGCCAGGTCCGCGACGCCTTCCTCATCGACAGCCCTGCCTGGCGCTCCGCCGTCTACGGCCGCTGCGCCGATGTGGTGCTGCGGGCTTGCCGGGGGTTGGGCGGTGGTGAGCCGTAATACCGCTTGGCAGCAGGTAGGATCGGCATGTCGATGACTCGGTGCTTGCCATGGCGGTGATCTCGCTCAAGTTGACCGAGGCCCTTGATGCCCAGCTCACGGAGCAGGCTCAACGGCGCCATCTCAGCAAGTCTGAGTTGGTTCGACGCGCCTTGACGGCATTTCTCCAATCCCCAGAGCAGGGCGTCGATGACGCCGCACAACCCTCCGCGGCTGATCTGTTGGCCGATCTCGTGGGCTGTTGCGAAGGCGGACCCGCTGACCTGTCATCCAACCCTGCGTATCTGGCTGATTTCGGAACCAATCGTTCATGACGGTTCTGCTGGATACGGGCCCTTGGGTGGCGCTGTTGAGTCGCAACGACACCCATCACAAATGGGCTGTTGAGCAGTTCAGGCGATTGCCGCCTCCACTGCTGAGCTGTGAGGCTGTGGTGGCTGAAACCTGCTTTCTGCTCAGTCGCTCCGGTTTTGATCCTGCGTTGGCCCTGCAGTTCATTGAGCGAGGAGTCGTTCAACTGCCCTTCGTGCTCCAGGAGCAGATTGGCTCTGTAAGTGCACTTTTCAAACGCTATGAGAATGTGCCCGCTTCTCTGGCCGATGCCGCATTGATTCGCCTCGCGGAAATCAACGACTCGCCGTTGCTTCTCACGACGGATAGTGATTTCCAGATCTATCGCCGTCATGGAAGACAAGTGATTCCTCTGGTACAGCCGTAGACGTTATCTGTACACAATGTACATTTCGACCACCCACCTTGAGCGGCCCCGGGCGAGGCATGGGCGAGAGTGGACATCCCCGGCGCCCCTGCCAGATGCGTTCCCCCCTGGCGGCCCTGTGCGCCCTTGCCGCCGTCGGTGCCGCTCTGGTGATCCAGGCCCTCCCGGCGGCCCACGCCCAGACCGCCTGGCAGACCTGCCGCTTCAACGGCCGCGCTGAATCCTGTCTGGTTGCGGGCGGCTCCTCCTCGTTCACGGTCACCTTCCGCTCCGACGGCAAGCAGATCGAGATGGAGAAGGTGGGCGAGCCCTGGACCTGCGGCCAGGGGGACCGGGAGGAATGCGGCAAGTTGCTGATCACCGAGCCCAGCAATGGCCGCACCACCCTGGCCACCTACCGGCAGACCTCGTCAGCCTTCATGGTGCGCAGCGAGCGGGGCAACACCTACTCGATTCCCTATTGAAGGCGGTAGGCAATCGGGCAACGGTCGAGTTCGCCTGCTCGTGGCAGGAGGGCTATTCTGTCAATGAAGCTCGGAAGCGCCATTGTTACCAACCGTCTTCCGGGATGGTGAATTTCGGTTTTTCTTCTTCCACGGTTAGTCGAGTTACACCAACAGGAGATCATCGATGCCTGGAACAACCACTTTGGGGGCTGAGGTCACGAATGTATCCAGCCATTGCATCTGGATGTTGATTGATGATGAAGAGCTGGCGCTTCCTTATTCTGAGTTTCCTTGGTTTAAGGAAACTCTGGGCAACAAGGCTACGAACAGCGCCTTGGGCGGCAAATTGTTCGGCTTGAACCTGCACGACTGGTTGAGGCATGGACAGCCTGATTGGCTCCGCTTTTCGAGCTCCTTTCCCTCTCCT
>NZ_JAGQCY010000003.1 GCF_024346455.1 Cyanobium sp. Aljojuca 7A6
CGAAAATAGCTCGATGCCAGGTAAAACTTCTTCTCTGCAGCAGCCGTCAGGCGTTGTGTGAGTCAGCGGCTCATCTGTGAGCTGCAGGAAAGGCCACCCGAGCAGGGTGGCTTTTCTATTGGCTGTCCTTTGGGATGGCGTGTGGACAATCGAACTCAAAGCACGATTTGTTCCAGGCTCGTGATCGCTTCAAACGGACCGGGATCCTTGGCGGGATTCTCCTGGCGCACACTGAAGCGGGTGTCCATCCCGGCGGCCTGGGCGGCTTCCAGTTCGCTCCTGGAATCGCTCACAAAAAGAATCGACGCTGGTGCCATCCCCAGCTCCTTGGCAATGGCGCCGTAGCTGGTGGCTTCGCCTTTGGGGCCCGTGCTGGTATCAAACCAATGGCTGAACAAACTCCGGAGATCACCGTCCGTGCTGTGTCGATAGAGCAGTTTCTGCGCTTTCACTGATCCCGAGGAATAGACAGCCAGCTGAAGCCCATCGGATCGCCAGGCGCGCAGGGATGGGGCCACATCGTCAAACAATGGACACCGCAGGGCGCCGCTGGCATACCCCTGGTCCCAGATCAGCCCCTGCAGTTCCTTCAACGCGGGAAGTTTGCGGTCGTGATCGATCAGCGACTGAAGGAAACGCAGCCGTTCCTCGTGGGTTGGCGCCCTTCGCGATGACTCTGGATCGCCTGCGTCTTCTGCGGCCATGGCCCCATCAATGGCCTGGAGCAAGGGAGCAAGCGCAAGCTTGTGAGCTTCGCTACGCAGAAAGCCATCCAGGTGCTGCCGGGCATAGGGGAAGAGCACCTGGCTCACGAAGGGCACCGGACAGGTGGTGCCTTCGATGTCGAGCAGGACAGCCCTGATCTCTTGCCTCTGGGGCTTCATCTGTCCCAGGCTCTCCAGGAGCAGGCGCCGCCATCGTTGCTCCAACAGCCACTCCAGGATCTCCAGATGCCGACGCGCCTGGGCAAGATCGCTTCCCCAGGAGTAGAGGCCGTGCCCGCCGATCAGCAGTCCCTGGGGAGCCGCTGCGAGCAGGGGGCCGGCGGTGGCGCTGAGTCGGGCCAGGTCCTGATCGTTGGCCAGCACCGGCAGCTTCACCCGGCTGCAATGGCTGCCGATGCCCTCCAGCCCCTTGAGCATTTCCAGGCCCTGCAGCAGCAAAGATCCCGATGGCTCCTGGTCCCCCAGGCACCAGTCGGAGAGCAAGGTGGCGGACTGGGAGTGGGTATGCAGCACGGCGCCGGCGCCGGTGCGGGCCACGATCTCCAGATGCAGCAGGGTTTCGGCGCTGGCCCGGCCTTCGCCCGCCACCACAGTCCCAACAGCGTCCACCGTGATCAGTTCTTCCGGCAGAACGGAGCCCTTGTCGACGCCGCTGGGGGCCATCAGCAGGGTCAGGGGGTCACGGGCCAGTACGCAGCTGAAGTTGCCTCCGGTGCCATCGCACCAGCCGCGGGCGTGGAGGTCCGCCATGGTGCGGCTCAGCTGGTCGGCAAGGGCGCTGGTCACGCGGGTTGGGGAATAAGGGGATGGATGGGGGCTGGGCGCTGGCCGTCAGTTCTGGCAGCTGGGACACCAGTGGCTACTGCGCCCCCCCAGCTTCTCGCGCAGGATCTCCGTGCCGCAACGGCGGCAGGGTGATCCGCTACGGCGATAGACCCAGGCCTGCCCGCCGTAGTTGCCGTTGGTGCCCTGCAGGTCACGGAAGTCGCTGAAGGTTGTGCCCCCGGCGCCGATGCTGGTTTCCAGGACATCCACGAGGGACGAGCGCAGCCGTTCCAGGTCGTTCCGCCCGAGGCGGCCGCTGGGGGTCTGGGGCCGGATCCCTGCTGTGAACAGGGATTCATCGGCATAGATGTTTCCCACCCCCGCCACCAGCGATTGGTCGAGAAGGGCGTTCTTGATCGGTCGCCGTGAGCCCTTCAGGCGCTCACGCAGGTAAGCGCCCGTGAAGTCCTCCCCGAACGGTTCAGGGCCCAGACGCTGCAGCCCGGTGATCACGGCTTTGTCGGCGACCCCAGGCGGGATCCACCACATCTGGCCGAAGCTGCGGGTGTCGACGAAGCGCAGCTCCTCGCCGGCTCCGTTCCAGACGCGCACCCGGGTGTGGGGGCAGGGGGGGCGCTCCTCGGCCAGCCAGAGGAACTGGCCGGTCATGCGCAGGTGCACACCCCAGCGGCCGGCTGCGCTGCCGCCTGGCGTTTCGAGATCGGCCAGCAGATACTTGCCCCGGCGGTGCCATTGGCCCACACGAAGGCCCCGAAGGGCCCTGCAGAAGGCAGCAGGGTCTTCGGGGCTTGCGATGGCACGGGCCCTGAGCACTTCGACGCGGTCGATCAGGAAACCGTGTGTCTGTTGCTCAAGGCCCCGTCGAACGGTTTCGACTTCCGGGAGCTCGGGCATGCCCGGATCGTAGGGCTGGCGCGAAACTCAGGCCTTGACGAGTTCGCTCTCGGCGAAGTTGTTGGTGTTGATGCCGCCGTCGGAGCCGCTGTAACCGTTGTAGTTCACCTTGTCGAAGCGAACGACAACGGGATAGCGGATGCCGGAGGTGTCAACCGATGCCACGGTTCCGACTTCGTTGAACCAGTAGGACTCCGGACGCTTGATCCGTACTTTGTCGCCGCGGGAGATGGCCATCGCTGGGCTGGAAGATCGGGTGGTCTGCGCAGCGACACTACCGGTGAACCGGGGCCGGCGCCCAGGCGATGTCACGGTTCGTTGCCGGCCCCGTGGCAGCATCCCCGAACCCACCGCCGGCCTCGCCGATGGTTCCGTCCATGGCCTTACCCGAGGCCCCCCTGTTGAGCCTGGATCTGCCCGATCCGGAGAGCGACAGCCTCAGCACGATGGAGTTCCTGGCCCGGCTTGAAGAGGCTTGGGCCGTCTGCGATCGCTTCGATCTGCAAACCGAAATCTGGCGCGGCCGCATCCTGCGCTCGGTGCGTGACCGGGAACGGCGCGGCGGCGAGGGGCGTGGCACCGGCTTCCTGCAGTGGCTGCGGGAGCGGGAGATCAGCAAGACCCGCGCCTACACCCTGATCCAGCTGGCGGAGTCGGCCGATGGTCTGGTGGGCGAGGGGCTGCTCGATGAGGGCAGCGTCAACAACTTCTCCAAGCGGGCCTTCCTGGAAACGGCCCAGGCGGATCCTGAGGTCCAGCAGATGATCAGTGAGGCGGCCAACGAGGGCCAGCAGATCACCCGCAAGCAGGTGCGCCGCCTCACCGACGAGTTCACCGCCGCCACCAGCCCCCTGCTGCCGGAGGAGATCCGCCAGCGCACCGCCGACAACCTCCTGCCTCCCCGGGCCGTGGCGCCCCTGGTGCGGGAACTGGCCAAGCTCCCCGAGGAACAGCAGAACGACCTGCGCCGTGTCCTGCGGGAGGAACCTGAGCTGGAGCGGGTGAAGGATGTGACCCTGACCGCCCGCTGGCTCAGCAAGGCGGCCGAGGCGGGGCTGGCGGTGAGAGCGTTCCAGCAGGGCAATCTCGACCTGGAGAAGGCCCTGCAGGAAGCCCAGCGCCTTGATGCCCTCGGCCTCCTGGCCGACGCGGTGGGCCAGGCCCAGGCGCTCGAGAGCGCCGTGCTCAAGCTGCACACCAGCTGGCGCCGGCTGGGGGGGCTGCAGGAACGTCTCTGGGTGGAGAGCGGCAGCAGCACCCCCCATCTGCGGGAGCTGCTCACGGTGTTGCAGAGCCTCAGCGGCACCACCATGCGGGTCTCCCTGGGGGAACTGGCCGGTGGCAAGCGGGTGCGTCTGCAGCTGGTGGAGGAATCCCCCGACCAGATGGAGCCGCCCCCACTGCCCTGAAGTCTGCTGCCCTGAGGTGGCAGCCACCACATCTGGTGGGAGCTAGGGTCTGGCGGTACCAGCGCTGGAGTCAGCTTGGGGTCTGATCCCCTCGGCGAGAGCCTGCGGCGCCACTTCGGCTGGGAGAGCTTCCGGCCTGGGCAGCGGCCGGTGGTGGAGGCGTTGCTCTCTGGCCGCGACTGTCTGGCGGTGTTGCCCACCGGAGCGGGCAAGTCGCTCTGCTTCCAGCTCCCCGCCCTGGTGCGGGATGGCCTGGTGGTGGTGATTTCTCCCCTGGTGGCCCTGATGCAGGACCAGGTGAGTCAGCTCCAGGCCCGGGGCATTCCGGCGGCCTGCCTGCATCGGGGGCTGGAGCTGGGCGAGCGGCGCCAGCTGCAGCAGCGCCTGGCGGCCAACCGTCTGCGGCTGCTTTATCTGGCGCCCGAGAGGGTCCAGGCGGAGGCCACCCGCCAGTTGCTTGAGGAGGCCCTTGAAACAGGCCGGCTGGTGGCCCTGGCGGTGGACGAGGCCCATTGCATCAGTGCCTGGGGCCACGATTTCCGCCCCGACTACCGGCGGCTTGGGCAGCTGAGGGCGCTGTGTCCGGGCGTGCCGCTGGTGGCCCTGAGCGCCACCGCCGCGCCCCAGGTGCGGGCCGACATCATCCGCCTGCTGCAGCTGCGGCGGCCCCTGGTGCAGGTCCGCTCGGCCCGCCGGGCCAACCTCGCTTACACCATGCGGCGGCGGCCGGCGGACCCCCTGGACGAGGTGGTGGGGGCGATCGGCCAGGCCAGTGGGGCGGTGCTCATCTATGCCCGCACCCGTCGCTCGGTGGAGCAGTGGGCCACGCGGCTGACCGCGGCCGGGGTGGAAGCGATCGCTTATCACGCCGGCATGGACCCCGAGAGCCGCCAGCTGGCCCTGCGCCATTTCCAGGAGCATCCCTCACCGGTGCTGGTGGCCACCGTCGCCTTCGGCATGGGAGTTGACCGGCCGGATGTGGGGCTGGTGCTGCACCTCGACCTGCCGGCCAGTGCCGAGGGCTATCTGCAGGAATCGGGGCGGGCCGGCCGCGATGGCCAGCCCGCCCGTTGCCTGGTGCTCTTCGATCCTGCCGACCGCACCAGCCTCGGCTGGGCGATGCGCTCCGCCGGCCAGCAGCTGCCGCCGGATCAGCGGCTGCTGGAGCGCCACAGGCTCGAACTGGCCCAGCAGCAACTGCGGCGCATCGAAGCGGTGGCCGAAGGCGAGGGGTGCCGGGAGCAGGCCCTGCTGCTGGCGGTGGGGGAGCTCTCTCCCCCCTGTGGCCGTTGCGACAACTGCCAGTCGACACCACGCGCCAACGACTGGGCCCACCAGGCCGCCGTGCTGCTCTCGGCCGTGGAGGAACGCAGCGGCCGCGACCTGCGCAGCCTGGCCGAGGACCTGGCCGGTGGCCACGCCAGTGAGGAACCCTCCTGGGCCTGGCTGGCCCGCCGGCTGGTGCAGGAGGAGCTGATCAGCGAAAGCGACGATGGTGCCCAGCGCCTCTACCTGCGGCCGGTGGGCCGTAGCTACCTGAAGGACCCCTGGCCCCTGCGCTGGTCGGCCTGAGGGGAGGCGTCATGTCCCCCGTTCAGCTGCCCCGCGACTTGCAGAGGTCGGCGACCAGCTGCTGCTCGAAATCGGCCTGGGGATCATCCCAGCTCTTCCACTGGCCCGCCTGGCTGGTGGCATTGAGCTTGCGGGCACTGCAGTTGACGGCCAGGTAAAGCGACTCCCCCTGGGAATTGAGGGTGGGCGCCACCATGCTTCCGCCCATGGGCTGCCAGTTGGCCCAGTCCACCTGCAGGGGGCCATAGTTGCGCCAATCGGGCTTGCCGGGGGTGGCCGTGGTGGCCGGCCGGGGGGCTGCCGCCACCACGGCCGGCTGGGGTTTCGCGGCCGGTGCCGGGGTGGCACGGGCGACGGTGGGGGCCGGCTGGCTGGCGGGAGTTGGTCGGGCCGCCGGCTTGGCCGCCGCCGGTGCTGGCTTGGCGGCTGGTTTGGCGGCAGGAGTGGGCTTAGCGGCAGCGGCGGGTCTGGCGGCCGGCTTCACGCTCGGGGCGGCAGCCGGTTTGAGCCGCAGGCGGGTGCCGGACTCGACGAAGTTGGGATTGCTGATGCGGTTGATCGCGATCAGCTGCTGCATGGGGACGCCGTAGCCGTCGGCGATCTGCGACAGGCTTTCGCCGCTGCGGACCACATGCTCGGAGGCCTTGCGGTTGAAGCCGGAGGCTGGGCTGGAGCCGCGGGAGGTGGACGGCACCACCAGCTTCTGGCCGGCTTCAATGTGGTCGGCCTTGCTGAGACCGTTGAGCTGCATCAGGCGGCTGACGGTGATGCCATGGCGGTCGGCGATTTCGGAGAGGGTTTCCCCCGGGGCCACCGTGAGGTTGCCACCGGCGGCCCGGGGGCGAACGGCGCCGCCCGGCAAGGTCAGGGTCCGGCCGGCTTCGACCAGATCGGGATCGCTGATCCCGTTCACCTTCATCAGCGTGGACACGCTCACCCTGTGGCGGGCGGCGATGTCGGAGAGGGTCTCACCGGGCTTGACGGTGACCTGGGCGGCCAGAGCCGGCAGCGGCAACACCATGGCTAGAGCCAAGGCGAAGAGGGGGCGGCGCATGGGCACTAGGGATAGCTGCTCGCACGTTAAGGTCCATAGCCCGGCCCGCCCAGCCCCCCCTGACGATTGGCGGATGCTGGTCCTCAGCCCATCAGGCGCCGGATCAGGCCGAGCTTGCCGGCGTAGGGGGGATAGCGGATCGGGGGATCGGGCCGTAATGGCCGGGTGATCACACCCCGCTGGTGGGAGAAGGTGAGGAAGCCAGCTTCCCCGTGGTAGGCCCCCATGCCGCTGGGGCCGATGCCGCCGAAGGGCAGGCTGGCCATGCCCCCCTGAATCACCACGTCATTGACCACAACGCTGCCGGAACTGGTGCCCGCCAGCACCCGTTCCCGCTCCGCTGCGCCGCCGCCGAACAGGTAGAGGGCCAGGGGCTTGGGGTTTCGGCGCACCAGCGCCAGGGCTTCCTCCAGGCTGCCCACCGACAGCAGCGGCAGGATCGGGGCGAACAGCTCCTCCTGCATCAGCGGGTCGCTGTGGGGCTCGTTCACCGCCACCAGGGTGGGTTCGATCGTCCGATTGGCTGCATCGGAGCGACCGCCCAGCAGCACCTGGCCCCTGTCCCTGGCCTGGGCCAGAAGCGCTTCGAGGCGCTCGAAGCGCCCGGCGCCCACGATCTGCCCCAGGTCAGGGCTGGCGAGGGGATCCTGGCCATAGAGAGCCTGCACTTGCCCATGGAAGGCTGCCACCAGGGCGTCCCGCACCCCTGGCAGCACCAGCACGTGGTTAGGAGCGAGGCAGGTCTGGCCGGCGTTGAGGCAGCGTCCCCACAGCAACCGGCGGGTCGTGATGGCCGGATCCGCGTCGTCCAGCACGATCACCGGGTTCTGGCCCCCCAGCTCCAGGGTGACGGGGGTGAGATGGCGGGCGGCGGCGGCCATCACCAGCCGCCCCACCCGCTCGCCACCGGTGAAGAGGATGTGGTCGAAGCGTTCCTCCTCCAGCAACCGATTGGCCACGGCCCCATCGCCGCAGACCACCTGGACCACCTCGGGTGGGAAGTGGCTGGCCAGGAGCTCCGCCAGCAGGTCCGCCGAAGCCGGGCTCTGCTCGGAGGGTTTGAGCACGGCGGTGTTGCCGGCGGCCAGGGCATGCAGCAGGGGGTGGAGGCAGAGATCGAAGGGATAGTTCCAGGCGCCGATGATCAGAACGCAGCCCAGGGGCTCGGCCCGCACTACCCCCTGGCCAGGCCAGGCCCACAGGGGCAGCGAGCGTCGGCGGGGACGCATCCAGCCGGCCAGGTGGCGCCGGGTGTGGCGCAACTCCTGGCGCAGGGGCGCCAGCTCGAACGTGGCCTCCACCTCGGGACGACCCAGATCGCTGGCGAGGGCTTCCACCATCCTTGGGGCCGCCGTCTCCAGCAGGCGATCGAGGCGCTGGAGTTGCGCCAGCCGCCAGGCCAGGGGGCGGCTGGAGCCCCCCTCCACCAGCTGCCGCATGGCTGCCACCGGCAAGGGCAGGAGCGAGGGGCTGGTGTCTGGGCTGGTGGGAGCGGCCGGAGTGGTCATGGCTTGGGCCCTTTCCACCCAGGCTGGCAAACTCCGCCCCGGGCGCGTCCGGGGCTGTTCAGCCGTTGCCGCTGCCGCAGCCGGCCAGGAACACCGCCCGCCTGAGGTTGTCGATCCTGGGCGAACCGGGTCCTTCGAAGGCGTAGAGCAGGGCCAGTCCCAGGCTGAGGTCGTCGCGATCGAACGCCAACTGAATCGCGGCCCACCAGGCGACGGGATCGCTTCCCAGGCTGTCCAGATCCTTCTGGGCCCGGTCCATCCGGCTTGCTGGATCCCCCTCCAGCACGATGAGGGCGTAATCGTCGGCCTGAACGCCCTGGGGCCGCAGCAGCAGCACCAGCCGCTGACCCGGGCGCATCGGGGCCAGGGGCCAGGGGATCGGGCCCTCAATGGGTTCCCCCGGCAAAGCACGCCGCTGCCACAGCAGCTCGCCCTCCCGTTCGATCCTGACCTCCTCCAGGGGTTCGGTGCTGAGGATCGTGGGTGAGGCGATGGCCACGGCGGCCACCGCTTCCCCCTGGGTGTTGAGCGCAAGCCGGGGGGTCAGCACGCAGACCGTGCTGGCCCGAAGCGGGGCTCCGCAGGAGACCAGGGCCAGACCGAGGCCGATCGCCAGGCAGGTCCGGCGGACGGCGGACAACAACGGAATACAGGGGAACAGGGATCTGTGACGCTAACGGCCGCCGCCGCTCACCCGGCCAGGGTCATCAGGTTCAGCCCATGCAGCCCCTCGACCAGCAGGTAGGCCCCCAGCACCAGGGCCAGCACACCCACGAGCCATTCGGCCTTGTGCTGCAGCCAGTCCTCAAGACGCGTGATCGGCTCGCGGATCGCCCCGCCGCTCAGCAACCAGGCCAGGGGAGGCAGGAGCAGCAGGGAGCTGGCCATCAAGGTGAACAGCCCCGTCACCTCGGCATCGGCGGTGAGGCCGGGGTCGTTGAGCAGCAACAGGCCGGCTTCTTTGAGATAGAAGACCAGATTCTCCGGAGTCAGCAGGGCGCTGGTGGCACCGATCAGCACCAGGGTGAAGGTGCTGAAGTCGGGCAGCTGGTTCATCAGCCGCAGGGCCATGCCTTCTTCGCCGATGTTGGCCTGGGGAGTCAGCTGGTAGAGCCCCAGGCCAACCAGAGCGCCGGCCCCGAGCAGGTCGATCAGCACCTGCTCCCGTTCCCCATGGCTGAGGCTGATGGAGAACGCTTCGCCCAGCACCATCAGGAGCACAATGGCCAGGGCATTGGCGGCGGCCCAGCCCGTCACGTAGGCCATGGCCCGCTGCAGCGGCGAGCGGCCCAGCAGCAGCAGGGTGACCACCGCAATGTGCAGGGGGCTGAAGGCGATGCCGATCCCGAACAGGGACGACTGGGTGATCAGGGTCGGAGAGAGGAGCGCGGGGACGCCGAGGCAGGAGAGGGACAGGAGGGGCGGCAAGCAGACCGTCCGGAAAGCTGGGGCCCTGCATTCTGGGCCTGCTAGAGGCCCGGCGCGACGGAACGTTCAGCCCAGGTGGGTGACCATCTCGAAGGGAAGGGGGCTGGAGGAAAAAGCCCTTGACGAGATTTGAACTCGTGACCTCTCCCTTACCAAGGGAGTGCTCTACCACTGAGCTACAAGGGCATGTGGAAAGGTGGGCCGGGTTGGATTTGAACCAACGTAGGCAGAGCCAGCGGATTTACAGTCCGCCCCCATTAACCACTCGGGCACCGACCCGAACCACACCTTCAGAACTTACCAGCCGACCTTCCACCCCCCATGCGCCTGCTCGTGCTCCATGGCCCCAACCTCAACCTGCTTGGCCAGCGGGAGCCAGGCCTTTACGGCAGCAGCAGCCTGGCGGCGATCGATGCCGCCCTGGAGCAGCAGGCCGCGGACCTGGGGGTGGAGCTCGCCTGCTTCCAGAGCAACCATGAGGGGGCCCTGGTGGACCGCATCCAGCAGGCCGGCGCCTGCGACGGGATCCTGATCAACGCCGCTGCCTACACCCACACCTCGGTGGCGATCCGCGATGCCCTGCTGGCCGTGTCCCTGCCCTTCGTGGAGGTGCATCTGAGCAACACCCACGCCCGCGAGAACTTCCGCCATCGCTCGCTGCTGGCCGATCGGGCCCTGGGGGTCATCTGCGGCTTCGGCCCCACCAGCTATCGCCTCGGCCTGGAGGGCCTGGTGGCTTACCTGCGGGCGGCGGCATGAACGGCACCATGCCCCGGGTGAAGTGGCTGGCCGCCCCCAGCAGTGCCGCCTGGCTGGAGCAGGCCCTGGCCCACCCCGAACTGCTGCTGATTGACCATGCCCACTGTGAGCGCAAGGCGGCTGGCGCCGCCCTGCAGCTGATGTTCCGCTATCCCTCCGATGGGGAGCTGGCGGCCGTGCTCAGCCCCCTGGCCCGGGAGGAACTGGAGCACTTCGAGCGGGTGCAGGCCCTGCTGGAGCGGCGGGGCCTCGCCCTGCGGGCCCTGGCCGCCCCGCCCTACGGCGCCGCCCTGGCGGCCCTGGTGCGACGCAAGGAGCCGGAGCGCCGGCTCGACAGCTTTCTGGTGGCGGGGCTGATCGAAGCCCGCAGCCATGAGCGCATGGCCCTGCTGGCCGCCCACAGCCCCGTCCCGGAACTGCGGGACCTTTACGGCGACCTGCTGGCCAGTGAGGCGCGTCATTTCGGCCTGTACTGGGTGCTGTGCGAACGGGGCTGGCCCCGGGCGGAGGTCATCGATCGGCTCGCAACGCTGGCCCACCACGAAGCGGCCATCCTCGCCACCCTCCATCCCCAGCCGCGCATGCACAGCTGAGGCGGGCCCTCAGGCTGCGGCAGCGAGCACCTGCTCCAGCAGGGGGAAGCGTGTCGCGATCGGATCGCCGGTAAAGCTGGCCACCCAGCCCTCGCTGTTGTTGAAGAAGCGCAGGGCGCAGAAGCTGGGGCGCTCGCCGGTGTCGAACCAGTGGGGGGTGCCGGCGGGCACGCCGATCCAGTCACCCTGCTCGCAGACCACCTGCACCACGTCGCCGGCGAGGTGCAGGCAGAACAACCCACAGCCCTCGACGAAGAAGCGCACCTCGTCTTCGGCGTGGGTGTGCTCGGAGAGGAATTTCGCCCGCAGGGCAAGCCGGTCCGGGTGGTCGGGGCCGAGGCGGATGGCATCCACCGTCCGGTAGCCCCCTTCGGCCTGGACCCGGGCGATCTCAGCGGCATAGGCGGCCAGGATCGCCGCCTGGTCGGCGTCGGCCGACAGGTCCACCGGTGTGGCCCAGCGCTCGAAGCGCACGCCCCTGGACCCCAGTTCGCGCGCAATCGTCTCTGCGTCGCTGCTTTGCACCAGCGGAGCGTCGTGGCCGCCGCCTGTGGCGGCGCGGATCACCAGGTGGGTCATCGGAGCGCTCCAGGGCGTTCAGGGAAACTGCAGCCTAGAAAGACACGACGCCGAGCTCACCGCCATCGCTGACCGTGCCCCCAGCGCCGGCCTCACCCTGGTGGGGGTGGGTCCCGGTGATCCCGATCTGCTCACCATCGCCGCGGTGCGTGCCATCGAATCCGCCCACACCGTGGCCTACCCGGTGGCCCGCGAAGGGGCCGTGGGCATGGCGGCCAGTGTGGCCGAACCCTGGCTCGCCCCAGGGCAGCGCCGTTTGCCCCTGGTGTTTCCGATGGTGGCGGCGGCCGAGCCCCGCCGGCAGGCCTGGCATGACGCCGCCGACCGGCTGGCCGCCGAGGTGGCGGACGAGCGGGCGGTGGTGTTGCTGTGCGAGGGCGACGTGTCTCTCTTCGCCAGCAGCAGCTATGTGTTGCTGGCCCTGCGGGATCGCCATCCCGCCCTGCCGGTGCGTCTGATTCCCGGCATCAGCGCCGTGGCGGCGGCGGCGGCAGCCGGGGCCTGGCCCCTGGCGCTGCAGCAGGAGGGACTGCTGATCCGGCCCACCCCGGAGCAGCCCGCTGCGCTGGAGGCGTTGCTGGCCCAGGCGGCGGCCGGGGGTTGGGTGCTGGCCCTGCTCAAGCTGGGGGGCCGCTGGCCCTGGGTGCGCCCCCTGCTGGCCGAGCGGGGTCTGCTGGCGGAGGCGCTGTTTGCCCAGCGGGTGGGCTGGCCCGATCAGCAGCTGTGCCCGGCGGCCCAGGTGCCGGCCACTGAGGCGCCCTACTTCTCCCTGCTGCTGGTCCGGCAAGGGTGGCCGTCGGTGCTTCCATGACCGTTCGCGTTTTGCCCCGCCCTTGCCGATGCCTACTGCCGGGATGACCGCCTCCGGGATGGGCGCCACTGACTGGTTCGCCCTGCTTCACCCGGTGCTGATCATCCTGTTCGTCTATCCGGTGGTGGGCGCCACCATCCGGCTGGGGATTCTGGCGCGGGAGCGCCGCCTCGACATCAATCCCCTGCCGCCGACGGTGGGGGTGGAGCACACCGACCACGGCCGCTGGGTGACCTCGGGTGTGGTGGTAGCCGTGCTGATCGCCATGGCCGCCACCTACGCCAGGGGGGGCGCCGCCGGCAGCGGCAGTTCGGCTGCGGCGCTGCTGCTGGCCGGGGTGGGCTGCCTGGTGAGTTGCGTGGCCCTGTGGCGGGCCAAGGGTGCCTGGCTGCGGGCCGGATTTGCTCTGATCTGCTGGCTCGGGCTGCTGACCCTGGGAAGCCAGCCCGCCCTGTGGCACCTGGGCCGCAGTCCCTTTGACGGCCCGGTGTGGGGCTCCCACTACTGGAGTGGGGTGCTGCTGTGCGGCCTGCTGCTGTTCGCCATGGCGGCCGCCCCCGAGACCCTGCGCTCCCCCCGGATGCGGCGGCTGCACGTCAGCGCCGCTTTCCTGACGGCCCTGCTGCTGGCCGTGCAGGCCATCAGCGGCAGCCGGGACCTGCTGGGCATGGCCCTGGGGTAGAGATGTCCAGTTCCGCCCGGTGCAGCAGTTCGAGGGCGCTCTCCAGGCTGGGGGTCACCATCAGCTCCCGGCGCAGCTGGGCCGCGCCGGCGAAGCCCTGGCAGGTCCAGCCCAGGTGCTTGCGGGCGATCAGCAGCCCCTGATCGCCCCGGGCGGCCACCAGCGCCTCCAGGTGCTCCCTGGCCAGGGCGATCCGGGCGTGGCTGTCGGGCTCTGGGGGCAGGGGCCGGCCGGCGAGGGCCGCGGCGATGCGCCCCACCAGCCAGGGCTGCCCCAGGCTGCCCCGTCCCACCATCACCCCGTCGGCGCCGGTGACGGCCAGGCAGCGCAGGGCCTCCTCCGGGTTGGTGATGTCGCCGTTGGCGATCAGCGGTATCCGCAGGGCCGCCTTCACCTGGCCGATCGCCCCCCAATCGGCCCGGCCGGAGAAGCCCTGCTCCCGGGTGCGGCCGTGCAGGGTCAGGGCGCTGGCGCCGGCGTTCTGCAGGGCCAGCGCGAAGCCCACCGGATCGGCACTGGCCCCGCACCAGCCCAGCCGGGTCTTCACCGTCACCGGCAGGCGCACCGCCGCCACCACGGCCGCGACGATCCGCAGGGCCAGGTCGGGCTG
The DNA here is from genome assembly GCF_024346455.1 of Cyanobium sp. Aljojuca 7A6. Taxonomy (GTDB): domain Bacteria; phylum Cyanobacteriota; class Cyanobacteriia; order PCC-6307; family Cyanobiaceae; genus Cyanobium. The sequence goes on from NZ_JAGQCY010000003.1 coordinate 13,411, forward strand.
GCGCAGCAGGCCGCTGCCGCCGCCCTTGCGGGCGATCTTGCGCACCGGACAGCCCATGTTGATGTCGATCAGCCAGGCCCCGGCGGCCTCGGCCCGGCGGGCCGCCTCCGCCATGGCCTCGGGCCGGTGGTCGAACAGCTGGACCCCGACAGGGCCGGGGTCCTGGTCGAGGGCCTCCATCTTGGCGCCGCCGTGGCCCAGCTCCAGGGCCGTGGCGTTCACCATCTCGGTGAACAGGAGCGCCTCGGGGGCCCAGCGGCGCACCAGTCCGCGGAAGATGCCGTCGCTCACCCCCGCCAGAGGCGACTGCAGCACCCGGCAGGTGAGCAGCCTGTTGGTGCCGTTGCCGTCCAGGCGCAGGGGGCCGGTGGGGCAGGGATGGCTGACGGGCGTGGGCATGCTGGGGCCAGTCTCGGATGCCAGCTGCCGCCTTGGACTCCTCCGCCGCCCCCGCCTTCCCCCCCGAGCCCGACGCCGCCCCTGGGCCGTTTCCGCTCAGTCGCGCCTTGCTGGAGGCGGTGCTGGATGACCGCACCAGCGATCACTTCGTGTGCCGGTTGATCTGGCCGCGGCTGGGCTACGGCCCCGACGCCGAGGGCCACCGCTGGCGGGCCGGACCCGACACCCCGCCGGCCTGGGCCGAGGCCTTTCCCCTGGCGCCGGAGCTGATCGCCGAACGCCCGGCAAGCGTGCGGCTCACCCGCTCGATTCCTCCCGAGCACAAGCAACTGCTCAAGCAGCAGCTGGGTTTCGCCGGATACCGCATCGGCGGGCTCTACCCCCGCCGCACCCGGCGGGCCACGGCGGTGAACTGGTTGCTGGCCCACCTGGCCGTGCGGGGGGAACCGCTGCCGGACACAGGGCCGCTGCCGGAGCTCCTGGATCCGCCCGGCGATCCGGTGGCTGGCCACCCTGGGGATCTGCCGGTGGGTGGAGTCGACGGTCCCTCTGTAGGGTCTATGTAACGCATCCGTCGTAAGGAATAAGTCAGATTGGCGCTACCCGTCGTCGCCGTGATCGGCCGCCCCAACGTGGGCAAGTCCACCCTGGTCAACAGGCTCTGCCGCAGCCGTGAGGCCATCGTTCACGATCAGCCCGGTGTGACCCGGGACCGCACTTATCAGGAGGGCTTCTGGGGCGACCGCACCTTCCGGGTGGTGGACACCGGCGGTCTGGTGTTCGATGACGACAGCGAATTCCTGCCCGAGATCCGGGAGCAGGCCAACCTGGCCCTGGCCGAGGCGTCGGTGGCCGTGGTGATCGTGGACGGCCAGCAGGGAGTCACCGCTGCCGATGAATCCATCGCCGAGTGGCTGCGGGGCCAGTCGGTGCCGGTGCTGCTGGGGGTGAACAAGTGCGAATCCCCCGACCAGGGCCTGGCGATGGCGGCCGACTTCTGGGGCCTGGGCCTGGGCGAACCCCACCCCATCTCCGCCATCCACGGCGCCGGCACCGGCGACCTGCTCGACCGGGTGATCAGCTTCCTGCCGGCCACCAACGAGACGGAGGGGCCCGAACCGATCCAGCTGGCGATCATCGGCCGCCCCAACGTGGGCAAGTCGAGCCTGCTGAATGCCATCTGCGGCGAGAACCGGGCCATCGTCAGCCCGATCCGCGGCACCACCCGCGACACCATCGACACCACTCTTGAGCGAGAGGGTCTCCCCTGGAAGCTGATCGATACTGCCGGCATCCGGCGCCGGCGCAGTGTCGACTACGGCCCGGAGTACTTCGGCATCACCCGCAGCTTCAAGGCGATCGAGCGCAGCGATGTCTGCGTGCTGGTGATCGACGCCCTCGACGGCGTCACCGAGCAGGACCAGCGACTGGCGGGCCGGATCGAGGAGGACGGTCGCGCCTGCGCGGTGGTCGTCAACAAGTGGGACGCCATCGACAAGGACAGCCACACCATGAGTGCCATGGAAAAGGAGCTGCGCGCCAAGCTCTATTTCCTCGACTGGGCGCCGATGCTGTTCACGTCCGCCCTCACCGGCCAGCGGGTGGAGAGCATCTTCGCCATTGCTGCGGTGGCCGTGGAGCAGCACCGCCGCAGGGTGAGCACCTCGGTGGTGAACGAAGTGCTGCAGGAGGCCCTGCGCTGGCGTTCGCCCCCCACCACCCGCGGCGGCCGCCAGGGCCGGCTCTACTACGGCACCCAGGTGGCGACACGCCCCCCCAGCTTCACCCTGTTCGTCAACGACCCCAAGCTCTTCGGCGACACCTATCGCCGCTACGTCGAGCGCCAGATCCGCGAGGCCCTGGGCTTTGAGGGATCGCCGGTGCGTCTGTTCTGGCGCGGCAAGCAGCAGCGCGACGCTGAGAAGGAGCAGGCTCGCCATCAGAGCAGGGGCGGCTGAGGTAGATGGTCGGGGACTTGGCCTGAATGGACTGGTTGCGGCAATTGCCGATCGGGCAGTACGTCGATGACGGCGATGCCCGTGGCGAGGGTGGCGGCAGCTGGCTGAAGCGGCTTGATCCGCGGGTGAAGCTGGTCTGGACGGTGGCGTTCCTGGTGACGCCGATCCTGGCCGGACCGTTTTGGCGCCTGGCTCTGGTGGGACTGCTGTTGCTGATCACCGCTGTCAGTGGCCTGCCCTGGCGCCTCTGGCGGCAGAGCTTGCCGCTGCTGATCGCCCTGGCGCTGGTGGTGGGTCTGCTGAGCGCCCTGTTGCCTGCCGGAGGGGGGGCGCCGGCCAGCCTCCAGCGTCCCCCCGGCGAGCTGCGATTGGTCCCCGGATCTCCCGGTGCTGCGGCCCCGTCGCGGGCCGGCCTGCCCTGGGAGCTGGTGCGCTGGGGCCCCGTGAGGGCCGGCTCCCTGGAGCTGGGCCCCCTGGTGGTGACACGCCGCTCCGCCGAACTCGGCATCAACGGCGCCACCCTGCTGTTCACCGTCATTCACAGCGCCAACCTGCTGCTGCTCTCCACCCCGCCCGAGGAACTGGTGTGGACCATCTCCTGGTGGCTGGGTCCCCTGAAGGCGCTGGGCTGGCCCGTGGAGCGCCTCGGTTTCACCTTGTTACTCTCCTTGCGCTTCCTGCCCTTGGTGCAGGAGGAGCTGCAGAACCTGCTGCGCTCAATCGCCACCCGGGCGGTGAATCTGCGCCGATTGGGATGGAAGGCCAGTCTGGGACTGGTGCTGGCCGTGGGAGAGCGGCTGCTGGCCAATGTGCTGTTGCGCTCCGAGCAGGGGGCCGAGGCCCTGATGGCACGGGGCGGACTGTGGCTCCCCCCCGACCGCCTGCATCAGCCGGCGGCCACCCCCAGTGGCGCCAGCCTGGCGGCGGTGCTGGCCCTGGTGGGCCTGCTGGCGCTGCGCTGGAAAGTCGGTGCCCTTTAATGGCCCCAGCCTGCAGGGAGACGTGAGCACGGAGCGCTATCTGAACCACCCCACCTTTGGGATGCTTTATCGGGTAGCGCCGGTGGCAGAGAGCCGCGACCTCTATGCCACCCTTTACGCCCAGCGCATCTTCTTCCTGGTCACGCTCCAGGAGCGGGGGGCCCATTTCGAGGTGATCCCCCTGATGGATGCCCGTCACTTCGCCGAACAGAACCTGGCCCGCTGCCGCCGCGAGGGTCCCGAGGTCCAGGCGCGCTGGCGCCAGCTCTTCGACCAGACCTTCATCTGATGGCAGAGGCGTCGCCGGCGGCGGCGGAAATGGTGGGCTCCACCCTGGAGCAGCGGCTGCAGGCCTTCCGGACGGCGCTACCCGCCACCACCCGGCTCCTGGCGGTGTCCAAGGGCCATCCAGCCGATCTGGTGCGTCAGGCGGCCGCCCTGGGCCAGCGCAGCTTCGGGGAAAGCCGGCTGCAGGAGGCCACCGCCAAGCAGGAGGTCCTGGCCGACCTGCCGGATCTCGACTGGCATTTCATCGGCCGGCTGCAGGCCAACAAGGCCCGCGCCGTGCTGCGCCGCTTCAGCACGATCCATTCCGTCGACAGCCTGGAGCTGGCCCAGCGGCTGCAGCGGATCGCCGCCGAGGAAGGGCGCTCCCCGGGGATCCTGCTGCAGGTGAAGTTCCGCCCCGACCCGGCGAAGACCGGGTTCGACCCTGCCGAGGTGCGTGCCCTGGGGGCCGACCTTGAGCGCCTGCAGCCCCTGCGTTGTCTTGGACTGATGACCATCGCCCCGGTGGGTCTCACCCCTGAGGCCCGCCTGGCCTTGTTCCAGGAATGTCGCGATCTGGCCGACGGGCTGGGCCTCCACGACTGCTCGATGGGGATGAGCGGCGACTGGCGTGAGGCCGTGGCAGCCGGCAGCACCTGGGTGCGCCTCGGCAGTGTTCTTTTTGGAAGTCGCCCAATCCAGTCATGAATGGGCCTTCGGATCTTGCCGGCTTGGATGTGGGACGCTATTCAAGGCCAAGCATCCCTCCCGAGGTCGACTCCGTGTCGTTGTTCTCCCGCCTGCGTGCCGTCGTCTCCGGTGACGACTATCTCGATGGCGACTTCGACGACGAACTGGACTACGACCCCGGCGATAGCGCCACCACCACCGCCGCCTCCACGGCCACCAGAAACCCCGGAGCCCTGGCGCTGAGCACGGATTTTTCCACCGACGATCCCTTCGCCGGAACCAACGTCATCGGCATGCCTGGGATCACCAGTGCCGTGGCTGAGGTGTGTCTGATGGAGCCGCGCAGCTTCGACGAAATGCCCCGCGCGATTCAGGCCCTGAGGGAGCGCAAGACCGTCATCCTCAATCTCACGATGATGGAGCCGGATCAGGCGCAGCGCGCTGTCGATTTCGTGGCTGGTGGCACCTTCGCCATCGACGGTCACCAGGAACGGGTGGGCGAAAGCATTTTCCTGTTCGCCCCCAGCTGCGTCACGGTCACCACCGCCGGTGGTGAGGATGCCGCCTCCCCCACCGTGGTCTCCGGGCGCACCGGCCCGGTCGACGACCAGCAAGACGCTGCCCCGAGCCCCGCCTGGGGCCGTTCGGATGCCATGGTCTGACACCTTCGGGATCGTGGGCCTGGGCCGCATGGCCCGGGCCCTGCTCCTGCCCCTGCTCGACAGCGGTCTGGTCGCGCCCGCCACGGTCCGGGCGGCGGTGGCCACCGAGGCCTCAGCTCAGCAGCTGACCGACGAGCTCGGCGTCCAGGTCTCCACCGATGCTGCCCAGGCCTGGTCGGCCTCCATCGTGCTGCTGGCGGTCAAACCCCAGCAGATCGAAGCGGTGGCCCCAGCAGCGGCTGTGGCGGCCCCGCCCGGCCGCGAGCCCCTGCTGATCTCCGTGCTGGCGGGGGTGCCGCTGCGACGGCTTGAGGCCCTGTTCCCGGGGCGGGCCTGCGTGCGGGCCGTTCCCAATACCCCGGCCTTGGTGCGGTCCGGCCTCACCGGTCTGAGCTGGGGTGAGGGAGTGAGCGAGGGTCGCCGCCAGGAGGTGCGCCAGCTGTTCGCCCAGGTGGGGGAGGTGCTTGACCTTCCCGAGCCCCAACTCGATCCCTTCCTGGCCCTCACCTCCTCCGGCCCCGCTTTCCTGGCCCTGGTGGCCGAATCCATGGCCGATGGGGCGGTGGCGGCGGGCTTGCCCCGGTCGCTGGCCAGCCATCTGGCCCACCGCACGATGGCGGGCACGGCGGCTCTCCTTCAAGGCCAGGAGCTGCACCCCGGCGCGCTCAAGGACATGGTGACCAGCCCCGCCGGCACCACGGCCGCCGGCCTGCGGGAGCTGGAGCGGGCCGGGCTGCGTTCCGCCCTGATCGAAGCCGTGCTGGCGGCGGCGGAGCGCAGCCGTCAACTGGCCTGAACCCTTTCAAGGCAGCGCCCCAACCCAGCCCGTTCAGCTGCGGCCGGCCCCCAGCTTCGGTTCGGTGCCGGCCATCAGCCGTTGCAGGTTGCTGCGGTGGCGCCAGAGCACCAGCGCTGTGGTGAGCAGGGCCAGGCTGAGGTAGGCCGGCCGCAGTCCGGAGGCGCCGAAGGAGCCGAGCATCAGCAGCGGCAGGGACAGGGCCGCCACCACGCTGGAAAGCGACACGATCCGGGTCAGGCTCAAGGTGGTGAGAAAAATGCCGAAACAGGCCAGTCCCACCGGCCAGGTCAGGCCCAGCAGCATGCCCAGGCCGGTGGCCACCGCCTTGCCGCCTTTCCAGCCCAGCCACAGCGGCCAGATGTGGCCCGCCAGGGCCGCCAGGCCCGCCGCTACCACCCCCCAGTCGCTTGTGGTGCTGAAGTCCCCGAGGGGTTGCAGCACCGCCTTGGCCAGCAGCACGGCCGCGGTGCCCTTCAGCACGTCGAGCAGGAACACCGCCAGCGCTGGACCTTTGCCCAGCACCCGCAGCACGTTGGTGGCACCGGTGGAGCCAGAGCCCTCCTGGCGCAGGTCAATGCCGGCGAGCCAGCGGCCCGCCAGCCAGCCGAAGGGAATCGAGCCCAGCAGGTAGCCCGCCGGCAGCAGGAGGAGATCGGGGAGGAAGGCCATGGGGGAAGGAAAGGGGTGCGCGCCGGGCCCACCGGTTTTGAAGGGTCAGTAAAGATCGGCTTCGGCGTCGATCTCACCGGGACTGGCCGCGAAGGCCAGCCACAGGGGGAACTGCAGGATCGGAATCTCGATCACCTGCTCGGCGGCATCGATCACGATGAAGGGCAGCTCGCCCCGTTCCTCGAGCCGGTCGGCCCGCTCGATCAGGGCATCGGGGCGCTCGAACAGCACGATGCCGCTGGCGGGGCCGAAGTCGTCACGGCTGAGCCCCAGGCAGTCCTGCAGCCCCCGGCGCCATTCCCCCAGCCGCTCCGGCTGGCTGGCCAGGACCAGGGTCTGGAAACGCTCGCCGTAGAGCTCCCCCAGGATGGCGATCGCCGCCGCCGCCGCCAGGGCGTTGCGGCTGCGGCTGCCGCCACTGGCCTGGGCGCCCCTCCCCCCCTGGGAAAGGAACCAGTCCTCCAGCCTGGTGGCGGCCGAAGGCTCCAGGGTGCGGCGCAGCTTCCAGGGATCGGCGTAGAAATCGGGCTGGCCGCCGAACTGCCCTAACCGCTCCCGGATCAGGTCAGCATCGTCGCTGAACAGGCCGGCAGCGGCGGGGGCCACGGCGGCCTCCCGGGCGTCGCCGCTCTCCAGGCCGCCCGGTGCCTGATCGAGGGGGGAGGGCTGAACCACCAGCGGTTGGACCACCAGCTCCATCTGCTCGGCCGCGGCGGCCAGATCCTGCAGGGCCCCCACCAGGTACTCCTGGAAGCCCTTGAGCCGCCGGGCGATGGCATCCGACTGGCCGGCGAAACTGCCAGCGATCTCCTGGTTGATCAGCTGCCGACGGGTTTCCAGCTGGCTGATCTCCCCCAGGAGTTCGTCACGGCGCTGCCTCAGCTCCGTCAGGGCCAGGTCGATCAGAACCCCATCACCGGTGGCGGGGTCCTGGGGGGTGGGTTCCGCTGGGTTGGAGGCGGGCGGTTCGGGTTGGTCGCTCATGGCAGGAAGGGATGCAAGGCAGCGGGGGGATTCAGGAGGGGGCGTGGGGAGCGGGGTTGGCGGATGGCAGGCGGAGCTCCAGCTGCTGCCGCAGGGCCGTGGCGTCGAACAGCATCGGCAGCAGATGGAGGCTCTTCTCCTCCCGGAAATAGAACAGCACCGGCAGGGCCGGCCACCAGACCCGCCAACCGATCCAGGCGTCGTAGGGGAAGCGGCGGATCACGGTGTCGCGGCGGGCCACCAGCAGGGCCTCCGGCGCGAAGCGCAACCGCAGCAGGGCTGTCTGCAGCAGCAGGAACAGCCCCATCACGCCCGTCCCCAGGGCCAGCCAGACAACGCCACCCCAGAGCGGCCGCAGGCCCAGCGAGGCGGCCGCCAGCAGCAGCACTCCAAGCGGTACCCAGAAGCGGGGCCGGAGAACCACCTCGTCAGCGGTGCTGTCCGGGGGGGAGGAGGGGGCGGTGGTCATTGGCCGAAGAGCAACTGGGTGAGCAGCACGTCGACGAGGGCGACGCTGACGAGAATCATGACCACGGCGCCAGTGGTGCTGGTGCCCACCTCCTTGGGTCCGCCCCGGGTGGTGAGCCCCCAGCCGCAGGCGATGACGGCGATCATCAGGCCGAACACCACCGCCTTGAGCAGCATTGAGGGGAGGTCGTCGGGCTTCATCCAGATCCTCACCGAGTTCCAGAAGACCGTCGGTGGAATGCTGTAGAGCAGCGTGCTGCTCACCTGGCCCGACCAGATCGCCATCCAGAAGAACAGCAGGCACTGCACGGGCGCCATCACCACCATGGCCAGCACCCGTGGCACCACCAGGTACTCCACCGGGTCGGTGCGCAGCATCGTGATGGCGTCGATCTGCTCGGTCACCTTCATGGTGCCCAGCTGGGCGGCATAGGCCGTGGCCACCTTGCCGGTGAGCAGGGTGGCGGTGAGCAGCGGCGCGATCTCCCGCGACAGGCCCAGGGCCAGAAGCCCTCCCACGGCGGAGCTGGCCCCTTGCTTGGAGAGTTCCGCCGCCACCTGGATGTTGAACACCGTGCCGGCGGCCAGGGCCGTGATCAGCACGATCAGGAAGCTGCCCGGCCCGGCTTCCAGCAGTTCCTGGATCAGATCAACCATGCCGATGCGGCCGCGGGCGATGGCGCTCACGGCCTGACCGCCGATCATCAGGCTGGCGCCCAGTCGCTGAAGCCACCGGGGTGGCTTCATGGTGTGGAGGCCGTCAGGGTCTCCGGGTGGGGGCCCCGCTCAGGCCAGCGCCGCATTACCACCAGACCCAGCACCACCAGCAGCGCCGGGATCAGGCCCATGCACATCCTGATCGCCAGCAGGGCGCTGTCGGGTTGGAGGATGCCCCGGGCCGCCTGGTAACCGCTGAGGCTCATCAGGTTGCCGAAGAAGAACAGGGCCAGGCTGATGCAGATCTTCTGGGTGAACACCATCCAGGCGCTGTAGAGCCCGGCGGGCTTCTCAGGATCGGCATCGATGGCGTCCGGCAGCAGGGCCCAGGGGATCAGGTAGGCGGTGGAGGCCCCCAGACCCACGATCAGGATCGTCACCACCAGGGCACAGAGCCGCAGCAGATTCCCTGCCGAGGCGGTTGGCCCGATCGTGGCATCAAGCGGCACCAGCAGCATGGCCATCAGGCAGGCGGCGATCCAGAGGGCGGCGCCCCAGTACAGGGCCGTGAGCCGACCGCGCTGCCGGGCGATGCCGGTCCAGAGCTGGAGCCCGATCAGGGTGCTGACCTGGAAGGGCAGCAGGATCCAGTTGCTCCAGCCGTCCGGCAGCCGCATCACCACCGGCAGAAAGATCAGCGCCGCCGTCTGCATGATCTGCAGGGCGCACCAGAGCAGCAGGTACAGACCCAGCACCATCTGGAAGCGTCCGTTGCTGCCGACCCGGGCGAGGAGCCGCCGTGTCGTTCCCCGCTGGCTCGTGGGCCGCTGGCAGTTTCGCGCCGCCGGGGCGATGCCCCAGCCACAGAGCAGGGTGGAGCAGGTGATCAGCACCCCCGAGATGATCCCCACCTGCAGGTAGCTGTCGGGGTTCTGGAGATCCTTCAGGAGCACCCCCCCCAGCACGATGCCCACCAGGCCGGCGATGATCGATCCGGTGAAGCGGGCGCTGTTGAGGCGGGTGCGCAGGTTGACGTTGGTGGTGAGTTCGGCGGCGAGGGCGGAATAGGGAAGGTTGACGCAGGTGTAAAGGCTGTTGGCCACCACGGAGATGGCCACGAAAAGGGCGAACTTGACCCATAGCCCCCCTGGTGGCAGCCACCACATCAGGGCCATGGCGAAGCCGAGGGGCACGGCACTGCCGAGGATCCAGGGCAGCCGGGGGCCCCAGGAGCTGCGCGTCTTATCACTCAGCCAGCCCACGATCGGGTCGTTGATGGCATCCCAGAGCCGCGACACCATCAGCACCAGGCCGGCCATCCAGGCCGGCAGACCGGCCGCTGAGGTGTAGAAGATGAACAGATAGAAGCCGATCAGGGAGGCGGCCATCCCCGTGCCAGCGTCACCCATGCCGTAGGCCAGCAGCACCCGGCGGCGTTCACCGGCAGGCAGGTCCGCCGTATCCACCACAGCCATCGGCAAGTCCGGCGCTGTCGGCGGCGGGGTGGACGGTGTGGGGGGGGTCAAACCTGGAGACGCTCAGGAGGGGATCTTCCGGTGTCGGTGATCCGGTGCAGGTCATAATGCTGCAGCCGGTTTCAGGCAACCAGCTCCAGTACGTCTGTACTGACGCGGGCGTAGTTTAGTGGTAAAACCTCAGCCTTCCAAGCTGATGATGCGGGTTCGATTCCCGCCGCCCGCTTTCTTCTTTGCCGCAGCGGACTTGGCCACGGAGCTCCTGGCCCTGCTCGTCGAGCCCGCGAGTGTCTCCTCGAGCAGGGGTGTCGCCACGAGCAGCATCAGGCTGCGGCTCTCCAGGGGCGCGGTCGCCGGCAGCCAGGGTTCGGGGGTTGCCGGCAAGTCGTGGTCGCCGGGGATGGCCGTGTCAATGACCCGCCGCCAGCCGGCAGGTTGGGGAGGCAGAGCGAACTGCATCGGCTGGTAGTAGGCGTTCATGCCACACCAGATCAAGGGGCCGATGTTGACGTCGTGGAGGCTCCAGGCCAGGCAGTGGGACCAGCTGGCCCAGTCCGGCTTGCCCAGTTCGAGCCCGTGCCATTCCCGCCAGAGGGGCAGGCTTCCAGCTCCCCTGACCTGCCCGCTGGGGGTGGGGGGCAGCTCCTGGTTGAGCAGGGGGGCCAGCCGCTGTCGCAGGTGGATCAGGCGCCTCAGGAAGCGGCGCAGGGCCAGGTCCCCCTCGTCCGGCTGCCAGTGCATCCAGCCCAGGGGGTTGTTCTGACACCAGGTGTTGTTGTTCCCCCCCTGGCTGCGCCGCACCTCATCCCCCATCAGCAGCATGGGCACCCCGGGGGCCAGCAGCAGGGAGGCCAGCAGGTTGCGCAGCTGCCGGTCGCGCAGGGATTGCACCTCCGGGTCGGTGCAGGGACCCTCGATGCCGTGGTTCCAGCTGTTGTTGTGGTTGTCCCCGTCGCGGTCGTTCTCACCGTTGGCCAGGTTGTGCTTGCGGTCGAAGCTCACCAGATCCGCCAGGGTGAAGCCGTCGTGGGCGGTGAGGAAATTGATCGTGCCCCCCACCGGGGATGGCTGACCGTTGAACAGGTCCGGGTTGCCGGACAGCCGCTGACTCAGGGTCCAGGTGCTGCGGTCGTCCCCCTTCCAGAAGCGGCGCACATCGTCGCGGAAACGGCCGTTCCAACTGGCCACCCGCCGGGCAGGGAAGTCGGCGAGCCGGTAGAGGCCGCCGCAGTCCCAGGGCTCGCTCACCACCTTCAGATCGCTCAGATCAGGATCCGCCTCCAGCTCCTCGAACAGGGGGGGGGCATCCAGGGGAGCCAGCCCCTCGCCTCGGGTCAGGGCGATGCCCAGGTCGAAACGGAAGCCGTCAATGCCCAGCTCCGTGCTCCAGCACCTCAGGGACTCCAGGATCAGGCGCCGCACCAAGGGGCGGTTGGCGGCGATCGTGTTGCCGCAGCCGCTGACATCGAGGTAGTCGCCCCTGGCGGTCTGGTGGTAGTAGAGGGCGTCGCCGAACCCCCGCCAGCTCAGAGTGGGGCCCTGCTGGTTGCCTTCGCTGGTGTGGTTGTACACCACATCCAGAATCACCTCCAGGCCGGCCTGATGGCAGGCGGTCACCAGTTGGCGCACCTCCTGCCGGCCCTGCAACGGATCGCTGTCGACCAGGTAGGTCGGGTGGGGAGCCATCCAGCTGACGGGGCTGTAACCCCAGTGGTTGAAGCGTCCGTTGGGGGCGTCCTGGGGATCGAAGGCCATCACCGGCAACAGCTCGATGGCCGTCACCCCCATCTCCTGCAGGTAGGGCAGGGTGTCGATCAGCCCCAGGAGGGTTCCCTGCCGTTCCGCCGGCACCGGGCAGCCGTTGCCGCGGGTGAAGCCGCCCACGTGCAGTTCATAGATGACGCTCTTCTGCCAGGAATGGCGTGGCCGGGGGGCGGCGTCGAAGTCAAACTTGTCCCGCTCGGTGACCACCCCCTTGAGGCAGGCGGAGGCATTGGGGACGGCGCCGACGGCGGCGCCCCGCTGGTAGACGTCCCAGCCGGTGATCGCCCTGGCGCAGGGGTCGACCAGCACCTTGGAGGGATTGAAGCCGTGGCTGCCAGGCTGGATCGGGCCAAAGACGCGGTAGCCGTAACAGCAGCCCAGGCCCAGGCCCTCCACCTCCACATGCCAGTGCTCGCCTGAGCGGTGGCAGGGGTCGAGTTCAATGACCTCCAGGGGCTCCCGGGCCTCACCATCGGCAAAGATCAGCAGCTCGATGCGCGTGGCCAGAGGGGCCACCACAGAGAAATTGACGCCCCGGCGCGTGACGGAGGCCCCCAGTGGCCAGGGATGTCCGATCCGGGTCGCCGACAAATCACTGGCCTGGGTTGCCACCCACGGTACGTCGGGCCTCCGGAAGCTGCAGCCGGGGGTTCAATGGAGCCATGACCATGGCCAATTCCTCCCTGTTGCCGTCCGAAGAGGGCCGACCGCCCCAGCGGGTGCGGCCGGGGTTGTGGCTGTTCGCCCCCAGCCGGGAGAGCCAGGGGGGCAGTGCCTGGCTGCTCGAGGCGTCCAGTGCCGATCTGCTCATCGACTGCCCCGCCTTCACCCGGGCCAACCTGCAGTTCCTGGCCGACCGCCCGCGCCAGCCGCAGGGCTCGAGCGGGGAGTCCCGGGCCTGGATCCTGCTCACCGGCCGCGGCGGCCATGGCCGCTGCCGTCGCCTGCAGCAGGCCCTGGGATGGCCGGTTGTGGTGCAGGAGCAGGAGGCCTACCTCCTGCCCGGTGTGGATCCCCTGCATACCTTTGCCGATGCGTACCAGCTTGGCGAGGACGTGCGCTTGCTCTGGACCCCCGGACCCTCCCCTGGGGCCTGTGTCGTGCATGTCTCCCCATTGGCGGGCCTGGGCCAGGACGGACTGTTCTGCGGCCGACTGCTGGTGCCCCTGGCGCCGGGCCGCGTGGCCCCCCTGCGCCAGGGGGGCACTTTTCACTGGGGACGCCAGCTCCGAAGCCTGGAACGCCTGCGCCAGTGGCTGCCGGCCGGGTCCCCCGACTGGATCGCCAGCGGCGCCGGACTGGGGGCCCTGAGGGGGGCGAAGTTGGTGGAGCAGGGTGCCTCCCAGCTATGGGACCTGGATCTGGAGGCCCTGGTTCTCCAGCCCCCCGGCGGGCCCATGACCCCCAAACCGCTGTCATGAGTGGACTTTTCTGGTTGCGGCCCCGCCGCAAGACCCATACGATTGGCGCGCTGAGCGCATCGGGCGGTCGGGGACTTCCGATTCGCCTCCATCACTCGACGTCCCGAACCCCGCCATCGCCACCTATCCGGAGGCTCCCCCAGAACAATGAACAAAGCTGATCTCGTCAACATCGTGGCTGCCCGCACGGAGCTCACCAAGACCGACGTCTCCCTCGTGGTGGATGCCGCCATCGAAACCATCGTTGATTCGGTGGTCGAAGGGAAGAAGGTGTCCATTCTCGGTTTCGGTTCCTTTGAGCTACGGGAGCGTTCCGCCCGCCAGGGTCTGAACCCAAAAACCGGCGAGAAGATCAAGATTCCCGCCAAGCGCGTGCCCGCCTTCACCGCCGGAAAGCTGTTCAAGGACAAGGTTCAGGGCTGATCCGCTCCAGCGTTCCTTTGGCCATGGCAGCGGCCGCCGGGGCTTCGACCCCGGCGCTGCGGCTCCCCCTCCATCTCCAAGTCAAGATTGAGGCGGGTCTGCGACGGCGGCAACAGGGGTACAGAAGCCGCTTCGCCCCCTCCCCCACCGGCCCTCTGCATCGGGGCAACCTCCGCACCGCGCTCCTCAGCTGGCTTGAAGCCCGGCTCAGGGGAGGGGAGTGGTTGCTGCGCATCGACGATCTCGACGGCCCCCGTAACCGCCCGGGTGCCGAGGCCGCGATCCTCGACGACCTGCGCTGGCTCGGCCTCGACTGGGACGGCCCAGTGCGGCGTCAGAGCGACCATCGCGGTCTTTACGCCACGGTCCTCTCGGCCCTGCGCCAGGCCGACTGTCTCTACCCCTGCCGCTGCAGCCGGCGACTTCTGGCCGACGTTTCGGCGCCCCACGGGGCCCTGGCGGTCTACCCGGGCTATTGCCGGGATCGCCCGCCCTTGTGGGGGCACCAGTCAGGGCGCCTGCCGAGCTGGCGCCTGCGCCTGGAGCCCGGTGTCCTCCTCTGGGAGGAGCGGGGCGGTCCCTGCGGCCGCCAGGACGGCCCCGCCGCCGTCGGGGATGTGGTGGTGCGGCGGGCTGATGGCGTGGTGGCCTACCACCTGGCCACCGCCGTCGACGAACTGCTGATGGGCATCAGCGAGGTCGTGCGCGGGGATGACCTCTGGGCCTCCACCGGGGCCCAGGTGGCGGTGATGGCCGCCCTCGGTGTTACCCCGCCGGTCTATGCCCATGTGCCCCTCTGGCGGGACGCCAGGGGCGAGCGACTCAGCAAACGCGAGGGGGCCGAGGGGCTGGCCGGTCTGCGCAGCCGTGGCCTGGACGCCCCGGCGGTGATCGGCCAGCTGGCGGCCAGTCTGGGGCTGGTGCGGTCGGGCAGCCGTCTCAGTGCCCGTGAGCTGGCGGCCAGCCTCTCCCCGGAGGTTCTGGCCGCCTGCATGCACCCGGAGCGGGACAAGGGGAAAAAGGTTTAAGGAAGGTTTCGGGATTCAAGGGGTCTGGGTCGACCACAGTGAGGAGATCAGAACAATCCCTCGCCAGCCGGCCATGTCCATCCAGGTTCCCTCCGCCGATTCGAGGAGCCATCCCCAGGCCCCGTGCCGATGTCCCCAGTGCGGCGGCAGCGGCCTCCTGAGGATTGACGATCAGCGTTACCGCACCTGTCTCGATTGCCTGGGCCAAGGGCACTCCCGGGCGATGGGCGGTGACGGACTGTTCTTCCGGATCGTCAACGCTGCGTCCGCTTCCGCCGCCAGATGAAGAAGGCGGTGGTGGCCACCACCGCCGCCAGGGGCGCCGCCGTGAGCAGCAGCAGGATCACGGCGGTCCAGTCGGTGTACATGGGTGCGTGTGTTGAAGCGGTGCCATCATCCCAGTAGAGGCTCCCCGGTGATGGCGAACAAACAGCAACCCCGACAGGCATCTGCGCTGTCCCCAACACGCCGAGCCATCTCCCTGGTCAGTGGATTGTTGCTGTCTCTGATGGGGGGGGCTGGACAAGCCCTGGCGAACGTGCAGTTCGAGAATTGCGTCACTGGCGCCGATGGCTCCATCACCTGCGACACGGTGCCCACCGGCAACACCCTGATGAACGATGTCGATGCCCGCTATGGACTGCTCCAGAACGCGAGTCCCGGCTGGAATGAATTCGAGCCTTACCAGGGCTACGACGACGATTTCGGCGGCAATGAGACGTGATCACCTGGTGTCGGCAGGTTGCAACGACATGTGGCGCCTGCTGGCGAGAGGTCGGTTCTCTGGAGTAGCTCAGAGGAGCCACTCACAGGGGTCGTGATGCATTTCTGGGCACCCGAAATTGATCCGGCCCATCCCCTGGAGTGCACCCAGGCTGAGCGCTATGTGCTGCAGCGCCTCTCCGACGGCTCCTACGTCTCCATCCGTCCCGAAGACCAGGGTCTCGGGGACGTCAGCGATCCGGCGACGGCCTATCTGTTCCGCACCCATGAGGCAGCTCTGCGCGCTGCCGGAGAACTGAATCGCCTCGGGAGCGACGGTTTCGACGTCATCAAGGTGGAGTGACCCTTCGCGCTGGGTTGCACCCCTGCCTGGGGACCGGGCCCTAGCCCTGGGCCACCGCCTTGAACAGAACAGATGGTCCAGGGGCGAGTTCCGACCCTGGCGAGTATCGGCAGTTCGCCTAATGACGACACGCCGATAAACCTTTATAGTTCGCCTTGTAAGGTCTTTTTTGTTCCCCATGCTCACCGGATCTGATCTCCTGGCCAAGGTCAAGGAGTTGGGCGATGTCTCGAAATCCGATCTGGTGCGTGGTTGCGGCTACGTCAGCACCAAGAAGGATGGGGCTGAACGTCTGAATTTCACGGCTTTTTATGAGGCCCTGCTGGAAGCCAAGGGCGTCAGCCTCGGTGAAGGTGGTGGCAAGAGTGCGTCCAAAGGTGGTCGCAAGCTCAGCTATGTGGCCACCGTCCAGGGCAACGGCAATCTTCTGGTGGGGAAGGCCTACACCGCCATGCTTGATCTGCAGCCCGGCGATGAATTCGAGATCAAGCTGGGCCGCAAGCAGATCCGCCTGATTCCCGCCGGATCCTCCGAAGACGACGAATGATCGGAGAGTCGCCCGTCGGGAGTCACGTCCTTGCGAGGTGCTTGCCTAGGCCGGAGAAGATTATTTCTGCCGCTTGACGCGATCACAGGACACCAGGAACGCCGTCACCTGGCCGCCCCAGTTGACCACCACAAGCAGGTTTCGGGGTGTTCTGGAGAATCCCTGCTGGGACAGCACGGCGAAGTGGTTGAGATCATCGTGACTCACCAGTGGATGCTTCCCCTGCAGGGCCTGCCAGGCGAGCAGAAAGGCGTCCCCCTCCAGCTCGCGGCATTGGCCGTAGGCCGCTTCGGTCCCCATCCCTTGGCGCCGCAGCCTCACGAAGCTGTCCAGGTCCGGCCCCAGATGGTCGATCCAGCGGCCGAGATCCCCCACCGCCACCACCCGGCTGCGGTCCGGATCGTCGGCCGTCAGCAACAGGGCCGTGGCAGCCAGCGACCAGGTCGCTTCAGCCAGCAGCCGTTGGGCGGCCTCGCGCAGAGCCGTGTGGTGGCTCTCCAGTAGTCGCTCGTGGCGCGCCCTGAGTTCATCCATGGCCCGAGTATCGCCACCAAAGCCGCCTCAGGGGAACGGATCGGAAAGGGTATCGGTGCGGGCTGAGCCGAGAAGCCGGTGATCGGATTTGAACCGACGACCTACTGATTACGAATCAGTTGCTCTACCCCTGAGCTACACCGGCATCGGCCAAGAAATTAGCATTCGTCGGATCGACACCCGCTGCGTGCCATTCCATGGGATCCGACCCGAAGAGTTCCCTGGATCCGGAGCTGCGTCGTCGCCTGTTGGCGGAAGCCAGGACACCCTGGCGGGGCTTGCGGCGGGCGCTGTGGTTCGCTCTGGTGGCTTCCGCCGGGCTGGGTCTGGCGACCATGGCGCTGCGGGCCTCCGCCGGCTCGGAGGTGGCCTCAGGGGACCTGCTGATCCAGGTCGGAGCCCTCAGCCTCTTTGGTGCCTTGCTCTGGTTCGACCGCAACCGGGACGACGACTGAGGGCTCGGGCAGCAGGAGGGGCTCCGGCAGCAGCAGCGGCAGGCCCAGGCAAAGGCGTTGCTTCTCCAGCTCCGCCAGGCTGAGCGGCGGAGTCCCGGCCACGGTTTCGGCCTTGCGGCTGAGCAGCCACAACGACTGGACCAGCTGCTGCCACTGCCACAGCATCAGCGCCAGCAGCAGGGCCGCCAGCAGCAGGGCTACCAGGCGCGGACTGGAGCTGAAGGGTGAGAAGGGGGAGGCCACGGCCGCATGGCGGTCGATCCACCACAGCAGGGGCAGGCCCATGGCGGCACCGCCGGCCGTGGCCAGCGCCAGAGCCGGGGTGGCTTGAAGGCGACTGAGCCGGCGCTGCAGCTCCCTGCGGCCGCGCAGGGGGGTCTGCAGCAGCAGCAACGACCAGACGTCGGCCGGGCGCCTCACCAGCAGCAGCGCCGGCGCCAGGGCGCCGATCGCCCAGCAGAACAGCCTCTCCAGCCCCGGCAGGGGGCCGGGGTCGCTGCCGGCCAGCACCAGCAGCAGCAGCAGGGCCTCGAGCGGCAACACCCCGAAGGAGATCAGCTGGAGCCAGAGCAGGGGCTCGCTGCGGGGCGTCACGGGATCAGGTGCTGAGGGTGCGGCGCTGGGTGACCAGCTTGAAGGCCTCGACCCGATCCTTCTCCTGCCAGCCGGTGAACCGGTCGCAGCCGATGCCGCACTCGAAGCCGGTGGCCACCTCCTTGACGTCGTCCTTGTTGCGACGCAACGAATCGAGATCGCCTTCGTAGACGAGCTCCTTGCCACGGTGCACGCGGATGCGGCAATTGCGCTGCAGTTTGCCATTGGTGATGTAGCAGCCGGCGACAGCGCTCTTGCCGATGGTGAACACGGCCCGCACTTCCGCCTCGCCCAGGTTCTCCTCCACCAGCTCCGGTTCCAGCAGGCCCTCCATGGCCATCTGGATGTCCTCCAGCAGCTTGTAGATGACGTCGTAATCGCGCACGTCGACGCCGGTGGCATCGGCGGCACGCTTGGCACCGGAGGCCATCGAGGTGTTGAAGCCCACGATCACGGCGCCCGAGGCCGCGGCCAGATCGACGTCTGTTTCGGTGATCTCGCCAGGTGCCGACAGCAGCACCCGCACCTGAACCTCCTCCTGGGGCAATTGCTCGAGGGATCCGAGGATCGCCTCCACACTGCCCTGGACATCGGCCTTGAGGATGAGGTTGAGCTCCTTGAGCTCGCCCTCGCTGGCCTGGCCCGACATCGAGGCCAGGGACACCCTCCTGGAGGCCATCTGCTGGGCCAGGCGGGTGGCCCGGGCCTCGTTGGCCCGGTCGCCCACCACCGCCCGGGCGCTCTTCTCGTCGGTGTAGACCTCGAACTCGTCGCCCGCGGTGGGCACCTCGCTGAAACCGAGGGCCTCCACGGCGCTGGAGGGGCCGGCCTGCTTGACCCTCTTGCCGGTGTCATCGACCATGGCGCGCACCTTGCCGAGAATCGGCCCCGCCGCCAGCACGTCGCCGGCTTTGAGGGTGCCGTTCTGGATCAGCAGCGTGGCCACCGGACCCTTGGCCTTGTCGAGGTGGGCCTCGATCACGGTGCCACGGGCCATCCGGTCGGGGTTGGCCTGCAGGTCCTCCACTTCGGTGACCAGCAGGATCATCTCCAGCAGCTTGTCGATGTTTTCGCCCTTGATGGCGCTGACGGGGACCATCACGGTGGTGCCGCCCCAGTCCTCGGCCACCAGATCGAGGCCGGAGAGCTCCTGTTTGACCCGCTCGGGCTGGGCCCCTTCCTTGTCGATCTTGTTGATGGCCACCACGATCGGCACCTCGGCGGCCCGGGCGTGGCTGATCGCCTCCAGGGTCTGGGGGCGGACGCCGTCATCGGCGGCCACCACCAGCACGGCCACGTCGGTGACCTTGGTGCCACGGGCCCGCATGGCGGTGAACGCCTCGTGGCCCGGGGTGTCGAGGAAGGTGATCTTGCGGGTTTCATCGCCGTGGGGCACATCCACCTGGTAGGCGCCAATGTGCTGGGTGATGCCGCCGGCTTCGCCCGCCGCCACCCGTGTCTTGCGGATGGCATCGAGCAGGCTCGTTTTGCCGTGGTCGACGTGACCCATCACGGTCACCACCGGGGGCCGGCGGATCAGGTGGGCCAGGTCGCTGGCCTCAATCATCTCCACGGTCTTCTTGGCCGCAGCTTCGACGTCGTCCTGGAGGACGGGCACGCCGAACTCGTCCGACACCGTCTCGATCGTGTGCAGGTCGAGGGTCTGGGTGACGGTGGCGATGATCCCTTTGAAGAACAGGGATTTGATGATTTCGGAGCTCTCCACCCCGAGTCGGTCGGCCAGCTCCTGCACCGTGAGGTTGCCCTCGGGCACGATCAGCATCTCGGGACGCTGGGCCTTGGCTTCGCGGGAGGCCCGCAGCTCCATGGCACGGCGGCGCTGACGCTGGCGGGTGGTTTCTTTCTTGCGCTTGCGCACAGCCACCGTGGGCTTGGCCTGGGCGCCGCCCGCGGTGCGGGGCTTGGCCGGCCGGGCCAGGCTGGCCTGGAGCACTAGGGCTTCCTGCTCGCCGGCGTAGCCACCGGTTTCGGCGGTGAGGGCATCATCGTTTTCGCCGATGATGTGGACCTTCTGGCGCTGTTTCTGGGGGGTGCGGCTGCGCAGAGCCTCGAGTTTGGCGCTGTCGTCCCAGTCGGGTCTCCGTGCACCAGGGGCGCGGGCGCCGGCTCCGGCCGGTGTGGGCGGGCGGAACCCAGGGCGACGGGGGGCCGCCGGCGGGGTGGCGGTGGGGCGCGTCACGCCCTCGGTGTCTCCTCCGGTTTCGCTGCCGCCCTCGCTCCGGTCGGGGCGGCGCGGTGGCGGGGCGGTGGGACGGCCGGTGGGTTTCTGGAGCTGCATCAGCTCGCCGGGGGCCATCGGCTTGCGCATGCCGGCCGGGATGCCCGGGCGGCCGGGGGCTGCCGGACGCCCGGCAGCGGTGGTGCCTGGACCCGCCGAGTCGCGGCGGATCGGCTTGCCGACCAGCTCAAGCGGCGTGGGGCCGGGCC
Organism: Cyanobium sp. Aljojuca 7A6; assembly: GCF_024346455.1. Classification (GTDB taxonomy): domain Bacteria; phylum Cyanobacteriota; class Cyanobacteriia; order PCC-6307; family Cyanobiaceae; genus Cyanobium. Next base: position 33,699 of record NZ_JAGQCY010000003.1, read on the forward strand.
GGCCCGGCGTCGTGCCGGCCCTGGAGCCGGCGCTGCCAGGTCGAATCGGTGCGGGGGTGCCGGGACGCTGGGGGCGGGCCGATGGTGGTGCCGGTCGCCTGCTGGTGGCGCCCTGGCCGGGCTGCGGACGTCCGACCAGCTGGGGCCGGGTGGCCGGGGGTCTGGTGGGTGCGGCGCCCGTGGCGCCCTGCACCGGTCGGCCAGGAGCCGGCGTGGGAGGCCGCTGGGGGGAGCCGACGCGCACGGGCGGCTGGGAGGTGCGGTTCACCGGAGCCGGACTGGTGGGCTTGGGTGCTGCCAGGGGTTTGGCCGGTGGGGCCACGGAAACGGGGCGGGCCGGGGCCGCCGGCAGCGGGCGGGCCGGCAGGCCGCCGGCAGCGGGCGCTGTGGGGGCCGGGGCCGTGGGGGCCGGGGTGGCAGCAGCCGGTTTGCCCATGATTGTGGGCGGACGAACGGCCGGTTTGCCGGCTTCCACCGGTCGCGGCCGGGCCGGGGATGGTGCCGGGGCACCGGGGGGCCTGGGGCGTGCCGCCGGAGGCTCGGGACGGGAGGGAGCGGGGGCGGAGGCCGGCGCCGCAGGACGCGGTGCGGGGGGGCGGCTCGCGGGCGGGGCCGGGGTGGCGGGTGCCGTCGCGGCGGGCGGAGTGTTGGCCCGGGGAGCCGCCACGGGTGCCGGCGCGGCCTTCTTCACCGCCAGGATCGCCTTGGCCGGGGGGGCGGGCGCCGCAGGTTCGGGCCGCGACGGGGCCTGGCTGCCGACGTTGACGCCGATCAGCGAACGGATGCGGGTCGCCTCGTCATCACTGATCGAGCTGCTGTGACTCTTGGCCGCAATGGAGAGTTTCTCGGCGGCATCGAGCACGTCCTTGTTGTCCAGGCCCAGGTCCTTCGACAGCTCGTAGATTCTCACTTTGCCGCTGCTGGTCATTAAGAAAGGTCTCCGTACGGTGGGGCCGAAAGGACCCCGGGGTCGCACACACGTGGCGACCATGGTTCATCTTGCCTCAGAGGTTGCGGGGCCGATCGCTCGAGACGTGCCTCGAGGCTGGCGATGATGGCATCGCTGACGGCGCAGCGGAGGCCGCGCTGGAGGCGGCGGCGGCGACGGGCTTCCTCCACGCAGCTCGGTTCGGGGCAGAGGTACGCCGAGCGACCCATGCCCCGATCCAGGCTCACCGTCCCGTCGGCCTGACGCACCACACGCCAGAGCTGGCTGCGGTCGCAGAGGCGGCGACAGGAGACGCAGCGGCGCAACACCGGGCGCCTCGCGGGCGACGTCACCGGACGTCCTCGCCGGTGACGGCCTCGGCCGGGTCTTCGTTCGGGGCCTCGTTCAAAGCCTCGGTCAGGGTCTCGGTCTCGGTCTGCTCGTCGATGGGCTCTTGGGCTGGAACGCCGTCTTCGCCCTCCTCGCGTTCGTAGGACTCTTCGTCCTCGGGCAGGGGGTAGAGCTCACGCAGGCGGGCATCTTCCTCGGCCCGGGTGGCCTGCTCGGCCTCCAGACGGGCCTCGGCTTCGGCCTGCAGGGCCTCCTCCTCCTGGCGCTGGGCGATCAGGGTCGCCACCGTCTGGTCCTCGCTGACCTGGTCGTACTCCTGGGCATTCTTGATGTCGATCTTCCAGCCGGTGAGCCGGGCCGCCAGGCGCACGTTCTGACCCTCCCGGCCAATGGCCAGGCTCAGCTGGTCGTGGGGCACGAGCACGTGGGCGTGGTGCCCTTCGGGATCCACCAGGCGGACCATCTCCACCCGCGCCGGGCTGAGGGAGTTGGCCAGGTACTGGGCCGGATCCGGAGACCAGCGGATCACGTCGATCTTCTCGCCCCGCAATTCGTTCACCACCTGCTGGATGCGGGAGCCGCGGGCGCCGATGCAGGCCCCCACCGGATCCACTTCCCGCTCCACACTGTCGACAGCGACCTTGGTGCGGGGGCCGACGGCGCGGGAGGGGGGATTGGCTTCCCTGGCCACGGCGACGATTCGCACCGAGCCCTCCTGGATCTCAGGCACCTCGTTCTCAAACAGATAAACCACCAGGCCTGCATTGGCCCGGGAGACGAACAGCTGCGGGCCGCGACGGGGGACCTCGCTGACCTCCTTGAGGAACACCTTGAAGGTGGCGTTGGCGCGGTAGTTGTCGTTGGGAAGTTGGTCGCGGCGGGGGAGCTCCGCCTCCACCTCCGGCCGGCCCAGGCCGCTGCTGACGGCCATGATCACGCTCTGGCGCTCGAAACGGATCACCCGGGCGGTGAGCACGGGATCCTCCAGGTCGGCGAATTCCTCCTGGATCATGCGGCGTTGCTGGTCCCGCAGCTTCTGGGCCAACACCTGCTTGGTGGTGGCGGCGGCCATGCGGCCGAAATCATCCTTCTCCGGTGTCACGTCCAGCACCACCGTGTCGCCGATCTGGGCGTCTTCCGCCACCTGGCGCACCTCTTCGATGGCGATCTGGTGGTCGTCGCTCTCCACCTCCTCCACGATGATCTTGCTGGCCAGCACCCGATAGCCCTCTTCCTCAAGATCGAGCGCCACGTCGAAGTTGCTGAAGTAGTCCTCCTCGAACGGGTCCTCGCTGATGCCCAGGTAGAGGGTGCGGCGGTAACGCTCGTAGCCCTTCAGCAGCGCCTCCCGCAGGGCCGCCTCCACCACCTGAGGAGCGAGCTTCTTCTCGTCGCTGATGTCCTCGATCAGGTTGTTGAGACCGGGGAGCAGAACCAGGGCCATGAACTCGGAGGCAGATGGGATGAATGGGAAGAAGGATGAACCGGAGCGGCTCAGGTGAACCGGAGCGGATCAGGAATCAGGCGGAGCTTCGCTGAGCCGCACCCGCAGCACCTCGTCGCGGGGGATGCGCAGGATGCGGCCCCGCTCATTGAGCTGCACCACCTGGTCATCCCGACCCAGCAACAGGCCGGTGCGGCGCACCTCGGCAGCGCCAGCTTCCTGGCGGATCAGCTCCACCGGAAAACCACGGAAGCTGACGAAGTCCCGGTCGGTGAGGAGTTCTTCCCCGATGCCGGGGCTGCTCACCTCCAGCACGTAGGCCATGGTCAGCAGACCCGACGCTTCGATGGCTTCAGCAAGGGGACTGCTCACGGCGGCGCACTCGTCGAGGTTCACGTCGGTGCCATCGGAGCGCTGCACCCGCACGACAACCGTGAGGGGGATGCGGTGAGCCAGCACCTCCACCGATTGCACCGTGAGGTGCGCTTCCTGGACCACCGGCCGGGCCAATGTCTCCAGGTCGTCGGTAAGGGGATCGGTCAAGGACAGGCGACGCGGGCGGGATGGTCCGCCGTGCGCTGCAGTGTTCACTGCCCCCGACCAGAGGCGAAGCCCCTGTCAAGGGGAACGTCATCCTGGAAAAGGGTGATGCCCGGCGGGCACGGTTTCACCCTAAGGGATTGCCCCCCGGGGGGCTGGGCAGCTCCAGGACAGGGGCCTCGGCGTAGTAGTCGTTGGCGCTGACCTCGCCCCGCTGGCTGAGGTCCTGGTTGAGGCATTGGCCGCACTGCTCAGGGGTGCGCAGGAACTGGCAGACCCGGGCCCAGAGCTTGGCGCGGCTGCCGGGAGCCCCCTGGCTGAAGAGGACCAGGTCGTTGCCGCCGGCCATTCCCTGGATCTCCACCTTGCAGAGGGTGCAGCGCTGCCGGGTGCCGGGAGGGATCGTGGCCATGGCCTCGGGGAGGACTGGGGGCAAAGTTAAGCCGATTCAGGTTGAGCGGTCCTGCCAGGGGCCTGCCGGAGAAGTCTCCCATGCGAATTCTTCAACTGAGCGATCCCCATCTGCTCGCCGATCCCGCCGGCCGCTGCCATGGCCGGCCGGCGCTGGCGCTGCTGCGCCATGGGCTCCAGCAGGCCCTCGGCCAGCTTCAGGCCGTTGGGGAGATCCCCGATCTGCTGCTGATCAGCGGCGACCTCTGCGATGACGAGAGCTGGGGCGGTTACGTCCGCCTGGGGGAACTGCTGCAAGCACTGCCGCTGCCGGTGGCGTTGCTGGCTGGCAACCACGACCAACCCGCCCTGCTGCGCGCCGCCCTGGGGCGCCGGGCCGTGATCGCCCCGGCCCTGGTGCGCTGCGGCCAGGGCTGGCTGCTGCTGCTCGACAGCCACCGCAGTGGAGACACCGGCGGCGCGCTGGGCCCGCTCCAGCTGGACTGGCTGAAGCGCCAACTGTCCGCCGCCGCGCCGGCCGCGGGCCAACCCCTGCTGGTGGCCGTCCACCATCCCCCGGTGCCGATCGGCGATGCCGGCATGGATGCCATCCGGCTGCGGGATGGCGAGGCCCTGCTGAACGGGTTGTGGCCGCTGCCCGGTCTGCGGGGGTTGGTCTTTGGTCATGTCCACCAGCATTGGCAAGGGGAACTGCCCGGCCGGCCGGAAGTGCCCCTGCTGGGCTGTCCCTCCACTCTGCGCAGCTTCCCTGCGGTGCAGCCCTGTCCCCTGGAACGCCCGGACGATCCAGGCGGGCGCTGGCTTCAGATCGGCGAGGACGGCGTCCTGCGGCAGCGGTTGCTGCGCTGGGCGCCGCTCGACGGCCCTAGCCTCGGCGGATGCAACGCTCTCACCCCCTGTCTTCTCTGAGCCGGCGGCTGCGGGGCCTGGCGCTGCTGGCCCTGCTGCTGGCGTTCGCCGCCCTTCCCCTGCCCACGGCGGCCCTTGAGACGGCCCCCCCGGTCCTGAGCCCCCACAGTTTCGTGGCCGATGCCGCCCGGCGGGTGGCTCCCGCAGTGGTGCGGATCGACACCGAGCGCAACGTGGCCAGGCCCGCCTTCGATCCCGCCCTGCTCGATCCTCTGCTGCGGGATCTGTTCGGCGACCCCTCCAGCAGCACGCGGGAACGGGGCCAGGGTTCGGGGGTGGTCATCGATGAGCGCCGCGCCCTGGTGCTCACCAATGCCCATGTCGTCGACAAGGTGGACGGGGTGACCGTGACCCTGGCGGATGGCCGCCAGTTGGATGGCGCGGTGGTCGGCAGCGACCCGGTCACCGATCTGGCGGTGGTGCGCATCACCGGAAAGGCCCCTCTGAGCGCCGCTCCCTTGGGCGATTCCGAGGCCCTCGAGGTGGGCGACTGGGCCATCGCCCTGGGAAGTCCCTATGGCCTGGAGCGCACCGTCACCCTGGGGATCGTCAGCAGCCTGCACCGCGATATCAACAGTCTCGGCTTCGCCGACAAGCGCCTCGACCTGATCCAGACGGACGCGGCCATCAATCCCGGCAATTCCGGCGGCCCCCTGATCAATGCCGCCGGTGAGGTGATCGGCATCAACACCCTGGTGCGTTCCGGGCCTGGGGCTGGTCTGGGCTTCGCCATCCCCATCAACCTGGCCAAACGGGTGGCCGACCAGCTCGGCGAGGGGGGCACGGTGGTGCATCCCTATCTCGGCCTCCAGCTGGTGCCGCTCACGGCTCGGATGGCCCGGGACAACAACAAGGACCCCGATGCCCTGTTGCAGCTGCCCGAGCGGGACGGGGCCCTGGTGCAGCGGGTGCTGCCGGAAAGTCCGGCCGAGGTGGCCGGGCTCCACCGTGGTGATCTGGTGGTGGCGATTGCCGACCAACCGGTGAACACCCCTTCGGCGCTGTTGCAGCAGGTGGAGCAGGCCCAGGTGGGTCAACCCCTGCCGCTGCGGGTGGTCCGGGGCCAGCGGGAGCTGCAGCTCTCGATCCGGCCTGCGGCCCTGCCCCAGGCGGGTTAGGGAAAGCTCCCTTGCTACGGTCTGGCCCGATTCCGGCAGACCTCGATGTCCGATCTTCAGGACCGCATGAAGGAGGCCGTGGCGACGGCGGCGGTGGATCAGATCCGTGACGGCATGGTGGTGGGGCTGGGTTCCGGTTCCACGGCCGCCCTGATGATCCGTGCCCTCGGCCATAAGCTGCACCAGGGCGAACTGAGCGGCATCGTCGGCGTCACCACCTCCTTCCAGGGGGAGGTGCTGGCAGCCGAGCTGGGCATTCCGCTGATGGCCCTCAACGCTGTGAACAGCATCGATCTGGCCATCGACGGCGCCGATGAGGTGGATCCCTCCTTTCAGCTGATCAAGGGGGGTGGCGCCTGTCACGTGCAGGAGAAGCTGGTGGCCCGCCGGGCCGATCGCTTCGTGATCGTGGTGGATGCCACTAAGCTGGTGGAGCGCCTCAACCTCGGTTTCCTGTTGCCGGTGGAGGTGCTGCCCAGTGCCTGGCGTCAGGTGCGGGATGAACTCACCGCCATGGGGAGTTCCGTCACGCTGCGTATGGCCGTGCGCAAGGCCGGTCCAGTGGTCACCGACCAAGGCAATCTGGTGCTGGATGTGGCCTTCTCGGGGGGCATCGACGACCCCGCCGCCCTGGAGGCGACGATCAACAACATCCCCGGCGTGCTCGAGAACGGCCTGTTCGTCAACCTCGTCGATCAGGTGCTGGTGGGTGAGGTCGTGGACGGTGAGGCCGGGGTGCGCGACCTGGCGAGGCGCTGAGCCCCGCTTCGGCAGCACGACCTGGCGGCTGGCCTCCAGAATGGGACGATTCTCTATGGGCTAGTCGAACGGTGCCTCACGGCGACCTCAGCAAGCTGCTGCTCCAGCTGCTGGCGGAGACGGCCGAGGCGTTCATCGTCGAGCCCACGAGTGAACTGGACGCCACCATCGATCGCACCCTGGCGTCCATCGGCGGCCTGTTCGATGTGGATCGGGCCTATGTGTTCTCCCTGACGCGCCATCCGGGTTTCGCCAGCAACACCCACGAGTGGTGCGCGTCCGGGGTGGAACCGCAGATCGACCAGCTCCAGCACGTGTCGGATGTGTCCATCGGCTGGTTGATGGGGGAAATGCGGGCCGGGCGGGCGATCAATCTCGAGTCTCTGGTCGATCTCCCCGTCGGTGCCGATGCCGAGCGGGCCCATCTCAGTTCGCAGGGGATTCAGTCGCTGCTGGTTCTCCCCCTGGTGCGGCGGGGCCAGCTGGAGGGGTTTGCCGGCTTTGACCACATCCGTGGCGGCCGGCGCTGGAGCGAGCAGGAGGTGGCCGTGCTCTCGATCGTGGTGAGCGGCTTCGCCCAGGGATTCGAACGTCGGCTGATTGACCAGCAACTGCGTCAGCTGGCCTACGAGGATCCGCTCACCCGCCTGCCCAATCGCTCCCTGCTGAGTCAGCGTCTGGGCGAGGAACTGGAGCGGGCCAGGCGCAACGGCACTTACCTGGCGGTGGGCTACCTCGACCTGGACAACTTCAAGCCCATCAATGACTGCCACGGCCATGCCGTGGGCGACGAGCTGCTGGTGGCCGTGGCCGAGCGCCTCTGCCGGTGCCTGCGACCGGGCGACACGGTGGGCCGGCTGGGTGGGGACGAATTCGTGGTGATCCTTCCCGGCCTCAGCAGCCTGGCGGAGCTGGAATCGCTGGGTGAACGGCTGCTTGGCGCCGTGGCCCAGCCCACCCTCCTGGGCGAGACGCTCTGCGTGGCCTTGAGCACCAGCATCGGCTTCCGCTTGGTGCCTCCCGACGCTGCCGATCCGGATACCTTGCTGCGCCAGGCCGACCAGGCCATGTACGCCGCCAAGCGAGACGGCCCGGGGCGGATGCACCACTTCGACGTGGAGCTGGAACGGCGCCAGCTGCTGCAGCGCTCCCGGCTGGAGCAGGTGCGCCAGGCCATCGAAGAGCAGCAGCTGCGCCTGTTCGTACAGCCGGTGATCGATCTGGCCACCGGGCAGCTGCGCTTTGCCGAAGCCCTGGTGCGCTGGCAGCACCCCGAGCAGGGGCTGCTGTTGCCGGAGGCCTGGCTGGGCTGGATCGAGGATCAACCGGAAATCAGCCGCCTTGGCGACTGGGTGCTGCAGCAGGCCCTGCGCCACTGCTCGGCCTGGATGCGGGCAGGAAAGTGTGCGGCCGTGAGTGTGAACATGTCGGCCCGGGAGCTGCGCGATCCAGGCTTCGCGGAGCGGATCCGCGCGGCCCTGGCCCGCCATCCCGACTTGCCTGCCTCGGCACTGAGACTGGAGGTGCTGGAAACAGCCGCTCTGGAGGACCTGGAGCAGGTAGCCCAGAACATCGCGCGCTGCCGCGACCTGGGTGTGAGCTTTGCCCTCGACGACTTCGGCACCGGCTATTCCTCGCTCACCTACTTGCGGAGGCTGCCGATCTCCACGATCAAGATCGACCGCTCGTTCGTGGCCAGGATGCTGGTGGATCCCGCCGATCAGGCCATCGTCAAGGCCGTGGTGGATCTTGCCCACGCCTTCGGCCGCACCTGCGTGGCCGAAGGCGTGGAGACGCCTGAGCACCTGCAGGCGTTGAGGGCGATGGGTTGTGAACTGGCCCAGGGGTTCGCCATCGCTCGGCCGATGCCGGCGGAGGACCTGCCCGGCTGGAACCCCCCGCCCTCTCCAGGCGGATGAGCAGCGGTCCGCTCAGTTGTCCTGGGCCCCGAGCCGCTGACGCACCGACTCCGCATGGCTGTGCAGCCCCTCGCTCTCGGCCAGGGTGATGACGGCGTCCGCGGTGGCCTCCAGAGCCGCCCGATTGAACTGGATCAGGCTGGTGTGACGCAGGAAGGTTTCGACGCTCAGGGCGCCGGCGAAGCGGGCGGTACCTGAGGTGGGCAGGGTGTGGTTGGGGCCGGCCAGGTAGTCGCCCACGGCCTCGGGCGACCAGGGGCCGAGGAAGATGGCGCCGGCATGGCGGATCCGATCGGCCAGGGCCTCGGGATCTGCCACCAGCAGCTCGAGGTGCTCCGGAGCGAACCGGTCGCTGAGGGCCGCCGCCTCGGCCAGGTCGCCGCAGACCACGATCAGTCCCCAGTCGTTGAGCGCCTGCAGGGTGATGGCGGCCCGTGGGTGCCCCGCCAGCTGGGCATCGATGGCGGCCGGCAGGGCGGCGGCCAGCTCCTCGCTGGTGGTGATCAGGATCGCGGCCGCCAGGGGATCGTGCTCGGCCTGGGCCATCAGATCGGCGGCCACCTGGGCGGGTTTGGCGGTGTGGTCGGCGATCACCAGCACCTCGCTGGGGCCGGCCAGGGAATCGATGCCCACCCTGCCGTAGACCGCCTTCTTGGCCAGGGTCACGTAGAGGTTGCCGGGGCCGCTGATCACATCGACGGCGGGGATCGTTTCGGTGCCGTAGGCCAGGGCCGCGATCGCCTGGGCGCCCCCCACCCGGTACACCTCCTCCACCCCGGCCCGGTGGGCGGCCGCCAGCACGGTGGCGTTCGGCTCGCCGCCGGGGCCGGGCGGGGTGACCATCACCAGCCGTTCCACACCGGCCACCCGGGCGGGAATCGCATTCATCAGCACCGTGCTGGGGTAGGAGGCCCGGCCGCCGGGGACGTAGATCCCCGCCCGCTGCACCGGGCGCCAGCGGCGTCCCAGCCGTTCGCCATGGGGGCCAACCACGCCCAGATCCGCGGGCCTCTGGCGGCGGTGGAAATCGAGGATCCGCTCGTGGGCGAGGTCGAGGGCCCGGCGCAAGGGCTCGGGACAGGCCTGCCAGGCCTGGGCCAGTCGCTCCGGCGGCACCCTGAGGGGATCGGGCCGCAGGCCATCGAAGCGCTCGCTGAACGCCAGCAGGGCGGCATCGCCGCCCTGGCGCACCGCCGCCAGGATCGCCGCGACCTTGTCCTCCTCCTGCTGCATCCGGGCGCCCTCGGTGCGGGCGGCGATCGCTTCGAGCCGCTCACCGGCCAGTCGCCCATCCCGCAGGCAGGCGATCCGCAGCGGCGGCAGCGCCGCGGGGGCGGCAGCGCCGCTGCTGCTGCTGGTCGGGGTGGAAGCAACCACGGGTCGGTGCCGAAGGCGAAGGGCCACCACAAAATTAGGGCCAAGGACCCGCCAGGCTCCAGGAGGTAGGATCCGCGTTTGCCGAGTCAGCGCCCTTACGCCTGTGGCCAATAACAAGTCTTCGAAGAAACGCATCGAGATCGCTGAACGCAATCGCCTGCGCAACCGCACCTACAAGTCCGCCCTGCGCACCCTGATGAAGCGCTGCCTGACGGCCTGCAGCTCCTACGGCCAGCAGCCCGGAGAGGAGGCCAAGGCCGCCGTTCAGGCCAGCATGAGCGCCGCCTTCAGCAAGATCGACAAGGCGGTCAAAGTCGGGGTCGTGCACCGCAACACCGGCGCCAACCAGAAGTCTCGGCTCAGCGTGGCGGTGAAGCAGGTGCTTGAGCCCTCGGCCGCCGGCAGCACCGGCGCCTGAGCGCCACCCCATGGCCGTCAGCTCCGAGGCCGCTCCATCCCTGGTGGACAGCCATTGCCACATCGTGTTCCGCAACTTTGAGGCGGATCTCGACGAGGTGGCTCAGCGCTGGCGGGAGGCGGGGGTCAAGGCCCTCGTCCATGCCTGTGTGGAGCCGGCGGAGATCGCGGCGATCCGGGCCCTGGCCGACCGCTTTCCGGAGCTGCGTTACGCGGTCGGGGTCCATCCCCTCGACACCCAGCACTGGCACAGCGACACCGCTGCCGTGCTGGAAGCCGCGGCCCGCGCCGACGAGCGCGTCGTGGCGATCGGTGAGTTGGGTCTGGATCTGTTCCGCGCCACGAATCTTGAGGAGCAGCTGGCGGCCCTGGGGCCCCAGTTGGATCTGGCTGTAGCCCTGGATCTGCCGGTGATCATCCACTGCCGGGATGCGGCCGAACCGATGCTGGCCGAGCTGCGCCGGCGGGAGCGCCAAGGCGCTTGCCCCCGTGGGGTGATGCACTGCTGGGGAGGCACCCCCGAGGAGATGGAAGGCTTCCTGGCGCTTGGCCTTTACATCAGTTTCAGCGGCACGGTCACCTTCGCCAAGGCCGAGCCGATCCACGCCTGTGCCCGCTTGGTGCCAGCCGATCGCTACCTCGTCGAAACCGACTGTCCCTTCCTGGCACCGGTGCCCCGCCGCGGCAAGCGCAATGAGCCCGCCTACGTGGCAGCCGTGGCGGCCAGGGTGGCCGACCTGCGCGGCGAGACGCTTGAGCAGGTGGCGCTGGCGACCACGGCTAACGCCACCCGTCTGTTCCGGCTGCCCCACCAGGTTGTATGATGTCTTATTGGCCTGGAAGCGGAAGCGCTCTTTTTGTCCACGACGGCATCCATTGAGTCGGCAACTGAGTCGGCAATATCGCAGCGAGCCCTGTAAGCGCTTCAGCTGGATCGTTCGTTCCATTCCCATGGGCGAACGCCACAGCTAGGCGCCTGTTGGCATGGCCCGTCACCGGGCACTCCACCAGGCAGGTCTCAGCGTGATCGCCTTTCCCCGTCCAGGTCCGCCCTACCACCACCGTTCCTGCAGGTTCACCGCATGAGCAGCGCGATCCAGGTCGCCAAGACCGTCACTTACCTTCCCGATCTCGTGGAGGTACAGCGGGCGAGCTTCAAATGGTTCCTGGAGAAGGGCCTGATCGAAGAGCTGGACAGCTTTTCTCCGATCACCGACTACACCGGCAAGCTGGAACTGCACTTCATTGGTGATCAGTATCGCCTGAAACGCCCCCGCCACGATGTGGAAGAGGCCAAGCGTCGCGATGCGACCTTCGCCTCCCAGATGTATGTCACCTGTCGTCTGGTCAACAAGGAGACCGGCGAGATCAAGGAGCAGGAAGTCTTCATCGGGGAGCTCCCCCTGATGACCGAACGCGGTACCTTCATCATTAACGGCGCCGAGCGGGTGATCGTCAACCAGATCGTGCGCAGCCCTGGCGTCTATTTCAAAGACGAACAGGACAAGAACGGCCGCAAGACTTTCAACGCCAGCCTGATCCCCAACCGCGGCGCCTGGCTGAAGTTCGAGACCGACAAGAACGATCTGCTGCACGTGCGCGTCGACAAGACCCGCAAGATCAATGCCCACGTGCTGATGCGGGCCATCGGCCTGTCCGACAATGACGTTCTCGACAAGCTGCGTCACCCGGAGTACTACCAGAAGTCGATCGAGGCCTCCAACGAAGAGGGCATCAGCTCCGAAGACCAGGCTTTGCTGGAGCTCTACAAGAAGCTGCGTCCGGGTGAACCGCCTTCGGTCAGTGGTGGTCAGCAATTGCTTCACAGCCGTTTCTTCGATCCCAAGCGTTACGACCTGGGCCGGGTGGGTCGCTACAAGATCAACAAGAAGCTGCGTCTCACCATCCCCGATGCGGTGCGCACCCTCACCGCTGAAGACGTTCTTTCCACGATCGACTACCTGATCAACCTCGAGCTCGATGTGGGTGGCGCCTGCCTCGATGACATCGACCACCTCGGCAACCGCCGGGTGCGTTCGGTGGGCGAGCTGCTGCAGAACCAGGTGCGCGTGGGTCTGAATCGCCTCGAGCGGATCATCAAGGAACGGATGACCGTCGGCGAGACCGAATCGCTCACCCCCGCCCAGTTGGTGAACCCGAAGCCCCTGGTGGCGGCGGTGAAGGAGTTCTTCGGCTCCAGCCAGCTGAGCCAGTTCATGGACCAGACCAACCCCCTGGCCGAGCTGACCCACAAGCGCCGCATCAGTGCCCTCGGCCCAGGCGGCCTCACCCGGGAGCGGGCCGGCTTCGCCGTGCGCGACATCCACCCCTCCCACTACGGCCGCATCTGCCCGATCGAGACGCCGGAGGGCCCTAACGCCGGTCTGATCGGTTCGCTCGCCACCCACGCCCGGGTGAACGAGTACGGCTTCATCGAAACCCCCTTCTGGCGGGTGGAAGACGGCATCGTCCTGAAGCAGGGCGATCCCCTCTACCTCTCCGCCGACCTGGAGGATGAATGCCGGGTGGCCCCCGGCGACGTGCCCACTGACGCCACCGGACGCATCACCGTTGACCTGGTGCCGGTCCGCTACCGCCAGGACTTCGAGAAGGTTCCCCCCGAGCAGGTGGACTATGTCCAGCTGTCGCCGGTTCAGGTGATCTCGGTGGCCACCTCCTTGATCCCCTTTCTGGAGCACGACGACGCCAACCGGGCCCTGATGGGCTCGAACATGCAGCGCCAGGCCGTGCCCCTGCTGCGGCCCGAGCGGCCCCTGGTGGGCACCGGTCTGGAAACCCAGGTGGCCCGCGACTCCGGCATGGTGCCCATCACCAAGGTGAATGGCACCGTCTCCTTCGTCGATGCCACCGCCATCGTCATCCGTGACGACCAGGGCCGGGATCACACCCACTTCCTCCAGAAGTACCAGCGCTCCAACCAGGACACCTGTCTCAACCAGCGGCCGATCGTGCGTCAGGGCGATCCGGTGATCGCCGGCCAGGTGCTGGCCAATGGCTCGGCCTGCGAAGGCGGCGAGATCGCCCTCGGCCAGAACGTTCTGATCGCCTACATGCCCTGGGAGGGTTACAACTACGAGGACGCCATCCTCGTCAGCGACCGGCTGGTGCAGGAAGACCTCTACACCTCGGTGCACATCGAGAAGTACGAGATCGAAGCCCGCCAGACCAAACTCGGCCCCGAGGAGATCACGCGGGAAATCCCCAACGTGGCCGAGGAGAGCCTGGGCCACCTCGATGAGATGGGCATCATCCGCATCGGCGCCTACGTCGAATCCGGCGACATCCTGGTGGGCAAGGTGACCCCGAAAGGCGAATCCGACCAGCCGCCGGAAGAGAAGCTGCTGCGCGCCATCTTCGGTGAAAAGGCCCGCGACGTGCGCGACAACTCCCTGCGGGTGCCCAGCACCGAACGGGGCCGGGTCGTCGACGTGCGCATCTACACCCGTGAGCAGGGCGACGAACTGCCGCCGGGGGCGAACATGGTCGTGCGGGTCTATGTGGCCCAGCGCCGCAAGATCCAGGTCGGCGACAAGATGGCCGGCCGCCATGGCAACAAGGGCATCATCAGCCGCATCCTTCCGCGGGAGGACATGCCCTACCTGCCCGACGGCACCCCCATCGACATCGTGCTCAACCCCCTGGGTGTGCCGAGCCGCATGAACGTCGGTCAGGTGTTCGAGTGCCTGATGGGCTGGGCCTCCTCCCACCTCGACTGCCGGGTCAAGGTGGTGCCGTTCGATGAGATGTACGGCCCCGAGAAGTCGAAGCAGACGGTGCAGGCCTACCTCGAGGAAGCCGCCAAGCTGCCCGGCAAGGCGTGGGTCTACGACCCCACCAACCCCGGCAAGATCCAGCTGATTGATGGCCGCAGCGGCGAACCCTTCGACCAGCCGGTGACGGTGGGTTACGCCCACATCCTCAAGCTGGTGCACCTCGTCGACGACAAGATCCACGCTCGCTCCACGGGCCCCTACTCCCTGGTGACCCAGCAGCCCCTGGGCGGCAAGGCCCAGCAGGGCGGCCAGCGACTCGGGGAAATGGAGGTGTGGGCTCTGGAGGCCTATGGCGCCGCCTACACCCTGCAGGAGCTGCTCACCGTCAAGTCCGACGACATGCAGGGCCGCAACGAGGCCCTCAACGCCATCGTCAAGGGCAAGCCCATCCCCAGGCCGGGCACCCCCGAGTCCTTCAAGGTGCTGATGCGGGAGCTGCAGTCCCTCGGCCTCGATATCGCCGTCTACACCGACGCCGGTGAGGAAGTCGACCTGATGCAGGACGTCAATCCTCGCCGCAGCACCCCCAGCCGTCCCACCTACGAGTCCCTCGGTGTCGCGGATTACGACGATGACTGATCGCTTGATTCACCGGCTCTGATTTCTCCGCTTCTCTCGATCACCCTGCGTTTCCGCCATGTCCAACAGCAACCTCCGCACCGAAAACCACTTCGACTACGTGAAGATCACGCTCGCTTCCCCCGAGCGGATCATGCAGTGGGGGCAGCGCACGCTGCCCAATGGTCAGGTGGTGGGTGAGGTCACCAAGCCGGAAACGATCAACTACCGCACCCTCAAGCCCGAGATGGACGGGCTCTTCTGCGAGAAGATCTTCGGCCCCTCCAAGGATTGGGAATGCCATTGCGGCAAGTACAAGCGGGTGCGGCACCGCGGCATCGTCTGCGAGCGCTGCGGCGTGGAAGTCACCGAGAGCCGGGTGCGGCGCCACCGCATGGGCTTCATCAAGCTGGCGGCCCCCGTGTCCCACGTCTGGTACCTCAAGGGGATCCCCAGCTATGTGGCGATCCTGCTCGACATGCCCCTGCGGGACGTGGAGCAGATCGTCTACTTCAACTGCTACGTGGTGCTCGACAAGGGTGACCACAAGGATCTCACCTACAAGCAGCTGCTGACCGAAGACGAGTGGCTGGAGATCGAGGACCAGATCTTCGCCGAGGATTCCGAGATCGAGAACGAGCCCATCGTGGGCATCGGTGCCGAGGCCCTCAAGCAGCTTCTTGAAGACATCGACCTCGAGAAGGAAGCCGAGCAGCTGCGGGAGGACATCAACAACTCCAAGGGCCAGAAGCGGGCCAAGCTGATCAAGCGCCTGCGCGTGATCGACAACTTCATCGCCACCAACGCCCGTCCCGACTGGATGGTGCTGGATGTGATCCCGGTGATCCCCCCCGATCTGCGCCCCATGGTGCAGCTCGACGGCGGCCGTTTCGCCACCAGCGATCTCAACGACCTCTACCGGCGGGTGATCAACCGCAACAACCGCCTGGCGCGTCTGCAGGAGATCCTCGCCCCCGAGATCATCGTCCGCAACGAGAAGCGGATGCTGCAGGAGGCCGTCGATGCCCTGATCGACAACGGCCGCCGCGGCCGCACCGTGGTCGGGGTCAACAATCGGGCCCTGAAGTCGCTCAGCGACATCATCGAAGGCAAGCAGGGTCGCTTCCGCCAGAACCTGCTTGGCAAACGTGTCGACTATTCCGGCCGTTCCGTGATTGTGGTGGGCCCCAAGCTCAAGATGCACCAGTGCGGTCTACCCAAGGAGATGGCGATCGAGCTGTTCCAGCCGTTCGTGATCCATCGCCTCATCCGCCAGAACATCGTCAACAACATCAAAGCGGCCAAGAAGCTGATCCAGCGCGCCGACGACGAGGTGATGCAGGTGTTGCAGGAAGTGATCGAAGGGCACCCGATCCTGCTCAACCGGGCCCCCACGCTGCACCGTCTGGGCATCCAGGCCTTCGAGCCCAAGCTGGTCGATGGCCGGGCCATCCAGCTCCATCCCCTGGTCTGCCCCGCCTTCAACGCCGACTTTGACGGTGACCAGATGGCCGTGCACGTGCCCCTGGCGATCGAGGCCCAGACAGAGGCCCGCATGTTGATGCTGGCCAGCAACAACGTGCTCTCCCCCGCCACCGGCGAGCCGATCATCACCCCGTCCCAGGACATGGTGCTTGGCGCCTATTACCTCACCGCCGTCGATCGGGACAAGGTGCAGCCCGCCTTCGGCGACCGGGCGCGCACCTTCGCCGACCTCGAGGACGTGATCGCCGCCTTCGAGGAGAAGCACCTCACCCTGCACGACTGGGTCTGGGTTCGCTTCAACGGCGAAGTGGAGAGTGACGATGAGGACAACGAGCCCGCCCAGCAGGGCACCCTCTCGGACGGCACCCGCTTCGAGCAGTGGAAGTTCCGCCGCGACCGCTTCGATGAGGACGGTGCGCTGATCAGCCGCTACCTGCTGACCACCGTGGGTCGGGTCGTGATGAACCACACCATCATCGACGCCGTGGCCGCCACCTGAGTTCCACCGGCCGGGCCCAGCCCCGCGCCCCGTGTCTTCCGTTCCCCTCCAGCCTTTTCCAACGCGCGCTGCCATGACCGCCACCCCCGCCAAGAAGATCAGCAAGAAGAGCGCCAAGGCCGCCGCCGAACTGGCGGCCGCCGAGGCCGCCGCGGCAGCGGCCGCTTCGGCCCTCAGCAAGCAGGCGCCGCCGTTCCGCAACCGGATCATCGACAAGAAGGCGCTGCGCAACCTGGTGTCCTGGGCCTACAAGCACCACGGCACCGCCGCCACCGCCGCGATGGCCGACGAGCTGAAGGATCTGGGCTTCCACTACGCCACCCAGGCGGCGGTGTCGATCTCGGTCGACGACCTGCGCATCCCCGGCGATAAGGCGGTTCTGCTGGAAGAGGCCGAGGAGCAGATCACGGCCACCGAGGAGCGTTACCGGCTCGGTGAGATCACCGAGGTGGAGCGCCACACCAAGGTGATCGACACCTGGACCGAAACCAACGAGCGGCTGGTGGCGGCCGTGCGCCGCAACTTCAACGACAACGATCCACTCAATTCGGTGTGGATGATGGCCAACTCCGGCGCCCGGGGGAACATGTCCCAGGTGCGTCAGCTGGTGGGCATGCGCGGTCTGATGGCCAACCCCCAGGGGGAGATCATCGACCTGCCGATCCGCACCAACTTCCGTGAGGGCCTCACGGTCACCGAGTACGTGATCTCCTCCTACGGCGCGCGTAAGGGCCTGGTGGACACGGCCCTGCGTACCGCCGACTCCGGCTACCTCACCCGCCGTCTGGTGGACGTGGCCCAGGACGTGATCGTGCGGGAGGAGGACTGCGGCACCCATCGCTTCATCCCCATCAACGCCGACGAGCGCGGCCGTTTCGGCACCAAGCTGGTGGGCCGTCTGGCGGCCCAGCCCGTCATCGACAGCGAGGGCGTTGTCATCGTCGATCGTAACGGCGAGATCGATCCGGCCCTGGCGGCGGCGATCGAGAAGGCGGCGATCGCCACCGTGATGGTGCGCTCACCGCTCACCTGCGAAGCCTCCCGTTCCGTCTGCCGCAAGTGCTACGGCTGGGCCCTGGCCCACAACGAACTGGTCGACCTGGGCGAAGCCGTCGGCATCATCGCCGCCCAGTCCATCGGTGAGCCGGGCACCCAGCTCACCATGCGGACCTTCCACACCGGTGGTGTGTCCACGGCCGAAACCGGCGTGGTGCGCTCCCTGGTGGACGGGATCGTGGAATTCGGTGCCAAGGCCCGTGTGCGCGACCACCGCACCCCCCATGGGGTGGAGGCCAAGCTGGCCGAAACCGATTTCACCCTCACCCTCAAGCCTTCGGGCAAGGGCAAGGTGCAGAAGATCGACATCACCAACGGCTCGATCCTGTTCGTGGCCGATGGTGATCCCGTCGCCCACGACATCATCCTGGCCCAGATCTCCTCGGGTTCGGCGGTCAAGAAGAGCGTGGAGAAGGCCACCAAGGATGTCATCTGCGACCTGGCGGGCCAGGTGCGCTTTGAGGATGTGATCCAGCCCAGGGAAGTCACCGACCGCCAGGGCAACATCACCCACAAGGCCCAGCGTCTCGGGCGCCTGTGGGTGTTCAGCGGTGACGTCTACAACCTTCCCCCCAATGCCTTGCCGGCGGTCGAGACCGACAAGCCGGTGACCACTGGCAACGTGCTGGCCGAGAGCCGGCTGCAGAGCGAGTATGGCGGGGCTGTGCGGCTGCGGGAGTCCACCGGCGACTCCCGCGAGGTGCAGATCGTCACCGCCAGCCTCACCCTCAAGGACTGCAAGTTGGTGGGCGAATCCAGCCACACCGGCGAAAGCTGGCACCTGGAGGGCAAGGACAACAGCCGCTATCTGGTCAAGACCCAACCCGGCACCAAGATCGGCGCGGGCGAGGTGATCGCCGAACTCACCGACGATCGCTTCCGCACCCAGACCGGCGGCATGGTGAAGTTCGCCCCCGGCCTCTCGATCAAGAAGGCCCGCTCCGCCAAGCACGGCTTTGAGGTGAGCAAGGGCGGCACCCTGCTGTGGATTCCCCAGGAAACCCACGAGATCAACAAGGACATCTCCCTGCTGATGATCGAGGACGGCCAGTGGATCGAGGCTGGCACCGAAGTCGTCAAGGACATCTTCAGCCAGACCGCGGGCATCGTCACCGTCACCCAGAAGAACGACATCCTGCGGGAGATCATCGTGCGCTCCGGTGAACTGCACCTGGTCTCCGACGCCAAGGTGCTCGGCCGCTACGGTGAGGACGGCAAGATGGTCAACCCCGGCGAGGAGATCGCCCCTGGCCTGAAGGCCGAGGCGATGAAGTTCGTCGAGAAAGTCGACACCCCCGAGGGCGGCGCCTTGCTGCTGCGGCCCGTCGAGGAGTACGCCATCCCCGATGCCGCCCACCTGCCGGAACTCTCCACGGTCAAGCAGACCGGCGGACCTTCCCTGGGGCTGAAGGCCACCCAGCGGCTCACCTTCAAGGACGGCGAGTTGATCAAGTCGGTGGAAGGGGTGGAGCTGCTGCGTACCCAGCTGATCCTGGAAACCTTCGACACCACTCCCCAGATGACGGTGGATGTGGAAGCCGTGGCCGACAAACGGGCCAAGACCATCGAGCGGCTGCAGCTGGTGATCCTGGAAACCCTGCTGGTGCGACGCGACACCCTCTCCGATGCCAGCCATGGCTCCACCCACACCGAACTGCAGGTGGAGGACGGCATCAGCGTCAAGCGCGGTGATGTGGTGGCCACCACCCAGATCCTCTGCAAGGAGAACGGCGTGGTGCAACTGCCCGAACCGACTGTCGGCGAACCGATCCGGCGCCTGATCGTCGAGCGGGCCGAGGACACTCGCAGCCTGGATCTGGGCGGAGCCGCCCCGAAGGTGGCGGTGGGCGACCGCATCGTGGACGGTGACGTCCTCGCCGACGGGTTGCTTTCCCCCTGCTGTGGCCAGGTGGAGGCCATCGACGGCAAGACCCTCACCATCCGTCTGGGCCGGCCCTACATGGTGTCGCCCGATTCGGTGCTGCACGTCCGTGACGGCGAGCTCGTGCAGCGCGGCGATAGCCTGGCCTTGCTGGTGTTCGAGCGTCAGAAGACCGGCGACATCGTGCAGGGTCTGCCCCGTATCGAAGAACTGCTGGAGGCCCGCCGGCCGCGGGAATCGGCCGTGCTCTGCCGCAAGAGCGGCACCGTGCAGATCAAGCAGGGCGAAGACGACGACTCGATCACAGTTTCGGTGATCGAGACCGACGACATCATCACCGAGTACCCGATCCTGCTAGGCCGGAACGTGATGGTCTCCGATGGCCAGCAGGTGAGCGCCGGTGAGATGCTCACCGACGGCCCGATCAATCCCCACGAGCTGCTCGAGTGCTTCTTCGAGGACCTGCGCAGCCGTAAGCCCACCATGGAGGCGGCCCAGGAGGCGATCTCCAAGCTGCAATTCCGCATGGTGACGGAAGTGCAGAACGTCTACAAGTCGCAGGGGGTTGCGATCAGCGACAAGCACATTGAGGTCATCGTGCGCCAGATGACCAGCAAGGTCCGCATCGAGGATGCCGGTGACACCACCCTGCTGCCCGGTGAGTTGATCGAGCTGCGTCAGGTGGAGCAGGTGAATTCCGCCATGGCCATCACCGGTGGGGCCCCTGCCGAGTTCACCCCCGTGCTGCTGGGCATCACCAAGGCCTCCCTCAACACCGATTCGTTCATCTCGGCGGCCTCCTTCCAGGAGACCACCCGGGTCCTCACCGAAGCGGCGATCGAGGGCAAGAGCGACTGGCTGCGGGGCCTCAAGGAGAACGTGATCATTGGCCGCCTGATCCCCGCCGGCACTGGCTTCGGGGGCTTCGAAGAGGAGCTTCGTGCCGAGGCCGGACCCCACCCCGACATCCTCGAGGAGGAGGCCGCCGGCTACCGCCGCAACCAGAACCTGCGTCCCGACTACACCGTCGAGATGCCCGCACCGGCGGTCACCGCCGCTGTTCTGGATGACCCCTCCGAGGAGGATCTGGAGGCCACCCGCAGCCGCCACGGCATCGAGGCGGCCACCAGCGGCTTCGCCGCCTTCGCCCGTCCCACGGCGGATGAGGGGCTGGAAGAGGAGCTGATCGCCGATCCGGCCGCCCTTGAGGGCCTGCAGGAGGAGGGACTGCTCAGCGATGACTGATCCCGCCGTCGCCACCCCACCGGCCCCCTCCCGCCCCACCCCGGTTCCGGTGCGCCGGGTGCCGCGCTTCGGCTTCCACACCCACACCGAGCGCTTCAACGGCCGGCTGGCCATGCTCGGCTTCATCGCCCTGGTGGCGGTGGAGTGGAAGCTGGGTCATGGCCTGCTGATCTGGCCCTGATGGCGGAGCCCGTTCCCCTGCTGGGGATGGGCCTGGCGGCCCTCCAGGAGTGGGCGGGCCTGCAGGGCCAGCCCACTTTTCGCGGCAAGCAGCTGCACGACTGGATGTATGCCAAGGGGGCCCGCAGCCTCGAGGAGATCACGGTGCTGCCGAAGGCCTGGCGTGAGCAGCTGGCGGCCGCCGGCACCGGCCTCGGACGCTCGGCCCTGTTGCACCGCAGCGACGCCCGCGACGGCACCACCAAGCTGCTGCTGGCCACTGCTGATGGCCTCAGCATCGAGACCGTGGGGATTCCCAGCGGTGATCGGCTCACGGTCTGCGTCAGCAGCCAGGTGGGCTGCCCCATGGGCTGCCGTTTCTGCGCCACCGGCAAAGGCGGGCTGCAGCGCTCCCTGGCGGTGCATGAAATCGTCGATCAGGTGCTCAGTGTTCGTGAGGCGATGGACCGACGCCCCAGCCACGTGGTGTTCATGGGCATGGGCGAACCCCTGTTGAACACCGAGGCGGTGCTGGAAGCCATTGCCTGTCTCTGCACCGATCTGGGCATGGCCCAGCGCCAGATCACGGTGAGCACGGTGGGGGTGCCCCGCAGCCTGCCCACCCTGGCCGAACGTGCCCTGGAGCGGCTGGGTCGGGCCCAGTTCACCCTGGCCGTGAGCCTGCATGCCCCCGACCAGCGCCTGCGGGAGGAGCTGATTCCCACCGCCCACGCCTACCCGCTGGAGGCGTTGCTCGACGACTGCCGCCACTACGTGGCCCTTACCGGTCGGCGCGTGAGCTTCGAATACATCCTGCTGGGCGGCCTCAACGACCATCCCCGCCAGGCCGACGCCCTGGCCCGCCTGCTGCGGGGCTTCCAGAGCCACGTCAATCTGATCGCCTACAACCCGATCGCCGAGGAGGACTTCCGGCGCCCCGCCCCCGAGGCGGTGGAGGCCTTCCGCGCCCAGCTGGAGCGACGCCACATCGCCGTGAGCGTGCGGGCCAGCCGCGGCCTGGACCAGGATGCGGCCTGCGGCCAGCTGCGCCGCCGCCTGCTCACCGCCCCGGGGGTTTGATCGCCTTGGCCGTGGCCCAGCGACCCGGCGTCATGGTCGCCTTCGCCGTCCTGCTGGTGGCGCTGGCCTATCTGGGCCTCTGCGGCGCCCTGTTCCTGGGCCAGGGCGCCCTGCTCTACTTCCCCCAGCCCCCCTCGGGTGAGGCGGACGGCGAGCTTCTCGCCCTGCCCATGGCCGGCGGCCCACCGGGAAGCCGGGTGCTGGCCAGCGTCCGCCGCCGTCACGGCCCGAAGGCGCTGCTCTACTTCGGCGGCAATGCCGAGGCTGTGGCGGGCCAGTTGCCGCTGCTGGAGGCCGCTTTCCCGGATCACGCCCTCTACCTGATGCACTACCGGGGGTACGGCGGCAGCAGCGGCCAGCCCTCGGAGCAGGCCCTGTTCGCCGATGCCCTGGCCCTGTTCGACCGGGTGCGCACCGACCACGACCACATCGCGGTGCTGGGCCGCAGCCTGGGCAGCGGCGTGGCGGTGCATCTGGCGGCCCACCGTCCGGTGGCCGGGCTGGTGCTGGTCACACCGTTCGACAGCATCGAGGCCGTGGCCTCCCAACAGTTCCCGCTGGTGCCGATGGCCCTGCTGCTGCGGGACAAGTACCGCTCCTGGGCGGACGCCCCCCGCGTGAACGCTCCCACCCTGCTGATCGCGGCCGAGCGGGATGAGGTGATCCCGCGGGCCAACACCGACGCCCTGCTGTCCCACTTCCGCCCCGGCCTCGCCTCCCTGGTGGTGTTGCCCGTCGACGGCCACAACGCCGTGGAGGGATCCCCCAGCTATATCCCGCTGCTGCGGGAGTTTTCGGCGTCGCGCTCGGCGCTGTAGGCCCCGCGGGCCCCCTGGCCGTTCCAGGGGGTGAGCCGCACCATCAGCAGGAAGGCGGGCAGGGCTGCGGCGGTGGTGGCCAGGAAGAAGCCCGGCCAGCCGAGTCGTTCGGCCACCAGCCCGGCGGGTGCGGCCAGCAGCGAGCGGCTCAGGGCATAGACCCCCGACAGCAGGGCGTACTGGGTGGCGGAAAAGCGGGGGTTGCAGAGGCTCATCAGCAGCGCCACGAAGGCGGCGCCCACCATGCCACCACCGATGTTCTCCAGCGCCACGGCCATCAGCAGGCCTGGCATGCCGCCGTCGAAACGGGCCAGGGCCCAGTAGGCCAGGTTGCCCGCCGCCCCCACCAGGGCGAACAGCCACAGCGAACGGTTCATGCCCAAACGGCCGAACAGCAGGCCCCCCAGCAGCGTGCCCACGATGGTGGCGCCGATGCCCCAGCCCGCCAGCACCGACCCCACCACCTCGGGGCTGAAGCCCTTCTGGATCAGGAACGGCACCGCCATCAGGCCCAGCAGCCCATCAGGCCAGCGGTAGAGCAGCACCAGGGTGAGCAGGGCCACGGCCCTGGGGCCGCCGCTGCGGTGCAGGAACTCCCGCGCCGGACCCAGCACCGCCTGGCGCAGGCTGCTCACCGGCACCGCCAGGGGTTCCAGGCGCGGCGCCGTGAGGGTGAAGGGCACCACCACCAGCATCAGCAGGGCCGAGAACACAAAGGCCAGGGGCCAGTCGTAGCGGCCGGCCAGGATGAAGCCGCCGGCGCCCACCGCCAGCATCGCTGCGCGGTAGCCGAGGTTGGAGGCGGCGGCCCCGGCGCCACGCTCCAGATCCGGCAGCAGGTCGGTGCGGTAGGCATCGACGGCAATGTCCTGGGTGGCGCTGACCACGGCCAGCAGGACGGCCATCAGGCCGATCGCCGTCAGGCTGGATGGATCTGAAGAGGGCCGCAGCAGAGCCATGGCGCCGATCACCGCCACCAGGGTGAGCTGCAGCACCAGCAGCCAGCCGCGGCGGCGGTCGGGCCAGGGCAGGGGCCAGCGGTCAAGGGCCGGAGCCCAGAACATCTTCAGGGTGTAGGGCAGCTCCGCCAGCCCGAGCAGGCCGATCAGGCTCAGGGGGATCTGGCTGGCGGTGAGCCAGCCCTGCAGAAGCTTGGTTCCCACCATGTAAGGGGTGCCGCTGGCCACCCCCTCGGCGGCCACCGCCAGGAGGCGACGCCATGGCCGGACGCTGCTGGAGGCACGGGTGGCCATGGCCGCTTGCGGGTGGCCGAACCCTAGAAGCGACCGCTCGGACCACAATGCAGCCAGCATCGCCGCACGGCCCCCCATGTCCTTCCTGCGCTCCAAGCTCCTGCCGGCTGCCATCGTGCTGCTGTTCGGCCTGGCCCTGTTCGCCGTCAGCGCCCGCATCTGGCTGCCCGGCGACATGGCCGCCCCCGCGCCCCTGGGCTGATCGCCTGGCCGTCCTCCTTTTACGATGCCGTGACCTGGATGGCTCCATGCCGGAAGACGGCCTGCCCTTTCCCGAAACCACCCATGAGCTGGCCCTCGACCCGGAGGTGCTGGCGAGGGAACTGGCGCAGGAGTTGCTGGGTGATCCGCTTGATGAGATCGACAGCGTTGCCCCCTCCAGCTCCGATGTGGCCGCCGAGTGCGACTTCGGCATTGAGCTGCTGAAGGGGGGGCGTGAGGAGCGGCTGCAGGGGCTGCGCATCTTCTGCGAGCACCGGGACCCCCGGGCCATTCCCCTGCTGCTGCCGTTGCTGAAGGCCGGCTGCCCGATCGTGCGCATGAGCGCCGTCTACGCCCTGGGGCGCAACCCCCACCCCCTGGCGGTGGAGCCCCTGCTGGGCCTGCTCGGGGCCGACGACAACGGCTATGTGCGCAAGGCTGTGGCCTGGAGCCTGGGGAACTACCCCGAGGCCCCCGTGCTCAACCCACTGATCCGTGCCCTGGAGATGGACATCTCGGCGGTGCGGCTGTGGGCCGCCAGTTCCCTGGCCGATGCCGGCGCCACCGGCGTGGCCAAGGCCGACCCCGCCGCCGCCCAGTTGCTCCTCACCCTGCGCATCGACAGCGAGCCGGCCGTGCGCAGCAACAGCGCCTGGTCGCTGGGCCGCCTCTATAGCGATCTGGTGGAACCGCGCCAGCGGGACGTGGTGGAAGCTTTGTTGCACACGATGCTGCATGACGGCGATTCCACCGTCCGGGACGAAGCCCGGATGGCCCTGGAGCAGCTGGAGCAGCCGGAGGTGCTTGAGCGGCTCCAGACCCTGGTGGATGAGGGCCTGATCAGCTGAAGGGCCTGTCGCCGGGGCGATCGACTCGACCGCGGCCACCGGAAATCGCGGTTAAGATCCGGCTCTCACCTGTACCGCTCGCCCGGGATGGCCCAACGCACCATCCGCTTCCGCATTCGTCCTGACGGACGGGTTGAGGAGCTCGTGGAGGGCGTGCAGGGCCAGGGTTGTTCGCAGCTCACCGAGCGGATTGAGGCCCGGCTGGGCAGCGTGCAGCAACGTCAGAGCACCTCAGACGCGTTCCAGGTCCAACCCCTCGATCTCCAGGACCCCCAGGTGGTCGTCCAGCACCACGGCACCTGAGCCACCGCACCTCCTTCCCTTCCGTCCCATGTCGCACTTCAGCACCGTCAAAACAGAGTTGCGCGATCGCGAGGCCCTGGTCGAGGCCCTCCGCGACCTGGGCCTTCCCCCCGCTGAGGGTTCCCGCCAGGTGCGTGGCTACCGCGGCCAGACGGTGACCGCCGACCTCGCCATCCCCCAGGCCGATGGCGTTGACATCGGCTTCCGCTTCAACCCCGACAGCGGCAGCTACGAGCTGGTCACCGACCTGGAGCTCTGGAAACAGCCCATCCCGGTGGAGCGTTTTCTGGCCAAGCTCACCCAGCGCTACGCCCTGCGCACCATCCTGGCCAGCACGGCCGAGGAGGGCTTCCAGGTGAGCGAGCAGACCAGCCACCTCGACGGCAGCATCGAACTGGTGGTGACCCGCTGGGACGCCTGAGACCATGAGCGCGACGGGCCCCTGCGCCGGCCTTGATCCCGCCCTGGCCTTCCGCACCGTGGCGGCCCCGGAGTCTGAGGCGACAGGCCGCGAGCCGGTGCTGGGAGGTGCCCTGCGGCAGCAGGCTGTCTGGGTGGATGAGGCCGTCTGCATCGGCTGTCGCTACTGCGCCCACGTGGCCGGCAACACCTTTGTGGTCGAACCCGACTGGGGCCGTTCCAGGGCCCTGCGCCAGGACGGCGACAGCACTGAGAGGATCCAGGAAGCGATCGACACCTGCCCCGTGGACTGCATCCACTGGGTGGCCTACGAGCAGTTGCCCGCCCTGAGGGCCCAGCTCGACGAGCAGGAGATTCACCCCCTGGGTCTGCCCTCCCAGGGTCGCCGCCGCCGCACCCTGCCCCGCTCCGCCCCGCCATTGCCGTGATCATCCCCAGCCGGCGTTTCGGCCGCACGGGATTGGCCATGCCGGTGCTCTCCCTGGGGGGCATGCGTTTTCAGCAGAGCTGGAGCGACCTGCCGCCTGAAGCGGTGGAGGTCGAGAGCCAGGATCGGCTTGCGGCCACTCTCCAAGCCGCCATGGCGGCGGGCCTGCACCACATCGAAACCGCCCGCCACTACGGCACCTCGGAGCGGCAGCTGGGTTGGTTGCTGCCCAGGCTGCCGGATCCCCGACGCCTCCTGCAGACCAAAGTCCCCCCCAGCGCCGACCCGGCCGCCTTCGAAGCCGACCTGCAGACCAGCTTCGAGCGGCTGGGCCTGAATGGCGAAGGGGGCCGGGTTGACCTGCTGGCCATCCACGGCCTCAACACCCCGGAACTGCTCGATCAGACCCTGCGTCCCGGCGGTTGCCGAGAGGTGGCCCGCCGCTGGCAGGAGGCCGGCCGGATCGGCCACGTGGGTTTCTCCACCCATGCGCCGCTGCCCCTGATCCTGGAGGCGATCGCGAGCGATCAGTTTGATTACATCAACCTGCACTGGTATTTCATCCGCCAGGACAACCGGCCCGCGATCGAGGCCGCCACCGCCCACGACATGGGGGTGTTCGTGATCAGCCCCACCGACAAGGGGGGCCACCTGCACAGCCCGTCGCAGCGCCTCTGCGAGTTGTGCGCGCCGTTGCATCCGATCGTCTTCAACGACCTGTTCTGTCTGTCGGCGCCCGGAATCCACACGATCAGCGTCGGCGCCGCTTGTCCAGAGGATCTGGCCCTGCACTTGGAGGCGGTGGCGCTGCTGCCCAGGGCCGGGGAGCTGCTGCCGCCGATCCTGGCCCGGCTTGATCAGGCCCGCCGAGAGGCCTTGGGGGAGACCTGGCTGGCCAGCTGGGACCGGGGTCTGCCGGCCTGGCAGGACACCCCTGGCCGCATCAACCTGCCGGTGCTGCTGTGGCTGCACAACCTGCTGGAGGCCTGGGACCTGGAGGTCTACGGCCGGGCCCGCTACGGCCTGCTGGGCCAGGGGGGGCACTGGTTTCCGGGGGAGAACGCCGATGCCCTTGATGGCACGGTGAGCGAGGCCGAGCTGCGGGCGGTGCTGGGGGGCAGCCCCTGGGCCGCCGAGATCCCTGACAAGCTGCGGCGGTTGCGCCAGCGGCTGGGGGGTGAGGCTGTGAAACGCCTGCAGTTGGCCTAGGTCCCGGGGGTGCTGGCACCCGGCGCGATCGGCGTCTTCTGGGGCACACCGACGGCCCGGGGGTAGGCGGCCGGACAGCGGCCGGAGGGCCGCAGCCACAGGCCATGGCGCACCCCCCGGCCTGCGGGTAGATCGCGGCGCTGCACGGGATCCACGGTCGCCCGCAGCACTCCCACGGCGGCCTCCAGGTCGCGCTGACCGTCGGCCCCCCACTGGCCCCGGTAGAGCAGGGCCAGGCCGTCCGGCTTCAGGAGCGGCACCAGGTATTCGGCCACCACCGGTGCACTGGCCACGGCGCGGGCCATGGCCCGATCAAAGCGGCCGCGGCAGTCCGGGGAGCGGCCGGTGCGCTCGACCCGTTCGCAGCGCAGGTGCAGCCGTCCCTCCTGGAGCCCCAGGCTGCGGGCCATGGCCCGCACCGCCTCCAGCTTGCGGCCCACCGAATCCACCAGGGTGATCCGTGCTGTGGGCAGGGCGATCGCCAGAGCCAGGCCAGGAAAGCCGCCGCCGGTGCCCACATCGATCAGATCGAGGCCGTCGGGGACGCCGCCGGGGGCGCTCAGCAGGGGCACCCAGGGCCAGAGGCTGTCGAACACCTGGGCGATCCAGAAATCGTCGCCTTCCACCAGGCGGGTGAGGTTCACCCGGCCGTTCCAGAGCCTCAACTGCTCCTGCAGGGCCACCAGCGTCGCAAGCTGGCCGTTGTCGGGGGTCCAGCCCAACGCTTGCCAGAGGCCGGCATCGGGGGGGGCGCTGGGGTCGGGACTGGCGGCCATCCGCTACGGCAATGGGGCTTCTCCCTAGGATCCCTCACGCCGGGCAGGCTGCCATCGCCGCCTCAGGGACCATGTCCTCCACAGCCAAGCCCCCCACCCACTACCAGGTGCTGCAGCTCCAGCCCACCGCCACCGATCAGGAGCTGCGCCAGGCGTTCCGGGGCCTCAGCAAGCGCTACCACCCAGACACCACGGCCCTGCCGGCGAGCGAGGCCGAAGTGGCCTTCCAGCAGCTTCGGCAGGCCTATGCCGTACTGAGTGATCCAGCCGCCCGGAGGCTCTATGACGCCGCCCTGGCCCAGCCGGCCCCCACGGCGCCGATGCGGCCTGCCCCGGCGTCCGTCGTCCGGCCCGTGTCGGTGCGGCGGGCCTTGTCGGGCGGTGAGTGGTTCGCCCTGCTGCTGCTGGCCCTGGCCCTGGTGCTCAGCCTGGTGCTGGGCCTGGGTGTGGCCTGGGCGCGCGGCGCCGAACTGATGGCCTGGCCCAGCTGGTGGGCCGACCTCGAGACAGCTGCCGTTCCGGTGTCCCCGTCCAGCGCCCCCCCCCAGATCCAACCGTGACCCTGCCTACCGCGGCCACCCCCCTTTACAACCACCCCCTGCCCGCCCTGGAGGCCTGGTTGCGCCAGCTGGGCGCCAAGCAGTCGCGAACCAACGTCGCCCACTGGGACCTGCACCGCCCCGAATGGAGTGCCCGCATCGAGCTGGAGGTGGAGGAACTTCGGGTGAGCTGGCACCAGGAGGGACGCAGCACGGCGCGTCAGTTCCCCTATGGACTCTCGCGGGCCGATGTGGAGGCGGCGATCCTGGCGGGTCCCTGATCTCCAGAAGGGCTAACCCCTTCAGAGGCTGGAGAGGGCTGCCTCGATGACGGCGTAGCAGTGGGCCAGCTGGTCGTCGTCGATGCACAGGGGCGGCAGCAGGTAGACCACCTGCCCCAGGGGCCGCAGGAACACCCCTTTGGCCAGGGCCTGGCGTTGCAGCCGCTGGCCGACGGGATTGAGGTAGCCGGGGGCGTCGGTGGCCACCTCGAAGGCGGCGACGCTGCCCAGCAGCCGCGGCCGCCGCACCAGGGGGTGGCGCGCCAGGGCCTCCAGGTGGGGGCGGTGGCGGGCCTCCAACTGCTGGTGGCGCTCCGGACGCTCCTGCAGCAGGGTCAGGCTGGCCAGGGCGGCGGCGCAACCCAAGGGGTTGGCGGTGAAGCTGTGGCCGTGGAAGAGGGTCAGGCCGGGGGTGGTGCCGATGAAGCCCTCGAAGATGGCCTCCCGCGCCAGGGTGACGCCCATGGGCAGGAAGCCGCCGGTGAGCCCCTTGGAGAGGGCCATGAGGTCGGGGTGGATGCCGGCCCGCTGGCAGGCGAACAGGTGGCCGCTGCGGCCGAAGCCCGTCATCACCTCATCGGCGATCAGCAGGGTGCCGCTGGCGCGCACCAGCGTTTCCACCTGGCGCAGGAACCCCTCCCGCACCAGGGCCATGCCGCCGGCCCCCTGGAGCAGCGGTTCGAGGATCACCGCCGCGGTGGGCGTTTCCAGCAGCTGCTCCAGCCGCTCCAGGGCGGCGGCCTCCCGCGCTTCCACCCCGTCGTCGCCCCACCAGGTGGCGGGCCAGGGGGCCCGGGCCACGGCGAACAGCAGCGGCTCGAACGCTTCGGAGAACAGGGAGCGCTCCCCGACCGCCATGGCGCCGAAGGTGTCGCCGTGATAGGCCCCATCGAAGGCGATCAGCTGCCGGCGCGGTTCGCCCCGGTTGCGCCACCACTGCCAGGCGATCTTCAGGGCCACCTCCACCGCCGTGGAGCCGTTGTCGGAAAAAAACAACCGCTCCAGGCCGCTGCAGGCGGCCAGCCGCTCAGCCAGCTGCTCGGCGGCCGGGTGGCGGAAATCGGAGAAGCCCACCTGCTCCAGGGTGCGGGCCTGGCGGGCCAGGGCGCCGGCGATGGCGGGCTCCCCGTGGCCGTGCAGGGTCACCCACCAGCTGCTGATGGCATCGATCAGCCGGCGGCCGTCCTCCAGTTCGAGCAGGGCGCCTTCACCACGCACCACCCGCAGGGGCGGGTCGGCGGTGGCCACCTGGGTGAAGGGGTGCCAGAGGTGGGGATGCCAGCCGGGGCGATTCAGCGGCAGACCTCCGAACGGCGTTCGCCCTCGGTGGCGATCGGCCCGCAGTTCACCCAGCGGATGACGCTGGTCTCGATGTCGGTGAACAGCACCAGGATGCCCGCACAGAGCGCGGCCACGGCAGCTGTCACGAGCAGATGCTTTCGGCTCATGGCTGCAGGCTACGGGCCAGGCCACTGCGCTGCCATTGCCGCTCCAGGGTCTCGCGGTTGAGGGGATCCAGGGGCGGCAGCTCCGCCAGCACCGGCACGCCCCCGAGGGCTTCCAGGGTGCGGGGATTGTCGGGGTGGGGGTCGCCGTTGAGCACCAGCCCGAGCACGGGGATCGAACGCCGGGAGAGGGCCTCGAGGGAGAGCAGGGTGTGGTTGAGGGTGCCCAGGCCGCTGCGGGCCACCAGCAGCACCGGCAGACCCCAGACGGCGATCTGCTCGATCTGCAGCCAGTTGCGCCGCAGGGGCACCAGCAGCCCGCCGGCCGTCTCCACCACCAGGGGGCCGTCCCCGGCCGGCAGGGCCAGCCGGGCCGGATCGATGCTGACCCCGTCCCGCTCGGCCGACCAGTGGGGGGAGACGGGGGCGGTGAGGCGGTAGGCCTCCGGCCACACCCGCTCCGGCGGCAGCCCCAGCAGCTGCTGCACCCGGCCCGTGTCGCCGCCCCCCTCCATCCCGCTCTGCACCGGCTTCCAGTAGGTCGCCCCCAGCCCCTGGACCAGCAGGGCGCTCACCACCGTCTTGCCCACGTCGGTGTCGGTGCCGCAGACCACCAGCTGCAGGGGGGTGCTCATGGGACGGGGACGCCGGGGTGGTCGCGCTGGCCCAGCAGCAGCAGCACCTCCCAGGTGAGGGGCGTCTCCTGGGGCCAGTGGGCCAGGAGTCGGCGCAGCTCCCCGGCCGACAGGGGCGGCCGCTGGCTGGCGTCGGCGCCGAGGCGCCGCAGGTGGCGCAGGGCGGCCAACCCCCCCTGGTGGGGCCGGCTGAAGCGCAGCACCCGGCTGTGGCGGGGATGCAGACCCGCGGCGGCGGCGGCGCGGAGCAGGCGCTCGGCCGCCGGCAGCTCCAGGGCCGTGCAGGCCACGCCGGCGGTAGCGGCGGCCCTATGCCACTGGGGGAAGCTGCCGGCGGTGGGCACCGCCAGGGCCAGCCAGCCGCCCGGGGCCAGCGAGCGGCACCAGTGGCCCAGCTGGTCGGCCGGGTCGTCGAGCCACTGAAGCGCGAAGCCGGAAGCCAGCAGGGCCGCCCCCTGCAACGCCGCCGGCAGCCCGTCGTTGAGGTCCCACACCAGATGGGGTTGCAGGGGGTTGCGCTGCAGCAGTTCCGGGCAGAGGTCCAGTTGCAGCAGCCCCTGGGCCGGCAGCGCCCGCGACAGCAGGCCGCTGCCGGCCCCCAGGTCGGCGCGGGGGCCGGCAGGCAGGGGCAGATCGCGGCAGAGGCGCCCCAGCCGACAGGCCACGGCCCGCTGCAGCAGGGCCTGGGCCTCGTAGCCTGCCGCCCCGCGCCCGAAGTGACGGCGCACCAGGTTGTTCACGCCGCGCCAAGGCCCTGCAGCCACTCCAGCACCGTCGCCATCACCGGGCTGCGCAGCAGGCAGTGGCCGGCCCCCGCCAGGCTCACCACCTCGGCCTGGGGCAGTGCCTGCCGCAGGAGGGCGCGGACCTGGGGGCCCACGATGCGGTCGGCTTCGGCTTCCACGATCAGTACCCTGGCGCCGCTGGGAAAGCCGGCCGGCAGGCCATCGCAGCGCTCCAGCAGCGCCAGGTCCTGCCGCAGCCGCGCCCGGCCCGCCGCCGACACCGGCTGGTCGGCGGGCCCGGGAGGCAGCAGTTCGGCGGGATCGGGGCTGGCCGCCTCGATCAGAAAGCGCCGCAGCAGGGTCTGGGCCCGCAGGGCCGTTTCGGCGTCGCTGGGGCCCTCGGCCAGCTGGGCGGCCATGGCCGCCAGGGCGGCGCGCACCTTGCGGCCCTCCGCCCCCGGCGGTACGAAGCGGCCGAAACCGGCCAGCAGCACGACGGCGTCGGCCCCGGCGAGCACCGCGGCGTCCAGCAGGTGGGGGCCCATGGAGTGGCCGATCACCACCCGCCGCCCGGCTCCTTCCCAGGCGGGGCTGCGCGGGGCGTGGGGGCCGTAGCCACGCTCTCCGCAGGCCCAGAGCCAGCCCAAGGGAGCGCTCATCTCCTGCCAGGCGGTCCAATTGGTGCCATCGCCGGCCCAGCCGTGCATGGCGATCACCTGGAGGCTGGCGGGGGCGCTGGAGGCCATCAAGGGGTGAGGGGGGACGGGGCCGGGCCGAGGGCCTTGAGCAGGCGAGGAAGGGTTCCGCTGGGGAGATCCTGGCGCAGCACCAACCGCAGCCGGGCCGTAGCGGCCGGCACCGTGGGGGGACGGATCGCCACCGCCAGCAGACCGGCGGCCTCGAGGCGCCCCTGCAGGGCCAGGGCGGCCCCGTCGTCCCCCACCAGCAACGGCAGGACCGGCCCGTGGCCGGCGGGCCGTGGCCAGCCCGCCGCCGCCAGCACCTGCCGCCAGCGGCTTGCCCGCGCCAGCAGCGCCGTGCCGATCTCGGGCTGGGCCTCGACCTGCCGCAGGGCCGCCAGGGCCCCGGCCGCCAGGGGCGGCGCCAGGGCCGTGGTGTACCGGAAGGCTCCGCTGGCCTGCAGCAGCCAGTCGCCCAGCAGGGCGTCACCGGCGAGGAAGGCGCCACCGCTGCCGAAGGCCTTGCCGAAGGTGCCGCAGACCAGGTGCACCCCCTCCAGGCCATGGCCCAGGCCGCGGCCGCCCGGGCCCAGCACCCCCAGGGCATGGGCCTCATCGAGCAGCAGCAGGGCCCCGTGGCGCCGGCACAGGGCGGCCAGGGCCGGCACGTCAGGACTGGTGCCCTCCATGCTGAACAGGCTCTCGCTGAGCACCAGCCGGGTCTGGTCGGGTTGGTTGGAGCGGGCCTGGGCCAGCCGCCGCTCCAGATCCTCCAGGTCGTTGTGGGCGAAGCGCACCAGCCGCGCGCCGCTGGCACGCACCCCGGCCAGCAGCGAATGATGCACGTGGCGGTCGGCGCAGACCAGGGCACCCCGATCGGCCAGGGCCGTGACCGCCGCCAGGTTGGCCTGGAAGCCACTGGGGAACAGCAGCACCCGCTCCCGATCCAGCCAGGCGGCCAGGGCGGCCTCCAGCTGCAGATGCACCGGCCGGGTGCCGGTGACCAGCCGCGAGCCGCCGGCTCCCAGGCCGCTGCTGTCCAGTTCCGCCCGGGCAGCGGCGATCACGCAGGGATGGCGACTCAGGCCCAGGTAGTCGTTGCTGGCCAGATCCAGCAACGGCACGCCAGCGCCTGTCTCCGGCCCGGCCTCCCCGATCTCCTCCTGCAGGGCGATGCCATCGGTCGGACGGAAACTGCGCAGCCGCCGGTGTCGCTGCTGGTGCAGGGCGGCCAGCCCGTCATGGAGCCGCTGTCGCCAGGGGGGCCTCAGGCCGTCGGCATCCAAAGGACGACCCCGAACAAGGGTGCAAAAAACCCTAAGTGGCTGGCAGGTCGCGGCCAGCCCATAAGATTCCCCCATGCTCGACCGCCCCGACGTTGGCAGCACCACCCGCGCCGACGGGCCCAGCAACAACGCGATCGGCAGCGACGTGACGAGCAGCATGGCCATGGCCGCGAACAACGCCGTGCCGCCGGTGGAGGAGTTGTTCCCCTTCCCCCTGGATGATTTCCAGCTGGAGGCGATCGATGCCCTGAACCAGGGCCACTCGGTGGTGGTGAGCGCCCCCACCGGCTCCGGCAAGACCCTGGTGGGCGAGTACGCCATCCACCGCGCCCTGGCCCATGGCCAGAAGGTCTTCTACACCACCCCGCTCAAGGCGCTCTCGAACCAGAAGCTGCGGGATTTCCGCCACCAGTTCGGCCACGAGAAGGTCGGCCTGCTCACCGGCGATCTCAGCCTGAACCGGGAGGCGCAGGTGGTGGTGATGACCACCGAGATCTTCCGCAACATGCTCTACGCGGAGATCGACCACGCCGACGACGATCCCCTGGCCGATGTGGAAGCCGTGGTGCTCGATGAGTGCCACTACATGAACGACACCCAGCGCGGCACCGTCTGGGAGGAATCGATCATCCACTGCCCGACACGGGTGCAGCTGGTGGCCCTTTCGGCCACGGTGGCGAACGCCGGCCAGCTCACCGACTGGATCGAGCGGGTCCATGGCCCCACCCGGCTGATCCACAGCGACTTCCGCCCCGTCCCGTTGGCCTTCAGCTTCTGCAGCGCCAAGGGCCTGCACCCGCTGCTCAACGACGAGGGCACCGGCCTGCATCCCAACTGCAAGGTCTGGCGCCCTCCCAAATCCACCCGCCGCAAGGGACCGAAGGAACCGCGGCCGCCCCAGCCGGAGGCCCCCCCGATCGGCTTCGTGGTGGCCCAGATGGCGGAGAGGGAGATGCTGCCGGCCATCTATTTCATCTTCAGCCGCCGCAACTGCGACCGCTCCGTGCGCGATCTGGCCAAGGTGTGCCTGGTGAACGCCGAAGAGCAGGCGCGGATCCGCCAGCGGCTGGACGCCTTCATGGCGGTGACCCCCGAGGCGGTGCGGGAGGGCGGCCATGCCGAGGCCCTGCTGCGGGGCATCGCCGCCCACCACGCCGGCGTGCTGCCGGCCTGGAAGGAACTGATCGAGGAGCTGTTCCAGCAGGGGCTGATCAAGGTGGTGTTCGCCACCGAGACCCTGGCCGCCGGCATCAACATGCCCGCCCGCACCACGGTGATCTCGGCCCTCTCCAAGCGCACCGAGCGGGGCCACCGGCCCCTGATGGGCAGCGAGTTCCTGCAGATGGCGGGCCGTGCCGGCCGCCGCGGCCTCGACACCCAGGGCTACGTGGTGACGGTGCAGAGCCGCTTCGAGGGGGTGCGGGAGGCCGGGGCCCTGGCCACCAGCCCGGCCGATCCCCTGGTGAGCCAGTTCACCCCCAGCTACGGCATGGTGCTCAACCTGCTGCAGCGCTACGACCTGGCCAAGGCCCGGGAGCTGGTGGAGCGCAGCTTCGGCCGCTACCTCGCCGGGCTGGATCTGGCCGAGGACGAAGCCCGCATCGCCGAGCTGATGGCCCAGCTGGCCACGCTCGAATCCAGCGGCGGCGAGGTGCCCTGGGACGATTTCGAGGACTACGAGAAGGTCCGCGGCCGCCTGCGGGAGGAGCGGCGCCTGCACCGGATCCTGCAGCAGCAGGCCGAGGAGACCCTCGCCCACGAGCTCACCCTGGCGCTGCAGTTCGCCAGCGAGGGCACCCTGGTGAGCGTCAAGGCGCCGGCCCTGCGCAGCCGGGTCACGCCGGCGGTGATCGTCGCCAAGGTGCCGGGCTCCGGCCAGTTCCCGCTGCTGCTCTGCCTCACCGACGAGAACGTCTGGATCCTGCTGCCCTGCCACGCGGTGGTGACCCTGCACGCCGAGCTCAGCTGCCTGCAGGTGAACCAGCTGGAGTCGCCGGAGCTGCACCACGCCAATGAGCTGCGCCACGGCGACAACGCCAGCGGCGGCCTGGCCCTGGCGGTGTCCTCGATGGCCCGCCGCCACGACATGCACACCCCCCGCTACGACCTGGCCGGCGAGGTGCAGCAGCAGGGGCAGCTGGTGCAGCAACTGGAGCAGGAGCTGGAGGCCCACCCCGCCCACCGCTGGGGTGACCGCAAGCACCTCAAGAAGCACCGCCGCCGCATGGAGGAACTGGAGGAGGAGATCGGCGAACGGCAGCGGCTGCTGCACCACCGGGCCAATCGCCACTGGGACACCTTCCTGTCCCTGATCGACATCCTGCGCTTCTTCGGTGCCCTCGACGGCGAGGAGGGGCTGGAGCCCACCGAGGTGGGCCGCACCGTGGCGGCCCTGCGGGGCGATAACGAGCTCTGGCTGGGGCTGGCCCTGATGAGCGGCCACCTCGATGGCCTGAATCCGGCCGAACTGGCGGCGGTGCTGGAGGCCATCTCCACTGAGGTGAACCGGCCTGATCTCTGGTGCGGCTACCCGCCGCCACCGGCCTCCGAGGAGGCGCTCCACGACCTGCGTGGCCTGCGGCGCGAGCTGCAGCGCCAGCAGGAGCGGGCGTCGGTGGTGGTGCCGGTGTGGTGGGAGCCGGAGCTCACCGGCCTGGTCCACGCCTGGGCCCGGGGCGCCAGCTGGAACGACGTGATCGCCAACACCTCCCTCGACGAGGGCGATGTGGTGCGGATCCTGCGCCGCACAGTGGATCTGCTGGCCCAGGTGCCCTACTGCGAGGCGATCAGCGAGCAGCTGCGCCGCAACTCGCGCCTGGCCCTCAAGAGCATCAACCGCTTCCCGGTCTGCGAGATCGAGGATCTGCTGGCGGGTGGCAACGGCAAGCTTGATCCAGCGACGGAACGGCCTCCGGCCGCTTAGATCCCCAGCCGCTCCCAGATCACATCCAGATTCGCCCGGTGCAGGTCGGTGGCGAAGCAGGCGTCGAGCGACTCGGGGCCCAGGTGGCTGGTCACCACAGGATCTCCCGCCAGGTTGGCGCGGAAGTCGCCGCCCTCGGTGTTCCAGGCGGCATGGGCGTGGCGCTGCACGATCCGGTAGGCCTCCTCGCGGCTCAGCCCCGCCTCCACCAGCGCCAGCAGCACCCGCTGGCTGAACACCACGCCGCCGTAGACGTTCATGTTGCGGGCCATGTTCTCGGGGTACACCCCCAGGCCTTCCACCACGGCGGTCATCTCCCGCAGCATGAAGTGCAGGGTGACCGAGCAGTCGGGCAGCATCATCCGCTCCACCGAGCTGTGGCTGATGTCACGCTCGTGCCAGAGGGCCACGTTCTCCAGGGCCGCCACGGTGTAGCTGCGCAGCACCCGGGCCAGGCCGCTGATGCGTTCGCTGCGGATCGGGTTGCGCTTGTGGGGCATGGCCGAGCTGCCCTTCTGCCCCTTGGCGAAGTTCTCCTCCACCTCCAGCACGTCGGAGCGCTGCAGGTTGCGGATCTCGGTGGAGAAACGCTCCAGGGAGGTGCCCACCAGGGCCAGGGTCTGGACGTACTCGGCGTGGCGGTCACGGCCGATCACCTGGGTGCTGGCGGTGTCGGGCACCAGGCCCAGCAGCCGGCAGGTGATCGCCTCCACCTGCGGATCAGTGTTGGCGTAGGTGCCCATGGCGCCGCTGATCTGGCCCACGGCCACCACTGTGGCGAGCCGCTCCAGCCGCTCCCGGTTGCGCTCCGTTTCGGCCAGCCAGCCGGCCACCTTGAAGCCGAAGGTGATCGGCTCGCCGTGGATGGCGTGGGAGCGGCCGATCATCACCGTGTCCTTGTGGGCCCGGGCCAGCCGGCGCAGGGCATCGGCGAGGCCATCGAGCTCGGTGCGCAGCAGGGCCACCGAGGCCTTCAGCTGCAGGGCCAGGCCGGTATCCAGCACGTCGGAGCTGGTCATGCCCACGTGGATGTAGCGGCCCGCATCACCGACGTGCTCGTTGACGTTGGTGAGGAAGGCGATGACGTCGTGGCGCACCTCCTCCTCGATCTCCAGGATGCGGGGCACCTCGAAGGCCGCCTTCTCCCGGATCGTGGCCAGCGCCTCGGCGGGCACCCGGCCCAGCTCCACGTTGGCGGCGGTGGCGGCGATCTCCACCTCAAGCCAGCTCTGGAACTTCGCTTCCTCGCTCCAGAGGCGGCCCATCTCGGGCAGGGTGTAACGCTCGATCAATGGCCGGGCGGTGGTGAACGATCCACCAACCTATCGAGCCGCCCTTACCGGCTCAGGCGGCGGCGGTGAGGCGGCGGTAGGGCAGCTCCAGGTGCACCATCGATCCCCAGGCCTGCTGTCGCACCCAGCAACGGGTGCCGCGGCGGCGGATCAGCTGGAAGGGGGGCAGGTCCTCCGGATGGTCGCGCAGCCTGACGAAGCTTCCTGGGTGGAGCAACTCCACCACGTTGGATCCGGGGGCAGCCGTGGATCCGGGGGCAGCCATGGGAGGAAGCGAGAGAGACTGTGTCGCCATCCTGCGACTGTTCCGAGCCGAACCCTCCGGTCATCGGTTTTTGTTCGGTATGGGTCGCAGTTCGATGACAACATTCCGGTGGAGCGGTAGCACCCATGGCCGAAACGCACGATGGCCCGTAAGGAACGGCTCGATCGCCGGCTGGTGGATCTGGGTCTGGTCACCAGCCGCCAGCAGGCCCAGCAGTTGATCCGGGCCGGTCGGGTGCGCGGTGGCGGTGAGGTGCTCGACAAACCGGGCACCGAGGTGCCCGAGACCCTGCTGCTGGAGGTGGAGCAGCCGCCCCGGTTCGTCTCCCGGGGGGGGGAGAAGCTGGAGGGGGCGCTGGCGGCCTTGCCGGTCCAGGTGGCAGGCCGTGTGTGCCTCGACGGCGGCATCTCCACCGGCGGATTCAGCGATTGCCTCCTGCAGCACGGTGCCGTGCGCGTGTATGGGATCGATGTGGGCTACGGCCAGACCGCCTGGAGGCTGCGCACCGATGAACGGGTGGTGTTGCGGGAGCGCACCAACCTGCGCCACCTCACTCCGGAGGCCCTCTACGGCGAGGGGGACCCCTGGCCCGACCTGGCCGTCGCCGACGTGTCGTTCATTTCCCTCACCCGGGTGCTGCCGGCCCTGCGGGCCTTGCTGCTGCCGAGCGGCGAAGCGCTGCTGCTGGTCAAGCCCCAGTTCGAGGTGGGCCGCCAGCGGGTGGGCAAGGGGGGGGTGGTGCGGGATCCAGCGGCCCACGCTGATGCGATCGCCACCGTGATCGCGGCGGCCAGGGAACTGGCGTGGCAACCGGCGGGACTGGTGGCCTCGCCCCTCACTGGGCCGGCAGGCAACCACGAGTACCTGCTTTGGGTCGTCCCGCCCGGCCACGCCGAGCACGACGCCGAGAGCCGGGATTGGTGCGAAAGGATCGCCAGCCTGGTGACGGCCACCCTGGCGTAGGGAGGCCGTCACCAGGCTGGCGGGCGATGGGGCCGTTCAGATGGCGCCGCTGTCGAGGTCGCCGGTACGGATCCGGATCACGGAATCGACGGTGCTGATGAAGATCTTGCCGTCGCCGATCTCGCCGGTGCGGGCGGCGTCCTGGACCGCCTGGACCACCGTGGCCACCCGGTCATCGTCGACGACGATTTCGAGCTTGAGTTTCTGCAGGAATTCGACCGTGAATTCGGAACCGCGATAGCGCTCCACCTGCCCTTTCTGCCGACCGAATCCGCGAACCTCGCTGACGGTCATGCCAACGATGCCTGCATTGACAAGGGCGATCTTCACGTCCTCGAGTTTGAAGGGGCGGATGATGGCCTCGATTTTCTTCATGGCTGTGCTGCGGTCAGGAAGGCGACGGGTGGAGTCTCTCAGAGTCCCCACCTGCGGAGGGGACGGCTCCATTACCGCCGAGCCTTGCCGGGGTCGTCGTAACGGTTGCTACGCGGACTCCGGGCCGCTGACCGCGGCTGGGCGACCCCGTGGGTCCAGTACGGTCGAAAACCGACCCCTTCCCCCCACCGACCATGGCCACGCCAACGCCGGCGGCCCTGTCTCAGACCGTGACGCCTCTCTACGGCGAGCGGGCCATCGCCGAGGCCCAGCTGATCTGTTTTCCCAATCCCCGGGTGGGTCGGCCCTACGAAGTGGCGATCGAACTGCCGGAGTTCACCTGCACCTGCCCCTTCTCCGGCTACCCCGATTTCGCCGTCCTGCGGCTCCTCTATCAGCCGGGGCCCCGGGTACTGGAACTCAAGGCGCTCAAGCTCTACGTCAACAGCTACCGCGATCAGTCCATCTCCCACGAGGAGGCGGCCAACCGGATCCTCGACGATCTGGTCAGTGCCTGCGATCCAGCCTGGATGCAGCTGGAGGCCGATTTCAACCCCCGTGGCAACGTTCACACCGTGGTGCGGGTCAGCCACGGCGTTCGCCAGCCCTGCTGAGTCAGGGCTGGGGTTCCAGACGCTGCAGCAGGGCCGGTAGCTCGGCGGCGAAGGCGGTGAGGTTGCGGTTGCAGAGGCCCGCCACGTGCAGCCGGCCGCCGGCCCCATCGGCGATGGCCCAGAGCTGGCGGGTGGCCACCAGGCTGAGGCCACCGCCCAGCAGGGCAATGGCGAAGCCGGTGTAGACGAGGGGCACGCCGGGATCGCGTTTGAGCAGGATGCCGCTGGCCGGCAGCACGCTCGCCACCCGGATTGGCAGCCCCTTCACCTCCTGGGCCTCCCCGCCGGGCACCAGCTGGGCCAGGGCCACCCCATCGGGGCCGAACACCTGCACCGGCCCCTGTTCGCTGGTGAGGCTCAGCAGCACCGGCTCGGAGCCATCGGGGCGGGTGGGCAGCACCAGCCCCCAGAGCTGATCGCCGAGCTGGGGGAAGCTCTGCAAGGGCAGCTCCAGCACCGGGCTGCGGCCCAGCTGCAGGCTGATCGTCGCCAGGGACCAGTCCGCCTGGTACAGGGTCATGCCCCGGTAGCGCAGGGGGTGGTTGACGCTGATCGCGGCTTCAGTGGGCGGGGCGGTGTCGGTGGGGGGGATCAGCCGCAGGCTGGAGGAGAACTGCTCCGGCCTGCCGGCCGGATCCCGCTGGATATGGAAGTCGTCAAGGGCCAGGGTCACCTGGGTGTTGCCGCGGCTGTCGAGCAGTTCCAGTTCCCGGCCAGGGGCCAGAAAACGCTCCAGCCGCTGGCCGCCCAGGGCGCCCCAGGCCGCCCCCACCATCAGCACCACCATGCCCGCATGCACCAGCAGCGGGCCGACCCGGCCGAGCACCCCCCGGCGGGCCGCCAGGCGGTCGTCCTGCCGATGGATCTGCCAGCCCGAACGGCGCAGATCGGCCTCCAGCCGCTCCAGGCCGGCAACGGGCTCCGCGGTGATCAGGGTTTCGGCCACGCTGAGTTTGCTGAGCTGGCGCGGGCTGCGGTAGTCGACCCAGCGCCGGGAGGCCTGCAGGGCGGGCCACTGGCGCCGCCAGCTGCAGAGGATCAGGGACAGGCCCAGCCAGGCCAGCAGGCCCAGGAACCAGCCACTGGAATAGACGTGATCCAGCTGCAGCCGCAGCACCCCGTCCCCGCCCAGCAGGCCCAGCCAGGGTTTGGGGTCATAGAGCTGGTGGTAGAAGACGGCCTCTTCCTTCTGGGGGATGGCCGTGCCGACACCGCTGGCCAGGGCGATCAGCAGCAGCAGGCCAATGGCCAGGCGCAGGTCGGAGATCCAGCCGGCCAGGCGTTGCAGGGGGCGCCAGGGCGAGGCGGCGGTGCTGGTCATGGCAGCACCGACAGCAGGGTGAGGCCGCCGCTGGCGAGCAGCACCACGCCGCTGATCGGTGGCACCCACTGGCCCAGCCGGCGCAGTTGCAGCAGCCCGGGCAGGGAGGCGGCCACGGTGCCCGCCAGCAGCAGGGGCACCACCTGGCCGGCGCCGAAGCTGCAGAGCAGCAGCATGCCGACCAGGGGCTGGCCGCTCTGGGCCATCCAGGCCAGCAGCACCGCCAGGACCGGGGTGGTGCAGGGGGTGGCGGCCAGGCCGAAGGCCAGGCCGGCGGCCAGGGGCGCGAGCGGGGCCGGCACCAGGCGTCGCCAGCGCTCGGGATCGGGTCCGGCCGGCAGGGGCAGGCGCAGCAGACCCAGCAGGTTGAGGCCCATCACCACGGCCACGACGGCCACCAGCAGGGGCAGCTGGCCGGGGATGCGCCCATAGAGGCTCCCCATCAGGCCACTGGCCAGGCCGAGCAGCACCAGGGCCGCCACGATGCCGGCGGCGAAGCTGACGCTGCGCTGCCAGGGTGCACGGCCCTGCCCCTCAGCGCCGAAACCGGCCAGGTAGGCGAGGGTGACGGGCAGGAGCGAGAGGGAGCAGGGGCCGAGGCTGGTGACCAGGCCGCCGCTGAACACCAGCGCCAGGGTCAGGGGGCCGGGGTGGGCCAGGGAGCCCTGGAGCAGCAGTTCACTGCTGCGGGCCCAGTCGGCGAACGGCAGCCCGGAGCTGAGCATGGCCGGTCAGGTGTGGCAGCAAGGCTCAGCCTATCGGGGCAGGCCGTGGGGCCCGGCGCCGGGGCCGGACGGGTTCCAGTCCGGAGGACTCCAGGGAGCAGCGCAGCAGCAGACCCGCCAGGAACAGGCTGCTCAGCAGCGAGTTGCCGCCGTAGCTGATCATCGGCAGGGGCAGGCCGGTGGTGGGCATGGAGCCGCTGGCCACGGCGATGTTGAGGATCGACTGGCCCACCAGCAGGGTGGTGCAGCCAATGGCCACCAGCCGGTGCTGGTTGCTGCGGCAGGCCAGGGCCACCCGCAGACCCACGAAGCCGAAGATCACCAGGAACAGCAGCAGCATCACCGAACCGATGTAGCCGAACTCCTCAGCGAAGACAGCGAAGATGAAATCGGTGGTCTGGATGGGTAGGTACTGCAGCTTCTGGGTGGAGAGCCCGAAGCCCGAGCCAAGCACCCCCCCTGAGCCGATGGCCAGCAAGCTCTGCACCAGCTGATAGCCGTCCCCCTGGGCGACGCGCCAGGGGTCCAGGAAGGAGGTGACCCGGGCTAGCTGGTAAGGGTTGATCATGATGCTGAGGCTGCCCAGGACGACACCGCCGCCGGCGGCCCCCAGCAGCAGCGTCAGGGGCAGCCCGCCGGCCAGGGCCATCAGCCAGAGCAGCAGTCCGAGCAGGGCGGCGGTGCTCAGGTTGGGCTGCTTGAGGATCAGCAGGATCACCACCCCGAAGATGCCGATCCAGAGGAGTTTCTGGTCGAGGGCGATGCGGCGCCAGTGGGAGAAGATCACCGCCCCCTGCAGCACGATGAAGGGCTTGATCAGCTCCGAGGGCTGCAGCTGCACCGGGCCGAGCACCAGCCAGCGACTGGCCCCGTTCACGGTGGTGCCCACGACAAGGGTGGCGGCCACCATCAGGGCACCCACCAGCAGGGCCGGTGCCGCCAGGTGCAGCCAGCGCCGCATTGATGTGCGCAGGCCCAGCCAGAGCAGCCCCCAGCTGGCCACCAGCCAGATCGCCTGACGCTTCACGTAATAGGCCCCGTCCCCCATCTCCCGCTCGGCCACCCACCAGCTGGCGGAGGTGAGCACGAGAAGGCCCACCAGACTCCAGAGGGCCACCAGGCCCAGCAGCAGGCGGGATTCTGCCGGCCACTGCTGCCAGGGCAGCGGCATCAAGCCCGCGCCCGGGCGGCCGTGGAGCAGGCGTGGCGAAGAAGGGGACAAAGCCGCGGCGGGGATCCGGGAATGGCCCATTCAGCCGTGACGAAGGCGGGTTTGTCGAGTCGCGCGGCACATTTCTCCGTCTCCACCGCTTGCCATGGGTCGAGCCACAAAAAAGCCCGGCCATGGGCCGGGCGCTGGAGGAGTGGTGCCCGGGGGCACTCAGTTGCCGCAGTTTTGCTGGCGACGACCGGTAGCCAGTTCCACCTTCAGGATCCTGCCGCCCTGCTTCATGATCCGCTGCTGTTCGGCGAACCAGCTGTGGTAAGGCACCCACTTGGTGAAGTAGGTGTTCTGCAGCTCCCTCTGACTGCGTGCCTTGTCGGGGCAGGGGATGCAGGCTGTGATCTTGAACAGGCGCATGGGGTGATCCTCGGAAAACGTGCCGTGGTGGGGGCGTTGCTGGGGATCAGTTGCCCAGGCCGGAGCTGATGTAATCGAAATAGACGCCCATCTCACGACCGGCATCGGGGCCGACGAGGGAGGCGGTGGTTTCCTTCATGGCCTGGATCGACTGCACCGTGGCGCCGATGGGCACGCCCAGGGAGTTGTAGGTCTCCTTGAGGCCGTTCAGCACGCGCTCGT
Source organism: Cyanobium sp. Aljojuca 7A6 (assembly GCF_024346455.1). Lineage (GTDB taxonomy): Bacteria > Cyanobacteriota > Cyanobacteriia > PCC-6307 > Cyanobiaceae > Cyanobium. The sequence continues at coordinate 77,758 of NZ_JAGQCY010000003.1, forward strand.
CGAGGATCGACGTGTCACCGGCCAGCATGGCGTAGGTGGCGTAGCGCAGGTAGTAGTCGAGGTCGCGGATGCAGGCCGCGTAACGACGGGTGGTGTACATGTTGCCGCCCGGACGGGTGATGTCCGAGTAGAGCAGGGCCTTGGCGACGGCTTCCTTGATGATGGCCGAAGCGTTGGCGCTGATGGTGGCGGCGGCCCGCACCCGCAGCTCACCGCTGGCGAAGTACTGCTCGAGGCGGCCCATGGAGCCGCCGTCGAGATAGAGCCCCTGGACGTCGGCCTGATTGATGACGTTGGTGATGGCGTCTTGCATGGATCCTGGGTTTGATGGCGATGGACGGGAGGGAGGTGAAACCTCAGGAGAGGGCGCCGACCACGTAGTCGAAGTAGAAGCCGGCCTCTTCGGCATCGGAGCCGGTGAGGAGACCTGTGGCTGCGGTCTTCATCTCGCGCACGGCTTCCGCCATGGCTTCGAGGGGGGTGCCGAGGGCGCGATACATCTCGCGGGCCCCGATGACGCCGATCTCTTCGATCGGGGTCACATCCCCGGCAACCACGCCGTAGGTGACCAGGCGCAGGTAGTAGTCCATGTCGCGCAGGCAAGAAGCCGTCATCTCCTCCCCGTAGGCGTTACCGCCGGGGGAAACGAGATCGGGGCGCTTCTGGAAAAGCTGGCCTCCGGCCTGCTTCACGATGCGCTCCCGGCTTTCGGCCAGGACCTGGGCGACGCGCAGACGACGCTGACCTCCTGCCACGAACGACTTGATCTGGTCAAGTTCGCCAGGGCTGAGGTAGCGGGCTTCGGCGTCCGCGTTGATGATCGAGTTGGAGACGATGCTCATGCAGTTCTGCCTCGAAACAAGCGGTCACCGTGAAGGAGACCGGTATCCGGTGGGTAAGGGTGATCGGCTTGGCCGACCGTCGCATCATTCTGTGGCAAGGCCCGTCGCTCCCATGGGGGCCGGTAACAGTTCTTCACGGCAGATGTCTTGGCGAGATCCCTTGGCTTGCAAGGGCTTTCGCGGGAGTTCTTAACACCGGACAAGCGCAGCAATTGTTCATCTTTTGTTGTCGCGGCCCAGCGCACCGCACGCGCATTCACAGACGAATCTCCCCGTCTCGTTGTAGAGACAGGCCATAAGAAACCCCCCGGGGCTGACCCGGGGGATCGCTCAAAGCATGGGGACCGCTCCCTTCAGGGGCGAGCCTCGATCGGCTGGGAGGCAATCAGATCGCGCCCCTCACCGAGGGGGTGAGACCGCCATTGCCGCCATAGAGAGAAGCGGTGCGGTTCACGGTGGTGAGGGGCACGCCATCTTCGGTGGCCAGGCCGCGAAGGTAGGGCACCGTGTCCTGGCCGAAGGCCGTGGCGTATTCCCGGGCGTTGAGCAGTTCGGCCACGGCGGCCTGCTGGCCGGCTGTGGCACGGGTGGCGAGGAACTGGCTCACTTCGGCGGGCATGGCGGCACGGCCGAGCAGGGCCAGGTAGGCGGCCGAGGCCGCCCGCAGGGGGGCCATGCGCTGGAGCCGTTGCTGGAACAGATCACTGCCGGCGATCTGGGACACGAATTCGGCCACCGAAAGCTGGCCGTCCCGCAGCTGGGATTCGGGATCCATCTGCCGTTCGGCGGCGAAGGGCACGCGATTGAGGAGTTGGCGATAAGCGGCCTGCACCACCTCCTGGACCTGGGTTTCGCTGGGATCCCTCAGCAGCTGCACGGGACGCGACAGGCTCTGACGACGGCTGAAGCCCTGGGGGGAGCCGGGCCGCAGGGCCTTGGCCATCGCCCCGTCGGGAGCCACGGCGGCGCCGCTCAGCAGGCTGGTGCCCACCGAGGCTTTCCAGTTGCCGGCGATGCCGAGGCTGGCGGGGGCCAAGTAACCATTGCTGCCGCCCGTCGTGGAGACGCCGCTGCGCCAGACCGGGGCGGATCCGCCGCCGGGCTGCCAGCGGGACTGGCTCCAGCTGCGGGTGGGGGCCGGCGGCTGTTTGACCGTCTGGGGACCACTGGGGACCCCGGATGGGGCCGTGGTGCTCTGGCCACCGGCCACATCGGCCTTCCACTGCCCGCGCACGGTTGGCCTCGCCGTCAGGTTGCGCGGCACCAGATCGCCCACGGTGCGTAGCGCCTGGGCCACGGGGACGGTGGGACGCTGGAGGGGGGTGATGTCGGCGACCGGCACCAGGGTTTCCACCAGGCCTGGCACCCGGCGGGCATTGCGATCGGCCGGAGTGATGAAGCGCTCGTAGGGGACGGTGTCCTCGCCGAAACAGTCGTTGTATTCGCGGCTTTCGAGCATGGCGTCAACGACGCCATAGAACCCCTTACGGGCCGCCGTGTCGAAGTAGGCGTTGATCTCCCAGCGGCCGAAGCTGGGCCGGCCGAGCAGGCGGCGGTGCATCACCTCGATGGCCTTGGTGATGTAAAGGTTGCTCCAGTAACGACGACGGAAGGCCGTGGAGCGGGCCACCTGGCGCACGAACTCCCGCAGGCTGATGTCACCGTTCTCAAGCTTGATCTCCTCCACCTTGTTGCGCTCGCCGGCGTAGCCGGCGGTGCCCAGCACCTGCACATAGACCGCATTGATGACGGCCTGGGTGCTGGATTCGGTGCCACGGATGCTGGGCTGGCCGCCGCGACGGGGCGTGGAGCTGCCGCCGGTGGCGATCTGCCGCAGGCGTACCACCTTCGGACCCACCCGGCGTGGGACGGCCTTGCGGAACTGGGCGCTGTCCATGGGCCCGGGCTGGGCCATGCCGTTGCCAATCAGGATCCGACGGGTGTCGTAGCTGAAGGGCGCCGGCCGGGTGGCCACCGAGGCCGTGCTGGAGGGGAAGATCGCCCCGTAGGTGAGGGCCAGGGGATCGTTGCCGCCGCCGTAGGGGTGCTGGTCGGCGAGGGGTTGGCGGTAGGAGGCGTAGAGAGTGATGTACTGGGGGGCGCCCTCAAACGGGGCGCTGAAGCGGAAGAGGTTGCGGTTGGACCCCCAGCCAGCGCTCTCCTGGGCTTCCTCGCCGATGTCGCGAAGGTAAGGAACCGTTTCCTCACCGAAGACCCGGGCATATTCCATGCCGTTGACAAGGGCATCAACGAGGCCGTTCAGACCCTTGGCGCTGACGATGGCGAAGTACTGGCGGAACTCCTCGATCGAGCTGACACCGCGGCCGAGGAAATGGCGGAAGGCCAGTTCCACCACCCGGCTGTTGGAGAAGCGGCCATAGAACTGCCGCTGATAGACCTTGCTGCGGCCCAGGGCGCGGATGAACTCCCGCATCGAGAGTTGGCCCTGGCGCACCTGGGTGGCCTCCACCGGGCAGACCACCTGGGAATAGCCCTTGACGATGTCCCGCTCGAACACCTGGCGGTAGGCGGCACGGATGATCTCGGCCTTCTCAGCGCCGGATAGGCGTGGCCGCATCACGAAGCGCTGGGCACCTTCGGCGGCGAGGGCATAGGTCGCCGGAAGCTGCAGCCCCTGGTTGACGGGGCTGCCGAGGCGGGCGCGGGTGGAGGGGGTGGCCACCTCGAGCTCCTTGAGGAGCACGTTGAAACAGTCGATCACCAGCTGGCGGGCTTCTGCCTCGCCCTTGAACAGGCCGGCGGCGGCGGCGCGCATCTCCTGGAGCGCCACGTTCGTGGCCGAAAGAGAGCAGGCCTTCTCGAGCACATCGCGGAGGCCGCGGGTGTTCACCGCCAGGATGCTGGGATCGCCGGCGATCACCGCGTAGCCCACATAGCGCAGGAACCAGGCCATGTCCCGCAGCGACTTGCGCATGCGGGCGTTGCCGTAGATCGCCACCGAGATGGGGCTGAAGCCACTGGGCAGAACGACCCGCACGTCGGCGTCGGCCTGGACGCCCTCAAGGATCCGGCCGAGCAGACCACTGCCCCCGGAGCCCTGGGCGAAGGTGCGCACCGAGCGCTGGAAGGCGGCCTGGTCGGCGGCGAGGGCGACACCATCGGCGGCCCCGGCGCTGGGGGTGCTGAGGGGGGCGTCGAGGTAGGAGAGGGGGGTGCCGCCCGTGAAGATGCGGTTGGCGGCCCGGGCCACGATCGCGTCGGCGTTGGCGGAGATCCGTCGGGCGGCTTCGACGCGGATCTGGCCGCTGCGGAAGAAGGTGGTCAGGGCATCCAGTTCGCCGCCGTCGGGGAAACGGTCCTGCTGCTCCGCCTTCCGGACGCTGGAGAGCGGCAGGGTGTCGTAGCGCTGGGGGGCGACCCTGGTGCTGCCGCTGCTGGCGGTCACGGTCATGAACGAGAGCGAGCCGGGCTGGGTCACGTTACGGCTGCCCCCCTGGCCCCCCGGCGGGGGATGAACAAATGTTTGCAGCCTTGCCTGAGGCTCAGGCTGAACGGCGGCCGGCGCCGTGGAATGCTGCCGGACCCCGCACCTAGGCACGGATGAATCACCCCCCGGAGGCCCCATTGGATGCCGCCACACCGGTGGTGAGCGCCTTCTACGACCGTTTCCCCTACCCGGGGGACCCCCTCCAGGACGGCCCGCCACCGGGGTACAACTGGCGCTGGTGTGTGGACAGCGTCGTGGCGTCCGTCGACGGGGCCCTGCCGCCGGCGCCGCGCCCCTGGCGGATCCTCGACGCCGGCTGCGGCACGGGGGTGAGCACCGACTACCTCTGCCATCTCAACCCGGGGGCCGCCGTGCTGGCGGTGGACATCAGCGCCGGTGCCCTGGCGGTGGCCCGGGAGCGCACCGCCCGCTCCGGAGCCGCCGGCCAGGTGGCGGAGCTGCGCATCGAGCAGCGCAGCCTGCTGGACCTGGCGGGGGAGGGCCCCTTCGATTACATCAACTCCGTGGGAGTGCTGCATCACCTCGACCAACCTGAGGAGGGCCTGCGGGCCCTGATCCCCCTGTTGCGGCCGGGGGGCCTGCTGCACCTCTTTCTCTATGCCGATGGCGGCCGCTGGGAGGTCCACCGCACCCAGCGGGCCCTGGCCCTGATGGGGGTGGGCACCGGCCCGGCGGGCCTGCGGCTGGGGCGGGAGCTGTTCACCACCCTTCCAGAGACCAACCGCCTGCGGCGGCATCACGAGCAGCGCTGGGCCCTCGACACCGCCGCCGATGCCAACTTCGCCGACATGTATCTCCACCCCCAGGAGACCAGCTACGACCTGGCGCGCCTGTTCCGTTTCATCGATCAGCCCGGGGTCCGCTTCGCCGGTTTCTCCAATCCCGAGGTCTGGGATCCGGCCCGGTTGCTGCGGGGGGAGCTGCTGGAGAGGGCCCAGGCGTTGCCGCCAGCGCAGCAGTGGGCCCTGGTGGAGAACCTGGATCCCGACGTCAGCCATTTCGAGTTCTTCCTGCGGCGCCAGGACGACGACGGAGCAGTGGTCGCGGCGCCGGAAGTTTGGAGCGACGCGGTCCTGCTGGCGGCCGGCGGCGAGCGCAACCGTTGTCTGTGGGGTTGGCCGTCCACCGCCTTGCTGGGGCCGGAGCTGCGGCCCCTGACCATCACCGAGTCCGAGCTCGCCCTGATGGAGGCGCTGGAAGTGGCCCCCGCCGGCACGCCGATCGGGGCGCTTGCCCTGGACCAGGGCCCCGAAGAGCGGCTGTCGGCGGCGCGGCGGTTGCTGGCGGAGCAGGTGCTTCTGTTGCTTAGAGCCTGAACGGGCCGAGTGATAAAGTCCGCACGCCAAGACAGAGCCTCGACGGTTGCAGGCTGCCCTGACCCCCTCTCCGGATGCCGTTCCCCCCGCGGAGACGTCGGCCGAAGCGGTCGCAGGGCATCCGACCAACGACGCTTCACCCCAGCCTGAAGACACCAACGTTTCCTCGTCGGTGAATAACGGCATGGACGGTTACCTGCGGCTGCAGCGCCGGATGCTTCTTTCCACGGTCTGTGCCACCGCCCTGGCGGTGCCCATCACGGCCCTGTGGTTCGACCTTCCCACCGCGTTCAGCCTGCTGGTGGGAGCCCTGGCGGGTCTCCTGTACCTCCGCCTCCTGGCCCGCAGCGTCACCCGCTTCGGCGTCGAAACCAAGGGGGTGGGCAAGGCCCAGCTGCTGGTGCCGGTGGTGCTGGTGCTGGCGGCCGCGAAGCTTCCCATCCTTGAAATCCTGCCGGCTCTGGTGGGATTCCTCCTCTACAAACCCGCCTTGATCGTTCAGGCCGTCCTCGACACCTGACCGCCTATCTCCTTCAGCCGCCTCGGCGGTATCGACGTTCCGCCAGGTCCTATCCCCGATGGCTCCGTTGCCCTTCGCCCTTCCCTTCGCCGCCCTTGAGGTCGGCCAGCACCTGTACTGGCAGCTCGGCAATTACAAGATCCACGGCCAGGTTTTCCTGAGCTCCTGGGTCGTGATCGGCGCCCTGCTTGCCGTTGTGGTGGTCGGCACGCGCCGCCTGGAGCGTGACCCCAGGGGCGTGCAGAACCTGCTGGAGTTCCTCTGGGATTACCTGCGCGACATCGCCCGCGAGTACATCGGCGAGAAGGCCTATCGCGACTGGCTGCCCTTCATCGGCACCCTGTTCCTGTTCATCTTCGTGAGCAACTGGGGCGGTGCCCTGATCCCCTGGAAGCTGGTCCACCTGCCCAGCGGTGAGCTGGGTGCTCCCACCGCCGACATCAACACCACCATCGCCCTGGCGCTGCTGGTGTCGCTGGCCTATTTCTACGCGGGCCTGAGCCGCAAGGGTTTCCGGTACTTCGAGTACTACGTGGAGCCCACGCCGATCATGCTGCCGTTCAAGATCGTCGAAGACTTCACCAAGCCCCTCTCGCTCTCCTTCCGTCTGTTCGGCAACATCCTTGCCGATGAACTGGTGGTGGCCGTGCTGGCGTTCCTGGTGCCTTTGATCGTGCCCCTGCCGGTGATGTTCCTCGGCCTCTTCACCAGTGCGATTCAGGCCCTGATCTTCGCCACGCTGGCTGCCTACTACATCGGCGAGGCTGTCCACGAGGAGCACCACTAGCTCCCGCCCACGCTGGGCCGGTCCCCCGGTCTGGCAAACTCCTTGCGCGCAGGTCCGGCACGATCCGGGCCCGCCTTCCCAGGTGTCCCCGGCGCAGGGTTCTCGACAAGGTTCCTTCCGCGCTTCCCCGGCGCCCCACATTTCTAACCCCACCATGGATTCCCTTACTTCCGCTGCGTCCGTCGTGGCTGCTGGTCTTGCCGTCGGTCTCGGCTCCATCGGTCCTGGCATCGGCCAGGGCACCGCTTCCGGCGGCGCCGTTGAAGGCATCGCCCGTCAGCCCGAAGCCGAAGGCAAGATCCGCGGCACCCTGCTGCTCTCCCTGGCCTTCATGGAATCGCTCACCATCTACGGCCTGGTGGTCGCCCTGGTGCTGCTGTTCGCCAACCCCTTCTCCTGATCGGAGGCCGTCGCGGGGATGACAGGGCCGCGCATTCGTTGCGGCCCTTCTCCACCCCCGGCTCCATTCACGCCTCCACCATCGCCCGCCTTTTTGCCCCATGACCAGCTGGCTTCTGCTTGCCGAGGCAGGTGCGACCGCAGGGTCGCCCGAGGGAGGTCTGTTTGACCTCGACGCCACCCTGCCGCTCATGGCGCTGCAGGTGGTGCTCCTCACCTTCATCCTCAACAGCCTTTTCTTCCGACCGGTCGGCAAGGCCGTGGAGGACCGTGAGGGGTACATCGCCACCAGCCGCACCCAGGCCAAGGAGAAGCTGGCCCAGACCGTGCGCCTCGAGACCGATCTCAAGGAGCAGCTGAAGGGGGCTCGCCTCGAGGCCCAGAAGGTGATCCTTGAGGCTGAGCAGGCTTCCGATCGTCTTTACCGTGAGGCCATGGCGGTGGCCCAGGCGGAGGCCATGGCCAGCCGCGAGAGCGCCCGCACCAAGATCGATGCCCAGCGGTCCGATGCCCTGAGCCTTCTTGAGGCCGATGCCGACAGGCTCGCCGACCTCATCGTCGACCGTCTGCTGCCTGCCTCATGACTCTCTCCTCACTTCTTTCCACGGTGACGACGCTGTTTGCCAGCCACGGCACCTTCGGCCTCAACCTCGACGTCTTCGAGACCAACATCATCAACCTGGCGATCGTGATCGCTGGTCTGGTGTGGTTTCTGCGGGGCTTCCTTGGAGGCATTCTGGAGCGCCGCCGCGAGCGGATCCTCGGGGAGCTCCAGGACGCTGAGGAGCGCCTGAGCGCCGCCAGCGCCTCCCTCGCCGTGGCCCAGAGCAGCCTCGGTGAAGCCCGTGCCCGCGCCGAGCAGATCCGCGCCGATGGCAAGGTCCGCGCCGAGGCGATCCGCCTCGAGACCGAGAAACGCACTGTCGAGGAGATGGCGCGGCTCAAGCAGGATTCCAAATCCGATCTGGATTCCGAGGTCTCCCGCGTCAGCAAGCTGCTGCAGCGCGAGGCCGCCGAGATGGCGATCGCCAAGGCCCTCGCCAGCCTCCCCGGCCGCCTCGACGCCAAAACCCAGGCCCAGCTGATCGATCAGTCCATTCAATCGATGGGGAACGCCTGATGCCTCTGCTTAACACCATCACCACGCCCTACGCCGACGCGTTCCTCCAGGTCTGCGACGCCAATGGCGACACCGAGGCGGTGATCGATCAGGCCCGGGCGATCCTGGCCCTCTGGCACGACTCCAGCGACCTGCGCGAGGCGATGGCCTCCCCCGTCCTGGAAGTCGAAGGCAAGAAGGCGGCCCTCGAGCAACTCTTCGGCGGCAGCATCTCCCCGTCCTTCCTCAACCTGCTCAAGCTCCTGGCCGACCGCCAGCGGATCGGGTTCCTCGATGCCGTCCTGGAGCGGCTCCTGGATCTCTACCGCGAGCAGAACCAGATCGCCCTGGCCACGGTGACCTCCGCCAGCCCCCTGAGCGACGACCAGCAGGCCCTGCTCGCCGAGAAGGCCAAGGTCGTGGCCGGAACCGACAAGGTGGAGATCAGCCTCGCGGTGGATCCTGCCCTGATCGGTGGGTTCGTCCTCAGCGTCGGCTCCAAGGTGATCGACGCCAGCCTCGCCGGTCAGGTGCGGCGCCTCGGCCTGACGCTCGCCAACGTGAGCTAGCGCTTCGCTCCCTTTCTTCTCTCCTTCTCACTTCATCGCCTCCCCTCCGGGGACTCCCACCCATGGTTTCCATCCGCCCCGACGAGATCAGCGCCATTCTCAAGAAGCAGATCGCCGACTACGACAAGTCGGTGTCTGTCAGCAACGTCGGCACCGTCCTGCAGATCGGGGATGGCATCGCCCGGGTCTACGGCCTGGAGCAGGTGATGGCCGGTGAGCTGGTGCTGTTTGAGGACGGCACCGAGGGCCTGGCCCTGAACCTGGAGGACGACAACGTCGGCGTCGTGCTGATGGGCGAGGGACTGGGCATCCAGGAGGGCAGCACCGTCAAGGCCACCGGCCGAATCGCGGCGGTGCCAGTGGGTGACGCCATGCTGGGCCGGGTGGTGAACGCCCTGGGCCAGCCGATCGACGGCAAGGGTGAGATCCCCACCACCGAGACTCGCCTGATCGAGTCGATGGCGCCTGGCATCATTCAGCGCAAGTCGGTGCATGAGCCCATGCAGACCGGCATCACGGCCATCGACGCCATGATCCCCATCGGCCGCGGCCAGCGGGAACTGATCATCGGCGACCGCCAGACCGGCAAGACCGCCATCTGCATCGACACCATCCTCAACCAGAAGGGTGAGGACGTGGTCTGCGTCTACGTGGCCATCGGCCAGAAGAACGCCTCGGTGGCCAACGTGGTGGAAGTGCTGCGTGAGCGTGGCGCCCTGGATTACACCGTGGTGGTGGCGGCCAGCGCCTCGGAAGCGGCTGCCCTCCAGTACCTGGCCCCCTACACCGGTGCGGCCATCGCCGAGTCCTTCATGTACAAGGGCAAGGCCACCCTGGTGGTGTACGACGACCTCACCAAGCAGGCCCAGGCCTACCGCCAGATGTCCCTGCTGCTGCGCCGTCCCCCCGGCCGCGAGGCCTACCCCGGCGACGTCTTCTATTGCCACAGCCGCCTGCTGGAGCGGGCCGCCAAGCTCTCCGATGCCATGGGCAAGGGCAGCATGACCGCCCTGCCGATCATCGAGACCCAGGCTGGCGACGTCTCGGCCTACATCCCCACCAACGTGATCTCGATCACCGACGGCCAGGTGTTCCTCAGCTCCGACCTGTTCAACTCCGGCCTGCGGCCCGCCATCAACGTGGGCATTTCGGTGAGCCGGGTGGGCGGCGCCGCCCAGACCAAAGCCATCAAGAAGATCGCCGGCACCCTGAAACTGGAGCTGGCCCAGTTCGACGAACTGGCCGCCTTCTCCCAGTTCGCCTCCGATCTGGATGCCGCCACCCAGGCCCAGCTGGCCCGGGGCAAGCGTCTGCGTGAGCTGCTCAAGCAACCCCAGTTCAGCCCCCTGATCCTGGCCGAGCAGGTGGCGGTGGTCTATGCAGGCGTCAAGGGTCTGATCGATGACGTGCCCGTGGACCTGGTGCCCCAGTTCGCCCGCGAGCTGCGCGAGTACCTCAAGAACAGCAAGCCCGAGTTCATCAACAAGGTCCAGACCGACAAGGTGCTGAGCGACGAATCCGAAGCCATGCTCAAGGAGGCCATTCGAGAGGTCACCTCCTCGATGCTGGCCGCCGCCTGAGGAATTTCCACCCATGGCCAATCTCAAGGCAATCCGTGACCGGATCAGTTCGGTCAAGAACACACGCAAGATCACCGAAGCCATGCGGCTGGTGGCCGCGGCCAAGGTGCGTCGTGCCCAGGAGCAGGTGCTGCGCACCCGCCCCTTCGCCGATCGCCTGGCCCGGGTGCTGCAGAACCTGGAATCCCGCATGGGCTTCGAGGGGGCCGATTCCCCCCTGCTGGCTGAGCGCCGTCCCGTTGGCACCATCACCCTGCTGGTGGTGACAGGCGACCGGGGCCTCTGCGGTGGCTATAACGCCAACGTCATCCGCCGGGCCGAACAGCGCTTCGCCGAGCTCAAGGCCCAGGGCTTCGCGGTGGACATGGTGCTGATGGGCCGCAAGGCCATCACCTACTTCACCAACCGCTCCTACCCGATCCGGGCCACCTTCACCGGCCTGGAGCAGGTTCCCACCTCCCAGGATGCCAACGAGATCTCCAACGAAGTGCTCGCCGAGTTTCTTTCGGCCAGTACCGACCGGGTCGAGATCGTGTTCACCCGTTTCATCAACCTGGTGAGCTCCCAGCCGGTGGTCCAGACCCTGCTGCCTCTCGATCCCCAGGGCATCGCCAGCTCGGATGACGAGATCTTCCGTCTCATCACCCGTGATGGCCGCCTCGGCGTTGAGGTCGGCACGGTGGAGAACGTGGAGCCGGCCCTCCAGCCCGACTTCGTGTTCGAGCAGAGTCCCGAGCAGTTGCTCAATGCCCTGCTGCCCCTCTATCTGGCCAACCAGCTGCTGCGCTCCCTCCAGGAAGCGGCCGCCAGCGAACTGGCCAGCCGGATGACGGCCATGAACAACGCCAGCGACAACGCCAAGGCGCTCGCCAAGACCCTCACCCTCGACTACAACAAGGCCCGCCAGGCGGCCATCACCCAGGAGATCCTGGAAGTGGTGGGTGGCGCGGCCGCGATGGGCTGATCGTCAGCTCCAGGTGGCCGGTGGCGGCATCCCGCTCCCGGCCCAATGCCCAGCCCTCCGGGCAGAGCAGCAGGATTTCCATGGTTGTGCGCACCCGGCTGCCGTGGCAGAGGTGCCCGCCACGTGTTCGCCCTACGGAGTCGGCGACCACCAAGTGCAGGTGGGCCCCATCGCAGTTGACGCTGCCCGCCAGCGACACCACTTCCTGCGGACCTGCCAGGCCCACGCCTTCAGCTTCATCAGCGAAGCGAAGCACGGCATTCTCAAGGCTGCCGATGCCGCAGACGATGAAGCCGCAGAGCCTCGGATCCTCCTTGGCCATCGCCTCAAGTTCCCCGCGCAGATCAACCCCTGGCAAGAGACGAAGCGGCCAGTGGCACCCGGCGGTCATTGAGAGGTTCCCTTCAGTGGTCAACACCCACAGACATACCGCTTCTCGTTGAACAGCCGCAGACAGGCATCCACCACCTCGGGGTCGTAGAGCTTGCCTCGGTTTTTGGTGATCTCCGCCAGGGCGGCATCGCTGCCGAGGCCGGCACGATAGGGGCGATGGGCGCACATGGACTGCACCACGTCGGCGACGGCCACGATGCGGGATTCCAGCAGTTGTTCATCGCCAGGGATCCCATTCGGATAGCCGCTGCCATCCATCCGTTCGTGGTGTTCAAGGACGATGCGGGCAATCGGCCAAGGAAAGTCCACGTCTTTGAGGATGTCGTAGCCCGCTTGGGCATGGTCCTTGATCAGGTCGTATTCATGGCGGGTCAGTTTTGTTGGCTTGCAGAGAATCTCCGCTGGCACCATGATTTTGCCGATGTCGTGGACGGAGGCGGCCAATTGCAGGCCTTCCAGCTGCCGCACCGGGAGTCCCAGTTCCACCCCGATGGCCAAGGCCAGTTTGTCCACACTTTGTTGGTGGCCCGCGGTGTAGGGATCCCGCATCTCTGCCATCCCCCCAAGGACCGTCAGCAACTTCTTGTATAGCCTCTCGTTTTCTTTGAGGGTTTTGATCAATTCCTCCTCGGCGATCGCTCGAGTGATCAGGCTGCCGAGCCGTATCGCGATCGTGTCGAGCAGCACCCTTTCTTCCGCCAGAAAAGGACTTTTGGCGGCCCCATCAAAGCGTTCGGTGTAGCCAACCTCCACTAATCCGTAGAGGTGGTCGTTGGCTTTGATCTGGGCTGACTGAACCGACTGACAACGATCCAGGTCGCCAGTCTGATAGACCTTGGACCCCTTGGTGATCCTGGCGACGGTGTTGGCGGAATGCAGCCAGGCTTTCGGAATGGCCTCAACCGTCTGCCAAAGAATGTCGTCAAGTGTTCCTTCACTGGCGGCGATGATTTGCTCCATTTGCTGGAGACAGTTGAGTTCCTTTGTCCGCTCCGTCAGCGCCAACTCAAATGGCAAGGTGGCTTGGGCTTTGGTTGCGACCTGAAGGGGTGTCGGCCGCCCGCCATTGGGGCTATAGCTTTTCTTTATCGCGGCCTTCATCTCGCCTTCCCTTGAAGAAGATCAGACCAGCACGTAGCAAGCAGCAACGGTGGTCTGTGCCTTTCTGTTTCCTTTACATTACTCCTCTGTCAGCAACCTCGGACGCGTTTCACGCCCTGCGGCGCCGCGGGGCGTTCTTGTCTGGGGATGCCATGGCCCAGTTCCTGGCATGGGAGAAAGAACGCCTCGAGCGACGGCTGCACCGCATTTCCCACCACGGCGATGCCTTCCCGTTCGAGCAGCTGCGCTTGGCTGTCGCCGTAGGGACCCCGTTTGGACGCGCCAAGGCGGCCATCCCCTGACACGACGCGATACCAGGGCACGTCCAGTTTTGCACCGTCATCCAGCTGGCTGAGGATGTACGCAACATGCCTGGGCATCACGGCCAGATGCTCCCCGATGGATTGGTAGGTGGTGAGCTTCGATTCGGGAATCGTCGCGACAATCCTCAGCACCTGACCCTTGATGCGCGCGAAAGCCTCGGACTTTGCCATGGGTGACTAGCTCGGGTCGCGCACGGAGATGATGACATTCCCCTTCTTTCGTCCCGTGTCGACATAACGGTGGGCTGCCACGATCTGTTCAAACGGATAGATCCGATCGATCACCGGTTGGATGTCTCCTGCTTCTGCCAGTGCCGCCAGTTGGAGCAGGTCGTCGCGTTTCACAGCAACAGGCCCCGCAATGATCGTGTGGCGGCTGATCAGCGACACCCACACGCCCAGCAGCATGTCCGGCAACCCGGCCACCACCATCAGCAGGCGCCCCCCATCCTTCAGTGACCGCTTGCAGCGTGAATAGGTCACCGTGCCGACCGTATCGACAATCAGGTCATAGGTTTCACCGTTGTGGGTGAAATCCACTTTGGTGTAGTCGATGACGTGGGCCGCGCCCAGAGCGATGACCAGATCGCGGTTCGCCATGCTGCACACCCCGGTGACCTCGGCTCCGAAGTGCCGGGCCAGCTGCACAACGGCTGTACCCACAGCTCCAGAGGCCCCATTCACCAGCACCTTGTCGCCGGCCTGAACCTTGCCTTGGCGCAGAAAATCCAAGGCCGTTGTTCCGCCGAAGGAAAGGGCGGCGGCCGCTTCATCGGTGAGTCCGGGCGGTGTGGCCACCACCAGGCCGTCCTGGGGCAGGCAGATGACCTCGGCATGGCAGCCCATGCGGGCGTCGCTGAAGGCGAACACCCTCTCTCCCACCTTGAACCGGGTGACGTCGTTGCCGATCGCGGCGACAACGCCGGCCAGCTCCGAGCCGAGGATGGGTTGCCTGGGTTTTCGAATACCAAACACCAGCCGCATGATCAGCCCGAAGCCCGTCGGAACCGTCAGGCTCCTCACCCGCCAGTCCGCTGATGTGACGGTAGTGACGTGGGTCCGGATCAGGATTTCGTCGTCTTTGGGCGTGGGTGTGGCGATCTCCTCGATGCGCAGCACCTCGGGCGGCCCGTAGCGGTCGTAGACAACGGCTTTCATGGTGGATGGGCTTCAGTGATGGGTGGGATTCCGGTGCAGAGCTCGAGGCTGCCACCGAGAAAGGCCATGTAGGCCTTGGCGAGGCTCTCCTTGCCGCCCGTTTCGACAATGGCCCCATGGGCCACGATGACCCTGTCGAAGTCCCACTGCAGGACATCTTGCAGGGCCCTGGCCAGGGAAGCCCTGTCGGATGTGGCCAGTCGCTCGAGAATGGTGGGCTCCAGGCGATTGAAACCGCCGCCTATCCGCGTGATGAACCGGGTGAGCCAGGGAGCGGAGGCATCGAAGTTGAAGGCACTGTCCGTGAGGATGAGGGTCCTGCTGGGTGTGTGGCAAAAGGCCACTTCGTGAAGGGGTGACGGCCCTGTGGGCCCCAAGGTGTGGAGCCCCGTCAGGCCGCACAGCAGCATCTCTGGCCATGGGGAGGGGGCTTCCGCGCTGAGAAGACGATCCAGCTCCAGATAGGGACATTTCTGCCTCAGGACGGGCGGACCCCACAGGACTGCCTGGGGGAAGCGCTGTTTGAATGCCTTGAGATAGAGATGGTGGAAGGCGTTGGGCGCCACGATATCGCTGACGACACCCAGCGCGGCCAATTCCTGTTCGAGCTCAGCAGATGGCTGGATTGGCGAAACGACCACCAATCTGTTGCTATGCCGCTGGCGGATGACTGTCATCCTGGTGCCGATGCTCAGGCCGAAGTAGGTCTGCGGTTGTTCAGCAACCCAGAGATCATCGGCAAGGCAACGGAGGCTGGTCACGACAGGTCTGTCACTCGGGGCTACGGCGAGGAAGCAACCAGCCGCCGAAGGCGGCATAGAGAGCTGGAAGCACCAGCAGGGTAAGGGTGGTGGAGGTGATCAAGCCTCCGAGCACCACAATCGCCAGGGGTTGCAGGATTTCGTTGCCCGCCCCGAAGGCCAGGGCCAGCGGCACCATGCCCAGGGCTGAGGTGAGGGCTGTCATCAGGATGGCGTTGAGGCGCTGGAGGCTGCCAGCGCGGATCACCTCCTTGAGCTCCATGCCTTCGGCATGTCGGCGGTTGTAATTGTCCACCAGCAGCAGGCCGTTGCGCACTGCCACCCCGAACAGGGTGATGAACCCGATCAGGGAGGCCACCGACAACACACCGCCGGTGAGAAGGATGGCCACCAGGCCACCGACAAGGGCCAGGGGCAGATTGATCAGGATGGCAATCGTGGCCGGCAGAGATTTGACGGACACGAAGATCAACACGGCGATCACCACCGTGGCCAGTGCGCTGTAAAGCACCAGGTTGGCGGTGGCCCGCTCCTCCGATTCGAACTGCCCGCCGTAGCGGATCAGGTACCCAGTTGGCAGTTTGATCGTGTTGTTGATGGTGTTCTGGATGTCGCCGATGACCGTGCCAAGCGGCCGGCCGCTGACATTGGCAGACACCACGATCAAGCGGGACACATCCTCCCGGTTGACCACATTGGCGCCAAGTCCGTTGTCGATCCGGGCCAGGGATCCCAGTGGCAGCATGGTGCCGGCGGGGGTAGCGATAGGAGTAGCCCGCAGGGCATCGAGGCTGTTACGGGATGGCTCGGGCAGCATCACCACCACATCGGTGCGATCGGTGCGGTTGCTCACCACCTGGCCCACCGTCTTGCCGTTGAGGGCGATCTCCACCACATCAGCGAGATGCTGCATCGTCAGTCCGTTGGCGGTGGCGGCCTTGCGATCGAAAGTGATCTGCACCTGCTGGATGGGCAACTGGGGTTCGAGTTGCAGATCCACCACCCCCTCGATCGGTTCGATCGCGTCACGCACCTGCTCGCCGATCCTGCGCAGCTCCGCCAGATCGGGTCCGTAGATCTTGATCGCGATCGCGCTGCGCACCCCTGAGAGCACCTCATCCATGCGGTGGGAGATGAAGCCGCCGATGTTCGGAGCCACGCCAGGCAGCTTCAGGAAGGCTGCTCGAAGTTCGGCGATGGCGGCAGGGCGATTCTGCATCGCCGCATCGCTCAACTCCACATCCACATGGGCCAGGTTCACCCCGGCGCCATCGGCATCGCCCGGGGCCCGCCCCGCGCGCACCTGCACCCACTCAAACAGCGTGCTGGCCTTGAGGGTGTTGGACAAGGCCAGACCGGCGCGGTTGGTCATCTCCAGTGACACCCCTGGGTAGAGCACCATCGAATTCACCAGGGATGTCTCGCGGAACTCCGGCAGGAACACCCGCCCGAGGCTGGGCAGGATGGTGCAGGACGCCACTACCACCGCGAGCGCTGCGGCCAGAACCCGTCTGGGGGAGATCAGCGCCCTCTCCAGCAGGGGCCGGTAAGCCCGCTCGGCCCAGGTGGCGATCCAGGTGTTCTCGGCGGGGAGTCGCGTGTTCGCCAGCAGAATCGCGCAGAGCGCCGGCGTGAGGGAGAGCGCCACCAGGGTGGAGGCGGCGATCGAGAACAGGTAGGCCAGTCCCATCGGCGCGAAGATCCGCCCTTCCACTCCCGTGAGGCTGAAGATCGGCGCGAACACCACCACAATGATCACGGTGGAGAGAATCACCGGCTGGCGCACCTCCACCGAGGTTTCGTACACCACCTCCAGGGGATTCCTGGGCTGGGCGGCCACCTGATTGCGGCGCAGCCCGCTGTAGCAGTTCTCCATATCGACGATGGAATCGTCCACCACCGAGCCGATGGCGACCACCAGCCCACCGAGGGTCATGGTGTTGATCTCCAGCCCAAAGGCATGCATCAGCATCAGGCCGATCAGCAACGACAGGGGGATGGCACTGAGGGTGATCACAGCGGTGCGCCAGTTCATCAGAAACAGCACCATCACCACCGCAACAATCGCGATGCCTTCGATCAGCGATCTGGCCACATTCCTGATCGCCGTATCAATGAAACTGGCCTGCCGGAAGCTGCGCTTCAGCTGAATGTCGCCGGGCAGGGTCTTGCTGAGGGCGGCGATTCGCTGCTCCACCTCGCGGGTCACCCTTGGCGTGTCGATGTCCGGCTGTTTGTTGATCATCAGCACCACCGCCGGCGTGCCGTTGAAGCTGCCATCGCCGCGTTTGAGGGCGCTGGCCAACCGCATCTCGGCAACATCACCAAGCCGCAGCGATTGACCGTTGCGATCCATCACCACGGAATCGGCGAGCTCCCCAGGACTGCTGGCCTGGCCGCTGGCGCGGATCAGTTTCTCCTGCCCGCCTGCGATCAGAAAGCCGCCCGGGGCATTGGCGCTGGCGGCGGCGGCCGCCTCAGCCACGGCTTGCAGCGAAACATTGCGTGCCCGCAGTTGCTTGGGATCGATCTGGATCTGCTGCTGGGCCTCCTCGCCGCCGTAGAGGGTCACCTGGGAGACACCGGGCACCGCCAGGATCTGGTTGTTGAAGGTGGTGGCAACGATCCGGCGCAGCTCCATCGCCGTGGTGGGGCCGCCGCCTTTGAGTGTGAAGGCATACTGCAGGATCGTGCCCAGCGGCGACACGAGTGGCGAGATGGCCGGGGCGCTGGCAGTGGCGGGCAGCTCCACCTCGATCTGCTGCAGGCGTTCCGCCACCGATTGACGCGCCCGGTGGATGTCGGCGTTCTGAGCAAACACCACCTGCACCATCGAGAGCCCCACCTTCGAGGAGGAGCGCACCGTTTCCACTCCCGGCAGTCCGTTGACGGCCGATTCAATCGGCACGGTGATGCGTTGTTCCACCTCTTCGGGCGCCAGACCATCGGCTGTGGTCTGCACATCCACCTGGGGCGGAGCGAACTGGGGGAACACATCCAGCGGCATCCGGCTCAGGATCGACAGGCCCCAGAGGGTGATCAGGATGGCGGCCACAACCACCAGCCAACGCCTGGCGATCGACGTGCGCAGCGTCTGGTTGAGCAGGCGTTCAAACATGGGAATGGCTTGGGGGGCGGGAGAGTGCGCAGGTCGCGGAGGTCAGTTCTTCTTCCCCATGCGAGAGACCACGACCACACCGCCCAGCACCACCACCGCAGCGGCGGCGCCGATCGCCACGGGGTTAGGGCCTGCGGCGGGTGCGGGGGTGACGGCAGCTGGTGGGGTTGCTGGGGCGTCAGCAGAAGCGGCGGGGGGTGCTTCGTTGCTGGCTGCAGCGCTGTCGCTCTTCTTCGACTCGGCGTAAAGGGAGAGGGCGCCTTGAATCACCACGTCTTCTCCGGCGGTCACGCCATCGATGACCTCGATTTGATCGCCCCGGCTGGCGCCGGTCTTGATGAACACCGGGTCGTAGGTGGTGCCGCTCTTCATGAAGGCCAGTGGCTTGCCGTCCGCCTGCACCACCGCGGCGACGGGAATCGAGACAACGCCGCCGGCTTCGCTGGCAGGAGCGGTGGTGATTCCCATCAGGGCATCGATCTCGGCGCTGGCCTTCACCTGGCGCACATTCCCCTGCTGTTGAAACTCATCGCCATGGCCCACGTGAGCCACGGCCGGAGTGAGGCTGCCGAGGGCCAGGCTTGCGAGGCTGAGGCCGCCGGCCAGAAGAAGAGCGCGCATGCTGCGGCTGCCGCAACGGCAGGACAAGGTCCAGCAGAGGATGGTGCAAAGGGGATGAAAAACAGGTGAAACCGCCTGCGCTGCCTAGGATCAGCCGCAATCTGTTTCTCCTGGCCCAGGCCATGCCCCTGCGCATCCTGTTGGTGGAGGACGAAGCGGAGCTGGCCGGCGCGATCCAGGCGGTGCTCAGGGCACAGCAGCACATCGTCGATCACGTGGCGGAGGGCCTGGGGGCCTGGAGCCTGATCCGCAGCGAGCTGGCCACCTACAACCTGGCGATCGTCGATTGGATGCTGCCGGGTCTTTCAGGCCCGGAGCTCTGCCGGCGGCTGCGCGGGGCCGGGTTGACCCTGCCGGTGCTGATGCTCACGGCCCTGGCCGACACCAGCCACCGGGTGCAGGGCCTGGATGCCGGCGCCGACGACTACCTGAGCAAGCCGTTCGCGATGGAGGAACTGCTGGCAAGGATCCGGGCGCTGCAGCGGCGCCAGCCCAACTATCGCGAGCTGATGCTCAGGGCCGGCCCCTACCTCCTGGATCCAGCGGAGAGCTGCCTCTCCGTTCAGGCGGCGGCGGGGATCACCAGGATCGTGCTGTCCGCCAAGGAATTGCAGCTGATGGCCTATTTCATGGAGCATCCGCGGCAGATCATCCCAGGGGCGCGGTTGCGGTCCCAACTCTGGTCGTTGGAGGAGGACCCGATCAGCAATGTGGTGGCGGCCCAGGTGCGTCTGTTGCGGCGCAAGCTCGCCAGCCATGGGCTGCCCTCTCCGATCGAGACGGTGGCCTCGAAGGGCTATCGCTTCGAGCCGGAGCCCTAGGACGCGCCGATGGTGTGGCCTGGTCCCATTCCCCGCAGCCGACTGCGGCTGGCAGCGGCCTATCTGGCGGTGATCGGCTTGATTCTCTACGGCGCCGGCTACGGACTGTTTGGCCTGTTGATGCGCTCGAACTGGTCGGCCCTCGAGAGCGAGGTGGAAACCCTGGCCGGCACCTTGCACGACAGCCTCAAGCCCCTGCTGCCGGCTGAGGCCAGGCCTTCAGCCCAGCTCGCCGCCGTCCTCCCCGGCCTCTGCCTGGTGGAGCAGCCCTGCCCGAAGCCCTCCACGCTGCTGCCACGTCATGCCGTCAGCATTACGGATTCGGAGCGCTTCTATCTGCGTCTGCTGGATCGACGTGGCGCTTTGATCGCCCACTCCCCTGGATCTCCCAAAGCCGGAGCTCAGGATCCGAACCTGACCTGGATGGTGGTGGCAGGCCAGGGAGGCGAACGCTTCCTGCAGTATTCGATCCACCTGCACCGTTCCCACCCGCCAGCGCAGGTCGATGGGGCGCCGATGGAGCTGGATTGGGGTTACCTGCAGATCGGGCGCAGCTTGCGCGAGCTGGACGCGGAAAGGGAACGGCTGTGGTGGGCCACCCAGACGATCGTGGTGCTGGCCCTGCTGGTGGCAGGCCTGGCCAGCTGGTGGTTGTCCGGCCTGGCGATGCGGCCGCTGCTGGCGGCCTATCGGCAGCAAGAGCAGTTCACCGCTGATGCGGCCCATGAACTGCGCGCACCTGTGGCCAACCTGCTGGCCGTGGTGGAGGCCCACAGCGCCTTGATGCCCGATGAGCGCACCGCCACGAGAGAGATGCTGGCGGTGGTCCACGGGCAGGGGAAACGGCTCAGCAGCCTGATCACTGACCTCTTGCTGCTCGCCCGGCTCGAGGGATCTGAGGCAGCTGCTGCACGGCAGCTGTGCTCCTTGCCGCAGATTGCGCGCGACCTGATGGAAGAGACCAGTGAGGCGGCGGCTGCGGCAGGGCTGCAGCTGAGGCTGGTGGGTGGCGAGGATGATCTCGTCGTGTTGGGGGTTGAATCGGAGCTCTATCAGCTCGTGTCCAACCTGCTGCTGAACGCGATTCAGTACACGCCGCCGGCAGGGGAGGTGGTGCTGAGCCTGGGGCGAGAGAGAGGTCAGGCGGTGTTGCAGGTGCGGGACAGTGGCATCGGCATCACCTCGGCCGATCAGCAACACATCTTTGATCGTTTCTTCCGCAGTGATCCAGGGCGTTCCCGTCGCCAGGGCGGCACCGGCCTGGGGCTCTCCATCGTGGCGGCGATCGTGCATCGCCATCGCGGAGAGATCTCCGTGGCTTCCCAGCCGGGTTCGGGGAGTGTCTTCAGCGTGAAACTGCCCCTGGCTGGCTGAGAAGCCTGCGCTGGGTATTCCTATGGTCCCCCGGCATCAATACTGGCGAGTCGGTAAGGCTGAACGCCTCCAGGATGACGGCCGATGGGTTGCTCAAGCCTGGATCGAACGCGAACGATCAATGCGGTGATGGCACAGCATGTCGTTTTCGCCCCTCTGGCACTTGGCCATTCATTCGCTTGGTCGGTCCAACGCTCAAGATCAGCGGCGGGAAGCAGCCCAGTGCTTTCAACAGGGATCTTTGGCCCCGGCCGCTTGATCTTGATGCTGGACAGCCGTTGGATTCGTCATAGAAGGTCTTGCAATCCAGATCTTGAGAGCTTGACATCACGAAGGATGCTTGCCAAGAGACCAGGCCCCAAAGTTTCATTCGAATGAATGGGAACAACTGTCGTTCTTCCGTCTGGGTGCTTCAGGAAATGGTGGCTGCCTTTGACCCTGATTTCTTCAAAGCCAATTCTCTTGAAGACTGCGATGAGAGTCTTTCCTGAAACCGCAGAATATCTCGTCACACTTCCACTGTAATTCGCTGCACTCCTACAAAGTCAAGTGACTCAGGGTCAGTGCCTTCAACCTCAAGGCAAAGTTCAATGGCTTCCTTGATTCGCTCCATTAATTGATCCAGTGATTTTGCTTGCGTATGG
Source organism: Cyanobium sp. Aljojuca 7A6 (assembly GCF_024346455.1). Taxonomy (GTDB): domain Bacteria; phylum Cyanobacteriota; class Cyanobacteriia; order PCC-6307; family Cyanobiaceae; genus Cyanobium. The sequence goes on from NZ_JAGQCY010000003.1 coordinate 99,617, forward strand.
CAACCGGGGAGAGCAGGGACTGTCGCCACGAAGAACCCTTCTGAATCCTTTTCGACGACTACATCAAACTGTCTGGACATTGAGCTCACCTCCTCATGTCACTGTAGCTGCTTGGCCGTGGACTGGTACCGGGCCCCGCTTACTGGTCGGTTCAACGCTGCCCCTGAGTGGCAGGCAAAGAGTTTTTGGTGGCGAAGCAGAGAGTTGATGGTGGCCTGTCCACTCAAGGGGCTTGTTGGGCAACATTTACATTTGTCTTGCCTCTAAATGGTCATAATGCCTAGTCGCCAAAAGAGCGTGGCTGCTGCCGCTCAAGATATTCTCCGAGACAGATGAAGAAATCACCAGTGAGGTTACGAAGCTTGGCAACGTCCTTGCCAAGCCGACTGATGAGTTCGCCGAACGAAATCACCAGCGATGAGTCTGTTGCAAAGTCAAATAAACCAAGCAAGTATAGAGCGTCGCAGCCTCTTGCGTCGAAATGTGGACGACTCTCACAATCGATACGATAAATCGCCATTTCTCTAGGTTGGCCGTTTCCATTTTCACATCTTCTCCAATACTGAAGCGAATTGGATACTGCATTGTATTCGTTTGGGTGGAACGAATATTTGTTCCGAAGATGCCTCACAATATTCATTTCTGGTGTTCCTTTGGTGGGCCGCGAATGGAACTTCCGAAGTTTGGCGACCGCGTCTCGCAGCTTCACATCCGCCAAGATCTCCTTTTTGAAGCAAGTGCTGACCTTGCCCTTCTTGCTGAAAAACAAGTGTCCCTCTGACACAAGGCCAGCAATCATCCAAATTGGAGCCGACGCGTAATCTGTGTGGTCGTGCTCGATGAGAAGTTGGTGTATCTCGTCGAGCTGGTTAATCTTGTGCATCCATGCAGACAGACACACAACCAGCGCGGTCTTCTCCTCTCCCCACACGCGAAGCAGAGCATCAATGTCGGCATGAACAGCCAACGACGTACTGGTTCTAGTGACTCGTATCGGGCAAACCATTGTTCTCATTGTATTCATGCCGCATCGTCTTTATCCATCGTAACTGGCGGGCCGACTTTGATTCGTGAATGCCACTGACTAACTACTAAATGGGTGGTTCCGTAATGCACTCCCGAGGCCATTGGCAACGACACCTATGCAATGGATATTCAGTCCAGTTAATCGAGATCCTTCGGCGCAGGCTGGGCTTCCCTGGCTCAGTGAGCCCGGTCTTGGGTGCATAAAGGAACCTTGATGCATTCAGGACAAGTCGTCCCGGTCAAGGTAGCTGCCCCGGATCGGTCTTGCCCATTCAGGTTCAGGGGGGATCGGGGTGACTCTCTGCCGCCTATGTCGCCGATTGACACCTGACTTGAGGCCCCAAAGCCATTCCTCTGCAGGCATGCTGGCCAGCTGTATGCGTGCGGCGGTGCCCATCACCGGTCACGTGATGCACGCCATCGCACCGCCCTTGGTGGATCACAGCAGGTCGGCGGGGCTGCGCACACCGCAGGGGCCCCGGTTGATCACATGCATGTAGATCATCGTGGTGCGCAGGTCGTTGTGGCCCAGCAGCTCCTGAATGGTTCGGATGTCGGTGCTTCTTTCCAGCAGGTGGGTGGCGAAGGAATGGCGGAAGGTGTGGCAGCTCACCCGTTTGGCCAGCCCCTCAGCCTGCACTGCCCTTCGCACGTCCTTCTCTGCCGGTGGCTGGATCACGCCATCGGCGGGTCTGGGGAAACCCCCATTGCCAGCGCCATTCCACGGCGGCGTTCGGATACTTGCGCTCCAGCGCCTGAGGGAGCACCACCCGACCCCAGCCGGCGGCCAGGTCGGCGGTGTGCAGCCGCCGAACCCCCTCCAGGTGCGCTCCCAGTGGTTCCATCAGCCGCTCCGGCATCAGGGTGACGCGGTCCTTGTCCCCCTTGCCGCTGCGCACCGTGATCTGCCGCTGCCCGACGTCGAGATCCTGCACCCGCATCCGCAGGGCTTCCATCAGCCGCAGTCCGCTCCCGTAGAGCAGGCCGGCCACCAGGGCCGTGATGCCTTCCAGATGCCCCAGCACCCGCTGCACCTCCGCCGGTGTCATCACCACCGGCAGGCGCCGCCGCACGCGGGCGCGTACCACCCCCGTCAGGTCGCCCGGAGTCGTCCCCAGCACATGGCGATAGAGGAACAACAGCGCCGAGAGGGCCTGGGTCTGGCTGGAGGCACTCACCCCCTCCTCCACCGCCAGGTGGGTGAGGAAGGCATTGATCTCGGCCTGCCCCCATCTCCCGGGGCGGCCGCAGGCCGTGGAAGCGCAGGAACCGCCGCACCCACTGCTCATACGTTCCTGCGGTGCGGCGGGCGTCGTGGCGCACGGCCAGCTCCTCCCGCAGCTTCTCCAGCAGGCGCGGCGCTCGTGGTGGGCTGGCTGGTGGCTGGATGGTTCGGTGGCGGATCCTTGAGGCAGCATTCCCCGGCCCGGTCGGCTTCGGCGCTTCGGGGCGCTGAGTCGCCGAGTCGCTGGGTCGCCGTCAGGATCGTTCCTTGGCCGCACCCTCTCGCCCCAGCCCATGGCTTCCCCCGCCCCTCTGGCGATCCAGCCCCTCTTCCCCATGGCCCTGGGCCGGGTGCAGCTGGCCCCCGACCCGCTCGACACTGCCCTGCTGCTGCAGCGGATCCTGCTCCTGCGCGGTGAGGCGCCTCAGGAGGAGGGCGTGGCCTGGACCGGAGACGTGCACGGCGCCGGCGAGCTGCACCACGACCCCCTTTTCGTCCCCCTGATCGCCGAACTGGCCGGCCATGCCCGGGCCTACCTGGACGCGCTGGGCTTCGATCGCCGGCGGCTGGCGCTGCATGTTCAGCGCTGCTGGCCGGTGATCAGCGAGCCCGGCGAGCAGGTGGGGCGCCACCATCACCCCAACGCCCACCTGAGCGCCATCTACTACTTCAATGGCGACGGCAGCGGCCGCAGCGGCTGCCTGCGCCTGTTCCCTCTCCGGCCGGTGAACGAGCTGGTGCCGGGGCTGGCCGTGGGCCAGGACGGGCCGATCGACCCCACCGCCGCCCTCAACCGGCCCTGGCACGACGTGGCCCCCCGGGCCGGGCTGCTGCTGCTGTTCCCCTCCTGCGTCGACCATGCGGTGTTGCCCAACGGCGACCCGGACGACAGCCGCTTCTCCCTCAGCCTCGACTTCGTGCTCACCGCCGCGGCGACCGCGCCGGACCCCGGCGAATACCTCGCCCCCCACCCCGGCCGCTGGCTGGCGATCGGAGAGGATGGCCCGACGCCGGGAGCCTGAGCCCCGCTCCGCCTTCCCCCCAGCCCGCCCGCCTGACCGTGTCCGAGCCCGTGTCCGAGACCTCCCCCACGCCCGCCGCGACGGTCTCCGTTTTCCAGATCAGCGCCAGCCTGGATGGCGTGGCCCACAGCTTCTCCTGCCGCAGCGACCAGACGGTGCTCAACGCCGCCGAGGCCGCCGGGGTGCCCCTGCCCAGCTCCTGCTGCTCGGGGGTGTGCACCACCTGCGCCGCCCTGCTGCGCAGTGGCACGGTGCACCAGCCCGATGCCATGGGCGTGAAGGCCGAGCTTCAGACCAAGGGCTACGCCCTGCTCTGCGTCTCCTATCCCCTCTCCGACCTCGACCTGCTGGCCGGCCAGGAGGACACCCTCTATGAGGCCCAGTTCGGTCAGTTCCAGAAGTGAGCACTCTGGTGCCCCTGGAGCTGTGGCTCCAGGCCTCCCCCGGCCTCCTGTTGCCCCAGCTGCGCCAGGCGCTGGCGCGGGAAGCTTGCCGCCTGGCCGGTACGGGCGCTGAGCCCCTGCGCTGGGCGATCACAGCGGTGGATCCCCAGCGCGGCCTGCGGCTCGAGGGGATCGTGGTGGGGCCAGCGTCGACTCCCGGACCTTGAGCGCAGCGGCCCCGCCCCTGCCCACCCTGCTGGTGATCCCCACTGGGGTGGGCTGTGCCGTGGGGGGCTTCGCCGGCGACGGCCTGCCGGCGGCCCGGCTGCTGGCGGCGGCCAGCGGCTGCCTGATCACCCACCCCAACGTGATGAACGCCGCCTCCCTTTACTGGAGCGACCGGCGCCTGCACTACGTGGAGGGCTGGAGCCTCGACCGCTTCGCGGCTGGCGAGCTGGCCCTCTCTCCGGTGCCCAGCCAGCGGGTGGGCGTGCTGCTGGATGCGGGCATCGAAGCGGCGCTGCTGCTGCGCCACCGCCAGGTGATCGAGGCCTGTCGCGCCAGCCTGGGGCTGACGATCGGCCCGGTGCTCACGAGCGCGGTGCCCCTGGAGGTGAGCCTGTCGATCGGCCCCAGCGGCAGCAGCTGGGGCCGCCTGGGCCGCCCCGATGCCCTGCTGCGGGCCGGTGAAGCGCTGCTGGCCGCCGGCGCCACGGCCATCGCCGTGGTGGCCCGCTTTCCCGAAGCGCCCGGCAGCGAGGCCCTGGCGGCCTACCGCCACGGCACGGGGGTGGATGCCCTGGCCGGGGCGGAGGCGGTGATCAGTCACCTGCTGGTGCGCCATCTGGGGGTGCCCTGTGCCCATGCCCCCGCCCTGGCGCCGCTGCCGCCCGATCCCGGGCTGGATCCGCGGGCGGCGGCCGAGGAGCTGGGCCACACCTTCCTGCCCTGCGTGCTGGTGGGCCTCAGCCGGGCCCCATCCCTGCGGCCCGAACCGGCCAGCGGCAACGGCTTGCTGCATGGTGCCGATCTAGGCGCGGTGGTGGCGCCGGCCGGGGCCCTGGGGGGTGAGGCGGTGTTGGCCTGCGCCGAGCGGGGCGTGCCCGTGATCGCGGTGGAGGGCAATCCCTGCCTGCTGCAGGTCAGCGGTGAAGCCCTGGGGTTGGAGGTGATCCCGGCCGCCACCTACGCGGAGGCGGCCGGTCTGGTGCTGGCCCTGCGCGAGGGTCTGGATCCGTCGGCGTTGCGACGGCCGCTGGCCTGAGGGCCTCAGGGCTCGCCCAGGAAATCCCGCTTGCCGAGCTCCACGCCGTTGTGGCGCAGGATGGCGTAGGCGGTGGTGACGTGGAAATAGACGTTGGGCAGCACGAAGAACAGCAGGAAGCTCTGGCCGCTGAAGTGGAGGGTCTCGCTGCGGATCGTCAGCTCGATCGCCTTGGTTTCGCTGCCATCGATCTGATCAGGCAAGAAGCCCTCCAGGCTGGCGAGGGTCGTTTCGATGCGGCTGATCAGCTCCGCGAAGCTGGCTTCGTTGTCGGCCATCGCCGCGCTCTCCACCCCGGCCAGCCGGGCCAGGCCGCGGCGGGCGATGTCGGTGGCGATCTGGACCTGGCGCACCAGGGGGAACATGTCGGGGTAGAGGCGGGCCTGCAGCAGCACCGCCGGATCAATCCCTTTGGCTTCGGCGTGGGCGGCCGCCTTGGCCAGGATGGCGCTGAGGTTGCTCAGGCTGCGGGCCAGGGGCGGAACAGCCGCCTCGAACATCGAGAGGGACATGGCTGGGGTGGTGGGCCGGGGGGCTGGCGAGGCGGACTGTAGGGCGGGTGTCGGGCTGGATTTGGGGAGACGATGAGCAGAAACACTCAGCCGGTTTCCACCCTAAGGCGGATCGATTATGAGTTAAGCTCCCTTCGATCGCTGCTCCGGGCGGCGCGTCGTCAAGTCGTTCTTCACACCTCCACATGGCTTTCATCGAAAAGGTCCCCAGCGTCGTCTTCAAGACCCGTGTGCGCGATGAATCCGTGCCCGGCCCCAACCCCTTCCGCTGGCAGGACTTGAGCACCGACGACATCTTCAAAGGCAAGAAGGTCGTGGTGTTCTCCCTCCCCGGCGCTTTCACCCCCACCTGCTCCTCCAACCACCTGCCCCGTTACGAGGCTCTGCTCGAGGAGTTCAAGGGCCTGGGCGTCGACAGCATCGTCTGCGTGTCGGTCAACGACGCCTTCGTGATGTACCAGTGGGGCAAGCAGGTGGGCGCCGACAAGGTGTTCCTGTTACCCGACGGCAACGGTGAGTTCACCCGCAAGATGGGCATGCTTGTCGAGAAGGGCAACCTGGGCTTCGGTGAGCGCTCCTGGCGTTATTCGATGCTCGTCAACGACGGCACGATTGAAAAGATGTTCGTGGAGCCCGGGCTCGAGGACAACTGCCCCACCGACCCGTTCGAGTGCTCCGATGCCGACACCATGCTGGCCTATCTGAAGGGCACCTCCCCCGCCGGCGTGTCCGCCCCCAGCCGCGAGTTCGTCGGCTGAAGCCGCCACAGGGCTGGCCTGATCAGGCTCCGTCCCCCGCTCCTTCTCCGGAGCGGGGTTTTTTCATGCCCCGAATCGATGCCGGTTCAGCGCCTCTGGGTCAGCATGGATCCAACGGATGGTGGTGGCTGAGGCGGTGAAGCTGGAGACGGCAACGCCAACCTTTCGCTTCCGGCCCCTGGGTCCGGGTCGTTTCTTCATGGCGGCCTTCCTGGCGTTCTGGCTGTGCGGCTGGCTGGCGGGCGAGGTCTTCGCCTTGTCGCTTCTCTGGAGGTTTCTCAGCACGTTTCTGTCCACCGGCCAGGGGGCGCTGCCGGCGGCCCTGTTTCTGCTGGTCTGGGTCAGCTTCTGGAGTGTCGGTGGCGCCGCCGCCCTGCACCATCTCCTCCGCGCCATCTGGTCGGAGGATCGGCTCAGCGTCGCGGCGGACGGGAGTCTGGAGCGGCGGGTGCAGCTGGGACCCTTCCGCCACCGGCGTGCCCTGCCCCGGGGGGGCATTCTTCGTTTCCAGGTACGTGATGGGGGCCTCGGGGGGCCGCTGGTGGCCGAGCTGCCCGGCCGCAGCCTCGAGATCACCCGACTCGGCAGCCTGCAGCAGCGGCAGGAGGCCGCCGAGCAACTCAACCGGCTTCTGGGTCTGTCTCCGGCGGATCCAGGCGATCAGCCCTCGGCCCCGGCGGTCCTGCCGGCGGGCTGGCAGGAGCTGACCCCCTCCTTCGGCAGTCCGCTGCTGGTGCCCGATTTGGCCCAGCGGCGGCGGCATCGCCTCGTCATGGGCCTGATCAATCTGGTGCTCTGGGGCCTGTTGGCCCTGTTGGTGCGTGGCGGCGGTTCCGGGCCCGGGTTCTGGGCGATGGGGATTCCGCTAGCGCTGGTGGTCTTGGCCTGTGGCTGGGCCCAGGTGTGGCTGACCTATGGCCGCCGCGAATGGCGTCTGGAGCCCAGGCTGCTGGTATTGCAGCGTCGGTTTGGTCATGGCCTGCGGACCTTGGGGGAAGGCCGGGCCCTGGAGTTGATCGAGTTGGTCGATTCCGATGGGGATCGCTCCTATCGGTTGCAGGCCACCCGGACCCCCGGTAACCCCCTGCGGATCGCTCATCACAGCAGTGATCCGTCCACCCTGCGCCAGCTGGGGGCCTGGCTGGCGGCGCGCTCCCATGTGCCGTTCGAGGATCGGGTGCCCACCGAAGCACAACGCCGGGAGCAACGGACCGCTGAACTGGAGCGCCTTCGCCAGCAGCTGGTCGCCTCCGGGCGCCTGGGTCGCTGGGCGGCCAAGCAGCTTGATAAGACCGTGGCGACCGGGGCCGGCCGGGTGAAACAGCGGCCTGAAAACTGACCAAACCCAGGCCTTGTCTGCCGACAGATGGCCCGATCCGCCGGGTTGGAGTCGACAACTCGCGCCGTCTGATGGAATCCCAGGCGATGGCCTTCGCCGCTTCGATGTGCCTGAGGCCAACCGGATCATCATCCAGTGATGACAGCCATCGGCCCTTGCTCCCTGGTCACCCGATTTTCACCTTCCGTCAACATCTCCCTGGGAGCCTTCCGATCTAGGCGCGAAAGGCAAGGCCGCAAGTGGTTGTTCTCCGGAGAGAAACAGCTAGGATTTTGTGGCAACTTCCTGGAGATTTGCCGCAGACGCGCTCGATAACCATCCCGCTTCTGCCACAGATCAGCATGACCCCTCATGGAGATGGTGAACGGGTTCGATGGGTTTTTCAGACACGTTTCCTTTCCTGCATCCGGTTCTCGGGATGCGACGGCTCAGAGAAGTGATCACCGATACCGAGAGAGGTCAAGAGCCTTCCCTTGACGCTCGCGCTCAGCCACTCACCACAGTTGTTGGACCTGTCCCCGCTGGTCTTGGGGCCTGGTCGGGGAGCCAGCTGATTTTCGAATCCTTGCCGGACCCCTTTCTTTTGCTGGTGCCCGAGAAGAGCCCCTCTGGCACGATCGTCAACTTTGTCTGCGTGTATGCCAACGCTCCAGCCTGCGCCCTGCACGGCCGCACGCAGCAAGGGATGCTGGGGACGCGTCTGTTGGATGTTCAACCGTCCACCGACCTCTTCACCCATGGCCTCCTTGTCATGGAGACGGGGCAGGCTGCTGTTATCGAAGGGCTCGATGGGTCCGGCCATGGGGGGACTCTCCCCAGGCACCCTGCCGAGATCCGCCTGTTTCTTGCCAACGGGCTTCTCTGCTGCCTCTGGCGGCAGGCCAGCCCTGGGAGGGAGATTCCGCCACAGTCGGCGGTGGCGGAGCGGCGCTATCGCCTGCTGGCGCGTCACGCCTCCGATGTGGTCGTCGAAGTGGACAGCGATCATCGGATCGTCTGGGTCTCCGAGTCGATCGAAGCCAGGCTGGGCTGGTCTGCCGCCGCCCTGCTCGGCACGCCCGCCATCGCCTTTGTGCACCGGGACGACCGTGGCCGGGCCCTGCGCGCTGGCCTCGGCCGTTCGGGCCAGGGTTCGTTCCAGGGGGATCTTCGGATCTTGTGTGCCGACGGGGGCTGGCGCTGGATGGGGGGCAGCGCCCATCCCCTGCCGCTGGAGAACGCTGGAGGCTTGGTGCTGTCCTTCCGTGACATCCACGACGAGCTAAGGATCCGCGCCGAGCTGGAGCACAGCCTTCAGCACGACCCCATGACCGGCCTGGCTGTCCGCAGTCTCGCCCTGGATCGGATCCGACGCGCCCTCGACGGGCTGGAGGGCACGGGGTCGACGCTGGCGGTGTTGAGCATCGGCGTGGACGGCCTCACCCAGGTCAACGATGCCCTCACCCATGTGGGAGGCGACAAACTGATCGCCTTTCTGGCAGCGCGGATCGTCAGGGAGATCGGCCACCCCGAGCACGTGGGTCGGGGCACCGGAGACGAATTCATCGTGCTGCTGTGCGATCCGGCTTCCGGTGTCGAGGCCACCCTCACTGCCGAGAGGGTCCTGAGGGCCTGCCGTGCACCGATCACCATCGGCGGCCAGCGCATCGATCCCACGGTGAGCATCGGCATCGCCACCGCCGGGGCCGGTGCCCTTCCCGATGAACTGCTGCGGGACGCCAGTCTGGCGATGCGTCAGGCCAAGGCCCGCGGCCGCAACTGCTTCGCCCTGCTGGACGACGAGCTGGCCACCGAAGCCCACACCCTCCTGCTGTTCGCGGCAGAAATCCAGCGGGGGCTGCTGATGGGGGAGTTCGCGGCCTGGTACATGCCGATCGTGGCGTTCGACACCGGCCAGGTCACCGGCTACGAGGCCCTGGCCCGTTGGGTGCGGCCCGATGGCATCGAAGTGGAACCGAGCAACTTTCTGCCCTGCGCCGAGTGCCGTGGTCTGATCTCACGCATCGACCTGCTGGTACTGCGGCAGGCCCTGGCGGCGCTTTCCCTGCTCCCCCCGTCCCTCACCATGGCGGTGAACGTGTCCGCGGCCACCCTTGCCCTGCCGGATTACCCCCGCCTGGTGAGCGAAGCCCTGCGGGCGGCCGGGGTGCTCCCGCAGCGTCTGCACCTGGAGGTCACCGAGACAGCCCTCATCACCGTGACCGACCGCATCAGCCAGCAGATCCAGCAGCTGGCCTCCAGTGGGGTGCGTTGGTATGTGGATGACTTTGGCACCGGTTACTCGTCGATCAGCCATCTGCGGGATCTGCCGATCGCCGGGCTGAAGCTGGATCGCTCCTTCACCTGCGCCATGCGCGCCAAGGACACCAAAAGTCTGCGGCTGGCCCAGGCGCTGGTGGGGATGGCCGAAGGACTGGAGCTCGACACCGTGGCTGAAGGGGTGGAAACCCTTGAGGAGGCTCGCCTGCTCGCCTCCCAGGGCTGGCTGCATGGTCAGGGCTGGCTCTACGGCAAGGCGGCCCCCCTGCGGCTGGATCCCGTTCCGGTTCGGAACTGAACCCTCTCAGCCCGTTGCCGTGCAGAGTTCCGCGCAGCAGGCCGCAAAGACCACCGCTGGATCAACAGCCCCGCTGATGGGTCGGCCGATCACCAGGTGGCTGGCGCCGGCCGCCACCGCCGCTGCCGGTGTCATCACCCGCTTCTGGTCGGCCACTGCGCTGCCGGCGGGGCGGATGCCGGGGGTCACCAGAGTGAAGGGCTGGGGATGGGCGGCCCGCAGGCCCGCCACCTCCCATGGGGAGCACACCGCTCCGGTGAGGCCCGCCGCCGCTGCCATCGCGGCCAGCTGGGCCGCGTAGTCAGCCAGCGGCGTCGTGATGGCCAGCTCCTGCCGGAAGCGGTCGGGATCCCAGCTGGTCAGTACGGTCACCGCCAGCAGGGTGGGGGCGCCGAGGCCTTCCTGGGCGGCCCCCTCCAGTGCCGCCGTCTGGGCGGCGGCCAGGGCCTCACCGCCGGCGCCGGCGTGCACCGTGATCAGCTCGGCCCCCAGGCGGGCGGCACTGCGGCAGGCGCCGGCCATGGTGGCGGGGATGTCGTGGAACTTCAGGTCCAGGAACACCCGCAGACCCCGCCCCCTCAGCTCCCGCACCACCTCTGGCCCGGCGGCGGTGAACAGCTCAAGGCCCACCTTCACCCAGCGCAGCGACGGGATCGCTGTCACCAGCGCCAGGGCCTCGTCGCTGGTGCCGCGGTCGAGGGCCAGGATGATCTGATCGGCGGGGTCGACCACCGCCGTGGTGCGTTCAGCGGCTGCCATCAGGCCACCAGCCGCCGGAAGGTCTTTTTGCCGAGCTGCAGCACCTTGCCGGCCAATTCCTCCGGGCTGCTGAATTCCTGGTTTGGGTCGCTCAGCTTCTCGCCGTCCAGCTTCACGCCGCCGCCCTGGATCTGGCGCCGCCCTTCGCTGCTGCTGGCGCAGACCTGCAGGGCGCTGAGCAGATAGAAGGCCTTCAGGGGGAAGGCCAGCCCGGCCAGGGAGGCCTCGGGCACGCTGTCCGCGCCTAATTCTCCCGATAACTTGCCCGCTCCGGAAAGGCCGGCGGTCACCAGCCCGGCGGCATCGGTCTGGGCCTGCCGTGCAGCCGCACGCCCATGGCGCGTGGCGGTCACCTCCAGGGCCATCGCCTTCTGCCGCTCCCGGAGCTCAGAAGGCAGCGCCGCCGTGTCCAGGTCGGTGAGCAGGGTGAGGTAGTCCTCCACCACCGTGTCCGGCAGCTTCTCGAGCTTGGAATACATCGAGAGGGGGTCTTCCGTCAGCCCCACCGTGTTGCCCAGGCTCTTGCTCATCTTCTGAACCCCATCAAGACCAGGCAGGATCGGCAACAGCAGGCCGAACTGGGGCCGCTGGCCGAAATGGCGCTGCATGTCGCGCCCCATCGCCACGTTGAACTTCTGGTCGGTGCCGCCCAGTTCGAGGTCGGCCTGCACCGCCACCGAGTCATAGCCCTGCAACAGGGGGTAGAGGAACTCATGCAGGCTGATGGGGGTGCCCGAGCCGTAGCGGTTGGCGAAATCCTCCTTGGCCAGCATCTGGCCCACGGTGCTGATCCCCAGCAGTTCGATCACCTGGGGCAGATCGAGGCCGGTGAGCCACTCGGAGTTGCGCCGCACCTCCAGCCGGCCGGGGGTCTCGAAATCAAGCAGAGCCCGTTCGGGCGGCTGACCCTGGCCCAGCTGGGCCAGGTAGGTGGCGGCATTGGCCTCCACCGCCGCCGCGTCGAGCTGCACCCGGGTGCTGCTCTTGCCGGTGGGATCGCCGATGCGGGCCGTGAAGTCGCCGATGATCAGAACCGCCGTATGGCCGGCGTTCTGAAAGGCCCGCAGCTTGCGGAACAGCAGGCTGTGACCCAGGTGGATGTCGCTGCCGGTGGGGTCGATGCCCAGCTTCACCCGCAGCGGCCGCCCTTGGTGCGCCGACTCCGCCAGCCTGGCCTCCAGGCGCTGGTCGGGGTCGGGATCCCGGCCGGCGGGAAACAGGTCGGCGATGCCACGGGCCAGGGCTTCAGGCAGGGCCGGCAACGCCGTTGGTTCCGCCTGCTTCGCCGGGATTGCTTCGCCCATCAACGCCAGCTGCCTGCCTGGGGCGATGGTAGGCAGCCACGGTGCATCGCCTGTTCAGCCCAGCAGGGCTGCCACGGCGGCCGCGGCCCTTTCGCCACTGTCCACGGCACCCTCGAAGAAGCCCGGCCAACGCTCCGCCACCTCCGTGCCGGCCCAGAACACCCGGCCATGGGGCCGCAGCAGGGCGTCGCCGCTGCGGGTCCACAGCCCCGGGGGCATCCAGGCGGCAAAGGCACCACCGATGAAAGGTTCCTCGGGCCAGTTCTTCTCCATGTACTCCAGCGGCTCCAGGGCCATGGGGCCGAAGTACGCGGCCAGGTCGTCGAGCACGGCGGCCCGGCGCTGCTCCGCCCCCAGGGCCGCCCAGCGCTCCCGGCGGCGACCCACCACGAAGGCGGCGAGCACCCCGAGGCCCGTCTCCGGGTCGGAGCTGTCGGCGCAGAGCTCTACCCAGGGTCGATCGCCGATGCCGATGCCGGAGAGCCCCGTCTCCCGCCACCAGGGACGCCCATAGGCGATCAGAACCTTGGTGCAGTTCCCCATGGCCATCCCCTCCTGCAGGGCGAGACGGTCGTCCGGCAACGCCGGTGTGAAGCGGATGGCGCCCGCCAGCGCCGGTGGCATGGCCACGATCACGGCCCTGCAGCGGTGGCTGGAGCGATCGGTGATCACCTCCACAGCCGCCTCTCCCTCGGGCTGATGGATGGCCCGTACGGGCTCCCCCAGCACCAGGGCGTCCCCCAGGTCGTCGGCGAGCAGAGCTGGCACCTGGCCGGCACCGCCGTGGATCAGGTCCTCCTCGGGGTGGTCCCCCTGGGGCGCCGTGCGCTGTCCCCAGGCCACGTGCAACAACGACACCTGGTCCGGTTCTGCAGGCCCGAGAAAGCCGACGGCCCGGCAGAAATAGGCGAAATACCAGGCGGCGAAGGGGGTGTGGGTGTGGGCCTCGATCCAGTCCTGGAAGCTCAGTCGATCGAGGGCGGCGGCGTCGGGATGGCGGTGGGGGTGGCCCTCGGGCAGGGACGCCACCAGCGCCTGGAACTGATTCAGGGCCGCCATGGCATCGTCCCAGTCGCGGCTCGGGACCGACGGCGGCTGACCCTCAGGGAACCCCTGGAAGAAGCCGCTGAAGGTGCAGCGATGGGAGCCGAGGCAGAGGACTGTCTCACCGTGGTGGGGCGAGGGGAAACGGCTCAGACCGTGGGCCTCAAGCAGCGCCCCGAAACGGGAGTGGCTGGGTCCCACCCACTGGCCGCCCAGGTCGACCCACGCCGGCGATCGGGCCTCTTCCAGCTGCAGGGGGGAGCGCACCATGCGCCCCCCTACGGCCTGAGCCGCCTCAATCACCCTTACCGACAGCCCGGACCGCCGCAACTCCCGCGCCGCCACCAGCCCTGAGAGCCCGGCTCCTACAACGACGACATCGTTCACAGAGGTTCAGCCTTCGGCTTGCAGTTGGCTTTTCATGCGCTCAAGGGTGAGATTCATCTGCTCGAACATCTTTTCCGGGGTGAGGCCGAACTGGCCCAGCTGGGTGCGCAGCTGTTCGACGGTGAGCTTGGCCTGGAAGTCCTCGGAGAGTTCGAAGCGCTTCATGAACACCTGATAGCGCTCCATCATCTCCTCCATCCGTTCGATGTACAGCTTCTTGCCTTCGCGGTCGAACTTGCCGTAGTCGCTGCCCAGCTGCATCAGCTGCTGGTAATCGCTGAACAGCCGCTTCGCCTCGTCCTGGACGATCTCGGAGTCGAAGAAAGCCATGGGGACGTTGGCTCCGGGCTGCTTGCTGAAGAGAACGATTCTGCAGAGGCCGGGGGCACCTGGGGAGTGCGGATCCACGTATGGCGGCCCACGCCTCGCCACGGCTGATACCGAATGGGAGTGCGCTCCCGCTGAAGATGACCCCTCTTCAGCGGGGCGGTCTCGCCCTCTGTTCCCGTGGACCTCACCCCCCTGCTGCACCAGGTGCGTGACGATGTCAGCCAGGGACAGGTTCTGCTCAAAGGGGTCCGGCTGGTGCTCTGCCTGGGCAGCCGTGCCCAGGTGGCCCTGCTCATGGCGACCCCGGCCCGGATCCTGGGTGCCGCCACCACCGCCACCGAGGGGCTGGCCCTGGTGCGCCAGCACCAACCCACCCTGCTCCTGGTCAGCGACCGGTTGGAGCTGGGCTGCGGCGTTGACCTGGTGGTGCAGGTCAAACGCAGCCATCCCGAGGTCCGCACCCTGCTGGTTCTGACCCAGGAGCACCAGCTGGCCCTGATCCAGGCGGCCCTGCGCGCCGGCTGCGACGGCATCGTGCCGGAGTCGCGGCTGCTGCACGGCTCCACTCTGCAGGCCCTGCGCACCGTGCTCGGCGGTGGGATGTATCTCGACCGTTCCCTGGTCCGCGCCCTCCAGACAGGGCAGGAGACCGGCGGCAGGCATGAGGGGCTCAGCAACCGGGAGCGGCAGGTGCTGGAACGGGTGGTTCAGGGCTTGTCCAATCCCGAGATCGCCGGGGATCTGATGGTGTCTGTCGACACGGTGAAGACCCATGTGCGCAACGTGCTGCTCAAGCTGAGGGTCCGCGGTCGCATCCAGGCGGTGGTCACGGGCCTGCAGCTGGGCCTGGTCGACTGGCCCCAACCCGGAGGCACCCGCTAACTTCGGTTTCGACGTGCATGCAGGTGGGCCTCGATGGCAGGGCGCCACTGGCTGGATCCCCTGGCCCGCAGGCTTCTCGTGGCCGCTGGGCAGCTGCCACCGCCGCCACGGGTCGCCCCCATCGCCCTCGCCGGTGCAGCCGACGAGACGGTGGAGCGGGAGTTGCTCGCCCTCAAGCTGGCCCACAACCCCAGGCTGCGGCTTCGCGATGCTGCTGAGGTGCATCACGCTGCCGCCCTGGGTTGGACGCTCGAAGTCAACGTTGCCGCTGCCGGCGACTGGCTGCGGTTGCCGGGCTGCCGGCCCGATCAGGTGGATCGGCTGATCCGTCTGCGGCGCGACGGGGTGCAGTGGTCTGGTCCCGGTGAGCTGGCCCGGGCGCTGCAAGTTCCCCATGAGCAGGTGCTGATCTGGTTGCCGGTGCTTCGTTTTGCTCGGCACGGGGAGCTCGGGCTTGGCCAGGTACCGGTGCCCCTGGCGATCAATCAGGCCTCGGAAGGCCTTCTGCGGGAGCGCCTCGGCCTGGGTCCGGAGCGCTGCCGGCGGCTGCTGCGGGAGCGGGCCCGGGAGCCCTTCCGGGACCTGGCCGATCTGCAGCAGCGGCTGCAGCTACCCCCCGAGATGGCCGAACGCTGGATCGGCCGGTTCCGCTATGCCGCCACCCCGGGTCCGGTGCTGCCGCCGTCCGGGAGGCCGGCCCCATGAGCCGCCAGGGGGAACTGTTCACGGCCGCGGTCGGGGCAGGCGGCGCCTCGCTGTCCCGGGAGCTCCCCCTGCTGCGACAGCAGCTGCTCGCCTGGCAGGGCAGGCTGGCCGCACACCAGGGGCCGCTCTACGCCGAGGCCGCCCCTGCTGGGGCCACCCCCCTGCTGCAGGGGCAGCTCTTCCCCGTTGCCGCCGATCCTGGCGATCCCCAGGCGCTGTCTCGCCACTTCGATCCGCTCAGCCTCAGCCCCCAGAGTCTCTCCTTCTGGCGCTGGCCCCGGCTGCCCCAGCGGGGGGCGGCCGTGTACCTGGTGATGGACCGTCCGCCCCAGCTGCCAGCGCCGCTGCTGCTCTATGTGGGCGAGACGGGCCGGGCCGACCAGCGCTGGAAGGGCGACCACGACTGCAAGGGCTATCTGGCGGCCTACGGCGAGGCCCTGGCGCGGGTGGGACTGGAAGCGCGGCCGAGCATTCGCTTCTGGTGGGACGTGCCGGCGGCGGTGTCCCCGCGTCGGGCTCTGGAGCAGGCCCTGATCCGGCGTTGGCTGCCTCCGTTCAACAAGGAGACAAGGGAACGCTGGGCCACGCCGTTCACAGCCGACTCCGGCTGAAGGACAGGGCCAGGCTGGCTACGATCATGGGTCGCCTGCGCTGGGTCCATGGAGTTTCGCTGTCTTGCCGTCACCGGTGCCCTGAAGGAGACCTGGACGGGTGACACCCTGGTGGTGGGCCTGTTCGCTCCCGCCGCGGGCAGCGGCCTGGCCCTGGCCGAGCGGCTGGTGGGTGAGGGGTTCGAAGGCTTGCTGCAGCGGCGCCGTTTCGAGGGCAAGTCCGGCCAGACCATCACCCTGGAGCGGCCGGGTGGTTCCCCGGCCAGTCTGATTCTGGTGGGCCTCGGGGATCCGGCGGACTTCGGCTTCGAGGCCCTGCGGCAGGCCAGTGCGGCAGCGGCCCGCAGCGCCGCCGCCGCCGGTGCCGTGGAGCTAGGCCTTTGGCTTCCGGTGGAGGGGCTGGAGCCAGTGGCGGCGGTGGCCGCCATGGCCGAAGCGGTAAGGCTCGGGCTCTATGCCGACCAGCGCTTCAAGAGCGAGGCCGAATCCCCCTCCCTGCCCTGTCAGCTCACCCTGCTCGGGCTGGCGCCAGGCTCAGAGGCGGGCCTGGCCCACGTGGGGGCCATCTGCAGCGGCGTGGAGCTGGCCCGGCGGTTGGTGGCGGCACCACCCAATAAGGCGACCCCCCAGTGCCTGGCCGAGGAGGCCGCCGCCATGGCCGAGGCCTTCGGCCTTGAGCTCAAGGTGCTGGAGCGGGACGACTGCGAGGCCCTGGGCATGGGGGCCTACCTGGGGGTGGCCCAGGGGTCGGACCTGCCCCCCAAATTCATCCATCTCACCTATCGGCCCGCTGGGGAGGTGAAGCGGCGGGTGGTGCTGGTGGGCAAGGGGCTCACCTTCGATTCCGGCGGCTACAACCTCAAGACGGCCGGCTCTCAGATCGAAATGATGAAGTACGACATGGGCGGCAGCGCCGCGGTGCTGGGGGCCGCCCGCGCCATCGCCGAGATCCGGCCCGACGCTCTGGAGGTCCACGTGATCGTGGCCAGCTGCGAAAACATGATCAGTGGCGGCGCCATCCGCCCCGGTGATGTGCTTACCGCCTCCAACGGCAAGACCATCGAGATCAACAACACCGATGCGGAGGGGCGGCTCACCCTGGCCGATGCGCTCGTCTATGCCTGCGGTCTGGAGCCGGATGCCATCGTCGATCTGGCCACCCTGACCGGCGCCTGCGTGATCGCCCTCGGCGAGGAGATCGCCGGACTCTGGTCCCCCAGCGACGGCCTGGCCGAGGCCCTGCTCCGTGCCGGCGAGGCCGGTGGTGAGGCCTTCTGGCGCATGCCCTTGCGCGGTTCCTACAAGAAGGGGCTCAAAAGCCACATCGCCGACCTGAAGAACACCGGCCCGCGGCCGGGGGGCTCGATCACTGCGGCCCTCTTCCTGCAGGACTTCGTCACCAAAGGGCTGCCATGGGCCCACCTCGACATCGCCGGGACCGTCTGGAGCGATAAGTCCCGCGGGGTGGATCCGGCGGGGGCCACCGGCTTCGGGGTGCGCACCCTGGTGGCCTGGCTGGTGGCGGGCGCCGCCAGCTGATCCCACCACCACCGGCCCCGCCGGCCCTGGCGGCAGAAGGTTGCCGCCTAGGTTTGCTCCCAGACCAGTCAACGCATCGCCCCATGGCCGTTCACAAGATCCGCTGGTACGTGAAGGCCCAGCTCGGTGTGCTCCTGCTCCCCGCCGGCCTTTGCCTCTTCGGGGAGGGGGTGATCCGCAAAGGCATCCAGACCTGGTCAGCCCTGGCGGCATCGGCCGACCAGGGTCAGACGTTGCCCGAGGCGGGCCCCTGGGTCTGGTACGGCACCCTCGGGTTGATCCTGATCAACGCGGGGGTTGGTCTGATGATCGAGAGCGGCTTGCTGCGTGGCTATCCGCGCACGCCGCCCCGGGCCTGAGGCCCAGACCACCCTCAGACCGCCACCGGTTCGGTGCCTCCCTTGCCGGGCACGTGGATGTGCAGCTCCTCCGGAGATTCCAGCCGATGGATCTGCCAGGTGGCTTTGTCACCACAGCTGGCCTGCAACTGGTCGAGGTCGTCGGACGCCTGCCTGGGGCTCGCGTAGGGCCCGATATGGCGCGTCTGCAGACCGTCACGGATGGTCAGCAGATACATACAGAAAAGGCCTCCCGTCGTCCACCAAACGCTAGGGCATTCTTCGAGGTCGCGACAGGGTGGAAAAGCACTTTTGGCGTCCATCTGCTGTGCTCGGTTCAGCTGCCCTGCCAGCGCTCGCTGCTGCGGGACCGCCGACCCCAGACCGTGTCCAGGCGCCGGTCGCGACCACAGGACCAGCGGTAATAGTTGTACTGGACGCCGTTGCGCTTGGCGTAGTTCTGGTGGTAGCCCTCCGCTGGCCAGAACTTGGCCAGCGGACGGATCGCCACCTTGATCGCGGCCGCTGGCTTGCCCAGCTCCCGGGCCGCTGCCACCAGGCTGTTGCGGGCCTCCACGGCCTGGTTGGCGCTGGTGGTGAAGATCACGGGACGGTAGGAATCGCCGCGGTCGCAGAACTGACCGCCAGCGTCGAGCGGATCAATGTGGCGCCAGTAGGCCCGAAGCAGGGTGTCGTAGCGGATCTCCGTGTTGTCGAAGCGCACCCGGACCACCTCCTGATGGCCGCTCCCCCCGGCCGAGACCTGCTTGTAGGTGGGGTTGGCCCCCTTGCCGCCGCTGTAGCCGCTCTCCACGTCGAGGACGCCGGGAAGCACCTCCAGATCGTGCTCCAGGCACCAGAAACAGCCACCAGCCAGAACCGCCTCCTCGGTGGCTGCCAAGGCAGGAGCCACCGGGGCCCCCAGGGCGAGCAACAGCCCCAGCAACAGCGCGATCAGTCGCATGGGGTGTGTCCCGAGAACGGTTCGAGGATCGCCATCGCCGCCCGGCGGGTGACGCCCGGCTCTCCAAGCTTCTGCCTGAGCCGAACGTAGCCCTCCTGCACCCGCTCCCGTGCCCCGGAGGCGGGATCAAACAGTGGCAGCAGGGCCGCGAGGATGGCCTCTGGGGTGAAGTCGTCCTGCAGCAGTTCGGGCACGAGCCGTTCACCAAGCACCAGGTTCACCGGGGAAATGTGGGCCACGTTGAAGTGGATCACATGTTTGGCCAGGAACGCGGTGGGCCGGCTTACCCGGTAACCGGTCACCTGGGGCACCCCCCGCAGGGCCAGTTCCAGGTTGGCCGTTCCGGATTTGGTGAGGGCGGCATCGGCGGCCGCACAGAGCAGGGGCCGCAGCCCATCGGCCTCACCGGCCGGGATCACCCGCACGGCCTTGACCCCGGCTGCCTGCATGGTTTCGCCCAGGTCTGCCTCGAACCCTGGCAGGCCAGCGGGCAGCAGCACCTGCAGATCAGGCCGCAGCCGCTGCAGCTTGGCTACCGCCTCGGCCATGGATGGCAGCACATAGCGCAGCTCCTGCCGCCGAGAGGCGGGCAGCATCAGCAGCACCGGCGCCTCCTGGGGCAGGCCCAGCCGCTGGCGGGCCTCCTGGCGCGAAGGGCGGTGCTGGAGGGTGTCGATCAGGGGATGGCCCACCCAGGTGACCTGGGCGCCGCGTGCGGCGTAGAAGCTGGCCTCCTCCGGGAAGATGGCCAGGATGCGGTCTGTGAAGCCGATCAGCCGGGTGGTGCCGCCGTCACCGAGGCGGAAGGCCCACTCCTGGGGGGCGATGTAATAGGTGATCGGCACAGTGGGGTAGAGCCGCCGCAGGCGCAGACCCAGGTTCACGTTCGCCCCCATGTAGTCGATCAGCACCACCGCATCCGGGGGGTGCTGGCGCAGCCAGCGGCGGACCCTGGCCTGCAGCTTGAGGGTGGGGATGACCAGGGGGATCGGTTCCCACAGGCCGATGGCCCCGAGCTTGGTGGTGTCCGCCAGGAGCTGGGCGCCGGCCCGCTCCATCCG
Source organism: Cyanobium sp. Aljojuca 7A6 (assembly GCF_024346455.1). Lineage (GTDB taxonomy): Bacteria > Cyanobacteriota > Cyanobacteriia > PCC-6307 > Cyanobiaceae > Cyanobium. The sequence goes on from NZ_JAGQCY010000003.1 coordinate 119,627, forward strand.
GCTTCCCCCGAGGGCCACCACATCGAGGGGCAGGCAACGGCGGGCCGCCTCCTCGTGCAGGGCCTGGACCAGCAGGGATCCCTGCAGATCACCGGAGACCTCTCCGGTGCTGACCAGGAGTCGCACCATCAGCGCTGGGCCGGCAGCGGCCCGCGCCGGCCCGGCCCCACCGAGGCCTCCAGAAAGGCGCACAGCTCATCGGCCGCGGCCAGCAGGGGCCTCTCCCTGGCCTGGCGCAGGGCGGCCGCCAGCACCAGATCGCTGCGGTAGATGAGGGTCCAGAGATCCTGCAGCTGGCGGAACTGGGCGCCATCGTCGAGCTGGGCCACGCCGCTGCGTCGCAGCCCGACGCGGTTCAGCCCCCGGATGCGGCCGGGATGGCCCTCCACCGTCATGAACGGGGGCACGTCGCGGTCGATGCGGCTCATGCCGCCAACCATCGCCAGACTGCCGATGTGGACGAACTGGTGGATGCCGAGCACGCCACCGATCACGGCCCGGTCCCCGATCACCACGTGGCCCGCCACCGCCACGCCGTTGGCGATCACGATGCGGTCGGAGAGCTGGCAGTTGTGGCCGATGTGGCTGTAGGCCATCAGCAGGTTGCCGCTGCCCAGGACGGTGCTCTCCCCTTCGGCGGTGGCGCGGTTGATGGTGACGCACTCCCGGATGGTGTTCTCGTCCCCCATCACCACTTCGGTGGGGGCACCGCCGTACTTGAGGTCCTGGGGCTCGAGGCCGATGCAGGCCCCCGGGAAGATCCGGTTGCCCTTGCCCATCCGCACCCGCCCGTCGATCACGACGTGGGGGCCGATGCGACTGCCTTCGCCGATCTCCACCTCCGGACCGATGACCGAATAGGGGCCGATCTCCACGCCCGGGGCCAACCGGGCCCGGGGATCGACCAGGGCCGTGGGATGCACGGATGTCGTCATGGCGGTACTCGACATCGCGTCAGTCAACGAGCGAGAACATCAGCTCGCCCGAGCAGACCCGCTCGCCATCGACCGTGGCGGTGGCGTGCACCTTGCCGAAACGTTTGCGTTTCAGGCTGAGCAGTTCGCAGGTGATCAGAAGCTGATCGCCGGGGACCACAGGCCTGCGGAAGCGCACCCCGTCGATGCCCGCGAAGACGAACAGACCCTTGGGTAGATCGGGCATCTGGGTGACGATCAGGCCCCCCACCTGGGCCATCGCCTCGACGATCAGGACGCCGGGCATCAAGGGGCGGCCCGGAAAATGACCCTGGAACTGCGGCTCGTTGATGGTGACGTTCTTCAGAGCCACCGCCCGCTTGCCGGGGACGTACTCCACCACCCGATCCACCAGGGCGAAGGGATAGCGATGGGGGAGCAGGTTGAGGATCTGCTCGCTGCTGAGCACCACGGCCCGGGCCGCATCGGCGTCGGGGCAGGCCGCCGGGGCGGCCTCAGGAGCGGCGGAAGGAAGAACGGTCAAGGAATCAGTGGGTCGGTACGGGCACGGGCAGGCGGGATGCCTGGGCCGCAAGGGCCGCGGCCATGGCGGTGTGCAGGCCATGGGAACCGCGGTAGGCGAAGACGTGGGCCCGTGGCAGGCCCACCAACGCCAGATCTCCCAGCAGGTCCAGCAGCTTATGGCGCACCGGTTCGTCGCCGAAGCGCAGCGGTGGATTGACCCAGCTGTCGCCGTCACAGACCAGGGCATTGTCGAGGGCGCCGCCGCGGATCAGGCCCGCGGCCAGCAGCTGCTCCACCTGCTCCCGGAAGCCGAAGGTGCGAGCCGGGGCGATCTCCGCCACAAAGCGCTCCGGGGTGAGATCCAGGCTGTAGAGCTGGCGGCCGATGGCGGGCTGGGGGAAGTCGATGGCAGCCGACAGGCGCAGCTGGTCGCTCGGCAGGGCCACCACAAAACTCTGGCCTTGCTGAAGGGTCAGGGGCAGGGGCGGCAGGGGGGGCTCGAGGCGCTCTCCCCGGCTGCTCAGCCCCGCCTCTCCGATCGCGTCCACCCAGGGAAGCCCTGAGCCGTCCAGAAGGGGGATCTCCTCCCCTTCCACCAAGAGCTCCGCCTGGCTCACGCCGGTGCCGGCGAGGGCGGCGAGCAGGTGCTCCACCGTCGCCAGACGGCGATCCCCCAGCTGCAGGCAGGTGCAGAGGCGGGTGTCGCTCACCTGCTCTGGGCCCAGTTGTTGCCACGGCCGCTGCGGGGCGTCCAGCCAGCCCAGCCAGTAGCCCGGCCGTTCCGAGGGGCCGAGGCGGACGCGGGAGACGGCGCCGCTGTGCAGCCCGACCCCGCTGCGCTCCACGGTGGAGCTCAGGGTCCAGGCCTGGCGGTAGTCGCTGGGCCAGCTGGTCACTAGAACTTCCAGCCCACGCCGAGGTTGAAGCGCCACTCGCCAGTGAAGTCCTGGCTGGCCACCTCCAGGCGCAGGGGGCCCACGGGGGTGGTGACGATCAGCCCGGTGCCGATCGAGAAGCCGGAGCCCGGCTTGTTGAGCAGGCCGCCCAGGTTGCCCGGCACCCTCGCCTGGCTGCCAAAGGTGGTGCCGCCATCGATGAACAGCTCGCCGCTGACGATGCTGAACAGGGGAAACCGGTATTCGATCGTGGCCTCGCCAAAGCTGCGGCCCACGCCCAGATCGCAGTCGAAGTAACCCCGCACTGAGTTGCCGCCGCCCAGGCAGAAGGCCTCATAGGGCGGCAGATCGCCGACAACCGTGCCGGCGGACATCTGGAAGGCCAGGGCCTGCTTGCAGTCCTCGGTTTCGCCGGCCTTGGGCCGGCACCCCTTGTAGAACTTCAGCCAGCGGACCGGGATGAAGTGGGTGAAGCTGCCCCGCAGCCGGTTGAACGTGGGGGAGTCAGGTCCAACCGAGAAGAACTGTTCGGTGCCGAGGCTGATGAAGTTGCCGCTGGTGGGGTTGCGGGGATCGTTGAGGGTGCTCATCGTCGCCGCCAGCCGCAGACCCAGCAGTTGGTTGCTGGCCGCGCAGTTGTAGGCCAGGCAAATGATCGAGCTGGTGGGAACAGTGAACAGAGCGGTGGACTCGTTCGGGGTGGCCAGACCGAAACGGCGGGAGGTGCCTGAGAAGTCCATCGGTGTGGCGACCTGGCCGGTCAGACCCAGGAGCACGGTCCAGGGAGCCCGCTTGAAGGGGTTGCCACCGTTGAGGGGCCGCACGAACTGGACGTTGGCGCCGACGCGCTGAATCAGGACGCTGTTGCCGTCGAACTGGAACCAGCTGAGGTTCTGGCCGCTGACTTCAGAGGCGATGCGGGCCGCCGTCACCGACGGGAAGACATCCAGGAGGGGGTTGAACGGCGAAAAGATGTTGTAAGCCACCTGGGTGCCAGGGGCCTGATAGAAGTCGGAGACGGTGAAGATGTTGCCGTTGTCCTGGCTCTGGAAGACTTGGGGGGCATCCCGGCTGATGAAGGCTTTCACACGGAAGGCGGTCCGGAACCGGTCCCCCTTGATCCAGGGGTCGCTGAAGGAGATGTCGGCCAGGCCGCCGAACTGGCCGTAGGTGAAGCTTGTGGAGAGATCCCAGGCGCGTCCGAACAGGTTGCTGTCCTGCACCTGGATCTGGCCGAACACACCCTGGCTCTGGCTGTAGCCCAGACCACCGGAGAGGGAACCGGTCGACTGTTCGACGACCCCCAGCACGATCACCACCGAGCCGGGATCCTCCGGTTCGGGACGCAGGGTCACCTTGACGTCGCTGAACAGTCCGGTGCCATACAGACGCTTGAGGTCGTCCTCCAGGTTGCGGCGATTGAAGACTTCGCCGGTCTTGATGGAGATCTCACGGGTGATCACCCATTCCTTCGTCTTGCCCTTGATCGGCTGGCCCTTGTCGTTGGTGGCCGATCCCTCCTTGTTGAGGAACTGGACCTCCACGCCCTTCACCGTGCCCTGGCGCACCAGCAGCTGAACGTTGCCATCCGGCCCCACCCTGGAGGGTCCGGTGACACGGGCCAGGGAGAAGCCCTGGTCGGCGTACCACTTCTGCAGTTCCTGCATGCGGCCTTGCAGGGTGACCAGGTTGAGGGTCTTGCCGTAGTCACCGGCGAAGGTGTCCTGCAGCACCGTCTCGGGCAGCTTGGCGTCGGTGGGATCGAGGCTCACCTTGGTGAGCACCGGGTTGGGCACCACCGAGACCACCAACCTCACCCCGAGGGGGCCGTCCTGGGGCTGGATCCGCACGTCGGAGAACCAGCCGGTGGCGTAGATGGCCTGCAGATCCGTTTCCAGTTCGCTGCGGGTGATGGCGTTGCCTGGGGTCACCGCCATCGCGGCATAGGTGGCCAGCTCCAGCCGCTCACTCTCTGGATGATCCGCCAGGCCTTCGATCACCACCTCGCTGATCAGCACCCGGGGCTCGGCCGATGCGGCGGGCGTGGGGGCCGGCCCAAGGGTGGGTTTGCCGGGCCGGTCGTCGCTGGCGGCAGGGGCGCTGGGGGTGGCTCCAGGGGCGGGAACGGCTGGGCTGGTGGGGGTGGCTCCGGGGGCGGGAGCCTCTGGGGTACCGGACGGGGCAGGGGCGACGTCGGCCGGTGCGGCGAAAGGATCGGCTCCGGCCTGGGCCAGCGAGGGCACTGGAGCCTGCCCCTCGCGCTTGGTTGGCGGACTCTCGGCCGCCCTGGCCTGGCCGCCTGTCAGCAGCAGGGCCACGAGCAGTGGCAGAGAGGCGGTCGCCGCCCGGGGCGTGACGCTTCGAAGGGTGTGGGGCCTGCCGAGGCGAACGCCAATCATGGATGTCGTCTGCAGAGCGGCCAGGCCGCAAATTCCGCTGACCTTACCCGTAGACCCGCGGTTCGGGACAGACCCCTTGGACCCGTTTGAGGACCTCCCCGTAGGCCTCGACAACACCGCCCAGGTCCTGGCGGAAACGGTCCTTGTCCAGAATCCTTGCCTCGGTATCGCTCACCGACCGGTTCCAGAGGCGGCAGGTGTCGGGGCTGATCTCGTCCGCCACCACCAGTTCGCCGGTGGTGGTGAACCCCAGTTCGATCTTGAAATCCACCAGTTCGAGCCCCACCTGGGCGAAGAGCTGGCGCAAGCCCTCGTTGACGCGGAAGGCGAGGGCTTGGATCGCCTTCAGCTGGGCGGGCGTCACCAGCTGGAGCCGCTCCAGCCGCGCTTCGCTGAGCAGGGGATCACCCAGGGCGTCATCTTTGTAATACAGATCCAGCAAGGGCGGATCCAGTGGGGTGCCTGCCGGGATCGGCATCTGGCGGCAGAGGGAGCCGGCGGCCACGTTCCGCACCACCACTTCCACCGGTACCACCCGGACTGGCCGCACCATCATCCAGTGGTCCCCCTGCAGGCCCAGGTAGTGGGTGGGCACCCCCAGCCGTTCCAGGTGTTCGAACAGCAGGGCGGAGATGCGGCAATTGAGGGCCCCCTTGCCAAGCAACTGGGCCTTCTTGAGGGCATTGAAGGCCGTGGCGTCGTCCTTGTACTCCACAGCCACCAGGTCGTCCTGGTCGGTGGCGTACACCCGCTTGGCCTTGCCTTCGTAGAGGAGGGGGCCGGTGGCTGGGGAGAGGGTCATGGGGCGGGTGTCGTGGTCGGGGCGGTTTCCGTCGCCGGTACCGGAAGATCGGCGGCATGGCCGCCGGGGTCGCGGGGGGAGCGCAGCTGGATCTCCAGCTGGCGGGTGCGCGGGGCCGAAGCCGGATCCTCGCGCCGCCAGCGCCATTCCCCATAGGCGTCGTCGATGCGGCCGCTGAGCCGCAGGCGCCGCTCCACGGCCCGCTCGGAGGGCAGGGCGGCCTGGGTGTCCAGCAGCTCCGCCACCAGACCCCAGGCCCCCGCCGCTGCCGCCTGGTCGAGGGCCGCCTCCATCAGGGCTTCCCGCTGTGGTGACGGCAGTTCTGCCAGCAGCGCCACCGCCTGCTGCAGACGCAGGGCGCCCGCCAGGCCGCCCTGGCGGGCCCGCACCAGCAGTTCGCCTCCGACCCGGGGAAAGCCCCGCGATTCCAGGTGCAGGGCCAGGAGCTCCAGGGCGGAGCGGCTGATCACCGTGCCATCCTCCCGGCGCTGCAGCGGCAGGGCGATGGCCTCGAGGGACGTCCCGCTCTCCTGCCGAAGCCGCTCCAGGGCCAGGGCCGCCCGGCGGTGGTCCAGCCCCGCCGAGGCGGCGCGCCACTGCAGTTGCAACCACTGCACCCGCTCGGCTCCCGCTGCCGGGCCGAAACGGTTGAGCACGTCCATGGCTTCATTGGGCGCCCGGCAGCTGAGCAGCACGTCGGCGTTGGCCAGCACCACCTCCAGGGGCTGGGGGGCGGGATGGAGCGTCAGCAGCCGCTGCTGCAGCTGCCTCAGGCGCTCACCCAGACCGGCCTCGGCGCTCTCGCGACAGGCCGCGTCGAGCTGCTCCAGGTCCCCGTCGCGGAGCAGGTAGGCGAACGCCTTCTCGCTGAGCAGCGGGGGCGTTTCCTCGGCCTCCTGTGTCGGCCCGGAGGGTCCGGCCTCCGCCGCATCAGTGGCAGGGAGCAGATTCGGTGCTTGGACTGGTTCCGCTCCCGGTGCGGTGGCTGCGGGGCTGGCCGCCGCAGCCACCGGTGGCGTGAACAGGCCCAGGATGGCCAGGGCTCCGAGGGTTCTCAGGAGCGACCTCCGCCACTCCGCCGGCCACCGCCGCCCACGCAGGGGCTGGCCATTGGTTGGGCCGGATCCGCTGAGTGGGACGGCGGTTGTGGCGGCGGTCGGAGAGAATGGCAAAGGGGAGTGGCAGCAAGGCAGGTGAAGGCAACTGGTGCAACACCCGTGCCAGCGCTCAACCTAGGGGAGCTCTCTTCCCCGATCCACCCCCCCTTTCCGCCCCCCTTTCTGCCAATGGCTTCATCCACCATCGCCGATGTTCCCCCCGTCGGCCCGGTGCCGGCCAGGGTCCTGGTGGTGGGCGGCGGTGGACGCGAGAACGCCCTGGGCTGGGCCCTGGCGCGCTGTCCTGGGGTGGAGCAGGTGCTGGTGGCTCCCGGTAACGGCGGCACGTCGGATCTGGCGGGCTGCGGCCAGCTGGCCATCGCCGAAACCGACCAGGAGGCCCTGGCCGCGGCCTGCCGGGAGCGGGCCATTGACCTGGTGGTGGTCGGCCCGGAAGCGCCCCTGGCGGCCGGTCTGGCGGACCGGCTGCGCTCGGAGGGGCTGGCGGTCTTCGGCCCCGGTGCTGACGGGGCCCTGCTGGAGGCCAGCAAGCGCTGGGCCAAGGACCTGATGCGGGAAGCGGGTGTGCCCACGGCGGGGTACTGGGCGGCAACGTCCCGGCAGGAGGCCCTGGAGGCCCTGGAGCGGCATGGTCGCCCCCTGGTGGTGAAGGCCGATGGCCTGGCGGCCGGTAAGGGGGTGACGGTGGCCGACAGCCTCGAGCAGTGCCGGGACGCCATCGAGGAGGTGTTCGCGGGCCGCTTCCAGACCGGCGCTCCCGATGGAACCGACGCCGCCCCCTCCCTGGTGCTGGAGGAGCGGCTGCATGGCCCGGAGGTATCGGTGTTCGCCCTCACCGACGGCCGCACCATGGTGCTGCTGCCCCCGGCCCAGGACCACAAGCGCATCGGCGAGGGGGACACCGGCCCCAACACCGGCGGCATGGGGGCCTACGCCCCCGCCCGGCTGCTGGATCGGGCAGGGCTGGAGCAGGTGCGCCAGCTGGTGCTGGAGCCGATCCTGGCGGCCCTGCGGGCCCGGGGCATCGACTACCGCGGCGTGATCTTCGCGGGCCTGATGCTCACCGAGGAGGGTCTGCAGGTGATTGAGTTCAACTGCCGCTTCGGCGACCCGGAATGCGAGACCCTGATGCCGCTGCTGGGCCCGGAGCTGGCCAGGGTGTTGCTCGCCTGCGCCACCGGCCGTCTGGAAGGGGCTCCTCCACTGACGATCGAGCCCCGCTGCAGTGCCTGCGTGATCGCCGCCGCCGAGGGCTATCCCGGCGAGGTGCGTCGTGGTGATCCCATCCATGGCGACCTGGCGGACCACCCGGATCTGCAGCTGTTTCACGCCGGCAGTCGCCGGGGTGAGGATGGTCACGTGGTCACCGCTGGAGGCCGGGTGCTGGCTGTGGTGGCCCAGGCAGAGGACTTCGATACCGCCTTCGAACGGGCCTACGCCGGCCTGGGACGGGTGGGCTTCAAGGGCATGGTTTACCGCCGTGACATCGGCCACCAGGTGCGGACGCTACCGCCGGTGCGGCCGTGACGCTCAGCGATCCAGGGTCCGCCCGGACCAGCACCGAACCGGCCGATTCCCTGAACCTCTGGCGGGCGCGGCTGCGGCGTTGGTGGGCTGAGTTCAGCCTGCAGACGAAACTTCTGGCGGTCGCCACCCTCGTGGTGAGCCTGCTGATGACGGGCATCACTTTCCTGGCGCTCAACGGCATCCAGCGCGATGCCCGGACGAGCGACACCCGCTTTGCCCGGGACCTCGGGCTGCTGCTGTCGGCCAACGTCACCCCCCTGGTGGCGGAGGGCAACGACCGCGAACTGGCTTCGGTCGCCGAACGCTTCTGGCAGTCCAGCCGCAGCCTTCGCTACATCTTCTTCGCCGATTCCGACGGCGTGATCTATCTGGGCATTCCCATGGGTGGCAGCACCGGCAGGGGCGAGCGGGTGCTCAGTCGCCGATTGGAGCTGCCTGCCGACATCCAGCGCCGCCCCGACAATCCCCTGATCCGCCAGCACCTCACTCCGGACGGCCAGGTCACCGATGTGTTCGTGCCGATGGTGAGCGACGGCCGCTATCTGGGCGTGGTGGCCCTGGGCATCAACCCCAACGAAACGCTCCTGGCCAGTGCCGCCCTCACCCGTGAAGTGACCGTGGCGGTGTTCATCTCCATCTGGGTGCTGGTGATCCTGGGCTCGGTGTTCAACGCCCTCACGATCACCCAGCCGGTGAAGGAGCTCCTGCGGGGGGTGCGTTCGATCGCCGGTGGCAACTTCGAGACCCGCATCGCCCTTCCGGTAGGGGGTGAGTTGGGTGAGCTTCTCAACGGGTTCAACACCATGGCCTCCCAGTTGGAGGTCTACAAGGCGGCCAACATCGAGGAGCTCACGGCCGCCCAGGTCAAGCAACAGTCGCTGATCGCCACCATGGCCGATGGGGCGGTGCTGCTCGACGCTGAAGGACTCATCGTTCTGGCCAACCCAACGGCCAGGCGCCTGTTCCGCTGGGAGGGCCGCAACCTGGAGGGCAGCGAACTGGCCGGCGAATTGCCCGATCGGCTGGCGATGGAACTGCACGATCCGCTCGAGAGCCTGATCCTGAGCGAGCGGGACAACACGGAGGTGCGCTGCAGTTTCGGTGATCCCGCCCGTACACTGCGCATCGTGCTCCAGTCGGTGCGGGACGCCAGCGGCGAGAGCCTCAAGGGCATCGCCATGACCATCCAGGACCTGACCCGGGAGGTGGAGCTGAATGCCGCCCAGAGCCGCTTCATCAGCAATGTCTCCCACGAGCTGCGCACCCCCCTTTGCAACATCAAGAGCTATGTGGAGACGCTCCACGACATGGGCGATCTGCTCAGCCCCGAAGAACAGAAGGAATTCCTGAGCATCGCCAACGCCGAAACCGACCGGCTGTCGCGGCTGGTCACGGATGTGCTGGACCTGTCCAGGCTGGAGTCGGACCGGGTCTGGCAGCTGGAGCCCATGGACCTTGCCCCGGCCATCGAGCAGACCCTGCGCACCTACCGGCTGAACGCGGAGGAGAAGGGAGTCATCCTGATCTTTGCCGGCGACCAGCACCTGCCCCGGGTTCGTGGCAACTGGGATCTGCTGCTGCAGGTGTTCGACAACCTGGTCGGCAACGCCCTCAAGTTCACCCAAGGCGGCGGTCAGCTGCTGCTGCGGGCCTACCCCTGGCCCGACCACTGCCTGCTGGATCCAGGGGCCAGCCCGGGCGATCACCCCTCCTGTGCCCTCACCTCACCCCTGCCCCGGCTGCGGGTCGAGATTGCCGACAGCGGCTGCGGCATCTCCGAGGCCGACCAGGCGCGGATCTTCGAGCGCTTCTTCCGGGTGGAAAATGCCGTGCATACCGAGGCCGGCACCGGCCTGGGACTCTCGATCGTGCGCGGCATCCTCGAGAAGCACGGCAGCCAGGCCCGGATGGCCAGCGAGCCAGGCGTGGGCACCACCTTCTGGTTCGATCTGCCCCTGGAGGACGCCGACGGCGATGAATTGCAGGTTCTGGTGGAGCGATCCTCGGCTATGGCCGACATGGACAAGGAACGGAGAATCCCCGTTGGTTGAACGGCAGGCCTCCGTTTTCATCCTCCTGAAATGCTGATGAGAAGTTGAGCTTTGGGGAGTTGTCGGTTGTTCCTTTAGGATCCAGTCATTACGGCAATCTCTACCGAGAATGAATGTCTTCATCCATATCGGAACCCACAAGACCGGAACAACCTCAATTCAAGCTTTCCTGAGGAGTCATGCCCGTGAACTTGCTCAATCAGGAATTCTTGTTCCTTTGGTGGGTACACTTTCCGAGTCTTCTGGCCATCACAATCTGGCGTTCCAGCTAAATGGGGATAGTCGCTACGATTCAAGGCTTGGTAGATTGAGCGAATTGGTCGATGAGTTGCGTCATTCCACCGCTCTCAGGGCCGTGATCAGTAGCGAGGACTTTTCTGGTTTAGTGGATAGACCTGATCGAGTGCAACACCTCGAGAGTACGCTCCGTCGTGCAGGGCATTCCGTGACCTGGGTGATGTTCATTCGACGCGTCGATGACTACTCGGAATCTCTCTACACGACGATGTGGGGAAGTGGTGTGCGTCCCAGGTTTGGCTACCCAGGCTTTGTTCTTTCCATTCTGGCCTATGGCAAGTATTCTCAGAATCAAAGATTTGGAGGTTCGGTGCATTATTGTGATTTCACCGCCTTTGTCCGTCGCTGGCGAGAAGCTTCGGAATCTCGACTGCTCCTTCGCGACTACGATCAGGCTGTTTCTGCGGAGGGCCTCCTGCCCTGTTTCTTGAAGATCATTGCGGCTCCAGACACTCTCCTTGTCGCCGCTGAAACTGACTCGCCCCGGCTGAATGGTCGGATTGAGCGCATCACGCGGCGCTACCGACGATGGCTTCGCCCGCTGCTGATGGCCCGCTTCCACAACTCTAATCTGAGTCTGATCAATGGCTGAGGAGTCGTCTCTCTGCGCGTATAATTCCAATGCGTTTGGTCGCGCCTGTTGATGCATCTGTTCATCCATATCGGCGATCACAAGACCGGAACCACATCCATCCAAGCGTTTCTGAGGCGGCAGGCAGGCAAGCTTGCCTCGGTGGGAATCAATGTGCCAACAACGGGCACCTATTCAGAAGAGTCCGGCCATCACAATCTCGCTTTTCAGCTCATTGGAGACAGGCGATGGAATCAGACCCATGGTGGCTTGGATGAGCTGGTGGCTGAGTTGCGTTGCTGTCGACAGCCCCAAGCGGTGATGAGTTGCGAGGACTTCAGTCTGTTGGTCGCGCATCCGGAAGGTCTGAAACGTCTGGAATCAACGCTTCAAGCGGAGGGGCACACCCTCTGCTGGTTGATGTTCCTGCGTCGTGTTGACGACTACTCCGAGTCGTTGTATTGCGAGCTGAAGCGTCATGGATTTCAACCTCGCCTTGGGTATCCAGGTTTTGTTTTGAATTTTCTGCTCCATGGCAGGTATCATTCCAAATTTTGCGATTACGACGCCTTTGTCAGAGAGTGGCGGCGCCTTTCAGCATCCCCTCTGCATCTTTTTGACTACGACCAGGCCGTTAGCGATGGAGGCGTTTTACCCCGCTTCTTGGCGGAGATCGGTGCTCCAGCCTCCCTGGTTGAAGACGGTACCACGCATCCTGTTCTGAACCGCCGCCGCGAGCTCGCGACACGACACTTTCGTCGACTGTTCCGGGCTCTGCTGATGGCCCGCTTCCACCGCTCCAACCTGCGGGTCCTGCAGGCCTGAAGTTTTCCTCCTGGTCAGTTCTCCCCATCCACGCTGCGCATGATGCGCCCCAGATCGGCCCGTTCATCGGTGGTGATGCGATGGGGAACACCGCTGATGATGCGCTCGAAATTGGCGAAGGAATCCTTGATCTCCGGCCCATTGCCCGTGATCACGAACTCGCGGATGCCCTTGTCGTGCCAGGAGCCGCGCATCTTGAACACGTTCAGGGCCCGGGCCATCTCGCCGCGGATCTCTACATACTGCAGCAGCAGAATGGTGTCGGTGATGGTGGAGATGTGGGAATCGGTGATCGAGTGGCTGCCCATGAACTCCTCGGAGGTGTTAGTGAAGAAGCCCGCGATCTCCTCCTGCTTCGCATAGCCCGTCACCCCGATCACAAACTGCCGGAAGGCATTGTGGCTGACGCCCCTGGCCAGGGCGGAAAGGGAATCAATCGCCATCCTGGACGGTTTGAACTCGCTGATCTCCGTCTTGATGATCTGCAGGTGATCCTCCAGGCCGGTGGACTCTGGATAGGCGCAGATGATCTTGAGCAGACCGTCCTGCTCCATCTGCTCAAAATCGATGCCCCAACTGGTGGCGTTGCGTAGCAGCTGGGAGCGGGATTCCTCGTAGGCGAACAGGATCGCCCGCTCCTTGCTGCGGCAGGCATCTTCCACGAACTTGCTGACCAGCAGGGTCTTGCCGGTGCCCGTGGCGCCGGTTGCCAGGATGATGGAGTCCTTGAAGAAGCCCCCGCCGCACATTTCATCGAGCCGGGGAACGCCGGAACTGAGGCGCACGTTGGAGGAGCGCTGGGTGAGACGCATCGCCCCCAGTGGGAACACACTGATTCCGTGGCTGCCCATGGTGAAAGGGAACTCCCCTTTCATATGGGTGGTGCCACGGAGCTTGAGCACTTCCACCGTGCGACGCCGCCGTTCCCCCTCCAGCACGTTGCGCAGGATCACCACGTTGTCGGAGACGAACTCCTCGACGCCGTAACGGGCGATGGCTCCATACTCGTCAACCCGTTCGGTGGTCATCACCGTGGTGACCCCGATCTCCTTGAGGCGGGCGATCAGTCGAAAGATCTCCCGGCGCACTACGGAGATGGCGTCGTACTGCTGAAAGACGGCCGTGATGGAATCGATCGCCACACGCTTCGCTTTGTATTTCCGGATCGCGTAGTGGATTCGTTCGATCAGGCCGGAAAGGTCGAAACTTCCTGAGACTTCCTGGCCATCGGGATCCGGAGAGGCATCAAGGACAAACAGCTTGTTCTGCTCCACCATTTCCTGCAGGTTCCAACCGAAGCTGGAGGCATTGCGAAGGATGTCGAGAGGAGATTCCTCGAAGGTGACGAAAATTCCGTGTTCGTTGAACTGGCGGATCCCATTGCAGAGAAAATTCAACGAGAAGACCGTTTTCCCTGTCCCTGAGGTTCCGCTGATCAAGGTCGATCGGCCGATCGGCAAACCACCATGGCAGATGTCATCTAAGCCTTCGATCCCCGTGGGAAGCTTCTGCATCTGCATCCGGTTGGCTGCGGGGTCGTGGTCGTTGGGATCCGGCATCGAAGGGATGGAAGGGGGGCTGGGTGTGCTGGGAGTTGGCCTGGCCAGTGCGGCCTCAGGAGGATTCGGGAGGGGAAGCTTCACCGCCCGCTTCGAGATCGTCGATGTCCAGCTTGAAGTCCTCGTCCGAGAGTTCTTCATAGAGGAGATCGAGGCCGATCAATACCCGATCCCGGTCGGAGAGATCGCCGATGATCCGCCGCACGGGTGGCGGCAGGATCTTTGCCAGGGTGGGCGTAGCCAGGATCTTGTCTTCTTCGGCCAGTTGTGGATTCTTGAGAACGTCAATCACCTTGAGGGCGTAAACCCCACGGAACTCGGATTCGAGGATGTCGCGTAGCGTTTTCAGGGCCCGCATGGAATTGGGGGTGTTGCCTGCCACGTAGAGCTTGAGGATGTAGGTCTTGCGGAATGTCATGGCGGTGGCTTAGGCGATGGGGCTAGCGACTTCGGGCATGGGGGCAGTCAGGATCGGCACGTCCGGAGGAATGGAGCGCCGATACATTTCGCAGAGGTGGGCCATGACGTCGAGGAGGGCGAGCCGGTAGTCCTGCAGAAAATCGTTCTTCTGTCCCTTCAGCATGAGCTGTTTCCAGAACTCTTCGATCAGATTCACGTGGATCTCCACCATCTTGGTAATCGGTAGATCGGCAAAGAAGGCTGTGTTCACGAAGCTTTCGATCGCCTGGTTCGCCGTGGCCGGATTCTTGAAATAACTGATCAGCAGATCGCGGTAGCTGCGCCGCAGGGAGTCGAGCAGTTCGCGGCGCTCTTCGGCTTCCAGGTTGCGCAGGAAACGGGAGGGGTCCCGCTTGTAGTAGACGCTCAGGTACCCGAGGCGACCGTTCAGCCGGTTGGACAGTTTCCAGCCGTCGGGGGTGGTCGCCTGGGCTTCGCTGCTGGCTGGCGGGGTGTGGCTGCGCAGGAACCGGGAAACGGCAGCATCAAGGCTGTAGCTCAGTTGCTCCAGCTGGTCGGGGGGCAGGCGGACTTCGGCTCCATGGAACAGCACGTCACCAGTGACGGGCCCGATCAGCACGGCCGGTAGTTCCAGCCCCCGCTCGTGCAGGGTGCTGAAAAAGCGTTTCCCCACGGCACCCTCCTCCAGCAGCAGGCCGTCGACGTCCTCGCAGCGCTGCTCCAATTGAACGAGGGGTTCGGTGGCAGGGTCAGCCTGCAGCAGGTGGTAGCGCCCACCTTTGAGCCACTGAAGACAGGCCTCCTGCAGAGCAGGGGTCTGGATGACGGTGAGGATGTTGAGAACCGGTTGGGGCATCGACCGCTGCGGCGGGGAACTCCCCAGGTCGAGCTGAATCTTGACGGAAGGTAGCCCCAGACGGGAGGATCTTAGTTCTGTCTTTCGATTCCGTGCGTCCAGGCCCAATGGCGGCTTCCTGCCGCCAGCCTGGCCACGCCCCTTGACGTGATGACCCAAGCCCCCCAGCAGGACCTCTCCAGCGAAGCAGCGACAGGAGCAGCGACCAGTGACAGCACCGGCGCGTACGCCATCGTCGAGGCCTCCGGCCAGCAGTTCTGGCTCCAGACCGATCGCTACGTCGACCTTGATCGACTCAGCGCGGACGTCGACAGCACTGTCACCCTGGAGAACGTTCTTCTTGTTAAGGATGCGTCTGGCACCACCCTCGGCCAGCCCTATGTGGAGGGTGCCACGGTGGAGCTCAAGGTGATGGCCCATCGCCGCGGCCAGAAGATCATCGTCTACAAGATGCGCCCCAAGAAGAAAACCCGCCGCAAGAACGGCCACCGCCAGGAGCTCACCCGCGTGATGGTTCAGTCGATCAAGGTCGGCGGCAAGGCGATCGTCTGATCGGGCCCGCCAGCGTCCAGTCCACTTTTTTCTCCCGCCCCCCACTCTCTCCCCATGGCCCACAAGAAAGGCACAGGCTCAACCCGTAACGGCCGCGATTCCAATTCCAAGCGCCTCGGCGTCAAGCGCTATGGCGGTGAAACCGTCAGCGCCGGCTCGATCCTGATCCGTCAGCGCGGCACCTCGGTGATCCCCGGCGTCAATGTCGGCCGTGGTTCCGACGACACCCTGTTCGCCCTGGTGGACGGTGTTGTCAACTTCGAATCGATCAAGCGGGGCCTGCGTAACCGCAAGCGCATCAACATCGCCGTCGCTGCCTAGGTCAGGGGCACCTCGCCCAGTTCCGTGCCGTCACCCGGAACCTCCAGATAGCGCCTCAGCCAACCCACCAGAAGGTAAAAGGGCAGCGTGTCGGCCAGGGCGGCCACCAGCTTGAATAAATAGCCGCTGGCGATGAACACGCCCAGCTGGGGCAGCACGGGTTCTCCCGCCCTGATCGGCAGTACATGGGCGGCGTAGTGGCTGATCAGCACCACGGCCGACGTGTCCACGATCTGGCTGATCAAGGTGGAGCCGTTGTTGCGTAGCCACAGGGCCTTGCCATTGCTGAAACGTTTCCAGAAATGGAACAGCCGCACGTCGGTGAACTGGGCTGCCATGTACGCAGCCATGGAGGCTCCCACAGCCCCGAAGGCCAGCCGGCGAACCTCGAAGAACACCGGCACCCCATCGGCCTGGGTGTCGGGCGGCAGACCCGCCACCCCACCGAATCCGTCCAGGCCCGGCAGGATGCCCCCCAGCCAGAGCACCAGCACGATCCAGCCATTGAGCATCAGACCCACCCACACCACCTGGGAGGCGCGTCGCTCTCCCCAGATCTCGCTGATCAGGTCGGTGCAGAGGAAGGTGACGGGGTACGGCAGGGCCCCGATTGCCACGATGATCGGGAAAGAGCCGATGCTGCCCAACGTCAGGAACCGGGTCAGACCGAGGATGTTCAGCATGCCCATGGTCCCCAGGAAGATGCCGGCCAGCACCAGAAAGGTCACCTCGCGCCGGTCCTGCAGCGTCATCGGCGCTTGAGCATGGGAGAAGGTCCCACCAGGCTGCCGCCTTCACCCCCGTCGCGCCACGGTTGCGGCTTCCTGGTGCTCGACAAACCAGCCGGACTGACCTCTCACGACGTCGTGGCCCGGGTGCGGCGTGCCTCCGGCCTGCGGCGGGTGGGCCATGGCGGCACCCTGGATCCGGCGGTCACCGGCGTGCTGCCGATCGCCCTGGGTCCGGCCACCCGATTGCTGCCCTATCTCCCCGGTGACAAGACCTATCGCGGCACCGTGCAGCTGGGACTCCGCACGGGCACCGATGACCTCGAGGGTGAGGTGCTGGAGCAGCAGGCCGTGCCGCCCCTCGGCGCCGAGGAGCTGGAGCGGGCTCTGGCCCCCTTCCGGGGGGAGATCCTGCAGGTTCCTCCCCAGGTCTCCGCCGTGCATGTTGATGGCCAGAGGGCCTATGCCCGGGTTCGGGCGGGAGAACAGCTGGCACTGGAGGCGCGGCCGGTGGTGATCCATGGCCTTGACCTGCTCGGCTGGGACCCGATCAGCGGCCGCCTGGAGCTGGAGGTGCGTTGTTCCGCCGGCACCTACGTGCGCGCCCTGGCGAGGGACCTGGGGGAGGCCCTGGGCTGCGGTGGCGCCCTGGCCAGCCTGCGCCGCACCGCCGCCCTCGGTTTCGGCCTGCACCAGGCCATTTCCATGCAGCGCCTGGCGAGCGGCCCCCTCCCCCCCCTGCTGGATCCCCTCGAGGTGCTGGTGGATCTGCCGCGCCAGCGCCTCGATCCGGCCCAGCTGTCCCCCTGGCGTTGCGGCCGCGCGCTGCCCCGTACGGTGGAGCAGTTGCCCGAAGGGGCCGTCGCCGTGCTCACGCCGGATGGCGCTCTGGCTGGCATCGCCCGTGCCGATGGCAAGGGCCTGCTCCTGCCCCGGCTGGTGTTTGACGCCGCCGGTTGAACCTCCCCCGACACCGCGATGGCCGGCCACAGCAAATGGGCCCAGATCAAGCGCACCAAGGCGGTGGTGGATGCCAAGCGGGGAGCCCTCTTCACCCGGCTGGGCCGGGAGATCACCGTGGCGGCCCGCTCCGGTGCCGATCCCGCCGGCAACTTCCAGCTCCGCACCGCCATCGAGAAGGCCAAGGTGGCCGGGCTGCCCAACGCCAACATCGACCGGGCGGTTGCCAAGGGGAGCGGTCAGGGGGGTGCGGGCGCCGAGCTGTTTGAGGCAGTGCGCTACGAGGGCTACGGCCCGGGCGGGGTGGCCGTGCTGGTGGAGGCCCTCACCGACAACCGCAACCGCACCGCCGCCGACCTGCGGCTGGCCTTCGGCAAGCATGGCGGCAACCTCGGTGAGACCGGCTGCGTCAGCTACCTGTTCGAGCAGCGGGCCGTGGTGCGGCTGGCCCTGCCCGCCGTCGACGAAGAGACCCTGCTGGAGAGCCTGCTGGTCCTTGAGGAGCGGGGAGGCCCGGCAGCGGCGGGCTACGCCATCGACGCGGAAGGGGTCGATGTGTTCGGGGCCTTTGCCGATCTCGAAGCTCTCCAGGATGGGCTGAGGCATCTGGACCTGCCGCTGGCAGGTTGGGAGCACCGCTGGATCGCCTCCCTCCCCTGCCGCCTCGAAGATGGGGCGCTGCTGGCGGCCTGTCTGCGCATGCTGGATGTGCTCGAGGATCTCGATGACGTGCGCAGTGTCACCACCAATCTCGAAGCGGACGAGGCCCTGATGGAAGCGGTCCTGCTCGGCTGACGCCGCCGTTTTCGTCTCAGCCCATGGCGTCGGCGTCGGCGATCACGGTGAGGGCGGGATGGTGCTGCAACCAGCTGGCGGGCAGCTCCGCTGTGGGGGGCTCCTGGAGGGCACGGCGCAGGATGGCCGCCTTCTCGGCGCCGGTGACCACCAGCAGCACCCGGCGGGCCGAGAGGATCTCGGCCAGTCCCAGGGTGATGGCTTGCTCGGGAACGGCGTCGGGGTCCCCCCCGAAGGCGCCGGCGTTCTGGCGGCGGGTGTGGCTGCTGAGTGTCACGCAGTGGCAGGCCATCCCAGGGTCCGAGGGGGGTTCGTTGAAGCCCACGTGGCCGTTGAGTCCCAGGCCCAGCAGTTGCAGACCGATGCCGCCGGCCGCGGCGACGGCCGCGCCATAGCGACGGGCTTCGGCCTTCGGATCGGCGGCCTGTCCATCGGGGAGTTGCACCCGCTCAGGGGCCAGGCCGAGGGGCCCCACCAGTTGGCGGGCCATGGTGGCGGCGAAGGAGGCGGGATCCTGGGGCGCCAGCCCCACGTACTCGTCCAGGTTGAAGCTGCACCAGGTGTGCCGCACCCTGGCGGCCTGGGCGGGCTCCAGCCGATCCAGCCGTCGGGCCAGGGCCGCGTACACCGGCGCCATGGTGCGTCCAGTGGCCAAGCCAAGGGGGAACTGCGGGCGCAGCCGGTCCGCCAGCAGCAGGGCCGCCACCCGCTCGGCCACCGCCGCCGCATCGGCCAGCACGAGGGGCGTGATGGCGCGGCAGGTGGTGGGGGCGCCGTGCCTCAAAGGGAGGAGTAGGGGAGGATCCTGGCCCCTTGATAAAAGTGATGAAGGATCTGGCGATAATCATCCCCGCGCAGGGCCAGGCCGTGGGCACCCCACTGGCTCATGCCCACGCCGTGGCCATAGCCGCGGCCGCTCACCAGCAGCGTCGGCGCGGCCGGCTGCCGGGGGGCCTGCCAGGGGGCCTGCAGCAGGCCGGAGGCCAGGGAGCGGATCCCTTCGGGGGTGAACACGCCCTGGAGGGAGGGCAGTGGGGGAGGGAACGGGTTGGCCCTGGGGGCCTCGAAGTCGAAGCGGGCGAGGGTGCTGCGCAGGCCCAGCCGCTGACGCAGCTCGGGGCCTGTGAGCAGCAGCGAGCCACCGGGTCCCGTCACCCGGGCCTGGCGGATGCGCCCGGAGCTGGTGGTGGAGAGCACCTCAATGCGGAAGGCGCCGTCGATTTCCCGAAAGGCCCTGGCGAGTCTTTCGGGCTCGATGCGAAGCTGCCAGGCATGGACCGGGCTGGCCTGGTCGAAATCGGGAACGCTCACCAGATAGGGGAGCTGCTGGCGCCAGATCTCACCGCTGTTTTCCGTCAGGCCGCCACTGCTGCTGTGGAAGACGGCGTTGATCAGGGCGGAACCGTGCACCAGCACCTGGGAGCGGGTGCTGCGCACGGCTTCACGGGTGGAGTCGGTTTCGGCTTCCACCCCCTTGTAGACCTGGCTGGTCACTGTGGCCTTGAGGTCGAAGGGGGCGGCGGGCCGGCGATGGCGCAGGGCGTAGGTGCGGGCCGCCACCGCCTGGGCCCGAAGGGCCGCCTGCGGCCAGCTGGCCGGCATCTCGCTGCCCACAACGCTGGGCAGGTAGCTCTCGACGTCAATCAGGTTGATCGCCTGCAGCCGATCGCCCTCGCTGCGCACCAGCAGCCGGCCGCGGTAACGGCGTTGCTGCAGGGTCAGTAAGGCCTCGCTGCCACCGCCCTGACCCGGGGCGGGATCGATCCAGGCCTGACCCGACGGCAGGGCCAGCCGCCGGGGCGCTCCGGAGGAACCCAGAAGCCTCGCTTCCAGGGCCGCGCCGTTGCGGACCAACTGCAGCCGGTCCCCTGGTGCCAGTTCCAGCAGGGTACGGCCAGCGCTGTCGCCCAGGCGCAGGGCGGCGCTGCCGGCCTCCAGCTCCAGGCTGGGGGCTTCCTGGAGCAGCACCCGCACCACAGGGATCGGCGCCCTGGCCTGCATGGGGACCGGCGCCGCCAAGGCGGCTGGGATCAGCGCCAGGGGCAGACCAGCGCGCCATCCGAAGCGGAGCAGGGACACGAGTGCGCGCGAGCGACAACGGGTCATTCTGGACGGCTCTGTCGGCGATGGCTACGGCGCCGGCCACCAGACCGGCTGGCGGCGTGGCAGCATGCGCGTTGAGGCCTCCGGGTTGTGCAGGTCACCTTTCTGGGAACCAGTTCTGGTGTTCCCACCCGCGCCCGCAACGTTTCTGCCGTCGCCCTGCGTCTGCCCCAGCGGGCCGAGCTGTGGTTGTTCGATTGCGGCGAGGGAACGCAGCACCAGTTCCTGCGCAGCGAGCTGCGGGTGTCGCAGCTGCGCCGCATCTTCGTCACCCACATGCACGGTGACCACGTCTTTGGTCTGCCCGGACTCCTGGCCAGCCTCGGCCTGGCCGGCAGCTGTGGCGGGATCGATCTCTACGGACCGGATCCCCTGCGGGACTATTTGGAGGGGGTGATGCGCACCTCCTCCACCCGCATCGGCTACCCCCTGCGCACCCACCGGGTGAAGGAGGCCGCCGCCCGCGGCAGCCTGGTGCTCGATGACGACGACATCACGGTGCGCTGCACGGCCCTCACCCACCGGGTCCCGGCCTACGCCTACCGGGTGGATCAGAAGCCGCGGCCCGGCCGCTTCGACGTGGAGCGGGCCAAGGCCCTGGGCGTTCCCCCCGGCCCGGTCTATGGGGAGCTCAAGGCCGGTCGCAGCGTCACCCTCGACGACGGCCGGGTGATCCGCGGTGACGCCCTGTGCGGGCCGCCCCGGCCAGGCCGCAGCGTCGTCTACTGCACCGACACCGTGTTCAGCGAGGCGGCGGTGGCCCTGGCCCGGGGCGCCGACCTGCTGATCCATGAATCCACCTTTTCCCATGGTGAGGCGGAGCTGGCCATCGCCCGCCAGCACTCCACCAGCACCATGGCCGCCCAGACCGCCCTGGAGGCGGGGGTGAAGCGGCTGGTGCTCACCCACCTCAGCCCCCGCTACGTGGCAGGGAATCCCATGACCCCCGACGACCTGGTGGCTGAGGCCCGGGCCATCTTCCCCGAGACGCTTGTGGCCAGGGACTTCCTCAGCCTTGAGGTGGGGGAGGCGGGCTGAGCCTGCAACAGTTCACGTGATTCGGTTCCGGGGGACCCATCGCCCGTGATACAAGGTCTCAGTTGCGGTCCCACCGCCATTTCGCCGGCTTCTTCCATGGCCCCCCTCTTTCTCTCAGCCGCCCCCTTTTCAGCTGTTCGCCGTGCCGTTGGCCGTGCCATCGCCCGGACCGTGCTGATCCTTCCCCTGGCCCTGCTGGTCTGCTTCGCGGGTCCCGCGGCAGCGGCCCAATGGAGCGCCGACGACCTCACCGTGCCGGTGTCTCCTGACGGCAGCCTGGTGACCTTCACAGAGAAGGAGGTCAAGAGCGGCCGCAAGCTCTTCAACGACAGCTGCGGCACCTGCCACGCCGGTGGCATCACCAAGACCAACCAGAACGTCGGTCTGGATCCTGAGACCCTCGCCCTGGCCACCCCGCCCCGGGATTCGGTCGATGCCCTGGTTGATTACATGAAGGACCCGACCTCCTACGACGGGGAGTACAGCATTTCCGACGTGCATCCCAGCCTGCGCAGCAGCGATGTGTTCGTGAAGATGCGCGACCTGGACGACGAGGACCTGCGCCTGATCGCCGGCTACATCCTGGTGGCCCCCAAGGTCCAGGGGATCCAGTGGGGCGGCGGCAAGATCTACTTCTGAGCCGTTAGCACTCTCCAGCCGGCAGCCCAGCGCTGGCCGGCTTTTTCATGGCCTGACAGGGAGGGGGAGACTCAGGCTGCCGGGTCTGGAGGCACCAGGTTGCCGGCTTCCAGGGACCCAGGCAGCTTGCTGTACCACCACTCCTGCAGGCCGGGGGCCAGCCGCTGGGGGAACAGGGTGATGATGGTGCGGGTAGGCCTGGACCCCGGCTGGAGCAGCTCCACGGCGTAGGAGGGGCAGCGGCGGGCGGCCAGGTCTGGCACGAAGCGGCGGCCAACGCGGCGCCAGCTGGGTTCCTTGCTGCGCCAGGCCAGGCGGCAACAGGGCCAGGGCAGTTCTTCCCGATCGAACAGGCGACAGCAGGGCCCCAGGACCCGGTAGCTGTACTGGCCGCCGGGGCTGGGATGCTCGCTGCCGGAGGCCAGCACGGTGTCCACCTGGAGTGACATGAAAAAGCCACCCCTGAGGGTGGCGGAGAAGAACACAGGGTTCAAGGGGCGATCCGCGCGAATCGCCCGGCGAGGAGCTCAGTAGAGCTCTTCTTCGGTGTGGGTCTTGATGGTGCAGTCGGAGGTGGGGTAGGCCACGCAGGTGAGGACGAAGCCGGCCTCGATCTGGTCGTCGTCGAGGAAGCTTTGGTCTGACTGGTCGACGGTGCCGGCGGTGAGCTTGCCAGCGCAGGTGGAGCAGGCGCCGGCGCGGCAGGAGTAGGGCAGATCAATGCCCTGCTCTTCGGCGGCGTCGAGGATGTACTGGTCGTCAGGAACCTCGATGGTCTTGTTCAGCCCCTCGCTCTCGTTGACGAGGGTGACCTTGTAGGAAGCCATGGAAGAGATTGGAGCTCACAGACACCCGGCAGCCAGGGCCTGTAGGACCCGCCCTTCCTACATCCGACAGGGGGCTTTCCCGGCGATCTTGGCCTCGCAGGCCGGGAAGGCCAATCAAAGCCAGGACACAGATCAGCGTGCCTTATGCAACATCCGATGCCGAACGGATCCGCAGCAGGCCCCAGCGGTCCTGTTCGACCCGCTGTTCCACCTTCCAGCCCGCGGCCCGCAGATCCCGCTCCAGGCCAGGGGCCTGATCCACCAGCAGACCGCTGAGCAGGCCCACCCCGCCGGGGCCCAGCAGGCGCGGAAAGCAGGGAATCAAGGCCTCGATCACCGGCGCCAGAATGTTGCAGAGCAAGAGATCGGCGCCGCGTCCCTCCAGCAGCTCCGAGAGGGCCTCCGCCGATCCGGTGGTCACCGTCAGCGCCTGCGCGCCGTCCAGGCCGTTCAGGGCGGCGTTCTCCCGGGTCGCCCGCTCCGCCAGGGGGTCGGTGTCGGCGGCCGCCACGGTCGCCGCCCCCAGCCGCAGGGCGGCCAGGCCCAGGATGCCGCTGCCGCAGCCCAGATCGGCCACCCGCAGCCCCCGCAGCCCCGGCCCCAGGCCGGCCAGCTCCCGTTCGCCGGCCAGGGCTTCGAGCGCCTCCAGGCAGAGGCGGGTGGTCGGATGGCTGCCGGTGCCGAAGGCGCTGCCCGGATCGATGCGGATCACCAGGCGCCCGGCCTGCTCCGGCGGCACATCCAGCCAGGCCGGCAGCACCAGCAGCCGCTTGCCCACCGGATCGGGCTGCCAGTGACTCTTCCAGCTCAGGCTCCAGTCCTCATCGTCCTGGCGGTGCCAACGGATCGGCGGCAGTGCCAGATTGAAGGGTTGCCCCAGGGGGGCCAGGGCCCGCTCCAGCTCCAGCCGCTGGTCGGCGGGCCAGTCGCTTTCGGGCAGCCAGGCCAGCAGCTGGCGACGCTCCGGGGCCTCGGGGGGATGCTGCAGGGCCACCCGAGGCACCCCAAGGAGCGGCAGCTTCCAGAGCAGGGATTCCTCCAGTTCGGCAGGGGCGGCCATCTCCAGCCGCCACCAGACCAGGCCCATCAGAGGGTGACCGGATGGGCGGCCTGGATGCCGTTGATGTCGTGGATCACCGCCAGCAGGCTGGGGGGAATCGGGTCGTCGAGGCTCAGCACCATCACGGCGTCGCCCCGCACGATGCGTCGCCCCACCTGCATCGAGGCGATGTTGACGTTGTGCTCGCCGAGCAGGGAGCCCAGTTCTCCGATGATGCCGGGCATGTCCCGGTGGCGGGTGAAGAGCATGTGACGGCTCGGCGTCACGTTCACCGGGAACTCGTCGATGGTGGTGATGCGCAGTTCCCCGTCGGTGAACACCGCGCCGGTGACGCTGTGGTTACCGCGGGGGCTACGGGAGCTCAGCTGGAGGGAACCGCCGGCGAAGTCGCGGCTGGCATCGTCCTTCACCTCAAGCACGTGGATGCCGCGTTCCTTGGCCTCCAGGCTGGCGTTGACGTAGTTGATGCTGTCGCCCAGGGCGGCCGAGAGGATGCCCTTGAGGGCCGCCACCACCAGGGGCTGGGCCGGGTGGGAGGCGAATTCCCCCTGCAACCGCACCTCCAGTTCGCTGATCTGGCCACTGGCCAGCTGGCTGAGCAGCAGGCCGAGGGTTTCGGCCAGTTGCAGGTGGGGTTTCAGCTGTTCCATCACCTCGGCGGTGAGGCCGGGGATGTTGACGGCGCTGCGGGCCGGCAGGCCCAGCAGCACGTCCCGGATCTGCTCGGCCACGTCAATGGCCACGTTCTCCTGGGCTTCCTCCGTGGAGGCCCCCAGGTGGGGGGTGAGGATCAGCCGCTCCTTGACCAACCGCAGCGGCGAATCGGCGGCCAGAGGTTCTTTGGCAAACACGTCGATCGCGGCGCCGGCGATCACCCGGTTGTCCACCGCCTCGGCCAGGGCCTTTTCATCGATGATGCCGCCGCGGGCGCAGTTCACCAGCCGGGCGGTGGGCTTCATCGTGGCCAGCAGCGCGGCGTTGACCAGGTTCTCGGTGTCCGGGGTGCGGGGCAGGTGCAGGCTGATGTAGTCGGCTTCGGCGAACAGCTGGGGCAGGGCCAGCAGGCGCACCTGCAGCAGCTGGGCCCGCTCGGCGGAGATGAACGGGTCGTAGGCGGCCACGTCCATGCCCAGGGCCCGGGCGACACGGGCGACGTGGGAGCCGATCTTGCCGAGCCCGACCACGCCCAGGGTTTTCTTGTAAAGCTCGTTGCCCACGTAGGTCTTGCGGTCCCAGCCGCCGGCCATGGTGCTGGCGTGGGCGTGGGGCACGTGTCGCGAGAGAGAGAGCATCAGCGCCAGGGCATGCTCGGCGGCGGCGATCGTGTTGCCTTCTGGAGAATTCACGACGATGACCCCGCGCCTTGTGGCGGCTGGCACATCGACGTTGTCGACCCCGACGCCGGCCCGGCCGATGATGCGCAGCTGGCTGGCAGCCTCGATCACCTCGGCGGTCACCTGGGTGCCGGAGCGGATCATCAGGCCGTCGTACGCGCCGATGCAGCCCACCAGCTGCTCCGGGCTGAGACCCGTTCGCACGTCCACTTGGGCCACCTGGGAGAGGATGTCAATCCCCGCCTGGTCGATGGGATCGGAGACCAGAACCTTCGTCATGTCCGGCAGCGGTGCGGGGGGCGGTGGGTACGCCCCCAGAGGGGCAGGCCGGAGGTGCAGTGTAGAGAGCGGTGCGGAGACGAGCCCATGTCAGTGAGTGTGGTGGTCGTGTTGGACGATCGCGATCGCCTGCAGGCGCTGCGGGATCGATTACTGGCGCTTCAGCCGGCCCTGACCCGGGTGCTGGCGATCGGCAGCGGTGAAGCGACCATGTCGGACGTCGAGCGACTGGATCCGGCCACGGCCCGGCGGCGACGGCAGCAGTCGCTGGTGCGCTGGTTGCTGCCCTTCGGCTTCCTGGCTGGTCTCACCTTCACCCAGATCACGGATCTGCACACCTTCAGCTTCGCCGGGGCCTATGGGGAGCCGCTGATCGGCGGCCTGCTGGGCATGGGCTCCGGCTGGATGGGCAGCTTCGCCGCCGCCGCCAGCGTCAGCTCCGAGGAGGACGATCGCATCCGAGTTCTGCGCAACCGGCTCGAGGAGGGCTGCTGGCTGCTGCTGCTGGAGGTGCCCGCCGGGAGGGAGATCCCCTGGAGCACCATCCAGCTGGCACAACCGAAGGCGGTTGTGCGGCTGGATGACACCTGAGCCCTGGCGCCATGCTTCCACGACGGGACTTGCTGGACGGAAATCGCCACCCTGAGGCCCTTGAGGGCCTGTTCAGCCTGGCGGAAACGGCCCTGCGCACCTGGGAGCCCCAGGTCAGTGGTTTTCTTGACGCCTCGCTGCGGGAGGAGGCCGAGGCCAGGCTCGGGTCTCTCAGTGAGCTGAGCCTCGCCAGCGACGGCGGGCACCCCGGCGCCGAGCGCCGCTGCCTGCTGCTGGCACGGGCGGGACAGAAGCCCACCCCCCCTGATCTGATGGGGCTGGAGATCAGCGGCAATTTCCTTTTCGATCCCGCCTCCGCGACCGACATGGTCGATGGACTGGCCCACGCCGGTGCCAGCGCGGCGGAGCGGGGTGATCTGTGGCTGCGGGGCGATCGGGGCGCTCAGGCCATCGTCTCCGCGGCCCTGGCCGGGCGGCTGGATGGGGGGGAGGGCCTGGTGCGCACGGTGTCTGTGCGCTTCGAGGCCAGGCCCATCGAGGTGCTGCAGCTGCCGGCCCAGCGCCTGCCCCGCCAGCTGACCACCGTGGAAGCTTCCCTGCGGCTGGATGCCCTGGCCTCGGCCGGTTTCGGTCTGTCACGTAACCGCATGGCCACCCTGATCCGCCAGGGGGCCGTTCGCATCGACTGGCGCGTGGTCAGCAGCCCCAGCCAGCCGCTGGCCGTGGGCACGCGGGTCCAGTTGGAGGGGCGGGGGGAGTTGCAGGTGTTGGCGATCGATCCCACCAAGCGGGAGCGCTTCCGGGTCCGGATGGAGCGCCATTGAGACGCTGGGACCTCAAGTTGACAGGAGGGAAGGCCGGCGAGTAGGAAAAGCCCTAGGAAGTAGCCGATCCAACGGATTTCCCGTTGGTGAAGTCGCGGACGACATCCCGTTTCGATCTCTATCGAGATAGCTGTCGTTTTCCTTGCACCTCAGTGACCCCGGCAACGGGCGATTAGCTCAGAGGTAGAGCACTACCTTGACACGGTAGGAGTCACTGGTTCGATTCCAGTATCGCCCATTTAAGTTCTATTTAATACCCCTGAATCTGCAGGCATTCAATCCTCGTTCGCTTCGCTGCTACCCTCAGCCGATCGTGCCTGTGAGCCTGCCAGCGTGAGCCCCACCGAGGCCGTCCCACCTCTGTCCTGCACGGTGGTTGTGGGACTCGGTCGTTCGGGACTGGGGGCCGCCCGTTTGCTTCACGCTCGCGGCGAGACGGTGGTGGTGATCGAGAGCGGCGACTCTCCAGACCTTCGTGCCCGGGCCGCCGAGCTGGAGAGCGAGTCCATTGCGGCGCACCTGGGGGTTCCCCTCAGCGTCGAGGCGTTCTACGCCTTGCCGCTGCCGCCGTCGGCGGTGGTGGTGAGCCCGGGCATTGCCTGGAACCATCCGGTGCTGGAGGAGCTGCGCTCCCGGGGGGTGCAGGTGCAGGGGGAGATCGTGCCCGCCTGGCAGGCCAGCCGCGACGTGCCCTGGATCGGCATCACCGGCACCAACGGCAAGACCACCGTCACCTGCCTGGTGCACCACCTGCTGGAGCACGGTGGCAGGGACGCGCCGCTCTGCGGCAATGTCGGCATCTCCGCCGCTGAGGTGGTGCTGCAGCGGCGTCTGGAGGACGGCCCCCGCCCCGATTGGCTGGTGGTGGAACTCAGCAGTTACCAGCTGGAGGCTGCCCCGGCCGTCGCTCCCGCCATCGGTGTCTGGACCACCCTCACTCCCGACCACCTGGAGCGCCACGGCACCCTGACCGCCTACCGGGCCATCAAGCGGCGGCTGCTGGAGCATTCACGCGTCCGCATCCTCAACGCCGACGACCCCGACCTGCGCCGCCACGCGGACACCTGGGATCACGCGGACTGGATCACCGCCGGACCCAGGGAGGCCCTGCCGGCCGGGATGGATCCCCTGCTCTGGATCGATGAGCACGACCTGGTGCAGGGGCGCCAGGGTCCCTTGTTCCCAGCCAGCGCCCTGGCGATGCCCGGGGCCCACAACCGCCAGAACCTGCTGCTGGCGGTGGCGGTGGGGCTCCATGCCGGGCTGGAGCCGGCGGCGATGGAGGCGGCCTGCCGCTGTTTCCCCGGCGTGCCCCATCGGCTGGAGCGCCTGCGCCAGCTGAACGGCATCACCTGGTTCAACGACAGCAAGGCCACCAACTACGACGCCGCCGAGGTGGCCCTGCGGGCCCTGGAGGGACCGTTGGTTGTGCTGGCCGGTGGCCAGTCGAAGCAGGGGGATGCGGCGGCCTGGCTGGAGCGGCTCCAGGAGCGGGCGGCGGCGGTGGTGCTCTACGGCGCCGCCCGGGAGGAATTCGGTGGCCTGCTGCACGCCAGTGGCTACGGCGGGGTGGGTCGGCAGGTGGAGGATCTGGAGGCCGCCGTGGCCCTGGCCGCCTCCCTGGCTCCCGAGCTCGGCTGCCAGGGGGTGTTGCTGTCCCCGGCCTGTGCCAGCTTCGACCAGTACACCAGCTTCGAAGCCCGCGGCGATCACTTCCGCCGGCTGGTGCTGGCCCTCTGAGACCGAACATCCATGGCCTGGTGGTTGATGAAGAGCGAGCCGGATGTCTACGGCATCCAGCACCTGCAGGCGGAGGGCACCACCCTCTGGGACGGGATCCGCAATTACCAGGCCCGCAACTTCATGCGGGCGATGCAGATCGGTGATCGCGCCTTCTTCTACCACTCCAATGCCAGTCCCCCCGGCATCGTCGGTCTGATGGAGGTGATCGAAACGGGGGTGGTGGATCCCAGCCAGTTCGATCCCGCTTCCAAGTATTACGACCCGGCCTCGAAGCCGGAGGCCCCTCGCTGGGACTGCGCCCGTCTGGCCTATCGCACCACCTTCCCGGCGATGCTCAGCCTTGAGGCCCTGCGGGTGCAGTTCTCGGTGGAGGAACTGGTGGTGGTCCGCCGGGGCAACCGCCTCTCGATCCTGCCGGTGAGTGACGCCAGCGCCGAGCGGATCTTCACCCTGCTGGGGGTGGAACCGGACGCCTGAGGCGCCCCAGGCCACCTCAGGCCGCCGGCGCCGAAAACCCCTGATGGCCAGGAAACAGGTTGGCCAGGTAGCAGCGAGTCACCCCCCGGTTGCGGACGCCGTTCTGCACCAGAAAGCCCGCCAGGGCCGCTTGAAACAGCCGGTACTGGTCCCAGTTGGGATGGCACTCGATGAACTGACGCATGGCCTCCAGCAGCGGTTCGGGCACCTCCGCCCGCAGGCTCACCAGCGTCTCGGCCCCGTCCAACGGCAGGGTTCTCGGGCGGGCCATTGCGGACTCCATGCAGCGCGTCAGCCACTTCTCCACACCGCAGGGGGAACGTCAAACGGCCCCGGCTGTGGCCAGAGGTACCCGGTCCCAACTTGAGACATAAGCCCTTGCAGGGGCTTTGAGCTGCCCCCTTCGTTGCCGTCCTCCCGCCGTCGTGGCGGCCTCGCTGTGTCAAGCCAGGTCGGCGGTCGGCGCCGTTTCTCCCCAGCTGAGTCAAGGGGGCAACGCCAGAGGAGACCCGCCTGGGGAGAAACGGTGCAAAACAGGGGTGACGGTTGCGGAATCCGCCAACGATCAACAATCCTGATCCTCGCCGTCCTGCTCAGCGGGTCTCAGGCGCTCCAGGGCCGCGGCAAAGGCTTCGCTGGCGATGGCGCTCCAGCCCCCTTCGATCCCCCGCGATCCCGGCTCCGGGGCAAGTACGAGCTGCAGCGACCATCCTTGCCGATCCCCCCGCAGGCCCAGCCACAGGGATCCACCGCCGCCGGCCCGGGGATCCCCGATCGGCACTTCCAGCTCGATGTCGATGGCTTCGTCCGCCATCAGGGTGTCCGCGAGGGCGCCGTGCTGATGCGTCAGCCGACGGGCGGCCTGTTGCAGGGCCAGCAGTTCGGCCGCGGTGAGCTCGCTGGCCCAGCCCTCTCCTCCGATCAGGGCGGTGTAGGGGGTGCGGGAGGGATCCACCACCAGCCGCCAGCCCTGGCCTTCGCCGATCTCCACAGGGGTTGGGATGGGCCCGGCTCAGCCGGGCAGCAGGTCGGGCTGGTCCTGCTCGTCGCTGAGTTCGACGATGGCCCGCTGCACGGGCTTGATCATGGAGTCGTCAAGCAGGCCGTCGAAATCGTCGAAGCGGCGTTGCTTGGCCCGGAAAGCGATGCGAACGGTGGTCAGGTAGCGGTTGCTGGAGTGCCGAATCAGGCTCTCTCCTCTCTGGGCCAGCTCCTTGGCGTTGAGATCGCTGTTTGGCATACAAACCTGACTATCAATATCCGCAGCCTAGATCAGCCCCCCGGCCCGCCCTTCCCCCCTGGACAAGGCCTAGAAGAGGGCTGGCCGCGCCCCTGCACCGCCACCGCTCCCCCTCCAACGACCCATGCCCGGAACCCTCGCCATCGACCTGGGCAGCAGCACCACCGTGGTGGCCTGGCAGGACAGCCAGGGGCCTCCCCGGCTGCTGCCCCTGCCGCCCTACAGCTGCGGCGACCCCTGCGTGGTGCCCAGCCTGCTGTGGCTGGAGACAGCCGACGCCGAACGGCCGCTGATCGGCCGGCAGGTGCTGGAGGCGGCCCTGGCCGATAGCGACCATCCAGGCCTTTGCAGGGATTTCAAGCGGCACATCGGGGCCCCGACGCCTGCCCCACCGGAGGGCTGGCCCACGGCCGAGCGGGCCGGTGCCCTGCTGTTGGAGGGGCTCTGGCGGGTCCTGCCGCCGGGGATGGTGCCGGAGCGGCTGGTGCTCACCGCCCCGATCGAGACCTACCGCGGCTACCGGGCCTGGCTGCAGCGGGCCAGCCGCGATCTGGCCGTGCCGGAGCTGGTGCTGGTGGATGAGCCCACCGCCGCCGCCATCGGCGCCGGACTGCCCGCCGGCAGCCGGGTGCTGGTGGTGGACATGGGCGGTGGCACCATCGACCTCTCCCTGGTGGCTCTGGAGGGTGGTGAGGGGCGGGCGGCGCCGATTGCCCAGCTGCTGCGCTTCGCGGGCCGGGATCTGACCCGCAGCAGCCAGACCTTGCGCTGCGCCCGGGTGATCGGCAAGGCAGGTGCGGCCCTCGGTGGGCGGGACATTGATCGTTGGATTGCGGCCCACCTCTGCCCGGATGTCCCCGTTGATGGCGCCCTGCTGCAGCTCGCTGAGCGCCTCAAGTGCCAGCTCAGTGAGGCCCCCGAGGCCCTGCAGATCCAGGCGACGGCAGGATCCTTGCGTGAACTGACCCTGAGCCGGCCGGCCTTTGAGCGGCTGCTGGAAGAGCGGGGCCTGCTGCAACTGCTTGATGGCCTGCTGGAGGCGGTGCTGGCGGCCGCCCGTCGGGAGGGACTGGGGCTGGGCGCCATCGACGCGGTGCTGCCGGTGGGTGGCAGCAGCCGGATCCCCCTGATTCGCCGCTGGCTGGAGAGCCGCTGTCCGGGCGTGCCCCTGCGTGGCGAGCGGCCCGTGGAGGCCGTGGCCCTGGGGGCCCTGGCCCTGACGCCCGGTGTCCGGGTGCGGGACGTGCTGGCCCGTGGTGTGTCGCTGCGTTGCTGGGATCGGCGCAGCGGCTGCCACCGCTGGCATCCCCTGTTCATGGCCGGCCAGAGCTGGCCCACGGAGCAGCCCCTGGAGCTGGTGCTGGCCTGCAGCAGGGATGGTCAGGACCAGCTGGAACTGGTGCTGGGGGAGCCCCTACCCGAAGAACGGGCTGAAGTGGTCTTTGAGGGGGGGCTGCCGGTGCTGCGCGAGCGGCCGGCGGGGGCGGCCCCGGTGCGGCCCTGGTCCACGCCGCCGCGGGCCATCCCCCTGTCCTCCCCTGGCCGCCGTGGCGTCGACCGGCTGCGGCTGCGGTTCCACATTGATGCTGAGGCTCAGCTCCTGGTGGAGTGCGACGACCTGGAGGCCCCCGCTGACGCCGGCCCCCAGGGGGGGCAACGGCTCGGCCCGGTGCGCTGAGGCCCCACCGCCGGTGGACGCCGACCAGGCTGCCCCCGGGACCGGGCGCCGGTGCCTGCCATTGCATACAAAGGTGGAGACCCGCCCCGCTCCCCCCTCCCCTTGGCCCTTCGCCGGCACAGACTTCCGCGTTTCTGGCTGGCCATCACCTTGGGTTCGGTCGCCGCGGCCATCGGTCTTGGCTACTGGTGGGAACGGCAGCTGCCCGTGCGCCTGGAGCAGGCCTCCGCCACCGGCCGTCTCGACGATTGCCTGCGCTACAGCGAACAGCTGGCCGCCCTCAGCTGGCTGCCAGGCCGCACCCCTTTGGATCGGGGCCGTTGCCTGCGGGCCAAGGCCGACCAGCTCTGGGGCGAGGAGAACTGGGGTGAGGCCCTGCGGCTGCAGCGCCAGGTGATCAACTCCAGGGCCGGCACCCCCTCCGACCGCGAGCGGCTCGCCCGCTGGCAGCGCCAGCTGCGGGCCCTGGCCTTGAACCGCTTCCAGGCCGGTGATCTGCCTGGAGCCCTGGCGGCGCTCACACCCCTGGGGGAGGAGCGCAAGGACGATGGCCGTTCCATGGGCGACGATCTCCAGGCGATCTGGAACCGCAACCGTTCCCAGCTCGAGCGGGCAACGCTGCTGGTGAAGCAGAAGCGCTGGTGGGAGGCCCTCGACAGCCTCAACCGCATCGACCATCCCTGGTGGCGCCAGCAGAGCGAACCCCTGCGGCAGGAGGTAAAGAAGGGTCTTGACCAGCTCAAGGGCATGGACCGGGAGCACGACACCCACGGTTCCCTGCCCCATACCGTGTCTGGAGAGAAGCTGGATGGTCTGGTGCAACGCCGCATCGCCGCCGGCATGGATGAGTGGCAGGCGTTCCAGGAGGCCTGCAAGGAGCTGGGGGGCCGGGTGGTCGAGGCCGGGCCCGAGAGCGCCTGCCAGCGCTGAGTCCCATGACAGGATGACCCCGAAGAGCGTCCCGGTGGACATGCAGCCAGGTGATCAGGTCAAGGTGAGCAGCAGCGTGGTCGTCTACAACCACCCCCAGCACCGCGGTGAGGCCTTCGACATGCAAGGGCAGCAGGGGGAGGTGTTCAACGTCCTCAACGACTGGAAGGGGCGCCCCATCAGTCCGAACCTGCCTGTTGTGGTGGCCTTCGGCAAGTTCCGAGCCCACTTCCGAGAGGATGAACTGGCCGCCGTCTGAGGCCCTTCAAGTCCGGCCGCAGCCAGCCCGACGAACCTCAGTCCCGCAGCAGGTAGACCCCTTCCTCGCCATCGATGGCCTGGAGGCAGAGCTGGATGGTCTCGTGGCGGGCCGTGGGCACCACACGACCGCAGTAATCCGGTTGGATCGGCACTTCCCGGTGGCCCCTGTCCACCATCACCAGCAGCCCCACCCGGCGGGGGCGTCCCCAGGCCTGCAGGGCCTCCAGGGCGGCCCGCACCGTGCGGCCGGTGAAGATGACGTCGTCGACGAGCACCACCTGACGGCCATCCACGGGTACCGGCAGCTGGGTGGCTTCCACCAGCCGGGTGCCCACCCGCTCCAGGTCATCGCGGTGGAAGGTGGGGTCGAGGCTGCCGTGGGCAATGGGATGGCCGCAGATCGCCTCCAGCCGTCCGGCCAGAACACGTGCCAGGGCTACACCCCGGGTGGGGATGCCGAGCAGCACCAGGTCCTGGCTTTCGGCAACCGCCTCCAGAACCTGGGAGGCGAGCCTGTCGAGGGTGCGTCCCAGGTCCTGGGCGGACAGGAGTTCCAGCCGATCGGCCGGGGCCGTACCGGCCTGAGGTCTGGCCATTAAACGTATGGCATGTAACCAAAGCCTGACGCATCCAGGTCTCGAGAGGGTGATTCGGGAGGAGGGCTGTAGGTTGGCGATGCGTAGAAACGTGCAGATTTTCTCGCTGGTGAAAGCAGCTCCCTCCCAGAAGCAGTCCGCCAGCGGCACAGCCGAACGCGTCTCCTGCGAGACGGCCGCCCCCGTCGCCCCGATGGTTCTGGCCATCCTTGATGGCTGGGGCTACAGGCCCGAAAGCGACCACAACGCGGTCAGGGAGGCGGATACGCCTGTCATGGATGCCCTTTGGGCGGCCTATCCCCACACCTTGATTGAGGCCAGCGGTGCCGCCGTCGGCCTGCCGGATCACCAGATGGGCAATTCGGAGGTGGGTCACCTCACCATCGGCTCCGGTCGGATCATCCGCCAGGAACTGGTGCGGATCGGCCAAGCCGTACGCAGCGGCAGCATCGCCAGCAATCAGGCCCTCAACGACCTGGGCGACACCCTGGTGGCCAGTGGCCGACCCCTGCATCTGATCGGCCTCTGCTCCGATGGCGGCGTCCACAGCCATGTCGACCATCTCGGCGGGCTGCTGCGCTGGGCGGCCGGCCGCGGCCTCAGCGATGTGCTGGTCCACGTGGTCACCGACGGCCGTGACTCCGCCCCCCACGGGGGGCCCGGCTATCTGGCCCGCATTCAGGCCATGATTGAGGACGCAGGCGTGGGGCGGATCGCCACCCTCTGCGGCCGCTACTGGGCCATGGACCGCGACCAGCGCTGGGAGCGCACGGAGAAGGCCTACCGGCTGCTCACCGAACCGGCCGAGATCTGCCCCCTCACCCCGGAGGAGGTGCTGCAGGGCTCCTACGCCGAGGGCGTCACCGACGAGTTCCTGGAGCCGGTGCGCCTCGCTGAGGGTCTCCTGGAAAGCGGCGATGGCCTGGTCTGCTTCAACTTCCGCCCCGACCGGGTGCGTCAGCTGATGCGGGCCCTGGTGCTGCCGGCCTTCGACGGCTTCCAGCGCCAGTGGATCGGCCCCCTCCACGTCGTCACCTTCACCCAGTACGAGCAGGGCCTGCCCGTGCAGGTGGCCTTTCCCCCCGAGTCCCTCGATGGCCTGCTGGGCCAGGTGGTCTCCGAGCACGGCCTGCGGCAGTTCCGCACCGCCGAAACCGAGAAGTACCCCCACGTCACCTATTTCATGAATGGTGGCATCGAGCAGGCCTTTCCCGGTGAAGACCGGCACTTGGTGCCCTCCCCCCGCGTCGCCACCTACGACCAGGCGCCGGCGATGTCGGCGGAGAAGCTCACCGACAGCTGCATCGCCGCCATCGGCAAGGGGATGTATTCCCTGGTGGTGATCAACTACGCCAACCCCGACATGGTGGGCCACACCGGCCAGATGGAGGCCGCGGCCGAAGCCGTCGCCACGGTTGACCGCTGCGTGGGCCGGCTGGTGGAGGCCACCACCCGCATGGGTGGCACCCTGCTGATCACGGCCGACCACGGCAATGCTGAGGTCATGCAGGGCCCCGATGGACTCCCCTGGACCGCCCACACCACCAATCCGGTGCCGGTGATCCTGGTGGAGGGCGAAAAGCGCAAGCTGGCCGGCCACGGCAACGACATCAGCCTGCGGGAGCACGGCGGCCTGGCCGATATCGCCCCCACCTTGCTCGAAATCCTGGGTCTGCCCAAGCCGGCCCGCATGACCGGCGTCTCCTTGGTGGTGCCGGCCTCCGCGCCCGCCGCCAGGATTCCCCAGACCCTCGGCGCCTGAGGGGCCGCTTCCGGGACGGCTAGTCTTGGGCGATGGTCAAGAACATCGTTTCCTCCCTCTGGATGCTCAGCGGCGCCCTGCTGATCATTTCCGTGCTGCTCCACAGCCCCAAGGGTGATGGCATGGGAGGCCTGGCCTCCAGTGGCGGCTCGATGTTCAGCAGCGCCCGCAGCGCCGAGAACACCCTCAACCGCATCACCTGGACCCTGCTGGCCCTCTTCCTGGGGCTGGCCGTTGTGCTGAGCGCCGGCTGGCTGGGCTGAACCGGATGGAACGCCGCCGTTTCCTCTCCTCACTGATGGCCCGGCTGGGGGCTCCCCTGGCGGGGCTGCTGCCCTTCCTGCCGGCCTCCAAGGCCCTGGCGGCGGCGAAGGCCACCGACCCCGCCTGGCAGCTGACTTCGTCGGAGTGGAAGAAGCGCCTGAGTCCGGCGGCCTATGCCGTGCTGCGGAACGAGGGCACCGAGCGCCCCTTCAGCAGCCCGCTCAACAACGAGAAGCGCAGCGGCACCTACGTCTGCGCCGGTTGCCGTCTGCCGTTGTTCGCCTCCACCACCAAGTTCGACTCCGGCACCGGCTGGCCCAGCTTCTGGCAACCCCTGCCCAAGGCGGTGGCCACCAAGACCGACTTCAAACTGATCCTGCCGCGCACGGAATACCACTGCCGCCGCTGCGGTGGCCACCAGGGCCACGTGTTCGACGATGGCCCCAAGCCCACCGGCAAGCGTTACTGCAACAACGGCGTGGCCCTGGCCTTCGTGCCCGGGGGCTGAGCCGCGGCCCCTCCATGGCCCCCTTACCTGCGCTGCTGCTTGCCCTGGGGGTTCCGCTGCTGCTGCTGCTGGGCTTCACCCTGCTGCTGGAGCAGCGCCGCGGCCGCCTGCCCGGCTGGCTGGCTGCCCTCTCCAGCCGCGACGCCCTGCTCTGGAACATCAGCGTGGGGCTGCTGATCGGCCTGAGCCTGCTGCGTTATCTGTTGGGGCGTTGAGCCCCAGGCGCCGTGGTCAGTCCGCCCCCACCAGAACGGGTTCCCTGGCGCTGAGGTCGGCTCAGGCGAGGTTGCCATGGGGGGATCGAGCTGGCCACCGATGCTCCCCCTGAACGAAGGCGAGCCAGCCACTGGCGGGCGCTGCCTTCACTGCTGCCATGGTCTGCGTCAGCCAGGCGATGAGGTTCAGTTGCCAGAGCAGCTGGCCCTTGGCGGACTCAGGTCACGGGTAGATAGATCATCAAAGCGGCTTGATGCCTGGTTCAGGCACCTCGGTGGCCATGGCATCAAAGATCGAAGTGCGGATCCCGGCAATCGAGGCCAGATGAAGTGAAGGGTCTATTGAATGGCCATTCAAGATCTCCATCGAGGGGAATGGCAGTGCAGCGAGCCCCCCGTGATCAGCACTGCCTGCTGCGATTGGCCCGGC
Organism: Cyanobium sp. Aljojuca 7A6; assembly: GCF_024346455.1. Classification (GTDB taxonomy): domain Bacteria; phylum Cyanobacteriota; class Cyanobacteriia; order PCC-6307; family Cyanobiaceae; genus Cyanobium. Next base: position 156,503 of record NZ_JAGQCY010000003.1, read on the forward strand.
TCGTCAAACAGGGCGTCGAGCTGTTCGCCCGCTTTCTGCGCTGAGACAATGGTTAGGGCGTGGCTTCCACTCCTGGCATCAGACAAGATCGCATCAGCTGCGCTGGCTTGACCTGAAGGGCTAGCTCAACTGTGATCCCCCCCTGCCTGGGCCATGGCCACCGACGGATCGCCGCTGAGACCCGCTTTCAGAAACTCGGGCGTTTTCGGCACCACCAGATGTAGCGGCTTCTCCCGATGCAGCTCCAGGAGCGCCTGTGCCTGCTCGGACGGAGCGGCAGAACGCTGCCTGCCACCACGCCAAGCTGCTCCACGAGCCATACAAATAACCGCTGCTCAGGGCTGGCAATACCGGAGGATGCCTTGACCTCCAGGGCTACGAACTGGGCGGATCTGCTGGCCGACCATCTCCAGAGTCACCTCCAGGAGCGCAGCCCGAACAGGTCATGTCCGCCCTTGGCGAGCTGAGAGATGTCGAGATGGGGGCTTACGCCGATCGGTTGATGGCACCGCAGAACGGGGTGGAACTTTGTCCGGACTGGGCGGAGGTCAGCGCGGCCGCGGCCGCGAACGCGATGCTGGGCTGGAGCGCGGCTGGAGCGCAAGGTGGTGCTGGCATTGGGGCAGGAAAGTGGCAAAACCAATGAAACCCTCCATCGCCTACGCACCACTGGCGTTCCAAGTTGGTGGTGCAGTTAGCCCATCTCGGGCGTCTTCAGCTTGTAACCACTGTCGATCGTGTCCTCAGGCATCGGTTGACTTTCTTCGTTGGGGATCATGACTTCGATATAGGCGGCCCCGTCATGGTTCTCGATTTTGTCGAGTACCTGGTCGAGTTCGGCCACCGTGGTGACCCGAGCGCTCAGCCAGTTTTTGCATCCAAAGGCTTCCGGAAGCAGGTGGTAGTTCACTTGTGCCAGATCGTCGTACCCGTGGCCGCGTTCACTGATGACGTCCTCAATGCCATAAAGGTTGTTGTTGAGCACGAAGATCCGCGGTTTTATACCGTAGCGGCCCATCACCGCCAGTTCATTCAGCGTGAGCTGGTGGGAGCCGTCGCCCGTCACCAACCACGTGTTGCCCGACCTTTTGGCCATCGCCACCCCCAGGCAGGCCGGGGTGGCCCAGCCGATTGAGCCCCACAGGCCCTGGCCTTCTGCTGTGACCCCAGCGGGCATCAGCAGCTTGTTGAGAATGGTCATGCATGTACCGGTTTCAATCACCAGCGTGTCGCCCGAGCGCAGTCGTCGCTGCAGGCGGGGATAGAAGTTGGCCGAGCATGTGGCGTCGCCCGCGGCCCCCACCAGGGGCTTTGGCTCAAGTTTCAGGCCGTGGTCGCTGCAGCGAGTGCTGACGCGGTCGCAAAGGGCATTGAGCACGTCATCGATCGCCACATTCACAAAGATCTTGCTTCCAGCGCGAACCCAGTTGTCCTGGATCGACACCACCTTGGCGGCGTCGAAGCCGCCTGTCCACATGCCGGTGTTTAGCTCTGTCGTCACGATCCCGCCGATGTCGAGCACGAGGTCGGCGTTGCCCACGAGATGGCGAACGTTGTCCGACGAGGACCAATCACCGGCGTAGAGCCCGGCGTACTGAGGCATCGCTTCGTCGATGGTGCCTTTGTCGTTGGGGGTGATCGCCGTGGGCAGATTGGCCTTGCGGATCAGTTCCAGCGCCCGCTCACGTACGCCGTAGCGGCTCACCAGGTGGGTCAACACAGCCACAGGACGTTCCGCAGCCTCCAGTCGGGCAAGGATTGTTCCCACGGCTGCGTCCAGTTCCTGCGGCACGCTGTGCTGACGTTTCACAGCGCTGAGGGGTTCGCCGTTCACGGGTGTGCCGAGAATGGGTTGACTGCCGTTCACTTCCGAGATCACCAGGTAGGCCGGCATGCATTGGCGCAGCGCTTCCCGAATCACACGCTCAAGCTCGTCGATGCAGTTGTCGGGAGTGAGGACAGCGCTGACGCAGGCAGCCGCCGCGGAGAGCTGCTGAAAACGGTCGTAGATCGTGTCACCCAAGTTGTGGTGGGTGATCAACCCCTGCTTTTGGATGCGCTCGCTTGGCATGCCCACCAAGTGGAACACCGGAAGGCGATGGGCCTTGCTTCCCATCACACCATTGATGGCAGAAAGTTCCCCTACGCCGTAGGTGGTGGACAGCATGGCGGCGCCCCGAATGCGAGCGTAGCCATCGGCGGCATAAGCCGCATTGAGCTCGTTGGCGCAAGCCACCCACGCCAATTCCGGCACCTGCTCAACAGCATCGTCGATCGAAAATGCATAGTCTCCAGGAACACCGAAGATGCGGTCGATCCCAAGCTTTGACAAACGGCTCAGGGTGTATTGCGCAACCGTAAGGGCAGCCATGGCGGTTAGGATTGTGGACCAAAGATACGCTAGACACGCTTGGACGGTCCCTCCAAACCTCACGCTTAATTCGTTGTATGTCTGGAGAGTAACTCGGCCCGCAGGTTAATCACCGCTAGAGGCGGCATTAACAGAGTGGGATAAGGATAAGGACCCCATCCAAGGGGCGGCAGAGGTAAGGGCGGTTGGGTCAGCGCTGATCACGGCGAGCTTCAACTGCTCAATGCCCCTAAGTTGTTGAGGCTCTGCCCTCCTGGCGCTCCGGAACTTGGGCCAGCGATCAGCGCTGAACGGTCCGGCTGGCACGAGTGGCGGCAGTCGTAGAAGAGGTTGTGGACTGGGCAGCAGATCCTTGCCATGGCTACCACCGCAGCAAAGCTCCAGCATCTCCAGCGGGTTGGCGATGCCGTCGCTCCAGAAGGCCTTCCAGATGGCATCGATCTGGTTGCGCAGCTCACCCGGTGAGCACCGAGGCCGCCGTTGTCCCTGGGGCGGATCGTGGCCTTGGGCAGCTGTAGGCGTGCATCAGACGTCGAGCGGGGCAGGCAGGGGAGGAGGCCTGGCAGCGAAAAAAAAGCGCCCCCGCAGGGGCGCTTGGTGCTGAAGGCGAAGGACCGGAGATCCGACGCTGACCGCAGGGGCGATCAGTAGTCGAAGTCGCCGCCCATGCCGCCACCGCCACCGGCGGGAGCCGCTTCCTTCTTCTCGGGCAGGTCGGCCACGATGCACTCGGTGGTGAGCACCATGCCGGCGATCGAGGCGGCGTTCTGCAGGCCGGAGCGGGTCACCTTGGCGGGATCGACGATGCCGGCGGCCAGCATGTCGACGTACTCGCCGGTGGCGGCGTTGTAGCCCTCGTTGAAGGGCTTGTTGCGCACGTGCTCGGCGACGACGGCGCCGTTGACGCCGGCGTTCTGGGCGATCCGCATCAGCGGAGCGGTGAGGGACGAGGCCACGATGGTGGCGCCGATCAGCTCCTCGCCGGAGAGATTGGCAGCCGCCCACTCTTCGAGGGCCGGGGCCAGGTGGGCCAGGGTGGTGCCACCGCCGGGGACGATGCCTTCTTCAACGGCCGCCTTGGTGGCGTTGATGGCATCTTCCAGGCGCAGCTTCTTGTCCTTCATCTCGGTTTCGGTGGCGGCACCCACCTTGACCACGGCGACACCGCCGCTCAGCTTGGCCAGACGCTCCTGAAGCTTCTCCTTGTCATAGGAGGAGTCGGTTTCGTCCATCTGCTTGCGGATCTGCTCGCAGCGGGCCTTCACCGCCGCCTCGTTGCCTTCGGCGACGATGGTGGTGGTGTCCTTGTTGATGGTGATGCGGCGGGCGGTGCCCAGCATCTCCAGCTTGGTGTTCTCCAGCTTGAGGCCGGCGTCCTCGGTGATCAGCTGACCGTTGGTGAGAACGGCGATGTCCTCGAGCATGGCCTTGCGGCGGTCACCGAAGCCGGGGGCCTTGACGGCGGCGACGTTCAGGACGCCCCGCAGACGGTTCACCACCAGGGTGGCGAGGGCTTCCTTCTCGATGTCCTCGGCGATGATCAGCAGGGGCTTGCCGGTGCGGGCGATCTGCTCGAGCACGGGCACCAGATCCTGCACCAGGCCGATCTTCTTGTCGGTGAGCAGGATGTAGGGCTCGTCGAGCACCGCTTCCATCCGCTCGGTGTCGGTGGCGAAGTAGGGCGAGATGTAGCCCTTGTCGAAGCGCATGCCTTCGGTGACCTCCAGTTCGGTGGTCATCGACTTGCCTTCCTCGAGGGAGATCACACCCTCCTTGCCCACCTTGTCCATGGCATCCGCGATCATGCGGCCCACTTCTTCGTCGTTGCCGGCGGAGATGGTGCCCACCTGGGCGATGGCGTTGGAGTCGGAGATTGGCTTGGCGTGCTCCTCGATCTTGCCGACGAGGAACTCGGTGGCTTTGTCGATGCCCTTCTTGAGGGTGATGGCGTTGGCGCCGGCGGCCACGTTGCGCAGACCCGCCTTCACCATGGCGTGGGCCAGGACGGTGGCGGTGGTGGTGCCGTCACCGGCGGCGTCGTTGGTTTTGGAGGCGGCCTGACGGATCAGGGCCACACCGGTGTTCTCGATGTGATCCTCCAGTTCGATCTCCTTGGCGATCGTCACGCCGTCGTTGATGATCTGGGGAGCGCCGAATTTCTTTTCCAGCACCACGTTGCGGCCTTTGGGACCGAGGGTGACGGCAACAGCTTCGGCAAGAATGTCGATGCCCCGTTCGAGCGCCCGGCGGGCTTGCTCGTTATAGATAATGCGTTTGGCCATGGAAGAAGAAAAATTGCTTGGTTGGAAGTGATGCAGACGGCAAAACCGTCAGATCAGTTGACGACGGCCAGGATGTCCTTCTCGGACAGCAGCACGTACTCGTCGGTGCCGAGCTTGATGTCCGTACCGGCGTACTTGCTGTAGAGCACTTTGTCGCCGACGCCCACTTCAGGAGCCTGACGGGAACCGTCGTCGTTGCGCTTACCAGGACCGATCTGGACCACTTCGCCCACCTGGGGCTTTTCCTTGGCGGTGTCGGGCAGAAGGATGCCACCGGCGGTTTTTTCCTCCGATTCGGACACCTTGATGAAGACGCGATCTCCGAGGGGTTTGACCGTGGAGACGCTGAGGGAAACGGCAGCCATGAAATGACGCGAAGAAATGGTTGCGAAGACAGCGACGCCAACCGGCCGGGGCCGGAACGTTGCTGGGGTGGGATGAGTTGGCACTCACGCCCTTCGACTGCCAACCTAGGTGCCGGCTCCGCCACGGCGCCATCCCCGGGCTGTGCGGGTGACCGAACCCCAAGCCCCAGGCCCCCTGCGGTGGTAAGGTGGCGCCGCTTCAGACGGGTGGTTGGACCCCGCTGGGCACACCACGCTCCTTCCTTACCTATGGCTGCTGCCGCTCCCGCCGTCCCTGGTACCAAAGGCACCGTGCGCCAGGTGATCGGCCCCGTCCTCGACGTGGAATTCCCTGCCGGCAAGCTGCCCAGAATTTTCAACGCCCTTCGCATCGAAGGCACCAATTCCGCCGGCCAGCAGGTGGCCATCACCGCTGAAGTGCAGCAGCTGCTGGGCGACCACCGGGTCCGTGCTGTGGCCATGAGCAGCACCGACGGTCTCGTGCGGGGCATGGGCGCCCTCGACACCGGTGCCCCCATCTCCGTTCCCGTGGGTGAAGCCACCCTCGGCCGCATCTTCAACGTGCTCGGCGAGCCCGTCGATGAGCAGGGCCCGGTCTCGACGACCATGACGGCCCCGATCCACCGCCAGGCGCCCAAGCTCACCGAGCTCGAAACCAAGCCGCGCGTCTTCGAGACCGGCATCAAGGTGATCGACCTGCTGGCCCCTTACCGCCAGGGCGGCAAGGTGGGCCTGTTCGGTGGCGCCGGCGTCGGCAAGACCGTGCTGATCCAGGAGCTGATCAACAACATCGCCAAGGAGCACGGCGGCGTCTCTGTGTTCGGTGGCGTGGGCGAACGCACCCGTGAGGGCAATGACCTCTACGAGGAATTCAAGGAGTCGGGCGTGATCAACGCCGGCGACCTTTCCAAGTCGAAGGTGGCCCTCTGCTACGGCCAGATGAACGAGCCTCCTGGCGCCCGCATGCGCGTCGGCCTGTCGGCGCTCACCATGGCCGAGCACTTCCGCGACGTGAACAAGCAGGACGTGCTCCTGTTCATCGACAACATCTTCCGCTTCGTGCAGGCCGGCTCCGAAGTGAGCGCCCTGCTGGGCCGCATGCCTTCGGCCGTGGGCTACCAGCCCACCCTCGGCACCGACGTGGGTGAACTGCAGGAGCGCATCACCTCCACCCTGGAGGGTTCGATCACTTCGATCCAGGCCGTCTACGTCCCTGCCGACGACCTCACCGACCCGGCACCCGCCACCACCTTCGCCCACCTCGACGCCACCACCGTGCTCAGCCGCGGTCTGGCCTCGAAGGGCATCTACCCGGCCGTGGATCCCCTCGATTCCACCAGCACCATGCTTCAGCCCGCCGTGGTGGGTGATGAGCACTACCGCACCGCCCGGGCCGTGCAGTCCACCCTGCAGCGCTACAAGGAACTGCAGGACATCATCGCGATCCTGGGTCTGGACGAACTCTCCGAGGACGATCGCCGTACGGTGGACCGGGCCCGCAAGATCGAGAAGTTCCTCTCCCAGCCCTTCTTTGTGGCCGAGATCTTCACCGGTCAGTCCGGCGAATACGTGAAACTCGACGACACCATCAAGGGCTTCAACATGATCCTGGCCGGTGAACTCGATGATCTGCCCGAAGCCGCTTTCTACCTGGTCGGCAACATCGACCAGGTGAGGGCCAAGGCCGCCAAGATCCTCGCCTCAGCCAAGTCCTGATCCGGGAATCCTCTCCATGACCCTCACCCTGCGCGTCCTCGCCCCCGATCAGAGCGTCTTCGACGGCACCGCCGACGAAGTGATCCTGCCCGGCACCACCGGCCAGCTCGGCATCCTCACCGGCCACGTCTCCATGCTCACCGCCCTCGACAGCGGCGTGCTGCGGGTGCGGGAGGGGGCCAACTGGCAGTCGATCGCCCTGATGGGTGGCTTCGCCGAGGTGGTGGCCAATGAGGTCACCGTGCTCGTCAACGGCGCTGAGCTGGGCAGCAGCATCGATGCCACCGCCGCCCAGAGTGATTTCGAAGCGGCCCAACAAGCCGCTGCGGCCCTGGAAGGCTCCGACCCCAGCCCCGAAAAAGTCAAGGCCCAGCAGGCCCTGGCCCGCGCCCGCGCCCGTCTTCAGGCCAGCAAGGCCGCCTGAGTTCGCCTGCGGGCCGGGGGGCTGCGGCGGCCATGGGCACGGGTAGGGACTTAGGACTGCAATTGCGCCAGTGGATCGCCACCGGTGCGGTCAGCCTGGATAACCCCCAGGCCATGTCCAACCGGCTGATTGACGCCCTTGGGGCCGAGGAAACTCTGCGCGGACCCTTGCGGGATCTGGCCACCCAGCCTTTGCTGCTGCGGGTGTTGCAACTCCAGGGTGGCCCCCAGCGCAGTGCCATTACGGCCCTCAGCCAGCATCTGGCCGGTGTCTACGCGCCGCAGGTGCTGGCCGAACTTCTTGATCTGCTGGAGGCCTGCTGCGGTGTGGCTCCGCCCCGGCCCGCTGGCGATGTCCAGGCCGCTGACGTCCCCCCTGCCATCGTCGGGAGCTTCCCCCGGTCCTGGCTGGAGAACCTGCGTCCCCTTGGTCCGGGGCTCGCTCTCTCGGCCTCGGGCGCCTTGGTGCTGTTCTGGGCCGGTGGGGAGCTCGACCAGTGGTTCTTCGATCCCTGGCGCTGGGGCAGCGGCCTGGTGCTGGTGGTGGCCCTGGCCCTGCTGCAGGCCCTGGCCCTCGGCCCGCTGCGGGCCCTGCGCCGCCGCTGGCCCCTGAGCCTCGAGGCCAGCGGTGACCCCCGCCGTGCCTGGTGCTGGATCACCGCCCCCTGGATCCATGCGGCCAACGCCGAGGCCCTGCTCAACCTGGTGATGCTGGCGATCGTGCTGGGCGGATCTTCGCTGCCCCTGGCCTCCCTGCTGCTGCGCTATTCGCTCACGGCCCTGGCCACCACGGCGCCGGCGGTGCTGGTGGCCCGCCGGGCCCGGGTGCTGCGGCACTGGGACGGGGCCTCCGGGCCGATCGCGGCTGTGATCGCCCTGGCTTCGGTCCTCAGCCTGCTGCACTGGAAAGCCCACCCCTTTGTGGTGGGTGCCGTGGAGATCCCCGCCTGGGTGCTGCTGGTGGTCTTTGGCGCCGTGCAGCTGGGCTGGCAACTGCCCCGCCGCGATCCCCAGGACAGCAGCAGCCCCATGGCGCGGCTCTGGAGCAGCCCCTGGTGCTGGGGCACAGCGTTGGGAACGGCGTGGGCCCTGGTCACCCGCGCCCAGGAGCTGGCCAGGGGCCTGGGCTGGCTGGGCTGAAGCCGGCCTCAGCTCGCCAGGGCGCGCATGACCTGGCCCCACAGTTGGGCCACCAGGGCGCCGGAGGCGGCCTGGGCGGGGCGGTTGTCGTCGTTGCCCATCCAGATGCCGGTAAGGATGCGGCTGGCGGGGGAGTAGCCCACGAACAGCACATCGACGCCGTTGTCGGTGGTGCCGGTCTTGCCGCGGGCATCGGCCACCACGGCGGCGGCGCCGCCGGTGCCGCCACTCACCACCTGCCGCAGCAGGGCATCCATCTCGGCGGCCAGCGCCGGTTCGATCAGCTGACGCGGCAGCTCGCCCACCGGTGTGGTGACACCGCTGGGGGGGCAGGTGGCCAGGTTGCGCACCGAGCCGCAGATGCCCAGGTCGTAGATGCGCTTCACCCCATGCAGGGGCACCGAGCGGCCGCCGTTGGCGACCACGGCGTAGGCCCGCGCCAGTTCGTAGAGGAAGGTTTCCTTGCCGCCCAGCACCATCGAGAAGCTCTCTTCCATGGGCGTGCTGATGCCCAGCTGGCGCGCTTTGGCCACCACCTTGCCCAGGCCCGCCTGTTGGGCCAGCCGCAGGGCCACCACGTTGTCGGAGTTGGCGAAGCCCGCTGCGACACTGGTGCTTCCACCCCCGCCACGGCAGCCGGCCACGTAGGCCAGGGGCGCGCAGGAGATGGCATCGCCGGGCTTGACGCCGGACTCCAGGGCCGCCAGGAAGCTGAACAGCTTGAAGGTGGATCCGGGCTGACGCAGGGCCTGCACCCGATCGAAGCTCGAGCGGCTGTAATCACCGCCGCCGACGTAGGCCAGGATCGCGCCGGTGCCGTAGTCGATCGCGATCATGGCGCCCTGGGTGAGCCCGGCCCGGCCACCCGGCCCCTCGAGGAACGCCTTCAATTGCTTCTGGGCGATGGCCTGCAGGCGGGGGTCAATGCTGCTGATCACCGCGTAGTTGCCCCGGGCCTCCGGGCTGCTGAGGTCGAGGGCGAAGCGCCGCCCCTCCAGCTCACCGATCACGTAATCACTGAAGAAGGGATAGCTGGAGAAGCTGGAATCGCGGCAGGCGGAGGGATCGATGTTGAGGGGGCGGCGGCGGGCGTCGATCAGCGCCTGGTCGGAGAGATAGCCCTCGGCGTGCATCCGCCCCAGCACCAGGTCGCGGCGCTCCCGCCCCCAGGTGGGGTTCTCCCGGTTGCAGGGGCTGTAGCTGTTGGGGCTCGGCAGCAGGCCCACCAGGAACGCCGACTCCGCCACATCCAGGGCGCTGGCCGACTTGCGGAAGTAGAGCTGGGCTGCCTGCTCGAACCCTTCGGCCCCCAGGCCCAGGTAGGCCCGGTCGAGGTACATCTTGAGGATGCGGTTCTTGCTGAAGCCCGCCTCCAGCTGCCAGGCCACCCACAGCTCCCGCAGCTTGCGGGCCAGCGACACATCCGTCCCCACGGCGGGGTAGACCATGCGGGCCACCTGCTGAGCGAGGCCGCTGCCGCCGCCGGTACCCAGTACCAGGGAGCGCAGCGTGCCGAACAGGTCGATGCCGCTGTTCCAGCCAAAGCGGGAGTCCTCCGAGGCGATCAGGGCCTGGCGCAGGTGCAGGGGGTAGTCGGCCAGGGCGGGCAGGGCCGTCGAGGAGCCCTCGGCCGCATCGATCTGGCGGCCATCGGTGGAGAACACCTTCACTGGACCACCCACCGACCGGATCGAGGAGCCACCGGAGATGGTGGTGGCCAGCAGCAGGCCCCCCAGGGCCACGCCCGAGCCGACGAGGGCGCCGATGGCCCCCCAGTGCACCAGTTGCCCCAGGGGACTGCGGGGATGGCGATACACCAGGGTGGGCGCTTCGCCTTTGAGCGGCGAGCCGAGCTGCAGCCGGTCCCCGTCTCGCAGGTGGATGGCGCGGATGCGGCGATCGCGGTGAAACAGACCGTTGGCGGAGCCGAAATCCTCGCCGTGGTAATCCCGATCGCCGGGGCGCTCCTGCTCCACGATCGCGTGCACCCGGCTGACGCCGGTGGCGTTGGTCTGCAGCTCGCAGAGGGGATCCCGGCCGATGCGGTAGCGGCCCCCCTGCAGGGCCAGCCGCTGGCGGCACTGACCGCCGATCCAGAGTTCCAGCCAGGCGTCGTGATGCCTCAGCTCCCCCAGGCCCGCCGCCAGGGCCCGGCGACGGCCGCCGGCCGGAGCGGGGCGGCGAAGGGCCTGCCAGAGGCTCAGCCAGCCCGTGGCGGGTTCGGGTGCGGTGTCGTGACCAGGCGACGCCTGCTCCGTCGTCCCCACCATCCCCGGCCCGTCTGCCTTGCTCCCATACGCTACCCGCAGCGATCGGAGCGGCCGGCCAGGTGGAGCAACGCCGGGACCCATGGGCACCCTTCCGCATCTGGACCGCCCTGACCATTGGGGTGTACGCGGTGCGGGCCACCTTCGCCGCCACCTGGGTGGGGGCGATCCCCGGCTGGGTGCTGCTGCTGTTGCTGCTGGTGGCCCTGGCCCTGGCGGCCTCGGCCCTGCTGTTCCCCGGGCGGGTGATTCCCTGGCGGGAGGGGGAACCGATGGGCTGGTGGGGCCGCTTCCAGGCCGACCGGCGCCTGGGCCGCCGGCCCAAGGCCGGTGACGACCCTCGATGAACGCCCAACCCCGGCTGCTGCTGCGTGACGATCCCGGCCGGAGCGTGCCGCTGGATCCCCGCACGCCCCTCTCCATCGGCCGCGATCCGGCCAGCGGCCTCTGTCTGGGCCAGGCCCAGGGCGTCTCCCGCCACCACGCCCTGGTACGGCTGTCGCGCACCAGGGCGGGCCAGTGGCTCCTGTGTGACCTGGGCAGCGCCAACGGCACCTACCTCGAAGGCGCCCGGCTGCGGGACTGCCGGCCCCTCTCGGACGGCGACGAGATCCGGCTGGGCCTGAAGGGGCCGGTGCTGCAGTTCCGCAGCAGCGGCAGCGCTCCCCCCGAGGCTCTCCCTTCCGCCGGCCGCCGTGCGGCTCCGGCGGTGGCCCAGCCGGTTGCCGGCCAGCTGGATTTCGCCGGCCGTTCCCTGCCCCTGGATCGAATCCGCTCGGCCTACGTGGGCAGCCGGCGGCGCCATCCCCAGGCCTTCAGTTGGTGGCTGCTCCTCTGTCTGGGCGGCCTGCTGCTGCTGCCCTTCCCCTGGCTGTTCTGGTCTCTGCAGCTGGGGGCGCTGGCGGGCTGGATCCTGCTGGGGTCCCGCTGGGAGCATCTGCTCGAGGTGACGCTCCAGGACGGCCTGGCCTATCGGCACCGCTTCGACAGCCTGGAGACGGCCCTGGCCCACCGCAACGGCATCCGCAAGGCCATGGGTCCGAGCCCGGCGGCGGGGAGGCGCCCATGAGCTGGATCCTGCCGGAGGGCGCCAGCCTGGGCTTCGAAGGTCTGGCCGCACCGCTGCGGATCGTGCGCGGCCTCGGGGGTGGCACCCAGGGCCAGGTCTATGAGGTGGACCTGGAGGGGGAGCGGCTGGCCCTGAAGTGGTACCTGCCAGCCTGCATCGCCCGCGACGGCGGACTGGAGCGGCGCCTGATAGCGAGCATCCGGGCCACCGCCCCGAATGAGGATTTCCTCTGGCCGATCGCCCTGCTGCGGGCCAGCCCCGCCAGCCGCCCCCTGATCCGCATCCGCGACGAGAGCTTCGGCTACCTGATGCCCCTGCGGCCGCCCGCCTACGTGGGCGCCTGCGAGCATGCCGCCGGCCGGCTGGCGATCGGCCTGCGCCAGGTGCTGCGGGCCTGCTTCGGCCTTGCTGACGCCTTCCATTCCCTGCACCTGGCGGGGCTCTGTTACAAGGACGTCTCGCTCGGCAACCTCTTCCTGGAGCCCGACAGCGGCGGCATCCTGATCTGCGACAACGACAACGTCGCGGTGGATGGCGCCGACCATGGCGCCGTGCTGGGCACCCCGGGTTTCATGGCTCCGGAGGTGCTGCTGGGGCAGGCCCGTCCCGGGGCCGACAGCGACCTGTTTTCCCTGGCGGTGCTTCTGTTCCGGCTGCTCACCCGCCACGACCCCCTCAAGGGCCAGATGGAGCTGGCGATCCGCTGCCTCGATGAGCCGGCCCGCCGGCGTCTCTGCGGCGAGGACCCGGTGTTCATCTTTGATCCGGTGGATGACCGCAACCGGCCCGACCCGATCGAGCATGCGGCGGCCCTGATCACCTGGCCCATCTACCCCCGACCCCTCCAGGCGCTGTTCGAGCAGACCTTCTGCCGCGGCATGAAGCAGCCCTCCCGCCGCGCCCTCACCGGCCAGTGGAAGCAGGAGCTGGCCCGCACCCTCGACCGCCGTGCCTTCTGCCCCGCCTGCGGCCAGGAAAACTTCCAGGCCAGCGGCGGCCCGGCGCTGTGCTGGAGCTGCGGCGCCCCCCTGCCGGAGCCGACCACGCTGCTGCTGCCCCATGGGAGCGTGGTCGCCGCCCCCGACAACGAGCTGCACGCCCACCACTTCGATGCCCTGGCCGGGGAGGATCTGCGCCGGCCGCTGGCCCGGGTGGTGGCCCATCCCCAGGACCCCCGGCGGCTGGGGCTGCGCAATCTCTCCACGGTCGCCTGGAGCGCCGAAACCCCCGACGGCCGCGTCCAGGCGGTGCAGCCTGGCGAGAGCTGTAGCCTCGCCGCACTCACCCGGATCCAGTCCCCGGCGGGTCCGATCGCCGTGCAACGCCCCACCCGGCCATCCCCCGCCGCCTGATCCATGCCGTTTCCCGACGTCAAGCTGGCCAACCGGCCGCTCCACTTCCTCTACCTCTGCGACTGTTCCGGCTCGATGGCGGCGTCGGGCAAGATGCAGGCCCTCAACCAGGCCATCCGCCAGTCGCTGCCGGGGATGGCGGCGGTGGCCCGGGACAACCCGGAGGCGCGGGTGCTGGTGCGGGCCGTGCGCTTCGCCGACCACGCCGCCTGGCACATCGAGACCCCCACGCCTGTAGACCAACTGGAGTGGCGGGATCTGCAGGCCGGCGGCATCACGGCCATGGGGGAGGCCCTGAAGCTGGTGGCGGCGGCCCTGCAGACCCCGCCGATGGAGGTGCGAGCCCTGCCGCCGGTGCTGGTGCTGATCTCCGACGGCCAGCCCACCGATGATTTCGCCGCTGGCCTCGAGGCCCTGCTGCGGGTGCCCTGGGCCCAGAAGGCGGTGCGGCTGGCCATCGCCCTGGGCCACGACGCCGATCTGGAGGTGCTGCAGCGGTTCATCGGCACCGAGCCGGCCACGGCGGGCCGCTCGCCCCGACGCCCCCTGCAGGCCAGCAACGCCACCTCCCTGGCCCAGTACATCCAGTGGGCCTCCACGGCGGTGGTGGGGGCCGCCTCGATGCCGGCGAGCCGGGTGAGCGAGACGCCCCTGGAGCCCGCGGTGGGCAACATCCCCCTGCCGGATCTGCCCCCCACCGTGCTGGATCCCACCGACGACGTCGGTCCCCTGGTGTGGTGAACCCCTGGGTGGCGCCGATCGGTGCCAGCCGGGCCGGGGCCTCCCACCTCAGGGCCGGCCGCCCCTGCCAGGACGCCGTGCTCTGCGGCGAGTTGCGCGACGCCGCCGGGCAGCCGGTGATGCTGATGGCGGTGGCGGATGGCCACGGCGGGCGCCGCTACCGCCGCAGCGAGGTGGGCAGTCGCCTGGCCTGCGAGACGGGCCTGGCCGTAGTGGCTGATGCCCTGGCCTCCATGCCCCCGGGGGACGGGGAGGGGGTCTGGAGCCGCTGGCTGGCCCACGACCTGCCCGAAGCGGTCCAGCGCCGCTGGCTGGAGGCAGTTCAGGCCCACTGGCAGGCCGATCCCGGCGAGGGCGACTTCGAGCCCCTGCTCTATGGCAGCACCCTGGGCCTGGTGGTGATGACGTCCCGCTGGTGGGGCCATACGGGCCTGGGCGACTGGGACCTGGTGCGGGTGGAGGCGGACGGCCGCGCCCGGCTGCTGCAGGAGGAGAATGAGCCCACAGCGCTTGGGGAAGCCACCTGTAGCCTCTGCCAACCCCAGGCGGCGGCCCTGTTCGCCCGCCGGGCGGCCCTGCATGCGATGGCGCCCGAAGCGGCCGATTTCGCCCTGGTGCTCTGCACCGACGGCATCCGCAAGTCCTGCGCCACCGACAGCGATTTCCTTACTCTGGCGGCCTGGTTGGCCCGCAGCGGCGCTGAGGGGGCCGGCGTCCTGCCGGAGGCGCTGGATCGGATCAGCCGCGAGGGCAGTGGCGACGACGTGACCGTGGCGATCGGCCGCAGCGGAGCGCCCGCCGAGGAGCTGCCGCCGCCGCCGCCGCCAGCCCAGGCGACGCAAACCCCTCCGCCGTCGCCATCCCCCCCGGCGGCCCCGGAGGCGTCCCCCCCCCGCCCCCTTCCCCGGAGGCGGCGCCCGGCGATCGGCCGGGCGCTGGCCATCGGCCTGGCCCTGGCCGCCGCCGGTGCGGGCTGGCTGGCCCTGGTCTGGCCCCAAACCCAGCCCCCGCCGCAGGCGGCGACCACCTCCCCCGGGCTGCGGGCCGCCCTGGCGGAGGTGGAGCGCCTCTGCAGCCAGCCGGCCACACTGCCCCTGGAGCTGCGCCGTCGCCGCGAGCTGTTCGTCGCCCTGCGCCAGGGCCGGCAGGATCCGGCCCAACTGAAAGCTTCAGCCGCCACGGATCCCCTGGCAGCCCTGATCGCCGCGGATCTGTCCGCTGCCAATCCAGCTGAGGACAAGCCCGCTGCGGCCCAACCTCCTCCGGCTAAACCTCGCCGCCCTCTGCAGGCCCTCGGAGCCTGCCCGGCCCTGCTGGAGGCCCTCAGCCGGCAGTGGGCCGAATCCCCAGCCCCGGCCACCGTTACCCCCTGAACCCCATGGCCCTGCGTCTGCTGCTCGATTGCGCCGATCCCCTGGAGTGGGAGCGCTGGCTGCCCAGCGGCCTGTTCCAGGGCGTCACCACCAACCCGACCCTGCTGCGGCGGGCCGGTCAGCCCTGCAACGTTGACCACCTCGGGCGGCTGCATGAGCGCGCTGTGGCCCTGGGCTGCCGCGAGCTGCATCTGCAGACCTGGGGCGCTGATGGGGAACAGCAGCTGGCCACCGGCCGGGCCCTGGCGGCCCTCGATCCCCAGAGGGTCTTCGTCAAGGTGCCGATCACCCGGACCGGCGCCGCGGTGGCACTGCAGTTGATCGCCGAAGGGGTGCCTGTCACGTTCACCGCCTGCTACGAGGTGGCGCAGGTGCTGGTGGCCGCTGCCCTCGGAGCCGATGGCATCGCCGCCTACCTGGGCCGCATCAGCGATCTCGGCCGTGACGGCCACGGTGAGCTGATCGCCATGCAGAGGGCCCTCGAAGGGGTGGGCTCCAGCACCCGGTTGCTGGTGGCCAGCCTTCGGCAGCCTGGGGATCTGGCCCGCCTGGCCGCCGCAGGCCTGGCCCACCACACGATCAGCCCGGCGATTGCCGGCGCCCTGTTCGGCAGCCTGGACACCGCCGCGGCCGCCGAACAGTTTGAAAGGGACGCCCAAGGCGGCTGAACCGCCCAGGGACCGCAGGACTCAGGCGGTCCCGCAGAAGGTGACGTCGGGGAACTTGAGCTTGGCCTCATCGAGGGATTTGCCGCGCCCTTCCTCCTGCCAGTAATTGATCACCTCGGTGGCCTTGTTGAGGATCTCAACCCGCTCGTTGTCGGTGATCCAGCTCTTGGCCTCGAGCTCGCCCTTGAGGGTTTCCCAGGCGTCTTCCCGGGGCCAGAAGAAGTAGGCAGTGAGGGGGCTGGGCCCGCCACCGACGATCTGATCCACCGCCAGGGCGACGTTGTCGGGCAGCCAGAGGATCTTCACCAGGAAGCGGCCCTCGTCGGCCTTGGGGGTGTAGCCGGAGGGCACCCCGTCTTCGTCGATGGTGGCGGTGGCCAGGGCGGCACTGCCGCCGCGCAGCACCGGACGACCCTCGGTGGTGTCGGCGGCAATGGCCGCGGGGACGGCGCTGACTGCAGCGACCTCGGCACTCTCAGGGGCTGTCACGGTTTCGGCGCTCAAGGAGAACTAGCAAACGATTAACTTACCAGCCGATTCGCTGCAACCCCCTGGCTGCCCCCGCCGCACCCCGCGCCGTCCTCCTGTTCGACATCGATGGCGTGATCAGGGATGTGGCCGGCAGCTACCGGCGCGCCATCGTCGAAACTGTGCGGCACTTCAGCGGCTGGGCTCCGGAGCCCGCCGCCATCGACGCCCTCAAGGGTGAAGGCCGCTGGAACAACGACTGGCAGGCCTCGATGGAGCTGCTGCGCCGCCGCGGCGCGGCCCCTCTGCCGGCCTGGGCGGAGCTGGTGGACGTGTTCAGCGGCCACTACTTCGGTGGTGATCCGGAGGGGGACCCCGGCCTTTGGCGTGGCTTCATCGGCCGCGAGCCCCTGCTGGTGGATGGGCCGTTCTTCGCCGCCCTCAGCGATCGGGGGATCGCCTGGGGCTTCGTCAGCGGTGCCGAGCCCCCCTCTGCCCGCTTCGTGCTGGAGCAGCGGCTGGCCCTGGTGGCGCCGCCCCTGATCGCCATGGGCCAGGCCCCCGACAAGCCCGATCCCACTGGCCTGCTGACCCTGGCGGCGCGCCTGGCGGCGGTGCCCCTAGGGGCCGGGGCCCCGCCCGTGACCTACCTCGGCGACACGGTGGCCGATGTCGAGACGGTGCTCCAGGCCCGCGGCCGGGAGCCTGGCCAGCGTTTTGAGGCCCTGGCGGTGGCGCCCCCCCATCTGCACGGGCCCGGAAGGGAGGCCGAGCGGCAGCGGTATGAGGCGCAGCTGCGCCAGGCGGGGGCCGACCATGTCCTGGGCTCCACCCGTCAGGTGCTGGAGCTGTTCAGCGCTCCATCGCCGCCGGCGCCTTGAGGGCGGCGGCCGTGAGCACCTCATGGCCGTGGTCGCTCACAGCCACATCGTCCTCGATGCGGATGCCGATGCCCTTCCAACGCTCCGCGATGGCGGGCTGGCCCTCGGGTACCGCAAGCCGGTCACTCACGTAAAGGCCGGGCTCCACGGTCAGCACCATGCCCGGCTCGAGCGCCACGTGGTGCTCGCCCAGCCGGTAGGCCCCCACATCGTGGACATCGAGGCCGAGCCAGTGGCCGGTGCGGTGCATGTAGAGATGGCGGTAGGCCCCCTGCTCGATCAGGCCATCCACAGCGCCGCTGAGCAGGCCCAGCTCCACCAGCCCCTCCACCAGCACCCGCACGGCGGTGTCGTGAACCCCTTCGGCGGTCTGGCCCGGGGCCACCGCCGCCACGGCGGCTTCCTGGGCGGCCAGCACCAGTTCGTAGAGGGCCCGCTGCTCGCCGCTGAAGCGTCCGTTGACGGGGAAGGTGCGGGTGATGTCGCCGTTGTAGTAATCGTCGAGGCTGCAGCCCGCGTCGATCAGCAGCAGGTCGCCGTCCCGCAGCACATCGGCGTTGGCGGTGTAGTGCAGGACGCAGGCGTTGTCGCCGCCGGCCACGATCGAACCGTAGGCCGGGCCGCGGGCCCCCTGCTCGAGAAAGTGCTGCTCGATCACCGCCTGAACCTGCCGCTCGCTGAGGCCGGGCCGCACCACCCGCCGGGCCAGTTCGTGGGCCTCGGCGGAGATGCGGGCGGCCTGCCGCAGGCGGGCCAGTTCCTCGGGTTCCTTGCGCAGCCGCAGCTCGTGCAGCAGCGGGCAGGGGGCGACCAGCCCCAGGGCCGCCTTGCCGCTGCGGGGGGCCCGATCCAGCTGGCGCCCCCAGGCGGCCAGCACCAGGGGCTCCACCTGGGGGTGGCGGCCCACCCGGAAGGCGATCCCCTCGGCGCCGTCGAGATACTCCGGCAGCCGCTCGGCCAGTTCGCTGCGGGGGTGGGCCAGATCGGCGGAGAAGCTGGTCACGGCCCCCTCGCAGCCCCAGCGGAAGCCGTTCCATACCTCGGCCCCCGGATCCTTCGCCTCCACGAACAGCACGAAGGGGTTGTCGGGGCGGTGGGGGAGGAACAGGGCCACGGCACCGGGCTCATCGAAGCCGGTCAGGTACCAGAAGTCGCTGTTCTGGCGGAAGCTGTGTTCGACGTCGGCGTGGTGGGTCACCAGCGCCGCCCCGGGGATCACCGCGGCCACACCCCCCAGCTGCTGCAGGAACCGCTGGCGCCGGCGGGCCAGCAGGGCGGCATCGATCGGGGGGGTCGGCGGCATCGCTGGGATAGGGATGTACAGCGAGAAGATGGCACAGCCGATTAAATACACGTGATCCCCCCGAACCTGCGCGTGCCGTTCTTCTCTGTTTCGATCAGCTGCGGATGAACGATCTCCTGCTTCTGGTTCTGGCGGTGGTCGTGATGTTGATGGGGTCCTTCCTGTGTTCGGGGGTGGAGGCGGCCCTGCTCACGGTCAACCCAGTGAAGGTGCATGAACTGGCGAGCCGCCCCCGGCCGGTGCCAGGGGCCCGGCGGCTGGAAGCCCTGCGCCAGCGACTCGGCCGCACCCTGGCGGTGCTGGTGATCGCCAACAACATGTTCAACATCTTCGGCAGCCTGATGGTGGGCGGGTTTGCCAGCGTCGTCTTCGCCCGCTACGGCGTCAGCGGCCCTGCCCTGCCCCTGTTCTCGGTGGCCCTCACCGTGCTGGTGATCCTGCTGGGGGAAATCCTGCCCAAGGCGATCGGCAGCAAGCTGGCCCTGCCCGTGTCCCTGGCTGTCGCCCCGGGGCTGGGGTTGATCACCACCTTGATGCTGCCCCTGGTGCTGCTGCTGGAGCGGATCCTGCCGGCGATCACGGCCGAGAACGAGATCAGCACCGACGAAAACGAGATCCGCCTGCTGGCCCGCCTCGGTTCCCAGCAGGGTCAGATCGAGGCCGATGAGGCCGCCATGATCGCCAAGGTGTTCCAGCTCAACGACCTCACCGCCAGAGATCTGATGCTGCCGCGGGTCTCGGCCCCCACCCTGGCGGGCCACCAGAGCCTTGATGAGCAGCGCGCCACCCTGCTGCGCCATGCCACAGCCTGGTGGGTGGTGCTGGGGGAGGAGGTGGACGAGGTGCTGGGCGTGGCCAGTCGCGAGCAACTTCTCACGGCCCTGGTGGAGTGCCGTGGCGCCAGCCAGGCGGCCGATCTCTGCGAACCGGTGGAGTTCGTGCCGGAGATGATCCGGGCCGACCGGCTGCTGACCAGCTTCCGCCGCAATGGCTCCGGGGTTCGGGTGGTGGTCGATGAGTTCGGCGGCTTTGTCGGGGTGATCGGCCCCGAGGCGGTGCTGGCGGTGCTGGCCGGCTGGTGGCGCCGGCCGGCCTCCGCCGCCGAGAGCCACCCATGACCATGGCGGCCCCGGCCCCCCTGGCTGCTCCCCCCGCCGCCGAGCGCTGCCGTCAGCTGCTGGCCCGCTGGCGATCGGGGCTGGTGCTCAGCGGCCGGGAGCAGGCGGCCCTGGCGCCGGAACTGGCGAGCCTTGATCGCCAGCTGGCACGCCTGCGCCAGCGCCGGCCGCGGGTGGCGGTGTTCGGCCGGGTGGGGGTGGGCAAGTCGAGCCTGCTCAATGCTCTGCTCGGGGAGGAGCACTTCGCCACCGACGTGGCCCACGGTTGTACCCGCCGCCAGCAGCAGCAGGCCTGGGGCCAGCCGCTCGCCGGTCTGGAGGGGGTCGACCTGGTGGACACCCCCGGCATCGACGAGATCGGCGCCGCCGCTCGCTCCCGCCTGGCGGCCCGGGTGGCGGTGGGGGCCGACCTGGTGCTGTTGGTGATCGACAGCGACCTCACCGTGATGGAGGCCGAGGCCCTGGACGATCTGCTGGCCTCCGGCAAGCCGCTGCTGCTGGTGCTGAACCGCAGTGACTGCTGGCCGGAGGCCGAGCGCGAGGCCCTTCTCGCCAGCATTGGCCGGCGCCTGCCGGCGGAGGCCCGCAACCTGCGGCCCCTGGCCGTGGCGGCCGCCCCTCGCGAGGCACGCCTGCGCGCCGACGGCCGGGTGCGCAGCGAGCCAGCCCCTCCCAGGGTGGAGCCCCTGCGCCGGGAGCTCATCGGCCTGCTGGAGCGTCACGGGGAGCTGTTGCTGGCCCTCAATGCCCTGCGGGCCGCCGACCGCTTCAGCCAGGCCCTGCACCGCTGCCGCCTGCGCCATGGCCGCCGCCAGGCGCAGGGCCTGATCGGTCGCTTTGCAGCCCTCAAGGCCACCGGCGTGGCGGTCAACCCGCTGCTGTTGCTCGATCTGGCTGGGGGGCTGGCCTGCGACAGCGCCCTGGTGGTCCAGCTCTGCCAGCTCTATGGCCTCCCCATGACCCGCGGTGGCGCCCGAACGCTGCTCACGCGCCTGGGCGGCCACAACGCCCTGTTGGGTGGCGCCCAGCTGGGCCTGCAGCTGCTGCTGGGTGGCCTGCGCCAGCTGCTGCTGCTGGCGGCGCCCCTGAGCGGCGGGCTGAGCCTGGCGCCGGCGGCCCCGGTGGCGCTGGCCCAGGCGGCGCTGGCGGTGCACACCACCCGGCGCACCGGCCGGCTGGCGGCCGCCGAACTGCTGCGCAGCACCACCGCCGCCGGCCAGCCGGGTGCCCTGCTGCGCCGGCTGGTGCGGCAGGATCCAGAAACCCGCCGTTGGCTGGGCGAGTGGCAGCAGGAGGGAGCGGAGCGGACCGCTGGCGGCGGCCTCCAGCCGTGACTCCCACTGGAAGTCGTCTCGCCCTGTTCGGCACCAGCGCCGATCCCCCCACCCGTGGCCACAGGGCCCTGCTGGAGGGATTGCTGGGTCTGTTCCCCCAGGTGGTCACCTGGGCCAGCGACAACCCCCTCAAGCAGCACGGCGCCCCCCTGGAGGTGCGCACCGCCCTGCTGGCTGCCCTGGTGGGCGCCATTGACGACACCCGCCTCAGTCTCGAGCCGCAGCTCAGCAGCCCCTGGGCGGTGGAGACCCTGGAAAGGGCGCGGGCCCGCTGGCCCCAGCGGGAGCTGGTGTTTGTGGTCGGCAGCGACCTGGCCGGCCAGATACCCCGCTGGAAGCGGGCCGACGCGCTGCTGCGGGGCTGCCGGCTCGGCATCGCCCGTCGGGAGGGCTGGCCGCTGGAGACGGCGGATCTGGAGCGCTTGCGCGGCCTGGGGGCCAGCCTCGACCTGCTGCCCCTGGCGATCCCGCCCAGCGCCAGCTCCCGGATCCGGGAGCGGCCCGATCCGGCCCAGGTACCGTCCGAGCTCTGGCCCGTGCTGCTGCAGCACAATCTCTACGGCCTCTCCGAGCCCTGATGCGCCTCGCCCTGGCCCAGCTCAATCCCCTGGTCGGCGACCTGGAGGGCAACGGCCAGAGGATCCTGGCGGCCGCCGAGCGGGCCCGCGCCGGCGGTGCCGACCTGGTGCTCACCCCCGAGTTGTCGCTGTGGGGCTACCCGCCACGGGACCTGCTGCTGCGGCCTGCCCTGATCCAGCGCCAGGAGAAGGTACTGGCGTCCCTGGCGGCGGCCTGCCAGGACGACCTGGCCCTGCTGGTCGGGGTGGCCGAGCCGGTTGTTGGCCCACGGCAGCCTGGGCTCTACAACGCCCTGGCCCTGGTGCAGCGGGGTCGCTGGCGCCATGTCTGTCGCAAGCGCCTGCTGCCCACCTACGACGTCTTCGATGAGCGCCGCTACTTCCTGCCAGGAGAGGCCCCGGCGCTGCTGGAGCTGGAGGTCGGTGGCCGCCCCTGGCGGCTGGGTCTGACCATCTGCGAGGACCTCTGGGTGGAGGAAACCCTGCGCAGCCGCTGGCCGGACGCGGTGGATCCGATCGCTGATCTGGTGCCGAGCCGGATCGACCTGCTGCTCAACCTCTCGGCCTCCCCCTTCGGCCGCGGCAAGGGGGAGGTGCGCCAGGCTCTGGCGGCCCGGGCGGCGGCCCGGCTCGGGGCGCCGGTGGTCTACCTCAACCAGGTGGGCGGCAACGACGAGCTGGTCTTCGATGGCGCCAGCTTCGTGGTCGATGGGGCGGGGCGTCCATTGCTGCAGCTGGCCTGCGCCGCCGAGGACCTGGGCGTCTGGGACGCCGGCCCCCCTGCGGCGACCAGCCCCGGGGCCGCCACAGCCACGACGCCCGCGGCGCCGCCAGACCCCTGGGAGCAGCTGCTGCGGGTGCTGGTGCTGGGGGTGCGCGACTACGTCGCCAAGTGCGGCTTCCAGCGGGCCCTGCTGGGGCTCAGCGGCGGCATCGATTCGGCCCTGGTGGCGGTGATCGCCGCCGCGGCCCTTGGGCCTGAGCGGGTGGAAGGGCTGCGGATGCCCTCCCCCTTCAGTTCGGCTGGCTCCTTGGACGACGCTGACGCCCTGGCCGGTCGGCTCGGACTGCGCACTGCCACCCTGCCGATCGCGCCGCTGATGGAGGCCTTCGCCGCCGCCCTCAGCGCCGGGCTGGGGGCGCCACCGCGCGGGGTGACCGAGGAGAACCTGCAATCGCGGATCCGGGGCACGCTGCTGATGGCGGTGGCCAACGACAAGGGCGGTCTGCTGCTGTCCACCGGCAACAAATCGGAGCTGGCGGTGGGTTACTGCACCCTCTACGGCGACATGAACGGCGGCCTTGCGGTGATCGGCGACCTCTACAAGACCACCATTTCCGGCCTCTGTGACTGGCTGGATGGGCCGGCCTCCGGCCCCTGCCGCGCCGCCCTCGGCCTGCCGCCCAATGGGGAGCTGATCGGCGTGGCGATCCGCACCAAGCCCCCCAGCGCCGAGCTGCGCCCCGATCAGCGCGACAGCGATTCCCTGCCCGACTACGCCGTGCTTGATCCCCTGCTCAAGGCCTGCATCGAGGAGATGCGCATGCCAGAGGAGCTGGTGGCCCGGGGGGCGGACCGGGAGCTGGTGGCCCGGGTGGCCGGCCTGCTGCGGCGGGCCGAGTTCAAGCGCCGCCAGGCGGCGCCGGTGCTCAAGGTGAGTGACCGGGCCTTCGGCAGTGGCTGGCGGATGCCTATCGCCTCGGCCTAGGGTTTGGCCACGATCGCCTTCGGGCGGCAATTCTTCTTGGCCCATGCCAGCTCCCGGCCCGGCACCCCTGGCCTCCCCGATGGCGAGCATCGGTGTGCCCACGGAAATCAAGCGTGACGAACAGCGGGTGGCCCTCACCCCCGACGGCGTCCATGAGCTTGTGTCCCAGGGCATGGAGGTGCGGGTCCAGGAGGGGGCGGGCCTGGGGGCCGGCATCAGCGACGACGACTACCGCGCCTCGGGCGCCCGCATCGTCAGCTGTGAGGAGGCCTGGGCCGCCCACCTGGTGGTGAAGGTGAAGGAGCCCCAGCCCCAGGAATTCGCCTTCCTGCGCAGCGACCTGGTGCTGTTCACCTACCTGCACCTGGCGGCCTACCCCGAGGTGGGCCAGGCCCTGCTGGCGGCGGGCACCACGGCGGTGGCCTACGAGACCGTGCAGCTTGAAGACGGCAGCCTGCCGCTGCTGGCGCCGATGAGTGAGGTGGCCGGCCGGCTGGCGGCCCAGGTGGGCGCCCACCTGCTGGAGAAGCCCCACGGGGGGCGTGGCGTGCTCATGGGGGGCTGCACCGGGGTGCGGCCGGCCCGGGTGGTGGTGCTGGGGGCCGGCACCGTGGGCTGGAATGCGGCCCGCATTGCCGCGGCCATGGATGCGGAGGTGTTCCTGCTGGATCGTTCGCCGCACCGCCTGCGGGGCCTGGAGTCCGACCGGCGCGGCCGGATGACCAGCCTGGTGAGCAGCCGCAGCCTGATCGAGCGGCTGGTGCCGGGGACCGACCTGCTGATCGGCGCCGTGCTGCTGCCCGGCGGCCGGGCCCCCACCCTGGTGGGGGAGGAGCTGGTGCAGCGCATGCGGCCCGGCTCGGTGATCGTCGATGTGGCCATCGACCAGGGGGGGTGCATCGCCACCAGCCGCGAGACCACCCACACCGACCCGGTGGTCACCATTCACGGGGTGCAGCACTACGCCGTCGGCAACATGCCCGGCGCGGTGCCCTTCACCTCCACCGAGGCGCTGGTGAGTGTCACGCTCCCCTACATCCTGGTGATGGCGGGACGGGGCCTGCTCGAGGCGGTCACCGACCGGCCCGAGCTGCTCTCCGGCCTGAACACCGTCGATGGGGCGGTGTGCCACCCGGGGGTGGCGAAGGCCCTGGGGGTGGCGCCGCGCCATCCCATGGCGTGCCTGCGCTGAGCCGGCGGCAGGGCGCCTTCACGCGGCTCAGGTGGCGTTCAAGGTGGTGGCGCGAAAGATCACCGAGGCGGGCTGGCCGCTGAGGGGATCCAGGGGTTCGCGCATCTCCCTGACCTCGAGGTCGTGACGGCGGAAGAGCCGCGACCAGGATTCCAGAGTGCGGAAGTACCAGGGAGCCGGCGTCCGGAAGGATGGGGAGAAACCTGACCAGGACCCCTCCCGCCACCCATCTTCGTAGGGATGGTCGGCGCAGATCAGCATGGGGTGCAGGGTCTGGACAAGCACGCAGCCAGTGGGGACAAGCAGCTTCGGCAGCGCCAGAAACAGCTCGTCGACGCTGCGATTCCCCAACAGGGAGAAGTTGGCCACCACCACATCAAACCGCTCCATCAGGCTGCCGGTCGCGATGTCCTGGTAGCTGAGCGTCTGAAAGCGGGCACCGGGCGGGGCGCCGTCCGCGGCAACAGCGGTGAGCTCGTTCACGGCGTCGATGCCGAGCACCTCAATGCCCTGACGGGCGCAATGGTGGGCCAGCCAGCCTTCACCGCAGCCGAGATCCAGCAGGGTGTGTGGTGCTACCTCCTTGATCGCTTCGAGAATGGCCCCATTGGTGACCCGTTCGCGGCTGAGGATCTCACCGCGACGGACGGCCTTGGTCCAGACGGCGGCATTGAGGCCCCACGACGTCAGGATCTCTTCCTCCAGGAGCGGCATCGACGCGCCTGGGTCGGAGGCCGCATCGCCGGCAGTGCCATAGGGGAAAAGCATGAGAGTGGGTGGAACCCTAGGTTAATGAGAGGTTAACCCCAAGGGTGAGTGAATGGTGAAGACGGGCGGAAGAAGCGCCTGTCCATATCGTGTTCAGAAACCGTAGTTCGAAATGTAGTTAATCCGAATCAGGATCAATGCCTAAGTCAGCGAAGCCGAGCAGGGCCGTTGCAAGTGGCCGGGGATCAGGCCGCCGGCTCGACCAGCAGTCCGGTGAGGTCTTCGCTGCCGAACACCTGGCGATAGGCGGCCGTGCTGGTGCACAGGATCACCGGCACCGCCACCAGCAGCCCCACGAAGCAGGCCAGCAGGCCCAGCAGGGCGATGGCGAATTCCACCAGGGCCAGCAGCAGCACCGAGCCCCACTGGGGATCGAGCAGGGTGCGGCCCCGGGTGATCGATTCGATGGGCCCGAGCCCCTGCAGCAGGGCGATCTGGGCCATGAACTTCTGGTTCACCGCCAGGTAGATCAGCACGGCGAAGGCCACCAGGAAGGGCAACACCGCCAGGACCTGGTTGAGCCGGGCGGCGGCGACCCCCACCAGGGCCGCCACCACCAGGACCACGCCAAACAGGATCCCGAGCACCAGTCCGTTGCGGAACAGCCGCCAGCTGGCCTGGCCATCCCAGCGGAGGAAGGTGCCAAGGCTTGGCTTCCCTCCCGCCAGGGCGCTCCAGGCACCCCGGACCAGCCCCGTGGTGCTCCACAGGCTCACGAGCACGCTCAGAATCGAGCCCACCACAAGGCGGATCACCTGGACCGTTGTGACCACGGCGGCTTCGTCGGGGTCGACCTGGCCCTGGATCAGGGAGCAGAGGCTGCTCAGCACCCCCGCCAGCAGGGTGAAACCGACGAACACCCAGGGGGCCCGGGTGAAGGCCTGCCACCCCTCCTTCACGGCCTCGATCACCTTCAGGGAGGATCCACTGGAGGGATCCTGCATCAGAGACACGGCCATCGCAGCGGGAAGGGAGCGTTGCCGGGAGACTAGGCAGAGGCGTGCCAGTGGGCACCCCATCGGTGCGAAGCGTTGCACCGCCCCAAAGCAGTTCAGGCGCGCTGGGGAAAGGACACATCCAGCACCAGGCAGCCTTCGCCATCGGTGTGGAAGGGGCCATGCACCTCCCCCGGCGGCCGACTGGCGTAGTGCCCCGGCTCCAGCCACAGGCCGAAGGCCGCGTCAAACAGGCGCCCCGCCACGATGAAGATCTCCTCGGGGAAGGGGTGGGCCTTGCCCCCGAAGGCGGCAGTGTCGGCCCCGCTCAGGAAGCGGGTGAGGCGGGTGATCTCCCCGCTGGCCGGATCCTCACTGAGAACCAGTTCCTGCACCTGCCCCTCCAGTCCCTCGATCCAGCGCCAGCGATGGGCCTGCTCCGGCGCCAGCGGATTCCAGTAGGGGCTGGTGGTCTTGCTCATGGTGGGGCGAGGGGAGCGGCGGCGGCCAGGTGGGCGTCGATGAGCGGCGCCAGCTGCTCAGCGTGATGCCGGCCGAGATCATGGTCGCCGCCCGGGATCAGCTGCAGACGGGCCCGGGGCAGCCGCCGGGCCAGCCGCTCCCCCACGGCCACCGGGCTGAACGGGTCGGCATCGCCCCACAGCAGCAGGGTGGGTGCCGCGACCTCCGGCAGGCGCCCGGAGAGGTCCGTGGTTTCCGTGGCGAACCAGTCAGGAAGGTGGGACAGGCTGGTGCGGAAGCTGTCCCTCCAGTCGGCGGCCCCCAGCTCGGCCATCGGCAGGCCGCCGGAGGTGGCGCACAGCACCAGGTGCGTCACCTCCGGCGGCCGGGCCAGGGCGGCCTGCAGGGCCAGGACCCCTCCCATCGACTGGGCGATCAGGGCGCAGGGGCGATCCAGCGGCTCCAGCACGAGGGCCAGCAGGTCATCGAATCCTGTGACCCCCGGCCGGGGCGGGGTGTCGCCGAAGCCGGGCCAGCCCAGGTGCAGCCGCTCGGCGCGGCAGGCCAGCCGCCGCTCCAGGGGACGCCAGAAGCCGGTGTCGCCCGAGGCGCCGGGAAGGAACAGCAGCCGCTCGGGCAGGCCCTTCAAGGCCGATCGGCCTCCACGCCCACCAGGGCCGCACTCGCCTCCCACAGCCGCCGGGCCAGATCAGCGTCCTGTCCTTCGGTGCTGGTGGCGGTGGGCTCAAACACATGCTGGCACGGGGCCGTGACGCGGTTGCAGTGGTAGCTGAAGCCGCCGGCGGCGTAGGCGTCATCGACGGCCAGGGCGGCCAGCAGGGCTCCGGCGTTCTCGACGCTTTCGGTGAGGCGCAGGATCGAGCGGGCCGCCAGGGCGAAGAGCCGTTGCCCCAGCTCATTCGACTGGCGGCTGTAGCGCCAGAAGCCGCCTTCGCTGGTGGGCGGAATCACCAATCCGGGGCTCCAGGCGATCACCGGATAGGGCGTTCCCTGCGCCTCCAGGCGGCGGGCGAACTCTCGGGCAAACAGCACATTGCAGAGCTTGCTGTCCTTGTAAGACTTGTCGGCATTGAAGCCGTCCGTGCCGTTCACCATCAAGGTGGCCTGCCCTGGCTGCAGACCTGCCAGCTCGCCGAGCCCCGCGGCGGCGCCCACCTTTCCCCCCGCGGTGGTGGGGTCGTGGACCTCGCTGGCGGTGACCACCAGCCGTGGGGACTGTCCGGCCGCCAGCAGGGGCCGCAGCTGGTGGGCCAGCAGGACATGGCCGAGATGGTTCACCCCGAAGCTGAGCTCATGGCCCTGGGCGGTGCGCCGCGGTTCGCTGGCACCGGCGTACTGCAGGCCGGCATTGAGCACCAGCGTGTCGATGGGGGTCGCCTGGGCGAGCAGGGCGGTGGCACAGGCCCGCACGCTCTCCAGATCGCCCAGGTCGCAGGCCTCGGCGGCGGGTGGGGTGCCCGAACCGGCCCTCTCCAGCACTCGCCTTCCGGCCGCTTCGGCGGTGACCCGGTCCCGGCAGAGCAGGGTGAGTCGGTGGCCGTCCCGGCAGAGCACCACGGCCGCCTCAAAGCCGATGCCGGAATTGCCGCCGGTCAGCAGGATGTGGCGCGCGGCGGCCAAGGGCGGACTCCTGCAGGCGGCGAAACGGGTGCCGTGATCCGGTCAGGCTAAGGAGCCGCGCCATGGGCAGCGGGCCTCTGGCTTGCCAAAGTGACTGCTGTGGCACGCCTCACCCGACGCTCGTTCCTGGTGCTGGCGGCGGTGGCTGGTCTGGCGGCCATCGGCGCAGGGGTGGCGTTTCAGGAGCACACCCGGAACGCGCTCACGGTCAGCAACAGCAGCGGCCGCACGATCACTGCCCTGGAGGTGTCCTTGCCCTGGCAGACGCTGCGCTTCGAGCCGATCGCCGATGGTGACGTTGTCACCCAGTCCTTTCAGATCAAGTTCGACGCCCAGTTCGAGATCTCAGGACAGCTGGCGGATGGCACCCCCATCCGCTCCTCCCAGGGCTACGTCACCAATGGGCACTACGGCGAAGCGGTGCGGATCGAGGTCGGCCCTCACGGGGAGGTCAGGTTCACGCAACAGACCAGGCGTCTGGGCCGGCCGAACGCGCCAGATCACCCTCCATCCCAGGGCTGATCAGAACAGCTTGAACAGGTTGAAGCCCCCCTGCTTCTTGGGCTCCTCCTTCCTTTCGCCGCCGCCCGGATCGAGGCCCTCCAGGCCCTCTCCCAACGGACGCATGGCGGTGGAGCGCCGCTCCAGGCTGAGACGCCAGGAGGGGGCGCCCTTGGCGCTGTTCAGCAGCAGGGTGTCGCCGTAGGCGGTGAAGGTGAGCATCGCCATCCGCATCGCCGCCATGGCCTGGGCGCTGACCGAGCAGGTGGTGCGCTCCGGCGCCAGCAGCACGCCGCGCTGCACCAGCCGGGCCGCTGCCGGGGCCCTCAGTTCGCCCGGCACCGAGCTGTCGGACCAGGGCGCCTCGCTGGAGGTCCACATGATGATGTCGCCCTCCTGGCGGCCCAGGCCGGTGGCCATGGCCTGGTAGCCCAGGGCCGTGGGGACGGCCTGCCAGCTGAGCCGCTGGGAGCCGCCGGCTGTGGTGGTGGTCAGCGTCACCGGGGCCAGGAAGTCGTGGCTGCTCTCCACCTGGAAGCGGATTTCCGGCGCGTAGTTGCTGGCCACCACATGGCTGCCCACCAGCGAGGCCTGCAGCGGCACCGCCGGAGGCTCACTGCCAGAGGGCCAGCGACCGCTGGTGAGGGGCGCTCCGCCAGCGTTGGCGCTGGTCGCCAGACGACTGAGGCCCTCCAGGGCCTGGCGACGCTGTTCCGGCAACAGCCCCTTCAGGGTGATGATCTCCGGCTGGCCGGCGCCCGCGCTTTCGGCGCAGCCGCGGTAGATCAACAGCCGACCCTTCGGCTCGGGGATTTCCTTGTCCTGCCACTGGCCGGGCTGCCCAGGGCTGTCGCTGCCGCTCCGCAACGGCAGCGCCGTGCCCATCGCCATGGCGGCGGGAATGCGGTGCTCGGCCGTTGGGTTGGCCGCCTTGCCGGGCGCCTGCAACTGCAGCTCCAGCTGGCGGCTGGTGCTGTTCATCGAAGGACGTCCGCCCATCATCATCCGCATGATGTCGGCGCCGCCCATGGCCGGCGCCGACATCCCCGAACTGGTCACGGCCTCGATGGAATAGGTGGCCGCCAGGGACGGCAGGGCCAGGCCGGTGCTGAGCAGAACCACCAGGGGCCCCAACGCCTTCCGGATCCTCCGCTGAGCTGCACCCATGCCGCCGCCGCCCCTATGGCCATTCAATCTATGGGCAGTTGCTGATGGCTGCCCGTGCCCCCGCTGGAGTCCGCCGCCCCCTCCCCCCTGCAGCGCATCGATCAGGCGCTGGTCGACACCGTGGCGGCCGGCGCTGCCAGATCACCGCGCCGGCGCCTGAACCACAACTTCCATGCCCCCGCCGATCGGGTGCAGCGCTTCCTCAATGTCCTGCAGATCGGCACCTATGTGCGGCCCCACCGCCACCGGCGCGAAACCCCCGGGGCCGGTTTCGAGTGCTTCCTGGTGCTGCAGGGGGAGGTGGGGCTGCTGCTGCTTGATGGCGGCGGTCGGGTGCTGGGGTGTGAACGGATCAGCGCCGGCGGGCCCCTGTTCGGGATTGAGCTGGCCGAAGGGGTGATCCACACCCTGGTGGCCCTGAGCGCCGATGCGGTGCTCATGGAGATCAAGCAGGGGCCCTACGAGCCATCCGCCGACAAGGACTTCCTGGCTGGTTTCCCCCTGGAGGGCAGTGAGGCCGCGGCGGCCCAGGAGAGGGCCTGGCGGGCCCTGTTCGACGACGACCACGAGGTTGGCGGCCCCTGAAGAGCCCCGGGTGAGGCGTTCAGGCCAGCTCAGCGCGGCGGCAGAAGCTGCAGTGGCCCCAGCGGGCCATCTCCCCGGCCGGCGCCGGCCGACCGCAGGCCGGGCAGTCCGCCATGCCGTGAACATCGCAGCGGCTCGGATGGACGGCCCACACCTCCGCCTCGCTCTGGCCGCCCGGGGTGGTGGGGGCAGGGTGGTGCTGTTGCACCCGCACGTCCCGCACGGCAAAGCCGGCGGCCCGCAGCGAACCCAGCAGCTGGTGGCGGTTGTACTGCAGGGCCTGCAGCCAGGGTCCCGGCGCGGCGCCCACCGTCAGCAGGCCCCCCTGCAGCTGCAGAGGGCGGCAATGGGGGGCCAGCTGGGGGCCGGCGATGCGGGGCCAGTCCCGCCATAGTCCCGCCAGGTGGCCGTCGCGGCGCCAGTCCTGCTGGAGGCTGTCGAGGCAGCTCCCCAGGGCACTGGCCGGCGGCCGGGGAGGCGGCATCAGCAAGGAAATGTTCCCCACCCGGCGCGTCTGCACCGCCTCGCTGATCCAGCGACGGGAGCCGCCGCTGTCGGCTTGGCGGCGCTGGCGGGAACGGGACGGCTCCATGGGCCCACGCTAGGGGTGCGGCAATCCGCTGACCGTTGCAGGGGTGCGCCCGGCCAGTTCTGGCTACTGTCAGTTTCTGCAATAGCCCCGCCTCCATGGGTTTTTTCGATCGGCTGAGCCGCCTTCTGCGCGCCAACCTCAATGACCTGGTGAGCAAGGCCGAGGATCCGGCCAAGATCCTGGATCAGTCCGTGGCGGACATGCAGTCCGATCTGGTCAAGCTGCGCCAGGCCGTGGCCACCGCCATCGCCAGCCAGAAGCGGCTCCAGAATCAGGCTGAGCAGGCCGAGGCCCAGAGCCGCACCTGGTACGAGCGCGCCGAACTGGCCCTCAAAAAGGGTGAGGAGGATCTCGCCCGCGAGTCCCTCTCGCGCCGCAAGACCTACACCGACACCGCCGCCGCCCTCAACGCCCAGCTCAACGGCCAGGCCGGGCAGGTCGACACCCTCAAGCGCAGCCTCACCGCCCTTGAGGGCAAGATCGCCGAGGCCAAGACCAAGAAGGACATGCTCAAGGCCCGTGCCCAGGCGGCCCAGGCCCAGGAGCAGCTCCAGAACGCCGTGGGCAGCCTGAACACCAACAGTTCGATGGCCGCCTTCGACCAGATGGAGGAGAAGGTGCTGAACATGGAAGCCCGCAGCCAGGCCGCCGCCGAGCTGGCCGGGGCCGATCTGGAAAGCCAGTTCGCGGCCCTCGAGGGCAGCAACGTCGACGAAGAACTGGCGGCTCTCAAAAACCGGCTCGAAGGTGGCAAGACCCCCATCTCCCTTCCCATGGAGGGCGGACCGGCCCCCCAGCTGGAGCCGGTGAAGGTGGCTGAGGTGAACGCCGAGCTCGAGGAACTGCGCCAGTCCATCGACAAGCTCTGAATTCATACAATCGGGGCACCGCTGTTCCGAACGCCGTGCCCGCCGACGTCGACTCCCCCGTCCTCGCCCTCACCGACGCCAACTTTCAGGCTTCGGTTCTTGAGGCTCCGGGCCCGGTGCTGGTCGACGTCTGGGCGGCCTGGTGCGGCCCCTGCCGGCTGATGGCCCCCCTGATGACCTGGGCCGCCACGGCCTATGCCGAGACCCCCGGGGGTGCTCTGACCGTCGGCAAGCTGGAGGCCGATCCCAACCCCGTCAGCCGGGACAGCCTGAAGGTGCAAGGTCTGCCCACCTTGATCCTGTTCCGGGCTGGCCTGGAAGTGGCCCGCCATGAAGGTGCCATGGCCCAGTCCCAGCTCAAGGCCTTCCTTGATGCCCATCTCTGAGCGCCTGTCGCGGCTCGGCAGCGGCGTCTTCGCTCGCAACGACCAGCGCAAGGCCGCCTACACCGCCAGAACTGGCCACGCGTGCGCCATTGACGGCGCTCCCCTGCCGCCGCTGCTGGATCTCTCCCTCGGCTCCACCGACCTGCAGCCGCCTGCGGTGGCCCTCGACGCCATCGCCGCGGGTCTGGGCCGGCCCGAGAGTGCTTCGTACTGCCTCCACGCCGCCACCCTGCCCTTCCGTGAAGCGGTGGCGGCGTGGGCGCGGCGGCGATTCGACGTGGCGGTGGATCCGGAAACGGAGGTGCTGTTGCTGGTGGGTTCCCAGGAGGGCACGGCCCATCTGCCGCTGGCGGTGCTCAACCCCGGCGATCCGGCCCTGCTGCTCGACCCCTACTACCCCTCCCACATGGGGGGCCTGCATCTGGCCAGCGCCGATCCGGTGTTGCTGCCCCTCGACGCCGGGGCCGGCTGGCGTCCGGATTTTGACCGACTGGCCCCCAGCCAGTGGCAGGCCCTCAAGCTGATGGTGCTGGGCTTTCCCCACAACCCCACGGCCACCACTGGCGAGCAGGCCTGGCTGGATGCGGCGGTGGAGCGGGCCCTGCGCCACGACGTGGTGCTCGCCCATGACAACCCCTACGTGGATCTGGCCCTGGACGGTGAGGCCCCTGCCCTGCTGCGCCATCCCGCCTGGCGGCGCTGCGGCATCGAGTTCTTCTCCTTCTCCAAGAGCTGGTGTCTGGGGGGGTACCGGCTGGCCTTCGCCATCGGCGCCGAGGACTTGATCAGCGCCTTACGCCAGCTCAAGGGGGTGGTGGATTTCAACCAGTCCCTGGCCCTGCAGGCCGGGGCCATCGCCGCCTTGGAGCTGGCCCCCCACTGGCCGCAGCAGTTGCGCGTGGTCTACCGGGAGCGCCGTGATCGCATGGCCTCTGCCCTCGAGGCCCAGGGCTGGCCCGTGCGGCTGCCCTCAATGGCCCTCTACCTGTGGCTGCAGATCCCTGAGCCGGCGCGGGCTCGGGGTCTGGATTCGGAGCGTTTCTGCGCCGCCCTGCTGGAGGGCACTGGCGTCTGCCTCACCCCCGGCAACGGCTTCGGCCCCGGCGGCGAGGGCTGGCAGCGGTTGGCCCTGGTGCACCCGGCCGCGGAACTGGAGGCGGGGGCGGCCCGCATCGGCGACTGGCTGCGGCGGTTTTGATCGGCGCGATCGGGGCCCAGCGACGAGCGACACCAAACGCCCTGACGCCTCCCCTGCACTGGCGGCTGCGGGCCCTGCCGGTGTGCGCCAGCACCGAGACGCAGCTCGATCGCTGGCTGGCCGATGACCCGCGTCTTGCGGGCGACGGGCCGCTGCGGGCCCCCCGGGCCGTGATCGCCCGCCGCCAGCGCTTCGGCCGCGGCCAGCAGGGCCGCCCCTGGTGCTCCCCGAGCGGGGGGGTCTGGCTGAGTGCGGCCCTGCCCTGGCCCGCCGCTGCCGAGCTGGCCGCCGCCCCCGGCCTGGCGGCGGCGGTCGGACTGTGCCTGCGGCTGGAGTCCCGGGGGCTGGCGGTGCGGATCAAATGGCCGAACGATCTGCTGCTGGTTGCCGCCGATGGGGCCACACCGCTGAAGTTGGCGGGCCTGCTGCCCCGGCTGCGGCTACGGGGGGGCGCCTGCCGCTGGGCCCGCGTGGGTGTCGGGCTCAATGCCGCCAACCGGGTGCCAGCCGGTGCGGTGGCCGTGGCGACGACGTTGCTGGGCCCCCGGCGCGCCGATCCGTTGCTCTGGTGTGGGGAGGTGCTGGCGGCCCTGGAGTGGGCCATGGCCTGGGCCGGGGAGCCCGAGGAGGTGCGCCGGCAGGCGGAGCGGCGTCTGCTGCTGCCTGCTGGGCCCATCCACCTCAACGGGGAAGACTGGTGTCCCATCGGGCTGACGGCCGATGGGGGTCTGCGGCTGGTTCACGGCCCACGGGAGCAGGTGCTGCAACGCACGTTCGGTGCCGGTTGAGCACCCCCCTTACAGTGTGTTTCGCCTTTCCCTGATATGGCCCCCCAGCCCCTCACCGTTCTGACGGCCCTCACGGCCGGGGCCACCGCCTCGTGGCTGGCGATGCCCCTGGTGCTGGCCCAGGCCGTTCCCGGCGTGGAGGTGACGGAAACGCCGTCCACGGCGCCGGTGCTGCGCCCTTCGGTGAGGCTCTCCGCGCCCGTCACGCGCCCCGAGTTTCAGGCGCCTGTGCAACCCCTGGCGCCTCCGCCACCGGTCAGCGGTGAGGCCCCTCCGGCGATGCTGCGTCCTGGAACGGCCGAGCGCCGTCCCGAACCGGTCCGCCGCTTTGATGCCTCCCTCGATGCCCTGGTGCGGGAAGGGGTTGTGACCCCTGGCGAGCGGGTCCGGGTGCGCGGCTCCCTGCTCTCGCCCCAGCAGGCGGCCTCCCGCAGCCAGGCCTGCCGTGCCGGGGCCCTCTCAGTACAGGAATGCAATACCGGTGTGATCATCATCGGCCGCGGCCGCAAGGATGGCCTCGCGGACGGACTGGGCGAGGGGGATCTGGCGGCCGGGGGCCGCGGCATCGGCTTCGGCGGTTTCGGACCTGATGCCTCCCCCCTGCCGCCGATCACCGTTCCCGTCAGCGCCCTGCTCACCGGAGCCGGCGGCAGCTTCCGGCTCACCGACGTGTTTCGCGTCACCCCCCGGCCCGCCCCGATCGGTGGCAACGGCAACCTGCGCCTGCTTTTCCCCCTGATCGGCTCCGCGGTCACCACGAGCGACTTCGGCTGGCGCCTGCATCCGATCATCGGCAGCTGGCTGATGCATGCGGGCCGCGATCTGGCGGCCCCGGAGGGTACGCCGGTGGTGGCAGCCCTCTCCGGACGCGTCGTCAGCAGCGGTCTGGCGGGCGGCTACGGCCTGGCGGTGGAGATTGAGCACGACCGCCCCCGTCGCCGCACCCTCTATGGCCACCTCTCCGAGCTCTATGTCAAGGACGGGGAGATGGTGCGTCAGGGCGAAGTGATCGGCCGCGTCGGCAGCACGGGCCTGAGCACTGGCCCCCACCTGCATTTCGAGCTGCGCCTGCCCCAGGATGGCGGCTGGGTCGCCACCAATCCCGGCGATTTCGACCCCGGCGGCAGCCTGTTCGCCGGCATGGCCGGTCCGGATGGCCGTGGGTCCACCGATGCGGTGGCCCTGCTGATGGGCCAGCTCATCGCCACCCTGGAGCGTCCCCGTTTCCCCCTGTCCTCACCTGGCTGAGTCGGGAGTGCGGGTCAGGCGCTGATGCGTCCGTCGCGGAAGTGCACGACCCGATCGGCCCTGGCGCCCACCTCGTTTTCGTGGGTGACGATCAGGATCGTGATCCCCTGGGCATTGAGATCACCGAACAGGCTCAGCACCTCCTCGGTGGTGTGGGAGTCGAGGGCTCCGGTGGGCTCGTCGGCCAGCAGCATGGCCGGATCGTTGATGATCGCCCGGGCCAACGCCACCCGCTGCTGCTGGCCGCCGGAGAGCTGGTTGGGCTTGTTCTCCAGCCGGTTGGAAAGGCCGACACGATCGAGGGCCGCCAGGGCCCGCCGGCGCCGCTCCTCCTTGGGGATGCGGGCATAGATCATCGGCAGCATCACGTTGTCGATGGCACTCAGCTGGGGCAGCAGATGGAACTGCTGGAACACGAAACCCAGCTGCTGGTTGCGCAGGTCGGCCAGCGCATCGTCGTCGAGGCTGTCGACATCGGTGCCGTTCAGCCGGTAGCTGCCGGAACTCGGCCGGTCCAGGCAGCCGAGGATGTTCATGGCCGTGCTCTTGCCGGATCCGCTGGCCCCCATCACCGCCAGGTAGTCGCCCTGCTGCACGATCAGCGAAAGGTCGTCGAGGGCACGAACCTCTGTGTCGCCACTGCCGTAAACCTTGGAGACGTGCGCCAGCTCGGCCACCGGGGGCTTGGGGAGATCCATGGCCGAAAGGCTAGGAAGTCAGCCCAGCGGGGCGATGGCCGCCGCGGCGATGGCCTGCTGCAGGATTGGGGTGCCGGCCACGGTGGAGCTGGCCCAGTCGAACAGCGGGCTGGAGAGGACGCCACCCACGGCGGTGATCACCACGCAGCCCACGAGGGCGGCGCGCAGGGGCTGCATGCCGGCCACATTCCAGGTGATGGCGGGGTAAGCCTTGACCACATCGGAGGCCTCCTGGGGTTCTTTCACCACCATCATCTTGATCACCGAGATGTAGTAATAGATCGACACCACGGAGGTGACCAGACCCACCACCACCAGCAGGTATTGGTGGTCGGCCCAGCCGGCGAAGAAGAGGTAGATCTTGCCGAAGAAGCCCAGCATCGGTGGGATGCCGCCAAGGGAGAGCAGGCAAAGACTCAGGCCCAGGGTGATGAGGGGATCCTTCTGATAAAGACCGGCGTAGTCGGCGATGCGGTCGCTGCCGGTGCGCAGGGAAAACAGGATGATGCAGGCGAAGGCGCCCAGGTTCATGAACAGATAGGCCGCCATGTAGAGCACCATCGCCGAGAAGCCGTCCTCGGTGCCGCACACCAGGCCGATCATCACGAAACCGGCCTGGCCGATGGAGCTGTAGGCCAGCATCCGTTTCATCGAAGTCTGGGCCAGGGCCACCACGTTGCCCAGCACCATGCTCAGCACCGCCAGCACGGTGAACAGGAACTTCCACTGGGCATCGAAGCTCTCGAAACAGCCCACCAGCAGTCGCACCGCCAGGGCGAAACCGGCGGCCTTGGAGCCAACCGACAGAAAGGCGACCACCGGCGTGGGGGAACCCTCATAGACATCGGGGGTCCACTGGTGGAAAGGAACCGCGGCGATCTTGAAGGCCACGGTGGCCAGCACGAACACCAGGGCCAGGGCCGTGATCGGCGAGGCACTGGTCTGCAGCGCCAAACCGATGGTCGCCAGGCTGGTGGCACCGCCGCTGAGGCCGTAAAGGAGCGAGGCGCCGTAGAGGAACACCGCCGCGGCGGCCGATCCCACCAGCAGATACTTCAGGGCCGCCTCGGAACTGCGGGCATCCCGCTTCATGTACCCCGCGAGCAGATAGCTGGCGACCGAGAGGGTTTCCAGGGAAATGAAGATGCTCACCAGGTCGGTGGAGCCGCACAGGAACATGGCCCCGAGGGTCGCGGCCAGCAGGATCGCGGCGTATTCGCCCATCGGTGTGCCGCTGCGCTCCACGTACCGCCAGCTCAGCAGAAGGGAGATCAAGGTGGAGGCGGCCACCACCGCCCGGAAGGCGATGGCCAGGTTGTCGGCCAGGAAGGATCCGAGGAAGGAGGGCTCCAGGGGGCTGTTCCACTGCAGCGCCAGCAGCACCAGGGAGGCTCCCAGGCCGCCGTAGCAAATGGGCGGCACCCAGCGGCTGGCCGCCTTCTCCCCAGCCAGGTCAACCACCAGGCAGACCACCAGTGTCAGAAGGACGGCCACTTCCGGAGCGATCGCCCCGGCGTTCAGCTGCAGGGCCAGGCCGCCGGTGCCAAGACCTGAGGCAATGGCTTCCGCGGCGGAAGCGGCCGTGGTGACGGCGCTCGCTGCTGCCAGAAACAGGACTGACACAGGGATCGGGGAGGCACGCAATGTGGCGGACTGTAGCCGCCATCTGGGGGGTCAGTCTGGTGCCCCGATACCCGCTGGGTCCGCCGATGCGATAAAGAAGGAAGCGGTATCGCGCCTTCCCGTGGCCCACACCCTGGTCATCGTCGAGAGCCCCACCAAGGCCCGCACCATTCGGGCGTTCCTGCCCAAGACCTTCCGGGTGGAGGCGTCGATGGGCCATGTGCGTGACCTGCCCAACAACGCCAGCGAGATTCCTGCGGCCCATAAAGGAGAAAAGTGGGCCAACCTCGGCGTCAACACCGCTAACGCCTTTGAGCCCCTCTACGTGGTGCCGAAGGACAAGAAAAAGGTGGTGAAGGAGCTCAAGGACGCGCTCAAGGATGCCGACCAGCTGCTGCTGGCCACGGACGAGGACCGGGAAGGGGAGAGCATCAGCTGGCACCTGCTCCAGCTCCTGGGGCCGAAGGTGCCGGTCAAGCGGATGGTGTTCCACGAGATCACCAAGGAGGCGATCGGCCGTGCCCTCGACCAGACCCGTGATCTCGACATGGAGCTGGTCCATGCCCAGGAGACCCGCCGCATCCTCGATCGCCTGGTGGGCTACACCCTGTCGCCCCTGCTCTGGAAAAAGGTGGCCTGGGGCCTGTCCGCCGGACGGGTCCAATCGGTGGCGGTGCGGCTGCTGGTGCAGCGCGAGCGGGCCCGCCGCGCCTTCCGCAGCGGCAGCTACTGGGATCTCAAGGCCGGCCTTGAGCAGGCGGCGGTGCCGTTTGAAGCACGGCTGACCCATTTGGGGGCTGAGCGCATCGCCGGCGGCTCCGATTTCGACGAGACCACCGGCGGCCTGAAGCCCGGCAGCAAGGTGAAGCTGCTCAGCGAGGCCGAGGCCGGCGCCCTCAAGGCCGCCGTCGAGAGCTCCCCCTGGCGGGTGTCGGCGGTGGAGGAGAAGCCCACGGTGCGGCGGCCCGTGCCCCCCTTCACCACCAGCACCCTGCAGCAGGAGTCCAACCGCAAGCTGCGGCTCTCGGCCCGCGACACCATGCGCACGGCCCAGGCTCTCTATGAGCGGGGCTTCATCACCTACATGCGCACCGACTCGGTGCACCTGTCCGACCAGGCCCTGACGGCGGCACGCAACTGCGTCGGCGCCATGTATGGCAAGGAATTCCTCAGCCCGGCGCCGCGCCAGTTCAGCACCAAGGCCCGCAATGCCCAGGAGGCCCACGAGGCGATCCGCCCCGCTGGCGAGAGCTTCCGCACGCCCAAGGATTCCGGCCTCGACGGCCGCGACCTGGCCCTCTATGAGCTGATCTGGAAGCGCACCGTGGCCAGCCAGATGGCCGATGCCCGGCTCACCCTGCTGGCGGTCGACATCGAAGCGGCGGGCGCCACCTTCCGCTCCAGCGGCAAGCGCATCGACTTCGCCGGCTTCTTCCGCGCCTATGTGGAGGGCAGCGATGACCCCGACGCGGCCCTGGAGGGCCAGGAGGTGCTGCTGCCGTCGCTCGCCGTCGGTGACAGCCCCCTCTGCCGCGGCGTCGAGGCCCTCGGCCACCAGACCCAGCCCCCCGCCCGCTACAGCGAGGCGGCCCTGGTGAAGACCCTGGAGAAGGAGGGCATCGGCCGTCCCTCCACCTACGCCAGCATCATCGGCACCATCGTCGACCGGGGTTACGCCACCCTGCAGAACAACGCCCTCACCCCCAGCTTCACGGCCTTTGCGGTGACGGCCCTGCTGGAGGAGCACTTCCCCGACCTGGTGGACACGGCCTTCACCTCGAAGATGGAGCACACCCTCGACGAGATTTCCACCGGCAAGGTGTCCTGGCTGCCCTATCTGGAGGGCTTCTACAAGGGCGAGAAGGGCCTGGAGACCCAGGTGCAGCAACGGGAGGGCGACATCGACCCCGGCATCTCCCGGACGGTGGTGCTGGAGGGTCTGCCGTGTGTGGTGCGGATCGGCCGCTTCGGCGCCTACCTGGAGACCAAGCGGGTGGCCGAGGACGGCAGTGAGGAGCTGCTCAAGGCCACCCTGCCCCAGGAGATCACCCCCGCCGATCTCGATGCCGAGAAGGCCGAGCTGCTGCTGCGCCAGAAGGCTGAGGGGCCCGAGTCCCTCGGCGAGGACCCCGAGACCGGCGAGCAGGTGTACCTGCTGTTCGGCCAGTACGGCCCCTACGTGCAGCGCGGCCAGGTGAGCGAGGAGGTGCCCAAGCCCAAGCGGGCCTCCCTGCCCAAGGGCGTCAAGCCCGAAGACCTCAGCCTGGAGGACGCCTTGGGGCTGCTGCGGCTTCCCCGTCTCCTGGGCGAGCACCCGGAGGGGGGCAAGGTGCAGGCCGGGCTGGGGCGCTTCGGCCCCTATGTCGTCCACGACAAGGGCAAAGGGGAGAAGGACTACCGCTCCCTCAAGGCCGAGGACGACGTGCTGGCCGTGGGCCTGGGCCGGGCCCTGGAGCTGTTGGCCATGCCCAAGAAAGGCCGCGGCGGTCGTACGGCGCTCAAGGATCTGGGGGCGCCGGAGGGCTCCGAGGAGACCATCCAGCTGTTCGATGGTCCCTATGGGCTCTACGTCAAACAGGGCAAGGTGAACGCCTCCCTGCCGGAGGGCACCACCGCCGACACCATCAGCCTGGAGCAGGCGGTGGAACTGCTGGCCGCCAAGGCCGCCACCAGCAAGACCGCCGCCAAGGCCCGCAGCGCCACCCGGGCGGCCGCCAAGGGCACCGCGGGAGCCGCCGCCAAAAAAGCAGCGGCCAAGCCAGCCGCCACCAAGGCCGCCGCCGCCAAGAAGCCTCCCGCCACCACCAAGTCCGGTCGCCTGCGGGCCAGCGCCGTGCGGGTGATCAAACCCGCCAGCAGCTGATGGCGTCAACCCGCCCCTCCCTTCCGCTGGCGGGAACCCTGCTGACGCTGCCCCTGCTGCTGTCCGCCTGCGGCGGCACACCGTTCGGCGAGGCCCTGTCGCGCAGCTTTTCCCGCGCCCCGGCCGCCCCAGCCTCCCCCCCAGCCACCGCCCCCCGGGCGCTGACGCCCGCCAACCCGGCCCCCACCCCAGCGAGCCCGGCCCGTCCGGCGGCCAACGAACCCCCGGCCCGTTCTCCGGCCACCGCCACCCCGGAGACCCCGGTGGCCCCGGCGGTCCGTCCGGCCCCCTACCGCGTCACCATCCGCCTGCCCCTGGCTGATCCCTCGGCGCCCGCCGAGGTGGTCACCAAGGCGCTGCGGGCCGCTGGGGTGCCGTTCGAGGTGGAGACGATCGAGCGCATGCCATCGGCTGGCACCCCGGCCACGGAGACCCCCGCCCCCGCCACCGGCAGCGCGGTCCCCGCCACTGGCAGCGCGGCCCCCACCTCCCGTCCGGCGCCAGCGCCGCGCTGAGCCGATGACCCCTCCCTCCCGGCGGCAGCTGAGCCCTCGCCAGGCGCGCCAGCTGATGGAC
This sequence comes from Cyanobium sp. Aljojuca 7A6, assembly GCF_024346455.1. Lineage (GTDB taxonomy): Bacteria > Cyanobacteriota > Cyanobacteriia > PCC-6307 > Cyanobiaceae > Cyanobium. The sequence continues at coordinate 197,753 of NZ_JAGQCY010000003.1, forward strand.
ACCGCCTACCTGGCGGCCTCCACCGCCCTGCTGTGGGTGGCGCTCTACTACCTGCCGGTGGGCAGTCCCCTGTTCCGCCTCGCCCTGCCCCTGCCCCTGGCCCTGTTGCAGCTGCGCCATGGCTGGCGCTGTGCCCTGGAGGGGGTGGTGGTGACGGCCCTGTTGCTGGTGGCCCTGATGGGGCCGATCCGCGGCCCCCTGGTGCTGTTCCCCTATGGCCTGCTCTCGCTCTGGCTGGGCTGGGGCTGGCGTCGTCGCAGCAGCTGGTGGCTCACCCTGGGGGTGGGCGGCCTGATCGGCGCCGGCGGCTTCCTGGTGCGGGTGGCGGTGCTTTCGGTGCTGGTGGGGGAGAACCTCTGGGTGGTGATCACCACCGCCGCCGCCAACCTGTTGGACCGCCTGGCCGGGGTGGTGGGTCTGGCCGGGGGCTTTGACCTGGCCCAGGTGCAGGTCGCGGCCCTGCTGCTGGTTCTGTTGCAGAACCTGATCGTGGTGCTGGCCCTCCACGCCGTGGCCTACTGGATCTTCCCCAGGCTCGACCTGCCGATCAGCGAACCACCGCCGGCCCTGCGCGGCCTGGTGGCCCTCGACCCCCTTTGAGCCAGGTGCGGCGGATCTGCGGTTCCGCGGCCGCCGCCGACCGCTGGTGCGGCCCCTGGTGGCAGGGTTGGCGCCACAGCGATGTGCTGCTGCTGCTGGCAGCTACCGACACCGCCGCCGTTCCCGGCATCTCCGCCGCCGGCGCCACCCCCAGCTCCCGGCTCCGCACGGCGGCGGCTGATGCCGAGCTGCTGCTGCTCGGCCCGTCCGCTGAGCGTCCCCATGCCCTGCCGCCCCTGCCCGCCGGGGTGTCGCCCGCCCTGATCAGCCATGTGGTGCTGCGGGAGTTGGCCCTGACCCCCCTGGTGGTCGACCTGGGCTGCCCGGTGGCCCCGGCGGTGGCCCACCTGCGGCTGCCGGGGCTGGCCGGGGGTGGCCCGGCCCGCTGCCTGAGCGGCGGTGAGGCCCTCGATCCGGCCCGGCTGGAGGCCCTGCTGGCCCTGGGCCGTCGCTGGGGGGAGCGCCTGCCCCCCGGGCGCCCGCTGCTGCTGGCGGAATGTGTTCCCGGGGGCACCAGCACCGCCCTGGCCGTGCTGGTGGGGCTGGGGGTGGCGGCCCATGGGCTGGTGAGCGGCAGCCTGCGCCACCCCGACCATGGCCGCAAGGGGGCGCTGGTGGAACGGGGGCTGCGGGCAGCGGGCCTGGAGGGCGCCGCGGCAGGGGATGGGGACGCTGCCGTGCGGGTGGCCGCTGCCCTCGGGGATCCGATGCAGCCCCTGGCTGCCGCCATGGTGCTGGCCGCCGCCGCGGATGGCCGGACCGTGCTGCTGGCGGGCGGCAGCCAGATGGCGGCAGTGCTGGCCCTGGCCCTGGCCCTGGCGCCCCCTTCCCTGCGCCCGGCGATCGCCGCCGGCACCGCCCTGGGCACCACCGCCTGGGTGGCCGACGAGGCGGGCAGCGACCTGGCGCTGCTGCTGCGCCGCATCGGAGACCGCTGGGGGGTGGAGCCCCTGGCCTTCGCGGCCGACCTGCGCTTCACCGATCCCTGCCATCCGGCCCTGGCGGCCTACGAGCGGGGCTATGTGAAAGAGGGGGTGGGGGCGGGGGGGCTGGCCCTGCTGTGGCAGCTCAGCGGCCGCCCAGGCCCGGCCCTGGCCCGCCTCTGCGACCAGGCCTGCGCCACGCTGCTGGGGCCGCCGCCGCCTACGGTCCGCTGAATGGGTGCCCCCTTCCCGCCACCACCATCCCCGGGCCTCAGCCGCCGCACCCTGCTGCGCCTCGGTGCCGCCTCCGCCCTCACCTTGCTGGCCGGCTGCGACCGCCAGGAGCCGTTGCTGCTGGGCAGCCGGGGCGATCTGCCCGCCGCCTGGGTCCGCCGCCTGCCCAAACCCTGGCGCAGCCAGCTCCTGGAGGATCCCGCCCAGGTGCTGGCCCGGGCGGCCGCTCCCCTGACGGGCCTGGTGCAGCTCAGTGATGGCTGGGCCGGCGAGCTGAAGTCCGCCGACCTGCAGCCCATCGGCACGCCAGCCCTGATCGAGCGTCTCGCCCCGATGGCGGCTCCGCTGGCCCGCCTCCATGGCCCGCCCGGCGCCGCCCCCCTGGCCTTCCCCTGGTCCTACGGCCCCTGGGTCCTGGTGCTGCGTAGTCGGCCCGACCTGGACCGGCGGCGGGCCGAGGGTTGGGATCTGCTGCTCGACCCCAGCCTGGCCGGGCGGCTGGTGCTCCCCTCCTCCCCCCGGGTGACGATCGCCTTGGTGGGGGAGGATCCGGAGCGCCTGCGACGCCTGCGGCGCTCAGCCCTGGCCTACGACGAGCGGGATGGCCTGAGCCTGCTGCTCACCGGCGAGGCCGAGGCCGCCGTGCTGCCCCGCCAGCGGGTGGTGGGTTTGCTGCGCCGCGATCCCCGGCTGCAGGTGCTGCTGCCCGAGGGCGGCTCTCCCCTGAGCTGGAACCTGCTGCTGCGGCCAGCCGGTCCCCATCCGGAGCCGCCCCTGGAGTGGCTGGGAGAGGCCCTGGAGCCCCCCCTGCTGCCCGCCCTGCTGGCGGGCGGCTGGGTGCCGCCCTTGCCCAGGGAGCAACTGCAGAGGGTCCTGGCGGAGTTCCCGGCGGCCATCGCCGCCCTGCTGCTGCCCCCCCAGTCGGTGCTGGAGCGCTGCTTCAGCCTGCCGCCGCTGGCGGCCGCCGAGCGCCGCAGGCTGCAGCAGCTCTGGGATGGGGCGGCCCCCGTTCCTGCCGCCTAGTCCCACAGGCGGCGACGCGGTGCGGCCGCCAGCCGCCGGTGGGTGTCGGCCAGGAGTTCGGGGATGGGCAGCTGGAGCGGGCAGCGGGGCAGGCAGGCGCCACAGCCGCCGCAGGCGGAGGCATCCACCTGCTCCCACCAGTGACCGGCCCGCCCGATCAGGTTGTAGCGCTCGCCTGCGAACGCTTCCATGCCATGGCCAACGGCCAGGTTGCGCAGCCGCAACAGGGCGGGGATCGGCACGGTGTTGGGGCAGGGCAAGCACTGGCGACACTGGCCGCAGCGGTCGGCCCCGAGGCGCTTCTGGCCGGCCGCTTCCAGCCGGGCCAGCGCCGCCGCGAGGTCCTGGCGATCGCCGGCGCTCAGGACATCGGCGGTGGCACCCAGGCGAAGGGCCCAGGCCAGGTCCTGCGGCCGGGCGGCCCCCAGGGAGAGGGTGCTGATCCCTTCGGCCAGCAGGAAGCGGTAGGCCAGTTCCAGGGGGGCGAAGGGGGCACAGTCGGCCGTGAGCTCAGGCGGGGGGGCATACAGACGGCCGCCCTTGTCGGCCGGGGAGATGGCCATCACGCCGAGTCCCGCCGCCAGGGCCTGGCGGGCCAGGGGCAGCCGCTCCTGGTCGAACAGATGCACGTGCAAGCTGCAGAAGCTGAAGCGGTGGCTGTCCAGGGCCGCGGCGATCAGTGCCGTGTCGCCGTGGCTGCTGAAGCCCACCTGGCCCACCAGCCCCTCCCCCATGGCCCAGGCCAGCAGCTCGGCCCCTGGCCCCGAAACGGCCCAGGCCAGATGGTCCGGCCGGTTGAGGCCGTGCACCGCCAGATTGTCGAGCCGTTCGATCCCGAGGCGCTTCAGGCAGGCCCGCAGCTGGCTGCGGCCGTCCTCCAGCTCCAGGCCGGGCAGCAGCTTGCTGGTGAGCACCAGGGCGGCGCGACCAGCCGGATCGTGCGCCGCCAGACGCTGCAGGGCCCGACCGAGGAAGGCCTCGGCGGGGCCGTAGGCGGGGGCGGTCTCGATGTGGTTGATCCCGGCCGCCAGGGCCGCCACCAGCACGGCGTCCATGGCCTCCGGGGAGTCCAGGGCCCGCATCGTGCCGAGGGTGAACGGCGACACCGGCCTCCCCGTCCCGAAGGATCGCCATCCTGCCGGCAGCGGCGGCCCTGGGTCTTGGGGATCAGGCGCCAGAGCCGCCGCCCTCGGGGGCTTCCTCCGGGCCGAGATCAGGCTCCGCAAGCGTGCGGCCAATGTGGCGGATCAGGTCGGCCGGGCTGGTGCGGTCGAGGAAGCGGCGAAAATCCTCCTGATCTTCGGCATCGGCCTCTGCATCCACCGGGATCGAGGCATCGGCTACCACCTCCTCAAGCATCCAGATGCCGCTGTCCGTGCGCAGGGCCAGGGCGATGGCATCGCTGGGCCTGGCGTCCAGTTCGATCGGGCCGTCGCTGCCATCCTGCAGCTTGAGCACGGCCCGGAAGGTGTTGTCCTCGATCGCATGAATGATCACGCGCTCCAGTTGCAGGCCCCCGGCTTCCAGCAAGCGGGCCATCAGGTCGTGGCTGAGGGGCCGGGGCGGCCGTTCCCTGTTGAGGCCAGAGAGGATGTTCTGCGCCTGGGCCTGGTCGATCCAGATCGGCACCTGCCTGCGGCCGGCAGGATCGCGCAGCAGGACGATCGGGCTTCGGCTGGCCGCGTCCAGGGCGATCCCGGCGACACACATTTCAACCATGGTCGGGCCCGCTCCTCGCACGTGATGGTCCCCGTGAAACGATTATGGCCAGTGCCGCCGCCTCAGGGGATGTTCACCGGACTGGTGCAGGCCATCGGCAGGCTGGAGCGGAGTCCGGCCGGTGTGCGGGTGCGCACCGACCTCGGCCCCCTGGCCCTGGGGGACAGCGTCGCTGTTGACGGGGTCTGCCTCACGGTGGCCGAACTGCTCTCTGACGGCTTCCGGGCCGATGTCAGCGCGGAGACCCTGGGCCGCAGCACCCTGGCCGAGCGGGCCGCCGCCGGCGGCTGGGTGAACCTGGAGCCGGCCCTGCGCCTGGTCGACCGCCTCGGCGGCCACCTGGTCAGTGGTCATGTCGACGGCCTTGGAGAGATCACCACCATCCAGCGGCAGCCCGACGCCTGGCGGCTGGAGGTGGCCTGGTTGGATCCTGCCTACGGCCGCTACGTGTGCGAGAAGGCGAGCGTGGCGCTTGATGGCATCAGCCTGACCGTGGCGGGATGTGAGGCCGACGGCAGCCACTTCTGGATGGCCGTGATTCCCACCACCTGGAACGGCACCACCCTGGCGGGGCGCCGGGTGGGCGAGAGGGTCAATCTGGAGGCCGATCTGCTGGCCAAGTACACCGAGCGGCTGCTGCGGCCGGCTGGGACGACGGCGCCGGAGGCCACGCTCTCCTCCGCCTGGCTGGCCGAGCACGGCTGGGGTTAGACGGCCCGCGCCGGAACCAGACCGCCCAGATGCTGCGAGTCATCAACGCCCCTGGTCAGCGTCGGTCTCCCTTGTCACGCTGGCGACAGCGCCAATCGCGAAGATGCTCACTCCCGAAGCCCAGTCCTCCCGCCAGGCCATGGGGGCAGCCCTGCGCGCCTTCACCCTGGCCGAGGGGGTGATGCTGCTCGTGCTGGGGGTGCTGGCCCTCGTGTTTCCCGTGCTGGCCTCCAAGTGGGTCACGGCCGTGGTGGCGATCGCCTTCCTGGTGGGGGGCCTGGTGGGGTGGATCAGCTCCCTGCTGCGCTCCCCAGGGCTGAGCAGGGCCATCACCTTCTGGCGCCTGGTGACCTCCACCCTGTTCCTGGTCCTGGGGGTGTGGATGTTCCAGCAGATGGCCTCCGGTCCGGCGGCGGCGGCCATCCCGATGGCCGGCCTGGCACTGGCCATTGGTGTGGTGTTTGTGGTGGAGGGGTTGGTGGAGGCCCTGGTCGCCACCTCCCACCGTCACATCACCGGCTGGCGCTGGGGGCTGGTGAACGGTCTGGTGACGCTCGCCCTGGGCCTGCTGATCCTGACGCTGAAGTTCTGGAGCCTGCTCTGGGTGGTGGGCACTCTGGTGGGGATCAGCTTCCTGTTCAGCGGTATCGACCTGCTGCGTTTCAGCGCCAGCTTCCACCCCGAAGCCGATTGACGACCCACGGGACCCGGCTCAGGAGAGGGTGTCCCCGACGGCCCCATCCAAGGGCAACAGCCAGATCGAACCGGTTTCCTTGTGGATCTCGATTCTGAACTCCTGACCCGGTTCCAGCCCCATGCGCCGGGTGTAGGCCTGGCCGATCAGCAGGTTGCCGTTGCCGTGCACCCGGGTGCGGAATTCAGCCTGACGTCCCTTCCCGACCCCACTGGCAGCGCCGCTGGCGGCCCCACTCGACGGCAGGGTGTAGCCCTTGGCGGCCACCAGGGCCCGGTAAAAATTCTTCTTGAGCACCCTTCCGCTTGGCCCCACATAGCCGCAGGCACGGGCGATCTGGTCCTCCGGCCGGTTGCTGAGCGAGCGGGCCCTCTCCAGCAAGGCCTGGCCCTCCAGCATCACCGCCCCGGCTGAGTTGTCCTCATTGGCTGGTCCTTTCTGGGCACCCATCAGCCGGTCAGACGGAGACTTCTGAATTGATTGTGCCGATCGTTGTGCTGAACAGGCAACAGTCAGGGAATCAAAGCAGGTAAAGAATGCCGTAAAGCACCACCCAGATTCCGTCGACGAAATGCCAGTAGAGCTCTGCGGCTTCCAGACCGAAGGGGGCGGCACTGGTGACGCGACCTCCCTGGCGGGTCTGGAACCAGACCAGGAGGATGCAGATCACCCCGAGGGTGACATGCAGCCCGTGAAAGCCCGTCAGGGCATAGAACGTGCTGGCGAAGAGGTTGTCGGTGAGGCCGAAGGGCAGAGTGAAGTACTCGATCATCTGCCCGGCCAGGAAGGCGGCTCCGAGGCCTGCGGTAAGCAGCAGCCAGGCGCGGCAGGGGCCCATCTGGCCCAGCAGCAGATGGCGGCCCGAGCGGTGGAAGGTGTAGCTGCTCACCAGCAGCAGCATCGTGTTGATCGATGGCAGCAGCAGTTCCAGCTCGTAGGTCGACCCCGCCGGCAGCGGATTGACCGCACGGAAGGTGAGATAGGCGGCGAAGAAGCCGGCGAAGGTCATGCCGTCGGCCACCAGGAAGGTGGCCAGACCAAAAAGCCTCAGGTCCGCATGGCCTTCGTGGGCCTCGGCGGTGACCGCTTCGGCGGCGCTGGTGCTGGTGGCGAGGCTGGTCATGGGACGACGGACAGGGGACGGCGGGGGTGAGGAAAGCGGTGGGGGCGATTCAGCGGCGACCGGCGCCACTCCAGAGGTCCTTGCCGGTGGCGGCCTCCAGGCTCAGGGTTTCTTCATCAACGCCGTAACCGTAGGGGTGTTCGACCAGCGGCGCTGCACCGATCCAGTTCTCCACAGGCGGTGGCGAGGAGGTGAGCCATTCAGGGGTGAGGGCGTTCCAGGGGTTGTCGCCGGCCACCTGGCCCCGGAAGGCACTCACCAGCACGTTGTAGAGGAAAGGCAGGCTGCTGATCGCCATCAGCAGGGCCCCCACACTGCTGATCTGGTTGAGGGTGGTGAAGCTGGGGTCGTACTCGGCCACCCGACGGGGCATGCCGTTGAGGCCGAGCCAGTGCTGGGGGGCGAAGCAGAGGTTGAAGCCCACGAAGGTGAGCAGGAAATGCAGCCGACCTAGATCTTCATTGAGCATCCTGCCGGTGAACTTCGGATACCAGTGATAGATGGAGGCGAAAATCACGAACACCGTGCCGCCATAAACAATGTAATGGAAGTGGCCGACCACGAAGTAGGTGTCGTGCACGTGGATGTCGAAGGGCACCTGGGCCAGGGCCACCCCAGTGATCCCACCGAACACGAAATTGACGATGAAGGCGCAGGAGAACAGCATGGCGCTGTTCAGGGCCAGCTTGCCGCCCCAAAGGGTGGCCAACCAGTTGAAGAACTTGATGCCCGTCGGTACGGCGATGAACGAGGTGGCGATCGTGAAGAACAGACGCATCCAGGGAGGCGTGCCACTGGTGAACATGTGGTGGGCCCAGACCACCAGGCCCAGTACCACGATGGCCATGATCGAATACACCATGGTGGTGTAGCCGAACAGAGGCTTGCGGGCGTGGATGGGCAGAATTTCACTCACCAGGCCGAAGGCCGGGAGCACCATGATGTACACCGCCGGGTGTGAATAGAACCAGAAAAGGTGCTGGTAGACCACCACATTTCCCCCCAGAGCCGGATTGAAGAAGCCGGTGTGGGCAACGATGTCGAAGCTGAGAAGCAGCAGGGTACCGGCCAGTACGGGGGTGGAGAGCACCACCAGGATGCTGGTGCCGAGCATCGCCCAGCAGTACATCGGCAGCTGCATCAGCTTCAATCCCGGACGCCGCAGCTTGAGAACGGTGGCGATGAAATTGATGCCACCGAAGATCGAGCTGCCCCCCAGCAACAGCACACTCACGATCCACACCACCTGACCCAGGGCGGGGGTGGTGAGGCTCAGCGGCGGGTAGGCCGTCCAGCCGGATTGGGCGGCTCCAGTGATGAAGTAGCTGCCGATCAACAGGATCCCGGCTGGTGGAATCATCCAGAAAGCCACGGCGTTGAGCCTGGGGAAGGCCATGTCCCTGGCGCCCACATAGAAGGGAATCAGGTAGTTACCGAAGCCCCCATTGACCACCGGAACGATCCACAGAAAGATCATCACGGTGCCATGCAGCGTGAGAACCTCGTTGTAAGTTTCCCGGCTGACGAAATCGGAGATCGGGCTGGCCAGCTCGGCGCGGATCACTCCCGCCATGGCACCGCCAATGAAATAGAAGAGGAAGCCCGTCACCAGGTACTGGAGACCGATCACCTTGTGATCGAGGCTGAAGCTGAAATAGCGCAGCCAGCCCTGGGGTTGGAGGCTGTCCTGGAAATCGTTGGGGGAGGCGACAGTCATCGGGGCTGGAAGGATCGGGAGAAATGGGGACCGGCAGAACGGACGCTCAGGCGGTGGGGGTGCTGGGAGCACTGGCGACCGTGGCTGTCACAGGGCTGTTCTTCTGGAGCCAGGCGTCGTAGGCATCGGGTTCGTGCACGATCACGGTGGAGCGCATGCCGCCGTGGTACGGACCACAGAGCTCGGCGCAGATGATCGGGTAGCTGCCCGCCTTGGTGGGGGTGAAGGTGAGCACGGTGGGCTGGCCGGGGATCACGTCCTGCTTGAGCCGGAACTGGGGCACCCAGAAGGCATGGATCACGTCATTGGCCTTCATGCGCAGCTCCACCGGCCGGCCATTGGGCACGTGCAATTCGCCGCTGGTGATGTCCCCTTCCGGGTAGTGGAAGATGAAGGCGAACTGCATGGCCGTCACCTCCACCGGCAGGACATTGGCTTCGCCGGCTCCGGTGCCGATGCCCCCCCAGACCCGGGCTGCGGGCTCCTGGCCTCCCTCGGCGGAGCTGACGGACGCCTCCATGGTCTCCATCGCGGGCATCTGATGCATGGCGGAATGGTCGTTGAGGCTGCTCATGCCGCCCATCCGCTCATAGATGTCGTAGCTGTAAATGCCCACGAACAGGACCACGATCGCGGGGATCGCGGTCCAGACGATCTCGAGCAGCAGGTTGCCCTCGATCGCCAGCCCGTCGGTGTGGTCCCCGGCCCGACGACGGAACCGCACCAGGCTGAACACCACCAGGCCGACGATGCCCAGGAACAGGATCGTGCCGATGCTGAACAGGACCCGGAACAGGGAGTCGTAGACAGGCGCGTTGGCGCTGGCGTCGAGGGGCAGGAGGTCGACGTTGTAACCCACCCAGAGGCCGGAGAGGACGAGCGCCATGCCCACCAGCAGGGTGACCAGGGAGGAGGGAATCGGCACGGAGTCGGCGGCGGGACGGCTGTCGGGAGGGTGGAGGGCTCCTGAGGTCAACAGCTTATGGAAGGCCGTTCGCGGGCCGTGCGTTCGTTGTAGCCAGAGAAGCAATTTCGGAGAAATTTCACATTCAGTTCGCACGATGTGCGGATTCGCACATCTTTCAAGGCCAGGCAACTTCGTTGCCCGCCATCGCGCCTGTCCAGGGCCAGGGCCGCTGCTGCCCTGCCGCCGTTGTTCGTCAGCGCTGGCGGACCAGGCTGGTGAAGTTGGCGAGGGTCTGGCCTGAGTCTCTCGGCAATGGTGGCAAGAGCCGGGCCAGCAGGGCCGCCATCGTGATGTCCCCCTCAGCCCTGTGTCGTGGCCCATGGTCACTGCGAACATGAGCCAGACCCACGCCCGGCTGAGGCGATCGGCTGCCGGGATCCCGTGAGCCTGAAGAGCCTCACGCCTCCAGCCGCACCTGAGCGGAGCTGCGATGCCCTTCACCCACGAGCAGATCCAGAGGCTCCGCCACCGCCATCGCGGCTACATCCTCACCCTCGCCACCGAGGTGCTGCTCATCCTGATGCTGCCGTTCTGCCAGTCGCACGTCTGGCTGCTCTCGGTGCTGCTGATTGGCCTGGCGGTGGTGCTTGTCACCACGGTGACGCGCTACTCACCCCTGATCAGCACCCGTCCTCTGCTGTATGGCCTCGGTGGCCTGGCGCTCGCCCTGGAGGTGGTGTGGCATCTGGCCCTGGCCTTCGATCCACCCCTGGGGCGCCTCATCACGGTGCCGCATGTGATCGCCTGGCTGCTGTTTTTTCTGGTGGCGCTGATGCGCAAGGTGAAGACCCTGGTGCGTGAGCCCTTCGTGACGCTGGCCGTGGTGATGGGTGCCACCTCCGGCTACCTCTTGATCGGCATCGCCGGCGGGGTGATGCTGGTGGCCCTGTGGGTCCTGCATCCGGGCGCCTACGACCTCTCCGCGCTGCCGGTGCTCCAGGATCGCGGCTCTGACGCCGTGGCGATGGCGCCGGCGCTGATGGCCGCTTCGTTCACGATCCTGACCAGCGTGGGGTCGGAGGTGCTCCGCAGCAGCGACGTGACCGGGCAGGTGATCACGGTGGTGATCACCATTGCGGGGCAGCTGTACATCGCCATCCTCATTGCCCTGATCCTGGGCCGCTTCCACAGCAGGCCAGGGGGGGGAGGGCCTTGCCGCCGTCCCGTTCCCATCGGGAGGGCCACCAATCCTCGATCCGCTGACCCGGGATCACCCCACGCCCCACTTCGGCGTCCGTCAGGGGGCGGACCTGGTGCCGGGGATCTCCAGTGGCGATCGCCTCCGCAGCTGGAGCGCAGGGCTGGCTGGCGATGGCGCGCCCGTTGAGGCAGGGCGGTTCGCGCACCGCGTGTTCGTTGTAGTCAGAGAGGCAATTTCGGAGAAATTTCACATTCACTTCGGACGATGTGCTGATTCGCACATCTTTCAATGCCCGCTAACTTGGGCACCCGGAAGACCATTCGTTCATGGCTGTGGCGCCGTCCACGCAACCCCTGCCCTTGCCCCGGTCCGCCCCCGGGGAGAGCTGGCCCGTGCGTCTGGTGCCCCTCCTTACTGCCCACCTCGTCGTCGCCCTGGTGGCCCTGGTGGCCATCGGTGGCGCCACCCGGGTGATGGAGGCGGGACTGGCCTGCCCGGACTGGCCCCTCTGTTACGGGGTGCTCTGGCCGGGCCGCCAGTGGAATCTGCAGGTGTTCCTGGAGTGGTTTCACCGCCTCGACGCCTTCCTGGTGGGCATCGCCCTTCTGCTGCTCTTCGCCCTCAGCCTGCGGTTCCGTGACCGCTTTCCCGCCTGGCTGCCCTGGAGCTCTGGCCTCGGCCTGGCTCTGGTGGCTGTGCAGGGAGCTCTTGGGGCCCTCACCGTGCTCAGCCAGCTGGCCGCCCCGACCGTCACCCTGCACCTGGCCACCGCCCTCTGCCTGGTGCTGTTGCTGAGCGCGATGCACCAGGGCTTGGAGCGCCCGGAGCCGGCGAAGGCGGGTGCCGATGGCAGGGCCCTGCCGCGCTGGTGGTCCACCCTGCCGGTTCTGGCCGCCCTGCTTGTCGGAGGCCAGTGCCTGTTGGGTGGTGCCATGGCCAGCCGCTGGGCCGCCGATCTCTGCCTCCAGGCCGGAGAGGGTTGCCGCTGGTTGCTGCTGCATCGTCAGGGGGCCTACCCGGCAGCCGTTGTGGTGCTGCTGCTGGCCGCCAGCGCCCTGGCCCTGCCGGCCGGCCACCGTCGTCTCCAGGGCCTGTCCTTTGCCGCTGCCGCCTTGGTGGTGGTTCAGGTGGCCCTCGGGGTCTTCACCCTGCGGCTCCAGTTGACCGTTCCCGCCGTCACCGTCGCCCACCAGCTCACGGCCGCCCTGCTGGTGGCCGTGCTTGGTGGTCTCTGGGGTCTTTCGTTCCAGTCCCCTTCCGTCCCTACCCGTCTTGAGGTGGCCCATGGTTAGTGTCAGCGCCGTGTCGGCCATCGCCGCGCCCCCGGCGCCAATAGCAATCCGTCCGTCCGTGAAGTTGCCGGCCTGGCTTGAGGTGGCCAAGCCGCGGCTCATCCCGCTGCTGCTTGCCACCACGGTTGGTGGCATGGCCCTTACCGCGGCCTGGCCCCTGGATCCGGTGCGGATGGTCTGCACCCTGGTGGGGGGCTCGATGGCCTCGGCGGCGGCCGGTGTCCTGAATTGCCTCTGGGAGCAGGAACTCGACGGCCGCATGCAGCGCACCAGTCGCCGGGCGCTGCCTTCGGGCCGGCTGGCCCAGCGCCAGGCCTTCGCCCTGGCCGTCGGCCTCACGGTCGCCTCGGTGCTGGTGCTCGTCCTGGGGGTGAACGCCCTGGCCGCCTCCCTGGCCCTGCTGGGACTGTGCAGCTATGTCCTGCTCTACACGGCCCTGCTCAAGCCCCGGACCACCCAGAACATTGTCATCGGCGGCATCGCCGGGGCCATTCCCCCGCTGGTGGGGGCGGCTGCCGCCACCGGCCACCTGGGCTGGAGCAGCTGGTGGCTCTTCAGCTTGGTGATGGTCTGGACCCCAGCCCATTTCTGGGCCCTGGCCCTGCTTCTGCATGAGGACTACCGCTCCGTCGGCATCCCGATGCTGCCGGTGGTCAAGGGTCTGGAGGTCACGGCAGGGGCGATCCGCCGCTACAGCTGGGTCACGGTGGCGATGAGCCTGGCCGGGGTGGTCGCCCTGCCCAGCGGCGGCTGGCTCTACGGGCTGCTGGTGCTTCCCTTCAATGCCAGGTTGCTGCAGCTGAGCGGCAGCCTGCTGGAGGACCCGAGCGATCCCCGTCGGGCCCGCAGCATGTTCCGCTGGTCGATCTTCTACCTCTTCGGCATCTGCCTGCTGCTGGTGCTGGCGCGCACGCCCCTGGCCAGCGCCGGCGCGCCGGCTACCCTGCTGGCCGCTGCGCTCCATCTGGCTCCCGCAGCGTCTGCCTAGATTGACATCGCTTCCGGCCCTTCGCGATTGATCCCGGCTTGATCGAGCTCCAGCACCTCAGCAAGCGTTTCGGTGGCCGCAAGGTTGAACCGGTGCAGGCCCTGGACGACCTCTCCCTGAGTGTGCCGGCCGGGTCCCTCTATGGACTGCTCGGACCCAATGGCGCCGGCAAGACCACGGCCCTGCGCATCCTCTGCACGCTGCTGGCTCCCGATGCCGGCCAGGTCCACGTCGCCGGCGTCGATGCCCTGGCCGAACCCCGGGCGGTCAGGCGCCTGCTTGGCTATGTCGCCCAGGAGGTGGCCATCGACAAGATCCTCAGCGGCAGGGAGCTGCTGCATCTCCAGGCGGATCTCCACCACATGGCAGGCGCCGACCGGCTGGCCCGCACCGCCGAGCTGATTGAGCTCCTCGCCATGGAGGCCTGGATCGACCGCCGCTGTGGCAGCTACTCCGGCGGCATGCGCCGTCGCCTCGACCTGGCCGCCGGGCTGCTGCACCGGCCCAGGGTGCTGGTGCTGGATGAACCCACGGTGGGCCTCGACATCGAGAGCCGCGCCACCATCTGGCAGGTGCTTCAGCAGCTGCGCGACCAGGGCACCACGGTGCTGCTCAGCAGCCATTACCTCGAGGAGGTGGATGCCCTGGCCGACCGCCTGGCCATCATCGACGGTGGTCGGGTGATCGCCGAAGGCACCCCCTCGGCCCTCAAGGGCGCCCTCGGCGGCGATCGGGTGACCCTGCGGGTGCGGGAGTTCAGTGATGAGCAGGAGGCCTCCCGGGTCCGGGATCTCCTCCAGGCCTGCCATGGCGTCCGCCAGGTGGTGGTCAACCGGGCCCAGGGCTATTCCCTCAATCTGGTGGTGGAGGACAGCGCCGTGGTGGAGACCCTGCGGCAGCAGCTGGCCGAGGCCCAGCTGCCGGTGTTCGCCCTGGCCCAGAGCCGCCCCAGCCTCGATGACGTCTACCTTCAGGCCACCGGTCGCACCCTGAGCGACGCGGAACTCTCCGTGGCGGGTCGCCGGGACCTCAAGGAGGAACGCAAGCAGTCGATGCGATGACCCGATTCCCTGATTCCCCATGACCAGCGCCAGCCCTTCCCTCGCCCCCGTCCCCTCCCTCAGCGCTGAGCCCTCGGCCTTCGCCGAGATCTCCCAGGAGACGCTCGCCCTCACCCGGCGGCTGTTCGTTCAGCTGGCCCGGCGTCCGTCCACCCTTGTGGCGGGGGTGTTGCAGCCACTGATCTGGCTGGTGCTGTTCGGAGCCCTGTTCGCCAACGCCCCCGAGGGCCTGCTTCCCGGCGGCATCAGCTATGGCCGCTTCCTGGGGGCCGGAGTGATCGTCTTCACGGCCTTCAGTGCCGCCCTCAATGCCGGCCTGCCGGTGATGTTCGACCGCGAGTTCGGCTTCCTCAATCGGTTGCTGGTGGCGCCATTGCGCTCCCGCAGTTCGATTGTCTTTGCCTCGGTGCTCTACATCACCAGCCTGAGCCTGGTGCAGAGTCTGGCGATCATGGGCACCGCGGCCCTGCTGGGCTATGGCTGGCCAAGAGGGGCGGGGCTGCTGCTGGTGCTGGTCACCCTGCTGCTGCTGGTGTTCGCCGTCACGGCCCTCAGCCTCGGCCTGGCCTTCGCCCTGCCGGGCCACATCGAGTTGATCGCTGTGATCTTCGTGGCCAATCTTCCCCTGCTGTTTGCCAGCACGGCCTTGGCACCGATTTCTTTCATGCCGCCCTGGTTGGGCTGGCTGGCGGCCCTGAATCCCCTTACCTTCGCGATTGAACCGATTCGCGCCGCCTACGCGGGGTCGTTCCGCCTCACCGACGTGGTGCTGGTGGCTCCCTACGGATCCCTCAATGCCGCCACCTGTCTCGCCATCCTGGCGGGCCTGGCTGCGGGTCTGTTCCTGTTGATCCGCCCGATGCTGGATCGCAAGCTCACCTGACGCCCCCTCCGTGTCCCTGCCCCCATCCCGGCCCGAGCTCTCCAGCCTGCTTCTCGAGGCCGTCCACCGCAGGGATGCCACCGCTACGGCCCGTCTGACCCGGCAGTGGGCCCATCGCCATGGGGTCGGTTCCCTTGAGAGGTTCCGAACCGACAACCTGATCGCCCAGCAGGGCATCGGGGCCGGCGACTGGCTCCGTCAGCAACTGGAAGGAGCGGCAGGGGCCCCCACCGCAGCTCCACCTGTCACCAGCCCAGCTGCCGCCAGGGTGGACGATGCCTTCGCGGCCCTCGAGGCGGCCTTCTCGACCGCGCCGGAGTTTGCTGGGGTAGCCCCGGACGCCCCCGCGCTGGTCTCCCAGTTGGCAACTGATCCGGCGCCCTTCCCCACGTCCCTTCCCGAGGCCTCCCGCCTCAGCGTCCTGCCACCGGGCACGCCCCCGGCCCCGGCACCCTCCACCCTGGCCGACCTGCGCTCCTGGCTCTCCGGCGACCCCCAGCATCGCCGCGCCAGCTGATCTCCCCTTGCCGCCTTTGATGGTGTCATCTGTTCCCTTGCCTGAACGCGCCGAACTGAACGGTCGCCTGATCGTCTCGGTGCAGGCCCCGGAGGGCTCGCCCCTACGTGATCCGGCCGTGATCGCCGCGATGGCCGAGGCCAGCCTGCGCCAGGGGGCCGCCGGGGTACGGCTCGAGAGTCCGGAGCACATTGGCGCGGTGCGGCGCCGCTGCCCCAAGGCCCTGATCGTGGGCCTCTGGAAGCGCACATTCCCTGACAGCTCCGTGTACATCACCCCTGGCTGGGAGGAGATCCGCGCCGTCTGGGCGGCCGGAGCCGATGTGGTGGCCCTCGATGCCACCGACCGTCCCCGGCCTGAGGGCCAGGAGCTCGAGGCCCTGATCCGGCGAGCACGCCAGGATCTGGGCGCTCCGCTGATGGCGGATGTGGACAGCGTGGCGAATGGCCTGCGGGCGGCGGCCCTGGGTTGTCGGTGGGTGGGCACCACCCTCTACGGCTATACGGAGGCCACCGCCGCGGTGGCTCCCCCGGCCTGGGACCTGCTGGGCCCGTTGCGGCGTGAGCTTCCTGAGGCGGTGGCGCTGATCTGTGAAGGGGGCATCGCCAGCAAGCAGGAGGCTTGCCGCGCCCTGGATGGTGGCGCCGATGCCGTTGTGGTGGGAACCGCGATCACCGGTGTGGATCTGCAGGTGGCCGCTTATGTGCGGGCCATGGCCGGCTGAGCTTCGGCTCCACCGGCCCCGTCCAGATCCTCTGGGGGCTCACATCATGCCGGGCATGCCCATGCCACCCATGCCACCCATGCCACCCATGCCGCCCATGCCGCCCATGCCACCCATGCCGCCATCCCCGGCGGGCGGAGCGGCGGGTTCCGGCTTGTCGGCGATCACCGCCTCGGTGGTGATCAGCAGCGAGGCGATCGAGACCGCATCCTGCAGGGCCAGCCGCACCACCTTGGCGGCATCCAGGATGCCGGCGTCGAGCAGATCTTCGTAGGTGTCGGTGAGGGCGTTGTACCCCTTGCCCTGGCTGAGCATCTGCTGCACCACCACGTCGCCGTTGGCGCCAGCGTTGATGGCGATCTGGCGAGCCGGTGCCGCCAGGGCCCGTTGCACGATTTCCACCCCGGTGCGGACGTCGCCGTCGCAGCGGCTGGCCAGGGCTCCCAGTTCCTCGGTGAGCTGGATCAGGGTGCTGCCACCGCCGCCGACAATGCCTTCATCGATGGCGGCCCGGGTGGCGTTGAGGGCGTCTTCGATGCGCAGCTTGCGGTTGCGGAGTTCGGTCTCGGTGGGGGCGCCCACCTTGATCACGGCAACACCGCCGGCCAGCTTGGCGATGCGCTCGTTGAGCTTCTCGCGGTCATAGTCGGAATCGGTGGCCTCCAGCTCCCGTTTGATCGCGGCCACCCGATCGGTCACGGCGGTGCGCTGGTCGTCGGCCGCCACGATCGTGGTTTCGTCCTTGCTGATCGTGATGCGGTGGGCATGGCCCAGGTCGGCCAGGGTGGCCTTGTCCAGGGTCATGGCCCTGTCCTCGCTGATCACCGTGGCGCCGGTGAGGATGGCGATGTCCTCGAGCATGGCCTTGCGGCGATCACCGAAGCCCGGTGCCCGCACGGCGGCCACCTGGAGCACGCCCCGGGTCTTGTTCACCACCAGGGTGGCCAGGGCTTCGCCCTCCACCTCCTCAGCCAGGATCACGAGGGGCCGGCCGCTTTTGGAGACAGCCTCCAGCACGGGCACCAGGTCGACCACGGTGCTGATCTTGCGATCGGTGATCAGCAGCAGGGGATTGTCGAAGGCGCATTCGCGCCGGTCCTGATCGGTGACGAAGTACGGGGAGGAGTAACCGCGATCGAAGGCCATCCCTTCGGTCACCTCGAGTTCGGTGGCCAGGGACTTCGATTCCTCCACGGTGATGACGCCATCGGCGCTCACCCGCTCGACAGCTTCGGCGATCATGCGGCCGATTTCCTCGTCGTTACCGGAGCTCACCGTCGCCACCTGGCGGATGGCGTCCCCCGCCACGGCGCGGGAGCGGGCGGCGATCCCGGCCACCACCAGGGCTGTGGCCTGCTCCATGCCGCGCTTCAGGGCGACGGGGCTGGCACCGGCGGCGACGTTGCGCAGGCCCTCATGCACCAGGGACTGGGCCAGGACAGCGGCGGTGGTGGTGCCGTCGCCGGCGGTGTCCTTGGTTTTCGAGGCCACCTGCTGGATCAGCTTGGCGCCCAGGTTCTCGAAAGGATCCTCGAGTTCGATCTCCTTGGCGATGGTGACGCCGTCATTGACGATGTCGGGGGCGCCGAATTTCTTCTCCAGCACCACGTTGCGACCCTTCGGACCGATGGTGACCTTCACCGCATCAACCAGGGCATTGACGCCCCGCTCCAGCGAATCGCGGGAGGCATCGGCGAACTGGATCAGTTTGGCCATCGACGGTGTTAAGAGCAGCGCTCGCAGCGTCCCACGGCGACCCCGCCGGTGGCATCCGTCGCTCGGTGGGGAAAGCCGAATGTCCCGTTCCGCGAAGGCTGCGGCCCCCCGCCGCAGGAGGTACCTTCACTCCATGGAAGACCTGCTGCAGCAGACCCTCGACAGCGCGGCCACCGAATCGGTCCTGGTACCCAGCACCACCGCCGATGGCATGGTGTTCCTGCTGATCGCCACCCTCGGCCTGCTGATGGCCCTGGTCTATGTGCCGATCCGGCTGTTCCTCACCCTCACGGCCCGCAGCCGGCGCCTGCGCTTGCTGCAGCGCATCCGCAAGCTGCGGGAAGACCTCGCCCAGCCCCTGGCACCCGAATCCTGATCAGCGCATCACCATGCCGCCGTCCACCTGCAGCACCTGGCCGGTGATGTAGGCCGCCGCTGGATCGGCCGCCAGGAAACGCACCGCACCGGCGACCTCCTCAGGCTGGCCCATGCGGCCGAGGGGGATGGCGGCGAGGATCGGCTCCTTATCCAGATCCTTGGTCATGTCGCTGTCGATGAATCCGGGGGCCACGGCGTTCACCGTGAGGCCGCGGCTGGCGAATTCGGCGGCGCTGCTGCGGGTGAGTCCGATGACACCGGCCTTGGCGGCGCTGTAGTTGGCCTGGCCAGGGTTGCCCATCAGGGCCACCACCGAGGTGATGTTGATGATGCGGCCGCGGCGGGCCTTGAGCATGCTGCGGCTGACAGCCCTGGTGCAGAGGAACACCCCGGTCAGGTTGAGGTCGATCACGCTCTGCCAGTCGGCGGTCTTCATCCGCATCAGCAGGCCGTCACGGGTGATGCCGGCGTTGTTGATCAGCACATCGAGTCGCCCTTCCTTCTCCAGCACCGCCTTGACCATCGCCTCCACGGCTTGCTCGTCGGCCACATCCGCCTGGTGGCTCCAGGCCTGGCCGCCCGCCGCCGTGATCGTGGCCACCACCGCTTCAGCCGCTTCGGGCGAGCGGGCGTAGTTGACCACAACCGTGGCTCCGGCCAGCGCCAGGGACTCAGCGATGGCCCGGCCGATCCCCCGGCTGGCTCCTGTCACCAAGGCGACCTGGCCGGAGAGGGGAGCGGCACTGGACATGGCGGCGGGAGCAGGGTGTGGCGATCGTATGCCTGGCGGCGTCCCGTCCCGATCACCTCAGTCGGCCATCAGGTCGGAACTCTTGAGGGCTTGGCCGAGCACCCCGGCGAAGCGCTGCAGCTGCTCCTTGCTGCCCATCACCACCAGCAGCTGGCCGGCCTCCAGCCGGGTATCGCCGCCGGGGTTGGTGACCAGGGTGGCCTCCGGGGTGCCATAGGTGGTCCCCCGGTAGGAGTAGGGATTGACCACCGCCGGTGCCGGTGTGCGGATGGCCAGCACCTGGGCGCCGCTGCGGCGTCCGAACTGCATCTCCGCCAGGGTGCGTCCCTGCAGCTCGCCCAGCTGAGCGCTGTCGTCGCTGAGCTGGAATTCCTCCACCTCGCAGTTGGAGCCGGCCAGCAGCTCCATGAAGTCGACGGCGAGCGGCCGCAGGGCAGTGGCGGCCATCACCCGACCCCCCGCCACATAGGGGCTCACCACCTGATCGGCGCCGGCCAGGCGCAGCTTGCGCCCTGCCTCGGCGCTGTCGGAGCGGGCGATCAGGCGGCAGCGGGGGGCCAGCCCCCGGGCGCTCAGCACTACGTAGAGGTTGGCCGCATTGTTGGAGAGGGCTGCCACCAGGCTGCGGCAGTGGTGGATGCCCGCCTCCAGCAGGGTCTCGTCGAGGGTGGCGTCGGCGAACAGCACCGGCAGCCCCCGTTCCTCGGCCGCATCCCGGCAGGCCTGGTCCATCTCCACCACCAGCAGGGGCACCTTCTCCCGGATCAGCTGGTCGGCGATCTCCTGCCCGATGCGGCCGTAGCCACAGAGAATCACGTGGTTGTTCATGCTTTGGACCCAGGTGCGGAATCGGCGCTGCCGCAGGCGCCGGAAGTAGCCGGTTTCGGAGAGGCCCACCAGGTTCTGGATGGTGAGCTGGACCACCACGAGCCCTCCGGCGATGGAGAACACGGTGATCAGCCGTCCGGCGGTGGAGAGGGGCTCCACCTCGCCATAGCCGATGGTGGCGATGGTGATGGCCACCATCCAGTAGCAATCGCCCCAGTCCCAGCCTTCGGTGATCCGGTAGCCGATCGCGCTGGCGTTGACCACCAGGATCAGGGCGATCAGGGGGGTGAGCCAGGGACGGCGCACCCTGGCCGAGGGGGGGCGCTTCCTGCGGGCGAACCACAGGCGGCTCATGGGCGCCGCTCAGCCCAGGCCGAGGGCCTTGAGGACGTCGCTGGAGGGGAGGTCAAGCAGGTGGCCGGGGGAACCCAGCCCTTGTACTCCGCTGCGGGCCGGCAGGCTGTCGCCCCTGCGACCCAGGGCCACCACCGGTGTGCCGCTGAGCAGGGCCAGTTCGATGGTGACAGGATCGCTGGCCAGCACCACGTCGCTGGCGGCCACGAGGGCGGCCCGGTCGGGCAGATGGGCCGAAGCCGCCGGAGTCACCTGCAGGGAGCGCAGGCTGGGAAGGGTGGCGGCGATGCGGCCGGGCAGCTCCTGCCAGGCCGAGACAGGCCAGTCGTCCGGGCCGCCGCAGGGGGCCAGCAGCAGCATCGGCCCGTCGCCGGCCGGCAACGTGGCGACCGCTTCGTCGAGGGCGTCCTTCGACAGGCTCAGGCGGAAGGCAGCGGCATCCAGGCTCACCCCGATCGGCCGCAGGTAGGCCTCCAGGGCCTGGGCCGGCCAGAGACCCTCGGGCACCTGCACCTTCTCGGTGGCGGAGAAGCCCCCGGCCGCCATGCGGTTGGGGATGTGGCTCATCGAGAGCATCAGATCCACCTGACGGCCGCTGGCCAGGTTGATGCAGGCCTGAAAATCGGGCTCCCGCACGCATCCGAGCAGGTTGGCCCAGTCGGCCAGGGTGGCGCCATCGAAGTTGAAGGGAAGCACCTTCTCCACCGCCGGCAGCAGTTTCCAGAGGGTGATCAGTGACGGATGGCAGGCCACCTGAATCTGGAAGTGGAGTTGCTCGGCGATGGCCGCCACAGCGGGGAGCGCCTGCAACTGGCTGGCGCCATCGCCCGGGATCAGAAACAGTGCTCGCATCGGGCGTTGGGTCGGGCGGGCCTGGCGGCCTGATTGTATGGAGGAGATTCCAGTGTTCCGCCCGGGCGGGCCATCGCTTGTGCATTTGCTGATCGCCGCCGCCGGCAGCGGGCGCCGCATGGGGGCCGCCACCAACAAGCTGCTGCTCCCCCTGGCCGGCCGCCCCGTCCTGGCCTGGACCCTCGATGCCGCCCTGGCCTGCGGGGCGATCCGCTGGATCGGGGTGATGGGCCGGCCGGAGGATGAGGCGGCGATCAGGGCGATCCTGGCCGCCAGCGAGCCCCGCCGCTGCCAGGCCGAACCGGTGGCCTGGATCGTCGGGGGCGACACCCGCCAGGAGTCGGTGCGACGCGGCCTGGAGGCCCTGCCAGCCGATGCGGAGGCGGTGCTGATCCACGACGGCGCCCGCTGTCTGGCGGAACCTGATCTGCTGGAGCGCTGTGCCACGGCCCTGAGGCAGGCCGTGGTGGAAGGAGCCGGCATCATCGCTGCCACCCCGGTGACGGACACCATCAAACAGGTGGATGGCCGAGGCCTGATCACCGCCACCCCCGAACGCAGCGGCCTCTGGGCGGCCCAGACGCCCCAGGGTTTCGGCGTGGCCCAGCTGCGGGAGGCCCACGGGCGGGCTGAGCGCGAGGGCTGGAGCGTCACCGACGATGCGGCGCTCTACGAGCGGCTGGGGCTGCCGGTCCGGGTGCTGGAGGCGCCGCCTTCCAACATCAAACTCACCACCCGCTTCGATCTCACCATCGCCAGCGCGGTGCTGGCGGCCCGCGGCACCTGAGGCCAGCCATGGACAGCGCCGCCCAGCTCGAGACGATCGCCGCCTGCTGGCAGGGGGCCTTCCACAACCAGCGCCAGGTGGCCGCCACCCTGGCCAGGGGCGGCCAGGTGGCTCCCGAGCTCACCCGGGAGTTGCGCACCCTGGAGGTGGAGCGGTTGGAGGCGCCCCAACTCGGTGCGGTGGTGCTCTATTTCCAGGAGTTCCGCGCCAGCGCCCCACAGTTGGCGCACCGCCAGCGGGTGGTGGTGCTGCGGGTGGATCCCCAGCGTGGGGTGGTCCGGGCCGAGCAGCTGTTCTTCCAGGGCGGGCCCACCTACGACCGCCCGCCGCTCGGGACGGTCCGGGTGCAGACCCTGGGGCCGGAGGCCTTCGATCGCCATCCGGGCTGTGATCTGTTCTTCGAGGCGGAGCCAGCCCACGGCCGTTTCCGCGCCCGTATGGATCCCGGCGCCTGCCGCTATCGGCATCCGCAGGATGGTGAGGTCTGCGCTGATTTCGAGATGCTTCTGTATCCCGACCAGCTCTGGTACCGGGACCGCAGCCTGCGCCTGGCCGATGGCTCGGTGCGGGGCGAGGTCGACGGCTTCAGCTGGCTGCTGTTTGACCGCGCCGACGGGGGTCTGGGGGCCGACCTGCCGGCGCTGATGCGGCAGCAGGGTCTGTGGGGGTGAGTCAGGAGCTGAAGGATGGGCAGCAGATCGGCCCACGGCCTTAACCGATGAGGCTCAGACGCCCCCGGTCGCCGTCGATCCGGGCGTGGACCCCCAGGGGCAGGGCGGCATTGACGTCGCCGTGGCCCACCGGCAGACCGGCCAGCACGGGGATACCCAGATCGGCGGTCCGCTCCCGCAGCACCTGCTCCAGGCTGAAGTGGGGCGCGTCGCCGCCGGTGTCCTGGGGGTCATCGCAGCCCTCGAAGCTGCCGAAGCCGATGCCCCCCAGGCGCTGCAGGGCGCCGCAGAGGCGCCAGTGGGTCAGCAGGCGGTCGATGCGGTAGGGCGCTTCCCCCACGTCTTCGAGGATCAGGATCGCCCCGTCCAGGTCCGGCAGATGCGGGGTGCCCAGCAGGTGGGTCGCCACGGTGAGGTTGGCGGCCAGCAACGGCCCTTCGGCCTGGCCGCCCCCCCAGCTCTCCCCCTCCAGGTCGCCCAGGGGCTCGCCGAACAGCAGGGCCCGCAGCCGCTCCTGGCTCCAGGCCGGCTCGGCCGCCAGGGTGGTGAGCAGGGGGCCGTGGATGGCGCCCCCCCGGCCCATCGCCAGCCGGTGCCAGAGCAGGGAGGTGACATCGGAGAACCCCAGCAGCCAGCCGCCTGCCGCCTCCAGGGGGCGCTCCAGTAACCGGGCCGACCCCCAGCCACCCCTCACGCAGGCCAGCAGCGCCGGGGGCACCCCGGGGTCGTCGCTGGTGGGCCGCAGATCACCGGCCCGCTCGGCGTCCCGGCCCGCCAGGTAGCCCCAGCGGCGCGCCGGCAGCCGGGTGGGATCGTCATCCAGCTCCAGGCCCCAGCTGGCCAGCACCGCCAGTCCGGCCTGCAGCCGCTCCAGGTCGGCCAGAGCGGAGCTGGCGGCCACCAGCCTCACCCGGTCGCCGGGCTGGAGGGGAGGTGGCTGGAGGGGGGGAGGTCCGGCGGCCATGGCGGATCAGGCGCTGGTGGAGAGGATCACGGCCAGCAGCAGCAGTGCGCCAAGCCACACCTGGACGGCGAAGTGGCGGCCGTAGGCACTGCGGGGCAGGTCGGGGCGACGCAGCCGGGCTGCCTGCTGCTGCATGGCCAGGGCGGCGACGGCCCAGGGCAGCCAGAACGGCAGACCCGCCCGCCCCTGCAGCAGCACCGCCAGGGCCAGGGCCGCGCAGGTGAGTCCGTAGCAGAGGGCCACCGCCAGGGGCGCCTGGGTCCCCAGGCTCAGGGCACTGCTGCGCACCCCGAGGCTCCGGTCGTCGTCCCGGTCGCTCATGGCGTAGACGGTGTCGAAGCCGAAGGTCCAGCTCACTGCCGCCAGCCAGGTGAGCAGCAGGGGCCAGCCCCCCAGCGCACCCCGCAGGCCCCCCTGGGCGGCCGCCCAGGGGATCAGCACGGCGAAGCCCCAGCACAGGGCCAGCACCAGCTGGGGATAGGCGAACCAGCGTTTGGCGGAGGGGTAGAGCAGCACCAGGGGCAACGTGGCCAGGGCGAGCCCCACGCACAGCACCCTGCTGGTGGCCGGCAGGGCCAGCAGGGCCGCCAGGGCCACCACCAGGCAGAGCAGCAGCAGGACGGTGGCGGTGCCCACCCCGAGGCGGCCATCGGCCAGGGGCCGGTGGCGGGTGCGCTCCACCAGGGGATCGATGCGCCGGTCCCAGAGATCGTTGGCCACGCAGCCGGCGCCGCTCACCGCCAGGCCTCCCAGCACGATCCAGCCCACCAGCAGGCCTGATGGCGGCACCACAGGTCCCAGCCACAGGCCCCAGCCGGAGGGAATCAGAAGGATGAGCCTGCCGCTGGGCTTGTGCCAGCGCAGCAGCTCCAGCCAGGCCTGGGCCCGGCCTGGCGCCATCGGAACGTTCACCGCCTGCAACGGTTGTATTCCGGCACCCTATCCAACTCCTGAGGGCGGCGTTCCCACGCCCAGTGGCAGAGAGGCCCATGCCCAGTGGCAAAGTAGCGCCGCCGCTGCCCGGGCCCACCCCCATGCCCCCGATCCCCGATCCGGCGTCAGCCGCGTTGGCTTCGGTCCCCGCCACGTCCAGCACCGCGGAACGGCGGGTGGCGGCCATCGACATCGGCACCAATTCCATCCACCTGCTGGTCGCGGCGATCGATCCGGTTCTGCGCAGTTTCTCGGTGGTGCTGGCGGAAAAATCCACCACCCGTCTGGGGGAAAGGGACCCGGACTCCGGCGACCTCACACCCGAGGCGATGGAGCGCGCCTACCTGACCCTGCGCCACTGCCGGGACCTGGCCACCAGCCATGGGGTGGAGCAGATCGTCACCGCCGCCACCAGCGCTGTGCGGGAGGCTCCGAACGGCCGCTCGTTCCTGCAGGGGCTCCAGGACCAGCTGGGGCTGGTGGTGGATCTGGTGAGCGGGCCGGAGGAGGCCCGACTGATCTACCTGGGGGTGCTTTCGGGCCTCTCCTTCGGCGATCAGCCCTACTTCATTCTCGACATTGGCGGTGGCTCCACCGAGCTGGTGCTGGCGGATGGCCGCGATGCCCGCGCCCTCACCAGCACCCGCATCGGAGCGGTGCGCCTGCAGCGGGAGTTCTGCCGGGAGGACCCCCTGACGCCGGCCCGCCGTGGTTTTCTCAAGGCCTACATCCAGGGGGCGATGGATCCGGCCGTCGCCGAGGTGAAACGGGAATTGCGGCCGGGGGAGAAGCCGGTGCTGGTGGCCACCAGCGGTACGGCCATGGCGATGGCGGCCCTGGCCTCCGCCCAGGACCCCAATCCGCCCTTGAAGCTCGACGGCTACCGCCTGAGCCGGGCCCGCCTCGATGGCATCGTCGAGCGGCTCGTGGTCATGACCCCGGAGCAGCGCCGCGCCCTCACCGCCATCAACGAACGGCGGGCGGAGATCATTGTTCCCGGCGCCCTGATCCTCCAGACCACCATGGAGATCCTCCAGGTCCGGGAGCTGGTGGTCTGTGAGCGGGCCCTGCGGGAAGGTCTGATCGTCGACTGGATGCTGCGCAACGGCCTGCTCGTCGATCGCTTCAGCTTTCAGAGCACGATCCGCCGCCGCACGGTGCTGCACCTGGCCCGCACCTATGGCGTGGACACGGGCCGGGCCGACCGGGTGGCCAGCCATGCCCTCAGCCTCTACGACCAGACCCGGGGTCTGCTTCACGATGACGACGGCGACGGCCGGGCCCTGCTGTGGGCGGCGGCCCAGCTCCATGCCTGCGGTAAGCACGTCAACATCGCCGCCTACCACAAGCACACCTGGTACCTGATCCGCCACGGGGAGCTGCTTGGTTATTCCGAATCCGAGCACCTGATGGTGGCGGCGATCGCCCGCTACCACCGGCGCGGCCTGCCCAAGAAGCGCCACGAGTCGTGGCAGCTGATTGAGGCCGGCCAGCACCGTCACACCGTGTTCACGATGGGGCTGCTGCTGCGGTTGGCGGCTGCCCTCGACCGCAGGCCCGCCCCCGGCATTGAGGCCATCAGCGTGTCTGCGGACGCGGAGCGGACCGCTCAGACCCGAGGCTTCACGATCAGCCTGCAGCCGCACGCGCCGCAAGCCGGTGAGCCCCCCCAGGACCTGAGCCTGGAGGAATGGAGTCTCCGCTCCTGCGCCGATCTGGTGCTGGAGGCCACGGGCCTGAGGCTCACGGTGCGGCAGGCGACGCCTTGAAGCTGCGCCACACCACCTGATCGATCCGTCCCAGGGACCGGGGACCCTGGCTGCCGGCGGTGGCGGTCACCAGGTCTGGACGGCCGGCCAGCACCTTGAGGCCCTGCCCCATGGGGAAGCGCTTCTCGCCAGTGAAGGTGCCGCGGAACAGCGTGACCCCGTTGGCGTTGCGGACCTCCAACCAGCTGGGCTGGTTGCTCTGCAGCACCAGCGCCTCAGGGGCCTCCTGGGACGGTGCCCCAGCGGCCAGAGCCTGCTTCGGAGCCGTGCTCAGGCCCTGGGCCGTGTTCTGGTTGGTGGCTGCGGCCGGTGATGGGGCCCTAGACGCCTGGGGGGAGAAGATCTTCCCCTGCAGGGCAGCCATTGCGACGGCGCCGGCCCCCAGCAGCAGCGCAGCCGCCCATAGCCAGCCGAGGGGCCTGCCTTGGCTGGAGGGGGCGGCGGGGGTCCCTCGCAGGAGGGGCGTCATGGGGAGCTGGCGCCGCTTGACGCGCATCAAGCGGCTCCCCTGCAGATCGCTGATCTGCTGGCTGACATCGATCCCAAGGGCGCCAGCTACGCGTTTGGCCTGGGCCACCACGAACACCGCTTCCGGCAGGTGCGTGTGGTCCCCCGCCTCGAGTGCCGTCAGCTGCTCGGTTCCAAGCCGTAGCCGGTTGGCCAGCTCCTCCAGGCTGAGGTTCTGGTCGCGACGTGCCTTGCCGAGCGTTTCGCCCAGCTGGACGAGTTGCGGGATCGGTGCGCTCCAGTCCTCTGCGGCCATGGTTGCGGCAGGAGATTTGCACAAGGGCACTGATTCTTGAAGCGCTGCATGGCCAGCAGTATGACGAGCGGAGCCGTAAGCGACCAGCGATCAATAAGTTGCTTGGTAGTGTGCTAAGAAGCGAAAAACTTATTGAAAGACATGGGCGATACTGGATTCGAACCAGTGACCCCTTCCGTGTGAAGGAAGTGCGCTACCGCTGTGCTAATCGCCCATCGTTACTGTCGGCACCTCGGCATCGCCTGAAAGAGAAACTTTCTGCGGCAGGGGTTTCGACCAGGCCCAATGGCCTGAACCCTCCTACACGGTCGCCGATCACACTGTCAAATCCCCTCAGCCGGCGCTGTCGCAGCCGGCGCGCACCCGCTGGAGTGCCATGGGGTCGAACTCGATGCTGGCGGGGGCGGTGAACAGATCGGGCTGGAGCTGTCTGAGGGCCTGGGCGTCCCGGTCGAGCTGCCCTTGGGCGGCTGCGATGCGTTCGACGCGCTGCTGGCGCCACTGGGCTCGCTGGGAGGCCACCTGCTGTTCCCAGGCGCCGAGGGCGGCCTCGTAACGGTCCCGGTCGAGCCGCTGGTCTTCGGGGCGATAGCGGGATTCCTTGCCTGCATCCAGGGGCTCGGGTGGCGCCTCACTGGGGCGGAAGGAGCTGTTACGGGCTGCCGCCAACGCCTGTTCTGCGTTGCGCAGGCTGGCCATCAGGGTGTTGATTTGCCGTTGGCGGTTGCGGCAGCTCTCCAGGGCTTCCCTTCGGGCCGCAGCCGCCTGCTCGTCAGCCGCCTTCTCGGCCGCCAGGCTGGAGTCGGAGCCAGGCAGGCAGCGGACGTAGCTGAGAGCTGCCATGGGGGGATTGCCGGCGGCGGCGCTGAGTTTGCGGCAGCGCTCCCGGCCGGCTTCGCTCACCCCGGTGAACTGACAGCCACCGCTCAGCAGGGTCACGCCCAGCAGCACCGGCAGGAGGCGCCGGTGTCGGCTACCACGGGAACTGGCCATCGCCCTCGGAACTCCGCTCAGAGGTACACGGTCTCCATTGTTGCCGTCCTGCCGGCGCCCGGAGGCCCGCCGCGGCCGCCCTCCGTGGCGGCACCAGCACCCCCGTTTTCAGGCCGGCCATCGCACCAGCCGAAAGGTCAGGTTGAGCCGGGCGGCGTCAACCTTCAGGCGCCGCGGCAGCCCGTGCTGCCAGTGCCGCTGGGTCGGTGGATCCATCAGCAGCAGATCCCCGTGCCCCAGTTCCACCGCCAGCGTGGGGGCCGTGTCCCGCTGGCGGGGACGGAAGCGCAGGGTGCGGCTGGCCCCCAGACTGAGGGAGACGATGCAGGCGTCCGGATCCAGCTCAGGCTCGTCATCGGCGTGCCAGCCCATGGCATCACGGCCGTTGCGGTAATAGTTGAGCAGCAGGGAGTTGAACTCCTGGTCCGCGGCTGCCGCAACGCGCCGGCGGATGGCGCTGATGAGCGGTGTCCAGGATTCGATGGTGTTCTCCAGCCCGGAGTAGCGGTAGCCGCAGCCAGGATCCGCCATCCAGCAGGTGAGACGGGGCATTGCATGGCGACGCCCGTACACGGTGATGCACTCCTGTTTCCAGGGCACCTCCCGCTGCAACTGCTCCAGCCAGCCATCGGCTTCGTCGGCGCCCACCCAGCCCCGCCAGTGGCGCAGGCAGGGCTGGCTGGACGGAGTCACTCGGCTCCGCCGCGGAACAGGTGGTTGTGGCTGGCGGAATAGAGCAGGGATCGGGACTCCTCAGCCGCCCGCAGCGCCGGGCTTACCACATAGAGAGTGGTGCGGATCAGGTTCCGCTCGCGGCTGACCCGGGCCATGCTCTCCAGGGGCACCACCGTGAGCCACTGGTCGGGCCAGCTGACCCGATAGCCGATCGCCACCGGCGTGTCTGCCGGGTAGTGCAGCAGCAGCTCGCTCTGCACCTCCTCCACGTGGCGGGCGCTGAGGTAAAGGCACAGGGAGGCCTGCAGGGCGGCGAGTCGGGCCAGGGATTCGCGCTCCGGTACGCCGGTGCGGCCACCTGCCCGGCTCAGCACGATGGTCTGCACGCGGCCGGGAATGGTCAGCTCGGCGCCGAGGGCGGCGGCGGTGGCCTGGTAAGCACTCAGGCCCGGCACCACCTCCACCGCCAGGCCAGCGTCGGCCAGCCGGCAGATCTGCTCCTGCAGGGCGCCGTACAGGGAGGGATCCCCGTCGTGGAGGCGCACCACCCGCCGACCCTGCCTGGCCCGTTCGACCACCACGGCCATCACCTCCTCGAGGGTGAGCGTGCTGGTGCGGACCGTTTCGCACGCGCTTGGTGCCAAGGCAGCGATCTGGGGATTCACCAGGGAATCGGTCCAGACCAGCACCTCGGCGGCCTCAATGGCTCTGGCGGCCCTCAGGGTGAGCAGGTCCGGGGCCCCGGGGCCCGCTCCGACGATCTGAACAGTGGCTGTCATGCGGTCAGGCCGGAGGGATCAGGGAGTGGACGTTTGAAGCGGTAGAGCCAGAGCAGACCTGCCCCTCCCATGGCGATGAGCAGCAGGCTCATCAGCTGGGCCATGCGCAGGCCACCGGCGCAGAAGGGCGGCTGGGAGAACAGGCAGAGGGGATCGAGCCGGAGCCCCTCGATCCAGAAGCGGCCGGCGCTGTAGGCCATCAGGTAGACGCAGCTCAGGGCTCCGGCCGGCAGCCGCAGCCGGCCCTGGCTGCCCAGGCGGAACAGGAGCAGCAGCAGGACGCAGACCGCCAGGTTCCAGAGGGACTCATACAGAAAGGTGGGGTGAAAGGAGGCCTGCTCCAGGAACTCGGGCGGTCGGTTGGCCATCGGAATGGTCAGGGCCCAGGGGAGGTTGGTGGGCAGGCCGAAGGCCTCCGAGTTGAAGAAATTGCCCCAGCGGCCGATCGCCTGGCCCAGGGCCACGGCGGGAACGAGCACATCGAGCAAGGGCCAGAAGGCCTGGCGACGCCAGCGGCAGAAGAGCAGGGTGACCAGCGTCCCCCCGATCAGGGCACCGTGGATGGCGATGCCCCCCCGCCAGATGGCGAAGACATCGAACCAGTTGTTGTGGAACTGGCGCCACTCCAGCGCGACGTAATAGAGGCGGGCGCCGACCACGGCACCGAGCACCATCAGCGGCAGAAGATCGGCGATCAGGGCGGGCTCGATGCCCCTGATGCGGCCCAGGCGGGTGGCCAGGAGCAGGCCCAGCAGCACCGCCAGGGCGATTAGCAGGCCGTACCAGCGCACAGAAACGGGACCCAGCTGAAAGAGCAGGGGTCCCGGGGAGGTGAAGAGGCCGAAAAGAACGCTCAGAAGCCCTCCGCCGCCTGGACCTTCTCGACCTGGCGCTTCTTGAGCACCAGCATGATCTGGGCCAGGGCCACGGCGGCGAAGAAGGCCAGCAGCCCGTAAATGCGGACCGGGTTCTGGAGCACCACTTCGGCGTCTATCTGACCGAAGCCGCCGACGTTGGGGTCGTTGGTGATCGGGGCACCGGCCTCGACCGCGTCGCCAAGCGCAACGGTGAGGCTGGGCCCTGCGGGCACGGTTTCGGTGACGGTGCCGCCTGCACCGGTGATCTCCACCACCGTGGCTCCGTTCTCACCGGCGCTGATGGCGCTGACCGTGCCGGCCGCAGGGGCGGTGTAGACGGTGTTGTTGGTCTTCTCACCCTCGACGGTCACCTGGCCGCGGCCGCGGTTGGCCCCCACATGCACCTGGTACTTGCCGAAGTGGATGGCGCTGTCGGTGGCGGGATCAGGGGACAGGATCGGGAAGACGATTTCCTGGTGCTGGTCACCCGGGAGGGGGCCGACCAGAAGGATGTTGGGCTGGTCGTCGCTGTACTGGGTGTAGTAGACGCCGGCGGTTTCCTCCTTGAGCTCGTCGCTGAGGCGGTCCTGGGGGGCCAGGGTGAAGCCGTCAGGGAGCATCACCACAGCGCCCACGTTCAGACCGGCGGGGCTGCCGTTGCCGGACACCTGCTGCACCGAGGTGTCGTAGGGGATTTCCACCA
Source organism: Cyanobium sp. Aljojuca 7A6 (assembly GCF_024346455.1). GTDB lineage: Bacteria > Cyanobacteriota > Cyanobacteriia > PCC-6307 > Cyanobiaceae > Cyanobium. Next base: position 228,843 of record NZ_JAGQCY010000003.1, read on the forward strand.
CCGCCTTGAAGACCGTGTCGGGGAAGACCGCCTGGGGCACTTCCACCCGGGTGGCCTTCTTGGCCAGATGGCAGTTGGCGCAAACGATCTTGCCGGTGGCTTCACGCGGGGAGGCGTAATTCTGCTGGGCCCAGAAGGGGTACGCCCAGCTGGGGCTGGCTCCCAGGAGCAGCGCGCCCACCGAAAGGCTGAGGGTGAGCAGGGTGCCGAACAGGGGAGAGAGGAAGCGGCGCATGGGGGTGGAGGTGGCGGGCGTCGGAGAGGGAAGCGGGGGAGAAAGATTCAGGCGCCGATCAGGCCCACCAGGCCTTCTCGCCGGTGCGGAAGTCGGTTTCGGTCCAGGGGCTGAGAAACACGTTGTCGTTCTCGACACTGACGTGGGCCAGGGCCAGGGAGAGGGGGGCGGGTCCGCGCACCACCTTGCCGGCGGCGTCGTACTGGCTGCCGTGGCAGGGGCAGATGAACCGATTGGCGCCGCTGTTCCAGGGCACGACGCAGCCCAGGTGGGTGCAGATGGCGTTGATGCCGTAGTCGCCGATGGCCTCGCCACCCTCCACCAGCAGGTAGGTGGGGTCACCCTTGAGACCCTGCACCAGGCTGCGGTCGCCTTCCTTGTGGGTCGCCAGCCAGCCGGTGGCGGTGACGCTGTTGCCCAGCTCGTCCTTGGCGGTGACGCCGCCACCGCTGCCCGCGGCCTTCGGCGGGATGAAATAGTTCACCACGGGATAGAGGGCACCCAGGGCCACCCCAGTGACGGAGCCGAAGGTCAGCAGGTTCATGAACTGCCGGCGGCCCATCCCGGGCACATCAGCCGCTCCGCCGCCGTTCGAGGAGGCCGCAGGAATCTGGGTCATAGGGAACGGCGCGGTGTGACCGATTGACGTGGCGCCCATTATGAACCTTGCCCTTCCCGGGCCGGGTCTGAGTCGCGCCTGCCGCAGGCCGGCTGCAACATGCTGTTGTGGAGTGTGCCTGCCGCCATGACCTCAGCTGAGCCGCTTCGCCGGGAGGAACTGATGGCGTTGCTGCGGAGCCGCTGGCAGGCCACCTATGACCTGCAGCTTGTCCAGCGTCGCGGCCGCCTGTATCTGCATGTGATGTGGGGCTACCTGGAGCAGCAGTCCTTCCCGCTCAGCCCCGAGGCCTACGAGGAGCATCTCGAGGCGCTGGTGGGCTCCCTCAATGGCCTTGGCGTGGCGGCCCAGGTGCGCCACTGGCTGCAGACCACCACCGACAAGCCTCGCCTGGGCAAGGCCCTCTCCCTGCCCCTGGAGCTGCCGGCGGGACGCGCCAGCGAGTTCATGCTCTGAGCCGGCGCCTCAGGTGGAGGGCGACGGGGAGGGCCGCAGTCCCTCGGCCAGGGCCACCAGCGCCACCCCCAGCAGGTAGAGGGCCGTGATCGCCCCGGTGAGCAGCAACATCGTGATCGGATCGGTGGAGGGCGTCAGCACCGCCCCAGCCAGGGCCGCCGCCAGCACCACCCAGCGCCAGGCGCCCAGCATCGTGCGCCAGTCGATCAGGCCAAGGGCGCCCAGCAGCAGCTGCAGCACCGGCAGCTGGAAGGCCAGGGCCGTGGCCACCATCAACAGCAGCACGAAATCGAGGTAGCGCTCGATCGACCAGATCGGCTCGACCACGTCGGCGCCGTAGGACACCAGGAAGCGCAGGGCGGCCGGCACCAGGGCCCACCAGGCAAAGGCCAGACCAGCGGCGAAGAGCACCGTGGAGCCGGCGACGGCGGGGGCCACCAGCCGCCGTTCCCGCCGGCTCAACCCCGGCAGCACGAAGGCCAGGATCTCGAACAGCACGTAGGGCAGGGCCAGAGTGAGCCCCGCGTAGCCGGCCACCTTCAACGACACGAACAGGAATTCACCGGGGGCCAGCTGCAGGAAGCGGATCCCTTCCGCCGGCACCTCCAGCAGCTTCACCAAGGGCCGCACACCCACCAGGCAGGCGGCGGCACCGACCACCACCGCCAGCAAGCTGCGCAGCACCCGCCGGCGGAGCTCCTCAAGGTGCTCCACCAGGCTCATCTGCACCTCGCCGGGGAAATTGTCCTCGGGGATGGAGTCGCTCATGGCCGTTCCGATCCCGGCAGCCTAGGGGGCTCCACCAGGAGTCCAGCGGCCCGCTCCGGCACCGCCCACATCACGTCGCCGCCGCGGTGGCGCACCGTTCCGGGGCCGGCGCCGGCGATGCGTTGCAGATCCCCGGTCGGCACCATCACCACCGCCACCCGGCCGTTGGCCCGGCCGCGGCTGAAATGGGCCGCCAGGTCGGCCGCCTCCCGCAGGTCCTCCTCGCTGGGGGTGCCCTCAGAGCCCTTGAGCACCACATGGCTGCCCGGGCACTCCTGGGCATGGAACCAGAGATCGCCGCGCCGGGCCTGCTGCAGGCTGATCCACTCGTTCTGACGATGGTTGCGGCCCACCTGCAACCGCAAGCCACCGCTGCTGCGCAGCTCCAGGGGGCTCGGAGCGCTGCCGGCCGGACCGCGCCGCGTGCGCCGGGAGGAGCCCGCTCCCTTGCCGTGGCGGGAGGGGAGCAGGGCCGGCAGATCCTCCTCGACGGCGGCGAGCTGCGCCTCGTTTTCCGCCTGCTCGACAAAGGTGAGGCTGGTGTCAATGGCGGCCAGCCGCTGCTGATGCAGCTCCAGCCTGGGGGTGATCGCGGCCACCGAACGGCGCAGCTTGCGGGCCCGGCGGTAGAGGCGCTGGGCTTCGTCGATTGCCTCCCGGGAGGGCGCCGGCTGGCTCAGCAGGCCATCGGCCCGGCGCTGCATCGCCTCGCTGCCGGGCACCGCCTCCAGCAGGCTCTGCTGCTCATCGGCATTGCGACGTTCCCGGACGGCGGCGTTCTGGAGGCGTTGCCGCAGGCTCGCCCGCCGCTGCTCCAGCTCCCGACGCCCCAGCCGATCGGTGTAGTAGCTCGCCAGGCCCCGGTTGATCGCCCAGGAGCTGGGCGAGGCGGCCGTTGCAACGGGATCCCAGCAGCGGTAGTCGCTGGGGCCGCCCCAGGCCAGGGCGAAGCGCTCCTGCTCCACCGTCTCCAGCCAGAGGCGCCAGCGCTGCCAGAGCCCCTGCCACTGCTCCGCCTGCAGGGTCTGCACCGGCAGCGGCAGCCAGGCGTCCGCCAGCTGGCGGGCCAGGGCCGGACCGACCCCCTGGTAGGCGCCCATCAGTGCCTGGCCCACCGTCTGGGGCAGCAGGCTGAGGCGCCGGCTCCAGGAGGCGAAATCCTCCTGGAGCCGGGGAGGTTCACCGGCCATGGGCGGCGGCGGCCCGTAGGCATCCCCGGTGCCGATCGGCCGCAGGCGCGAGCGGTCCTGGCGGACCTGGCGGGCCAGGGTGATCACCCGCCCGTCCTCGTCGAGCAGGAACAGGTTGCTGTGGCGCCCCATCACCTCAAGCACCAGCTGCCTGGCGATCGGCTCACCGGGCCTGGGGGCGAAGCCCAGGGTCACCACCCGCTCCCAGCCCAGCTGCTCCAGGCTCACCAGGGCCAGACCCCGCAGGCCATGCTGCAGCTGCTGGGCCAGGGTGCTGCCATCCCCCAGCCGCAGGGGCGGGTCGATGGCCAACAGGCGTGGGGCCTCCGCCAGCCAGCTGAGTTCCAGCCAGAGGGTTCCCTGCAGGCTGCGCAGGCCGAGCTGCAGCCGATGGGCATCGGGCTGCTGGGCCTTCTCAAAGCGACTGGGCAGCAGGCCGCGGCGCATCTCGACCAGCACGGCGCGCAGGCTGGTCACATCCATGGCCTGGATGGGCAGGGATGGGGCCATCGCCTCCACTGTCGCTTCCGTGCGGTCCACCCCTACTGTGCGCCCCAGCGCCAGCGATCCATGTCCTCCCCCCCCCGCCCCGGTCGGCTCACGGTGATCACCGGCCCCAGCGGGGTGGGCAAGGGGACCCTGGTGGCCAGGCTGCTGCAGCGCCATCCCGGGATCTGGCTGTCGGTGTCGGCCACCACCCGATCGCCCCGCGCCGGGGAGATCGACGGCCAGCACTATTTTTTCCTGACGCGGCCCGACTTCGAGCAAAGGGTGTCCAGTGGGGGCTTCCTGGAATGGGCCGCCTTCGCGGGGCACCTGTACGGCACCCCGAGGGACCCAGTGGAGGAGCATCTTGCCCAGGGCCAGCCGGTGCTGCTGGAGATCGAGCTGGAGGGGGCCCGCCAGGTGCGGTGCACCTTCCCGGCGGCTTTCCAGCTGTTGATCAAGCCGCCCAGCTTCGAGGAACTGGAGCGCCGCATCCGGGGCCGCGGCACCGACGCTGAGGAGGCGATCCAGAAGCGCCTGGCCCGGGCCCGGGTGGAACTGGAGGCCGAGGCCGAGTTCGATGCGGTGCTGGTCAACGGCGACCTTGATCTGGCCTTGCAGGAGCTGGAGGCGCTGCTGGGATGTCGCGACGCCGTCTGACACCCCAGCCAGGGGAAAGTGCCGCCATGAAAACGGCGGCCCGTCCAAGTGCCGCCGGGGGGAATTGGGTCAGACCTCTGGTGCAGGCTTCAGAGGGGATGGATGATCAGATCGGGGAAGAAGCGGAAGACCTCGATCGTGATGCCTGCGGTCAGGGTGAACCAGACGGCGGCCACGACGGGTGCGGTGGTGAGGAATTTTTTCATGGCTATTGGAATCAGCGGGGTGAAACGGTCACTTTGGAGTCGGACTCCACCATGGCTCCGCTGGTGAACTCCTTGAGGGCCGCCAGGGGCCAGACAGCGGCAGCCAGGGTGGTTTTGAACGCCAGGGGCAGATCGATCTGGATCTCCCGCATGGTGGCGTCCTTGCTGCCGCGGATGGCGATCAGGTAGCCACGGCCGGCCCAGCCGATCGTGCCGGCGATGTACAGAAAAAGGAGGCCCGGGATCGTGAAGTCGCCGGCGTGGCTCCAGCGGCCGTCCGTGATCAGGTGGGGCAGGCCGTCGGTGCCACAGAGGGCCTGCCCGTAGTACGCGAACCGGGCCTTGGCCTGATCGGTGCTGGCAGCGGCGGCGCGCTGCTGGAAGCGGGGGGTCTCGCTGCAGGGGGTGAGTCCGCCGATGTCGGCCTGGGCCGAAGGAGCGAAGCCGAAGAGCAGGAACGCCGAAGCGAGCAGGGCGAAAAGCCTGCTGGCGAACGGACGGCTGGAAAGAAGACGGCGCATGGAGAGGGGCCGCGGTGGAACTGCCGCGGGGCAGGATGGCTCGTGCGGACAGTAGGGGAGCTCTTCAGGGCGCATGAGCACGGTTCTGGCCCTCGAAACAAGTTGTGACGAGTCGGCGGCGGCGATCGTGTCCGGACGGCGGGTGTTGGCGGGGGCCGTCGCTTCCCAGATGGAGGAACATGCCCGCTGGGGTGGGGTGGTGCCGGAGATCGCCTCCCGCCGCCATGTGGAGGCGTTGCCGGGCCTGATCGCCCAGGTGCTGGAGGAGAGCGGTCTGGCCATGGCCGACCTCGATGCCATCGCCGCCACGGTCGCCCCCGGCCTGGCGGGGGCCCTGCTGGTGGGGTCGGTGACGGCCCGAACCTTGGCCCGACTGCATGCCAAACCGTTCTTGGGTGTGCACCACCTGGAGGGCCATCTCTGCTCGGTGCACCTGGGTGACCCCCTGCCGGAGGGGCCCTACCTGGTGCTGCTGGTGAGTGGTGGCCACACCGAGCTGGTCAAGGTGGAGGCTCCGGGGAGCTACGCCCGCCTGGGCCGCAGCCGCGACGATGCCGCCGGAGAATGCTTCGACAAGGTGGCCCGGCTGCTCGGGCTGGGCTACCCGGGCGGGCCGGCGATCGAGGCGGTGGCCGAGGACGGGGATCCAGGTCGCTTCCGCTTTCCCAAGGGGAGAGTTTCCCTGCCCCAGGGGGGCTACCACCCCTACGACTTCAGCTTCAGCGGCCTCAAGACGGCGGTGCTCCGCCAGGTGCAGACCCTCAGCCGCGACGGCGGCAGCCTGCCGGTGGCCGACCTGGCGGCGAGCTTCGAGCAGGTGGTGGCCGAGGTGCTCGTGGAGCGCAGCTGCCGCTGCGCCGTCGAGGCGGGGCTGAAGACCGTGGTGCTGGTGGGGGGCGTGGCCGCCAACCGACGGCTGCGCCTGCTCATGGCCGCGGCCACCGCCGCCCGGGGCCTCTGCTGGCGCGTTGCGCCCCTGACTTACTGCACCGATAACGCCGCCATGGTGGGCCTGGCCGCGATCGAGCGCTTCGAGGCGGGGGGGCGCAGCGGGATCGCCCTGGGGGTGGCGGCCCGGCTGCCCCTGGAGCAGGCCGGCACGCTCTATGCGCCACAACCTCCCTTTTGATGCCCTTAATGTGGGCTGATCGCCTCAAGGTCTGGCCCCATGGCCCCCGCGAATCCCCTGCCCATCGAGCAGATTGATCCAACGCTCAGCGACACGGAGCCTGTGTCCCAGCAGGAACTCAACTCCTGGCGTCGCGGTTTCACCCCCCAGGCCGAGATCTGGAATGGCCGTCTGGCCATGCTCGGACTTTCCGTCGGTCTTGGCGTTCTGTTGCTGGTTCGTCTGGTCGGAGGCTGAGGGCTCAGGTCCGCCCCCGCAGGGTCTGGGCCAGTTCGTCGGGCTTGAGGCTGGCGGCGAGGGCTTCTTCAGGATGAACCTTCCCGGCTGAAACCAGATTGGCCAGGTATTGGTTGGAGGTGATCATGCCGTCAAAACCACTGCGGGCCATGATGGCTTCAACCTCATCAAGATTGGCGCGCATGATGTAGTCCTTGCAGGCGTCGGTGTTGATGAAGACATCGTGATACGAGGCCCGTTTCCCATCCACGGTCTTGATCAGGCCCTGGGAGATCACCCCCAGCAGCGAATCAGCCACGGACCGCCGAATGATGTCCTGTTCATCGGGGGGGTACATCCCCAGCATCCGCTCCACGGAGCGCACCGCTGAATTGGTGTGCAGGGTCCCCAGCAGCAGGTGCCCAGTCTGGGACGCTTCGATGGCGGTGGTAAGGGTGTCCTGATCGCGGATCTCCCCCACCAGGATCACGTCGGGATCTTCCCTCAGGGCGGCCCTGAGAGCGGTCTTGAAGTATTTTGTATGGGTGCCAAGTTCTCTCTGGCGGATCAGGGACTGGCGACTCTGATGCACGAATTCCACCGGATCCTCAATGGTGAGGATGTGGCGCTTCATCGTGCGATTGATGTGGTCAATCACCGCAGCCAGGGTGGTGCTCTTGCCAGAACCGGTGGGTCCGGTGACCAGCAGCATTCCCTTGGGCCGTTGGGCCAGATCCTTCAGCACCTGCGGCAGGCTGAGCTCGTCGATGGTGGGAATGGACTGGGGAATCAACCGCAGCACCATTGCTGGACCCTGCAGCGACTCCAGCAGGTTGATCCTCACCCGCACGAAGCTGAAGGCGAACGATCCGTCGTGTTCCTTGTGCTGGACGAAGCGGTCGATCTGGGAGGGTTCCATGATCTCCCGCAACCAGTCTCGGAATGTGCCGGCATCGGTGACACCCAAGCCGGCCAGAATCATGTCGCCGCGATGGCGAAATCTGGGTTGTTCACCAACGCCGAGGTGAACATCGGAGAAATTGCGCTCGAAGGCCACCCGAACGATCTGCTCCAGCGTCGTCGGAGATGCACCATCCGAGGCCATCGGCGGGGTCTGAGCCGACCGCGCTCCTACCCCTTCCACCGGTGGGGGTGGTGGTGGTGCTTGGGCGTGTGACGTGGAAGAACGCTGCAAATCGGATGGGCGACCCAGCTGAAGGGTTCGGCTATCCGACAAATCCTAGGTGCGGATTCGCTGCTTGGAACATCAGCGTGGAGCGGTGACCTCCGCATGGGGGAGGGTCGATCGGGGGCTCCCTAGGATCGCTGGACCTGCTTCGGCCCGTGTCCCCACAGCCCCTGGTCAGCATCGTTCTGGGCACGCGCCCGGAGGCCATCAAGCTGGCGCCGGTGATCCTGGCTTTTCAGCGGGCCAAGGAATTCCGTACCCGGGTGGTGCTCACGGGGCAGCACCGCGAGATGGTCACCCAGGTGATGCGCCTGTTCGGCCTCAGCGCCGACCATGACCTGGCCCTGATGGCTCCCAAGCAGACCCTCACCCATGTTACCTGTGCGGCATTGCAGGGCCTGAAGGAGGAGTTTGAGGCGCATCGCCCGGATCTCGTCCTGGTGCAGGGCGACACCACCACGGCCTTCGCCAGTGCCCTGGCTGCGTTCTACGAGCAGATTCCCGTCGGCCATGTGGAGGCCGGCCTGCGCACCAACGACCTGCTCGATCCGTTTCCGGAGGAGGCGAACCGGCGTCTGATCTCCCAGCTGGCCCGGCTCCACTTCGCCCCCACGGCCCAGTCGGCGGCGAACTTGAAGGCCTCAGGGGTGGTGGGCGAGATCCTCACCACCGGCAACACGGTGATCGATGCCCTGCTGTTGATGGCCCGCACCGCTCCCGAATGGGACCTGCCCGGGCTCGACTGGCAAAACCAGCGGGTGCTGCTGGCCACCGTGCACCGTCGTGAGAACTGGGGAGAGCGGCTGCTTGAGATCGGCCAGGGCTTCCTGGCTCTGCTGGAACGCTTTCCTGACACGGCCCTGCTGCTGCCGCTGCACCGCAATCCCACGGTGCGTGAGCCCCTGCAGGCCCTGCTCGGCACCCATCCCCGCGCTTTCCTCACCGAACCCCTCGACTACGACCGCCTGGTGGCGGCGATGCGCGGCTGCACCCTGTTGCTCACCGATTCCGGTGGTCTGCAGGAGGAGGCGCCTGCCCTGGGCAAGCCCGTGCTGGTGCTGCGCCGCACCACCGAACGGCCCGAGGCGGTGGCGGCCGGCACGGCGAAGCTGATCGGCACCGACAGCGCGGTGATCCTGGCGGAGGCCAGTCGCCTGCTGGACGATCAGGAGGCTTACCAAGCCATGGCCCACGCCCACAATCCCTTTGGCGATGGTGCGGCCAGCGGCCGGATTGTGGAGGCGGCACGCCGCTACCTGGGGGTCGCCGCCGCTTAGGGACGCTTCTTCGCCCAGGGGGGCAGATCAATGAACACCCTGGTGCCGCTCTCCAGGCCCGTGAGGATCTGGGTGTCCTTGCCACTGCTGGAGCCGAGCTCCACCGGCTGGAAGGTGGGTTCCTGACCCTTGCCCACCAGCAGCACCCCAGGGCGGCCGTCCTCGGTGACGATCGCGACGGTGGGCACCACGGTCCTGGCCTGGAGGGTGCCGGTCTGGAAGTCGATGTCGGCGGTCATGCCGATGCGCAGTTCCGGGGCTGGATCGACGAGCTGGAGCTTCACCTCGAAGGACGTGACGTTGTTGGTCTTGACGGCCCTGGGGGCGATCTGACGCACCCGGGCGTCAAAGCGCCGGTCAGGGAAGGCATCGACGCGCACGCTGGCGGGCAGGCCCACCTTGAGCCTGCCGATGTCGCTCTCGGGCACCTTGGCAACCACTTCCAGGCCCTCGGACAGTTCCACGATCGAGGAACTGGTGGCGCCGGCGGTGGCCGACGCGGTGGTGGTGGGGGTGACGAAGGCGCCGGGCTCGGCGTAACGCTGGCTGATCACCCCGTCGAACGGGGCTCTCACGGTCAGCTCGCTTTTCTCCACCTGCCGTTGTTCGAGCCGTTGCTGGGCCGCAGAGGTGGCCAGCCGTCGGACTTCCGCGTCGGCCCGGAAGCGGTTCATGTCGTTGAGGCTGATCGCCCCCTGGCGGAACAGGGGTTCGTTGCGGCGCAGCTCGCTGTCGCTGCGGCGTTGTTCGGCCTGCGCCGACAGCACGTTGGCCTGCAGTTCGGTCAACCGGTCGAGCAGGTCGCCGTCGTCCATCAGGGCCAGGGGCTGGCCCTTGCGCACCGTGTCTCCCTCGTCGACCAGCAGCTCCACCAGGATGCCCTGCCGCTTGGGGCTGACATTCACCCGCTGGACGGCATCCAGTTCACCGCTGGCGGTGATCACTCCGGGCAGGGATCCTTCGCGGGCGACCACGGTGAAGGGGGCCAGGTCGCGCCCCGTCTGCAGCCGTTGCCGCTGCCAGAGTCCGGCTGAGGCGAGCAGGGCCAACCCCACCACCAGGCCAATCCAGACGCGACGACGGACACGACGCTTGGCCCCGACGGGGGCGGCCGGTGGCGACGGGCTCCGGGTGGGAGCTGGAGCCGGCGGCAGGGGGGTGATGGCGGGAATGGGCCGGCGTTTCGCTGCCATCAGTTTCGCTCGCCTGGGCCGCTGTTGTGGACGGGGGGAGACCGAAAGGGGCCTGGCACGGTGACCCCTAGATTTCGCCGATGCTCAAAGCCGGAATCGTCGGGCTGCCCAACGTGGGCAAGTCGACCCTCTTCAACGCCCTGGTGGCCAACGCCCAGGCCCAGGCGGCCAACTTCCCGTTCTGCACCATCGAACCCAATGTGGGGGTGGTGGCGGTGCCGGATGAGCGCCTGCAGAAGCTCTCCGATCTCTCCCGTTCCAAGGAGATCGTGCCGACGCGCGTGGAATTCGTGGACATCGCCGGGCTGGTGCAGGGGGCGAGCCAGGGGGAGGGGCTGGGCAACAAGTTCCTGGCCAACATCCGCGAGGTGGATGCGATCGTCCACGTGGTGCGTTGCTTCGACGACGACGACGTGATCCACGTCTCCGGCAGCGTCGATCCGGAGCGGGATGCCGAGATCATCAACCTGGAACTGGGGCTGGCGGACCTGGCCCAGATCGAGAAGCGGCGCGACCGTCTCAAGAAGCAGACGCGCACCAGCAAGGAGGCCGCCGCCGAAGATGCGGCCCTGGCCAGACTGCAGGCCGAACTGGAGCAGGGCGGTGCCGCCCGCCGGGTGTCCCTGAGCGAGGAGGAGCAGGCCCTGGTGCGCAACCTCGGCCTGCTCACCGCCAAGCCGATCATCTACGCCACCAATGTGAGCGAGGACGACCTCGCCAGCGGCAACGCCTGGGTGAGCGCTGTGGAGGCCCTGGCCGCCCGGGAGGGGGCCGAAGCCGTTCGCATCTCCGCCCAGGTGGAGGCCGAACTGGTCGACCTGGCCGCTGAGGAGCGCTCCGACTATCTGGCCGGGCTGGGGGTGAACGAAGGCGGCCTGCAGAGCCTGATCCGCGCCACCTATCGCCTGCTGGGTCTGCGCACCTACTTCACCACGGGCGAGAAGGAAACCCGGGCCTGGACGATCACCGCCGGCATGACCGCCCCCCAGGCCGCCGGCGTGATCCACACCGATTTCGAGCGGGGCTTCATCCGTGCCCAGACCATCTCCTACGGCCAGTTGCTGGAGGCCGGCACCCTGGCCGAGGCCCGCAACCGGGGCTGGCTGCGCAGCGAGGGCAAGGAGTACGTGGTGGCCGAGGGGGATGTGATGGAGTTCCTGTTCAACGTCTGACCACCAGGCCATGTCCCTACCCGTCGGTTTCATCGGCCTGGGGGCGCTGGGAGCTCCGATGGCGGCCAACCTGCTGGCGAAGGGTTTTGCGCTCACGGTTCATAACCGCCAGCGGGACCGGGAGCTGCCCCTGGCCGCCGCCGGGGCCCGTCGCGCGGCCACACCGGCGGCGGCGGCCCAGGGCGCCGCTGTGCTGGTGCTCTGCCTGAGCGACGACGTGGCGGTGGCGGCGGTGCTGCTGGGTGAGGGGGGCGACAACGGCGTCGCCGCCCTGGCGGGCCTGGTGCCCGGGTCCCTGGTGGTGGATGTCTCCACCATCGCGCCGGCGACCTCCCGTGCCATGGCCGCTGCCCTGGCCGAGCGCGGCGTGGCCTATCTCGATGCGCCGGTGACGGGTGGCACCGAGGGGGCCCAGGCGGGCACCCTCTCGGTGCTGGTGGGTGGAGCGGCCGCCGACCTGGAGCGGGCCCGGCCCCTGCTGGAGGCGGTGGGCCGGACGATCACCCACCTCGGCCCGGTGGGGGCCGGCCAGGAGGCCAAGGCCGTCAACCAGGTGCTGGTGGCGGGCTGTTATGCGGCGGTGGCGGAGGCCTTGGCCCTGGGGCAGCGTCTGGGGCTGCCGATGGAGGAGGTCCGTCAGGCGCTGGTGGATGGGGCCGCCGGCTCCTGGGCCCTGGAGCACCGCGGTGGTTTGATGCTGCGGGGCGAATTCCCGCTCGGCTTCCGGGTGCGCCTGCACCGCAAGGATCTGGCGATCGCCCTGGAGTCCGCCGCCGCCGCTGGCCTGGAGCTGCCGGTGGCGCGCCAGGTGGCGGCGATGGAGGACGACCTGATCGCAGCCGGGCACGGCGATGAGGACGTGTCGGCCCTGGCCCGCTGGTTCCTATGACAGTCCAGGGACAAATGAAGGGTGATCCGCTCTTTCCCCAAGCGGCGGAGTCGGAGATTGCTTTCGGCCTGTCTTAGCTTTTGTCTGACGCTATTGCTGAGGAGGTGACAAGGGAGTTATGAACATCGCATGCGTGATGATGCAGAAAAACGAATCCATTCTGCTCGAAGCATGGATTCGTTATCATGCTGAGATGGTCGGTAAGGAGAATTTATTCATTTTTGATAATGGCTCGACCATCTCTTCTGTGATTCAAGTTCTCAAAGAAGCAGAGAGTAGTGGAGTCAGGATCTTCTGGGAGTATTCAACGGTTAGGAACTTCCTTGAGAAGGGAGCTTTGATCGCTGATTTGATTCAGAGGTTAGACCGCGAAGAGGACTTTGATTTCTACTTTCCGCTTGACTGCGATGAATTTCTCGCTTGCCAAACGGAATCCGGACCATCCTGTTGTCGAAAGGATATCGAAGAGGCATTGCGGCCTTACAAAGGCAGTGCGGACGTGCTTGTTATTCAGCACAAATATTGGAATCATCCTTACCGACAAAACTTCTACTCAATCCCGACGTCTAGCCGGAAATGCTTTTTTGCCAATGGAGCTTGTGATTATCTTGATCTGGGTTATCACAAGGGACGTTCGCGACTTGGGGCCGGTCAGGCGAAAACTGCAATTATCTATTTTGAATTCCACTATTTACCCTATCGTTTTCATAGGCAATACTGCAGGCAGAAGCTTTCCGGTCGCTTGACAGACTTTTCAAGGAGATCATTGCGAGCCTACGAGGCCAAGCAAATGGGCGGCTTTCATAACGCAGGTCATCTCCTGGAGGGCAAGTACGATTATGTGCGATCATTCCTCCGATCAGAATATCAACTGGAGATACCCACGATCCTGTGTTCGTTTGATCGTCTTGGGATTGATCACGGCTCATTGTGTGAGCCTGAACCGCCTATCCCCAGACTCTTGTGGCTCTTTCTGCTGAGATCAAGGCAGACCTTCATGCATCGAATCGATGACATCATCGACGCACTTCACCGAGCCCCCGGGGAGCTGAAGAGACTCATGGTGAGGTCCTTCAAGTCGTTGATCCGTCTGCTCCGTAGGCTATGGCAGCCAGGCTGACCGAGGCTTTCCCACTTCGGATTGCCCTGATTCCTTTCGCACGATGGAGCTGATCAGATGCCTACCTTGATGTGGCCCATCCAGTAACTCAAGACTCAAGCCTGTCCCAATGTCCGATTTCTGCTCCGAGGCCGTCAACCCCACGCCCGCCATTGAGTTGCAGGCCCTAGTCAAGGCCTTTCAGGAAGGCGACACGGAGCGGACGGTGCTGGAGGCTGTCGACCTGGTCGTCGACCCTGGTCAGTTCGTTGTTTTGCTGGGCCAGAGCGGCAGCGGTAAGAGCACCTTGCTGCATCTGATCGGTGGCATCGACACCCCCTCCTCCGGCAGTGTCTGCATCGGCGGGGTGGACCTCACGGCACTCGACGAGAGACGCCGCACCCTCTTTCGCCGCGATCGCATCGGCTTCATCTTCCAGTTCTTCAACCTGATTCCCACCCTGTCGGTGCTGGAGAACGTCACCCTGCCCAGCGAGCTGGCGGGCTTGCCCCGCCCGGCCCTGGAGCAGGCGGCCCTCGATCTGCTCGGACAGGTGGGGCTGGCGGACCGGGCCGACACCATGCCGGATCGGCTGTCCGGGGGGCAGCAGCAGCGCGTGGCCATCGCCCGCGCCCTGCTGCACCAGCCCCTGCTGATCCTGGCCGACGAGCCCACCGGCAACCTCGATGAACACACCGGCGAGCAGGTGCTGCGGCTGTTGATCGCCCTCACCCGCCAGCAGGGCCGCACCCTGATCATGGCCACCCACAACGGGGCCATCGCGGCGCAGGCCGACCGGGTGCTGCGGGTGCAGGAGGGCCACCTGCTGGAGGCCGGTGCCCCCACAAGGCCGGTGACGGCGTGAGCGAAGGACATCCTTTGGCCGTGGTCCGTAACGGCCCCCTCTGGCGCCTGGCGGCCCGTCGCTGGCGCCGCCGTCCCTTGCAGTACCTGCTCTGCATCCTGGGCATCGCCCTGGGGGTGGCGATGCTGGTGTCGATCGATCTGGCCAGTGGCTCGGCCCAGCGGGCCTTCTCCCTGTCCACTGACGCCATCACTGGCCGCACCACCCATCGGTTGGTGGCGATCGGGCCCGGTGGCGTTCCCGAGACCACTTTTGTTGAGCTGCGCCGCCGCTTCCCCGAGATCCCAGCCGCACCAGTGATCGAGACCTACGGCCGGGCCCAGGAACTGGACGGTGAGCTGATGCGGGTCGTCGGCGTTGATCTGTTCAGTGAAGCGCCCTTCCGCGGTCTGCTGGGAGGCGGTGGCGGTGGTGAACGGGGAGGTGGCGGTGGCAAGGGTTTCGTGCCCTTCCTCACCGAACCCGGCACGGCCGTGATCGCCACCGAGACCGCCGAGCGCTACGGCCTCCATCCCGGCGCCGCCGACGGCTCCGGCACGTTGCATCTCGATCTGGCCGGGCGCATGTCTGAGCTGCAGCTGGTGGGCAGTGTCAGCAGTGACGCGGCCCTGGAGCGCCGCGGCCTTGAAACGCTGCTGCTGGTTGACATCGCCACCGCCCAGGACCTGCTCAACCCCGCCGGTGCCAAGGCGGTGCCGGCGGTGGGTCACATCGATCTGATCCTGGAGAGCCCCGCCCAGGAGGCGGCCCTCAGCGAATGGCTGCCCAGCGGGCTCAAGCTGGAGACGGCGGCAGCGCGCGGCAACGCTGTGCAGCAGATGACGGCCGCCTTCGAGCTCAACCTCACCGCCATGAGCCTGCTGGCGATGGTGGTGGGCATCTTTCTCATCTACAACACGGTCACGTTCAGCGTCGTGCAGCGCCGCAGCCTGTTCGGGGTGCTGCGCTGCCTGGGGGTGACCCGGGGCCAGCTGTTTACCCTCATCCTGGGCGAGGCGGCCCTGTTCAGCCTGGTGGGGTCTCTGCTGGGCCTGGTGCTGGGGGTGGTGCTGGGGCGCACCGTCGTGGGTCTGATCACCCAGACGATCAACGACTTCTATTTCGTGGTCTCGGTGCGACAGATCAGCCTGTCAGGGATCACCCTGGCCAAGGGAATGCTGGTCGGGGTGGCCTCCGCCCTGGTGGCCTCAGCCCTGCCCGCCTGGGAGGCGATGGCTACCCCACCGCAGATGACCCTGCAGCGCTCCAGCCTGGAGGCTGGCTGGCAGCGGCTGCTGCCCTGGTTCCTGCTGGCGTCCTTGCTCAGCGCCGGCCTCGGGGTGTTGTTGCTCCGCTGGGACAGCAGCGGTCTGGTGCCCGCCTTCGCCGGCGTGTTCGCCGTGCTGATGGGCGCCGCCCTGTTGATGCCGCCGGTGCTGGTCGCCGCCATGGAGGCTCTGGGCCGGGCCAGCCGCGGCCTGGGGGTGGTGGCCCGCCTGGCTCCCCGCGACATCCTGCGCTCCCTCAGCCGCACCGCGGTGGCCGTGGCGGCCCTGATGGTGGCGGTGTCGGTGATCGTGGGCCTTTCGATCATGATCGGCTCCTTCCGGGGCACGGTGGTCACCTGGCTCGACCAGACCCTGCAGGCTGATCTGTTCGTCTCCCCCCCCAGCACCACGGCCAACCGGGTGCTGGGCAAGGTGGATCCCGCCATTGTTGAGGCCATCGCCGAGCGCCCCGACCTGCGGGCCATGGTCACCTACAACAACTTCGATGTGCACCTGGTCGACCAGGACCGGGACATCACCCTGATCGCCGCCGGCGGCGATGTGTCCGCCGGCCGCCGGCCCTACGCCTGGATCCGCCCTGGGCTCGGCGACCCCTTCGCCGCCCTGGAGGCCCGCGAGGGGGTGATCCTCTCCGAGGCCGTCTACCGGCGCGATGGCCACAGCGCCATCCCCGAGCAGGTCAGGCTTGAAACCCCCGAGGGCGAGCAGAGTTTTCCGGTGATCGCGGTCTTTTACGACTACTCCTCCGATCGCGGCAGTGTGCTGATGGACCGCTCCCAGGTGGCGGAGCTCTGGCACGACGACAGCGTCGCCTCCCTGGGCCTGTTCCTGGCCCCCGGCGCCGATGCCGAGACGGTGGCCGCCGAGCTGCGCCAGGGCTTCGGCTCCCGCCAGACGCTGCTGGTGCAGACCAACGGCTCCCTGCGCCAGGGCTCGCTGGAGATCTTCGATCGCACGTTTGCCATCACCGGCGCCCTGCAGTTGCTCACGGTGCTGGTGGCCTTCATCGGCATCTTCAGCACCCTGATGAGCCTGCAGCTGGAGCGGGGCCGGGAATTCGCCGTACTGCGGGCCACCGGCATGACACCCCGCCAGCTGGGGCGCCTCACCCTGCTGGAGACGGGCCTGATGGGTCTGCTGGCCGGGGCCTGCTCGATGCCCCTGGGCTTCGTGCTGGCCTGGGTGCTGGTGCATGTGATCAACGTGCGCTCCTTTGGCTGGACCCTCCAGATCGCGCTGGAGCCGCGCTTCTTCATCCAGTCGTTGTTGATCGCCGTGGGGGCGGCCGTGCTGGCGGGCCTCTATCCGGCCCGGCGCCTCGGCCGGATGAACATCAGTGAGGCGTTGCGGCAGGAATGAATCACCGCCATCCCGTGCGCGCCCTGCTGGCCCTGGTGGTCGTGTTGCTGCTGGGCCTGGTTGGCCCCAGCCCAGCTGGAGCCAGCAGCCGCATCCAATGGGGGGAGACGCCGGTGCCCCAGGGCTTCGCCCGGGCCCTCACCCCTCGCCAGTGGCGCTTTCCCGCCGATTTCGGTGCCCATCCCGACCACCAGACCGAGTGGTGGTACTACACGGGCAACCTGGAATCCGCTGACGGACGGCCCTTCGGCTATCAGTTCACGATTTTCCGCCAGGCCCTGGTGCCCACGGGGCCCTCGGCCCAGGCTTCCGGGGGCGCCGCGTCGGCCTGGCGCACCCCCCAGGTGTATTCCGCCCATTTCACGGTCAGCGACATCGCCGCCGACACCTTTCTGCAGGAGGAGCGCTTCGCCCGCGGCGCCCTCGGCCTGGCCGGGGCCGAGGGTGATCCCTATGCGGTCTGGCTCAACGACTGGCGCATCAGCGCCGAGGGGTCCGACCAGGTGAGGCTGCGGGCCGCCACCGGCGCCATGGCCATCGATCTGACCCTGCGCCAGAGCCGGCCCCCGGTGCTCCAGGGCCAGGACGGCCTCAGCCGCAAAGGGCCGGAAGCGGGCAACGCCTCGCACTATTACTCCCTCGTGCAGCAGCCCACCGAGGGCACAATCACGGTGGCAGGCCGCGACCATGCCGTTCGCGGTGTCAGCTGGAAGGACCATGAGTTCTCCACCAGCGTCCTGAGCCCGGGCACCGTCGGCTGGGACTGGTTCTCCGCCCAGTTCGAGGACGGCTCCGCCCTGATGCTCTACGGCCTGCGCCGGGAGGACGGCGGCAAAGAACCGTTCAGCGGTGGCCGCTGGATCGATGGCGACGACGAGCTGGAACTGGGCGCCGAGGACTACGACCTCACGGTCATGGCCACCTGGCGCAGCCCCCACAGCGGCGCCCGCTACCCCGCCGCCTGGAGGCTCACCATTCCACGGCTGGACCTGGAGCTGGTGATCACGCCGCAGATGGCGGATCAGGAGCTGAGCACGTCGTCGGCCACCTATTGGGAGGGAGCTCTGCGCTACAGGGGCCATCGCGGTGAGCAAGAGCTCCGGGGCCGGGGCTACGGCGAACTCACCGGTTACGCCGACCGCCTCGACAGCCTGCGGGGTGGGTGATCGGCGAGGATGGATCCAACAGGAGCGCAGGGCCATGGCAGCAACGGACCACCCCAACACCCCGTCTCCCCTGCCGGATGCCGCGGGCGAAACCTCCGAGCATCCCCATAACTTCGAGGCCCAGAAGGAGATCCATCGCCGCATCCGCAATGATCCGGACTACGACGACTGGGAGTACGGCACCGAGCCCCTGCCCCATGAGGCCTGGGTAGAAAAGCAGGCGGCAGCGTCAGCCGAACGTCCTGCGGGGGCCTAGGTCCCGCACCAGCAGCAGACCCCCCAGACAGGCCAGGGCCATCAGCAGCCACAGGCCGGTGCCATGGCCCTGGCCATCCAGCAGCCGGCCGGCGAGCAGCGGTGCCCCGAAGCCGCTGATGGCGAAACACTGGGAGAGCAGGGCCATGCCCAGTCCCTGGTGCTCGAGCGGGCAACGCTCCACCACCGCTTCGGTGGCGGTGGGCAGGAAGGCGGTCACCCCGAGGGCCAGCGGCAGCTGGGCCAGCAGCAGCAGAGCCAGGCCGCGTTCGCTGAGCGCGGAGGCCGCCAGCAGCAGGTTGCCGGCGGCAAAACTGAGCAGGCTGAGGTTCAGGCCGGCCGTCACCGGCCGCCGGGCCAGGGCCTGACCCACCGGCCACTGGAGCAGCAGCACCAGGCCCAACTGCAGGCCGATGGTGAGGGCGCCGAGGCTCACCGGCAGGGCACGGCGCTGCAGGCTGCCCCGCACCAGCTCCAGCGGCAGGGCGCTTTGCATCAGGGCCGGCATCGCCGTGGCCAACACCGCAATGGCCAGCAGTGGCACCAGGCCAGGGATCCACTGGCCCCAGGGACTGGGGTGGGCCAGGGACTCCCTGGGCCTGGGATCCGGCAGGCCCTGCCGCAGCAGCACCAGCAGCAACAGGAGCATGCAGCCGATGTCCACGGCATAGATGCCCCGCAACCATCCCCGCCAGGCGAGCCCGGCCCCCACCAGCGCCCCGGTGGCGATGCCGAGGGCATCGGCGCTGCGGGTCAGGGCGAAGGCCCGCCCCGAGCTCACCGGCGCGCAGCTGAGCGGCACCGCCAGCTCCATCGCGGGCCAGTAGAACCCCATGGCCATACCGAGCAGCACCTGCCCCTGCAGGTAGCCAGCGAAGGACCCGGTGCCCATCAGTCGGGTGTCGCCGGCGATGGCCATCAGCGCCGCCAGCAGCACCGGCACCGAACAGTTCAGTCCCCGATCCAGCAACACGCCACTCAGGAACCGGCCCAGGGTGCCCGCCACCGCCGCCAGGGCCAGCCCCTCGGTGACCCGGCCGGCGCTGAACTGCGCCTGGTGGAACACCATCGGCGTCAGATACAGCACGCCACCGGCCCCGAGCATGGCGATCGTGCGGATCAGGGCCACTTCGCGCAGGGCTGCTGGAAACTGGGTGAACCAGGACCGCGCCCTGGCCCTCCCCTGTGCCTGTCTCACACCGCCGCCGCCAACTCAAGGGCCTGCTGGCCAGTCTGCTGATCGCCGTGCCCGGCCTGGTGCCCGCGGCCATGGCCGCAGAGGTGCTCGAGCTGCGGTTCGATGGCCTGGAGCTGCCGGTGAATCTGGAGCAGCTCGATGGTTGGGCCAGGAGCCCCGGTGGGCGGTCCGGCGGCGGCGGCGACCTGGCGGTCTGGCTGGATCTGCTGGATCCCCGCAGTCGCCAGGACTTGAAAATCCTGCTGCGCGCCCCCCTGCTGCGGGACACCAGCTTCGGCCAGCAGCTGCTGGACAGCTGGACCGGGAGTCAGATGCTGGCTCGCCTGGGCGACCTGCTCACCACCTCCGAGGGCCGCAGCACCACGGCGGTGCTGCAGACCACCCTGCGGCGGATGCTGGAGACGCGTCAGGACGTCTCCACCATCGGCCTGTTGCGGGCCCTGCCGGTGCAGCGGCTGAGCCTCCAGCTCGATGGCCTCTACGACCTGGCCCTGCAGTGGCGCCAGCAGATCGACCTGCAGCGCCAGGCTCTGCGGCGCCTCCAAGCCCTGGCGCTGCCGGAGCGCCGCACCGTTCCCTTCGCCTTCGGTGAACGCACCTCCCTGCGGCCGCGCCGGCAGTTGCTGGCGGTGGCGCACCGTTCGCAGCCCCTGCCCCTGGAGATCTGGCCGGCGCTGGCCCCGGCGAATCGGCCCTGGTTGCTGATGATGCCCGGCTTGGGGGGCAATGCCGACCAGTTCGGCTGGCTGGCCAGTGAGCTGGCCGAACGGGGCTGGCCGGTGGTGGTGATTCAGCACCCCGGCAGTGACGGCCCTGCGCTCAAGGCCGCCCTCGACGGCCAGCGGCCCCCGCCGGGCGCCGAGACCCTGGCCATCCGGCTGGCCGACATCACCGCGGTGCTGGCGGCCCAGCGGCGCGGTGATCTGCCGGTGCAGGGCAAGGGCGTGGTGCTCCTTGGCCATTCGATGGGGGGCCTCTCCGCCCTGCTGGCGGCTGGTGTGGTGCCGGAACCCGGCCTAAGTGAGCGTTGCCGCAAGGCCCTCGACCGCCTGCCGATCGCCAATCCCTCCCGGCTGCTCCAGTGCCAGTTGTCCAGCACGGAACTGCCGGAGCGCTCCTCCCCTCCCGCGGACCTGCGGGGGCTGGTGCTGCTCAACGGCTTCGGCAGCCTGCTCTGGCCCCGTCGGGGCCTGGCCTCGCTCGGGGTGCCGGTCCTGATGGTGGGGGGCAGCCTCGATCTGGTCACGCCGCCCCTGGAGGAGCAGCTGCGCCTGTTTCTGCAGGGGCGGGATCCCCGCAGTCGCCTGGTGATGGTGGAAGGCGGCAGCCATTTCTCGCCCGTGCGGCTGATGCCCACCGACGAGGTGCTCTTTCGCCTCGATGAGGAGCTGGTGGGGGTGGATCCGGCCCGGGTGCAATCGGCGCTGCTGCGTCTCACCACCGAGTACCTCCACACCCTGGAGCAGCCCCTGCTGCTGCCTGCCCAGCGGCGGGTGCAGCAAGGGGTCACCCTTGATGTGCTTGATGCCGCCGCTGCCCGGCGCTGGAAAGCTGGCCTGAAGCCCTGATTCCGGGGGCCAGTTCCGGCTTGGACTCAAAAGCGGATGCGTGGATCCAGCAGAGCCACCACCAGGTCGACCAGCACAGACACCAGCACCACCAGGGCTGCCACCACCACCACGATCCCCTGCACCAGGGGGTAATCGCGTTGGGCGATCGCTTCCTGCAGGCGGAAGGCGATGCCGGGCCAGGAAAACGTGACCTCGATCAGCAGGGCGCCGCCGATCAGGGAGGCCACCGTGATGCCGGTGATCGTGAGCACCGGCAGCAGGGCGTTGGGCAGGGCGTGGTGCAGCACCACGCGTCGTTCACTGAGGCCGCGGCTGCGGGCGGCCTCCACGTAGTCGGAGCCGAGGGCACGGCGCAGATTGAGCCGCAGGGCATTGGTGAAGATGCCGCTGAGCAGCAGGCCCAGGGTGGCCGCTGGCAGCACGAGGTGGCGCAGGCTGCCGCCCAGCTGCTGCCAGTCGCCGGCCCTGAGGCTGTCGAGCAGGTAGAAGCCCGTGCCCTGCGGCGGCATCAGGGTGGCGGGATAACGCCCCCCCACCGGCAGCCAGCCCAGCCAGACGGCGAACACCAGCTGCACCACCATCGCCGCCCAGAAGGGGGGCAGGGCGTAGGTGCCGATGCCATAGAGGCGGCCGGCCAGATCGAGGCGCCCCTCGGGGCGGGCGATCCCGCTGAAGCCCACCGCCAGACCGACGATGGCGGCCAGCAGCAGCGCCACCACCCCCAGCTCCAGGCTGGCCGGCAGGCTGTCCTGGATGAGGCGGGTCACCGGTTCGCTATTGGTGAGCGACTGGCCCAGATCGCCCCGCAGCAGGTGGCCCAGGAAGCGGCCGTACTGCTCGGCCAAGGGGCGATCCAGGCCGAGCTGGGTCCGCAGGGCGGCGCGGGCCGCCTCCGGGGCGCGGGTGCCCAGCAGGGCATCGATCGGATCGCCGGGGGCCACCCGCAGCAGCAGGAACACCAGCGAAGCGATCAGCCAGAGCATCAACGGCGCCAGGGCCAGCCGGGAGGCCAGGTAGCGCGCCAGGTCGGAACGGCGGCTCATGGCAACCGGGCTCCGTCGGCGGCGCTCAGACGGCGCAGCTCGCCCAGCAGCACCCGGCCGGATCCGTCGAAGCGGGGCTGGCTGACACCCAGACCGCCCCAGGCCGCCGGGGCGCTGAGCCACACCGGCAGGTAGGGGCTGGCGGCGGCGACGCGGCGTTGGATGGCCACCAGCAGGGCGACCCGCTCGGGGCCGTCCAGCTGGCTGCTGCGCAGCAGCTCCGCCTCCAGCCCCGGCGCCGTCCAGAAGCTGCCGCCCAGGACGCTGTTGCCCTTGAGGCAACGGTCCCCCTCGGCCTTGCTGCAGGACAGCAGCGGCATCAGGAAGTTCTCCGCATCGGGATAGTCACCGATCCAGTCGTAGAAGAGCATCGTCAGGGCGCCCTTGTCGAGCTGGGAGTAGGCCGTGGTGGCCTCCATGCCGGTCACCTCCAGGGTCACGCAATCGCCCAGGTCGCGGCGCAGCTGGGCCTGCCAGGTGAGGGCAAACAGACGGTCGGTGGGGATGTCGGAGCGGTAGGTGAGCGGCAGGGTGAGCACCTTCCCCTGGCAATAGCCCGCCTGGCGGTAGAGGACGCGGGCTTGGGCGGGGTCGTAGGCGGGCCAGGCGCTGGGATCGGAGCCCGGCAGGTCCGGAGGGATGAGCTGGCGCTGGGGGGAGCGCAGCCCCAGGGTCACCCGCCGGACGATGGTGGACCGATCCAGGCTGCGGGCCACGGCCTGACGCAGAACCGTGCGGTTCAGCGGCGGCTGGTCGCTCAGCAGCGACACCAGGGCGATCTCCTGGGACGGACCGATGGCCTCGCGCAGGCGACCGGCGGCGGCGTCCCGGTGCAGGGCCTGCTGATGGTCGATCTCCAGACCGCTGTTGAGCAGAAGGTCGACCTCGCCGCTGCGCAGGGCCCCGAACAGGGCCGTGGAGTTGCTAAGGGTCACCAGGTCGATGCCCGCGTTGGCCGGCCGCCTGCCCCAGTAGCGGGGCCAGGGGGTCAGCCGCTGCTGCTGGCCGCCGAAGAAGGCCAGGGCGTAGGGGCCGGTCCCCACGAAGCGGTCGTTGAGGGGCTTGTCGCGGTGCCTCCGGTAGGCGGTGGGGGACACCGGGGTCAGGAAGATGGCGCTGAGCAACCGCGGCAGCGGGCTGAAGGGGCGCTTCAGCACCAGCTCGATCTCGTAGGGAGCGGTGACCCGCACGCTTGCGACCCGTTCGCCCAGCTGGTAGCCGAGGGTGCCGATCGCCATGAAGCGGCGCAGAGAGAACGCCATGGCGTCGGCATCGAAGCGGGTGCCGTCGTGGAAGAGCACCCCCCGGCGCAGGGGGATCCGGGCCCGCAGCCGATCGCCGCTCAGCACCGGCAGGGCGGTGGCCAGCCGCGGCTCGAGGCGGCCATGGCTGTCGATCGCGTAGAGGGGGTCGCCGAGGCCGCTGAGCACCTGCATCACGCCGATGCGGGAGGCCTGCACCGGATCGAGGGAGTCGATGCGACTTTTGGTGGCCACGATCAGGGACGGGCTGGTCCGCCTCGGCTGACAACCCGCCAGCAGCGGCAGAGCCAGCAGCAGGGTGGTGAGGCTCGCCGCCATGGCGAACGGTGTTTGGCCTGTTCTCCCCCTGGACGTCGGCAAGACCCTGCGATCCGGTGGGGCCCATTCAAGCGGCCTGCCTGCGGTGGGCTCGGTGGCGGTGGTCAGGGGGCGCGTCGGTTCGACTTCGGGCGTCGCCCGAGCAGGATCTCCAGCCGCCTGCCCAGCTGCTGGAGCAGGGTGAGCGAGGCCCCCGGCCGCTGGGCACCGGCGGCAAAGGCCACGGAAAAACCCAGCGCGGCGATGCTGACCCTGGCCACCCCCTGGCCGAGGGCCCAGACGTCGGTGGGGGCGGGGCCGCCGATCCTGCCGGTGGCGCGGGTCTCGGTCCGCTGGAGTTCCTCGAGCAGGCTGCGCTTCAGTTCGCCGAGGGGGAGGCTGAGGGCCGCCGCAGGCAGCTGGGGGCGGGGGCCCTGGAGTCGGGAGAACCGGGCCTGCAGGTCCTGGGGGCTGGTGGCCGCTTCGATGGCCTGCCGGATCATCGTCACCCGCTCGCCGAGCCTGGTGCGCTGCATGGCCTGGGTGCCCTGCGCCTGGGAGAGGACCCGCCAGGTGGCGAAACCCTGCAGGGGCACCAGCAGCAGGAAGGCGACCACCACGACGATGGCCCACTGGCGGGCGGTGGCCAGCTGGGCCCGCAGGAAGCCGTTGGCCGGTTCGATGTAGAGCCCCAGGTGCAGCAGCAGAAATCCCACCAGCGCCAGCAGGGAGGTGTTGATCATGCGGTTGGTGAACCGCAGCTGCCAGGCGGGATTCAGCGGTTGCAGGGGCAGGGAATCGACCAGAACGAAGGCCAGAAACACCAGCAGCAGCCCGCCTCCGCTCCAGGCGAACAGGCGGCCGAAACTGGCGATGTGGTCCTCGCGACTGGAGGAATAGTCAGGCATCCGGGGTCGGTACGCGGAGGGGGAACAGGGCAAGCCAGCGGCCCAGACCTTAGGGGGGCTGACCGGCGTCGTCAGCAGCGTTGCGCCAGAGCCCCCCACGACCACCCTCCCAGCGCCACTTAAGGAGGATGGCGCGCTTCCTGAGTGCTGCCTGATAGATTGGTGAAACTTCTTTAGGTCTCCATGGCGCGCCCCGTCACCCTCGGTGCCCACTCCCTGGGGCGTTTCCGCCCCTCCGTCCACCTTTACCCCCCGCTGCTGCTGCTCACCTGCCTGGTCGCCAGCACTGCCGCCCCCGCCGTGGGCAGCCTTCCCCACGAAAGCCTGGGAGCCCTGGAGGAGCTGCGCGAGCTCCTGACTCCGGGATTCGGCGCCTCTCCGGAGTACCTCGTCGGGTCCGGCGGGATCGGCCTGGCCAACCCCGTCACGGGCCTGGTGGTGCCGCCCTTCCAGTACAGCGTTGCCCCTTACGAG
Organism: Cyanobium sp. Aljojuca 7A6; assembly: GCF_024346455.1. GTDB lineage: Bacteria > Cyanobacteriota > Cyanobacteriia > PCC-6307 > Cyanobiaceae > Cyanobium. The sequence goes on from NZ_JAGQCY010000003.1 coordinate 253,814, forward strand.
GTGAGCGTCGATGGCTTTGTTGTGCCCTCCGGCGTCTTCCTGGCCCGTTCCGGCATCCCCGCAGGCGGCAGCCTGTTCCGGTTGAGCAGCCCCCTCTCGTTCCGCTGGTCCGGCACCGCCTCCACCCCTGAGGCGCGGCTCACCTGGCAGGCGGGCACCCTGTTCGACAACGTCTTCAACGGGGCCACCGGCGGCTTTGTTCCGTTCCGGATCGTGGCCGGCGGCTCCTCGGAGCTGGACGAATCCTCCTCTGACGTCCTGGAGCTTGCCATTGCCGCCGAGCCCGCCGGCGAGGATCCCGGCGAGCGGCAGGTTGGGGATGTGTTCGAAACCGCCCTGCTGCCCCCGGGGACCGAGCTCCCCCCAGGAGCTCCCACCGACCAGCTGCCCGGCGACCTTCCCGATGGTCCCGGCGAGGGGCCCATCGCTGAGGGTCCCGATCCAGCCTCGGTGCCCGGCCCCCTGCCCCTGGCCGGTGTGGCCGTCGCCTTCCGTTTCAGCCGCCACCTGAGGCAACGGCTTCGCCAGGGGCGCTGAACGGCGGGTCGGTTCAGCTGCCGTTCAGAGGGTCCGCAGGCAGGCGGCCACCCGCTCCACCCCCTCCAGCGCCTCGATCGCGGCCAGGGCTTCGCGGAACCGGTCTTCCCGCACTTCGTGGGTGATGACGACGATCTCCGCCTCCCCTTCCCTGGCGTCGAGCTGCACGATCGACTGGATCGACACCTCGGCCGCTCCGAAACAGGTGCCGATGCGGCCGATCACGCCGGCCTCGTCGCGGGTGCTGAGCCGCACGTAGTTGCGGTGACGGCTCAGGGAGCCGTCGACCAGGGTGCAGTGGCGCCAGCTGCTGGCGGCCAGCAGGGGATCGAGGCCGGCCTGGGGGCCGCCCACCTGGCGGATGCCGGCGATGTTGAGGATGTCGGCCACCACCGCCGAAGCGGTGGGACCCGCCCCGGCACCGGGGCCGAAGAACATCACCTGTCCCACCGGATCCCCCTCCACCAGGATGGCGTTGTTGACGCCATGGACCCCCGCCAGGGGGTGGTGCTTCGGCAGCAGGGTGGGATGCACACGCACGTCCAGGGACACGCCGTCCGGCGGCCCGGCCGGGGCGTCGTCCTGCACCCGTTCGGCCACCGCCAGCAGCTTCACCACGAAGCCGAGCTGGGCGGCATAGGCCACGTCACGGGCCTCGAGCCGGTCGATGCCCTCGGTGGCGATGCCTGCCCGTTCCACCGGACCGCCGTAGGCCAGCCCCGCCAGGATGGCGATCTTGTCGGCCGCATCTCCCCCCTGCACATCGGCGGCGGGATCGGCCTCGGCGTAGCCGAGGCGCTGGGCGTCTGCCAGCACCTCGGCGTAGGCCGCCCCCTCATCGGCCATGCGGCTGAGGATGTAGTTGGTGGTGCCGTTGATGATGCCGCTGACCCGCTGGATGCGGTTGCCGCCCAGGGACTGCTTGATCGGCTCGATGATCGGAATGCCACCGCCCACGGCGGCTTCGATCAGCACGTAGACGCCCTGGCTGGCGGCGGCGGCGGCGATCTCCTGGCCGTAGCGGGCGATCACCGCCTTGTTGGCCGTGACCACGGGCTTGCCGGCGGCGATGGCGCGCAGGATCAGGCTGCGGGCCGGCTCCAGACCCCCCATCACCTCCACGATGATGTCCACCTTGGGATCGTCGATGACCGCCTCAGGGTCGGTGGTGAGGCGCTCCGGCGGCAGGGTCAGCGGGCGGGGGCGCTGGAGGTCGCGCACCGCCACCCTCTCGAGCACCAGGTCGCCGACCAGCGGATGCCGGCCCTGGGGACTGGCCAGGATCGCCGCCACGCCGCTCCCCACCGTGCCCAGCCCGAGCAAGCCGATGCCGATGGTCATGGGCTGCAACCCCACAAACCACCATCCTAGAAATCAATCGGCCTGCAACTGCCTGGCCTGGGCCTGCATGGTGCGCAGGATGTTGAGAAAACCGTTGGCCCGCGAAGGCGTCAGGCTCCCCTGCAGGCCCGTCGCGGCGATGAAGGCTGGATCGAGATCGGTGGCCTGCTCCGGGGTCATGCCCTCCAGCCCCTCAATCAGCAGGGCCAGCAATCCCTTGGTGATCTGGGCATCGGAATCGCCGCGCCAGTGGAGCTTTCCCTCCTCGAGGTGGCCCACCACGTACACCTGGGAGACGCACCCCTTGACCTTGAAGGCGTCCAGGCGCAGGTCGTCCGGGAAGGGTTCCAGCTTCTTGGCCAGCCAGAGCACGTACTCGTAACGACGGCGCGGGTCGCTGGTGCTCCCCAGCCGTTCCACGATCCGGTCGAGAGCGGGACTGCCGGTGGCCATGGAAGACAAGGAGGGGACTAGGACGGACGGCGCGGCCTCAGCATCCCGGCCAGTCCGGCCACGGCGAGCACGCCGAGGGGAGGCACGAAGGCCCAACCCTCAGCTTGAGCGTAGGGATGGGATCGGCTCACCCGTGCGGGCAACGAAGGGGTCGCCGTGGCCTCGGGCAGTTCGAGGTAGTCGCGGTGGCCGGGGCCCGCATCCACCTGCACTTCCCACTGGCGGCTGGCCTGGGGCGGCAGGGTGAAGACAAAGCGTCCGCCAGCATCGGTGCGCCCCAGTTCGATCGCTGGGCCGCCATCGGGGGGGACGATGCGGACGGCGGCATCACGCGCCGGCTCGCCGCTGGAGAACTGGCTCTCCAGGCTTAAGGAGTCGGTGAGGCCCGTGAGCCGCTCCAGGCTGCTTTCGATCGCGTGGGCCCTGACCTGCACAGGAGCCACCACAAGACTGACGAGGCCGAGCAGCCCGGAACAAAGAAGGGGCTTCATCCGTGAATCAGGTGGATTTCCAGCGACTATCGCTGCTTTTTCCTGCCTGCACCATCCTCGCGACCGAGCTGACCATCATCGAGAGGGCGTCGCTGGAGGCGCCACGGGTTTGAAACTCGGAGGTCATCACCCGCTCGGCGGCCGTCATGGGACGGTTCTGGAGCGATGAGAGGATCAAATCCAAGGACGGCACGGATGCACTGCGCCGATCCTGGCAAACGAACAGGCCATTGGCTCGACAGGACGGCGTTCGTTAAGAGCTTGCAATCTTCTGCCACCCCGCTTCGGTGAGGTGGCAGTCCCATTCATCGATCCAGCCGTCGAAGGGGATGTCCCAGGGATCACGGGGCAGGGTCGCCGCTGTGCAGGCTGCGGGGAGCACCGCCAGCGCCGGGACCGCCGCCCAGAGCGGATCGGCCCGCAGCCGGTCGTACCAGCCACCGCCCGAGCCCAGCCTCAGACCGCAGGGGGCCACCGCCAGGGCGGGCACCAGCAGCAGGGCCATGGCGCCTGGCGATCGCTCCTGGCCGTGCCGCTGGCCCGCTGCCAGTGCGAGAGGTGCCGGAATGCCGCAGGCGTCGTTGGCCAGGGGCTCGCCCGGAACCCAGGCCCGGTACACCAGCGCACCGTCAGCTACCGCCGGCAGGGCCAGCCGGCCGCTCCAGGCCTGGACCAGGGGACGCAGGTCGGGCTCGCTGCCGATGGGCCAGTAGAGCCCGAGATCCCCCCCACGCCCACCCAGCAGGGTCCCCAGGTGCCGTTGCGCCGTCGCCAGGATTCCGGGGGCCGCTTCCGGCAGGCTCTGCCGCCGCCGCTGGCGGAACAGGCGACGCAACTCCTGCTTGGTGGCTCCACCGGCGGCTGGCGCCCTCACCGCTGGAACCACCCGGTCAGGGCCACCGCCAGGGCGTCGGCGGCGTCGTCGGGGCGGGGGGGGATCTGCAGATCCAGCTCCCGCATCACCGCCGCCAGCACCTCGTCCTTCTCGGCGTGGCCCGATCCAGCCAGTGCCAGCTTGATCTGCATCGGCGGGAACTCCACCACCGGGATGGCGAAGCGGGCCAGGGTCATCATCACCACCCCCCGGGCCTGGACCACCGCGATGGTGGTGCTGGAGCGGTAGAAGAAAAACTTCTCCACCGCCGCCAATTCGGGCCGCCAGCGGCGCACGATCACCCGCAGGTCGCGGGCGATTTCCACCATGCGGTCGCCGTCGCTGCGACCGGGTTCGGTGCGGATCATGCCGCAATCGAGCAAGTGCTGGTGGCCACCGCCTGCAGCGGAGCGACCCTCCACATCAATCACCCCATAGCCGACGCGGGCGAGGCCGGGATCGATGCCAAGGATCCTCACACCGCGCTCCTCACCCCGTCAGGGCCAGCTGGAAGGCGGCGGGGTCGCCTCCGGCGTGGTCAAAGACCTTGCAGAACATCTTCACCACCCGATCGCCGGAGTCGATCTGCTCGAGGGGGTCCTTGCGCAGCCGGTGACGCAGGCAGCAGGCCACCACGCGGGCCACGTCGTCGTCGCTCACCTCGAGATGGCCCTCGAAGGCTGCCAGGGCCCGGGCCGCCCGGTTGGTGACGATGTCGCCCCGCAGCCCGTCCACGTCGAGTTCGCCGCAGACCGCCGAGATGCGAATGCGCAGATCGTCGTCGATGCGCACCTGGGGCAGCCGTTCCTGGGCTTCCACCACGCGGGCTTGCAGGGCCTCCTGGGTGCTCTGCAGCCGGTCGCTGAAGCTGTCGGGGTCGGCATCGAAGCCGGTGCGCTGGTCCACCACCTGCACCCGCAGCTCGGGATCGCGCACCGTGCGCACCTCCACGCTCATGCCGAAGCGGTCGAGAAGCTGGGGGCGCAACTCCCCCTCCTCCGGGTTGCCGGAGCCGATCAGGACGAAACGGGCCGGGTGGCGCACCGATACGCCCTCGCGCTCCACCGTGTTCCACCCTGAAGCGGCCGAATCGAGCAGCACGTCGACCAGGTGGTCGTCGAGCAGGTTCACCTCGTCGACGTAGAGCAGGCCCCGGTTGGCCTTGGCCAGCAGGCCCGGCTCAAAGGCCCGCACGCCTTCACTGAGGGCCTTCTCGATGTCGATCGTGCCGCAGAGCCGGTCCTCGGTGGCCCCCAGGGGCAGGTCGACCATCGGCACCTGGCGGGCTTCCACGGGCAGCTGTTCCCCCCGTTCCGCCCTCTGGCGCACCTCGCTGCTCTGCAGGTCGGGGTCGCTCGGCGAGCTGTTGTAGGGATCCCCCTCCACCACGTCGATCGCCGGCAGCAGATCGGCCAGGGCCCGAATGGTGGTGGATTTGCCCGTGCCCCGGTCGCCCATGATCATCACCCCGCCGATGCGGGGGTCGATCACGTTGAGCAGCAGCGCCAGCTTCATCTCCTCCTGCCCCACGATGGCGGTGAAGGGGAAGACCCTGCGCTTCCTGGTTGGCGTCACGGGCTGGTTGCGGGCGGTGCCACGGATTGTTTCACAGCCGCCCCTGGGGCCGCGCCCGGGGCCACCGGGATCAGCGACAGCACCTGGGGCGGCGTGGCGTCGGCTGGATAGATCAGCCGCACCCGCAGTTGCCGTTCCTGGCCGGGGCGCAGGCTGACGGTGCCCAGAGTCGGCCCCTCCTGACCGGCCCGCAGCACGAGGTGAAAGCTCCGTCGCCCGCCGGGGCCGCCGGCGGCATTGTCGAGGCCGCTGACCTCCACGGTTCCCCGGAACATCACCGCCCGCGCCGGCTTGGTGTTGAAGCGCAGGCCCCCCAGGGGCTGGTCGGTCTTGAGCGGAGATTCCAGGGCCACGGCGAGCCGCGCCGGTTGGCCCGTGTCGTTGCGCAGCGGCAGGCTGAGGTCGTAGGCAACGCCATAGTTGCCGTGGGCGGCCCAGGCGGTGCCTGGATAGAAGGAGAGCAGGGGGGCCGTCTGCACCTGGCCGGTGCCCAGGGTGCCCCGCTCCAGGGAACTGATCGGCCAGGAGATCGGCGCCCGACTCACCGACAGGGTCGGACGGCCTGGATCGGTGATCCGCCCCTGCCAGGCGCTGCCCACCTGCACCCCGCTGACCCGGGAGTAGATCATCGGGCCGCTGGCCCCCCTGGGGCTGGGAGTGTGCTCCTTCGGGCTGAGGCCACCCTGCAGCAGCCGCTGCCAGACGGCAGCGTCCGGCGGCCGGTCCACGGGGCCGAAGGCCGCCAGGGTGGCCACGTCCACCGGGCCGTCGCTGTTGAGGCGCAGCTGCAGGTTGAGGCCGTTGAGCAACGGATCGAGGCCGCGCACGGGCAGCGGCAGCACCATCAGGGTGCTCAGCTGTCCCGGCGGCAGGGTCCAGCCCTCCGGCACCAGGGGGCTGCGCTGCCGTGCCAGCAGTTCGGTGGCCACCCGGCTGCCGGGGCCAGCCCAGATCGGCGTGCTGCCTTGCTCCATCAGGGCCGGCAGGGGCAGGAAGGGGGCCGACGGCTGGTCGGCGTTCAGCGACTGGGACAGGGCGGTGGACCCTGCCACCGTCCGCAGCTTCACCGGAGCGTTGCCCCGTGGCGCCGCCACCACCGCCAGCCAGAGGGTGGAATCGAGGCTTTCCGGGCTGCCCGCGTAGATGTGATGACTGAACAGCTCAAAGGGGCCGTTGACCGCAGTGTTCAGGTGCGCCGAGGGGTCACCCAGGGGGCGGCCGGCGTAGCCCCGCTGGCCATCAAAGGTGGAGAGCAGGATGCCGGGCCCCTTGATCACCTCGGGGTTGTTGTCATTCAGCATCGGCACGGCGTCCAGCTGACCGGGCAGGGGTGCCACAGTGCCCGGCCGGAGCACCGGTGGCGGCGGGGCGGCAGCGGGCTGGGGCTGGGCGAGCAGGGGCGCGGCCAGGACGGACAGCCAGGGCAGCAGCAGGGCAGGAGCGACGGCTTTCATGGGCCTTTGACGAGGGTTTTGGTGACGGCGCCGGCCATCGACCGGATCAGTTCGGCGGAGCGGGGGTCATTGAAGGGACCTTTCACCATCAGGGCCAGCACGGCCCTCTGGCCGTTGGGGAGCTGGATCAGGGCGGCGTCGGAGTAGGCGATGCCGATGTCGCCGGTCTTGTTGTAGACGGTGATGCCCTTGGGCAGCAGCTCGCTGTCGGGATCGGAGGAGTCCTTGCCCATCCCCATCAGCAGGCCAAGGGGAATCAGGGTGTTGGTGCGAGACGTGGCCATGATTTCCCGGAACAGATCCCGGGCCCGCGGGGTGAGCTTGTCACCGGTGTCCACCAGGGCAATGGAGCGGGCCAGGTCGCGGGAGCTGGTGGTGTTGGTGCCGTCGAGATCCGGCAGCCAGTTGTTCACCACCGTGGCCGTCAGGCCGAGGTCGCGGAAACGTCCGTTGAGGGTGGTCTTGCCCCCCAGGCGGCGGATCAGCAGGTTGGTGGCGGTGTTATCGCTCACCCGGATCATCTCCGTGGCGGCTTCGAAGAAGGGGAAGCGGGTGCCCAGCGGCTTGTTGGCCATCCAGCCGGCCCCACCGCCCACCACCTCCTTGGTGAGGGGCATGGGTTCGTTCCAGCGCAACTTGCCGTGATCGAGATCCTCCAGGCCCGCCAGCAGGATCGGCACCTTGATGGAGCTGGCCGCCGACAGGGGCAGGTCAGGTTGCAGCTGGGCGAAACGGCCGTCGTCGAGCACCAGCAGGAAGGCGCTGGCGGTCAGATCCTTCTGGGCGGCGGCCATCCGGGTCCACTGCTGGCTGAGACCGACGAGCTCCTGGCGCGGCTCAAACCGTCCCAGGGCCATCGCTCCGGTGCCCGGTTTCTTCACCACCGGGGTGTCCGGCGCTGGTGTGCCGAGCGCCCCCTGGACAAGGCGGGGCTCCAGCAGCTTGAGGGCCGTGCCCACGATCACGCCCAGACCCACCCCCAGCACGATCAGCCGCAGCACCAGGCCCACGGGGCGAAGCCAGGGGTTGCTGGGGGGACGGGATGGACGGCCGGCACTCACGGAATCAGGACCCTGGGGCAATGGTTCGACGGTTCGACTGTTCGACGCTAGTGGTCCTGGGACGAAGGGAAAGGGCGACGACTCGCCCAGCGCAACTGGCACACCAGGCCACGCAGCAGGGCCACCTCCGGGCCACTGACCTGGCCGCGCTGCAGCAGGGCCCGCAGTTTGGCCATTCGGGCATGGGCCGTGTGGGGCAGCAGGAATCCGACCTCCAGCAGCAACTCCTGGGCGTCGCTGAGCATGGCTTCGAGCACCCCCCGGGAGCAGGAGGCCGGGGGGCCGGCGGCCACCGCCGGAGCCGGGGCCTGCCGTACCAGTCGGTGCAGGTCGTGCAGCACCACGGCCACCGCGTGGGAGAGGTTGAGGGAGCCGTGGGGCGTGGGGGTCGGAATCTGCAGCAGCCGGCCAGCCTGCAGCAGCTCGTCATTGCTCAGACCCCGGTCCTCCCGGCCGAACACCAGCGCCGACGGCAGGGCCTGGTCGCCGGCCAGCAGCCAGGTCAGGGCGTCATCGGGGTCCTCGAGCGGCAGGGGCTCCCCCTCCGGACGGCCGCTGGTGGCCACCACCCGCCCGCAGTCGGCCAGGGCGGCGGCGAGGGTGGGGAACACCTGCGCCTGCAGCAGCAGGGGGAACCCCTTCACGGCCATCAGCCGGGCCTCGTCGCCCAGGGGATCGCAGCGCGGCGCGACCAGCCGCAGATCCCCAAGGCCGTAGGTGCGGCAGAGCCTGGCCACGCTGCCCACGTTGAGGGGGCCGGCGGGTTCGACCAGGACCAGCTTGAGGCTCAAGGCAGCGAATGCAGAAACGCCAGCAGATCAGCCATGGCCTGGGGTTCCGGCTGGAAGCTCGGCATCGGTGGGGTCCGGCCGCTGACCACCTGCTGGATCAGCTGGCGATCGTTCTTGCGCCGGTCAACACCATGCAGATTCGGGCCCACCAGGCCCTGGGCCGCCAGGCCATGGCAGCCGGCGCAGTTGAGCCGGAACAGGCGGCCACCGTCCGTGGCCGAGCCGGTGAGATCCAGGGTCTGGCGAATGTAGGGATCGCTGCGGGCCGCCGGCAGCACCACCACCACCAGCAGGATGCAGGCCACCGCGGCCAGGGTCGCCAGGGCTGCCGCGAGGCTGCGGCGCTGGGCGGCGGGCTGGTTGGCCTCGCTGATGGTGGCGGGCGTCACGGTGGCGGGGGTGGTGGGGGACGGGCTGATCACAGTGCTGCGGTGGGTCTCGCGTGGTCGGGGGGAGTCGTGGAAGAATTGTGCATCGCCTGAAGCTTCTGCCCCTCCATGATCGAACCCCTTCTCTGCGGCATCGTGCTTGGACTGATTCCCGTCACCCTGGTGGGGCTGTTCGTGGCGGCCTGGAACCAGTACCGCCGCGGTAGTGCCCTCGGGGGCTGATCCAGGGGCTTTGATCCCGGGCTGGGCAACGGAGCAGAAGGTCAAGGTGGGGATCCCTCCGGGTGAGGGGGTCCGCCTTGGGCAGGGAGCTCATGGAGTAACACCAGCGTAGTGCTGCCATAGCGGCGACAGTCCCGCCGTTGCCAACCCGGGGGATCGGGCGGAACCCCGTCCGAGGCGCATTCCCACAGCAGGGTTCCGCCCGGCGCCAGCCAGCCTCCCGATCGAACCGCTGCAGCGATCGGTCCGTGCAGTCCGGCCGCGTAGGGCGGATCCACGTAAATCAGATCGAACCTGATGGGCGCAGCCGTGCCCTGCCGGGTCTCCAGCCAGCGCATCACATCCGCCTGGACCACCTGCACGTGCTGGGCCTCCACCCCTTCAGGGACTGTCCGTCCGCCCAGGGTCGCGTCCAGGTTGCTTCTGGCCACGGCGGCGATGCGGCGATCCCGTTCCACTGCCACCACCTGCGATGCGCCTCGCTGCAGGGCCTCACAGGCCATCACGCCGCTGCCGCAGCACAGATCCAGCCAGCGGCTGCCAGGGATCTCGGCGGCCAGCAGATTCATCACCGCCAGCCTCACCCGGGCTGAGGTGGGCCTCGCGGTGCTGCCGGGGGGGCTCTGCAGGCGGCGCCCCCCGCTCACCCGCAGGGTCACGGGGACGCCACCCAGTCGAGCCAGCGGCGCAGCATCGCTTCCCCCACCGGCCCTGACTTCTCCGGGTGGAACTGGCAGGCGGCGATGCTGCCGCTCCAGACCGCCGCGGTGACCAGGGTGCCGGCGTAATCAACCAGGGCCGTGGTGGCTTCCGGCAAGGCGGGTGCGGCGGCGAAGGAGTGCACGAAGTAGACCCAGGCCTCCGGGGTGCCGGCGTCCAGCAGTGGGCTGGCGGTGGCCGGGATCAGGGGAGCCCAGCCCATGTGAGGCAGGGGATGGCCCGCCACCCGCGGCAGGGTTGTGACCCGGCCGGCCAGCACCCCCAGTCCTTCGGCCTGGCCCTCCTCGCTGGCTTCAAACAGCAACTGCAGCCCCAGGCAGATCCCCAGCAGGGGCCGTCCACTGGCGCAGGAGCGGCGCAGAGCCAGCTCCAGCCCCGCTGCGCGCAGCCGCTCCATGGCTGGATCGAAGGCCCCCACCCCCGGCAGCACCAGGGCGTCACAGGCTTCCAGGTCGGCCGGGCCGTGCACGCAGACCAGCTCGGCGCCGAGCCGGGCAAAAGTGCGTTGCACCGAATGCAGGTTGCCCATGCCGTAGTCGATCAGGCCGATGCGGCTCATGGCTGGCTGCCGGTGGGGACCCGTTCAGCTGGATGCTCCAGGGCCGATGAGGCAGGCAGATCGAGGCCGTTGAGGTGGTCGATGAACTGGTAAAGACGGCCGACGCGGCGTTTGTCGAAGCGCAGCTGCAGGCAGGGACGCAGCAGGCCGTTGTCGTCGACCCCCTCGCCGCTCTGGATGGAGCCTTGATCCAGGAGGTCGGCGAAGCTGCGGTTCAGCTCCGGCAACAGGGCGCGCGGCACCTCGGCGTTGAGCAGCAGCTCGATGCGGTCCTGACCCAGCTGGGCGCTATGGAACACCCGGTAGAAGCGGCAGATCTGGGCCACCGCCTCCGCGGCGCTGGAGGCTTCCACCATCAGATCCACATCCTCCGGTGAGATCAGTTCCCGGGTGGCGAGTTCCTGGTGCACATTCCGCTTCCAGACCTTCCAGAAATCGTCGCCGGGAGGGCAGAGCAGCACCAGGGGGATCGGTGAGGTGCGACCCGTCTGGATGAGCGTGAGGCACTCGAACAGTTCATCCAGGGTGCCGAATCCCCCCGGCATCACCACGAGGGCATCGCTCTCCATCAGGAAGAACAGCTTGCGGGTGAAGAAATAGCGGAAGTAGAGGAGGCGGTCCTCGCAGGCGCTCACGTAGGGGTTGGGATGCTGCTCGAAGGGCAGGTCCACGTTGAGGCCGATGCTGTGTTCACAACCGGCGCCGCTGTTGGCGCCCTCCATGACGCCCGCTCCTGCTCCAGTCATCACCTCAAAACCGGCTTCCACCGCCTGCCGAGCCACGGCTTCGGCCAGGAGGTAGCAGGGATCGCTCTGGCGGGTGCGGGCCGAGCCGAAAACGCTGATCTTGCGGGCGCTGCGGCGCGGACGGAAGACTTCCAGGGCTTCGCTGATATCGGCCAGACAGCCGGCGATCAGGCGCCATTCCTCCTCTTCTTTCTCCTGACGCGCCACCTGGAGCAGGGACACCACTGCCCGCTCGATCTGGCGACGCTGGGGGTGCCCGTGGAGCTCGTCGGCGAGGGCCTGCAGGGGGCTTCTGCCCGCCGCCGGCACTGGGTTCGGGGAAAGGGGCGGCGTCAGCGGAACGGGGTCAGAGGTATTTGGAGATGGTGCCGGACAGGGTGTTCTTGGGAACGGCACCGACGACGGTGTCAACCTTCTGGCCGCCCTTGAACAGCATCAGCGTGGGAATGCTGCGGATGCCGTACTGGCTGGCGACGTTGGGGTTCTCGTCGGTGTTGAGCTTGTAGACGCGGATCTTGCCTTCGTATTCCTTGGCGATCTCATCGACGATCGGCGCCACCATGCGGCAGGGACCACACCAGGGTGCCCAGAAATCAACCAGCACGGGCACATCACTCTTGAGCACGTCTTGCTCGAAGGAGGCGTCGGTGACGGCAGCGGCGCTGGACATTCCTTGCAGACTCGGGATGAAATGAATCTAGCAACCGGGTTCGGCCGCTCTCCCCTGGGAAGGAGTCAGCGTTGCAGGCCGTAGCGGAACCGGAGGCTCCAGGGAGCAGAGCTACGGGTCGAACGGCGGGGAAAGACAAAAAGCCCGGACACGCCGGGCCGGGGGGTGTGAGGAGTGTGCGAGCCGGAGCCCCCACACCAAGAGGTTAGCCTCCATCTCGCCTTGAGGCAGCGTTGTCCAGCTCTGCGACGGCCCTGCCGGGTCCGGCTGGACTGCGCTGTGCTACTTGCCCATGCCCAGCTGTTGGGCCTTCTGGTAGACCTTGCCTTCGGTCAGCAGGGACGGCGCCACCACCACCTCCACCTGGCGCATCTCCTTGAGGGTGCGGGCCCCCAGGGTGCCCATGGAGGTGCGGATGCAGCCCAGCAGGTTCTGGGTGCCGTCATCAAGACCGGCAGGGCCGCGCAGGATCTTTTCGAGGCTGCCGGTGGTGCCCACTTTGATGCGGGTGCCGCGGGGCAGCACGGGGCTGGGGGTGGCCATGCCCCAGTGGAAGCCGCGGCCAGGCGCTTCGGAGGCCCGGGCGATCGGGGAGCCGATCATCACCGCATCGGCGCCGCAGGCCAGGCATTTGCAGATGTCCCCGCCGGTGACGATGCCGCCATCGGCCACCACCGGCACGTAACGCCCGCTTTCACGCTCGTAGTCGTCCCGGGCGGCGGCGCAGTCGGCCACGGCCGTGGCCTGGGGAATGCCGACACCGAGCACGCCCCGGGAGGTGCAGGCGGCGCCGGGACCAATGCCCACCATCACGCCGGCAGCTCCCGCCCGCATCAGTTGCAGGGTCACGTCGTAGGTGACGCAGTTGCCTATGACGACGGGCACGCCCAGGTCGCGACAGAGGGAGGCCAGGTCAAGGGTCTGGCGACCTTCGGGGCCGACGTGTTCGGTGGAGACCACCGTGGCCTGGACGAAGAACAGGTCGGCGCCCGATTCGGCCACCGCCGCCCCGAAGCGCAGGGCCGCCGCCGGGGTGGCGCTCACCGCCGCGATGCCGCCGCCTGCCTTGATTTCAGCGATCCGTTGCCGGACCAGGTCTTCGCGGACCGGCTGGCTGTAAAGGTCCTGCATCAGACCCACGAATTCGTCGCGGCCCACCGAAGCGATCCGATCCAGGATCGGTTCGGGATCGTCGTAGCGGCACTGGACGCCCTCCAGGTTCAGCACCCCCAGGGCCCCCAGCCGGGTGAGTTCGATGCACATGCCCACATCCACCACCCCGTCCATGGCACTGGCGATGATGGGAATCTCCCTCTGGATGCCCCCGAGGCTCCAACTGCTGTCGGTCACCTCAGGATCGACGGTGCGGCCGCCGGGGACCAGGGCAATTTCGTCGATGCCGTAGGCGCGGCGGACGGTCCTGGAGCGACCGAGCTGAATGTTCACCGTTGGACGGACACAGTGGGCACAAACTATCAACCGGTCCGCGGCGGGTCCGACCGCCTCAGGTGCTGGGAATCACTCCCTGCCGCGGAAATCGTTCCAGCGGCGGCTCCAGTCAGCGAAGACCTGCTCCCGGTCGCTCTTGCGCACCAGCCTGGTGACGGTGAAACGGCTCACGGCGATCAGGCCGGCCAGCTCCAGCAGGCCGCCCACCAGGGGCAGGCTGTCGAGGGTGCCGATCAGGGACGCATAGACACGCAGCAGCAGCACGACCCCGATCAGGATCGCCAGCCCCTTGAGGGGTCCGCGGAAACGCTGCCATTGGGCCTGGAGCTCACCGCTGCTGAGCCAGTCCTTGATCTTCTGCAGCAGCAGATCGAATTCCCCGCCGCCTTCGCTGGCCGGATCAGCAGATCCCTCCAGGGGGGGCACTTCAAAGGTGGCCACGATGCCGGGCTCCGGCGCGCTCACCAACGCATCTGCGGGGTCCGTCACTGACTCCGGGGGGTCCGCCTCGGGATCCGGCCCGGCCAGGACCGGCTCCGACTCAGGGGTGATGGGATCGGGGGGCGTCTCGGTCGCTTCCATTGGCCACGGCTGCGGCTCAGGGCTGGATGGGGGCTCGGGGCTGAAGGGGGTCTCGGCCATGGCTGGCGCCGGTAGCTCACGGCGGAGCTTACGGCCGTTTGCCGCCACCGCTGCCCAGGTGTGCAGGGATTTCAGCTGTCGAGGGGTATCAGGCCACCGCGCCCCGAGAGCGGACGGACCGGCAGGCGCAACGGAAAGCGACCATCCTCGAGCCAGGTGATCAGCTCCGCACCAATCGCTTCGGCCAGCCGTGGGCTATGGGCCGGAGCGGCAGTGACGCGGCGCCCCTCCACCTGGATCAGGCCGGATTTGAGCCGGGCGTAGCTGACGGAACCGAAGCGGGGCCGCAGGCGCCGCGGGATCGCCACATCCAGCACGGGCGCTTCCAGGTCCTCGTCGCCGCAGGCGGCCTGGCGGGCCACTGCCTCGCTGAGCAGGGGGATCGGTGCCGCCAGGCCCACCAGCAGGCCGGCCCCGTGGCCCTCGAAGAAACAGGGCCGCAGCCATTCGGGTCGCAGGCCATGCAGGTCCACGCTCACCGCCGCCACCGCTCCTGGGCTGAGGGCGTGGCCGCCGGCGGAGCGAGGCACCCCCGGCTGGTGGCCGCTGCCACTGCCCACCACCCAGCCGATGGCCCCCGCCACCAGGACCGCTGAGCCCGGCCCCAGCAGCCCTAATCCGGGCATGGTGAGCCCGATGCTGCCGGCGCCGCCGCAGCCGTAGAGTGCATTCCCGAACGGCCCCAGCACGGGTCCCCAGGGGCTGCGCAGCACCCCATCGGCACTGCTCACGGCCACCACGCCGTTTTCACTGATGGCCCGGTGCAGCAGCAGCCGGCCGGAACCGATCCGTTCCAGATCGAGCTGGGCCTGCAGATCCCGGCGCGGGTGCAGGGCGGTCACCTCCCCGGTGGCGGTGAGGCCCAGGGAGCCGCCCTTGAGCAGCCGGTCGAGCAGATGGGCTCCCCCCTGCCGCTGGGCCTCCCCGAGGCCGCCGCCGATGGGCAGCACCAGGTCGCCACCGCCACCGCCGCCCTGGGCCCCGAGGCCCTCGAGCTGGGCCTCCCGGAAGCGGATCGGTGGATCGCTGGGGCCGATGTTGAGGTGCAGGCTGCCCTGATCGGTGAATTCGGCGTTGGCGGCCACCACCACGTCGGTGCTGTCGTAGGCCTCCGCCAGTCCGGCCTCGGCCACCAGGGCGCGGAAGTCGGCGGCGGCCCGCACCCGCAGGACGCCCTTGCGCTGACGCTGGCGCAGGGCCGATTCACGACGGGCCGGCAGGGTCATCATTAGAGTGGGCTGTGCCCCATACGGTCTTGCATGGCGGATCCAACCGGACCCGGTGAATCCGACGGACGGATCATCCAGACCGACTTGCGCATTGAGATGTCGCGCTCCTATCTGGAGTATGCGATGAGCGTCATCGTGGGCCGGGCCCTGCCCGATGCCCGCGACGGCCTCAAGCCGGTGCACCGGCGCATCCTCTACGCGATGTACGAGCTCGGTCTCACCAGCGACCGGCCCTACCGGAAATGCGCCCGCGTTGTCGGGGAGGTGCTCGGTAAGTACCACCCCCACGGCGACACGGCTGTCTATGACGCCTTGGTGCGCATGGCCCAGGACTTCTCCATGCGCATGCCCCTGATCGACGGGCACGGCAACTTCGGGTCGGTCGACAACGATCCGCCGGCCGCGATGCGGTACACCGAGTCGCGCCTGCAGGCCCTGACCACCGACAGCCTGCTGGAGGACATCGAGGCCGAGACCGTCGATTACATCGACAACTTCGACGGTTCCCAGCAGGAACCCACCGTGATGCCGGCGCGGGTGCCGCACCTGCTGCTGAATGGCTCCTCGGGCATCGCCGTGGGGATGGCCACCAACATCCCCCCCCACAACCTCACCGAGCTGATCGACGGTCTGCTGGCCCTGATCGACGACCCGGAGATCGAGGATCGCGCCCTGATGGCGATCATCCCCGGCCCCGATTTCCCCACCGGCGGCCAGATTCTCGGCAGACGGGGCATCCGCGAGACCTACACCACGGGCCGTGGGTCGATCACCATGCGGGGTGTGGCCTCCATCGAGACGGTGGAAGCCAAGGGTCGCCCCGACCGTGACGCGGTGATCATCACCGAGCTCCCTTACCAGACCAATAAGGCTGCCCTGATCGAACGTATCGCCGAGCTGGTCAACGACAAGAAGCTCGAGGGTATTGCCGATATCCGCGACGAAAGCGATCGCGACGGCATGCGCATCGTGATCGAACTGCGCCGCGACGCCTACCCCCAGGTGGTGCTGAACAACCTGTTCAAGCTCACGCCCCTGCAGAACAACTTCAGTGCCTACATGCTGGCCCTGGTGAAGGGGGAGCCCGTGCTGCTCACCCTCGGCCGCATGCTGCGGGTGTTCCTCGATTTCCGCATCGGCACGATCGAGCGGCGCACCCGCTATTTCCTGCGTAAGGCCCAGGAGCGGGATCACATCCTGCAGGGTCTGCTGCTGGCCCTCGACCAGCTCGATCCGATCATCGCCCTGATCCGGGCCGCCCCCGACACCGCCACGGCCCGGGCCCAGTTGCAGGAGCGCCATGGCCTCAGCGAGATCCAGGCCGACGCCATCCTGCAGATGCAGCTGCGGCGCCTCACGGCCCTGGAGGCCGACAAGATCCGCCTCGAACACGACGACCTCGTCGCCAAGATCGCCGACTACACCGACATCCTCGGCCGCAAGGAACGGGTGCTGGGGCTGATCCAGGAGGAACTCCATGTTCTGCGCAGTCGCTACGACTCCCCCCGCCGCACCGAGATCCTGGATCTTGAAGGCGGCCTCGAAGACATCGACCTGATCGCCAATGAGCGGTCGGTGGTGCTGCTCACCGAAAACGGCTATCTCAAGCGGATGCCGGTGAGCGAGTTCGAGGCGACCAGCCGCGGCACCCGTGGCAAGGCCGGCACCCGCAGCCAGGGCGAGGAGGCGGTGAAGCTGTTCATCAGCTGCAACGATCACGACGCCCTTCTGCTGTTCAGCGACCGGGGCGTGGTGTACTCCATCCCTGCCTACCGGGTGCCGTTCAGCAGCCGTTCCGCCAAGGGAACCCCGATCGTGCAGCTGCTGCCGATTCCCCGCGAGGAGGCGATCACGTCCCTGTTGGCGGTGAGCGAGTTTGAAGACGACGTGCAACTGGTGATGCTCACCAGCGGCGGCTACATCAAGCGCACCCGGTTGTCGGCCTTCAGCAACATCCGCTCCAACGGCCTGATCGCCATCTCCCTCGAGGAGGGTGACGCCCTGCGCTGGGTGCGCCTGGCCCTGCCCGGCGACAGCGTGCTGATCGGCTCCCTCAAGGGGATGACGATCCACTTCCGCCTCAGCGACGAGGAACTGCGTCCCCTGGGCCGAACCGCCCGCGGCGTGCGGGCCATGAATCTGCGCGCCGGCGATGAGCTGGTGAGCATGGACGTCCTCACGGCGGAACTGGCGGACCGTGTGGCCAGCACGGCGGATGCCGCCGCTGGCGACGACGAGGACGGTGACGAGGTTGCCCCCAGCGAGGGCCCCTGGGTGCTGGTCGCCAGTGCCAGCGGCCTGGGCAAGCGTGTTCCGGTGGATCAGTTCCGGCTGCAGCGCCGCGCCGGCATGGGTCTGCGGGCGATCAAGTTCCGCCGGGACGGCGACGTCCTGGTGGGCCTCAAGGTGCTTGGCGCCGGTGAGGAACTGCTGCTGGTGAGCGAGCGGGGGGTGATCGTGCGCATGAAGGCCGATGCCATTCCCCAGCAGTCCCGGGCGGCCACCGGGGTGCGGTTGCAGAAGCTGGATTCCGGCGATCGGCTCACCGAAGTGGTGCTGGTGCCGCCAGCCGCCGAGGAGGAGGAGCTGGCCGTTGGGGTGGTGCCTGAGGCCACCCCTGAGGCGACGGCGGAAGTCCCCCCCGAGGCCTCGGGGGATACAGCGCCAGCCGCTGACGAGACCCCAGACGACTGACTCCCCTGCAGGGAGTCAGCGCTGGCCCCAGGCCCAGAGCAGTAAGACCCCGTAGCCGGCCAGGCTGGCCAGCTGCAGGCCCAGCTCCAGGCGCTCAATCCGGCGTTCGAGCCCTGATCGGCCCTGGGAGCTGCTTTCCATGGCGAGCCGCTCCAGACGGTTGGCACACCAGATGAATTGGCAGAAGAACACCAGCGTCACCAGATAGGAGAAGGCGTAGAGCCCATCCAGCACGGTGAGGTAGGGCAAGGAGGGCAGCGAATCGCGGTAGGCCTGCTGCATGAACACCAGTGTCAGCAGGATCACCGGCGGGATGGCCAGGCGCTCGGAGCTGAAGCTGGCCCGCAGGTTTGGGGTGAGCAGCATCACCACCATCGTGATCGTGAGGGGCAGCAGCCACTTCACCAGGGCCGCCCAGCCGATGGGCTCATAGCGCAGCTCCATCTCCACGCCGCCGCGGTGGTGGAACAGCCGCCAGCTGCTGAGCCGATAGCCATTCATGTTGCTGCGGGCGCTGACACCGGACGCGCCGCTGTCGGCCACCAGGCGGATCCGGGGCGGATGGCTGATCGCCGCAGGAAAACTCGGATCGGCCACCAGCCGGATCTGCAGGGGCAGGCTGCCGAAGGGATAACCCCGATAGTCGATCTCATCGGAGTAGAAGTTGCCGTTGAAGCGGTAGTCACGGCCCAGATCCGTACCCAGCCGAAGCGGACCGCTGCTGGCCTCCAGCAGGGAGTTCCAGGGCTCCACCAGGTTCTGAAAGCGCACCAGCTCGAGCGGATCCACCCCCGCCGCCAGCCATTGCCGCACCGTCGCAGCCGGCGCCGACAGTCGCAGCGTTCCCTCGACGCTGAAGGTTTTCTCCCTTGAGGAGAAGCGGTAGACGTTGTCGACCTTCACGGCAACGCGGATCGGCACGGTGGCGACCGGGGCTGCGGCCGCTGTCGCCGGACCCAGGCCGAGCACCAGCACCAGGCTCAGGCAGGCCAGCGCCACCAGCGTCCAGCGGGCGAGGGCGCGCATGGGCCGTGATGCAGGATGAGCGATCACCGTACCGGCGAGATGGCGAGGGACGTGCTGGTGCTTGGAGGCGGCCCCGCCGCCCTCTGCATCGCGGCGGCCCTGGCGGCGGAAGGGCTGAAGGTGGCCCTGCTGGCGCCCCAGGATCCCCGCTCCCCCTGGCCCAACACCTACGGCATCTGGGGCGACGAGGTGGACGCCCTCGGCCTGGGCCACCTGCTGGAGCACCGCTGGAGCGACACGGTGAGTTACTTCGGCGCGGGGGATCCTGATCCCGCCGCTGCGGCCAATCGCCCCACAGCCCATGGCCGCGATTACGGCCTGTTCAACCGCCAGGCTCTGCAGCAGCACTGGCTGGAGGCCTGCGGGCGCGGCGGGGTGGAGCTCCTTCAGGGGTTGGCCACGGGCTGTGAGGCCAGTGGTGCCCTGAGCGTGGTGGTGGGCGCGGATGGAGACCAGTGGCAGGCGCGGCTGGTGGTGGACGCCACCGGCCATCAGCCGCTGCTGGTGCGGCGGCCCGATCGTGGGCCGGTGGCGGGCCAGTCGGCCTACGGCATTGTTGGCCGCTTCTCGGCGCCGCCGGTGCAGCCCGATCAGTTCGTGCTGATGGACTACCGCTGCGACCACCTCAGCGAGGCCGAGCGCGCCGAGCCCCCCACATTCCTCTACGCGATGGACCTCGGCGAGGGGCGATTTTTCGTTGAGGAGACCTCGCTGGCCCTGGCTCCCCCAGTGCCCTTCGAGCGGCTCCAGCAACGCCTGCACCGGCGCCTGGCCCAGCGCGGCGTGCAGGTGCTGGAAGTCGAGCACGAGGAGTTCTGCCTGTTTCCGATGAACCTGCCCCTGCCGGATCTGCAGCAGCCGGTGCTGGGCTTCGGCGGGGCCGCCTCCATGGTGCATCCGGCCTCGGGGTACATGGTGGGGGCCCTGCTGCGCCGGGCTCCGGCGGTGGCCGCGGCGGTGGCGGCGGCGATGGCGGCGCCTGCGGCTCCCTCGGCTCTCCTGGCCCAGGCGGGCTGGCGGGCCCTCTGGCCCACGGAGCTGCGCCGCAAGCACGCCCTCTATCAGTTCGGGCTGGGCAAACTGATGGGATTTTCCGAAGCCCAGCTGCGCCAGTTCTTCGCCAGCTTCTTCCGCCTGAGCGGCCCGCAGTGGGCTGGCTTTCTGGCCAACACCCTGGGCGTGCCGGAGCTGCTGGCGGCCATGTTGCGCCTGTTCAGCCTGTCTCCATGGGGCGTGCGGGCGGGCTTGCTGTTGCCGCCTCGCCAGCCTTAGCCCGGTGCCGGCAGCCCCAGCACCTCGGCGCTCTGGCTGCGGATCCGCCGGCACAGGTCGGCGTCGTGGCGGATCGATTCGCCGTAGGAGGGCAGGATCTGCTTCAGGGCCCGTTCCCAGCCATCAGGCAACTTCTCGCGGAAGCAGGACCGCAGGATCTCCAGGCTGATCGCCACGGCCGCGGAGGCGCCAGGGGAGGCCCCCAGCACGGCCACCAGGGACGTATCGGCCGCGTGCACCACCTCGGTGCCGAACTGGAGCACCCCGCCCCGGCGGGGGTCGCCCTTGATGATCTGCACCCGTTGGCCGGCCACCGCCAGAGTCCAGTCATGGGGCCGGGCGTTCGGGTAGAAGTCCCGCAGGGCCGCGAAGCGCTGCTCGGCGCTGGCGAACACCTGACTGATCAGGTAGTCGGTCAGGGGCAGGTTGTCGCGGGCCACCGCCAGCAGGGGCAGCAGGTTGCCGGGCCGCAGGGACCTGGGCCAGTCGCAGAGGGAGCCGCTCTTGAGGAACTTGGTGGAGAACCCGGCGTAGGGCCCGAACAGGACCCAGTGCCGGCCGTCGACGAGGCGGGTGTCGAGGTGGGGCACCGACATCGGTGGCGAGCCGGCGGCGGCCATCCCGTAGACCTTGGCGTGGTGGCGGCTGGCCACGGCCGGATCGCCGCAGCGCAGCCACAGGCCGCTGACGGGAAAGCCGCCATAGCCGCGGCCTTCGGGGATCCCTGATGCCTGGAGCAGGGTGAGGGCGCCGCCACCGGCGCCGAGAAACACGGTGCCGGAATCGATCAGGCGGGTTTCACCACTGGCTTGATCGCTCGTCTCCAGGCGCCAGCTGCCGTCCTGCCGGCGCTGCAGGCCCGTCACGGTCGTGGAGAAGCGCGCCTCGAAGGGCGGACTGGTGCGCAGATGCCCCAGCAGCTGGCTGGTGAGTGCCCCGAAGTTCACGTCGGTGCCGGAGGCGATGTAGGTGGCGCCGATCGCCTGGGCCGGATCCCGCCCTTCCATCAGCAGGGGGGCCCAGTCCGCCACCTGGGCCGGCTCCTCGCTGTAGGCCATGCCCCGGTAACAGTGGTGGGCGCCCATCAGCCGGTGGCGTTCGCGCAGGTAGGCCCGCCGCTCTTCCCCCAGCACGAAGCTCATGTGGGGGACGCCCTGGATGAAGGTCTGTGGAGAGCCCAGGGCGCCGCCCTTCACCAGGTGGGTCCAGAACTGGCGCGAGAGATCGAAGGCTTCGTTGATGTCGAGCGCCTTGGTGAGGCTGATCGAACCGTCCGCCGCCATCGGCGTGTAATTCAGCTCGCAGTTGCCCGCATGGCCCGTGCCGGCGTTGTTCCAGGCGCTGGAACTTTCCTGGGCTTCCCGGGGCAGGCCCTCAAGCAGCAGGATGCGCAGCTCCGGCCGCAACTGTTTGAGCAGGGTGCCCAGGGTGGCACTCATGATCCCCGCCCCCACCAGGGTCACATCGACGGTGGTCAGCGTCACGGGGTCTGCCGTTGGATCGGATCGGCGATCAGGCCGGGCGACACGGTATCCGATGGCCACCTGTCCCTGACAGCATGGATCCTGATGCGCCCCCGTGCTGCGGGTGAACGCCGGTGTCGGATCCTTCCCTTGCGATCGACGATGGCCCGACGGGTGCGGCCGGCGATGCCCAGGCGTGCCGGGAGGAACTGCTGGGTTGCCTGCGGGCCGGATCTCCCTGCTCCCCAGCCGAGGCCGCCGTGCGGATCCCTGCCCTGATCGAGCGGCTGGAGCGCCTTCAGCCCGCCGATCTCTCCGCCCAGGCCGCCCAGCTGGCGGGGGTCTGGGAGCTGCGCTGGAGCAGCAGTTCCCTGCCCTATCTGGCCGTCCAGCCCTGGCTGGAGAATCTGCAACTGCTCGATCCCGACGCTGGCCGTGCCATGAACCTGCTGCGGCTGGCCGGCCCCCTCGGGCCCCTGGCGGGGATCGGGGTGCAGGCCCGGATCGGCGTGGCGGCTGAGCCGCCCCACCAGCGGGTGTCCGTCCAGTTCGTGCGGGGTGGCTGGCTGGGGCCCCAGTTCGGAGAACGGCGGCTGCAGCTGTTTCGCCAGGTGAATCAGAGCTTTCCAGCCTGGCTCGATGTCACCGTGCTCGATGACGAGCTGCGGGTGAGTCGCGGCAATTCCGGCACGCTGTTTGCCCTGGTGCGGCGCCCGGACCTGGCGCTGGCGGCGTTCCTGGCCTGAGCCCCCCGGCGGTCGGTCACCACCCGTGGTCGTCGCCTTCAGCCGCTTCCTGTGGCGGCCAGGCCAGGTGCACCACCACCGGCGCATGGTCGCTGGGCTGCGCGTTGCCCCGCTGATCCTTGTGGATCACACAGCCCGTGGCGCAGGCCAGCAACTCTTCGGAGAGATAAATGTGGTCGATGCGCCAGCCCCTGTCCCGATCCCAGGCGCCGGTGCGGTAGTCCCACCAGCTCCAGTGGCCGCGCTCCGGCTCGAAGACGCGGAACACGTCGCTGAGGCGATCGCCGAGGGCGGTGCTCAGGGCCTGCCGCTCCGGATCACTGGCCATGATGCCGCCGCTGAGGCGGTCCGGGTCGTGGATGTCGCGGGAGTCCAGGGCGATGTTGAAATCCCCCACCATGGCCAGGGGTTCCCCTTCCGCTTCAAGGGCCTCCAGGTAGCGCCGCAGACAGGCCAGCCACTTCAGCTTGTAGGGGTACTTCTCCGACGTCAGGCTCGACCCGTTGGGGACGTAGAGATTCAGCACCCGCACCCCCTCGATCGAGGCACTGATCAGCCGCTTCTGCTCGCCCAACCCCACGGCCTCCGGGTCGTCCGCCAGCAGGCCGGCGAAGCCCACCTGCACATCCTCGATCGGCAGTCGGCTGAGGATCGCCACGCCGTTGTAGGCCTTCTGGCCGCTGATCACGCTCCGGTAGCCCAGGGCCTCGAAGGCGGTGTGGGGGAACAGGTCATCGGCCACCTTGGTTTCCTGCAGGCAGAGCACCTCGGGCCGTTCGGTTCTGAGCCAGGCGCTCACCTGATCGAGCCGGGTGCGCACCGAATTGACGTTCCAGGTGGCGATCCGCATGGCCATGGCGAGGGAAGGGCGACCGGCTGGGGGCCCTTATCATGAAGGTCCTGGTGATTCTTCCCCTCGCCGGCAGGAGCCATGAACCCCTCGTTTTCTTTGCGCGCCAGCACCGTCCGCGCAGTCACCGCCAGCACCGTCCGTGTCAGCACCCTGGCCGCCGCTGCGCTGGCCCTGCTGCCGGCCGGCGAGGCCTTGGCCCAGCAGGCCGGCTACGGCCAGACACTCGGCACCGGCACGTTGGAGCGCCAGCTTTACGACTACGGGCCCGGCAAATCCGGGTCCGGCAGCGGCTCCATCCTCGACAGCACCAATCCCCTCGACCTGCTGAACAAGCTGAAGCGCAGCACCGCCCTCGACGATGCCACCCCACCCAGTTCAGCGGTCGATCAGGCCCTCAGGGACTTTGACGCGAAGGCACCGAAGCCGGCGCCGGCAGGGTCTGCGGGGCAGCTGAAGGGGATCTGAGCGGTTCGAGCCCCCAGCTCGCCGCCAGTTTGTCTAGCCTCGGATCCGGCTTGTCGGGGTTGGGGTTTCTCAGCCGTGCCTGGGCCAGGGCCTCCTCAGACCCTTTGGCGTCTCCTTGGTCGTGCCGCAGCATCGCCAGACCCAGCAGCGGGCGCTGGTCCTGGGGAAAGAAGTTGGCCAGCTGCAGGTAGGTGGCCGCTGCCGTGGCCACCTGATCGCGTTTGAGCTGGAGCTCAGCCAGAAGCAGGCCGATGCCCAGGGCCTCCGGCCGCACCTCGGGCTTGATGGCCATGCCGTAGGCCGCCTTGACGCGGGCCTCGGCGGCGGCGCCGCGACCTTGCTCCAGGTTCAGCAGGCTGAGCAGTTGCAGGGCCTCCACCTGGGTGGGCCGCAGGTTGAGGATCTGGCGCAGTTCGCGCTCGGCGCCGCTGCGGTCGCCCTGGTCGCGTCGGAGTTCGGCCAGCATCAGCCGCAGCGACCAGCGCTCCGGTTCCCGGTCTGCCATCGGCTCCAGCAGGCTGATCGCCTCCGCCTTGCGGTCCAGGGCCACCAACAGCTCCAGCAGCCGCTGGCGGTCGGCCGGGCCCGCTTCGTCGGCGTCGAGCCGTAGCCGCAATCGGGTGGCCTCTTTGGTGAGCAGTGTCCGCTTCGGGTCGGCACTGGCCTGGGTGGCCGACTGGCGCTGGCCCAGCCACCAGCCGCCCCCGAGGGCCAGCAGCCCGACCAGGCCTGCCGCCATCAGCGACCAGAGGCCAGGAAGGCGACGGTTCGGGGAGGGCATGCGCTGACGGTGAGGGCTCAGGATCGCGTCCGAGTCTGGCCTGGGCATCGCGCTTCCGCTGCTGCTTACATTGACCCGGGCCATTCCAGGCACCGCCACGGGGTTTTCCTTTCACCATGCGCCAGCATCCCATCTCCCCGGTCACCGAGCCGATGCAGTACCGGGCCATCGGAGTGGTGCGCGGTTGCTACGTGCCGGCCGATCCCGACCAGCCCACCCGGGGTCTGATCCGCACGGCCGATGGCACCGAGATCGAGGCCGTGGTGCTCGGCCGCCTGCTCACGCTCATGCGGCGCCATCTCGACCTGGCGACGCCCCATCTCTGGGTCGTCTATCCCCGCTCCCGGGAGGAGAACCAGCTCCACCTGCAGATGGTGGGCGTGTGGGAACCCAGCACCCTCGCCGCACCAGCTGAGGCCCCCCTCACGGACGCCACCGCCACGCAAGCCACCGACGCCGACCAGCTTCCCGAGGGTGATGACTATTTCTCGATCCGTGGTGAACTGATCTTCACCCGCCCCGAGACCGGCGATCTGGTCATCAAGGTGCGGCAGCAGCCCCGCCCCGACGGCAACCGTCCGGTGCCGTTCAAGCTGCAGCTGCGCGGTGACATTTCCCTGGAGCATCTGCGCCACTTCGTCTCCCTCGATCTGCGGCGCCAGGGGCAGCAGCTCGCCGTTGAACGCTTTGAGGTCATCGGTCCGGTGGCGGAACGGGGTAACCGGGGTGGCCGGGCCCGCAAGCCCGGCGGCGACAAGGGTGGTCCGGCCAAGCCCAAGGGCCACGGCCGGGCCGTGACCCGCCAGGGTCGCTGAGATGACCAGCGGTGCCCTCACGGCCGGCGTCGTGGTGCTCCTGGTCAGTCTTGCCGCCGTGGTGGGCCCGCTGGTCGGGCTTTCCCCCTGGTGGATCACCGTGCTCGTGGCCCTGGGCCTGGGTTCCCTGACCGTGGATGCGGCCCGCTTCGGCGGCCGGGGCGGCCACCTGCTGGCCGAAACCCTGCCCGGCGGCCACGGGCGCCTGCGTCGCATCGCCATCCATGAAGCCGGCCACGCTCTGGCGGCGCTCAGTGATGGTCTGGCGGTGCAGCGGGTGCTGGTGGGCAGTCTGGCCTGCCTGCGGGCCGGTGTTGACAGCGGCGGTTGCACCGAATTTGCTCTGCCCGAGAGCGTGAAGCTCTCTGCCGAGGACCTGCGGCGCTGGAGCCGGGTGCTGCAGGCCGGCATGGTGGCCGAGTCGCTGGTGTACGGCGACAGCGTTGGCGGCGATGACGACCGGGCGCTGCTGGGGCGCCTCTGGGGCCTCTCGGGTTTCGATGTCGCGACGGCCCGCCTGGAACAGCGCCGGGCGCGCCGGGAGGTGGAGCAGGCCCTGCGGGCCCGCCGCGACGAGATCGAGGCCGAGGCCGAACGGTTGCTGCAGGCGGCCCCCCGATTGGGCCGCCGACCGCTGCCATGACCCTGGCCCTGCTGGAGTGCCCCACCGGCCTGGCCGGCAACATGCTGCTGGCCGCCCTGCTGGACCTCGGCCTCCCCGAAGCGACCATCCATGCGCCCCTCGCCGCCCTGGGCCTGGAGGGGCGCTACCGGCTGCGGATCGAGGAGCGACGCAGCGGCGGCCTGCGGGGCCTGCATCTGGAGGTTGAGGCGCTGGAGGAGCAACCGCCCCATCGCCCCTGGGGGGCGTTGCGCCAGCAGGTCCAGGCGGCTCCCCTGGCGCCGGCGTTGCGGGAGAAGGTACTGGCGGTGTTCGGCCTGCTGGCGGAGGCGGAGGCCACGGTCCACGGCCATCCCGCCGAGGCCGTGGCCTTTCATGAGGTGGGGGCGATCGATGCCCTGGTGGACATCGTGGGCGTCTGCGCCGGCCTGCTGCACCTGGGGGTGGATCGCCTGGTCTGCGGCGTGCCGCCCGCGGGTCATGGCAGCGTGGTCACCGCCCACGGCGCCCTGCCACTGCCCGCCCCGGCGGTGCTGGAGATGGCCCGCTCGCGGGGCCTGCCGCTGGCCTCCAGCGAAGGGTTTCCCCCAGGAGAGCTCACCACCCCCACAGGGATGGCCCTGATGGCCTGCTGGGCCGACCGTTTCGGCCCCTCCCCCGGGGCCGTGCCGCTGCAGGTGGGCGTGGGGCTGGGGACGCGCCAGCTGGATCGGGCCAACCTGCTGCGCCTCACCCTGGCCCGTCCCCTGGGGGACGCTGGCGCCGGTGGAGCCAGCGAAGTGAGCGAAGTCCTGTTGCAGCAGCAGGCCCAGATCGACGACGCCAGCGCCGAGGACCTGGCCTACCTGGCGGAGGCCCTGCGCAACGGCGGGGCCCTGGACGTGTTCAGTCAGCCGGTAGCGATGAAGAAGGGCCGCACCGGCACCCTGCTGACCGCCCTGGTGCCCCCGGAGCTGGGGCCGGCGCTGCGCCAGGTGTGGTGGCGCCATGGCACGACGCTGGGGGTGCGGGAGCAGCTGCAGAACCGCTGGATCCTGCCCAGGCAGAGCGCCACCCTGGCCACCGCCCTGGGCCCCGTGCGGATCAAGTGGGCGTCTTTGCCCGACGGTCGCCGGCGCGCCAAGGCCGAACACGCCGACCTGGTGGAGCTGGCCGGGCGCCTGGGTCGCTCCATCGAGGAGGTGCGTGACGAGGTTCGCCGGGCTCTTGCGGCTGAGGGGGGAGCGTCATGAGCCGCTGGTCGCGCCCCAGCCTCGAAAGCCTGCGACGCCGGCTGCCGACGACCATCCAATGGCCCGCCCTTCCGGGCGGTCTGCGGCCCTGGATCACCCTGGGAAGCCTCGGTTTCGTCATGGCGGCCCTGCTCAGCCACGGCCGTCAGCTGGTGCAGTTGCGGCTCGATGGCCAGGGTTGGCTGTGGCTGCTGCTGGGCGTCGGCGTGAGCCTGCTCAGCCTGCTGATCAATGGCGTGGCCTGGGGCGTGATCCTGCGCTGGCTGGGCCTGCGCCCCAACTGGGCCGCGGTGGTGGAACTGCACCTGGCCACCAACCTGCGCAAGTTCCTGCCGGGGGGCATCTGGCACCTGGCCTCCCGGGTGCAGCGGCTGCGCAGCGAGGGCGCGCCCCTGGGGGCGCCGCTCAGCACGAGCATGGCCCTGGTGGCGGTGCTGCTCGACCCCATGGTGGCAGCGGTGGCGGCCCTGGCCCTGGTGCCCCTGGGCGGCTGGCAGGGCGGCCTTGGAGTGGTGTGCCTGCTGCCCCTGGCCCTGCTGCTGCCCCGCTGGCTCCAACCCCTCCTGGAGCGGCTGGAGCGGCGTCGGGCCCGGGATCTGGGCCTGGCGGAGGAGCTGGCGCAGGAGGGGGCCCTGGTGCGGTCCAGTTGGCTGCGGGGCTATCCCTGGGCGCCGCTGCTGGCGGAACTGGCCTTCGTGCTGTTGCGTTTCGCCGGGTTCTGCTGCTGCATCCGGGCCTTCGATCTGCCTCTGGGGAACGAGGCTCCCGTCTGGCTGGCGGGATTCGCTCTCGCCTGGACCGCCGGCCTGGTGGTGCCGGGGGCACCCGGCGGGCTGGGGGTGTTCGAGGCTGTACTGCTGCTGCGGATGGGGGTGGCACTGCCGGAAGCGCCGCTGCTGGCGGTGGCCCTGAGCTACCGCCTGGTCGTCACGCTCACCGATCTGCTGGCGGCCGCCCTGGTGGCCCTGGACCGGCGGCTGGCGCGGGAGCCGTCGGCGACGACACCGCCATCAGGCAGCCCTTCTCAATAGGTCCTAGTTTTGCGAAGATCTGGGATCGCGTGGTGAACACTCCCCCCACCGGTCTGGCCCAGCCCAGCAGCCTGCGCACCACCCTGAACGATCGGGGCCAACGGCTCACGCCCCAGCGCCAGCGGGTGCTGGATCTGTTCGAGCGGATCGGTGAGGGCAGCCACCTGAGCGCTGAGGAGGTGCACCTGCGCCTGGTGCGCAGCCAGGAGCGGGTGTCTCTGGCCACGGTCTACCGCACCCTGCGGTTGCTGAGCTCGATGGGGTTGCTGCAGGAACTCGAACTGCCGGAGGGGGGGCGCCGCTTCGAGTTGGCCGGTGACGCCCACCGCGACCATCACCACCTGCTTTGTGTCCGCTGCGGCCGCACCGAGGAGTTCGAGAGCGGTGCCGTGCTGGCTGCCGGCGAGGCGGCGGCTGGGGCCTTCGGCTTCCGGTTGCTGGAATGTGTGCTCAACGTGCGGGCCCTCTGTCCGACCTGCGCGGCGGAGGAGCAGGGTTGAGGGGGCTGCCAGAGCTGATCGCCGGTAGTTGCAGCTGTTGATCGGCCCAGTGGGCCGCCAGCGCGGCCAGCAGGCTGGAGCGATCGCCACGGATGCGGAGCATGGGGGGCTGAAGCGGAGGAATCACCCCAGGCTGGAGGGGATCGGCGCGGGACCTGCTGCTGTGGGCACAACGGCAAGCCACCAAGGCGACCGTCGCGGGTGACCGACCCTGGGGACCCTTGCGCTGCCGCCAAACGCCCGGACCCCGTCGCAATCTCCAGCTGCTATTGAGAATCGCTTGCAAAAGGGGCCCTTAGGCGTCTAGGTTGCGAGCAGTTCGCAATAAGGGCGCCCCTCTCCGATGCGCTACCGC
>NZ_JAGQCY010000030.1 GCF_024346455.1 Cyanobium sp. Aljojuca 7A6
ACGATGAACTTCCGCCTCAAAGTAGATAGTGGCCCGTTTCGTTTCATCCATCCCTCGACACTAGCGCTTTGACGTCAAAGCGTCAAGACGGCGACGCTTCCGCCTTTCCTTTGATCCTTCTAACGCTGCCCATGAGTGGCAGGCAAGGAAGCCAAGGTGGCGAAGCAGAGAGTTGACGGCGGCCTGTCCACTCAAGGGGTGTGTTAGAGAGTGGCAGGAGTGTCAGGTTCAAGGAGAGGTAACACCCTCGCAGTAACCATCGCCACAATATCCGAGGAAACCCTCCCGATCAACTTCGCTTTCCTCGATCGCCAATCAAGGCTCTTCAACTGATCGGACAGGACAACCCCACTCACGGCGTATTCATCAGGCAGCTCCACCTCGAACGGGTATCCCTTTATCTTCGATGTGACAGGACAAAACAAGGCTAGCCCTACTTTTCCGTTATAGGCTTTTGGCGATAGAACAAGAGCTGGCCGTCTTCCACGCTGCTCACTTCCGGCTTGTGGTGTGAACTCCAGCCACACAAGATCACCACGGTCAGGCACATATGAAGAAGACATCAGAATGCTTCGGCCCCAACAGCATCCCCCGTATCAACCGAGGCGTGGATGTTCGCTGGCGTGATACCAGAAAGAAGATCCTGAAGTCGGAGCCTGGTAGGCAGTGAGGGCCTCAGGACCAATTCACCATCCTTTGCGGTGAGGCTGACTTCGGTGCCAGCGCCCAAGCCCACCTCTTCCGCCAAGCCGCGAGGAATCCTCACGCCAAGGCTGTTTCCCCATTTCTGGACTTTCGTCTGCATGCCCCTAAAGCGGCTATACAGGGACTATACCATCCTTCGGCTCGGCTGCCTGCGCCTCATCTCTCTAACGCTCAAGATCAGAAGCGGGCAGAAACTTTGGAATTGGCGCTTACCTCCGCTCCCGTCTTCTGAATCTTGATGTTAGGCCCCCTTCGCATCGCCAGTGGAGTGAGCTTCGACATAGTCCTTCAGCACAGCATCCATACGAGCTTGCCAACCAGCTCCAGAAGCCCTGAAATAGTCAATAACCTCAGGACTATATCGGATTGAAACCAGCTGCTTTTTATTTGCCAACTTTGGACGTCCGCGAAGCACGCGAATGGGGACCATCGCGCTCATCTGCTCGTCTGTAAGCGGAAGGGCATCAGGATCTGATTCCGCCGCCGCTGTAATCAACTGATCTTCCTCAAGTGTCGGCATCTTCAGGCTGATCTTCTTTAATGGCTTTGACATAGTGATTGACCTCACGGCGATTGGCTCTGCGTAGGCTAATAATTCTCCTTGTCGACTCGCGATCTACAAAGGCTACAAAATAGAGTATGTCTCCAATTGGAGCCAAGGCAACCATCCTTGCTTCACCATAGTCAGCCCGTTCGTCAAGCCAGACGAGTGCTGCTTCCCAACTGAGCTCAGCTGCGGCCGCCAAGGAGAGGCCGTGCTTGCTCAGATTGGTCGCATCCTTGCCAGGGTCGAAATCGAACTGCACGGTTTATCGTAGCTACGGAAATCCCCTCCGTCAACTTCGTCTCAACAAGTAGGCTTCAGGTGGGCCTAACGCTCCAGATCAGAAGCGGGCAAGAATCTCGGCACAGATCCACGCCTACGCTCCCGTCTTCTGAATCTGGTTGTTGGCAGGCAATTTGGCGATAGCAGATTCCCCTACACGACACACTTTGTACGCTCTGGGATCACAGGCATGTCGTCATAAGTCCGACCATTAAGCAATCTGCCAGCAGCTTTCTTGTTTCTCCCACCCCACTGCTTAAAGAAGAACTTGACGTCTTGCTCCTCACATTGTCTTTGAATGTCAAAAACCCAATCTTCCCTCATTGGTCTGGGCCGCGTGCCACTTTCACCACCAACGATTAACCAGTGAATGCCATCAAGGTTTAAGCCAGGAAGTGGACCAAGCAACGGTTCGCAGGATAGAAACTTGATATGAGCACTAGTTTCTCTAAGTCGGTCGACTCTATGAGTGACGCTAGTATCTTCAACTGATACACCCATCCAAATGTTATCCGTCCAAGGCAGTTCGGCAGATAATTCAACTAAGCGTTCAGCTCTCTTCGTTAAAACCTGAAAGACATGCTGCGGATTGTCATTCATAATAGAGAAGACTCGCTTGATAAAATCAGCGGGCACTTCCTTGTGAAAAAGATCACTCATCGAATTCACAAAGACTATTTTAGGGGTCTTCCATTTATACGGAAGCGACAACTGGTCGGGATGAATCCTGACTTCAAAAGCATCTTTGTACTTCTCGACACCCATAGCCTGCAGCCGTTTGGACATAATCTCGGCATAGCAATACTTGCACCCGTTAGAGTACTTGGAGCATCCAGTAGTTGGATTCCACGTTAACTCAGTCCATTCAATGCTTGATGTGGTCATTTAGGAAAGCGAGAAGATTGTCTTAACTTGATTTTGCCTGTAATATTCATAGGCAATGTAAAATGCGCTCTTTCTTGGTTTTGTCCCAGTTGGTGACGCTATGGATATTCTTTGGGTATTCTGCCAGTTCCTAAGAACTTCATTTGTATGCTTTGGCAAGAATCCACGATTTATTGTAAAGCGATAAACTTCAACGTTAGATCTTGGTTTCGTTCTAAGAAACTCCACTAGATCCGCCTCAAGTGGGTTGGTCTTATAGTGCGAGAGGAAGCTCAACTGATTTTCTTGATAATGCCATCCTTTCCCTTGTTCAGTATCAATATCCCATTTGGCTTCGAGCATCTTTTGAAATCCTAGGATATGCGAAGTGAAAAAGAAGAGACAAAATACAGTTGACGGATCTTTTTGGATGGTAAAAGTGTCAACGAAGAAGCTTTCACCGAGCAGAGCATGAAAACCTTCTTTAATCTTTTTGATAAAGCTCCACACATCATCAAATCCTTGATCGGAAAAATCGGGAATTAGTTCAGAAATAAAGTCATAAAGCGCTTCTGGTGTTCCATTTTTTGCAAACCGATACATGAACTGCGTCGGAAGCCAGAGCAGAACCTCAACGCAGCCAGACGCCATTAATGCAGCAATCTGTGAACCACTTATATGTCTGTATTGATACGGATCTATAAACACAAACGCCTTCTGTTTCTGAGATCTAAGGTTCGCGAATGATTTAACCAATTGATCCAGTAGGCACTGATAATCTGTAGATGAATAGCCAATGCTTCCAAAATCAGGGTAATGAAGGGACTTGGCAGCAACAGCTGCTTTGACTTTCTCAATTTTTCTGGAATCCAGATCATTGAAGTGGCAGTTGACTGGAGGGATAAGTCGCCTATTTGCAGGATTAGTAAAATGCATATCCTTTATCTGCCTCAGGATAAGAAGCGGGCTGCCTTCACCTCCATTCTCGTAAATTCCTTCTCCGCAGAAGAGGTCATAGACTTGTATTTCTTTCGTATGATTATCATTGCTGATTATATTCAGATATCTTTTAAGATACTCCGACAATAGCCTGACTTTTGCCTGCGAGTGACTAAGAAGATTAATCTGCGAATCTTTTTTCATTATCGCTCACCTGGGGGGGCAATTTTCATGCTGTAAAACTGTGAAGACTACATCAGCATTTGAGGATGACGCTTGATCTACTTCAGGCATGGCCGCATGCCGCATACATGCCATAACCCGACTCACGCATGAAAGGCAAGCAACAGCCTAGTACTCCTGTACTGATCTGGGGATCTCAAGGCCTTGTCGCAGCTTTTCTTCATGCTGCTTGCTGTCCTGCCAACGCTTGCCATCACCAGCCCGCAGGGTCGTAAGGGTGCGACCAGATCATCTCGGTGGCGGGTCTGGTGTATGGCATTGTTCTGCGGACAATCAGTCATCGCTGTTGGAAGATTCTATCGAGCTATCCAACAGGAGGCGGATAATGCGACGTGCAAGCGGTTCCTTGATCTCTCGGTGCCTAGGAACTGGCTGCGAGACACCTGTAGCTGGATTTCGATACCAATCGTGTTTGCCTCCGTGGCGTACCAAGTCGCATCCACCCTGTTCGATCGACCTGATCAGATCAGCCCGCTTCATGGCATGACTAATTCACCGATCTTGCGAGCACCCGGAATATGTCCGCCTGAGAGATCAAGGTAGAGGTCCTTCAGGTGCTCAACCAAGTCAGTCACCGTTTCGCCTTGCGTCCAGTAATCAGGATATTCCTCAAGGTAGCCAAGCCAGGAATCATCCTCCTGCCAATGAACGTACTTGATCTTCTGCATTGAATGTTCCTCCGCGAGCTGTTGGCCTGGGGTATTCAATTGAGTCTACTCAAGCCGCCCATGCTCCGGCCAGGCCCACGCGCTAGCCAGGGCAACGTCTCTGGGCCGCAGAACGCTCCAGATCAGAAGCGGGCGGCTCCTGTGATTCTTGACAAGTATCCAATGCTCCCGCCTTCTGCATCTGGATGTTATACAGCTTGGCTAAGTGGACGAGGCACCCAGCCCTTTCTCTGATTGTGGTTGCCGAGCATCCCAAAATCTCCCGGATCATCATCATAGATTGACGTAATCTCAATGAGTGATGCATCTAGGATATGCACATTCAGCCATCCCCATTCTTCTGTATAAACACCATCGAATCCATGTCGCTTTAGAAGGCCTTCGTGCTCAAGGCATTGGTAGCTTCCGCGTAAGTGGATCCAGTAATGCCACTCAGCCTTTCGAAAGTGAGAAAATCCAATATCAGATAAATAGTCAGATATGAGGTTGACATGATCAATGCGACGATAATCCAGGATATTCTTTGCCGATAAGTTCACTTCGAATAGTCTACTTTCTTTTTGCCATCCAAGGCCATCTGGAGCGGCATACACCCGACCGCCATCGGGCTCAGTCGCAAAGGAAACGAATCCTTGGCGATCGGTGAACGAGTCAAATCTTTTCAGCGTTCCGTGCCAGGCCTTCATTCTACAGGTTGTGTCTAGACAACTTTGGTCAATTGTATACCGAACTATTCAGCCATGACGAGCTGGATCAGGTAGACAAAATCTTCGGGTGATCTTCTATCAGCTCCTCCCCTGCCAAGTTCCAATAGTTTACATAGTCATAGCCCAAAGCTTTCGATTCTATTCAATCTGTGCATCTCGCGCTAGTACTGCCTTCCTTGCTGCTGGAAAAAGATATGGGGCATGATTACTTTGCGGAATCTGCAGCTTGGGGAGACCATCCTTGAGGAGCGGTTTCGCATGTATTATTCCACCCTAGTTGAGGCTCCCCTGAAGGACAGTTTGGATTGTTGGTTGCCCGCAATGCACCATCTTCAAGTCTCATGACACCTGCTCCGTACCAGAAACTATACTTGCATCCCCATTTGCTCTTTCCCGCTACTAGCTGATCATGGCCAAGGGCATTAAAACCGGAAGCATTGTATTCACATTTTACTCTTTTGCAGTAACCGCCACCTGTGTATGCGTAGCCATCTGGACAGCTGTTTCCTCCGGCGAGGGCGGCGCCTTCGTTCATTATTACACTTTTAACTTCAACACCAGGAACTGAGGCTTTTCCCATTTGCGATTGAACGCATCCAGCGTAATCCCTGGCCTCCAGGCAAAGCTTGTGTATTGCAGGACTGACGTTGCCAGAACTGGTTGGAATGCTCGCAATCAAAAGTCCTGCTAACGATTGAGAGATAAGTGGCATTGAGTTGGGCCTCTGTCTAAACGATTGACTGGCAGCCCCTTGTCGTCGCCCTCATAGAGGATTGGCGCGGCCAGGTGCTGGGCATGACATCAAAGCATACAAGCTGTGAGAAATAGCAGTCTGTATAACGCTCGCCATCACCTGGCCGCAGTGAGCGGTGCACCAAGCAGATGGCTTTACGGTGGCGGCACAGGTGAATGGCGGTGTTAGACAGCTGCCTTCGCCTCATCTGCAGGACTTGCATGCAACTGAAGGCCTAGCGCAGAGATAACCTTCAAGATCGTACCGAACTCTGGATTTCCACCAGCTGACAAAGCCTTGTAGAGGCTCTCACGGCCAAGGCCGGCGTCACGGGCGATCTGTGTCATTCCTTTGGCACGAGCAATATCACCTAACGCGGCAGCGATGACCTTGGGGTCGCCATCTTCGAGTGCTGCTTCAAGATAGGCAGCCTGGTCTTCACTGCTTACAAGATGG